>JBGVGW010000001.1:0-37626 GCA_045121855.1 Akkermansia sp.
AGGTCAGGTTGATGACTGGACCAGGACGCAGGATCCCACCTACTGGCACAATGCGGCTTCCGCAACGCTCGACGAAGGCGTGTATACCGTGTCCGGGTTCGTAAAAAATGACCCCATGCCCACCCCGCAGAACAATCTCGCCTACCTGCGCTATGAGATTGCGGCGCAATATACCGTCATCAAGGGTTTGGACGATGAGGATAAGGAAAAGGAGCCGCCCACCTGCGATGTCTGCGGCTGCGGCAATGATTCCGGCAGCAATACCGGCAATAGTAAGGAAAATACCCCCGGCTCGCCCGACGAGGAATGCACCGGCTCGGTCAGCCCCTCTTCTTCCAACGGAGGCAACGGCGGGGCGTCTCCTGCGGCGGCTGTTGCTCTTGAGGATGATGTGTCCGGGGATGTCTCGTCTGCTTCTGCTTCCTCCACCTTTATGCGCTATGATTCGGTCTGGCGCTGGACGGCTCAGGTGCAGGATGATATCCTGACGATTCGTCCCTCCTCCGGTCGCCGCATGACGTTTGCCGTTGTCTCCGGCGATTCGGTGGCGCGTCCCGCGGCGCTCACGCGTCATCATGCCGTGCGTGTGGAGCTGCAGAATGCGGATTTGACCCCCTGTACTTCCGGGACCCCCGCTTTCCGGACGCTCACGGAGGCTTCCGGGCGTCGCGTGCGTTTCGATGCGCAGGGCGCGGTCGCGGCGGTCATCTCCGCTTCCGGTCGGGTGACGCTGCGGGAGGAGCATGCCGCGCAGGTGCAGGAGCGCTTTGCGGATGACGGCAGCTTGCTCTCGGTTTACTCCCCCACGCAGGGGCTCATGCTCTGCTCCGACGGCGACAACGGAGAAAAAATTCTTTCCTGGTATGCTCCCGCTCAAGTGGCGGTGGATGAATCCGGCAACTACACCACCTCCGGCGAGCCTTACAAGACTTCCACGCATCTGACCACCATCGCCAACGGCGTGGAGACGACCACGGTGACGCGTCAGCAGGCCGGGCTGCCCGCCCATACGGAGACGCGCACGGATGACGGCACCACGGTCACGGTTATCAAGGGCACGGGCGAGGATGCCATCATTCACACTTGGGAAAATTCTTATCCTGAGGTGGGGCTTTTGCAGGTTGTGGAGACGGTGAGAAGGGGCTCTGCGGATGCCGCGCCTGCCTCCTGTTCCTGTGAACAGCGCAAGCTCACAGTGGGTGGCTGGCTCACCATCAGCCGAACGGAGGGCTACGGCACAGCGCTGGCCCGCACCACGACTTATGATTACAATGAGCAGTTCCTCGTCTCGCGCATCAACCGCCCGGACGGCGGTTACACGGAATATGCATACGATGCGGACGGTCGCGTGACGCAGGAAATCTCCCCCTGGGGCAACGGCGGCAAGCAGCGCACGCGCCGCATCTACGATGCCAACTCGACCCGATTCTACGATAACCGCCCCGTCAAGGTCTACACGGATTATCAGGAGGCAGGCTCGAACAGCTGGCTCAATATCAAGGTGGTGGATTACACCTACGAGGATTCCGCCGCAGTGGAGCGCACCACATCCCGCACCTACGCCGCAGGCGTGAGCCATCAGCAGGTGACGATTGAGGAAAACTACGGCGAGCAACCTGCCTATGCCTACGCTGCCGGGAAACCGAAGTTCAGTCAGGATGTCAACGGTGTGCAGACGTATCATGAATACGAAGCGACCACGCTGCACAACGCTGTCCATAAGCACACTTCCATCACCAAAGCCAACGGGGCCTTGGTGGCGGCGCAGAGTCGCAAGACGGAAGAATTCATCGCCGCCGACGGTACGACCTCCTTTGAACAGGAGAGTATCTGGAACGGCACGGAATGGCTCTTGCTCAATTCCACGACCTACGAATACGATGAACAGCAGCGCGTGGTGAAAACCACCCACGGCAATGGGCGTTTCTCCACGACATCGTGGATGTGCTGCGGGCGACTTTCCGAAACGAATGAGGATGGTATCACGACCACCTACGGCTACAACTCTGCCCATCAGCTGGTGGAGATGATTCGCGAGGAGGTCAAGGACGGCGATACCATCGTGACACCGGAGACCATCACGACCTACACCCGCGATGCCGCCGGGCGCACGCTCACCACCCGCCGCGACATCGGTGCCATGACCACCACCGAATCCACGGAATATGATATTCTGGGTCGCGTGACCCGACAGACGGACATACTCGGCCGCGTCACCACCACCGCTTACAGCGCAGACGGTCTGACGACCACCACGACCGCTCCCGCCGGGGCCACCACGATTACCCTGCGCAACGCCGATGGCTCCACGCAGAGCATCAGCGGCACGGCTCAGCGAGAGGTACACTACAGCTACACCCGCAACGGTAACAATCTCGCCACCACGGTGACGCTTGCCGACGGCAGCATCCTGAGCCAAAGCATCACCAACGGCAACGGGCAAACTCTCGTGACCGCCACGCCGAACACGCTCGGCGGCTTCATCTACACCCGCAGCGAGTACAACGCCAAGGGTCAGCTCACGAAGCAGTATCAGGACACCGGCAGCAACACCGCCTCCACCGCCCCGACGCTCTACGAATACGACAGCTTCGGCAACGTGGTGAAACAGACGCTCGCCCTGGCCGATACTCCCACGCCGCTGAACTCACCTGTCACGGAGATGGCTTACAGCGTGGAATCGACAGATGAGGGCGTGTTCAGCATCACGACCAACACCCGCTACAATGCAGAAGGCAATCCGCTGATGAGCGTGCAGAAGTCGCTTATCTCCCATCTGTCCAATGCAGTAGAAAGCAAAAATCTAACAATTGACGAAAGAAACTTGACTTCCACGCAATGGGTAGAGTATCATGTTGGAACGAAACGCAAGAGCTACAACACCCTGCCGACTAGTAACATCACCGCAGAAGCCGTGAGTGTGGATGGCTTTACGCTCTCGCAGACGGATAACGCCGGGGTGACCACCCCCAATGGACGCAGCTACACGGCCAGCGGGATGATTCACCCCCGAACGGACGGCCGCGACAACACAACAACCACGGTGACAGACAAAGCCGGACGCACGCAGGTGGCGGATGCCGCCGGGGTACGCACGCTCAGCTACAACGCCTACGGTGAGCAGGAATCCGACTCGCTCGCAGCCGATAACGTTACCCTCCTCATCACGGACCGGGGCTGCCTCCAAATCGCCGCGCTTGACCTCACTCGCAGCGCGCATCCGACGCATGGTATACCTACGGCTGGGAACTCACTATGTTTTACTCCGGTTGTTCCCTGGTATAGTGATGAATTAAACAATTATGTAATACTTTAATAAAAGGTTATTTATTACACTGATGGCTGTTAATATTTTTTTGTTTATTTTAAGCTGAAATATACTTTTGGCTGCATTATATTATTCCGGTAAATGGATAAAAATCATCTTTAATACCATATTGAATCTCTTTAAATACACCATTTTCAAAAAGAGCTCTGATGCAATAGTTCCAATTTATTTCACGTTTAAAAATCAAAACATTGTTACCTCTTTCATCCACTTCATGTTTATCGCATGTATAACCCTTTAATGTCCAATAATTGTTTAGTAAATCTGATATATAATCAATATTTTTAGATTTAATAATGTAGGGCAAATCCGCCTCTCTCTCGTATATACAACCAAAGAGCTGACGCCACAAGAAGCTTTTTTTATTAAGTGTCGGAGCAATCTGGTATCCGTCATACAAAACAGCAGACTCCATGGAAGATCGGGAGCCTATTGTTGCCCGGACATATGCAATCCTTTTCATTCCGGGGATTCCAAAACAAAGTGAATGCAGATTGCCTGCTTGATATTCACCTATATATATAAAGTTTCTTGATAAAACTTCTTTACAATAACTGATAGAAATACTTTTATCAATTTTCTTTAATAAATCGATTTGCGGAAGATTAAGTTGTTTAATAATATAAGGTTGTTGACAATCGTGCTCTATAAAATAGTCTATATAGCGCAGCTCTCTTTTTGCAAAAGCAATAGGATAAAATATTATTAAATAAATAAGGAATACTCTTAACCAATATTTGAATCGATTCATTTTGTGCTTAATAATATATATTGTCTATTGAATAGAAGTTAAGTACAAATATTACAGTGCCGAAGGTAATATTCCGGTAAGTGTGCAGAAGTCACTTATCTCCTGTCTATAAGATGCCATCGAGAGCAAAAATCTAACAATTGATGAAAGAAACTTGACTTCAACGCAATGGGTAGAGTATCATGTTGGAACGAAACGCAAGTCCTACAACACCCTGCCCACCAGCAACATCACCGCAGAAGCCGTGACGGTGGATGGCTTTACGCTCTCGCAAACGGATAACGCCGGGGTGACCACCTCCAATGAACGCAGCTACACGGCCAACGGGATGATTCTGACGGAGACGAACACAGTCATCGAATGCGCCTATGACCACATGGGCCGCCGCGCCACCAAAAAGGTAACGGTAGACGGAGCCATTACGCTCCACCAGCGATACATCTACCGGGACTATCTCCAAATCGCCGCGCTCGACCTCACGCGCAGCAACCACTCGGCACTCTGGCTCATCACCTGGGATCCGACCCAACCGATAGCCACCCGCCCGCTGGCCATCCAAAAGGATGCCACCTGGTACTCCGCTCCCGCTCGCCTTGCTTCGCAAGGTTCCCGCTCACAAGTGTGTTCGCGGCTCGGGGTCTGGTTGCTTAAGTCGCAACCAGCCTACGGCTGGGATTTGACCAAGAACATCTGCGAACTCTACGGCACAAACGGTTACATCCGCACCGCCTACTCCTACACACCCTATGGTGAAGTGACAGAAAGTGCCAACGGTGTCTACCAGCCCATCCAATGGAGCAGCGAGTACAATGATACTGAGCTGGGTTTGGTGTACTACAACTACCGCCACTACAATCCGATGGATGGTAGATGGGCAGGAAGAGATAGCTTAGAAACACCTAATCTGTATAAATTCGGCAGAGGCATCATTATATCAGAAATGGATATTTTGGAAAATTTAATGCCATGATTACAAATCGGTTACACTTTATTTTATGCATATTTACATTACTATGTACATGTTGTACAAAATTAAGCAAAAACAGAATTCCATTTGTTAATATTTCAACCTATACATCATTCGCTTCTTCTATTGATTCGTTTGAAAAAATAGTTTTTTACATGAATAATGAAAAAATATTAGAATTGAATCTTTATGATGCGCGTTATTCCTATTTGCGAAAACAATTAAATTTGTTCATTGGTGACGCTGAGGAATTTTACATCTCGCCATTAGGAGGAGGTTCATTAGACCCATGGGACTTATCACAATGCCCATACGAAATAGCCATCTGCTATTCAAAAGGCGGCAGACAGAAACACCTCAGATATACTCCGGAATTACACCTGGGGTACTATCTTCCGCCTACTTTTAAAGAAGGAGCAATACAGTATGCACCTCCTCGCATAATAGACATGAATTGTTTTCTTCTACCCGAAGAGGCAAAACGCATAAAAAGAGCGTTTGAGCATCATCAACGCTAGGGAAACGATGAATAAAAGAGGGATTGTTTTCTTTGAAAATGAAATTGGCAAAGTTTAAAAAAATAGCATTTTTCATATTGATTGCTTCGGTGTTCGTTTTATTGTGTTTTTCTATTTATAATGTAAAACACATATCTAAAAATAAATTAATACACTTAACTTTAACCGATGCAGCATACTTTATAGACTACTGCGGCAGTTGCGATTTGTACGATTATTACACTTGCTGGCAGTTCAGGTTCAAAATAAGCTCGTCCGAATGCACAATACATCCAAATAATCAATTTATGTTTGATGATTTTAAAACAAGAAAAAAAGTTGAATTCAATCCTTTTACTGATTATTTCATGACTAAATAATCAGTAAAGAAATCAGGCGTGTTCAGCGTCACGACCAACACCCGCTACAATGCGGAGGGTAATCCACTGGTGAGTATACAGAAGTCACTTGTTTCCAATTTGTCAGATACCATCGAGAGCAAAAATCTAACAATTGACGAAAGAAACTTGACTTCAACGCAATGGGTAGAGTATCATGTTGGAACGAAGCGCAAGTCCTACAACTCCCTGACGACCAGCAACATCACCGCAGAAGCCGTGAGTGTGGATGGCTTTACGCTCTCGCAGACAGATAACGCCGGGGTGACAATTCAGCAGCTCAACGAGCGCGACAGGTGCGGTAAGCAGAGTTGGTTTTGAAGCGCAATAATGAGGGTGCAGCTGATATATCAAATGTTTGCGAAATCTCACGCATGTGCCGCTAAAAGCCAAAAGAGGATTGACTTGGCAGGGGAAAGCCTGTATACTCCGCGCCCGTATGGATAACCAGACCACCAATTTTGATCTCTCGGCGCTCGACACGGCCGCTATGCGCAGCCGTCTTTCCGAGCTCGGGAGCTATCTTTGACCTCGCTAACCTTGAAGAACGAGTAGCAGAACTGGACGCCCGCATGAGTGCGCCGGATTTCTGGGATAACCCCACCGCCGCCCGCGAGCTGATGAATGAGGTGAACCCCCTCAAGCGCCGCCTGGAGAAGTTCCACGAGCTGGAAACCGGGCTGGAGAATGTGGAGGTTGCCATTGAGATGGCCGAAGAGGAGCCGGAAATGGCTGCAGAGGCTCACGCAGAATACAATGCCTGGGTGAAGAGCCTGGAGGAGTTTGAGCTGCTCACGCTGCTGAACGGCCCCCATGACAATGCCGGCTGCTATGTGACGATTCATGCCGGTGCCGGTGGTACGGAGGCTTGTGACTGGGCCAGCATGCTCATGCGTATGTACCTGCGCTATTGCGAGCGCCATGGCTTCAGCACGGAAATCATGGAAAGCACGGATGGCGATGAAGCCGGTATCCGCTCCGTCACCATCAAGATTGACGGCGAGTATGCTTATGGCTATCTGAAGAATGAGCGCGGTATTCACCGTTTGGTGCGCATGAGCCCCTTTGACTCTGCAGGTAAGCGCCACACCTCGTTCTGCTCACTGGATGCCACGCCCGATATCTCTGACGATGTGGAGATTGAAGTGAAGGAAGCCGATGTGAAGATGGACACCTACCGCTCCGGCGGTAAGGGCGGCCAGAACGTGAACAAGGTGGAAACCGCCGTGCGTCTGACACACCTTCCCACCGGTATTATCGTGGCCTGCCAGACGCAGCGCTCCCAGCTCCGCAACCGAGAGGAAGCCATGCGCATGCTCAAGGCCCGCCTTATTCAGCTGGAGGAAGACCGCAAGCGCGCAGAAGCAGACCGCCAGTATTCCGAAAAGGGCGACATCGCCTGGGGTAACCAGATTCGTTCCTATGTGTTCCAGCCTTACCAGATGGTGAAGGACCTGCGCACCGGCTTCGAATCCGGTAATATCCAGGACGTGATGGATGGCAACATCGACGGCTACGTCGAAGCCATGCTCCGCCATAACGCCAACGCATAAAGTACAAGGGCTGAAGGACAAGGTACAAAGAGGATTTTATGACGGCTCGGGGTGACGAGATGAAGGAACGTTCAGCATGTGGAGCATTTTCGATTGGTTTCTACCACTCGGTTGCAACCTTTGGTTCAGGAAGACTCGGAACTCTGTGCGATGCTTACCTCTGCCTGCAAAACGGCTGCTCGACGCGTCCATGATACTGCCAATCAATAAGCCGTTCGTTCTTCGTTCATCGTCCTTCATACTTTTTTCTCATGCTTGAGATAGACGTACTGACTCTGTTTCCGGAGATGATAACCGGGCCGCTTTCCCAGAGTATCATGGGAAGGGCGACCGAAAGCGGTATCATCTCCGTGCGGGCGCACCAGCTGCGCGACTGGACGCACGACAAGTACCGCCGCACGGATGATTACCTCTGCGGCGGGGGTCAGGGGATGCTCATGAAATGCGAGCCTATCTTCGAGGCCATTGAGGAGCTGCGGCGGGAAAACACCCGCGTGATTCTCATGACACCGCAGGGGCGTGTGTTCCGGCAGCCGGTGGCAGAGGAGCTGGCCGCTCCCTGTGTGGAAGGCGGCGATGCGCATTATATCATCCTCTGCGGGCATTATGAAGGGGTGGATTACCGAATTATTGAGACGCTGGTGGATATGGAGCTGTCCATTGGCGACTATATTCTGACCAACGGCGCCATTGCTGCCTTGGTGGTGATAGACGCCGTGGCTCGCCTGCTCCCCGGTGCGTTGGGCGATGCCCGCAGCAGCGTGGAGGAATCTTTCTCTGACGGTCTGCTGGAGGCTCCCGCCTACACGAAGCCCAACGTGTTCCGCGGCATGGAGGTGCCGGCGGTATTCCTTTCCGGCAACCACAAGGCCATGGCTGAATGGAAGCTGGAAAAATCATTGGAGCGCACCAAGGCCAACCGCCCGGATTTATATGAGGCATGGGCGGCCGCTCACCCGGAGCATTTTGCCCCGAAGAAGAAGCGCCGCAAGACGCCCCTGACCACCTACAAACCCCGCAAGACTCAGGAAGGCACCGAGGCCTGAGTGCAGTCGCTCCGAGCCTTGCCGCAGTTGAGCGCTGCGCCGGAACGGGTAAAGAGAGAATACTTACTGAATAGTAGGCGCGATAGACGCTTGCCTTGGCAGGCGCTGTCTGGTAGAATGCCGGGCATGGCATATCTGGACTTGCAGCATGTGAGCGTGCATTATCCCGTGCGCAACACCTGGAGCGCTACCGGGGAAGTGGTGCGTGCGGTGGATGATGTGAGCTTTTCCGTGGAAAAGGGACAGATTCTGGGTCTGGTGGGAGAATCCGGTTGCGGTAAGTCCACTCTTTCCCGCGCCATCATGCAGCTGCAGCCGGTTACTTCCGGCCATATTGTGCTGCAGGGAGAGGATTTGACCGCGCTGCCGGCCCGCGAGGTGCGGAAGCGCCGGTTGGATTTCCAGATGGTGTTTCAGGACCCCTATGCCAGCCTGAATCCGCGGTTCAGCATCTTTTCCACGCTTGCAGAGGCCCTTTCCTGCCGTGAAAAGCTGCCGCGCAGCACACGGGAAGATGCCGTGGCAGAGCTGATGGAGCGCGTGGGCCTCAGCCCGGAGCACATGTATAAATACCCGCATGAGTTCTCCGGCGGCCAGCGCCAGCGCATCGCCATAGCGCGAGCCATTGCCCCGCGCCCGGCTCTTCTGTTGGCAGATGAACCGGTCTCTGCGCTGGATGTCTCCATCCAGAGCCAGATACTGAACCTGCTGACGGATTTGACACGAGAAATGGGGCTGACGATGATTTTTATCTCGCACGATTTATCGGTTGTGCACTATCTGTCCGACAAAATTGTGGTCATGCGGCACGGACAGGTGGTGGAGTCCGGGGCGGCAGATGACGTATTCTTCCGTCCTCAGGCAGAGTATACCCGCAACCTTCTGGCAGCCGTCCCGAGGCTGGATTGACAGGGCTCACTCCCTGACTGATTGAGAGTAAGGCACAGTTTGCACTTGCCCTGCACCCGGAGGCGGTGTATACTTGACCCATGTTCAAGAAACTCATTACTGGAGTTGTGCTGGCTGCTTGTGTGGCGCCTGCTTTTTCCGCCGTGGAATGGATGACGGATATGGAGGCTGCCAAGGCTAAGGCAGCAGCAGAGAATAAGGCGCTGCTGCTCGATTTCACCGGGTCTGACTGGTGCGGTTGGTGCATTCGCATCCGCAAGGAGGTCTTTGATAAGCCCCGCTTTGAGGAGTACATTCGCGACAAGTTTGTCCCCGTGGAGATTGATATTCCCAACAATCCGAACTTCGATGCCACTCTCCGCCAGCGTAATGAGGAACTGTGCAAGCAGTACGGCGTACAGGGTTTCCCCACCATCATGGTGACGGATACCCGCGGGACTGTGGCCGGTGGTTTTGTGGGCGGTGTTGTTGACCCGGTGAAGGTGGAGACCATCCTGAATGCCGGTCTGGCAAATGCCCGCAAGCTGGATGCCGCGCAGAAGCTTTCCGGAGTGGAAAAGGCCAAGGCGCTGGCAGAGGTTTACCGGTCGCTGCCGGAGGAGCTGAAAGGCTCTGCTCAGGACATGCAGAATGAAATCCTTGCGCTGGACCCGGAGGATACGGTCGGTTTGGCAAAGATTGCCAAGATTCGTGCACAGAAGGATGAATTCCGTCAGAAATTCAGCACGATGAGGGACGAAAAAGCCCTGCTGAAGTACCTGGATGAAGCCATGGCTGTGGCATACCCGGAGAACCGCCCGATGCTGCTCAACGTGAAGGGCTCTCTGATGATGAATATGGCCGAGACCGAGGCTGATGTGGTGGCTGCCCGTGCGCTGCTGCTCGAAGCCGTCGGGAACGATGCCGCGCGCCGCGCAAAGGTGGAGAAGGCTTTCTCTGACCCCGCCGCAGTGCTGAAGCAGATTAAGTCTTACCGCTCCCGCAGCGCCAGATAACATCATCAATTTCTCATTTTCATCGGGCAGCCGTTGCAATGATGCAGCGGCTGCCTTTTGCGTCGGCGAAAGAGCCAACGAAAACGCGCAGCACTCCGGGGGAATGCTGCGCGGGAAAAAGCAGTGGTTCAAGTATTACTTCAGGGCATCGAAAGCACCCTTGAAGAAGTAATAACCCCAACCCCAATCAGGATCCCCGGACCAGTCCGGGTCATAGTGATGGCGCGGCTTGAGGAAGCGCTCCGGGTGAGGCATGAGGCCCATGGCGCGGCCGGAGGGGTCCTGCAGGCCCGCAATGCGGAGCTCAGAGCCGTTGTGGTTGTCGGCATACTGGAGGGCGACACAGCCGCTGTCCAGGTATTTCTGGGCATCACCGGGCTCGCAGACGAGGCGGCCTTCTGCGTGAGCAGAGGGGAGCTCGAACTCCTGCGGCAGGTAGGTGGTGTAGGGGCTGGAGGGGGAGACCTTCACCAGCTTGTCCCACATGCACTCGAAGCGCTCGGACTTGTTCCAGATAAGGGAAGCCTTGGGCAGAATACCCAGCTTGGTAAGAATCTGGAAGCCGTTGCAGATACCGAAGAGGAAGCCGCCGTTGTCGAAGTGCTTGTGCAGGGCATCGCCCAGGAAACGCTCGGTTTCCAGCTGGGCCAGACGACCGCTCATCACATAGTCACCGTAGGAGAAACCGCCGGAGAATACCACCAACTGCGCCTTGGCCACGTGGGCAGGCGTTGCAGTGGCAATGGGTTGCACCTGAGTGGAGAAACCGGCGGCATTCAGCGCGCGGGCGGTCTCCACATCACAGTTCGTACCCGGATATTTCAGAAGTAAAGCGTGAGGCATAATTGTGAATGGTGAGTTTCTTATTAATAGAAAGGAGTGAGACCGTTTTTCCAGATGTTTTTCAGCTCAGCGATTTCAGCCTGCAGCACGGTGGCACCACCGGCAGTGATAGTGAGCTTGCCGTCCGTTGTGGCGGAGCCGATGCGGGCGCAGGGCGTGCCGGCCATAGCGGCGGCAAACTCATCTGCCATATCGGGATCAACTTCCACGAGGAAACGTCCGGTGCTTTCGCCGAAGCAGGGCACGGCGTTGTTCTTCCAGCCGCCCGTGGTGGGCAGAGCATCCAGATTCAGGGTGATACCACCCTTGCCGGAGAAGGCCATTTCCGCAGCGGCCACAGCCAGACCACCTTCAGACAGGTCGTGTGCGGAGAGCACCAGCCCCTGCGTGAGAGCCTTGTCGTAGTACTGCTTGTAGATGGCGAAGTTGGCGGCGCAGTCGGTCTGCGGCACCTTGCAGTCCTTCACGCCCTTGACGCGGGCATAGACGGAGCCACCCATCTCGTCCTCGGTGTTGCCCACCAGGAAGAGCACGCTGTCGCTGCGGCGCAGGGAGGCGCCGTGCACGTGGGCGGAATCCTCTACCACACCGAAACCGGAGCAGAGGAAGGTGACGGGGATGTTCACCGGGCCGTCCTCTGTCTCGAAGTAGTTGTAGAAGCTGTCCTTACCGGAGACGTAGGGAGCGCCGTAGGCCAGAGCGGCCTCGCGGATACCCTTGGCGCATTCCACGATGCGACCCAGCTCGGTGGGGCACTCGGGGTTGCCCATGCAGAAGTTGTCCAGCAGGGCAATCTTGTCCGGGTTCGTGCCGGCAAGCACCAGCTGGCGCACGGTTTCATCCACCGTGCCGGTACCCATGGCGTAGGGGTCGGTCTTGCCCCACTCGGGCAGGATGGCCAGAGCCAGGGACATGAGCTTGTCAGAGCCATCGATATCGATGACAGAGGCATCCTGCGGGGCATCTGCCGTAGCGCCGGCCAGGGGCTTCAGCACGGTGTTGCCCTGCACCTCGTGGTCATATTCGCGGATGATGGGCTCGCGGGAAACGATGGCGAAATCGCCGAAGAGCTGCTTGAGGTCGCCGGTCAGGTCAGAGTCATCCAGAGCCACGCCGGTGTTGGCAGGGCCGGCATTGAAGACGGAGGTGAGCTGCTTGGTGGGAGCATCATGCAGCTTGGAGTTGTCCATTTCCACCACCAGCTCGCCGTTGTGCCACACGCGCAGCACGCCGGAATCGTTGGACTCACCCAGCACGGTCATTTCCGTCTGGAAGGTATCGCAGAGCTTCTGCAGCTCATCCAGATTCTCCGGCTTGACGGCCAGCACCATGCGCTCCTGAGACTCGGAGAGGAAAATCTGCCAGGAGACCATGTTCGGCTCCTTGAGCGGGGCGCGCTCCAGATACAGGTTGCCGCCCGTCTCAGAAAGCATCTCACCCGCAGCGGAGGAGAAACCGCCGGCGCCGCAGTCGGTCACGAACTCGATGAGCCCGCGCTCGCGAGCCTCCAGAATCACGTCCAGCGTCTTCTTTTCCTCAATGGGGTTACCAATCTGCACGGCCTGCTGGTCCTCCGCGTGGGAGTCCTCGCCCATGGCGGCAGAGGAGAAGGTGGCGCCGTGGAGGCCGTCCTTACCGGTGCGACCGCCGATGACAACCACGGCCAGACCGGGCTTCATCTCCTTAGCAATGTCGGCCTGGGGAATAACACCGGCCGTGCCGCAGAATACCAGCGGGTTGTAAATGTAGGTGGGGTCAAACTGAATAGCACCGCTCGTGGTGGGGATACCCATGCGGTTGCCGTAGTCGCGCACGCCGTGCACCACGCCGCGCATGATACCCAGCGGGTGGATAATGTTGTGACCCTCCACCATGCTCTGCGGAGTGTCCGGGGCGCCGAAGCAGAACACGTCCAGGTTGGCAATGGGCTTAGCGCCCTTGCCGGCACCCAGAATATCGCGAATCACGCCACCCAGACCCGTGTTGGCACCGGCATAGGGCTCAATGGCACTGGGGTGGTTGTGAGTTTCGGCCTTCAGGCACACGGAGAGGTTGTCGTCCAGCTTGATGAAGCCGGCGTTATCCACGAAGCAGCTCAGCACAAAACCGGGCTTCCGGGCCATAATCTCCTTGGAGGGGCGCTGAATGAAAGTCTTGTACATGCTCTTCACCTCTTCCTGCTCACCGTTGACGGTGTGCTGAATGGTGGCGGCGAAGATGCGGTGCTTGCAGTGCTCGGACCAGGTCTGAGCAATCACCTCCAGCTCCACGTCCGTGGGGTCGCGGTCAATCTCCGTGAAAATCTGCTGAACCACCAGCATATCTTCCGTGGAGAGGGAAAGTTTCATATTCTGGCTGAGCCGGGTGAGCTCTGCCTCGCTCAGATTGCGAACAGGTATGGTGCGGTATGTTGCCATATTCGTATCAGAAATCGCTTAGGGTTCTTATTTCACGCTCCAGGTGTGGATGGCGGGGTTGCACACGTCCTTGCAGAAGCGGGCGGACAGCGCCTCGCGGTCGCCCTCGCCGAAGACGTACACCTTCTGGGTGATGGTGAGACCGGAAATGGTGAACGGCAGCCCGGTTCGGCCGCGATAGTTGGCCAGAATGGCTTCCTTTTCCAAATCCAGCGCACCTTTCTTGATGCCGTAGGAAATGCAGAACAGCTCACCCTCCAGAGCGGGGGTACCGTCCTCCTGCACCTTCTGGGAGATGGAATCCACCAGCACGCGGCGCATGTAATCCTTTGCCGCCTCCACATCGCCCTCGCATTCCACCGTATAGAGGCGCGTGTGGTTGTAGGTCAGCGCATCCTCAATCGGCGTGTAGAGCAGTTTGTTGGCGTCCGTAGCCGACTGAAAACGGCTGAATACTTCAAACGTCAATGTTGCCATAATTTATAAAGGAAAACGGCCATCGGTACCGATTGCTGCGGCACCGATGGCCCTGGGTTGAAATCTGTTTACTTCTGCAGGCGGCTGAGCACCTCGTCGTAGGCTTCCATGAAGCCGCCAAGGCCCTGACGGAAGCGGTCTTTGTCCATCTTCTTGCCGGTGGTCACATCCCACAGACGGCAGGTGTCCGGCGAAATCTCGTCAGCCAGCACGATGACGGAGGGGTCCTCAGCCAGACGACCGAACTCAATCTTGAAGTCGATGAGTCGCAGGTTGGCGGTCAGGAAGAATTCCTTCAGGGTGTCATTGATGAGCAGGGCAACGGACTTGATGTAGGCAGACTCCTCTTCCGTGGCGGCGCCCATTTCGCGAGCGTAGTCATCGTTGATGAAGGGGTCACCCAGGGAGTCGTCCTTGTAGGAGAATTCCACGATGGGCTTCTTGAATGCAGTACCCTCTGCCACGCCCATGCGCTTGGAGAACGAGCCGGCGGCCACATTGCGCACGATGACCTCCAGCGGCATGATGGAAACCTTCTTCACCAGCAGGTTGATATCGTCCACATCTGCCACGAGGTGGGTCTTCACGCCCTTGTCCTCAAGCATACGGTAGATGATGAGGGTGATGGCCTTGTTGAAACGGCCTTTGTTCTCAAAGTCTTCCTTTTTGACGCCGTTGAAAGCGGTTGCGGAGTCCTTGTACTCCATACGCAACACATTCGGATCATCTGTCGTGAACAGTCTCTTGGCTTTGCCTTCGTAGATAGGTTCCATGGTATTGTGTCCGGGGTTGCTTCTTTAACCCCACGCCCAATATACCTGAAACACCCCCAATGTCAAGCTCCATCTTATTGTTACTTCTGAATTGAGGACGATTTTCGATACTTTATTCATATTCATTACATACAAGCAGCTTTCAGAACATCACTGTCTCTGTCGGGAGGAGGGGTACGAAAGACACCGGTGATGCCGGGGATGAGAGTTTTTTTGACATTTTTTCAGAAAAAGTTGCGGATTGAGTTACGGGAGGTATTAGAAAGGGTGTAATGCATCACGGGCACAGACCCTTGGCCGACCCAACTACCGGAGTCGCATGCCCAATTTTCCGGGGCAGAGAGAGTTCCCGGAAAGCCCGTGGTGCATTACATTTTCCCACGGTCAGGGTGCTTTACGCTTGTTTTTCAGTAGGAAAAGCGGTAGAATGCCGCCAACATGACAGCTAGTGCCTCTTACAAAGTGGCGGATATCAGTCTGAAAGACTGGGGCCGCAAGGAAATTACCGTTTCAGAATATGAGATGCCGGGTCTGATGGCCTGCCGAGAGAAGTATGGCCCGCAGAAACCCCTGGCCGGGGTACGCATCACCGGGTCTCTGCACATGACGATTCAGACGGCCATCCTCATCGAAACGCTGACAGAGCTGGGTGCGGATGTGCGCTGGGCCAGCTGCAATATCTTCTCGACCCAGGACCATGCCGCCGCCGCCATTGCCGCGACCGGAGTACCGGTGTTTGCCTGGAAGGGCGAGACGCTGGAGGAATACTGGAACTGCACCTGGGCCGCTCTCTCCCACCGCGAGGGTCAGGGGCCGCAGCTGATTGTGGATGATGGCGGCGACGTGACGCTGCTGCTGCACAAGGGTTATGAGATGGAAGAGGGCAGCGATTGGGTCAACACACCCTCCGGCAGCGAGGAAGAGGGCGTTATCAAAGCTCTGCTCAAGCGCATTGCAGCCGAACAGCCCGGGGTGTTCCACCGCTGGATGCCCGAGATTATGGGTGTTTCCGAGGAAACAACCACCGGCGTACACCGTCTCTACCAGATGGAGCGCGAGGGTAAGCTGCTCTTCCCTGCCATCAACGTGAATGACTCTGTGACCAAGAGTAAGTTCGACAACCTTTACGGCTGCCGCGAAAGCCTGACGGACGGCATCAAACGCGCCACAGACGTGATGATTGCCGGCAAGGTAGCCGTCATCTGCGGCTATGGCGATGTGGGCAAGGGCTGCGCTCAGGCACTGCGCGGGCTCGGCGCTCAGGTGGTTGTGACGGAGGTGGACCCCATCTGCGCTCTTCAGGCAGCCATGGAGGGCTACCGCGTGCTCACGGTGGAGGATACCCTTGGCTGGGCAGATATCTATGTGACCACAACGGGTAACTGCGATATCATCACACTGGAACACATGGAGAAGATTAAGGACCAGGCCATCGTCTGCAATATCGGTCACTTCGACAACGAAATTCAGGTGGCTCGCCTCCAGAATCGCGAAGGTATCGTCTGCACGAACATTAAGCCGCAGGTGGACAAATACACCTTCCCGGACGGCCACAGCCTGTATCTGCTGGCAGAGGGGCGTCTGGTGAACCTGGGTTGTGCCACGGGTCACGCTTCTTTCGTGATGAGCAACAGCTTTACCAACCAGGTGCTGGCACAGATGGCCCTCTGGGCAGAGCGCGGCACCCGCGCCAACACCGTGCAGGTGTTGCCCAAGAAGCTGGATGAAGAAGTGGCTCGTCTCCACCTCGCCAAGCTCGGCGTCCGCCTCACCACCCTCACGCAGAAGCAGGCAGACTACATCGGCGTGCCCGTGGAAGGCCCCTACAAGGCAGAAATGTACAGATATTAAGAATACTGATTATGCGGCATATTGCCCGAAGTTGCCTGTGCGCTTCGGGGGATATGCCGCAGCCGAATCTTCCCGCCGGAATCGCAATACTCCCACCAACAGCACACATAGTTAATGCCCAGTAGTCAATCGTCAATAGCCAATTCGCTGGATTGGCTGTATTCTGTTCAGGTATTCGGCATCAAGCTGGGACTGGAAGGGATAACTCGCCTGCTGAAAGAGTGCGGGGTACTGTATCCGCGTGCTCGGGTGGTACATGTGGCGGGCACCAACGGCAAGGGTTCCACCTGTGCCTTTATTGAATCCGTGGCGCGCTCTGCCGGTTATAAAACCGGCTTGTTTACCTCCCCGCATCTGGTGGAGTTCAATGAACGCATCCGCGTGAACGGCGTAAACATCCCGGATGCGGATGCGACACGACTTATCGATTATGTGCGCGAACTGATAGCGGATTGGGAAACACCGCCCACCTTCTTCGAAATTGTGTTGGCAGTAGCCATGCTCTATTTTGCGGAGCAGGAAGTAGAGCTCATCGTACTGGAAACCGGCATGGGCGGCAGACTGGATGCCACCAACGCCGTACCCAAGGATGTGGCCGTCATCACCCCCATCGGACTGGATCATACTCAGTATCTGGGGCCGACCCTCTATGATGTGGCCGGAGAGAAAGCCGGCATCATCGCTTGGCATCGTCCGGCCGTCATCGCCCCGCAAGAGCCGGAAGCCATCCGTGCCATTCACGAAGCCGCGCAGCGCATGGATACCGATTTCCGCATCATCACAGCAGAGTGCGAGCAGCCGCTGGGGCTGAAAGGCGCACACCAGCGGCGCAATGCTGCGCTGGCACTGGCGGCGCTGCAGGCGCTGCCGCATTTCCTCTGCTCCGCAGAGGAGCAGGCGCGCGGGCTGGCGCAGGTACGCTGGCCGGGGCGCTTTGAGGAAGTGCTGCCGGGAGTCATCCTGGATGGCGCGCACAACCCGCACGCCATGCATGTGTTGGTGCGCACATGGCGGGAAACATTCGGCGAATCCAAGGCTCGCTGCATCTACGCCGGTTCTGCCGACAAGGCTCTGGACGAAACCCTGGAGCTGCTGGCCCCGATTGTGGAAGAATGGATACTGCCGCCGGTGCAGTCCCCTCGCATCCTGCCTCCGGAGGAAATGGCAGAGAAAGTGCGCGCGGTATCATCGGCTCCCATCCGTTTACCGGAGAGCCTGAACACCACTCCGGAGAATCTCCCGGAGCGCACACTCATCTGCGGTTCGTTCTTCCTTCTGGGAGAAGCACTCTCCCTGATACAGGGAAGACCGGATTACCGAAAAACGGCCCAGTAATTGGCATTCGACTGATAAATCAGCCCCTTTACCGAAAATCGCGGGGCAATCAGGACCGCCGCTGCTGCATCAGAGAATAAAAGTGCTGATGAGCTTGCTGAGAGCCACGATATCGCAGCTTCCTCTGATTTCGAAGCGCACCCGACCTATCCCGCTGTAGAAGAGATCCAGCTCACAGTCGCGGTCGAACGTGCCGGCCGTTTCCACGGAATAAGCCTGCACCTTGCTGTACGGCAGTGAGGTGTAATCCACCTTCTTGCCCGTGATGCCCTGCACATTGGCCGAAATCACCCGCTTGTCGGTAAAGACAACAAAATCGCGAATCGTCTTGAAAGCCGCCACTATCATTTCCCCCTCCACCAACAAGGGAGCCACCTTGTCTGCCACCGTCTTGGGCTCTATGGGGGAAAGTTTGAAAAATCCGTTTTCGAAATCAATCATGGTTCTGTATGTTGGGGTTAGCGGCATTCAGTATAACATCGCCACCCCTTGCGTCAAGTATTTTCCACAAATAAAACAAGCGCCGTTGTCTGACGTTCAGACAACGGCGTTCATGGTTCCTCATCGACATTCGTCAGCGGCGACGGCGAGCCGCCAGTGCTGCCAGCGCAAGGAGCGAAAGAGTCACGGTGGAGGGTTCCGGCACACTCTCACCCTTCAACCAGGACAGGAAGATACCCTTACCATTTCTGGTAATCCAGTAGGTATCCTGACCGTTCACAGCTGCGGCCTCTGCTTCCTGCTCATTATTCACCTTCTTCCAATTATTAGCTGCGGTGACGGTGATGGAGGTTTCGGTTGAGTCAAAGCTCATGTTGTCTCCCAGAGTAATCAGGCTACGCTTACCTCTGATGGCATCCGTTTCCAAGGTTGCTTTCAGAGACTGAATCTTTGCCGTGTAGGCCGTACCGCTTGAAGAGGTCAGATTCATAATGCCTGTTTTTCCCAGATTGGCAGCAAAGCCGTCGCCACCCTGATTTTTTGTATAGGCCAAGTTGAACGTCCCTTCACAGTTGATGGTGGCGAGCCCACCATCGTTTCCACCGCCGTTATTTGCATCCGGATAACTCAGAAACGTCAGAACTGAGGCAGAATCGATATCCAACTGCATCACGTCATTTTCAACCTGAAATTTCTTCACTTTGTCAACCGTCAGCGTCGAACTGGTAAGGCGCAACTTGATGGCCCAACCCTCCAGCGCATCGATTCTGCCGGCAGCTTTATTCAGCGTAATGGTATCCCATTTTTCCGAACCGGGCGTACCGGGGCCTTTACTCCCCCAGTGTCCATCATTGCCACCAAATGAGGTATTGCCGGTGATAGCCCAGTTATACTGGTTATCCCAGGCAGAGGTCGTAATCTCCCCGCCGATCCAGACAAAGGCAGCCTGCGATACCCCGGCAAGGCACATCAAAAAACTAAGTATTTTTTTCATAACGAGTAAGGAAAGTTGTTTATTGACGACGACGACGAACAGCCAGAGACGCCAAGGCCAACAGACTGAGCGTGGCCGTAGCAGGCTCCGGAATAGTGACCACAGCTTTACCGCGCAGCATCATCGGTGAAGCCATCAACATGGCAGGCTCCTCCGTCTTCTGGTAAATGCGCACATAATCAATCTCATAATCCTTGCCGTTGGAATCAATGAGATTACCGTCGTCATCATAATTATTATTAATGTTGTTCTGAATCCCGGGGGTACTCATCATGGCATTCGCCGAATACCCCACCCAATCACCGCCAATCTGCTGCGTCAGGCGTAGGCGGAACATATTTCCTTCTATGTCATGAGCCGGGAGCCCGGTCCACTGTACCACCTGCTGTCCATCCAGATACATGGTGATGCAGTTCTTCTCCCACAGCATGCCATAGGTATGCCAATCGGCACGGGTGCCCCCATAGCTGACACACGTTGTATGGTATGAATTATTGCCGTGGGTGGTGATATAATAAGAACCGGAATAGTTCAGATGCTCCAGCATATCAATTTCGCCCCCCTTGCTGCCATCCGTGGTATACAGCCAGATAGCCGGCCAGAGCCCCCAGGCAGAATCCATGCGCGCACGAACCTCCACATAGCCGTACTGGAACTCCAGCTTCGAATAGATAGCACCCGCTGCAAAAGTCTTACCTTCTGCATAGGGGTCTCCCTGCAAACTCTTCCACTGCGATGAGTAATCCCCATAGCGGGCTTTCAGATTCAAGGTACCGGCCTCGGTATCACACACATACATATCATCGTCCCGGGACATGAACTGCACCCAGTTGGACGTGGCCGAATTGTAATCAAACTTCCCCCAATTATCCGTGTTGAGGGAACCGCTGTTGAATTCATCGCCCATGACCAGCGTGTAGCCATCCGGCACTCCGGCTGCCCCGGCCAGCCCGCAAAAGGCCAGCATTGCCATCGCTATCTTTTTCATAAAGCACTAAAGTAGAGTTAACAGAAGAGAGAAAGAGAACAGGCAGCGCCCATCCCCATCAGGGATGGTATCGCATTACACATGCGATGGCAAGCAAAAAAAATTGTCATTCAGTCAGGAACAAATACCCGGAAGATAAAAAAGCCAAAAAAGCGAATCGGTTTTGTCCTTCCTTACCTGTAGAACTATCAATATAAAAAGGTTTATCGCATATATAATGCGATAGACGGGACAGCGGATATTGCGGGCAGACCTCGCCCCTTACTTTTTGCCCGGATGGATTTTCTCAGGCATACCCCCGATAAGCCGGGCATAATGCTTGCGGGCGGGGGGATGATATGCTATGCTGGGCACACGATGAAAACCTCCACCATTTGCGTTCAGAGCGGCTGGAACCCGAAGAAGGGCGAGCCGCGTGTGCTGCCGATTTACCAGTCCACCACCTTCAAGTACGAGACGAGCGAGCAGATGGCACGTCTGTTCGACTTGGAGGAAGCCGGATTCTTCTACACCCGCTTGCAGAACCCCACCAACGAATGCGTGGCAAAGAAGATTGCCGAGCTGGAGGGCGGCGTGGCTGCCATTCTGACCTCCTCCGGTCAGGCTGCCTCGTTCTACTCCATCTTCAATATCTGCGAGGCCGGTGACCACTTCATCTCCACCTCCGCTATCTACGGCGGCACGTTCAACCTCTTTGCCGTCACCTTCAAAAAGCTGGGTATCGAGGTCACGTTCGTTGACCAGGATGCCCCGGAGGAGGAAATTCAGAAAGCCTTCCGTCCCAACACGAAGTGCGTATTCTCCGAGACGATTTCCAACCCCTCTCTGCAGGTGCTCGACATCCGCAAGATGGCCGACATCGCCCACAAGAACGGTGTGCCGCTGATTGTGGACAACACCTTCGCCACGCCCATGAACTGCCGTCCCTTTGAGCACGGCGCCGATATCGTCATGCACTCCACCACCAAGTACATGGACGGCCATGCCACCCAGGTGGGCGGCGTGATTGTGGACAGCGGCAAGTTCGATTGGAATGCCAACGCAGACAAGTTCCCCGGGCTGACTCAGCCGGATGATTCCTACCACGGTCTGGTGTACACCGATGCCTTCGGCGCCGGCGCCTACATCACCAAATGCACCGTCCAGCTCATGCGCGACCTGGGTTCCATCCCCTCGCCCATGAATGCTTTCCTGCTCAATCTGGGGCTGGAAACGCTTCACCTGCGTGTGCCCCGCCACTGCGAAAACGCCCAGAAGGTGGCCGAGTTCCTGGAAACCCAGCCGGATGTGGCCTGGATTAACTACGCCGGGCTTCCCTCCAACAAATACTACGCGCTGGCGCAGAAGCAGTTCGACGGCGGCCGCACCTGCGGCGTGGTCACCTTCGGCATCAAGGGCGGTCGCGAGCGCGCCATCAAGTTCATGGACAGCCTGAAGCTCGCCTCCATCGTGACCCACGTGGCCGATGCCCGCACCTGTGTGCTGCATCCCGCCAGTCACACCCACCGCCAGCTCTCCGATGAGCAGCTCATCGAAGCCGGCGTGAAGCCCGACCTCATTCGCTTCTCCGTGGGTATCGAGGATGCTGAGGACATCATCGATGACCTCAAGCAGGCTCTCGCCGCTATCCAATAAACGGATTGGCAAATAAGACCATTCCCCAGCCCCCTCCTGCATTCTCCATGCGGAGGGGGGACTTTTTGTACCCGGGCATCTGTCACCATTCCCGAAATTCGGGAATACTACTCCCGAATTTCGGGAATTTAATGAAAAAAGGGTGAGAATTCACGATTCTGCGTTGTCTGGGCGGGGAAAGATGTGGCATAATACAGACTATGCAGCACGAGGTACATGTATGCCCGAACGGATTGACAGCCATGGTGGCCGCACAGCGGAACCTGCCGCTGGTATCGCTCCAGTTCTGGGTGGAAAGCGGCTCGATACACGAGGAAGAGCATGCCGGGGCGGGCATATCGCATCTGATTGAGCACATGGTGTTCAAGGGGACGGAGGAGTTCAGCGGACAGGAGCTCAATGAACGCGTGCCCGCGCTGGGCGGCAGCTGGAACGCCTACACCAGCACCGACCGCACCGTGTACCACATCGACGGCCCGGCAGAGCACTGGCGAGAGTTCCTGCACCTGCTGGCGCAGCTGGTGTTCCACCCCACCTTCCCGGAGGAGGAGTTTGAGCGCGAACGCGATGTCATCCGCCGCGAAATGGCCATGTATAATGATGACCCGCAGGACGCCTCCTACCGCGCGCTCATCACGACCCTCTTCAAAAGCCACCCGCGCCGCTTGCCCGTCATCGGAGAGCCGGAAGCATTCGACCGTCTGAGCCACAGCGACATGGTGAACAGCCACAAACGCCGCTATGTACCCGGTAATGTGTTCATCTGCGCCGCGGGAGATGTGCCGGCAGAGGCGTTTTTCCAAGCTGTGGAGGAAGAGGCGGGACACCTGCCCGCCACCCCGTTGCCGCCGCGCCCGTACACAGCAGAGGCTCGCCAGTGGGGGCCACGCCTGCACCGGCGGGAGTTTGCCCAACCGACCTCCACGCTGATGCTGGCCTGGCGAGTGCCGCATTCCAACCACCCGGATGCCGCCGCCATCAGCATCCTGGGTTCCATCCTGGGAGAGGGGCGCAGCGCCTGGCTCTACAAGAAGTTTCACGATGAGGAGGGGCTGGCGCACGATGTGAGCGTGATGATGGTGCCGAACCGCGAGGGCGAAGGCGCCATGGTGCTGGAGGCCGATGTGGAGCGCACCGACCGCGATACCCTGCGCGATGCCATGCTGGACTACCTCCGCACGCTGCCGGAAGCCGACTTTGAGGAAGCGCGGCTGCGCACCCGCCGCCAAATGAAAGTGGCGCGACTGCGCACCCTGTCCACAGTACAGGGGCTGGCGGGCACAATCGGCATGTCCTGGCATCTGAACCGCAATCTGAATTGCATGGAGGAATGGGATGCTGCGCTGGAACAGGTGACAGCTGACGATTTGGCTCGTGCTGCCGCCACCTACCTGCGCCCGGAGCGGCTGACGGAAGTGAGTGTCGACCCCATCGGTACCAACCCGCCGCAGGCAGAGGAAAGCGCCATCGGTATCGGCGATGCCCCGGTTGTCCAAGAACTCGCCAACGGGCTGCGCATCGTCACCCGAATCGACCGCAGAGTACCCATGGCACACGCCACGCTGGCGGTGCGTGCCGGCAGCCCCACAGAAACGGAGCAGACCGCCGGCATCAACAGCCTGCTCTCCGAATGCCTGCTGAAAGGCACCGCCACCCGCAGCGCCGCGCAATGGGCCGACGAGGTGGAAAACCTGGGGGCTTCCATCTCCGGCAATACCGGAAATAACACCCTGAGCCTCAGTGGTCGCTGTCTCCGGAACGACCTGCCTGCCCTGCTGGAACTGCTGGCAGATGCCGCCCTGCGTCCGGCCCTGCCGACAGAGGCCATCGAGACAGAGAAGAAAGCCATGATAGCCGACGTGCTGGATTCAGAGGAGGATCCGGCTGCCCTGGCCTTCCGTCGCATCCGCAGTCTGTGTTTCGGCAGCGTCTCCTACGGCAACCATCGCGACGGCACGGTGGAGAGCATCAGCTCCCTGAACCGCAGCGTGCTGGCTGCGCATCATGCGCGCCTGATGTGCGGCAGCAATGCCGTGCTGGCCGTAGCGGGGGATATTGACCCGGAAGCCGTGGTACAGCTGGCAGAACAGCTCTTCGGCTCCATGCCTGCCGGAGTCCCGGCGCTCGGCACACAGACCCCGCCCCAGAAGCCCGGGGATGAGACTCTCCATGCCGACAAGGAGCAGGCTGTGCTGGTTGTTGCCCTGCCTGCGCTTACCGCCACGGACGATGATGTGCCCCTGCAAACACTTTTTGAGGAATGGTGCCGCGATATGTCCGGCCCGATTTTCTCCGAAATCCGCGAACGCCGCGGACTGGCCTACTACGCGGCATCAGCATCCCTGCTGGGACTTGATACCGGTTGTCTGTACTTCTACCTGGGCACCGCCCCGGAACAGGTGGAGGAAGCCCGCACCGCCCTCACGGAAATCCTCTGCAGCCTGTCCGAAAACGGGATGCCGGAGGACGCGTTGGAACGCAGCCGCTCTGCCGCGCTGACCGGGCGGCTTCTAGCCCTCCAATCCTGTGGCAAGCAATGCTCAGCCATGGCTGTTAACACCCTGCTGGGGCTCGGTGCAGACTATAATGACCGCTTGCCCGACATGCTCAAGGCCATCACGCCGCAGGCCATGAACGGCTATATCGCCCGCATCCTCGCCCCCTCAGCAACCCGCACTTGGGTCACCGTCCGCTAACCTTTTACCGCCATGCTGATAGCCGCTGCAGATGAAATTCGCAAAGCAGAGCAAGAACTCTTCGCCGGAGGTTCCGTTACTTCCGGCGAGCTGATGGATGCTGTCATTGAGCGGCTGTGGCAGGCTTGGCAACGCGAACCGCTCACCGCCGCACTAAAACCGCAGCGGATTGTTGTCTATGCCGGGCGGGGAAATAATGCCGGGGATGCCCTGGGTTTTGCCGCCCGCTTCGGCAGTCCGGTCACGCTGCGCGCCGTCTGCGAGCCGGAGGAACTTTCCGCAGATTCCCGCTGCGAGCTATTCCGCATCACCGCACCGCTCGATACGGAGCGTCCTGCCCCTCAACCGGGGCTGCTGATTATCGACGGACTGCTGGGCAGCGGTGCCCGCGGCGAGCTGCGCCCCGTCTACACCGAACTCGTGCGCGAGATGAACGCCCTGCGGGCCGAATCTCCCCGCAGCCTGCTGTTATCCATTGATATACCAACCGGATTGAATGCCGACACCGGCCGGGGCGGAGCACATGTGGTGATGGCCGATATCACAGCCGCTATCGGCTGTGTGAAACCCGGCATGCTCACGGACGGAGCAGAGGACGCCGTGGGACGCCTGCTCTGCATCCCCCTGCCGGAGGTGGAGCTCACCCCCTGCTCCGCAGCGCAGGTGCTCTGCCCCGAGCTCACTCGCGAGTGGCAGCCCCGCCGCCCCTACTCCCATTTCAAGAACCGCGCGGGTCGCGTCGGCATCATCGCCGGCAGCAAGGGGATGATTGGCGCGGCGCAGTTGTGTGCCGAAGCCGCCGTAGCCGCCGGAGCCGGGCTCGTGAACCTCTACTGCCCGGAGGAGGTCTATGATTTGCTGGCTGCACGAGTCACACCGGAGGTGATGGTATCCCCCCTGCTGCCGTCCGTCATGCTGGCGGCACAGTCGGTGCAGGCCTGGGTCATCGGCCCCGGCATCGGCCATCAGAACAAAGACCGCGCCGCGAATTTACAGCAACTCATCAACCACGCAACATGCCCCGTGGTGCTGGACGCAGATGCGCTCAACACCGCCGCCGAAAGGGGCTGGACATTCCGCAGCAACCACATCCTCACCCCCCATCCGGGCGAAATGAAGCGTCTGCTCGCTGTCGACGGGCGTCGCCGCGACATCGTGCGGTGCTTCTTGGAATCAAGCCCCTGCACCCTCCTGCTGAAAGGCGCGCGCAGCATCATAGCCGACAGGAACAACTGCTACTACAACACCACCGGCGGCCCCTTCATGGCCAATGGTGGACAGGGAGATGTGCTGGCAGGCACTATCGGTGCCCTCGCAGCCCAAGGGCTATCCCCCCTCCGCGCCGCTGCACTGGGAGCTTACGCCTGCGGCCGCGCCGCAGAGGCAGCCCTGACAGCTGCGGGCTATCCCCCCGCCATCCGCGCCGGGCAGGTCATCGACCACCTGCAGGAAGCACTTGCCGCATGCTGAAACGCGCAAAAAGATGCCCATGTTACTGATTTTTTACGATTATGGGCTTGCAAACACGTTCGTTGCATGATATACTCACCAACCGCACAAAGGGTGCGGAGTGTCACCATCATTTTCCCCATGAAAGTCGAACTCATCGAAAAAGCCGTTGAAATCGTAGGCGATAACCAGCTGCTGGTCAACATCGTGTCCAAGCGCGTGCAGCAGCTCAACCACGGCGCTGATCCCTACGTGGTCACCACGCCGGAAATGCAGTGCGGCGATATCGCACTGACCGAAATCATTGAGGGTAAGATTGTCTGGCGCGAGCAGACAGACGAGGAACTGGCCGCCGCCCGTGCTGCCAATGACGACGTTGACCCCTTCGAGGCTCTGGCCGCAGAGGCCGGTGAGCCCCCCGTCATCGAGACCACCCTCACCCTGTAATTCAGACCGGGTAATTTTTCTACACGGCCCGGCTCTCCGAATCATCGGAGTCGGGCCGTCACTTTAACCAGCCCCACCACACACATGGCCAAGAAGCCCGCACCGCAGAACAACCTGATAGCCAGCAACAAGAAAGCAGGCCGGGATTACGAAATCCTCGGCAAGCATGAGTGCGGCATCGAGCTGCGCGGCACAGAGGTCAAATCCATCCGCGAGGGGCGGGTCAACATCGCTGACTCTTTCGCCCGCGTGGAAAAAGGGCAGCTTTTCCTCTACGGCTGCGATGTCCAGCCCTGGGAAACCGCCGGCAAGTGGTTCCAGCACGAAGCAAAACGGCCGCGCCGCCTGCTGATGCACAAGCGCGAAATCCTCAAACTGGAAATCCAGCAGGCTCAGAAGGGATTTGCCCTGCCCCTGCTGCGTCTCTACTGGAAAAACGGCAAGGTGAAAGCCGAGCTCGGCATCGGCCGCGGTAAAACCCACCGCGACCAGCGCTACGACCTCAAGGCACGCGTTGAACTACGCGAAGCCCAGCGCGAGGTGACCCGCTTCAACAAGGGCTACTAATCCGCAGCCTCTTCCTGAGCCGAAAATCACACTTTCATTGTCCTTCTAGTGTATCTCTGTCACACTATATAAAAAACTCGTGACACCCCACCCCCCCCGGCGCCAATAACGCGCCGGAGAGAATCGGAGACTGTACAGACGACCGACAAAGTGCACGACTTTACCTGCGGCGGCGGCGAGCAGCCAAACCGGCAAGAGCCAGCAGGCTGAGCGTGGCAGTGGTGGGCTCAGGCACAAGACGCACGCTCAACACCACATTGTTACCATTGATTTTATAATCTATCGACTGATAATAACCTGCCAAGCTGCTGCCGGCGCTGAATGGTGAATCACTATAACCGGCGCTCTCAGACGTAACAACCAGTTGCGTGATATCAGCCAGAAGCGCAAGATCAAGAGTGATTGCATTCCCCACATTCTGCATCAGAACAAGTTCGATGGTATCCGTGACAGAATGGGCATTTTCGAACAACTGCAACGCCTCACCGCCAATACTCAGCGTGATTCCCGCATTCTCATTGAATAAGAACGAAGCTCCCGACATATCAATGGAAGAATACACCGAATCATCCCAGCTACAATCAGCAGCGGAGGCAGGTTCAGCAAATCCCGCCACGGAGAATATCACTTCACCGCCGTACAGCTCCAAATCTCCGGTATAGGTCTGCAGGCCGGGAGAATTGCCGACCACAAGCTTACCGCTGTTCAGAATCAGATTGCTGAACGTACCGGAGCCGCTCACCTCACCACCATTGATGGTAAGAGCAGAGTCCATGGTACCATCATTGGTGAACGAGCAGCCGCTTCCCACAGAACAGCTTACGCCTTCCAGAACACCACCCCGCTTCACCTCAATGGAGTTCATACTGAGGCTGCTGTTGGACCCCTTCAACACAGAGCCGTCACCCACCTTAAGCGAATCCCCCTTGAGGGTGGTATTTTCCAGGCTCAATGCAGACTCACTTTCCAGGGTAGTGTCCTCTTTCACCTCCATGGTCAAATCTGAAAGATTGAGGGATGACCCGTTGAGCGAAATCGAATCTGCACTCACCTTATGGTTTGAAGATGAGCCACTTTGCAAGGCAATGGAAGCATTATTACTGCCTACCAACGAGCCCAGAGAACTACCATCCGACAGGCCGTTCAATGACAACGTTGCTGCGTCTACCGTGGTGGAGTCATTGATGGTCAGTTCGGATTTGCTGCGGGAGGTCACCTTTGCCCCGCCGGTAATCGACAGCTTATTCGCTTCAATCTCAACTTTCGGGCCGGAAACCTCAGAGTTATTCCGTATCGTGATATCCCCGCTCGTCATGCTGACGGTCTTTTTCTCCGCCTCAATAACAGATTTATTGTCGATAAGGATGAATTTATCGGTTAAATCGTTGGTAAAACATTCAAGCGTTACACTTCCCTCCGCTATCAGTTTACTGTTTTTAACAACGATTTCCGGTCCCCGGATGGTGATATCTTTATCATCATCACGGTCTTTCTTTTTCTTGGTTCTTATGTCGCTGTCTTCTATAGTGATTCCTTTTTTGGTCTCCAGGGTCAGACTGCTTGCGAGACTGGCAGACTCGGTTGTTACCACTATTGCTTCTGAGGCTTCCACGATTACCACAACAGCCGCTGCTGTTCCGGCTATTGCGGCAGAATAAATGGCTGTTTCCACAATACCGGCGGCCACAATCGCACTATCGTTCTCATCCGACACATAGGTAAGCTTGCCGGATACGCTCAGACAACCTTCGAACTTGGCAAACAGGCCGCGAACGTCATCATTCACCACCAAATCTCCCTGACCGTATAGAATGGAACCGGACTCCAGGGTAATACTCTTCTCTCCCATGGACTTCGAATTCAGGAAGTCTGCAAGATTGGTGCTGTGGAAATTCAGCTGCGCATTACTATTCAGAGTCAGGATAAGCGGCGCACTGAGTTTTCCGGCGTCGTAGATATCAAATAGAGCACCTTCGAGGAGAGCGAGACTGTCTGTTGTAAGACATCCGTATGAGGTGGACTTTCCGGCAAGCAAAGTTTCGCCATCGACCGTCAGCTGTGCATCACTCTTAATATCCAGCATCCCGGTAAATGATGATGCCTCAGCTGCCGTATCAGCAGTATCTGTACCATTACCCAGCACCAGCGTACCGCTGCCTGTTACTGCTCCCAGGCTCAGATTCAGGTTATCAGCCAGAGAGATTTTGGCATTATCCGCCATGGAGGTGGTGCCGGTTACGCTGAGCTTCCCGGTACCGCTCAGGGTAACACCTTCATTCAGCGCTAAATCCGTCGTTTCCAGAGAGCCATACAGGAAAGAGTCGCCGGTTAGTGTGGTGGATTTGAAATCGGCAGAACTATTTGTTGCAATCTGCAATGCAGAGGCGAAAGATTCACTGCTGGTTATGGAAGAAGCCCCGCCTTCTTCATCCACACCCACTACCAGAGTGCCGTTTTCACCGTAGACCTTGCCCAGGTCCAAACCACTATAACCGGCCAGAGTCAACGTGGCATTCAGTTCATTCCGATACAAGTACGAGCCAAGAACCTCAAATTGAGCACTATTCAGACAAACATCCTGCTGAACGCTCAAATCACTATTCGTCTTTATTAGGATTTTGGCAGACGGGGCGATACTTGTCAGACCATCAAGCGATAGTGTTCCCTGAAAACACAAAATTGAAACGGGGGCATCCGAGTTTTCACCCGGCTGAAGCGTGCTCACCGACCCATTCAGGGTAATTATTCTCCCTGAAATTTCGGCGTAGTCAACGAGCGTATCCAGCACGATGTTCCCCAAACTAAAATCGGCATAACCACCCGGGGAAGAAAGCTTCGCACCACTACCGAGAATCAGCGAGCCGATAGCGGCAGACTCATACACATTGAGCTGAGCGCCCGATTCCAAAAGAACGGCACCTTCCTCTGCTGCGACAACATCAGCTGAAACGTTCACACCACCACCGACCGTCCACAAAACACCGGGGGACACCGTTACATCGTAGTAGGTTGCCTGTGAACTTTCTGTAACATCTTTAGTTACCTCTTTATCACTCACTGCTTCCGCAGGAGCAGAAAAAACAAACGCTGCACCAAGTGCAAGATGCGCAAGCAAGGCTTTACGTAAACAAACAGGCAAAGTGAGTTTCATATCGAAAAAAACGCAAGTTCGGTTGAGATGAAATACCGGCACGGTTTCCAACTCCTCACCACTGCATCCTTATATCACACACGATGCTGATATGTCAACATTTTTACTTTCCATGGGCTTATGTGTCGGCCGAATTTTGCTCATGCTCAGAGAACACCAATTTTTGCCGTTTTGCGCTCTCCGAACAGAAAAAAAAGACCTTGTTTTCCCTTTTCACTTGCATGATAGGGGCGGGGTATGGTACACTCCAGCTGTTACACCAAACATCATTTTCTTATCTCCATGGACAAACTCATTGTAGAAGGTGGCTATAAGCTCAGCGGCACCGTGAATATCAGCGGTTCCAAAAATGCTTCTCTCCCCATTCTGGCTGCCTCCATCCTGACGGATGAACCCGTCCGCATTTCCCGCGTGCCGGATGTTTCCGACACCAACTACATGATTCAGATTCTCAGCCAGCTGGGTGCCTCCGTTGAACGCTCCAGCGGTACTGTCCGCATCGAATCCCCCGATGGTATCTCCTCCAGCGCCTCCTATGACCAGGTGCGCAAGATGCGAGCCTCCATCTGCCTGCTGGGGCCCATCATGGCCCGCATGCACCGCTGCACCCTGCCGCTGCCCGGCGGCTGCGTGATTGGCGACCGCCCGGTTGATTTGCACGTGCGCGCCATTCAGGCATTGGGTGCCCGCGTTCGCGTGAAGGGCGGCAATCTGGTCATGGAAGCCCCGAACGGCCTCATCGGCACCACGGTCGACATGCGCGGCGATTCCGGTCCCACTGTGCTGGGAACGGACAATCTGATGATGGCAGCCGTGCTGGCCAAGGGCACCACCGTCATCGAATCCGCCGCCCGCGAACCGGAAGTGGTGGATTTGGCCAACTTCCTCAACAAGATGGGTGCCCGCATTGAGGGCGCCGGGTCCCGCACCATCACCATTCACGGTGTGGAGAAGCTGCACGGCTGTGAGCACACCGTCATTCCCGACCGAATCGAGGCCGGCACCTTCATGGTGGCCGCCGCCATGGTGAGCGATGGTCTGCAAATCAACCGCGTCTGCCGCAAACACATCCAGGCTATGGCCGACCTGCTGGTGGAGTGCGGCCACGTGGTCGAATTCGATGAAGAGGGCACAAGCGTCTTTGTGAAGCCCGGCGAGCGCCCCCGCAGCGGCAAGATTCTCACCGCTCCCTATCCGGGCTATCCCACGGATATGCAGGCTCAGATGACGGCTCTCTTTGCCCTCACACCCGGCATCAGTGTGGTGCGCGATACCATCTTCCCGCAGCGCTTTATGCACTGCTCCGAGCTCAAGCGCATGGGTGCCAATATCAAAGTAGACAACGGCACCGCCATCATCACCGGCGTGGAGGGACTCTCCGGCGCCCCGGTTATGGCCAGCGACCTCCGCGCCTCTGCCGCGCTGGTGCTGGCAGCTCTCGCCGCCGAAGGCACCACGGAAATTCACCGTCTCTACCACATTGACCGCGGCTATGAGATGCTGGATGAGAAGCTCATGTTGCTGGGCGCCAAGGTTAAGCGCGTGCTGGATGTAGACGGCAAAATGGCCGAAGAAGACTGATTAACGCCTACTGTCCTTTTTCCCAAGCCGGAATGATTCATCTGAATCATTCCGGCTTTTTTTCTTGATGTGGGCGCTAATCCGTGTATACTGACAGAGTATTAACCACATACTACCATGATAAACAAAACTACCTTACTTGCACTGCTGCTCAGCGTCTCCGGCGTTTTCGGAATGACAGAAGCGGAATTCAAAGCCCTCTACGAACGAACCGACAAGGATGCCGAAGCTTGCTACCGGCTCTACGAGGCCTACCGCGATGGTGACGGCGTAGAAAAAAATGCTGACAAAGCCCGCAAATGGCTGATGGGCGCCCACCAACTGGGCAAACCGGTTTATAATGAAATTGCCACGCAACCCTGGCGAAAAAAGGCCAAACTTAAACCCGGGCGCAAACTGACTCCCAAGTTCAGCCAGGAAATCATTCAGGCAAAAGGCAAAGAGCTTTTTCAGGTGCTGAGAAAAACGCATCCGAGTATTAAAAATCTCTATGGCGAGGAACTGGCCAGCACACAGGAGAAATTGACACGGCAATTACTGGCGGAAGGTGCAGATCCCAACTACGCAGAAGTGGGACGTAACACCCTTTCTGCGGCACTGGACGGCAACCACGCTAACCTGAAGATAGCCAAGTTGCTGCTGGCTGCCGGTGGCGATTTGGAGGGGAATTACAGATCCGCCTGGGATTCAGCAGGATTGGCGGCTATGATGGAGGCTACGATACCTCCATCCAAAAAGCGGCCCAAAAAAGGAGACCCTAACTATCGGTTACCCTTCCGAGAAATTGCGAAGTTCATGATTAAACATGGTGCTGTTTTCAGCACACATGACTCTGCCGGCCGCTCCCCGCTGATGATAGCCGTCAAGAGCGGGTCGCCCGAAATGGTCGAAATCTTCTGTAAAGCAGGAGCCGACCCCAACATGAAAGGCAACATCTATGAAATAGCCGGGCCGGTGGATCCCAAAAGTTACTATTACCAAATTTTCCGTATAGGAGATGAGGAAACGCCTCTTTTTTTCTCCATTCACAATGCAAATGTTGCATTAGTGGAATGCCTGTTGAAATACGGGGCAGACCCCACACTGGCCAACAAGAACGGAGTGACCCCGGTGCAAATGGCTGAAAGGCACATGAAAGAGGAACAGTCCAAGCCGGACAGCAGGCCGGAATACGTACAAAAACACCGCACCATCATGCAGATGCTGCAGCAGGCTGCCCAAGCCGGCGCAGGAGGCTCAAAACCCTGACCCTATCCGACGCGGCAAAAAAGGCTGTTCCTTTCGGAACAGCCTTTTTTGTAGAAAATATGGAAGGGGGGCAATTAAGCCTCCTCGGTGGCGGCGGGAGCCTCCTCGACCTTCTCGCCCTTGACCACAAGCACCACCTTGACGGTAGCGGTGACCTGAGCGTGAAGCTTGGCAGCAACCTCGTACGTGCCGGACTTCTTGAGGGGCTTCTCCAGCTCGATGGAGTGACGGTCGATCTCGATGCCGAGAGCAGCCAGACCTTCGGTAATCTGCTGGTTGGTGATGGCGCCGAACACCTTGCCATTCTCGCCGGCCTCCAGAGTGAGGTTCACCGTGACGGCAGCAATCTTGGCAGCAATCTCCTGGAAGTTGGCCAGCTCTGCGGCCTCGCGCTCAGCGCGCTTCTTCTGGAGCATGTTGATGAAACGCTGGTTGGCGGGAGTAGCCTCGAACGCAAGACCCTGGGGAATCAGGTAGTTGCGGCCGTAACCAGCCTTCACGGTAACGAGGTCGGCTTCACAGCCCAGACCGTCGATTTTCGTAGCGAGAATAACTTTCATGTTAGCCATAACTCAGTAATATTGGGTTAAGTGAGCGGCTTATGTACACCATTTCAGGGGCAAAGTCAAGCAAAACCTGCCATTTCAGGCTTCCTCAGCAGCTTTTTTGCTCTTTTTCTTCCCTTTTTTCTTTTTTCCTTTTTTCTTTGAGGTCTCGGGCTTATCATCAGCAGCGGGTTCATCATCCGCATCCTTGGATGCTTTCTTACCCTTGCCAACGGGGAGATTCTCGCCGGTGAGGATGCTCTCCAGCGGGAAGCTCAGGAAGCTGATACCGCGTTCACCGCGACCGGGCAGGCTGTGGCTTGTCTCGTAGAACACCCCCACGGTGGTCGGGTTCACCATCACCAGACTGGAGTAGCCCATGCACTGGCGGGTGTCGTAGAGGTAGCCCTCGCTCCAGGTATTACCGTCATCCTCGGAATAGCGGATGCTCATGGTGTTACGGGAGCCTGAATTGGGGTTGGAGAAGAGCAGCAAATCCTGCTTCTTCGTCTTGAAGCGAATTATGGAGCCCTGGCAGGTGGGCTCGCGCAGGGTGTTGTTGTTGGTCGCATGCGGCTCCCATGTCTCTCCCATGTCTTTGGTCACATAGACGATGCGATTTCCCTGGCGCGCCTCATTGCGGCAGTTAATCATGATGGAGCCGTCGTTGAGCTCCACCACCTGGCATTCGGAGGTGGAATGCGGCACGCCGTTGCCGTATTTCCAGCTCTTTCCGCCATCCTTGGAATAGCAAATGGTGCTCATGCAGCGGGGGCTGGCACCGTTCTGCCATATCTGAGCAGGGAATACGATGGTGCCGTCCTTCAGGGTGATACCGTTTCCGGGACCGGCCAGAATCGTGGTCCACTCCGGCTTCTTGATTTCCTTCGTGGGGTTGACATGCTCTTTGCTCCAGCTCTTGCCGTCATTATCGCTGTATACCATTTCCCACTGACCTGTAGTGGCGGGGTCCAGGCCGGTCTTGGACACGTTCAGACTGGCGCCGCCGCCGAAGTGGCAGGCCAGCGCCTGCATCCAGATGCGGCCTTTCTTATCCTCCAGAATGCAGGGGTCTCCGCAGCCGTTGTTACCGCCGGGGCCGGAGTCCATACCCACTGCCGGGGCGGTCCAGGTCTGGCCGCCGTCCTCTGAACGCACCACCGCCACATCAATATCTGCACAGAGGTCGCCCTCATGCGTATAGCGAGCATCAAAACACCCGATGAGAGTCCCCTTTTTGCTGCGGATGAGTCCCGGGATTCGGAATGCCTTGCAGGCGCGGTCTTCGCCCTCCGTCTGATTTCCCACCGTCTCACCGGGCACGGCTACCATGTAGCCCATGCGCTGGGTAATGTCTCCCTCCAGTTTGGTTTTCTTACCCTTGGCCGTCACGACCACGTCGGAGAAGGTCAGCAGGCCGCCGATGGTTGCCTTCTTGCTCAGCTGCACATCCACCCAGAGCCAATTCTCCGCAGAGGCATCGGGCATCTCGCCCTTCATCCGCTTGAGCACCACCCCCTCGCCGGAGGGTTTACCCTCTGCCAGCACCACATCATCCGCAAACTTGAGGCCTTTCTCATCCCCCAGACGCAGGCGCACCACCTCTACTGCCTTGGGATCGGATATTTTGATAGCAATCTTCTCCGGCACGGGTAAACTCCCCGTACCATCGCACAGCAATTTGATGGCAAAAGCCGGGCTGATGGGGGCGCGGCGAAATACCGGATAGACCCCCGGGTCATGCAGTTCCACGGAAGAGATTTCGGGTGCAGCCGTTGCTAGCATAGGCAATCCCAGCAACCCACAGAGTAGAAAAGAACAAATGCCGGTACGTATCATACCCACGCATCCTAACAGATTCTGCCCTGCCCAGCAAGAAAAAAACATCTGCTGAGAATCATCCACCTGTCTTGTCCGCGTTTACGAACGCAGTGAACCGCTCGCAGTCGGCTCCGGCGGAAGCTTCCCGCCGGTCAGTGACAGCAACATACGCTCCAGTCCCAGTACCACCTCGGCAAACTCGCGGTAATCGAGCTTCTCTGCCGTATCGCTGGTCTCGTGATAATCATCACAGCGCATGTAGGCCGTGTCTGTGATGGCAAAGGATGGGATACCCTCTTTCATGTATGACCAGTCATCTGACCAGGCAATCCCCCTCACCAGATACGCAAAGCAAATAGTCCGCACCGGGAATCGGCAGTTCTCTGCAAAGATATCCGCACACTTGCGCGCATATTCCCGCCCGGTGTTGGTGCTCATGAAAGCCACGAAATCGCAGCGATCTGCCACCCCGAAGAGTGAGCCCGCCACGGCAGAACGGCGTTTCTTGTTCATGCGGGGAGAATAGACACCCAGAGTCTCCGGGGTCATCATCCCCATGATGTTCTCTTTGCCCAACTCTTTCACGAGTTTGCGGGCATGCTGACGGGAACCCATTTCATCCTGTTGGAAAAAGGGAGCTTCCTCATTCGCATACGCTACGAAGATGATGCCATTGCGGGTCGGCTCATCCTTCAGCTTCCGGGCCAGCGCCAGCAGGGTGGCTATGCCGGAGGCATTGTCATTTGCCCCGGGAGTGCCGGTCTTAGCCGGTATCACGGGGCCGTGACAATTCCAGCGTGGCATGCCCACGCGGGTGTCATAGTGCGCGCCGACCACGAGCCACGGTGCGTTCGGATCCGTCCCCGGTTTGCGAACCTCCAAATTCACAGCGGTCTTGCCGGAGGCTGTCATGTATTCTTCCTTCTCCGGAATCGGGTAGCGCTGCCAGTCCACCGTGTAGCCCATGGCTTCAAACTCATCCGCAATATACTGTGCCGCGCGCTCGTATGCCTCTTGGTGGTAGTGATTGCGCTCCCCTATATCTTCTGCCAGCTTGTATACATGGCGCCGCAGCTCCGTTTCCATCTCCTCCGTCCGAGGAATGCTGCCGGAACCATCCGGCTGAAAAATGCGCGCACAGCCACTCAGCAACAGGATGGCCGCACAACTCAACAGGGCAGTTATCTTCTTCATACTGATATTCTAACCGATATCAGTCCTCTGTTTCAAGTGTCTTCTGCGGCATGATTCTCCAATGCTTCCCTTCCATTCCGTTTTTTTGCCGTTCATACTAATTACCTATTGACAAGGTAGGTTATTAGCATTATAGTACACCCGCCCACCAAAGAGGTAGTTATTAACATGAACCGATACCGATTCGAGACCCTGCAACTGCATGCGGGGCAGGAAGAGGCCGACAGTGCCACCGGGGCACGCGCTGTGCCTATATACGCCACGACATCCTACGTATTCCGCGACTGCGAACACGCTGCCGCGCGGTTTGAACTTCGCGATGCCGGAAACATCTACGGACGCCTGACCAACAGCACCCAGGAGGTACTGGAGAAACGAATGGCGGCCATGGAGGGCGGAGTGGCTGCGCTGGCACTGGCTTCCGGAGCGGCAGCCATCACCTACACACTACAGGCGCTGGCGCAGAACGGGGGGCACATCGTCGCGCAGAAGACCATCTACGGCGGCAGCTACAATCTGCTGGCACACACGCTTCCCAACTTCGGCATTACCGCAAGCTTTGTGAATATTCATGATCTTGCAGAAGTTGAGGCGGCAATTCAGGATAATACAAGAGCCATCTACATCGAAACACTTGGCAACCCCAACAGCGATATTCCCGATATCGATGCTTTAGCAGAACTTGCACATAGGCACGGTTTGCCGCTTGTTGTAGATAACACGTTTGGC
>JBGVGW010000002.1:0-53681 GCA_045121855.1 Akkermansia sp.
GCAGCAGCTTTCCTCCAAGGCATCTTCTCCCTCCACAGACGTGTCTCCCTCGGTGATTGTGTCTACCTCTGCCGCCCCGGTGGCCATGGCAGAAGTGGACATCCCCATGGATGACAGCATGGACGTGGGTGTCTCCATGGACCTGGGCATGGGGCTGGGTGACGGCCTTGGCGACGGTCTGGGTGAAGGCGGTGAAGGCCTCGGCTCCGGTTCTGCCGGCGGCTCTGCTCTGGTGGGCACTTTCTATGACCTGAAGCAGACCAAGAGCGGTGCTCCCTCCGGCCTTACCGGCGGCGGCGGCGGCACGCACAAGGTAATGGATGTGCTCAACAACTTCCTCAAGAATTGGTCGGAAGCATCTCTCAATAAGTACTACAAATCCCCCAACAAGCTGTATGCTTCCAGCTTCTTCCTGCCGGTGTGTAAAGCTGCATACGGTCCGAAAGCCTACGGCGTGGGCGACAAGGTGAAGGAGGGTGCATGGGTAGCCATTTATCGCGGCAAGGTGCGTGCCCCGAAGAGCGGCAAGTTCCGTTTCATCGGCACCGGTGACGAATGCCTCGCCGTCCGCTTCAACCGCAAGTTGGTTCTGGAAGCCGGTTACCACATCCCCACCCGCTACTCCAAAGAAAACGCTAACCGCACCCACGTGGCCGGTAAAAACGACGCAACGGCATACTGGAAAGAGATTAAAGAGGGCAAGGATAAAATCCACAAGGGCTACGAACTCGTGAAGGTCAACGGTCTTAACGTCTGGAACAACTCCGAGACAGAATTGGGTGGTCTGACGGCCGGTCAGGTGTTTGAGGTGGAAGAAGGCAATGTCTACCCGATTGAGGTGTTGGTCACGGAAGTTCCCGGTGGTAAGTTCGGTGTTCTGCTGCTCATCGATGACCTCTCCGAGGGATTGAAGTACAGCAATCCGGCCAACAAGTATCATCTGTTCCGCACCAACTTCTCCACGCCGAATGAAAAATCCATTCTGGATCTGATTAAGAAAGAGGGGTGCAATGTTGGCAACACCTTGGAAGTTCCCCAGTACAATCAGGACTCCCTCATTTGGGTAGCGGTTCCCTGATAGCATCCGTACAACAAAACTTTATCAAACGCTGCATCGGTTCTCGATGCAGCGTTTTTCTATTGCTCCGGGGAGGGGCATGAGATAAAACAGGCTGCGGCAGTATTGACCTTGGAGGGAAAAGGAGGCAAGCTGTCAGCATGGCAATACGTATCAGAGAATGGGGTATGCTTTCCTACCCCGGGCGAGGGGTGCAGATTCCCCTGCAGGGAATCGCCACCATAGATGAACCCGCGACTCGTCTGAGCCGCGTGATAGAGGGAGCGGCTCAGCTAAGCGCCACCTTGGCAGAGCAGCAGGAAACGATAACCACAGCCGGCAATCTGGCCGAATTTAGCGCACGCCTACGCAGCATAGAAGAAGAGGCGCGCGCCGAAATCGATATGCAAAATGTGCGCGATTGGAAGTACGCCTGGAAACAGGCCAGCGAATCGCGTCTGGCAGAAGCCATCAATGAACTGCCGCCTGAATCCCGAGAGGCCGGTCGCCATCTGGCTACCGTTTACAACGCCCAAGCCTCTGCAACCGCAAAGAGAGATTACGAACTGGGGCGCATCGGTCTGGCGCGGCACAGGTGGCAGGCACGGGTGGATGAGGCGGTGGAACGCGGGGCAGCCGATGAAGCGGAACAATGGATCAAAGCCGGAGAGCAATTGTTTGTGCCGCAGCCGGAGGTAGAGACGCGAACGCGCGCCGCACGCAGCCGCAGCCTGCTGAATCGTTGGAAAGAGGCGTTCCGGCAAAACGCATCGGACGCCCTGCAGGAATTGCAGCAGGAAACAGCCGAACTACCGACGGAAGAGAAAGACAGGGAGGAGCTGCTGCAGCTCAGAGAAGCAGGCTTTCGGGAAGTGTGCCGTACCCTCGCAGACGAAATGAGTGCCGCGGTGGAAGCCGGACAGGAACCCTCCTCAACCTTCTATGAAAAAGCACGGGCTGTAGGAGCCATCAAGAATATCGGCGAAAGGGTCGAGACTCCCCTGCCTGTCTGCGACTGGAATCGACGCATCGACGAATGCCCGGAAGATGAGGATGCGGAAACCCGGCTGAAACTGGATATCCTCTCTGCCCCCATCCCGGTGACGGAGCGCCGGCAATTATTGCTGCGGATGCGCCGCAACCGAGACATCCCCGCCGCCGTACGCAGCGACATCAGCCACCGACTATGGAATATGTATCAGAGCGGGCGGCTCGGCCTCCCCGGTGACAGGGAAGCGCAACAGCATCTTGCTCGTTTGCAGGAGAAGGCGCTCGCTACCCGGCAGACCACGGCAGAGCCGGAGCGCTGGATAGAAAAAGTACGGCCAAAGGCTGAAGCCTGGATTTGTTATCAACCCAATTAACCATCCCATTTACTCTATGAATGCAATAAGTGAACCAACAATGACGAAAACCGGTCAGCCCGCCACATCGGAAAAATTGGCTGCTGACACTCCGGAAACACCCCTACCCACAGAGGTCAAACCCTTGCAGATATCTGCGGTACAGACGCCGCCAATGACTTGGCAACAAGCCGAACGCGGAACCTACTGGAAGCGAATCCTGACGGCTGACCCCGACACTGTGCCACAGGATATCAGGACGGCAGCAGGAGCCGATGATGAATCGCAGCCCCCGGAAGAGCGTGACTATCGCCTGCTGCGCACCATCAATCGTTCCTGGGCAGCCGACCACCTGAACGCCACGCGTGAGCAAATCAGCGCCGATTGGTCCGGTATTCGACGGGAATTGGCAGATTCGCTCGGGGTGGACAGTAACGAGCAGGAGGTCTTCACCGCGCTTTCCCTTCGCACGCAGGAGGAGCCGGAACGGGAACTTGCCCGCAAAACCTACGAGGAAGAATACCTCCGCGTGCTGGAGGGGCGCGATTCTCAGCAGCACTCCACAGCATCGGAAATCCGGACGGAGGATATCCATCATGGCAGGCTGGACGAAATACGGAAAATGGCGCGCACAGCAGCAATAAATGCGAGAGAGGAATGCTTGCAGCATGCCGATGCGCTGGAGCATACCGTTCGAACCTTCCTGCAGCTGGAACGCGGTCCGATAGAACAGGCTCGCGCCCTGTGGAGCAGTCCGCAATTTATGGAAGCGGTCGATGAACTGGCAGCCATGAGCGACGGCGAACGCGCTGTACTCTATCGTGTGGCCCAATCGGAATGGCAACGGAACGGGCATCGCCCGTTGCCGGAATCCACCCCTGTGGCCATGCTGCATCAAATGATTCGCAGCGGGTTTAACATGAGCCTGAATGCAGGCCAGGCCATCGGAAATGCGGCCATAGCCCAGCTCGGCCATATCGGCGAACAATTCGGGCTGGACCGGCTGAGCCAGTACAGTAAAGAACAGGATAAGCGGCTCCGTATCATCGAGGAATTACGGCGCGTAGCTCAAATGGAGGTTCTCCCCATCAGGCTTGACGAGGACGCCACCTTTGCGGAGGAATTGATGGTAGATGCGGCTGGTGCTGTGCCGGGGGTTGCCATGGCTTTTTCCGGAGTACCCGGCGTGACCCTGCTGGCAGCTTCAGCCGCAGGAGCATCGGTGGCAGAAGCACGACAGCGGGCACCGGAGAGCAGTCAAAAGCTCCAAACCGCTGCCGGATGTCTGGCCGGTGCTACTCAGGCGGCCATTTTCAAAGGCATGTCCGGCATGGGGCAGCGACTCATCAGCCGCACTATCAGCCAATTTGCCGGAAGCATCGGTAAAGGGCTGCGGCAGTACACCCTTTCGGCGCTGCGCAGCGGGGCTTGGTTCACGCAGGAGAACATCAACCTGCTGCTGGCGGGGAAAGCCGCACAGGCTGCGGAAATGGGGCTTCAGGAGCTCGCCGCACAGGCAGATGAAACGGCTTCTCACATCGATTGGTCAAGCTATGGCGATAACCTGACGGATTTGGAAACCAACATCCGCGAGGCGGCCATGAACCTACCCTTTGTTCTCATCGCCGGCGGACGGGCAGCCCTGCATCACTTCCGCTCCCCCCGCACTATCCTGGGTGATGGGCAGCGACTGGATGACTGGGGGGTAGACCCGGTCATGAAAGAGCGGATTCTGCTAGCCCCTACCCTGCAACAGCAGGGAGAATTGCTGCGCGAAGCTCTGCGAAGCAGCAAACGATGGTCAGGGGCAGGATTCCTCGAAGACTTTGCCGCAAAAAGCCTGCGACTGCTCCAGACAAAGGATTTACATATTTTTGACAATGAACGGGTCGTAGCACAATTCCTGTCGCATCCGGGAGAACAAGCCCTTCTGAAATCACACCTCCGTCGTCAGACGGGCGACAGTCTCCCACCGCCGCAGCCGGAGGAAATGCAAAAACTCAGCACAAAATACGAACACCTGGTCCCCCAGCAAAAGATTCCGGCCGCCAAAGCACCCTGGCTTCAGAAGGTGATGTATGAGTGGCTGGTCAAAGCAGGGCTTGAACCCCCGCCCACGCAGCAACACGCACCTGCGGAGAACGCCTCGCCCCCCCCTGCCCTGCGGTCATTACCGCCGGAGCTGAAGCAACAGGGGCATTACCTGCCCCGTGCGGAGCGCCTTCGCCGCGGGCTGCTCTCCGAGCTGGTGAACAGGGTGGAACAGCTTTCCTACCGTTTCCTGCTGAACACCTTCACCATCGATACCCTCGGGCGCAGCAATTCCGGCGAAAAAGCGCCGTGCAGCGCACAGAGGCACTCCGGCGCAATATCCCGCGCATGGTGGCGCGGGCGGTGCTGCAAAGCGCCATGGACGGGCATCAGGCACAGGCTAATCAGCAGATGAAAGACTATTTCAGCAACTTCTACCTGAACCGGCGCTACAACACTACCCGCGAACCTTGGCTGAAAAAGGCATCGTTCTCCCATCTCCGACAACTCGTGGAAAACATAGAGTCGACGGGACGCCTGAAGGCCTCCGTCCCCATGGAAGTTCGGGAAATGCAGTCCCAGTATCTGGGGCTGACCGCAGCCGTGCGAGAGTTGCAAGAGCTTATCCCCCACATGGAGGATTTTCACACGATGCTGTCGCGCGGGCATTCTCCCCTGGGAGCATACGCCGCCATCCTTTCGCGAGAATTTGCCCTGCCGGAAGCAGACATGGATTGGAAACCGGACGGCTGGGCTGCAGCGGCCACCGCAGCGGATGAACAAAGCACCCGCAGAACAACTCTGCAGAATGTGCAGAAAATGCAGCTCTATTCCCAACTGACAGGGCGGGAACCGGAAAAGGTAACAACGGACAAGGGCGAGGAGCTGTGGCGTATTCAACGACCGGACGGCAGCCGCACCCGCTGGCACGAGACCTCCGACTACGTGGCAAACGACTTGTCATACGTGTATACCATCCGTCTGGGAATGCCGTATCAGCAGAATCACTATGCCCTGAAATTGCAGGAAAACATGCGGCGCAACGGCGCAGAGTTCATGGATATGCTGCCGCAGCAGAGGCGGCGGCTCAGCACCCACGACGCGCTGGCGCTCATTGCCCTGAACGACTTGAACAGCATGTGGATGAGCAGCGCCGCCACGATTCCGTCCGGCTTGGCATACCACAAACAATCCGGGGCGGGGAGCGCGGCAAGGAAGCTATACGACGGGGTTGAAGCCTTCCTTTCTCCCGCGACGAAAGCAGAGCAGCCACAGCATTACCGCCTGGACTCGCTCCGAACCGTAAACCCGCTTCAGCTCATTTTTGCCCGCTCCCGCATCTACTGGCAACGACTCCTGGATTCCGGGGCACAGGCACCTGCCGAGCTGGCGGATTTTCTGGAAGCTCATGGCGAAATCACACCGGAACGCAAACAGGAATTGCTCCGCATGCCGGAGAAAAACAGATACCTGTACCGATTACCGGAAGTACAGGCCCTGCCACGCGGGAAACAGCAGCGCTATATCCGCAGTCTGAGGGAACTGCTCAGAGAAAGAGATTCGGCCGATATGCGCGCCGAATTATCAACAGCCATGGCCTATTTTTCTGCCAAATGCCTGATAGCCGATATGGAGCACGTACGGCTTCCCGATTCCGTGAAAGAATGGATTGCCGCCGCGCCCTTCCGCCGCCCGGAGCAAAGCTCGTACGGAGCCCGCCCCGATTCTGTCAGCCGAAAACGGAAAACTTCCTCTTACACCAAGAATTCCGACGAGTTCCTCATGCGCTGGACAAATGATAAAGCCACCGGATTCCTGCAGGAAAACGCGGAGCGTATTGCCACCCTTCGGGCAGCGATTCGGGATGAGCAATCCACCCTGCGCCGTTCGCCGCTGTATGCCCGCATCTGCGAGTTGTGGACCCCCTCGGACAGCCAGCGCAAGGAGCAGTGCTGGAGCTACCTTCTGAACGGCGGGCAGCACTTCACAGACGCAGGACAGGAGCTCTGGGATATGCTGCGCCACCCCGCCACCGGATGGAAGAGCCTGCCGGAACAGGAACGCGAACGCCTGCGCGGAGAATTGGAAACGACCATACGGGAGCATCCGTTGCCCGGCACGACGGGGCAGGAAGCAAACGCCGTAGAGCAGCACCTGCACCACCTGGAAGCCCTTTTAGCTGAAAAGCCTCAACTGCGGGATTATGCCCTGAACCTGCGAAACCCCGGAGAAATTCTGCGACTTTATCCGGAGCCGCTCCCCCGGCCCCGAGCAACGGATGACCATTCCTCTGCGGTAAGTAAACAGGAATTACGGCAGGGGCTGCCGGAAATGCAGCCGGGGGGGCGAATGGAACCGGCCTCCCTACCTCCGGAGCTGGCCGATGATGCGCGTACCACGCCGGCGCTCCATCTGCTGACGGTGCTGCGCCGACAGGTCATGAATTATCCCATCGTCACCCCACAGGGCATTCGGCTGCACAATCAGTATTACGGCGGGACTTCCGGCCTGCGCCCGAAAGGAGTGACGGCAGAATGGTCGGTGGAGCAACCGCTGGAGGGACTTCTGCAAACGCTTCAATCGCTCGAAACTGATATGGAAGGGCAGAAGACGGAAATCAACGGCGAGGTACTGGAGCCGCTTCACTCGGAAGCGGATCTCAGCCCGCTGCAACATGTGACGGTTTATCGGCACCCGCAGCACCCCACCGTGCAGGTGCGCCTGATGCCCGGCGATTTTGCCTCTGCCTCCCCGTATCGCAGAAATCCCTATGTGGTGCATTCTCTGGCCGGTGCTCCGCTGACCGGAAACAAGGGCTGGAGACCCCGCCGCCGCGCCGGAGACGCCTACCGGGATTTGGTGAACTTCGATAGCAGAATGAATCAAGTGGTATACAATGAGAAAAGCCACAGGGCCGGCGACTTTTTTGCCGGAGTGTTCCGGCAGCTGCAAACCCGCCTCCTGGATGCTCAAACCCTCCGCATGGGGCGTGATGCCGACTTGTCCAACCGGGAAATCATTCTCCATCTGGCTCAGGACACAGGGTATTCCTCCAAGCTGAAAGGGGCGGATATATCCCAATTCACGCCGGACGAAATCGTCACGCTGTCGCTGTTCCGTCTCCTGATGGCCTATGAATACGGCACCTCTCCGGAGACGGCAGAAAAGGCGCTGCTGGAGCTCGGGGCACGATTCCGCAGGGATACGGACCTCTTTGAGCAGGTGAAGGAAAACATCCTGGATTCAAGTGAGGAGGGGCTGGACCTGATTGACGCGCTCCGCGCGGCAGACGAACAGTGGCTCCGCAATGAGCAAGCCGAAGTAAAATAATGGACTCCGTCAACCTCCACCTGCCGGGGCAACTGGATGACCCGCTGTGGCGTTTGCAGCATCTTTACTGGATTGAAAACAAATCGCGTATAGGTACTTTATAAAACTTTGGAGAACAACAAGAAATAAAGATTTTTACAATATAGTTGTAAAAAAAAGTTGTAAAAGTTGTAAAATTATGCTCCGCGCTGACGAATGTGTGAGAGCCATATTTCAGAACAGGCTTTTCCCTGCAAGGGACATCTCCTCATACGCTCCTTTTTCTACAAAACAGACTTTTCATAACTCTTTCTAATAGAAAATGCTTGTAATTAGAAATGGGCTATCATACCTAAAAATTTCCATAAAAAATTTTCCAAAAAAATTTTACAATACATTGGTGTCATGAGGATTAGAGTATGTGCGTGTGCAAAAAGAAAGGAGTGACAAGCCATCTGTCACTCCCTTTCAACAATTACAGGGTCAAACCTGTATTCACAGATAACGATTCACCATCTCGGTAAAGGTCATCTGTCGGTTGTTGCGTATATCCTCGGCAATCTTCCTCTCAAAGTCCATCTGCCGTGCTTTCTCGTAGGCTTCCTTACCTTGGCTCATCAGTTTAGCGTCCTCCGTCAGCACCGACCGAATAGCCTTACTCATCCGCTCCACATTATTGACTGCACCACCCTTGGCAACTTGCTTATCTAGTATCTCTGACAACTGTTCAATCTTCATATAGGTATTTAGCATATTTCATTACAGCAGGGATTAAACCTCCAGAAAAGGCCGTCACACGCCCTAGCGGAGCGCGTGTGACCTTTCCTCTAAACGAAGTGGAAGCATGCCTTCCACGAGTTTAACCGAGAGAATGACGGTAAGTGAGCAAAGCGAACGGTAGTCATTCTTGAAGTGTTCTATTAGAGTAAGCATGTCCTCTAATCACTCATGTTATATTTTATTATATTACAATAAGTAACAGGAGGAATTAAAGGACAGTGTTTTTTCAGGTTAGTAATGAGTAGGTTTCACCACGAATTATGAAGTCATTGCCACACTTGGCTTTAAGACTACGATACAAAGTCTTTGTAGATACATCAAAGTGTTCTTTGGCAGCCTGCTTCATAGTTTCGTAACTGTGAATGTCACCGTTACTATCAATAAAAGTAAATTCAGGGTAAGGTCGTCCTTTCTTGATAGTCTTTTGCAATCCATCCTGCCACACCTTACCTTTGTGGCATAGTTTGCCTTGCAAAATGCTTGTTATCAGAGCGTTCCTATTGATAAGGAAGTATAACCCTGTGTATTCAATGTATGTGGTCTTGAATTTTCTGCTTTCTACATCATACTCCTTCACCTTAAATTGATTAGTGTATTCCTTTACCGTATATCCTAACGCTTCAACCTTATCCCTGATACCGTTGTGTTTTACACTTATTTTGTTTTCATTGAGAGTTTTACGGTCTTCATCAGAGAAACTGAATGTATCATTGAATGAGACCGCCACTGTAGCCCTGTCAGATAGTCTTGTAAGGCGTTTCTGCTTGCGGTTTGTATCAATAGCGTAGCAGTTACCAAGATATTCCTGACACTTCTTCTTCCACCCTTTGAGGACTTCCTCATCGTAGCCACCTGATACCTTTGCTTTTGACAGTTTTGATGTATATTCCTCAAATTTAAGATGAGCGTGCCTATACTCTATCTTCTCGTCACATGTATATCCTCTTGTGAAGTTATGAGTAGCATACAGAACATTCTTATCCGTGATTAGATACTTACTTACCAAGTCAAACCTGATAATTGATTTCTCAATGTCATCAGGGTAGTGTTCTTTGATACCTGCAATAAGGTCTTCATCTGCATAACTTCTTACCTTAAAGTCATTGAACTTACGCTTTTTGTTCCTCTTACCATTACGAGACTGATAAGAATTGTCAGGTACTCCGTTATAAATTACTTCATCTGTCTTCATGAAAGTAATTATAACGGAGTTCTATTCAATCGGAGAATTGCTTGCTTACTTCATCAAGTATTTGCTCTAATTCTCTTACTGTTTTATCTCTGCGAACTTTTATAATTTCAATCTTGTTAGCCAGTTCGTAAGCATTGCTCAATCTCTCCATGTGCTCAATCATCTCAATCGTATCAGCAGCCTTCAAGTCAAGATAATGCTTTGTCTCTGTGTTATTAGGAGCATGACCTACAAGATAATTGATGCGTGCTTCCTGATAGCGTGCTTGCGTTAGTCTGGTAATCACAGTCCCTCGGAATGAGTGGATAGTGTAGGTGTAAGTCTTTTGTTGTCCTAACTCTTCATGCTCATTCAATCCCCACTTTTCACGAAGTCTTGAAAAGTGTTGAATGATGTTACCGTATGATGTATCTGCGTTACCTGTGTAAAGTGAAAATACAAACTCCTTACGATTATCAGGAGCATGCTGCTGCATCTCTTTGAGGTTCAGCAGGATTTCAAGCATCAGGTCAGTAATTCCGAGTTCTGTTTGTAATCTCTTGTTCTTCGTTTTACGATGAGTATGCTTTATGATACGCTGTTGTAAATCAAAGCTTTCCCACTTCAATCGCAGAATATCATTCACTCGCCACCCTGTGACCATCAAGAAGAAGAGATACAGCATCGGCAATACCAAGGGATAAGACAGGGTGAATTGAGAACCTTGTATGGGGTCTAAACTACAACTTGAAATGAGAACAATATAAGATAATCTATTATATTATCCTCATTTTATGTTGTATTTCTAGTAGTTCAGGACTAGGTGAGTGGGGGTAAAAGTGGATTGATGTTCTACCATACAAGGTTCTCATTTCTGACAGTTCTGTTGGCAATCCTACATTGACGCAGTGCGTCAATCGCTCATTGCCAGTGGGTTTGTGCGAAATTTTAGCATGACTGACCATAATAGATAACCCCACCTCTCATACGAAGGGGTGGGGCTTATAGTTTCATGATTGAAGAGCCGATAACTCAATCTTCATCCTCTCAATCTCAAATTCAGATGGTAGCAACCGTTCAATGATGTCCTCTATCAATTCATGGAAGCATCGGCATCGTGGTTCATACTCCAAGTAATCCTTGGTCGTGAGCGTGTGGAATTTCAGATAATCAGCCACTCGGTAGATGTCATCACTAATCATGATGGTTTTATCATTGATGGGCAAAGGTAGTTCCGAGATGGGACTGTAACCTACATCTTCAAGATACTCGTGCATCTCCTCCATCGTGGTATCAGAGAACTCACAGTTACCGATTCTCTTGCGTAAGAACGGTGGAAGTGTGGCAATCTTATCCTCAATCCACACCTAGTAATCGGAGTTCAAGTAAGCATCCAACTGTTTTATGAGTTCAGGTTCAATCTCATCATGGTAGAACGCCACCAGTTCCTCACTTGTATGAATTTCATTGAAACAACGGAGGATGCCATCATCATTAGTATAATAATTCAGTGCTTTTGTCATACCACTATTATACGCATGTTCTATACGATGGCTCACATCAGTTCAACATCCCTCTGACAACTCCACAGAAGAACCCACCCAAGGCATAAAACCAAGGGTGGGTGATGGGAAGATAGATGAGTGGTTACTTATTTCTTTGCTCCTGCTGCTTTAAGGAGTTCTACGATTTCTGCGCGTCCATTTTCTGAAGCCGCTTTTAACGGAGTCCAACCATACTTGTCTGTTATAGTCAAATCCGTTCCTGCTTCTATCAACAGTCTTGCGATGACTGTATGTCCATTATAAACAGCACAATGCAACGGTGTTTGTTGGTCTCTATTCAGAGTATTGACATTTGCGCCTTTATCCAATAGCAATTTTACATTTTCTATGTTACCCCTACGAGCAGCCATGTGAAGCTTTGTCTGCCCTCCTTCTAAGACTTGGTTGATATCCGTGTCTTCTGTTATCAACAACTTATCAACTTCTGTGTTACCTTCCCGAGAAGTCATATTCAACGGAGTCTCGCCATTTTTATCAGACTTATTGACATTAACTCCTGCTGCTGCCAATAATTTTATAACTTCAGCGTAACCGTTCTTTGTTGCTACATGCAGTAGGGATATCCCTTCTTTGTTTAACCTGTCTATATATTTCTCTGCGCCTATTTTTAACAGCAAAACCATCTTTTCTTCATCTTTCTTAAGCACTGCTCCTCTCAATTTAATAAACAAGTCGGGATACTTTGTAGAATCTCCGTAACTGTTTGCACCTTCCTGCGAGTCAAAGAAGCCTACCCATATCATAAAGAACAAACCTACAATGTCCGCAATTAAACAAAGTATAAGTATATCATTGTTTGCGGCCCATAATCCAACTAATCCAGTAAAAGTCATTAGAGATATCGGCAAAATCGCAGAATACCCCAAGTCATGAATTCTTTTCACTGTTACAGGCAAGCTATAAAATATTGAAAATGTGACATAAAACCAAAGTCCAGCCCTAAAGAAAACAATACCAATAATGAAGCTAAGAAATTGATAGCTCCAATATTGAGCTCTCGTAAATCTACCTCCGTACAGTGATGGATAAAACAAGGTAGTCTTTCGATTACTCGCATTTACAGACGAGTGACCTTTGAGAACAGAAGGTGAAACAACCGCAGATGTTCCCTTCTTCCTTTTTATTGTTTTCCCTTTGGTTTTCTGTGGGGGTACAGGCTTAGTAGGAAGAGCAGGTGGAATGGGTTTCTTAGGAGATGCTGGTATTGTTTCAGACATGCTTTGGAGAGTGTTGGTGTTACTTATCTCGTGAAACTATTTTGCCCCAAAAGTCAGTTCTCTTGGGGTGTAAATAATGTAACATGCCCCCCCCCCCCCCACGTCAAGGATAAAAGAGACTAAAATTCAAAATTTTGGGAAGACAACAGAAGAATTATCCCCACACCTCACACAGAATCAGGGGTGATGTTGTAGTAATCCTCTGCCTCCGTCTTGGTAATGGCACGGCGATAGTGTTTCAACAGCATGCCGATGTCGTGTCCCAACTGATTAGCAGTCTCGGTGTAACCCTGTTGCTCTGCCATGAATGAAGCAGCAGTGTGTCGGATGCAGTTTTTCGGAAGAGTAATCCCTGTCTCCGTTGCCAGTGCTTTGAGGAAGGAGCTATGAGCAGTCTTACGCTGTTTCAGGGTCTCACCAGGGATGAGCGTATCCGTAGCATTCATACTTACACCGTTCTCCTTGGCAAAGTCCATCCAAGCCTTCACATTCTCGGTAGGGTAGATGAATCGTGCAATACCATTCTTGGCGACAGCAGCGGAGACAAAGATTTCATTACGCCCACCTACGAAGATATCTCCATAGGTCAGTTTAGCACGCTCCTCCACACGAGCACCGCAGAAGAATCCTACCGCCAACACAGGGATGAATGAGTGATACTTGGGATTGGACTTCACGAAGGAGAAAATACGCTTTACCTCATCCACAGTCAGAATTTCAGGTTCAGCATCCTTTTTCTTCTTAGCAGGCTTGAGATTAGCCACAGGGTTATACTCCTTGGTGATGTTACCTTGCTTTACTGCGAACTTGAACACCGATTTGAGGAGATTGAGATACTGCGTGCGAGTAACAAGAGATGCCTTACCTCCATTCTGACCTTTCAATCCATCCAAGAAGTCTAGAACATCGTTCTCGGAGATGGTGTGAGAAGGTTTGTTACCGAAGTAGGGGCAGATGATGTTGAACAGACGCTGGCTAACCGTCTCTGTGTGTTCCGTAAGTTCGCCATCAGTCTTACGCAGGAGCTCCTTGTCAAAGTAGTAGCGAGCCAGGGTCTTGAAGTCAGGAGTAGTTGTGTTCAATCCATCAATACCACGCTTCATCACCTCATAAGCGGATGAGAACTTGAATCCGTTACCCATCGCATCCTTGACATAGGCTCTCCACAGGTCAAGTGCTTGCTTCTCATCATCGGAGATAGTGCCAAATTCCTGACCAAACCTCTTCAACTCCTGCTTCTTGGTAGCATTGACCTCCTTTGCTTCCTCAAAACCCTCCAAAGTAGCATCAAAGAACTTCTTTCTGATGCGTCCGTGTTCTGTCCAAGTCACGGTAATCTTCTTCACACCGTTCTTGGTCTCCAAAGAGATGCCCTTGGGAAAGGTTACACGCTTGCCATCTAAGTCGTGCAGTTTGGTCTTTGCTTTGGTCTTCTTCATCTGCGAGAATCTTACCAAAGGACCCTGTTTTGTAAAGACTTTTTGTCACTTTTTAATCACTTATTATGAATTCCTTATGAATTCTAGCAGATTTACTAGTTTCCAAGTCTAGTAAGGTAAAATTTGGAGTAAAAAAGGAGTGGCTGACCACTCCTGTGAAAATACAATTTTGAGATTATTGCGGGCTGTCATCGTGATATAGAGCATCTAATAAATCCATTCCATATTTTTTAATCATTTCGGACTTTTCTTCGTCTAGTTTCTTCGCTTCATCAATCACTTTCTTCAATACTACATTTGTTCCGTGGAGTAAGCCACTTTTTGCTAATTCTTTAATGTGTTCAATGCTTTTCTCCTCTTGAGCTTTTGCTTTATCTATACCGTGGTCAATGGCAGCATAATACGCTCCTACTTCCCCTAATGGCTGTCGAATTACTGTATATGCTAGGTAATCTACCATTTCCTCGGTTGCGGCTCTAGGGTTTGCTTCCTGATTTATGTAGAATTTGGAGGTGGTGTTCTTGGGTTTATGTCCCTGTAAATAATCTATGCTATTAGCGTTGAATTGTGCCCATGTAAGTAATGTGCCAACAGTTCCTCGTAGGGAGTATAGGCTATACACATAGTGTTTCTGATTATTAAAAGGTACAAACTCGGTCAATCCGTATTTCTTTCTGAAAGCAATGAAAAACTTTTTCATGTGCAGTCCTGAATATAGCGACAGGTATTCTTCTATTTCTTTTTCGCTATTGACATGATTGTAGAGAGAGAATATATAATCTTTGTTTATAGCCTTATGTTTTTCATGTAGTTCTTTCATAATGCTAAACAAATCCATTAGATGAGGAGTGAGCCAAATAACAGAATTTATGCCTTTTCTTCTTGTTTTGGTGTGCGTTATGGTCAATGTCCTTCTTTCAAGATTTATCTGCTCCCATTTCATTATGAATGCGTCCTTGGGGCGAATGCCTGTCATTGCAAGGAGCGACAGAATAGCCCATCTCTGAATTTTGATGTATTCAGGGCATTTATACTTACTGTTATCTCCCCATGTTCTTGCTTCATGAAGTAAAAGCCTAATAACTTCAGGACTAAAAGTTTTTCTATGTACAGTAGGCTCTTCTTCTGCTAAATTTTTCAATTTGACATAGCGAAAAGGATTGCGGTAGTTATACTTGCTATCCTCAAATTTTATGGAAAGCATGTTGAAAATGTATGATAATCTTTGCCAATGGCTTGTTTTGTATGAATAGGATGCCCTCCGTTTTGTTAGCCATTCTACGAAATTAGCAGCAACTTGTTTATTGATTTGGTGAAGATAAATGCCTGGGTGGATTTCTTCAAGAAATTTTACAAAGGTATCTACTATCCTTCGTGCCCTGTTAATAACATGAGTAACACTTGAATTAGTAAGAATTTGACCTTTTACGCTTTTGAGAAACTCCGATGCGAGAATAGGAACATCTACGGATGCTTCTTCTGTGACTGTTGGGGAGGGTGTATTTTCGGCTTCCTCTTTAAGCATCTTTTCTTGTTCTAATGCCCACGCTTCCCATTTCCGTATTCCTGCCTTTCGGTCTTCGGCTTTGGGTCTCGTTTTCCCAGCACTCCTTTGTATTCTAACATAAGGTCTTTTCCCTTGTAATTCTGCCAATGCGTCTTTGTAGATTATTTTGTAAGCATTGAGTGTTTTGTCATAGGTTACCTTCATGGCTGTCAAAAGGCTAATGCAGAGCAGAATAGAAGTCAAGAAAATGTTGTAAAAATAGTTGTAAAAATGTGATTATATCGGCGTCATAAAAAAAATCCAGTATAGTTTATGCAAACATGTAATACAAATAAATTAAGAAACTTAAAGAAAACTACATAAAAATGGAGTAAATTTACCTGATTGAAAATAAATCCGGAAGAATGCAGCGCTTCCGCCCCAATGCCGCCCAGCTCCGACTGCACCACGGGATGTGGCACCGCAATTCGGTGCTGAAAGCCCGCCAGCTCGGCATCTCCACCTATGTGGCGATGCTGATGCTGGACCGCTGCCTATTTGTCCCGAACTTCCACGCGGGGATTATCGATAAGACCCTGCCGGATGCGGAACAAAAGCTGGAAAAGGTGCGCTTTGCCTGGGAACATCTGGACTACCTGCCGCCCGGAGCTGCCCCGGACGAACAGGCTCTGGCCTATCTGGGCAGCCTGATTAAGCAGAGAACCGGCACCCTCAGAAAAGGCGGCTGGCATCCGGCCGCCGATGCCCGTGGACGCCTCGCCTTTGCCAACGGCAGCGATATCCGGCTGGGAACAACGCTGCGCGGCGGCACGCTCCAGCTCCTTCATGTGTCGGAGCTGGCTCACGTCTCCGTCCACTCTCCCTGGCGAGCCCGGGAAATCCGAACCGGCGCCATCAACACCGTCCCGGCAGAAGGCACCATCATTCTGGAAAGCACCCACGAGGGCGGTCGCTACGGCGTCAACTACGAAATGACGATTCAGGCAATGGAAAATGCAGCCCGGGACGAGCTCTCGCCGCTGGACTTCCGATTCTTCTTCTTCAGCTGGTTCGATAATCCGGACTACGCGCTGAAGGGACGCGGCGGCTGGAGCGACACCATGGCCGCCTACTTCGAGCGACTGGAGCGCGAAAGCCATGTCAGCCTCCGCCATGAGCAAAAGCTCTGGTATGCCCGCATGGAGCGTACCATGGGCGCAGCCATGCGACAGGAGTACCCCTCCACCCCGGATGAAGCTTTCGCCATGGGAAATGACGGTGCCATCTACGGCTCTGTGATTGCCCTGCTGCGAGAGGCCGGCAAGGTGGGAGCAGACTTTGCCTACAATGAGCAGGAGCCGCTCTACACCTCCTGGGACCTGGGGCTCAGCGACCATACCGCCATCTGGTTGGTGCAAAGCTGGGGCGGTCAGGTCTATTGGCTGGACCACTACGCCGCCAACCAGTTCCCGCTGGAGCACTATGCCGGTAAAATCCGAGAATGGGAAACCCGCTACGGCCGCATTGCCGCGCATTTCCTGCCCCACGATGCCGCCAGACGCGACCCCCACGGGCAATCCTATGTGGAAAGTCTGGCCGCACAGGGAATCCACGCGGTGCGGGTCGTGCCGCGCACACCGGATATCTGGCGCGGCATCAATGTTCTGCGCGGACTGCTGAGCAAGAGTTGGTTTCACCGCAACACCCTCCATCAGCGCCTCAATCTGCGCGGAGAGAAAGAACCCTCCGGTCTATCCTGTCTGGAAATGTACCGCACGGCCCCGTCCGGAGCCTCCGGCACCTGCCGGGAAACCCCGCTCCATGATGCTTCATCCCACAGCGCTGATGCCGCTCGCACCTTCGCCGAAGCCCATTCGCACGGCATGGTTGCCCCCGTGGTTTTCCGCGCCAAATCCCGCCGCGCCCTCATGTAGGGCGCGGTTTTTCGGAGCAAAACAATGAAAAAATACAAATTAGATGACAAAAAACTTGACAGGCACCGCCGTTTGGTGTATCTTGCCTGCCCGTTCCCGGACAAATTACTAACAACCATATCATCAATCATGCGTTCCGTCACTGTACGTAAAGGAGAACCGATCGATCGCGCTCTCAAGCGCCTCAAGACCAAGCTCGACACCGAGGGTATCCTCGAGGAGATGCGCCGCCGCCGCGCTTTCGAGAGCCCCATGGATGAGAAGCGTCGCAAGGCCCGTTCCGCCAACAAGCGTAACAAGGTCAAGTGGCACTTCACCAACAAGGAGGAGATTCCGGCTGCTGCCGTGACTCCCGCTGAGGCCTGAATCTGAGCGTTCGGGAATTTTTCTGAAACGGGCAGGTGTTCATCACCTGCCCGTTTCACTTTGTCGTTTTAACTCAGAAGTAGGCGGAGCATTTCCTCCACCTCTGTACAACGTCGCAAGGCATACTCCTGCTCCGGCGTAAAATCCGGGTAACAAAACGCCAGATATTTCTTCATACGATTACAATGCCCCTTTTCCGTTCGGATGCCGAACAGAATACGCCCCGTCTCCTCCACCAGGATGCGGTAATACTCCCGCAGCTCTTCCCGAGACGGAGCCGCTCCACCCTTCAGCTGACGAAAGATAAAGGGATTACGCACTGCTCCGCGGCCAATCATTACCCCGGCAGCCCCGGTATCCTCCAGGCAGCGAGTCACCTGTTCCGGGGTCTGTAAATCACCATTGGCCAGCACCGGACACGCCATCTCCTGCACCGCCCGCCGCACTTGCGCGAATCGCGGCACGCCGCCGTACAAATCCTTCCGCGTACGGGCATGTACCGTCAGCATATCCGGCTGCGCCTCAGCCAACAGCTCCAATAGTGCGGCAAACTCCGAATCATCAGCCCAGCCTAATCGGCATTTCACCGTAAACTTACCCTCAGGCACGGCACGCCGAAGCGCCAGCAGCACAGCGCGAAAGTTATCCGGCTCCCGCAGCAACCCGGCCCCTGCCCCATGCCGATTCACCAGGGGAGAAGGGCAGCCGGCATTCAGATTGATTCCGCGCACCGACATCGTCAACAAATGGCGGGCATCCCGCACCAAAGCAGCGGCATCACTCCCCGCCAGCTGAGCCTCAATGGGTACACCCGTTTCATTTCCCTCAATACAGCGCAGATTCTGTTCTGCCAAAGCACAGGTTGTGGTCGTGCTGCGAAAATAGGGCGTCACCAACAAATCCGGCAGAGACTCCAACCGCTTCAGCGTCCGCATGAACGCCAAGTCTGTCACATCCTGCATGGGTGCCAAAGCCGTCAGCATACCCCCATCCTATCATGTTATCCCCCTCCGGGCAACTATTTCCAAAAAATATGCCAAATAAATCGGAATGTACTTGACAAAAAAGCGTAATGCGTGCATAAACGCGCGTACGCCGCGCGGGAATGCCCACCACGCGGAAAATGACTAACGAACGAATGACATGCTGACCTCAAAAGCCAGAAATCGGATCGTCGGCCTGATGCTCGGAGCATCCGGTCTGGTCGTAACATCCTGCGACACCACCCGACTCAACAACGTCACCAACACCTACGCCTTTGCCCCCGAAAAAATCAAACTGAGCCCCACAGAGGCCGTAAGCACCGGGCATTGGGATAAACCCGTCGGGCTGGAGGGTGCCCACCTCATCGTCATTGACACCAACCTCCAGAAAGCCAAATACTACATCGGCGGGCGCCAGGTGGGTTGGAGTACCATTTCTTCCGGTAAGGCCGGGCACGGCACCCCCAGCGGTACGTTCCCCATTCTGGAAAAGGACATCGACCACAAGTCCTCCACCTACGGCAGCGTTGTTGATGCTGCGGGCAACACCCTCATCGCCGATTATACCGCAGGGCAGCCCATGCCGGCAGGCGGCACCTACAAGGGCGCGGCCATGAACTTCGGCATGAAGCTCACCAACACCGGCATCTGGATGCATGAAGGCATTGTAACAGCCGCCCCGGAAAGCCACGGTTGCATCCGACTGCCCCGCAAAATGGCCGAAATCTTCTTCGAAAACACCCCCGTGGGTACTCCCGTTATCATCAAATAACCCCATCCAATCATGCTTAAGCGTTCTTTTCCGGCAATAATCATCACCGCAATGGCGGCTCTGCTGCCATCCTGCCAGATGATTTCCGTGCCGGAAGTCACAGACCCCGGCCCCGTAGAGCTGACCCGCTACGAGAAATTCATCACCAATGGTTACTATCCGGAGGTCATGGACATCTATACGGACGATGAACTACTGGCACAAGCCGATTCCTCCTGCCCTATTTTCATCTGTCTCAATCAGCAGCGTGGGCGTCTCTACGTCGGCAATCAGGTGGCAGCGGACTGGCCCGTCTCCACCGGCATCCAAGGGCGCGAGACTCCAACCGGCAAATTCCGAGTCACGCAGAAAAAGGAACAGTACGCCTCCAACCGCTACGGCAAAATGTACAATGCCGAGGGCAGATGCATTAATGCTGATGCAGATGCGTTCAAAGACCCCGTCCCGGAAGGAGGCAAGTTCGTGGGCGCTCCCATGCCCAACTGGCAGCGCCTCACCAGCGATGGTGTCGGCATGCACACCGGCAAGGTTCGCGCCGGTCAGCGGCTTTCCCACGGCTGCATCCGCACCCCCCACAGCATGGCAGTCAAGCTTTTTGCCATCACGAAGGTAGGCACCCGCGTCACGGTATGTGAGCAGCCGGAAGAAACCTTCCCGACGGGCGACATCCTGCACCGCAAGCTTTACGAAAACAAGATTGCCCGAGCCAAAAACACCTCAGCCAACGCCGTCTATAAGGCCAATCAGGCCAGACTGGCACAGGACTGATAAAACCCTTACCTTTTCTCCGGCAGCGCGGTGACACACACCGCGCTGTTTTTCTTTTCCTTGCCATCAGAGCAAGTATCTGCTAGAATCCGGAAAACGGCATTATGAACGACGACGGCATCATCTTCATCAATCGGTACACCGGTCAGAAAGAACGCGAAAAAGTGCTCGGGGAAGCCTCCCTGCGCTGGGTGTACGGCACCACAACGGGCAAGCTCGCGCTGCACCTGCTCATCAAGCGCGCCTTTTTCTCCCGCCTGCTCGGCGCCATGAAGAACACCCGCAGCAGCACCCGCAGCCTGCCGGACTTCGTGCAGCAGTACAACATCAACATGGAGGAAGCAGCGCGCCCGCTGGAGGACTACACCAGCTTCAACGACTTTTTCTACCGCAAGCTCAAGCCGGATGCCCGCCCCATCTGCGAGGGCGCCACAGTTGCCCTGCCGGCAGACGGGCGCCACAGCGCCTGGCAGGATGCCTCGCAAATCCGCAACGTCTTTGTGAAAAACCAGAGCTTCGACCTCCCCGCCCTGCTGGGCAGCAAGGAGCTGGCAGAGAAATACGCCACCGGCGCCGTCGTGCTCTCCCGCCTCTGCCCGGTGGACTACCACCGCTTCCACTTCCCCGCCGCCGGGGTACCGGAAGCGCCCGTCCGCATCCCCGGCCCGCTGGCCAGCGTCTCACCCTACTGCCTGCGCCACAACCTCTCCTGGCTCTGGACCAATAAACGCGAGCTGACCATCCTGCACACGGAGGAGCTGGGAGACGTCCTCTGTCTGGCGGTGGGCGCCACCGGTGTTGGTTCCATTTTCCAGACCTACACCCCCGGTCAGGCCGTGGATAAAGGCTCGGAACACGGCTACTTTGCCTTCGGCGGTTCCACGGTAATGACGTTCTTTGAGCCCGGGCGCATACAGCTTTCCCCCGACCTGCAGGAAAACACCGCCAACGGCTTCGAGACCTTCGCCCGCATGGGCGATATCCTCGGCACCATCTGCTGACAAGCGTTTTTCCCGCCGTATAACAGATATTCTGCGTGACGTTCCGCGCTGATGGTGCTATAATCAGCGCGGAATTCGCGTCAAAAATGATTACATCTGACTTTCTCGTTATCGGCAGTGGCGTGGCAGGACTCAGCTTTGCCCTGCGCGCCGCCGAACATGGCAAAGTGATCGTTCTCTGCAAGAGCGACCCTCTCGTCTCCAGCTCTGCCAAAGCCCAGGGTGGCATCGCGGCGGTGATGGATAAAAATGACACCTTTGAAGAACACATCGCAGACACGCTGGATGCCGGCGCCGGGCTCTGCGATGAAGCAGCGGTTCGCACCATTGTCACGGAAGCACCGGAGGCCATCCGGGAGCTGCTTAGCTGGGGTGTGGACTTTGACCAGGAAAAAGACGGTGAGTTTGAACTGGGGCGCGAAGGCGGGCACGGCAAACGCCGCATTCTGCACGCCAAGGACACCACCGGCCTGGAAATCAGCTCCAAATTACTGCGTGCCGCAGAACGCCACCCCAACATTGAACTGCTTGACCACCGCATTGCCATCGACCTCATCACCACCGCCAAACTGGGCTGTGTAACCGAAGACCGCGTGCTGGGGGCATACGTCCTCAATCCCGCCACGGGAGAGGTCGACATCTTCCGCTGCGACCGCATCCTGCTGGCAACCGGCGGCACCGGGCGTGTATACATGTATACCACCAACCCAGCCACTGCCACAGGTGACGGCGTAGCCATGGCATGGCGCGCCGGTGCCAACATCTCCAACATGGAGTTCGTGCAGTTCCACCCCACCACCTTCTATAACCCCAAGAGCAGCGACCGAGAGGGGCTCACGTTCCTCATCTCCGAAGCCGTGCGCGGCGAAGGCGGCATCCTGCGCGGACCGGACGGAAAGGAATTCATGCAGAAATACGATGAACGCAAGAGCCTCGCTCCGCGCGACATCGTAGCCCGAGCCATCAACAGCGAAATCCTCCGCACCGGTCACCCCTGCATGTATCTGGACATGACCCACAAGCCCAAGGGCTTCATGGCCGAGCGCTTCCCCTATATCTATGAAACCTGCAAGAAGCACGGAATCGATGCCGAAACGGACATGATTCCCGTGGTTCCCTCTGCACACTATCAGTGCGGCGGTGTCCAGACAGATACCAACGGGCAGACCTCCCTGCGCGGGCTCTTTGCCGCCGGTGAAAGTGGCTGCACCGGACTGCACGGCGCCAACCGTCTGGCCAGCAACTCCCTGCTGGAATGTGTAGTTGTCACGAAGCGGGCGCTTGCCACCATGCTCACCCGCCTGCCGCTGGCCCACAAGATGGAGGAATACCCCATCCCCGAATGGTGGCACGGCGACCGCGTGGCTCAGGATGAGCTGGCTATCCTCTACCACTGCTGGGATGAGGTGCGCCGCACCATGACGGACTACGTGAGCATCGTGCGTACCAATCGCCGGCTCCAGCGCGCTGCCACCCGTCTGCGCAACATCAATCGAGAGATTCATGAGTATTACTGGGGCTACCGTGTCACCCCGGAAATCCTGGATTTGCGCAATCTAGCACTTACCGCATCACTCATCGTGGACTGTGCCCTGCGCCGTCTCGAATCCCGCGGTCTGCACTACACGCTGGATGCCCCGGACAAGCTCCCCACGGCCGAACCGAGCGTGCTGCACAACTGGTAAGAAAAGATGCGTTTCCGCGCCCTCAGTCTGATTCTGCTGTTACCCGCGCTGCTGCTGTCGGCAGCGGATGCGCAGCAGCGCGTGCGCCGCTCCATCCCCGGCAGCAAACTCACCACCCGCGTGACAGGAGAAACCCGCCGCAGCATGTCAGAAGAGCACCTGCGCACAGAAGCCATCAAACACGGGCCCCTCCGCCCCACCTTCGACCAAAGCCACCGCAGCAACTTCCCGGACCCCAAGACACGACCGCAACGCCGCCGCCCCGGCGCGTACCCCTGGCATTTCGACATCACGGCCACCTACTTCTACATAGGCGAGCTGGCCACTGCCCGCAACCCGGTGCCCAACACCGCCAGCAGCTGGGACAGCAAATGGAATGCCAACTACGGCGGCTATGATGACCCCAACCCCGCCAACCGCGATCCCCTCACCTACGCGCCAAAAGCCTTTACCCCCCGGCTCAACCCCTTCTATGTGGCCCTCCCCTACAATGATATCGAGAAAGGCGGGCCCAAGCCGGAGGCGTCCAAAGTCATCCCCTGGTACCGCCGGGACAAGGACGGCAAGTACGAATCCGTCTGCCGCGGAACATGGGTGCAGATATACTACAACGGGCGATATTGCTTCGCGCAGTGGGAAGACTGCGGGCCCTTCAACACCGATGACTGGCAATACGTCTTCGGCGGTGAACGCCCCCGCAACACCGCTAACAAAGGCGCCGGCATCGATATCTCCCCCGCCGTGCGCGACTACCTCGGCATCAAAGGCGGCATCGCCACCGTTCACTGGCGATTCGTAGAATTCGGGCTCGTGCCCGGCGGCCCATGGGCCCGCTACGGACAGGATAATCCCTTTGTGAATCCTGCACTCAAAAAAGCCATCCGCAAATACCAGGACAGATACCACATCACCACCACTCCGGCATCCACAACCACCAAAGACGGACGCCGGCTCATCCGCAAAGACTGACCTCCCACGTCTCCATGTTCCGCAACCTCATCTTCGACTGGTCCGGCACCCTCTGCGATGACCTCGCCCTCACCATCGAGGCCACCAACTATGTGCTGAAGCAATACAACCGCCCCGCCCTCACCCGCGAGGCATTCCGTGCCGAATTCCAACTTCCCTACCCTGACTACTACGCCGTCAAAACCCCGGAAGCCAAGCTTGAGGACTTGGAGAATTACTACCGCTACGCCTTTGATGCCTCTGCCCTGCAGGTGACAGAGATTCCGCACGCGCGGACTTTTCTGGAATTCTGCCGCACCCGCGGCATCCGCTGTTTCATCCTCACCAGCATGGATCCCAAAGCCTTCGATGAACAATCGCGCCATCTCAACCTCCACCATTACTTCGAGCACATCCACTCCGGCATCCATAACAAGGAGCACCACATCCCCGGGCTCATGAAACAGCACGGGCTCCGGGCAGAGGAGACCGCCTTCATCGGCGACATGCAGCACGACATCAACGCCGCCCACTGCGTCGGCATCACCGGCATCGGTGTGCTCACCGGCTACAACAACGCCGACCAGCTCTCCCAGGCCACCCCGGACATCACCGTGCCCGACCTGAGCTACCTGCAGCGGCTGCTGGAAAAGTGCCCCCTGCCCGCCGCAGACACCATCAGCATCCACTCACTGGAGTTCACCTGCTGCATCGGCGTACCGGAAGAAGAAAGAGCCCTGCCCCAGCGGCTCACCGCAGACATCACCCTCACCCCTCCCTGCCCCTTCTCCGCCACCGCAGAAGACCTTTCCCGCACCATCTGCTACGACACCCTATCCCGGCGTCTCATCGCCATCGCACAGGCAGAACCCACCGTCCTTCTGGAGACCCTGGCAGACAAGTTCGCCGCCTGCTGCGTCCGCGAATTCGGTGCCACCCGCGCCACCGTCGAGCTCCACAAATACATCCTCCCCAACACAGCCTCCGTCTCCGTCCGCACCACAGTGGGGAAATGAAAGAACGACTGTTTCCATTTTGGAAACAGTCATCAATCAAGGCATTCCGGGGAAGGAGTGGTGCAAACAAAATAAACAAAATAACAAATATCTTGACAATTACCCGTAAGCGTGCTCTAATCCTTGCAGAAAGGTGATTCTCATCATTGGTGGGCGCTGCGGAGGCGCAGCGAAAAATGTCACAGTCTACTATGACCCACTCGGTTTCGGCCGGGTGGGTCGCCATTATAAAAGGCACATCACCTTATGCCCATCAAGCCTTTCCTCTCTTTTTCAGATCAAGCCAGACTCTTGATACAACGCGCATGGAGAGTCGGCAGAGACGCCCTCGTCAGGACTTGATTGCCCTGATAGAAGCCGATTTGCGGTATATCAACTACTATCGTTTTTCTGCCTACTGGCATCCGTTCCGGATTCCCTTATCGAATGGGAAAAAAAGTGACGGATTCCAACCAAATACTCATTGGGAAACAATTCGGTCATACTACATGTTTGATCGGAAGCTTCGTTCTCTTGTATTTGAGGCCATCTCTCGTATTGAAATTGCATTAAGAACACAAATAGCTCACATTTGGGCAAAAGAAACAAACCTGAGCGTCCCGCAAAAAAACAGCAAATCTTACCGCAGAAGTTTTACAACGGGGAAAAATAATTCCCCCACAGCTAAAAGTGCCTTCGCCGAATTTCTGGATACCGTAGACAAATATTACAAGCGAAGCAACGAGGACTTTGCCGTTCATCACAGGCAACAATACGGTATCATCGGTGCAAAAGAACTTCCCATCTGGGTGTTTGTTGAGTTTACCACTTTCGGCAACCTTGCCTCACTACTTACTCGTGGGCTACAGCCTCATGTATGCCAATCAATTGCTACAAACTTTGGGTTTAGGGATTACAGATTCTTCATTTCGTGCATCAACCTGCTCAACGATGTCCGAAATACCTGCGCACATCAGGGCCGCATCTGGAATCGAGTGTGGTTATCGGGAAAAGCGGCAAACAGCCTGAAACGCCCCCGGATTCCGGAATGGGATTATGTATGGAACGATTCTTCATCCTGTTGGTGTCCCCCGACTCAACTGCTTCCCGGTCAACCATCCATACAATTGCATCGCGATAACAACAGAACAGCAACGGTTCTTACCATTTGTCGCTTGCTCCTGAAACATACTGCCGCCCACAGTAGTTGGCCCGAACGGATCAAGGAATTGTTGAACCACCCCAACTCTCCACATCCTGATATCTACAAACACATCGGATTCGGGCATCGGCAATGGCTCACTCATGACCTCTGGAAATAATAATCTGTTCAACATGAAAGGACACCCATAAAAAGCCCACTCCGGGGAAGGAACGGGCGATGGGATTCAGGAGGACGGGCACGCCTTACCAGCGCAACCACAGGAAGCTGTGGCAGCGGCGGGGAGGAGGGGGCGGCGGGGGACAGCCGCGATGCCGGTGGTGACGGCACGGCGGGCAATGGCGGTGGCCATGATGATGACGGGGCGGCGGGCAATGGTGGCGGTGTTCTGCCACCAAATCCTCTGCTCCCGGGATGATGACCGCAGCCGGCACTGCGGAGAATTCGGCAGCCTCGGCGCGTTCTGACACACAGAAAACGGCAGCTGCAGCCAGTATCAGGGGTAAAAGAACGGATTTCATGGTTGTTTTCGGCGGGCTTCATGCCCTGCGTCTGTACAGGCGCAGCAAACAACCGTTTTTATTTATCAGGCAGCGCAAAAATCAACCCAGACGGCTGAGGAGATTTCGCGCATCGCGGTGCCCCTGAGCGGCGGCCTGTTTCAGCCAATAAACGGCAGAGGCGCGGTCAGGAGTCACACCAAGGCCATCCAGATAGCAGCAGCCGAGACGGAACTGAGCATCCCTGTCGTTGCGTTGAGCCGCAGCACGGTATTCTTTCACGTTCTGCGAGACATCAGCTACTTCCTCCACACCGGTTCCCTGCCAATGTGACACAGAAGCACACATATTCAACCCACCTGTGGCAGCCAGACTTCCTACCAACAATGCGGCGCGGCGCAAACCTTTCCGGCGGGGGTGCTTCTTTCTCTTCATACGTGGGGCAGATACTACCATGTTGCCCGGTATTTTCAAGAAGATTCCCGAGGTCTCACCCCAAGCAGCTGAGTCTCTATATTTATTAAAATTCTTACCTTCGCCCTGTTATTTAGGAAACATAAGATATTCACCCGTTCGGCACCGGAACGGGATTCAGCCTTTGCGGTAATCAATATGCAGTCCACGGGTGGCGGGGCGGCCGCCTTTGCGACGCGGATGCCGCAGACGGTCAGCGGCGTGGGCATCCGGCGCGCCGGTCAGGCGGTGGTCCAATTCATCGCAGAGAGCGCGGCGAGCGAGGAAGCGGTTGATTTCCCGCTCCCTTTCACGGTGACATTTCACCACTATCCCGCTGGGGATGTGGATGAGACATACGGCGTTATTCGTCTTGTTCACCTTCTGGCCTCCCTTGCCGCTGCCGCGCACAAAGGTCTCCTGAAGGTCATTCTCGTGCACGCCCAACTGCTGCATACGAAGCCGCAATTCGTCGCGTTTCTGCGGGGAAACCGGCATATTGATTCAAAAAAAGGAGCCTCCTGTGGTGGAGGCTCCGTAAGCTATTCTGTTCAGCCGATTTCCACATCACCGCTCAAAGGTTCGCTATCAGCAAAGCGGTGGGCACCCTTCACGACCAGACGTTTCACGTTCTTGAGCGAAGGAACGCCGAGGGAATCCAGAGAATCCACCAGTTTATACGTCTTGCCATCCAGCAGCACCACCGGAGCCACCCCGCCGCACTCCGGCGCCAAAGTCATGGCACCGGCATCATCAATCACCACCGCATCCGAGCGCAGCAGGAGCAAATCCGAACAGGTCTTCACCGGGAAGAAACGGGAACGGGGCACACACACGGCCTTGGCTCCCGGGAAACACTCCAGCGCTGCCCCCATGGCGGTTTCCAGCTGGTAGACGGAGGGTGTGGCAGCATCACGCGGGTTGACGGTCTTCACATTGCAGATAACCGGCAGCGGCATCACGCCACCGTGTTCATCCATGAGCGCTTTGAGCGCATCCAGCCGAATCCAGAGATTGTTGGTATTGAAGTAGCGGTGCTTGTCGATATCCTGAAACGCGGGGACATCCTCCTCCGGGCACTGCGCCACCTCTCGCAGCAGGGGCTGACCATCGCTCCGTCGCACAGCCAGATGACCGCCCTTCTTATCCGCCTCCGTGCGGCGGGTCACCTCCATCACAAAAGGTGCGCCACTCTCCGCAAACCAACGCAGGAAGCGGGTGTCCAGCTGTGCCCCCAAATTATCCGAATTGGACACAAAGGCATACTTCACCCCGGCGGAGAGCAGCTTATCCAGCCAACCGGAGCCCACCATAGCCGGATACAAATCCCCATGTCCGGGCGGGCACCACTCCAAATCCGGATTTTCCGGGAAAGAAACCGGCTCCAGCGTACCCGGCAGCAGCTTGGGAACACGGTTCTGAATCATCTCCACCTGAGCAGGGTCTGCGAAACCACCCTCTTGGTAGCGGGAGAGGTGAGCCATCGTATCCCCGCTGGTGGAGAACGAGTTCATGAGCAACAAGCTCACCGGATACCCGGCGCACTCACGCAGACTCTTCACCTGGCGTACAATCAAATCCAGGAACGTAACCCCGGGCTTGATTTCCAGCAGACTCTTGGCCTTCTGCAAGCCCATGCTCGTGCCGAGCCCGCCATTGAGCTTCACCAGAACCGCCTGTGCCAGCAGCGCGGCATCTGCCTCCGGCGTGGAGGAAACCAAATCATCCCACTCGGCCACGTCCTGTGCCGGAACAATATCGGATTCAGGAATCATCATGGAGCGGTCAGAGGTCAACACCTCTACACTGTGGCGGAAAGCATCCACGGCTGCCCGGGAAAGCCCCACGGACTGCATTTTCTGCTCAATGGCATCAAAACTGTTCATACGGCGACAGTATACTCGCTCCGCTCATTTCTGGCAATGCCAAAGCATTGACGGGGGCTTTTTTCTTCTGCCGCACTCGCACCCGGCGATTACATGTCTCATTTTTTTCTTGACAAAATTAAGAAAAATTTGTCACTAATAGAAACAGCGGAGCGCCTGCGGCCCGGCGCATATTCATCACCATTTCGCACACCTTTCCTCCACGCATCATCCATGTCCAGAACCCTCATCATCGCAGAGAAACCCAGCGTAGCCGGCGATCTTGCCCGCGTACTCGGCAAGAAACTGGGTAAATTCAAGAAAGACGAAAGCAGCGGCGGGTTCAGCAACGACAGCATGGTCATTACCTCTGCCGTGGGTCATCTGGTGGAGCAGAAAAAGCCCCAGACGGAGGACGGAAAGAGCCTGCCCTGGAAGATGGATTACCTGCCGGTCATGCCCAAGGCCATGGAGCTGGAGCCCATCGCCAAATCCGCAGACAAGCTCCGCAAGGTGCTGAAACTGGCACGCAGCAAGGATATCATCGAAATCGTAAACGCATGCGATGCCGGGCGCGAGGGTGAGCTAATTTTCCGCAACATCATCCGCTACGGCAAAATCCGCAAACCCATCCGCCGCCTGTGGATGCAGAGCATGACGGATGATTCCATTCTGGAGGCATGGGAGAATCTGAAAACAGATGAGGAAATGCAGCATCTGGCAGATGCAGCCGTTTGCCGCTCCGAATCCGACTGGCTGGTGGGGCTCAACAGCACCCGCGCCCTCACCGTGCTGCAATCCGGAGCCGGCGGCTTCAACGTCACCCCCACCGGACGTGTGCAGACTCCCACCCTCGCCCTGCTGGCCGCTCGCCAGAAAGCCATTCTTTCTTTTGTGCCGGAGGCCTACCACGAGGTACGCGCCACCTTTGCCGCCAAGGCAGGCAGCTACGAGGGCCGCTGGTTCAATCCGAACTGGAAAAAGGACGAAGCCGCCCCGCAGCGCACCCGCGAGCGCATCTGGGAGCCGGAGCTGGCCGCCGCCATTGCCCAACGCTGCCAGGGACGCCCGGCAGAGGTGAAAGAGACGCGCAAGCCGGTCTCCATGCCCGCCCCCCTGCTCTTCGACCTCACCTCCCTGCAGAAAGAAGCCAGCAACCGCTTCGGCTTCTCTGCCCGCCGCACCCTCCAGATTGCACAGGAATGCTATGAAAAGCACAAGGTGCTGACCTATCCGCGAACGGACTCCAAATTCCTGCCGAACGATTACCTGAAAGTTGCCACTCGCACGGTGGCAGCCATCGGGGAGAATCTGCCTGACTTCGCCGGATTTGCACAGGATATTCTGGACAACCGCCGCGTACGCCCCTCCAAGCGCGTATTCGACAGCAGCAAGGTCAGCGACCACTTCGCCATCATCCCCACCGGCAAGTTCGTTTCCCTCACCGGGGATGCCGCCAAGATTTTCACCCTCGTGGTACAGCGCTTCCTGGGCGTGTTCATGCCCAATGCGGAGTTTGAGGACACAGAGCGCACCACCATCGTCACCTCCCCCGAAGCCACGGATTGCTTCTACACCCACGGCCGCGTGCAGCTTTCCGCCGGATGGCGCGCCCTGTACGGTGCAGACAAGCGCAAGAAAGATGAGCTGTGCGCCGTAGGCAAGGGCGAAAAAGTCAAGGCCGAACGCGTGGAGGCAGTGGCAGACAAGACCAAGGCACCTGCCGCCTATACGGAAGCCACGCTGCTGACGGCCATGGAAACGGCCGGTAAGCTGGTGGAAGACGAGGATTTGGCAGATGCCATGAAGGAGCGCGGGCTCGGCACCCCCGCCACCCGAGCCGCCATTATCGAAGGTCTTATCACGCAGGAATACATCGCCCGCGAGGGCAAGGAGCTGATGGCCACACGCCGCGGCATGGACCTCATCGACCTGCTGGGCAAAATCGGCCTCAGCACCCTTTCCAGCCCGGAGCTGACAGGCGAGTGGGAATACCGCCTCAAGCAGATGGAATCCGGCAACCTGCAGCGCGATTCCTTCATGAAGGAAATCCGCTCCTACACCACGGATATTGTCGATGCGGTGCGTGATTACATGCAGAACGGCAAGAATCCGGATCTGGAGCTCACCTGCCCCGCCTGTGGTGCCGCAGGGCTGAGCAGCCGTGTGGATGCCATCTCCTGCCACAAGTGCAAATTCCGCATCCGCCGCGTGCATGCCGGACTGAGCCTGAGCGATGAGCAGATTGCCGAGCTGATTGCCAACGGCAAGCTCCCGGTCATGGAGGGCTTCCGCTCCAAGTTCGGCAAACCCTTCAAGGCAGGGTTGCAGCTGGTGGCACCCGCCACAGAGAAATCTTCCTGGAAAGCAGAGTTCTACTTTGAAAATGACCGTCCCGCTGCGGGGAATGATAACACGGCCGCCGCAGATACCCCCGTTTCCATCGGTTCCATGACCGTGAAGGGACAGGGCGAGCTGGAAGTACAGGAAACGGATAAGCAGTGGAGCATCCCGGAGTTTTCCCGCAGCAACGGCAAGGGCTTCTCCATGTCGCGCAGCATTCTGGGCAAGGACATCACCCGCGAGCAGCTGGCACAGGTGCTGGCAGAGGGCAAGAGCGAGCTGATTACCGGCTTTGTCTCCCAGCGCACCCACCGCGCGTTTGATGCCTTCCTCGTGCTGGATGCTGCCAAGGGCAACGTCGGCTTCGAGTTCCCGCCCCGCGAAGCCCGCAGCAAGCAGTCCAAGGAAAAGGCCGACAAGAAATTCACCGCAGCCAATGCAGCAGTGGAGGATTTGACCAAAGCCAAGCGTCACGGCGTTCTGAAAGTGAAAGGCAAGGGCGAGCACGAGCTGCTGGAAACAGAGAACGCCTGGCATGTGGACGGTATCACCTACGGCAAGAACCGCAAGCCGCTGGTTGTGCCCAAAATGATGTGCGGCATGGAACTGACCGCCGAAACCGTGAGCAAATTGCTGACCAAGGGCAAGACGGACCTCATTCAGGGCTTTGTGAGCCACAAGACCGGCAACAAGTTTGACGCCTACCTCGTGTTCACTCCCGGAACCGGTCGCGTGACCTACGAGTTCCCCCCGCGCAAATAACCCACGGCAGCCATGAACCGCCTCCGCGAGCGTCTGCACCGCTTTCTATCCGGCTGCGACCGTTTCACCACGGGCATTTTACTCAGCGTAGTGCTCGGGCTGGTTATTCCGTGCAGCGGCACGGCAGCGATTGTCTTTGATTGGCTCACCAATGCCGCCATCGTCCTGTTGTTCTACCTGTACGGCGTCAAGCTCTCGCGCAAATCCGTGATAGAAGGCATCCTCAACTGGCGCTTGCAAACGCTGGTCTTTCTGTTTACGTTCGTCTTCTTCCCCATCATCACCCCCCTGCTGCGTCCGCTGCTGGAACCGCTGACCGGGGCAGCCCTGTTCATGGGGCTGGTATATGTGGCATGCCTGCCCTCCACCGTGCAGAGCAGCATTGCCTTCACCTCCGTAGCGGGCGGCAACGTGCCCGCCGCCGTCTGTTCCGCCTCCGTCTCCAGCCTGTTGGGCGTGTTTCTGACCCCGCTGTTGGTGGGAATCCTGTTCTCCACGGGCACCGCCCATGTGGACGTGGGCATGGACACCGTGCTGAAAATCTGTTACCAGATTCTGCTGCCCTTCGTCCTGGGGCAGCTCAGCCAGCGCTGGCTGCAGAGCTTCGTCCGCAACAGAAAAGAACTCATCCGCTGGAATGATCAGGGCACCATCTGGCTGGTGGTCTACACCTCTTTCTCCGGCGCCACCGTGGCGGGCTACTGGCAGCAGCTGGATGCCCTGCATCTGGGCGGGCTGGTACTGGCCAGTCTGGTGCTGCTGGTGCTGGCACAGCTGGCGGCATACGGGGCATGCCGAGCCCTCGGCTTCAACCGCGCCGACCGCATTGCCATCATCTTCTGCGGCTCCAAGAAAAGCCTGGCCGTCGGCGCCCCCATGATGCTGGCCATCTTCGGCTATCTGGACAATAACCTGCTGCTGCCGCTCATGGTCTTCCACCAAGTGCAGCTCATGGTCTGCGCATGGCTCGCCCGCCGCTGGCAAACAGCGGAAGCAGATGCCGGCGGCTACTGATATTGTTATCTTCCCCTCCTCTCTCTCCATGGATACCGCGCCCCCCTTCACCTGGTGGTCGAGCTCCCACCTCTGGGTACTCGCCCTTGTCACCATCACAAGCTCCGTCATTATCTGCACAGCACGCCGCCTAGACACCGCCGGCAGGCAGCGTTACTGCCGGGCTCTGGCGCTGGTGCTGGCAATCACCTTCATCGCAGAGCACATCTGCAACGCCTGTATCATGCCGTATGAGGAATGGATACAGAAACTGCCGCTGCACTTCTGCTCCGCCATGGCACCCGTGGCCTTCATTGCCCTGTGGTATCGCAAACGCTGGGCATGCGCCATGGTCTACTTCGGCGTGCTGGCCGCCAGCATTCAGGCGCTCATCACCCCCACCCTTCAGGTGGATTTTCCGAACATCCGCTTCATCACCTTCTTCTGGTCGCACAGCATGCTGGCACTCGCCGCGCTGATGATTCCTCTGGTACTGGGCTGGCGCGCGCGCCGCAAGGATGTGTGGCGCTCTCTGCTGTATGCAGACCTCTACCTGCTCTGCATCGCCCCCATCAACCTCCTGCTGAACACCAACTACGGCTTCACCCGTTTCAGCCCGGTAAAAGGTTGCCTGCTGGACTATCTGGGCGCCGCCCCCTGGTACTACCTCTGGCTCCAGCTCCCGGCCCTTGGGCTCTTCTACCTCATGAGCCTGCCGGTGCGGGAAAGTGAAAAATAATCCGGAACGCAACATAAAAGCACAGGAATCCCCCCTTTACCCCAATGGTTATAGTCTAATTTCAGCAATATCCTATTTTTTAACTTTACATTCAGGAACAAAGGCGTAACATGAATCCATGGCAAAACGTCGCATTCAACAATCGCCTCTGACTGCCCCTGCACGCCGCACACGCACACAAAGCTCCGGCGGGAGTGGTGTCATCGTTGCCCTGCTCGGGCTGGCAGCCCTCGGAATAGGGGGCTACTACCTCTATGACCAATCACAGAAAAATGACAAGCCATCTGTGGTCAAAAAGGTAAAGAAAAAGAAAAAATCTTCCGCAAAGAAAGAAATAGCCAAAGCACAACCAACTCCGGGTTCTGCCGCGGCGGCAGAAACAAACACGGCAAAGGAAATTGTCCCCGCCACGGTCAAGCCGACCAAGGCTACCCCCATCAAGGTGGCAGAGCGCAAGGCATTCCCCCCGCCCACCCGCTATGAACGAGCCCCCAAGGCAGAGAGCTATCTTCCCGCAGCTGTCGATTCCAAACTGGATGGCGGCGACTATCAGGCCGTGTATGATGAGCTGGTCAAAGTGCTCAAGTCTGACACGCCCGACATTAAAGATGACGAATACATGCACTGCGCCATGCTGGCAGAAATGATTCGCTGCACGGGTGCGGAGGTCATGACGGAGTTTGCCAAAGACAAGAAAAAAGCCGCTTTCCTGGAAGCTTTCTGCAAGGATTCCGCATGGCTTGAGTTCTATCTTGGCGGCGGACTTGTCCCCTATCAGACCCCCGTCGGCATGGATGTGCTCTACCGAATCTGGGAAGAAGAAAAGGGCAAGGTGAAGAACAAGGCGCTGGCCGTGGCGCTGGCCTCCCTGTGGGGCGGCGGCGAGAGTTCCCCGAATCTGAAACACATCAACACCAACCCGAAGCGTTTCAACCCTGTCTGGCGCTATAATTTCTTCCTCAAGCAGGAAAGGGAAAAGAAACTGCACCCGAATTATCCCAAACTTCGCCCCTGGGAGCTGCGTTTCGTCGTCGGCATTGCCGGGCAGGACTGGGATGACCAATCCTTTGCCTGGGCTGCGGAAAACATCAATCTTCCTTGGGATCAATACCACGCCGGCTGCTGGGCAGCCACATACACGGATCCGTCCCGTTTCGGTGATTCCGTGCAGGGAGGCGCTTACAATATGCCCTATGGTGACATGAGCAGTGCGGAAACCACCCACCGCAACGGCGGTGTATGCGGTGCGCTCTCTCACTTGGGCTGCTTTGCCGCCATGGCACACGGCATTCCCTCCACCACGGTGGGCCAGCCCGGACACTGCGCCTACGGCTACCGCATCGAGCGCGGCAACTGGGTGGGCGGTTTCGGCGGCCCGGACGGCGGCATGCACAACCAGATTTTCGGGCATCAGGCACCCACTTCCTATGTGCTGATGGAGACCGTATTCGGCGATGACAAAGCCGTGGCAACGGCCTACCGCAAGAGCTATGCCGCCCGCGCGCTGGAAGCCTGCGGAGATACGGCTGCCGCCATCAAAATGTGGAAATCCGCTCTGGAGGACAGCCCGCTGCATCCCTTCTTCCGCAAGGAACTGCACCGTCTCATGAAAGACGCCGGCACCCCACCGGATGCATGGTATGATTACCTCATGTCCGTCGTTCCGCTCTACGTTGAAAATGGCTTTGCCGCAGTGGACATGGCAAAAGACCTGGAACAGGAAATCGGTGCTATGAGTGATGCGCAGAAGATTGATATCTACTCTGCCATGCACACCATGATTGCCGGCTCCAAGTCCTCATGGGCCGTCAAATGCACGGATGTCATCAAGTCCCAGTCCGGTACTATCAGTGACAACATGCAGGAAGCCTTCCTAGCAAGCGTCTTCGGCATCCACATGAACAACGGTGACGGCACCGTCTTCGGCCAGGTGCTGGAGTGGGCTGTTGCAGAGTTCTGCGGCGGTGAAAAAGAAGCTGTCTTCAGCAAGGCCTTTGCCGCAGCTGCCGGGCAGAGCAATGCCGGCTCCACCGGTGCGGCAGATGAGGAAAAGAGCAAGCGTATGCTGGCGGCATACAACAAGGCGATTGCCGCAGCAGAGCAATCCCGCTCCGCAGCGGCGTTCCAGTCCCTCTCTCTGGCAGCCAAGCAGAGCGGCGCACCCGCCATCAACCAGGGAGAACTGCAAAGCCTGCCCGGAGCCACGGGTAAGCTGGCCAAGCCCATCCTCTTCCGCATTTCTGCCACGTCCCAATGGGATGCTCCGACCACGCACATCGATGTGATGACTCCGACCGGCGGTAAGACTCATACCCCGAAGGAACTCAAGCCTCACTTCATTGTAGAATTGGACAAAAAGGCGTTCGTCTCCACCTGCATCATCCGCAAGCTGAACGGCAACGAGGGACGCATGAAGAAAGCCACCATCTATACCAGCACCGACGGTGCCACCTGGATGCCCAAGGAATCCACAGAGGATATGCCCAAGGAATGGCTTGTCAACTTCCCTGCCGGCACGGAAGCCAAGTGGGTTAAAATCGAGTTCGATAACAAAGCTCCGGACTTCGCCCACATTTCACACTTTGTCGTATTCACCCGCTAACCCAAACTGCGAGAATTACCATGAAAAAAAGTCTCTTTACTCTATTCGTTCTCATGAGCAGCTTCGCTGTGGTTGAGGCGGCAAACACCTGCACCCTGCCCACCGTACCGGAAACCAAGGAGCAGGCAAAAAACCAGAAGAAGCCCATCATCATCCTCCGGCACGGCTCTGACTGGCTGCATGATGATGCCCGCATCTGCAGCAAATGGAAGACGCTAATCTCCAAGCCCGAATTCGCAGGAAAAGCCATTTTCGGGCAGTTCGATGACATCACCGGGCAGAAAGGTGACGAGCGCCAAAAGATACTCCCCGTGGAGTGCTTCAACATGCCGGAAGTCGTCATCATGGCACCGGATGGCACCCTCATGGCAGTACTCAACACCAAGATGATGCGTGGCAAGGAAGAAGCCCAGGCAAAGGTGATTGCCAAAATGATTGAAATCTACCCTGAATTCGACGCATTGGCAGAAAAAGCACGCAGCACCAAGGGCGAGGAAGCCGCCCAGGCTGCCGGCAAAGCGCTGGATATGCTCTATGCCCGCGATGCCGTGCGGTGCCGGGCGCTCATTGACATCATCAACAAGCAAGACCCGAATGACACCACCGGCTACCGCTCCCAGTACGGGCTGGAGCACATGGGCATGTACAAGGAAATCAACGCCATCCTCAAGGGTGGACCTGAGGGGCAGCTCAAGGATGCCGAGCGCAAATTTGACGATGCAATCAAATACGTTGAAAAGGTGCTGAAGAACAAGCGACTCAAGGGTGAACGCCGCCAACAATGGCTCTGCGGCCTGGCCTATGCCCACAGAGAGCGAATCCGCTCCACCAAAGGCACAGACTGGACTCCTTGCCTGAAAGCGCTCAAGGAAGCCGTCGACATCAACCCGGACAACGAAATCGGCATCGGTGCCGCCAAATATCACAAGTATCTGGATCCGGATTCCTACTATGTCATCAAAAATGACTTCTACGAGGGCTCCGACCAGACGCTCAATTTCGAGAAGGAATGGCGCATGGATGTAAGCCACCACATCAAAGGCCCGGGTACCTACACGTTCTCACTCGTTCCCTGCAGCAACGGCAGACTGGACACCCGAGACTTCCGCGTCTACGTCAACGGCAAACTAGCCGACCAAATTGATGACGACAAGAAGATTACCAAGACCGTAGATTTTGACCTCAGCTCCCTGCCCTCCGGCAAGGCGAAGGTGGAGGTCCGACTGCGAGCCACCTGCCGCGACGGCTGGTTCGGCTGCTCCGGCCACATCAAAATGGAAAAGAAAAAGTAATTTTCCCATCTCCGCGAGCCCCGCAAGGGGCTCGTTTTTTTCTATCTGCTTTTGCCGCGCCGAAACGGTGCGCGCGGCGAAGATAAAACAGAGAAACACGGTGCGCCCCGACTTCCCTCACCCTGTTTGGCATTGCAGAATCTGCCTCCCGGTAATTACATGAAAGGAGCAGCATCCGTTTCCTTAACTTTTTCTGATTATTTATGTAATATAGTCATTTTAAGCTTGCGACAAGGAGCCGGAACAGGTAAACTTTCTGCATGAAGAAGCAGCTTTTCACCTTGATAGCAGGAAGCCTGCCTGTCCTGGCAACGGAAATGCCCCCCATGATTCCCGACGGACCGGTGGAATACGATACCCTGACGTATGAAGCCGCATCCGCGACTCAGGATTATGTCCCCACGGAAGAAAGCATGAATCCTTATGGCACGCCGGCCTACGACATGCCCGCCGCCGCGCCGATGGCAGCCCCGTCTTCCGAGCGCAACGGCTACGTCAATCTGAACGTGTACACCTCCAACTACAACGTGCGCGGCATGGGTTTCTGCAACCAAATCACGGAGCATGGTTTCTCCTCCCTGAGCGGCAGCTACACCTTCCCGAACCGCAATCTCTTCGGCCGCGGCATCCAGCAGCGTGTATCCGGAGAGTTCGGCATCATCTGGGATGCAGGCTGCCCGCTGGGAGACACCCCCATGGCTAACGTACACTATGCCATGGGCAAGGAGATTTTCCCGAACCTGCTGGTAGAGCTCGGTACCACCTACCGCCGCGGCGGCATTGAGGGCTATCTGGCCAGATATCACGATGGTGTCAGCCACCGCTCCACTTGGGAATTTGACCTGACCATCACCTACAACGACTACCAGAAAGGCTTCTTCGGCAGCGCCACCTGGGGGCTGGGCGTCTGGGGTCTGACCGGCAGCTACTTTGACGCCGAAATCGGCTACCGTTTCACCGATATCATCAACCGCGGCAACTTCGGCTCCGATTTGGAAATCTCTGCCGGCATTGCCCCCTCCGTCAAGTACTGGGGCAGCAAGGTTGAAGGCGTGGATGCCTACCGTGTGAAGGTCGCCCTCGTACCTTTCACCAACAGCGGCACAATGGGTCGCGATGCCAAGGCCCAAGTGAAACCCTGGATTATGGGCGCATGGTCCGGTTCCAACTCCGCAAAGCTGGATAAATACACCGGCTACGGACCCGTAGACCACTTCCAGATTACCGTGGGTATTGACATGGGAATCAAATTCTAAAAAAAAGGCTTGCAAAGTGAGCATTCTTCCTATAGAATGCTCCCGCTTCGCCGGTTTAGCTCAGTGGTAGAGCACCCGATTTGTAATCGGACGGTCGTCAGTTCGACCCTGACAACCGGCTCTTGCAGCAGAAAGCCTTGTGTTTCATGTTGAAACACAAGGCTTTTTTGTTTGCTTTATAACAATGATTTCTCTTTTACTGACGGCGAGCAAGGAACTCGCGGACACGCTCGTTGGCAGAGTTTTGCAGTTCTTCGGGCGTATCGACCTCTACCACCTGACCTTTTTCCAAGAAGACAATACGGTCAGCCAAATCGCAGGCAAAGCCGATATCGTGGGAGACGACCACCATAGTCATGCCGTCCTGAGCCAAGGCACGCATAAGTTCCTGCACCTCGCCCACCATTTCCGGGTCAAGCGCAGAGGTGGGTTCATCGAACAGCAACACCTCCGGGTTCATCGCCAGCGCGCGAACAATGGCCACACGCTGCTTCTGCCCGCCGGAAAGCTGTGCCGGATAGGCTGCCGCCTTATCTTCCAGGCCGATGCGGTTCAGCAGCTCGTGCGCTTTCTGCTCCGCGGCCTCGCGGGACATGAGGCCGCGCTTGAGCGGCGCCAGCGTGATGTTGTCCAGAATCGTCAGATGAGGGAAAAGATTGAAATGCTGGAACACCATGCCGACACGGGCGCGGTAATCGTTCAGCCCGTGTTCGCTGCGGTCCACCGGGGCGCCGTGGAAAAGCACCTCGCCCGCATCCGGCGTTTCCAAGAAGTTGGTGCAACGCATCACGGTGCTCTTACCGGCGCCGGAGGGACCCACCAGGAACACCACCTCGCCCTTGCGCACCTGTAACGACACATCATTCATGACCGTGACTCCGGCAAACGCCTTGCGGAGCCCGCGCACTTCCAGTATGGGTTCAACGCTCATTTTTCTTCAGTCTCAGTTCGAATTTCTTGAGCAGCCAGCTCAGGCATACCACCAGAATCAGGTAGATAAGCGCCACTGCCAGCAACGGCAGGAAGGCATCATAGGTCTGGCTGCGGATAATATCGCCGCCCTTGGTCAAATCCTGCAGCGCAATATAGCCGCAGACACTCGTCTCCTTGAGCAGCACAATAAACTCATTTCCCAATGCAGGTAACACATTCTTGAGCGCCTGCGGCAATATCACGCTGCGCATCGTGCAACCGTAGCTCAGGCCAAGGCTGCGCCCGGCCTCCATCTGCCCACGGTCTACGGACATGATACCGGAGCGGATGATTTCCGCCACATACGCGCCGGAGTTTACCCCGAACGCCACAATAGCCACCAGCACCTTGCTCACATCTACGGAGCCGAAAATCACAAAGTAGATAATAAGCAGCTGCACCACCACCGGTGTGCCGCGAATCACCGTCAGATACGCATGGCACAGCACATTCAGCAGCTTAAACCGCCCGGTCATGTCATGCGTGCTGCGAATAACCGCCACCAGGAAACCCAGCACAACACCCAGCGCCACCGCCGCCAGAGAAATCTCTATGGTCACGATAAAGCCGTTCAGCAGGTAGGTCCAGCGGCCATCCTTCACAAAGTTCGTATGGAATGCCGCGCAGATACGCCCCCACAGCCCCAGCTCCGCATCGGCCACCTCCTTCGAGGGCGAGGCGTTCATATACGAGTCCGTGATACGGGCCAGCGTGCCGTCTGCCTCCATCGCTTCCAGCGTTTTGTTGAACATCTCCAGCAGCTCCGGACGGCTCTTGCTGATAGCCATGGCGTATTCCTCCGTCGTCAGCGCATCCGGCAGGATTTGCAGATTCGGATTCCCGGAGACATGCTCCTTCGCCGGGGCGCTGTCCAGCACCACGGCATCCAGCTTGCCGGCGGCCAGAGCCGCCACTGCCAACGCGCCATTGGAAAAACGCTCCGGCTGGCCAATATGCTCCGTCACATACAAATCCCCCGTTGTGCCGTGTTGCACCCCCAGGCGCAATCCTTTGAGGCCCTCCGGACCGCTGATGGCAGAGTCCTTCGGCACAATGATGACCTGCTGCGCCATGGCATAGCTGCGGGTGAAATCAATCTGCTTTCGGCGATCCTCCGTCACCGTGATGCCGGAGGCGGCCACATCCGCTTTCCCGCTCTGCACCGCCGTGATAACAGAGTCAAAACTCATGTCCTCTATCACCGGCTGCAGGTTATTGCGGCGCGCCACCTCGCGCACGATGTCGGCATCAATGCCTACAATCTCACTACCGCGATAAAACTCATAGGGAGGGAACGTTGCCTCCGTCACCATAATCAGACGCTGCTTCGTCTCCTGCTCGCCACAGGCGGCCACCAGCAGCCCCATGAGCGCCAGCAGCATGTACCGTATCATTGTTCTCATTATTCCGTACCGATATCGATGTGTCTCTGATTGCGCGCGCGTACACAGCGCGGCGCGCGGTCAACAAAAAAAGCCCTGCACACGGCAGGGCTTTCAGCGGAGCGGGGGGGATTCGAACCCCCGGTACGGTTTAAAGCCGTACGTCCGTTTAGCAAACGGGTGCTTTCAGCCTCTCAGCCACCGCTCCAACGCTTGTTGCGGGGCGAGTATAACGGTATTCTTTACTTTCGTCAACAGGAAAATGTGCCTGTTTCAAAAAAAAATTACCGCAAAGCATGCGGCACACCGCAGGCAAACACACTTTAGGATTGACCACCGCCGGGATGACAGGCATAATATGCCCCGTTATGAAGACCCCCGTTACAGTTACCGTGACCGGCGCTGCCGGCAACATTTCGTACTCCCTGCTGTTCCGTATCGCAGCCGGCGAGATGCTGGGCGCCGATCAGCCCGTTATCCTGAAGCTTCTGGAAATCACCCCCTGTCTGGAGAAGCTGCAGGGCGTTGTGATGGAGCTCGAGGACTGCGCTTTCCCCCTCGTGAAGGAAATCGTGGCCACGGACGATCCCGCCGTTGCCTTCAAGGATGCCGACTGGTGCATGCTCGTGGGTTCCGTACCCCGCAAGGCCGGTATGGAGCGCAAGGACCTCCTGAGCATCAACGGTAAGGTGTTCGTGGGTCAGGGCAAGGCCATTGCCGAGAACGCAGCCCCCGGCTGCCGTGTGTTCGTGGTGGGCAACCCCTGCAACACCAACTGCCTCATCGCCCTTCACAACGCCACCGGCATGCCGAAGGAAAACTTCTTCGCCATGACCATGCTGGACGAGTACCGCGCCAAGGCTCAGCTCGCAGCCAAGGCCGGCGTGGCCGTCTCCGATGTCACCAACATGACCATCTGGGGCAACCACTCCGCCACCCAGTACCCGGACTTCACCAACGCCAAGATCTGCGGCAAGCCCGCCACCGATATGATTACGGATACCGAATGGCTCAAGGGTGAGTTCATCACCACCGTACAGCAGCGTGGTGCCGCCATCATCAAGGCCCGCGGCCTTTCCTCCGCTGCTTCCGCTGCGAACGCCGCCCTCATGACCGTGAAGAACCTCACCACCCCCACCCCCGAGGGCGACTGGTTCTCCGTCTGCACCTTCACCGACGGCACCAAGTACGGTCTGCCCGCCGGCATCATCTGCTCTCAGCCCACCCGCACGAACGCCGACGGCACCTACTCCATCGTGGAAGGTCTGCCCATCGACGCCTTCTCCCGCGAGAAGATTGATGCTTCCTGCAAGGAGCTTCTTGAGGAGCGCGCCGAAGTCCTCGGCGAGTAAATCTACCAACCTCCCTCTCCGGTTCAAACCGAGAGGGAGGTTTTAGTCTTCATCTGGAGTATTGCAAAAATCTTCAGTGTAGACAAAGGGCCGGATGGCATTCTATTCATCCCCTGATTCTATTTTTAAACATCCTGCTGCTTTGCAGGATGTTTTTTATGCCCGGAGTTATCAACGCCGACGATACAGAACCCTCCATCCGCACTATCAGAAAGAAACGCGCGGATTGAGTATCTTCTGCCCCACTCTGGGCTTTTTGTTATAACATTTCTCAGCCTCTCCTGCGCTCCAAAAATAGGTTGACATCCGAGGATATAGAGTGATATAACACCGGCATACGCCTGTCGGGCACAAAATGGGGCTTAAGTGAACTCTCCAAGTGCCGAAAGACGCAGATTTCATTCAACAACAGCAAGAGGTAAGCTCATGTCAACAATGATTGATACAGGTAAGGAACTACTGCGCATTTCTCCCAAAAATGCCCATCAGTTGGAGTTTTCGCAAAATAACGGCCGCACCTGGCATTTGAGGGGTGGTCGGCCGAAGTTTGAATTTGAGGATTTGATGGTAGGGGACGGCGAACTGCTCGCCCAGACGACAGATGGACTATACTATTCAAAGAATAATGGTTTAAGCTGGCATATTCGCCGCCGCTGAACAACTCCTTTTTACCCATGAAGATGCCACACATTAAAATAGACAAGTATGTGGTGATGGTTATCCTGTTAATCATCGCCGCGCTGCTTGTTCCGGTCGCCTGCAGGTTATTCTCCGTCGTTGATTTGTGGGTTCAAATGGCGGGAGCTGTTCTCGGCATTGTGTTCGGTGCCGTCATTACGAGTGTGATGCTCAAGTGGCAAACCCGCACGGAAGCGGAACAGGAACGCGACTCCAGAGTGTATGAACAGAAACTTTTGGTCTGTCTGGACTTCCTGAAAGAAATCTGTGAGATTCTCCGGGACGGAAAAGTCACGGCAGAGGAAGCGAACAAGCTGCGATTCGACTTTGCCAACATCGCCATTCACCTGTCAGAAAAATCGCTCATCGAAATCAGTGAGAGTTTGGGGCTGATCGTGGAGAGCTGCGGGCGAACCGGCGAAGAAGCGGCAGGTCTGGAAGAACATGTTCTGCGTATTGTGACGGTTTTTCGCTCAGAAATGTACAGCATGCAGCACTCCGACAAAGCGCTGAAAGGCATTGCTGACAATCTGCGCCGCATAGCGGATCAGGTAGAAACGGAAACGGATTATTCCGGTGACGCGACAGGGCGAGAAGATGCTGCCGGACAGGCGCAGGTGATGGAGATGCTCGTGCAGCAACTGCGTAAACAAATTGGCGAAAACTGGGAAATCAAATCAAAAGACAACAAGGTAGCAGAGATTACTTACCGCTGCGAGCCTTGGAATACACCGGAACAACTCTGCATCCGGCTCACCCATGATTCCCCCGATTTCCACTACTTCCAATGCCACATCAATCTGTCGGAACAATTCGGAGAACGCCGAAACCTGTACATGCCGATGAGGGCAGCCTTGGGCGGCCGACTGAACAAGTATTGCTGGTGGCGCAGAATGGATGAGCACCATACCCGGCTGCTTACTTCCGGCTCCCGCACCGAGGCGGAAACGGAACAGTTGCTCGGATATCTGGTACAGGAACTCGTCAAAATCGTTGCCTATGCAGAGCGTTTTATCACCACAAACAGGCAGCTGTGCGACTTCCGGGAAGAGATGCCGCAGGAGCAATGGTGCTGGGTGGCATACGGAAATGAGGGAGTCCTGCTTATCCACAAACAATCCGAAGCGCTGGTTGGTGACTTTGTCTGCCAACCCGACGGACGCTTCACGTCCGTCCGGCTCATCCTGCGCGACCTCTCAGCAGAGCAACGCCTCCATTGCCTCTCTGCTCTTGGGTTGAAGGAAACGGATGCAGACACCATCACACTGGCAAGCGAGATAAACAACCACGCGGAAATGGCAACACTCCTCCGCAAACTGACGGCTGTCCGACTTTAACTCGCCTATGCACGAAATCCTGCCGAATTACCCTGATGATGAACGGGGGCTTCTGGACAGCATTCATCAGCTCATGGAAGAATGGCAAAAGAGCTCGAAAAACGAGCTCTTTACCACGGACGGATTTTACCCTTACTATACCCATCAGACCATTAAAGTACTCTTTGTTGGCCGAGAGGGAATCGGGCTGGCCGGATGCGACTATATTGACGTTCTTTTTCAAGCGTATAAACAAAATCGCATCGGTAACAAAAGTGTGAATGGATACACCTTTCACAGGCGGCTGCTGTATATGCTGTATGGTGTCCAACACGGCTTCCCCGAATGGTCGGATGTTCCTACGGCTCAAAGCATTGCCCAAACATTTGCCACACGTTCCGGCATCAGCTGTGCTTTCCTCAATCTCTCGAAAACGTCCAACGAACGAGGCCATTGGGCAACTGATTGGCAGACGCTCCTATCCTCTCTTGACAGAGACGCTCCTTTCCTGCAAAAAGAAGTGGCGCTGCTGAATCCGGACTTGATTATCTCCTCCAATATCAGTTTGAATTCTGCATTCAGCACCCCGCCGCAGCTGCTGAGCAAACACCCGGAGGACTTGTTGGATGTGCACCGATGCGAGCTCAACGGCCGCACCATTTATTGGTTCAACATGTTTCACTTCTCTGCTTATTCCCGCGGACGAGGCCATGCCGGACTGGATGATTACCACTCTTTCTACCTGCCGCTCAAAAACGCCTTTGAAACCTACTTCCCGGCGTAACGCGCCGAAAAAGGGAGAAAAAAATCACACCAGAGGCCTCGGAAAAGCAGCAGCGGCGGCTTTTGTGCAGCGGGGAGCGGGATGGAATGGTAAGTTCGCGAAAAAAGTGCGTTTTCCCTGTCATGACGCGGCGCGAGACACTTTCGGCATCTTGACGAATTGCGGGGAACATGTTACAGTTCGGATAAGCAACTATTATGGGCAAGACATTATACCGGAAAGTATGGGAGGCGCACACGGTCGGCACGCTGCCGGACGGTCGTACGCAGTTGTTCATCGCTACTCATCTGATGCATGAGGTGACCTCACCCCAGGCATTTGCCATGCTGCGCGAGCTGAACCTACCCGTGCTGCACCCGGAGCGCACCTTTGCCACGGTGGACCATATTATCCCCACGGATAATCAATGCGAGCCCTTTGCCGATCCTCGCGCCGCAACGATGCTCGATGCGCTGCGCAGCAATTGCAAGGAACACGGCATCCGCCTCTTCGACCTCGCCAGCGGCCGTCAGGGCATCGTCCACATGGTCGGACCGGAGCTGGGCATCACACAACCGGGCATGACCATCGTGTGCGGCGATTCCCACACGGCCACGCACGGCGCCATGGGTGCTGTGGCCATGGGTATCGGCACCACCCAGGTGCGCGATGTGCTCGCCACACAGACGCTGGCCATGAGCCCGCTGAAGGTGCGTAACGTGCGCGTGGAAGGCACGCTGCGCCCCGGTGTGACCGCGAAGGACGTGGCGCTGCACATCATCGGTCTGCTGGGTGCTAACGGCGGTCTGGGCTATGCGTATGAGTTCGGCGGTTCCGCTATTGAGAATATGGAGATGGACGGCCGCCTGACGCTCTGCAATCTGGCCATTGAGGGTGCTGCCCGCTGCGGCTATATCAACCCGGACGAAAAGACCTTTGCCTATCTGAAAGGGCGTCCGTATGCGCCGAAAGGCGCGGACTGGGATGCCGCGGTGGAGCGCTGGAAGAGTTTTGCCAGCGATGCGGATGCGGAGTACGATGATGTGGTCATCATCCCGGCAGAGGAGATTGAGCCGACGGTGACCTGGGGTATTTCCCCGGACATGAGCATCGGCATTTCCGGCACGGTTCCCGCCCCGGAGGACGCCCGCGACGCCGAGAGCCGCAAGGCCTACACCACGGCGCTGGAGTATATGAAGCTCACACCCGGACAGCCGATGAAGGGACTGCCGGTGGATGTGGCCTTCATCGGCTCCTGCACGAACGGTCGTATTTCCGACTTCCGCGCCGTTGCCCCGCTCCTTGCCGGGCGCAAGGTGGCTCCCGGGGTAAAGGCGCTGGCCGTGCCCGGCTCCCAGATGACCGCCATGCAGTGCGAACAGGAAGGCATCGCCCAAATTTTCCGCGATGCCGGCTTTGAATGGCGCCTTCCCGGCTGCTCCATGTGTCTGGCCATGAACCCGGACCGCCTGGTGGGCGACCAGATTTGCGCCAGCACCAGCAACCGCAACTTCAAAGGTCGCCAGGGCAGCCCCACGGGCCGCACGCTGCTGATGAGCCCGCTGATGGCCGCCGCCGCCGCCATCACCGGCCGCGTTTCAGACCCTCGCGAGGTATTCGATATTGCCTGATGTTGAACCGCTAACCTCTTTTTACCGAACATGCCTCTCAACAAAATCATTTCCATATCCGGCAAGGCCGTTCCCGTTCCCGGAGCGGACATGGACACGGACCGCATCATCCCCGCCCGCTTCCTTAAGTGCGTGACCTTCGATGAGCTGGCCGGCACCATGTTCCATGATGAGCGCTTCAACGATGACGGCAGCTCCAAGGGCCACCCCATCGATGCCCCTCAGCACGCAGGTGCCTCCATCATCCTGGGCGGTGAGAACTTCGGCTGCGGCTCCTCCCGCGAGCATGCCCCGCAGGCCATCAAGCGCTCCGGCATCCGCGCCATCGTCGCAGAAAGCTTTGCAGAAATCTTCTTCGGCAACAGCTCCGGCATCGGTCTGCCCTGCGTCTGCGCCGCCCGCGAGGATATCCTGGCTGCCACGGAGCTGACCACACAGAAACCGGATACCGTCTGGACGGTGGATTTGGACAGCATGACGCTGAGCTGTGCAGAAGCCACCTATCCCGTCCGCATGCCGGCAGAGCCGCGCGAGGCGCTCATGCAGGGCCGCTGGGATGCCGTGGTGGAGCTGATGAATGCCCCGGAGGCCGTGGCCGCGCTGGCTGCAAAACTCCCCCGCCCCACGCTGTAACAATCTTCCCCCTTTTCCGACCATGCTGGCCCAGATTGCACCTCTGATTACCCGCGGCGTTGTGGACAACACAACGCCGGGATATGTGGAGCTGCGCCTGTGGGGCATCGACGAGGGAGAACCCATCGACATCCTGCTCACGGGTAACTGCCTGCCGGACATCGCCGGTTGCCGCGTGAGCTTCACCAACAAGTGCCCCCTGCCCCACCCGGGCAAGGAGCACCCCGTCCTCAAGGGATTGAGGGAGGACACCCGCGCCACCCGCGCCGGGGATATGACCCTCTCCCGCCGCCTGCCGGAGCAGGACAACCGCCGCGCTATCACCAATGTGCTCTCGCTGGAGTTCTTCCTCGTGCCGGAAACCCGCGTACTCATCGAGATGAGCAGCTTCGAGTTCGAAATCTCCCTGCCCCAGTGGCAGATGAGCTGGGCGGAGGCCAACGCCCAGATGTTCCTGAACATGGACGCACTCCGCGCTCATGTGGAGTGGAATATGGAGCATTTTGACGGTCCGGGCATGGCTGATTTACGCCGTACGGACTTCCCCCCCTGCGAATGGGACAAGCGCCTCAACCACGCGGAGGCAGCCATGGCCATCTTCCCCACCATCCGCGAGAAATACCGCTACCAGCTCAACGGCTACAACTCCCTGGCCTACGTCATGGGGCGCCACGATATTCTGGCGCAGAAAGCCGCCGAAGACGAGGCACAGATGCCGCCCGACCCGCAGGAAACAACGCGCGAATGGGAAGTGGTGGACTTTGTGGAGCCCGCCTATGCCACAGAGGTGAAGCGCGCGCTGCACCACCCGCTGTTCATGGAGACCTCCCACCTCACCTCCATTGTGCACCAAACCCTGCTGAGCAAGCCCCAGCAGAATCCTGCCGTGGAAGAGTTCGTGAACGATTACGCCGGGCTCGTCAGCCATATTCTGGCCACCATCCTACTGACCCGTCAAAAAGAGTTTTCGCTGGAGCTGGCCTGCAAGCGCATCGCCATCCTCATCCTGCGGGTACAGGCTCTCTCGGGGCGCGGCTCAACGCTGATGAGTGAGAGCGCCGCACGGCTGCTACAGGAAGCCGCCTCCGCCTTGCTGGCGCGGCTGGAAGATTTCGACACGCGGCTGCGCCGCCTCTAACTCCCGCCACCTCGCCGCCATGTACGTTGCCCGGGAACGCCGCGACTATATTCTCCGCCTCCTGCAGCAGCGTGGCAGCATCCGCTCCGCAACGCTGGCAAGGGAGCTGGGCGTGACGGATGAAACCATTCGCACCGATTTGGTCGCCCTGCAAGCGCAGGGGCTGCTGGAGCGCACCCACGGCGGCGCGCGTTACCGCCTGCCGCTCTCGGGTGATTTGCCGGCCGGAAATGCCCGGCTGGATTGCCGGCTGGCCGCCATTGCCGCGCAGAGAATCCCCGCCGGCGCACGGCTCTGGCTGGATGATTCCCCCTTCTCCTCAGCTCTTGTGGCAGAGCTGAGCAACAACAAGCCCTGCACCCTCATCACCGCATCCCTGCCCTTGCTGCATCAGCTGTCTGCCGCAGCCCTGCCGCACGCACTCCTCTGCCCCGGTGGCGCACTGGACAAGGATTGCGGCTTCTTCCGCGCCGATAACGCGCCGGAACAAATGCACCGCCTAGCACCGAGCCTCGCCGTCATCTCCCCGCCGGCACTACGCGCACATGCCGCCGCCTATGATTCCCCCACCCGCGCCCGCTGGGCACACGCCGCCGCAGCAGCAGCCGCAGAAACCATCGCCATCGTGCCCGCGGCGGCACTGAGCGCACTCGCACCCCACACGGTGGACATATCTCCCGACCTCATCGTGACAGAGAATTTCATCCCGCCCGGCTTCGATGGCGTCCAAACAGAAACCGTGCCCTACATCGCCCCGGAGGACGCTATGCAGAGCACGGATTGGGATTATTGAAACGGTATAACGAGCTTTACTGCGCGTTGGCAGACTTGCTCTGCAGCCAGTTCAGGATATTCTGACCGGTCTGGGTCTTGGGCTGGTAGGTGTTCGTTGCAGGGGTAGAAGAGCTGCCGGAAAGACCGGGGATGACGGAGTTAACGGCGGCACCCACCAGACAATCGCGGTACATCTTGCCGCCCTGCCAGTTGTTGAAGGTGAAGCGGCCGGATTCCGGCATGGCGTTCTCCGTGCGCAGCACGCGGTAGCGCAGGCTGTTGCGGGTGAAGTAATCGTAGGTAGCATCCGCACCGTAGTACATCATATCCGTGTAGGAAGTGGGATCGATGGCGGTGTAGGTGGTGGGGGTGAGCAGCTCCTTGCGGGTGATGGTCTGGACGGGCATCAGAGAGCAGGAGGCAAGGGCGGCCATGGCAATGATTGAAGTAATGAAAATACGCATGGGCGGGGTTGTATCACAAAAACGCCTGATTGGCAAGCCCAAAGAAAAAGGCGCACCTGCCTGCGCGGCAAATGCGCCCTTGTATGCAAAGAGCCGAAGCCCTCCTTATTTCTCAATAATGACGGTAGGCGGCACAGGAGCCGGAGGCGGAGTCTGCTGTTGCTGCTGGCAGCAGGAGGCAAGCGCCACTGCTGCTACCGTGAGTAGTATGCTGTTTTTCATCTCTCTCTTTCAGTTTGGTTTTCGGGAAGATTTGGTATCACCTTGACACCGCCTCCCTTGAGCGAAAGAGTAACAGCCAACCCGCACTCACGCAAGCTAACTTTCTGACTATTAGAGCCTCTTTACAGCTCGTAATAGGTGTAACCGTTCAGACCATTGCGGTAGGCTTCCAGAGCATCGCGGCGCTGGCGCGGGGTGATGAGCCCTTCCTCCACCGCACGTTCGGCCAGATTGCGGAACTGCGCCACCAGATCCTTCGCATCATACTTCACATAGGAAAGCACATCTGCCACGCTGTCGCCTTCTTCCTCCTGCGTATAAACCGGGCGTCCGTTCTCCAGATGCACGCTCACCACATTCGTATCGCCCAGCAGGTTGTGCAAATCACCCAGCGTCTCCTGGTAGGCACCCACCATGAACACCGCCACGTAGTATGTCTCCTGAGAGCCCACCTCATGCAGCGGCAGAGAGCGCGCCACGTCCTCTCGGTCAATGAAATTGTCCACCTTGCCATCGCAGTCGCAGGTGATATCCACCAACACACTCTTCTGCGAGGGGCGCTCATCCAGACGCTGAATCGGCGCCACGGGGAAGAGCTGGTCAATCGCCCAAGAATCCGGCAGGCTCTGGAACACAGAGAAATTGCCGTAGTAGAAGTCCACCATGTTGTCGGAAACCTCTTTCAAATCCTCGGGTATCTCGCTCATCTCCGAGATTCGGTGGGCAATCAGCCCCATGATGTGCCAGTAGATAGCCTCACCCATGCCGCGCTCGCGCAGACTGGCCTTGCCGTGGTAAAACTCCGCGCGCAGCTGGTCGCGGTAGTAGATGGCATCGTTGTAGCACTCCTGGATATTCTTGCGGGTAATCATGCGGCGCGTCTCGTCCAGCGCACGCAGCACATCGCTGGCATCCTCCGGCAGCGAAGGCATGCTCTTCTCCATACCGGGCGCCGTGGTCACATCCAGAATATTGAACGCCAGCACAGCGTGGTACGCCACCACCGCGCGCCCGGACTCCGTCACCAGATTAGGATGCTCTACCCCCGCGCGCTCACACATTTCTCCCACAATTTCCACAATATCTCGGGCATACTCCTCGATGGTGTAGTTACAGGAGGAATGGAAATTAGTCTGGGAACCATCATAGTCCACCGCCAGACCGCCGCCCATATCCAGCGCCTCCATGGGCGCGCCCTCCTTCACGAGGTCGATATAGATTCGGCATGCCTCCGTGAGCGCGCCTCGCACCACGGAGATGTTGGGAATCTGGGACCCCTGGTGATAGTGCAGCACCTTGAGACAATGCAGCTTGTCCGCAGCCTTCAGAGCATCCACCACATCGATGACCTGTGCCGCATTCAGCCCGAACACGGATTTATCCCCTGCAGACTCATTCCAATGCCCGCTGCCCTTGGAGGCCAGACGCACGCGCACGCCCAGCTGCGGCTCCACCCCCAGCGCCTCGGCCCGGCGCAGAATGGCCGGCAGCTCGTTGGGCATCTCCAGAATCAGGCAGATATTGATACCCATGCGCATCCCCATGAGCGCCAGGTCAATGAACTCGTCATCCTTGTACCCATTGCACATCAGGTATGCCTTCGGGTCCTTCATCTGAGCCATAGCGGCAATCAGCTCCGGCTTGGAGCCGGCCTCCAGTCCGTAGTGATAACGCGCGCCGTGGGAGACAATCTCTTCCACCACCTGGCGCTGTTGATTCACCTTGATGGGGTATACCCCACGGTACTTACCCTTGTAACCTGCCTCCTTAATCGCCTTGATAAAGCTCTTGTTCAGCTCATCTATACGGGCATGCAGCAAATCGCGAAAACGCAGCAGCACCGGTGCATCCGTCCCGCGCTCTGCAAGCCCTTTCATGATGTTGTACAGGCTCACAGACTTGGCGGTCCCGTCCGAATCCTGCAACTTGACCATGAATTCCCCCTCTTTCGAGATATTGAAATAGCCGTTGCTCCAACCATTGACACAGTACAACTCCGCAGAATCTGCGGCGGTCCAGTTGCGAATCTTGCGCTTGATAGATGAATTACGCGATTTCTTCATGATTCGGATTCTTCTTGTTTGTGATATCTTACCTGCGGGGAATGCGCGCGTTATATACTATGCTACACTAATTGTCAATCAGAAGTTTATCTTATTTTCTCCCACATCTCCATTATTTCAGCTCACCAAAACATCCTCCCCCGCTTCCTTGCATCCTTACCACCGCCGAAAATATACCAAATTCAGCACTTTATGTCATCTTATGCAAAAAAAATGCAATTTTAAGTGAAATTTGGATTGCCAAGCACACAAAAATCGTGTAGACTGTCGCACCCACCCGAGCCGGGAGGCTCACAGACCATTTACACAAAACAAGGAGATACAGGAATGAACATTCTCGACACAATCGGAAAAGAGCAGATGAAGGACGTGACTCCCTTCAACGTTGGTGACACCGTGAAGGTATACTGCCGCGTGATTGAAGGTGGCAAGGAGCGTGTGCAGATCTTCCAGGGCATCGTTATCGGCAAGCGTGGCTCCGGCATCAACGAGGCTTTCACCGTTCGTAAGATTGCTTACGGCGAAGGCGTGGAGCGCTCTTTCCCCATCCACACCCCCAAGATTGCCAAGATTGAGGTGGTGACCCGCGGTAAGGTGCGTCGTGCCAAGCTGAACTACCTCCGCGACCGCGTGGGTAAGGAAGCTGTGACGGTCAAGACCATCCGCTAATCCTCATAGGATACGTTTTCTTTCAGAAAGAGCTGTTCCCATTCGGAACAGCTCTTTTTTTTGTCATCCCCCACACGAACCCTTCTCCCCCAAGCATCCCCCCGGCCCGCAGAGAACGGCAGAATCTTACCCCGCTTCCTGTTATAACACGGCACGAAACAATTAGCATGTTAGATTGAGAATAACCGGCAGGTGTGAGAAGATAACCCCGGCGCAAGACAACGCGCCGAACAAACCACAACAACACACACCACCGCCATGACACAGCGTAACATCACCCGCTACACCTATGAGACCACCACCTTCCAGGGCTGGAGACTGAGCATCTGCCGCAAGTGGAACCAATTCACCCGCTACTTCTCAGACAAACAGTACGGCTCCGAACAGGCAGCCTTCGAAGCCGCCCTCCGCATGCGCGACTCCATCTTTGCAGAGCTCAGCTGCTCCGGTGAAGACCCGCGCAACATCTTTGCGCGCTACAAAGACCTCGACCGCCCGGAACCCCATCCCGCCACCTGAACCACCCCTTTCCACTCCATAATCGAGTAGGGGGCTTTCGCCCCCTCTCACACCACCGTACATGCCTTTTATGCATACGGCGGTTTCCTAACCTTTACAGACTACGCTCTGCAATGAGACTAACCCCTGTTTCCTGAACCACTCTTTCCCCATGGCTCGGTGGGTCTCCCTCGTCTTGGAGAGTCGCCACCAGCCTTTTCCTGCCCCCGCTACCATAAAGGCTTGGTTCTCTTTAACCCCTTCATCTCGCAGGAAGCAGGCTATGGCGTAGACGCGTTTACATTGTTT
>JBGVGW010000003.1:0-45190 GCA_045121855.1 Akkermansia sp.
CTCTTCACGTCAAGCATATTTTTGAAGAAATTTTCATTTTTATTTTCCGAAATCTCAAAATCGCTCTGCAAAGCATTGAAATGAGCCCGAGTTATAAAAAATGAAAAAAATCCGTTTTTTGTTACGGCAGGCATGAATAGGGTATATATTTGGCAAATATGGGGCTAAAAAGTACAATTCCGCGTCAAGATTTACGCCGGAGAGATGAACTATCCATCTCTCCGGCACCGCCCCGGGGAGGAGGGGCATAACGCGGTCCATTGGTTACCCTTCCCAACCGGGCGTTATGATATTCTGCGGCTTATTGTTCTCCATACTCTCCCTATACTTGGAAAATTTATTAAGCGCGCTTTTAAGGCTGGGCATCATAGAGGCATGCAGCTGAAAGGCAGAGTTACTCAATAGCAGCGCTTTCAGCTGTGCAACCTCGCGAGATGATTCCAGCTCATAAAAATCTGCCTCTATACTGAGAAATCTCCTTACATACGCGTTGCACTCGCCTACGTAGTCCACATAATTACGGGACGTACTGATGGCTTTGTGGTCAATGTCTCTCAACCAGCCCCAGAACCGACGGCGGGCGGGAGTCAGGGAGTTAAACCATTGTTCCAAGTCGTTGTGGCGGTTATTTTCGGTGTACTTTGCCATATTCAGTGTTTTGTTATAGTTCTCAGTTGAGCTTTGTTCGTTTTTTTGTTTTCATACTCATTCGTTTTCAAGCCGGGGTCGTTGGTAATAGCTGCCTATTACCAACGACCGTGTGGCCGGTATCATGCACGCCTCGGCAGGAGGCGGGCATAGCTGCGGTCGTTCACGGCGCGCACCGCTACAAGCCAGGAGTGGGGGATGCTCTCCACTCCGTGAGTCAGCGCCAACAGCGCACCGGCCAGTGCGGCGTTCGTGTCTGCACAGCCGCCCGCATTCACTATGGCCTCCAGCGCACTGCGGAAATCTGCTGCATGCAGCAGCTGGTAGAACACACTCTGCAGCGCCACCAGCACGCTGCTGCGGTTCACGCCGTCGCATGAGGGGAATTCCGTGGAAGCGTTGAGCAGAGCCTCCTGCACCGGGGCGCTTACTCCCTGCTCCGCTGCAAAATCCAGCGCAGATTCATAGACACCCTGCGGTGTGGCGCCGGGCTGCATGGTCTGCAGCACCGCGTGCACGTATACCGCGCTCACCTCGGCACACACCGGGTTCGGGTGCGTAACGGCGGTGTCCTCCCGGACAGCGGCCTGCCACTCGAAGCCCGGGTGCTCCGCAGCCCACAGCGCGATGGGCAGCACGCGTGCGAGCGCCCCGTTATCCTGACACTCGGTGTCCGGCTCACCGCGCAGAGCGGCACGCTCCACCGGGTCCATACCGGAAGAAGGCTTCCGATATTCGGAGAGAACCGCGCTGCTGCTCCACCCCTGAGCTGCATGCAGGGATGCATGCAGGGCGTAAGCCCGCTTGGTGGCATCGCCCACCTGGCCGGCTTTTCGCTCGGCGAGAGCTCCGCTACCGGCCTCCATTTTGTGCAGACCCAGCGGGTACAGGTGCTGTATCTCGTTCCGGCTGAGCGCCGCAATCGGTGCGCCCAGTGCATCGCCCACCATGAACCCGGCCCAGGCTGTCTGTGCGCGGAGACTTCCACGCACGAGGACGGGCTTTTCCGTCTTCTCCTGTAAAGAAGGGAAGAATCTCTCCAGTTTCGGGCACTTCAGCGCCCGAGCCAACTCACTGTGATGCAGGAACGCACCTTTCTCATCTGCCTTTGCCCCATATTGCAGCAGCAGAGAGACAAGCCGGCACACACGCTCACGCGAGTGCTTAGAGGTCATGGCGAATTCCAGCGCCGTGTTTCCTGTGCTGCTTCGCTGATTCGGGTCTGCACCGGCCTTCAGCAAGGCCTTCAGCACCTCCTCATTCCCACGGATTGCGGCCTCCTGAACCGGAGTTGTTTGAAAACGGCAGTTGGGGTTAACCCCTTTTGCCAGAAGCTCAAAGACCTTCTGAGTTTTGTTTTTCTGTGTAGCCTGCAGTAATTCGTATTGTGTCGGAGTCATCATCTAAATCGCTGTATAATTGAGTTCTGTTATGATTTTAAGAATTTTTTTCGGACTTGCGGTCAGCACCGCGGGGCCCGCATTGCCTTCCTTGGATTCGCGTTTCTATGTGGTGTTAACGGGGCTCTTCATGACTCCTATTATACAGCATCAACAAGAATAAAATGATTTTTTTAGGTATAGCATTTCCTGCAACTTACAAAAAAAAGCAGCCATGGCCAAATGCCCGACAGCTGCTGACTGAGCCCCGCCGCCGGCACGCGACGGGGCTTTTCCGACCGTTTTTCAAATACAACGGAGCACTGGCTTACGCCTTGGGGGATGCCCCACCCAAGGCTCGCAAATCCTTCCGGCGCAGCACCAGTTCAGCGTAGCGCGGTTCATTTGCCACACGCACGCAGACCAGCCATTCGCTCGGGATGCTCTGTGGGCCGAAGGCGGCAGCAAGCAGCGGCCCTGCAATGGCGGCGTTAGTATCCGTATCGCCTCCGGAGGAGACGATATCCACCAGCGCGGAGCGGAAATCACGCGCATGCAGCAGTTGGTAGAACGCGCTGTGCAGAGCCACATGCACCCAGCCGATGTGCTCACCATCGTAATCCGGGCGTTCCATAGCAGCACGGCGCAGGGTTTCGAGAACCTCCGGCATGATTCCCTGCTCCTGTGCCCAGGAGAGGGTGGATTCATAAATAGCCTGTGGGCTCATGCCGCCCTGCATCGCCAGCAGCAGGGCGTAGGCATACACCACATTGCACTCCCCGTTCACCGGGTGCGGATGCGTGAGCGCGGCATCCTCTCGCACGGCGGTCTGCCAATCAAAGCCAGGGTGCTGTGCTGCCCAGAGCGCCAGCGGCATCACGCGCATGAGCGCACCGTTGCCTTGAGCATCCGGCAGAGGGTTACCCAGCAGCGCCATCTTGGTGGCATACCCGGCATCCGGAGGGTCGGAGTCCAGCCACTCCTGGTAGCGGCGCATGGCTGCCGCCGGAGACCACCCATCGGCATCCAACAGGGATTGGTGCAGGCACCAGGACATCTGCGTGTCGTCCGTCACCTCGCCCGCCTTGCGGTCCGGGCAGATGCCGAACCCGCCCACCATGCGGTCCAAGCCATCCGGGAATCGATGCATCACATCGCCATGGTAATTAAACTCTGCGGGAGCGCCCAGGGCGTCCCCCACCATCAACCCGGACCACAGGGTACGGGACATTATTTCCATGGATAACTTTGTTTTCTGCATTTGCTTGTGTGCGTCCATGCGCTTATTATACACGAACGGGAAAATAAAAATTATTTTTTTAGGTATGTTACTACCTATCACTTACAGAAAGATGCGATATATTTCAGATAATTTCTGACCGCAGCCTGACAGGCGCCCTTGTATCTTATATTTCTCTCCGCAAATTGGGGAGTCCGGCAGGCGTTGCTTACGGCATCGACCAGCTCTGCACTCGCCTGCTTTCCGAAAACTTTATGCCGGGTGGTCATCATCGTTCCCAGATTATTGACATGGGAGACATACGCATCTATCGTATTCATACGGTCAATCCCCGTTTTATACAGAAAAGAAGCAAATCCGGCTTTACTGAGGGCAAGGAATCCCTTGCCACGCAAGGCTGCGCTACATTCATCCTGCGAATCAAAGCAGAACTCCTGCACCAAAGAATGGCAATTCCCCCGAAGCAGAGGAAGCTCACTCTCCATCTCCAACTCCGGATTCCCTCCGCAATGCACCAGCTGGGCTACTATTTCCGCATGTCCTCTCAGTACCGCCAGATGCAACGCCGTGCAATGCACCTGCTGCGACAAATCGCGGGGATTATCAAACACACGCACCCTATTCAGCTCACTATGCAGGAAATAGCAAGCGTTCTCCTTCAGAAATTGAAGAGAAATCCTGCCAAAAGCATTCGGATCCGCCCCCATCTCTGATAACACCTGCACCGTTCGCAGACTGCCGCACACTACCGCCCATACAAGCGGACTGATACCCTGAGCATCCGGACGGTTGACATCTCCCCCATCCAGAAGCGCCTGAATCACTTTCCGGTAACTTTTACCGGTGACAGCATCGCACATGTTTTCCATATATCTTTTCTTTTAGGGCAAACGGGAGCGCACATGGGTCGCACCCGTTTATATATAGCCCAAAGCGGAACGACTTACAATAAAAAAAGACAAACCGCCGTACAAAGACTCCACCGACAACAGGAGCACGGGAACCTGTTCATCAGCCAAACTGAGCATCGTAATCGGTAAGAGTATCGGAATAGGCCGCCACCGGTCTGTCTGCCATATTACGCAGCCCCTGTCTGGCAAAATAAGGCACATGCCCGCCGCCGAACACCTCTTCCCCATTCAGTTCTGCTACCTTAACAGCAAGCGGAACTGATTTCACCGCATTTCCCGCAACCGGAATACCGGCGATGAGCAATGCCTCACCCACGCCACTATCATCCAGAATATACAATGCGGCGCACAGATTTTCCGCACGCAGGCGGCGCAGTAGTTCCTGCACCATTGCCTGATTTACCACCTCCTCTGCCTTACAAAACCGTTTACAGCTCACGCAGAGCGCCCCATACCGCAAACCGTCAGCGGTTTTAGGCTGCATGCGGTAATAGCGCCACCCGCCACGACAAAACCCGTAGGCAAACCAACGCAGCAGATGCCGCAATTTCAGATTCCGCTGCCGCCCCGGAGCGGTAGTCGGAGCATTCAATGGAATCAGGAAAGTAAGCGTGCGGTAGCCATTGCACCGCCCGGCAGAAGGAGAGATTGAAGTATTGTTCATGATAATGTTATGATTGATGCCCTGCCAAGTTTCTGGCAGCCAGAATTTTATAGACATGAGTTACGGCGGCAGGCGACTCATGGCGCCGGCACCAGACCTCCTGCAGCAGCTTACGCGCCTCCTCCGGAGCCTCTACATCCAGCGCTCGCTGAATAAAAGAACGATACAACACATGCAACGCCCGTTCCCCTGCTGCGGCCTGCTCCACCTGCCGCCGCCATTCCTGCACGGCACGCCGTACATCATCTTTATTTCGGTATTTTTTCATCTTTTATCAAATGGTTATGTTAAACAACAAGCCGCATACCGCTTACTTTGTCCCGACAGCCAGCTTCACTTTTTCACCCTCTTTTCCGGCCATGACACCAACACGGCAGACACGTTCCAGCACCAGTTCATACAGAGGCGCACGGTGCAAACAGGTGTACACCTCACCATCCACCGTTTCGGCTTCGCAGTAAGAGCGCTCCCGCATCGTAGTGATATAACTGCCACGGCACTTCACATACTGTGGGTACTCCAACGCATCCGCACGCTGTGCCGTCTCTTCATCGGGCAGAAAGAACAGCGTCTCTCCCCCCACAGAGCTGTGCCAATACTGCGCCGCATACCAAGGAAAATCCTGCACCAAGGGCGTTTCTTCCCTCTCCCGCAAATAGCGCTCCACACTCTCCGCATCCGTAAAGTCTGACTCCGCATCCAATGCCACCGGAATATACGCCCTGCGTTCATCTGTCACGGGGCTGCAACTCAGCACCCGCACCATCTCACCGGAGGTAATCTCTACTGCCAACTCCAGCTCCGGATGCTCCTGCAGCATCCCCGCCAGATGACAAACCGAGCAGAGAATAGGCGCATCTTCCACCAGCGGCACCTCCACGCTGCGCCACCCACCTTTCGGAGCCTGCGCCAGATACCGCATAGAGCCCGGGACGGCGGCACGCCGCTCCTGCAGCGGATGCTTCGTACGGCTTCCGAACCAGGTTTGCGTTTCCGCATCCCACACACCCGCGGTGACTTTCACCGAGCTACTGAGGTTCAGTGACATTCGTTCCTCATCATTCATTTTATTCATAAGACAATCCAATTAAAAGAGATACACAAATTTTCCACCCCGGCACCACGGCAGCACAACCGCAGCATACACCGCAGACACAGCAGCACTCACCGCACCATAGGGGCAGAGCTATCGCCAAAGCAGATAAAATTCAAACACGCATCACGCGTAACTCTCGCACTGCACGGCAAAACAACTCTTGGGCAGCAACAACAACGCGACTCCTGTCGCAAGGATAGTAGTTTTCATGGTCTTGATAAACAGTTGGATATAATTTGATAGACAGATGCACCGGCTTGTGCCGTGTACGGGAATTCTTATACCACACCGGCAATATCCTAGTCAACGACTTTTTTCAGGGACACCGGATTTACACCTCCGCAGCGTGGTGGAAAATCACGCTGCGGAAGGATATAGAATGGAGATATTTATTTCTCAGCTGCCGCATAATGCACAACCTCGGCCGGGTGGTTGGTGTAGTCCCCGGGGCAGGAGAGTAGGGAAACGGCGATGGCGGGTTCGGGAATGCCGAGAGCTTTGGACACATGCTCACGGTAGGCCGTCATCTGGTCTTCGTAGTGGTCCCGCAGCCATGTGTAGAAATCGGTGTAGCCTTCTTTCGGCACCGGGCGGTTGGTTTTGAAGTCGATGATATGAGCGGCAATGGGTGTTTTACCATCCGTGCCCATGGTGAGGACAAGGCGGTCGATGGTGCCGGAGAGCCATTCGTTATCCATGGTAATGGCTTCGATGGGCTGCTCATTGTACACCACCTGCCCCGGCTGGCGGGTGAAGAGGGCGGCCACCGCCGGTCGTTGCAGGGCGGCGGCTACAACTTGGCGAGCGCGTTCGGCATCTTTGTCTGAGAGGGGGGATGTGGCGATGGTGTTGTACCATGCATCCGCAGCATCCGACTTCCACTCGATAGTCTCCCAGCATTCATGCACCATGGTGCCGAAGTCCGCACCTTTTGTGCCGGCGTAAGACATGGTTGTGGATTTTGCTTTGGGTGCGTCTTCCGGTTCTTTTGTCTGTTTGTCCTCAGCCTTGGCCAGTTTGGAGGGATTGGAACGCTTGCGGCGGGGGATGGCGGGGCCGAGGGGAACCGGAGGCTCGGGTTCCTTGATAACGGCAGCTGTGTCTTTCAGGGTCTCGTACCAGTTTTCCGTTCCCATGGGGGACAATAACTCATCCTCTGTCAGTTTGCCCGGGGAACCGCCGAAAGCCCGGCGAATAAGCCCGCCAAGGGAACGCGCGGCGGACTTCAACTCTCCTTTTTTCGAGTCCTGCAGCTCCGCACCATGACAAATGATATAGTTGGCATGTTTCGCACGGGAAACGGCCACATACAAAAGGTTGTATGCCTCCCGGCTGCTGCGCTGTTTCCACGCATTAGTCAGTCCGGTGAAAGCCCCGGGCCAATACTGAGCCCGAGCTTCCTTGTTAGCAGGAGCAAGCAGCAGGGAACGTCCGTCCGGCGAGCGGAAATAGTCCATATCGCTTTCGTTATCGATAGCATCTGCGGAGAGGAAAGGAAGAATGACGGCGTCAAACTCCAGCCCCTTACTCTTGTGCATGGTCATGACCTGCACATAGCGGGAAGAAGCCATCCCTTGCGTACTGAGAGAGGAAATCCGCCGCACCCATTCGGCAAGAGCTCCCCCCGTAGCATCAAATGCACGCGCGGCATCTAACCATGTACGCATCAGCTTCCGGTGGGCATGCAGTTGCTCCGACGACAACGCCTGGTAGTCGGCTTGTTCTCCAAGCTTGTGGAAAATGCCCTGTAACATGCGGGTGTATCCCTGTTCATCAAGCATTTGTCTCCTATCAGACCACACAGCATTATCGCTCTCAGCGTTGTCGAACATATAGCTCATAAACGAAGCTTTCACGACATTGAGAGCCACCTTTTCATGCGGATGCAACAGCCAGCGGAAGAAGAAGCTGAGCATTTCCCCCAGAGGACAGAAAGTGGCAGCCAGCGTATCTTTCACCAGCAGCACCGGAAGTTCCGGCATATCGTTTCGGAGCTGGTTCACCACGGCCTCCGCATCGCTGTTGGAGCGGGTCAGCACGGCAATGCTCATTCCGTTGATGGGCGTCTTGTCATTAACGGTCAAACGACGCATAACCCGGCAAACTGCATCATAAGCACAGGCTTTCATGCTCTTTTCCTCTCCGCTTTCATCCTCCGTCTGTGCAATAACCAGCACCTCCGCATAGCCGGGCATATCCTTTGCCGTCTCATGTGCGGTAAAAGGCTCCAGATCAACAGCATTCTCCCCGGCACCCTGCTGCTCCACGGGTTGCAATTTCCGGAACAGCTCATTGACAAAGCCGTTTTCGCCCATGATGATATCTGAGGAGCGATAGCTCTTGACCAGCTTTTTCTCCTTCACGGGGACGTTCCATTGCTCAAGGTGTTTCAGATTATCAAAAGCTTTGGTTTCACCTGTGCGGAAACCGTAAATCCCCTGTTTATCATCACCCACTACGAAGAGACTGCCATCCGTCACGCAATAGCTTGCATCCTCATGATACGGAAGCAGTGATGCCGGCAGAGGGCGGGGATAAGAAGCAGTAAAGTTGACTTCCCCGGCCACGGCATCATTAGCAATCACCTCCAGCACCGGAGAGAGAGTTGCAAACTGGTCATCAGAGGTATCCTGGAATTCATCCAGCATCCAATGTTGGTATTTCTTTCCGGTGCGAATGGCGAGGTGTTCCCGACAATAGGCAAAGTCATCCACCAGTTCGTCATCACAGTCCAGAGCCATGAGCTTGCGGGCCTTTCTCGCAATGTCCTCAAACGAGAACTCTCCTGTAACGGTGATACGCTTTTCATACGCATCCGCATAATCACGCAGCAGAGAGAAAAGGCTGCGCGTGCGCACGTGCGCATCGTACAGACACTTGGCAGGCAGCTTCTTTCTCAACCACGCGGCCAGAGCCTCCACCCTCTCCACTCCGGACAGGATTTCATATCCCTCCACTATCTCCAGCTTGGTCAGCCACTTCTCCAGCGTCGCAGAAAGCGGGACTTCCTGCCGGGAAAGCTTACCCAACCCGGAATAAATATAACGGGGGAAATCATTTTCTTCAAACTCCTTCAGCAACAGTTTCAGTTCCCGTGCCCGTTTTTGCCAATCTGCGGCCTCTTCCGGCGACAGCACTTCAAATTCACCGACGCACTGTTGTCTGAAATAAGAAACATCTGTCCACGCATCTGCCGACGGATTCTCACGGTACAAGGAAAGATGATTCTGAAGTTCCTTTTCCAAACGGGAAATCGTTTTTGTACCCTTGCCTCCGGTCAGTTCTGCAAAAAGCTTCAGGAACTCCTCACGTTTATCCTGTTCTTTCGTCCTGGCTTCCAGATAGTCATCTATCGTCGCACGCTGAGCTTTTGCAGCATCCGCAGGATCAAGAGCAGAAACGGAGTTAACACCCAGTTCCAGGCTGTTGGAAGTAACCAGAGTATTGAAAAAGCTGTCAATCGTGGAAAGCTCCAGTTTGGACATCACCTGAATCACCTTCTGCAACAGCTTACCAAACTCAGCCGCATCCTGTACCGGCAGCTGAAGGTAATCCCGCAACTCCTGCTCCTGCGGGTCGGCATAAAGCTCCTCCGGGTATTTTCCTTCTGCCGCAGCTCGTTTCACCAAAGCCACCATCGCCGGCAACAGCGGGGTATCATTGGCCAGAGGTTCACACTCACTGCGTGATTTCTGCGTATGCCCGCTCCAGATTTCCCAAACGCGAACAGCCAGGGGATTGCGGGCATTCTTGTCATCTTCAGACGGCTTCCAACAGGCCCCTTCCGCCAGAGCATGCAGGATTCGGCTACGGAACTCACCGGCGGCCTTTTTGGTGAAGGTCAGGGCAATGATTTTCTCCGGAGCCACCCCCAGCATCAGCAGGGCGATGTAACGGGAAGCCAGCTGGTAGGTTTTGCCCGTTCCGGCAGATGCAGAAATGAGGGAACTGGTGGTATGATAAATGAGAGGACTTTGATTGGTTTCAGACATGGGGTAAAATGGGATTAGATATTAAGTTCCGGGAGATTGAACATGGAACGGGGATCCGCCGTAGGTGAAACAGCCCCGAATCGCGGCGCATTTTTGTCCCATGTATCTCCGGTCAGGCGAGAAAAGGGGCGAGTCTTCAGTTTCAGAGACTCTGCAGAGAACAGACATTTTCCATCCCGAATCATGCGGATGGCAGAATCAACCGTCACCATGGCATTCTCCAGCAATTCTTCCGGAGTATGCCTGAACGTTCCCTTGGAGTTGCGTATATTGAACTGCTCCAGCCGTCCTGACTGAAGAAGCGGATAACAAGGCATACTCCGGTTGTTGCTCTGCAAATTGTAATAAATTAAATCAGGCATGACCCCGGCCAGAGATTCAGCCTTCAGGTCGCGGCGAATGTCCTTTGCAGTGAGCTGCCGCAAGCCATAAGCATACAGCATCAACTGCACATTTTTCCATCTGTAGCACCGCACCTCCTTGTTGTTCTTAAACGCTGCTTCCACCAGGGGGAACCGGTACCCGGACACATTCATGAACCTGTAGTAGGGAGATTCCTCACCTTGCTCCAACAATTCGAAATGCACTTTAAGCGGTTTCTTATCATCCGCAGAAGTCTTGTAATCAATAATTCGCCAGTGTCCGCTGCGGTGGCGGTCAATACGGTCAGCCACCATTCGGAATTTGACCGTTTCTCCGGTGGAAAGAGTCAATGACGGTTTGAGCGTGTATTCACACGCAACATTCTCCCAACCGCTGAGCAAATCCTCCACATGTTGGCAGGCAAAAGCCTCCATGGTGCCCTCCACATTCCGCAATAGCACCTCCATGGGTAAGGGCTGCCCCCCTCTCTCCGAGAAAAGAAGATACACGCGTTCCCATTCATTTCGAGCAATATCTATCAACTTCCTGTTCAAAGCTTCACTCAATTCACCCGGGGTTAATGCCTCCGGAAACGCAGCTCTGAGTTTTTCTTCCGACGGATATTGTCTAACTGCGGACTCCAGAACAGCATGCACGAGCGTACCGTATTCATTGCTCTCCAGCTCGCTCTTATCATCATCATACACCTCCCCGGCATCCAGTTGGTAAAGATGTTTCAGCCAGAACGTAAACGGGCACTGAAGGAATAGCTCCAGAGAGGATGGTGAGTAGGTTTTAGCAGGATTGAGGAAAGGATTTGCTTTTCCCGGGGCTATCTGCTCAATATTCTCCATCATCCCGGGCTGTAATTTACCATCCGGCAGTTCCGGGGATTCGGAGGTCCGCAAGGAATAAATCGGAACCGGCGGGAAAGCCGCCACACCGGTAGATTCAGCAAAGAAGGCGCGGGCACGGTAGGGCAGTTGAGAACCGCAGCGGAGAAGCAACCCGGAGGGAGCCGCACTGCTGCCGTCCGGATTCTGCCTCGCCGTCACGAAATGCACCTCACCACGCGGGTGACTTTTCAGCAACGCCGTCAGGAGATAGGAATCGCGGGCAATTCGGAAAGGGTTATGCCTGATATTCAATTCATGGCACAGGGATTCCGGCAGAAACTCGTCATCTGCCACAGGCTCAGGAATGCAGCCGTCGTGCATGGCACAGATAATAACCCTCTTACCTTTGGTAAACGTAAGCTCTCTCCACCCCATCACGTTACCGACGCTCAACTCATTGCGCAACTGTCCGCCATTCATCTCCTGCACCTTGTAACGCAGCACCTCCAGCAGCATGACCGGATTACTAATCGCGCCCATCGTTTCTTTTTTCTGCAAGGAACGGATACTCTTGCAACATTTATCGGCAAAGGATTCCAACGCAGAGTCGGCATATATTTCCGACACTCGCGACTCCAGCACCTTCAATTTATCCGGCAAATTGTGAAGCTGACAGCATTGCACGGCAAACTCCTGAACACGGCGAGCAAATTCCCGGTAGGTTGCATTCCGCTCCGCTGCCACATCCTGCAAACTGCGGTATGCTTTCACCGGCAACTCAAAATCCGGATTCAGCAAATCACAGAGAGTCTGAACGGATGCCGGCAGCAAAACGGCTCTCAACTGCTCAACATGATTCTGCAAATTCGCCAGCACCTCAACATCCGCGTACAGCACCTGCTGCAGGCATCTATTGCTGAGCAAGCCAACAAAAGCATTCAATTCCAGCATGCCACCCTGCTTATCAGAAACAATTCCATCACCATTTCTTGCAGCGCAGAAATCTGCCAGCAGCTCCGGCAGACTGCCCAGCTCCGTCGTACGAAGAGAGCGCCCCTCGGGAGCATTCAGCTGCCACCCCGTACCAACTTTCGGAGATGAAAAGGCATTTAACAGGGAGGGACTGAAGTCCGTGCTACCCGTGGCCAATGCCACCTCATCCGAACGGAAGCCTCCGGCCAACCGTACCGCTTCCTCAGCCATGGCTTCGGCATCATCCGTCAAATGAATGGTGGAGCGAGCATTGTCCACACCCGTTTTCTTCGCATCGGAAAAGTTCAACGCATCGGGAATGTCTATCTCCCGCGTGGTCCAGGCACTTTCCAACGGTAGACCGAAGGCGTCGAAATGAGCGGATTCCTCCTTCGGTGCATGCACCCAGATTTCCACACGGACACGGGATTTGCGGCAAAGCTGACACAGGCACGTTTTGATCTGCGGAGAAAATTCTGGCACACAGGCCATAATCAGCAAGCGGCTCTGACCGGATAAGGCAGGATTTTTAAGCCAATTCTCACGAAATTTCGTTTGAGTCATTTTCCCGATACGGGCATCCACCCGGTTGAAAAGCTCTCCGAGTCTGCGCCATCGCACCTGTTCATTCGCAAACACAGCCTTGCGAGCAAGCAAAGTCTTGCGGGCAGATACATCTTTTGGCGTAAGATTGTCCAATTCCGCCTGCACAGCCTGCTCCCGCTTGCAAAGCAAGCCGGTCACGGCATCAATACCAACTTCTTCCTGTTCCAGGCGCGTACGCAGCGCCATCAACTTGTGCGCCACCCCCACAGCCCAACGCTCACGGTGCGTATCCGGACGGCGGGGAATAAGCGGAGCGTACTGAGCCACAGGGTCCGCCCCCTCTGCCCCCAGCACCTGCAGCCATGCAACCAGAGTTTCCATTTCTGTGGCAACATCTTCTCCCCCATCGGGGATAAGGTTATTGGTGAGAATAATCCGCGGCATCAAAACAGGTTTGCCGGCACGCTCGGCCATGTACTCGCGCAAGCGGCGTCCGCTTTCTCTGGTGGGCACCACCACGGTGGCGCGGCGGAAGGTGTCGGGGTCGGCGGCATGGAGTTTTTCCAGCTTTTCTGCTACCAGTTCGACGGCCGGGCGGTTCCAGCCGAGAAAATGAAGGGTGGGGGTGTTCATAGGTTCGGGGTATATACTATCAAATTAAGAAACAAACTCAAGACAAAATAGCGTTTTGATATTTAATCACACTAATTCTCTTACATATTGCGCACCGGAAGAGGTGGGGATGATGATGAGGCGGTAGCGGGCACGGGTGCAGGCCACATAAAATTCCGCAGAGGTAAAGCCGGATTTCTCCGCATCTCGCGGGGCGCTGATATCCGTCAGGATAACGGCGGGGCTTTCCATGCCCTTGAAGGCTTTCACCGTTTCTCCCAAAATACGGGTGGCTTTGTCGGATGCACAGTTTTTCAGGCGTTTGTCTGCCTTTTCACGCGTCTCTCCGTCTGCGGGGAAATCCACCACATCTGCCAGCAAATCCTCCTTGAGCGAGGTATTTTTGCGCCAGGGGGTCAGCGCCACGATATCGTTCATCGCAAAGCCCTCATTCCGCAACTTCTCGATGGCAGCCCGCACGGATGCCGCTCGCTCGGCAGGAGAATCAGATGCCGCCATGACCTCTACGTCCGGTCCGATGATGGGCAGGAACTCCGTCTCCGGGCGTTCTTCCGAAAGAGCGGCAGAACCGAATGCAGCGATTGCTTGCGTATTGCGCAGGTTGTGCCGCAGCTTCAGCTGCACGGGCAGCTCCGGCAGCTGCCCGGCCTGCGCGTAGAGCCGCTGCCCGGAATCGGAAAAGAGGTAGAGCTTACCCTCGGGGCGCAGCATGGCCTGCACCACCGGCCACCAGTCGGCAGAAAAATCCTGTGCTTCGTCCACCAGAATGGCATCTACGGCATAGCGGGAATTGGACTTCACCCGCGCTGCGAGCGCTTGCAGCGTCTCCTGCGCAAAATGGCCGTCCGCTCCGGCAGGCGACAAGCCTTCCCAAGTGCAGATGCGGTTGGCAACGGTGTGAAAATTATCCAGCACCAAGGGGCTGTATGTATCATAGCGGCAGACTCCGGCAGCTTTAAGCGCCTTATTAGCTCTCAAATACTCCGCAAGGTTGAGATTATAACACAACACCAGATACCGCTGTCCGGAGCGCTTTTCTTTTGCCCTCCGTGCCAGACGCGCCGCCTCCTCGCAGAGCATGCAGCTCTTGCCGGAGCCGGCGCAGCCTTCAATATGAAACCCACCGGGAGATTCCTCCAGCATGGGCAGCAACGCAGCGAGCGGTGTGGCAGCCAGCTCCACAATACGGTTGACCGTGGCGGCATCCTGCCGCAACACCAGATTTTGCAACAGGTAGCGCCGTACTTCCTCCATCTCGTCCACGGAGTTATCGTTGCCGAAACAGAACAGGCTTTCGATGTGCGCCTGCAAGCCCTCCCCCAAGGCATCTGCCCCGCAGAGGTAGAGACGGTCATATATCTCATCTCGCCGGTAGTAGCGGTAGCCCGGAGCTTTTCTCAACTGCTCAACAGCATACTCATCCTCTCGCACTGCCTCCAGGTCGGCATAGTTCTCTGCCTTGCCCAACAGCACCGCCAGAGAACGGAATTCCATATCAGATGCCTCATACCTGCCCCATGAAAAGCGTTTCATCAATTCCGTACGCAGATTACCGGCTGCCAGATAGGCCTGATTCAGCGGGCTGCCATGCTTCACGGGACAAAAGCGCCCCTTGGCGCTGTCCCAGCGCTCCCAGCGACCGTTATGTACGCGAGCCCTGCTCCAGTTCTTCACCTCCATCACCAGAATACCGCAACCGGGAATCAGGAGGATGAAATCGGCCTCGTAGGAAACGTGTTCCGCATTTTCCCGCCTGGGCGACTCTTTCAGCACATGCCGCCAGCAGTTGTGAATCACAATCCACTCTTCCGGCATACGCCGCAACGCCTCATACACCATCTGCTCGCCGAGTGCCCCTGTATCCCCCGGTTTCACGGGCGGAAAATCTGCCGGAATCATCCTTGCCATAACACCTGCATTCTACTGAGAACCCACCGCCGGCGCAAGCGAAAAATCCGCAAAAAAAACGCCCCTTCCCATCTTCCCTCCTGCCCTCATTATCTTTCCGGCGAGCCAATCGCTCCCACCCTGCGCTGACGGCAACATTGTTTCGGAAGAAAAAGCGGCATCTGTGTGCATCATCGCGTACCTTCTCCTCCCTCTACCTGACCATTTCTTCTCTTTTGGCACCTTTTTCGGCCATTTTTTGAAAAAAATCGGCTTTTTCCCTCCCGAAAATTAGATTTTTTAATCTAATTTCTTAGAAATATTCTCGACTTCCTCTTGCTTTCTGCTATTATGAAATACAAGCGAAAGCACGGTTTTTCGCGTTTATCCTCTTCACAGACACAACCAATCCAATCAAAAACAATGAAGAAAACACTTTCTCTTCTCGCTGTTGCAGCGCTTGCTGTCGGCACTTCGCTTAGCGCTGCTACAACCCTCATAGTTGACCCTCCCACAAATCCGGAAACAGGGTATCCGGAGACCGTACCCCCCGTATTCGGCACAGCAACAGCAACGCACGCAACCCTGATTAATACTGATACTGAGGGCATTATTTATTTCGATGAACGTGAGGGGGCGGATAGTGAGGAGTCGGATATAGTCCCAGCTCCTTTCGATTTAACCCACGGAACCAGAGTTAAGAATCTTGTACTGAGCGGAACGTTGCCCACGAGCGGAGACTCTCTTGTGATTGACTTCACGAAATTATACCAAATAAATCTTGGCTATTACCTGCAAGATGGTGCCACGGGATACTTGGTGAACGGTGATCCATTTGGAATTGAATACCTTGTTGTCAATTTTGACAATGCCGATTTTGCAGCGTGGTATACTTCTACCCCCATGACCATCACCGGACGATTCAGCAACGGTGACTACACAGCCTATGTCATTTCCGAAACATGTGACCAAACGGACGGTGACACCACCTACGGTGGTCTGGTTTTCTTCAACAACAGCGTCGCACGGACCGTACTGGCTGCAGAGACCTTCCCCGGTGCAGCGGTACCGGAGCCGGCCACGGCCACGCTGAGCCTGCTGGCTCTCGCCGGACTTGCAGCCCGGCGTCGTCGCAAGTAAGAGGATATCATCATTGTTTCATCAAGGGGAGAGGCCTATGGGGTCTCTCCCTCTTTGTTTGCAGAGAGTGGCACAGATTGCACTTGCGCGGGCGGGAGGAGTAGGTTAGAATGCCGGGAGTACCATGGATTACGCCCCGCTGATAGAGAAACGCCGCGAGAGATTGCAGGAGCTGGAGACGCTGATAGCTGACCCGGAGTTATTTTCGGATGGCCGACGGGCGGGAGAGCTGATGCGGGAGCACCGGCGCATTCAGGAACTGCTGCGCGACTGGGACAGACTGTTGGAGACAGAACGCCAGCTGGAGGAAAACCGCGAGCTGGCATCCGGCGAGGATCCGGAGCTGGCCGAAATGGCGCAGTTGGAACTGGAGGGGCTGGAAGCAGCTCTCCCTGAGCTGCTGGAGAAGATTCAGTACAGCCTGCTGCCGCGTGATGCAACGGAGGACCGCGACGCTATTGTGGAAATCCGCGCCGGCACAGGCGGTGACGAGGCCGCGCTGTTTGCAGGTGATTTGCTGGGGATGTACCAGCGCTATGCCGACAGCAGGGGCTGGAAGTTTGAGCTGCTGGATGCCAGCCCGTGCGATGTGGGCGGATTCCGCGAGGTGACGGCGCGCGTGAGCGGCGAGGAAGTGTTCCGATTCCTCAAGTACGAGAGCGGCGTGCACCGCGTGCAGCGCGTGCCCGCCACGGAGACACAGGGACGCATTCACACCTCTACCGCCACGGTGGCCGTGCTGCCGGAGGCAGAGGAGGTGGATATCGAGATTCGCACGGAAGATTTACGCATCGAAACCTGCCGCGCGGGCGGGGCCGGCGGGCAGCATGTGAACCGCACGGAATCCGCCGTGCAGATATTCCACCTGCCCACGGGCATCATGGTGCGCTGTGAAAACGAACGCTCGCAGCTCAAGAACAAAGAGACCGGCATGCGCATCCTGCGCGCCCGTCTCTTCGAAATGAAGCAACGCGAGGCACAGCAGAGCTATTCCGACCAGCGCCGCGCCCTCATCGGCTCCGGCGGTCGAGAGGAAAAAATCCGCACCTACAATTTCCCGCAAAACCGCCTGACGGACCACCGCATCGGCTACACCGCCTACAATCTGGATATCGTGGTAACCTCCGGCGCGCTGGATGACCTCATCGCCCACATGCAGCATGAGGAGATGCAAACCCGCATGGATGAGCTGAAATAACCCCCGTATACCGATGAAAAGCATACAGGATATCCTGACCTCCGGTACGGCCTATCTGGAAGCCCGCGGTATTGAGTCCGCGCGGCACTCCATGCAGAGCCTGATGGTGCATGTGCTGGGCTGCAACCGTACCTGGCTATACCTGCACTACGAAGACCCGCTGCCGGAGGAAAAGCTGGTGCCGCTGCGCGAGCTGCTGAAGCGGCGCGGCAAGGGGGAGCCGCTGCAGCACCTGCTGGGAAGCACGGAATTCTTCCGCCGCGAGTTCCGCACGGATTCCCGCGCCCTCATTCCCCGTCCGGAAACGGAAGAGCTGGTGGAGTTCGCCCTGCAAATGGCGCCACGGCGGCAGGGGATGCGTGTGCTGGATATGGGCTGCGGCTCCGGTATCATCGGCATCACCCTCGCGCTGGAGCTGGCGAAACAGCAGCCCGAAGTCGTCATGGCCGATATCTCCGAGGCCGCCCTCTCCCTCGCCCTGGAAAACGCCACGGCTCTGGGCGCACGGGTAAAGACCTACCGCAGCGACCTCTTTACCGCCTGGGACACCCCGGCAGAGGGGGCCGTACAGCCGCCGGATTTGTTCAACCTGGTGCTGGCAAATCTGCCCTATGTGCCGGAGGGGGAAGCCGTCTCTGCCGAGGTGCAGCATGATCCCGCCACGGCGCTCTACGGCGGTCCGGACGGACTGGACATCGTGCGCCGATTCGTGAAAGACGCCTTGCCCCATCTGGACAACGGAGCATTAGTCATGCTGGAGGTGGGGCATGACCAGGGAGAAGCCACCCGCGCGCTCATGGAAGAGCTGGGCTACAACCGCACCCGAGTGCTCACCGACATGAGCGGCAAACCGCGTTTCCCGATGGGTTTTGCCCCTACTCGTCCCGAACCCACAGAAGAAGCAGACCATGACGGTTGAAGAAGATACGCTGATTCTGCCCGCAGTCAAGAGAACCGTAGGAGTATTAGCACGCATCGCACTCATCGGATTGATCATGGGCGCGATACTGAGCGTGGCGGAGATACTGCTACTATCCTCCGGCTTTCTCCGCATCGGCATCATCTGCGGCGTGAGCGGCAGCCTCATCCTCGCCATAGAGGCTCTCATTCTGTGTCTTTTAACAGCATGGTGCCACCGAGTGCTGCTGTTTCAGCGCGGGTATTCCCTCACGGGTTGCCTTGCCCTCACCACCATCATCATCTGTTCGGCATGGCCGGTCTACCAGGTATACAGTCTGCTGACAGGCAAGCTTCTGCTGAACAATCAGGGGCTTCTCCCATTGCTGATATGCGCCGCCCTGCTTTTCATCAACCTCTGCAACCTGCCGAACATGGCAGCAGCCCCTCTGGGGCTGAAGATACGGCTGGGAGTGGCACCCCTTCTGCTACTGTGGATATACATCTGTGACCAACCGGGACTCATGCTGATGGCCTGCATCGGTAAACTCCTGCTCTGGGTGCTGCTGGCCGGCCCGCTCCGTCAGTTGTCAGACATTGCTCCCCGCATCATCAGCATGCCGCCCACGGAAGCGGCATCAAACGAAGAATAGCGTTAAAAACGGAGGGGAAAGGCTCATCACCTTCCCCCTCCTATTCGCATGTAACTCTCTGCTTATCGCCGCATTCAACGGACGAGCAACTTGGCACCCGGCACCTTGAGTCGACGGGATTCCGCAGCATAACCGAAAGAGCCTTCATCGGCCTTGTTCTCATCGGCACGCACATGGTTAACGGCCTGCCCGCTGCGCAGGTAAGCCACCACACCGCGCCCGATGGATTGCGCGTAGTAACGCGCCTTGGCCGGATCTGCCAGATAGGCGGCATGCTTCCGGTTGTTCAGGAAAGCAGATTCGATGACAGCGGCGGGAATACCCGAATCATCACAGGCATTGAGCCAGCCCGCAGCACGATCCGCATCCACATAGCGCACCTGCACCTTGCACTCGCTCCCGCCGTTATCCATGCCATGATTGATGACCTCCCGGTTGAGCGTCTGAGCAATGGCCGAAGCCAACGGGCGACCGTTATATCGATTGCTCAGGATAATGGAAGGCATGGGGGAGTTTGTCCAGCCGCCGGAGCTGTTGTGATGCAGGAACACAATGGCAGAGGCCTGACGGTAAATGGCATAGTCCGCGCTCACCATCCCGCTCGCCACACGGTCCGGGTGATAATGGGAGGGATAACGCGCCGCATTTCGGTCCGGATGGCGCAGCTGCACCACACCGGCACGGCGGGCAAAGGAACGGAGCGGCTCCGTGGTCGGGGCATTTCCGCGGTTGCATACCACGCATTGGTAACCGGCACGCTCTATCTCTCGCTTCACATAATAGGCGTATTCATACCAGAACGAACACTCGCGAATGACCTTCCCATTGACTGCGCCGGGAGTGGCGGCTCCCTCACTGCCGATAAAGTGGCCGATATCCAGCACCACCACGCCATTCCGACTGCCGGTCGGAATACTACTACACGCGGATAAGCCCAGCACCACCAGTGCCAGAGCAATAAATACCTGTACGAATCGCTTACACATAAAGCTTATTCACCGCCCTCCTCATCCGGACGCGGGATGCGCGGCACAAAGCGCATCAGCTCCGCATGGAAGGTCAGCGGCACGTCACCCGTGGGGCCATTTCGGTTCTTGGCCAGCGCGAGGTTGGCATCCGAGCCGATTTCCTGGCGTTCCTCATCATCCTCCGCATAGTAGGCAGAGCGGTACAGCAGGCCAATCATATCGGCGTCCTGCTCAATGGCACCGGATTCACGCAGGTCACTCATCATCGGTATACCCTTGTTCTTACCGGGGCGGTTTTCCGGGCCGCGGTTCAGCTGGGCCAGCACGATGATGGGCAGGCGAAGTTCCTTAGCCAAAGCCTTGAGACCGCCGGAGATTTCAGCAATTTCGCGTTCGCGGCTGTTCTGGGCCTGCTTGGTATGGGAACGCATGAGCTGGAGATAGTCGATACCGATGCAGCAGAGATCCGGATGGTCTCGCATTACGCGGCGAGCCTTGGCGCGGAGCTCAGAGATAGAGATACCGGCAGTATCGTCAATCACGAGCTTACTGGCGCGCATTTCCGTGATGGCGTATTTGAGGCGCTTCATCTCCTCCTTGGAGAAGGAGCCACCCTTGGAAAGCAGCTGCTGCTTGCTCACACCGCTGCGGGCGTAGAGCAGACGCTCCACCAGCTGCACACTGGGCATTTCGCAGGAGAATGCCAGCACCGGCTTCTTCACATCCAGCGCCAGATGCTCCAGAATATTGAGCATGAACGAGGTCTTACCCATGGACGGACGGGCGGCGATAACGAAGAGTTCACCGCTCTTCAACCCGTTAATCATCTTATCCAAACGGGGATAACCGGTGGAAAGGCCGAGGATTTCGCCGTTGCTGTTCATCATACGCTCCAGATTGGTCATGGCAGCGTTGATATCCCGGTTCAGGCTCCATTCCTCGTTCTTATCCGCGCTCTGGCGAATCTGCAGCACCTCCTGCTCCGTCTGGTCCAGCAGCGTCTCTATCTCTGCCTCGCTGGTGTAGGCAGCCTCCGACGCACGATTGGAGGCCAGAATGATGGCGCGGCGCACAAACTTCTCCCGCAGCGTATCAAAGTGCATGCGGAAGAGCGCCGTCGTGGTGGCAAAGGAGAAAATATCCATGAGCCCGGCCTGCCCGCCGACGGCCTCCAGCTTGTTATGGTCGGTAAGCTCCTGCGCGACCGAGGTCACGTCTATCGGCAGCCCCTTGTCATAGCGTGCGCGGAAAATATCCCACAGAATGCGGTGCGCCGGGATGTAAAAATACTCGCCGGTCATGCCCTCGGAGATACACTGCGACACGATGTTGGTCGGGTCAATAGTCATCATGGAGAGCAGACTCTTCTCCACCCCGGGAGCCTGAGGCATAATCACCTGCGTGGCATCCGGGGTGACGGCTCCGGACTTCAGGTCTGCTTTTTCTTTCTTTGTTTTCTCCTTGCTCATGATAACCGTTAGCGGGTGGACATCATACACCGCCCACCCCCGCTTGGCAAGAACAATCAATAGCAAAAGCCACACACATTCACCGCCAAATCCGTCTTCCGCGCTCCGGAATCCCGCGCTAACACACAAAAGGCTTGCAAATGAGCGGTGAATGCACTATATTCGCGCGCGTTATGTCAGAACGCAAGAATCCGTATCCTTTTGATGTATTTGAACCCAAGTGGCAAGGCATCTGGGACAATGAGAAAACTTTCAAGACCCTGAATCCCGGTGAAACCGGGTTCGATGCCGCTAAGCCGAAGTGCTATATCCTGGACATGTTCCCCTACCCCAGCGGAGCCGGTCTGCACGTGGGCCATCCGGAGGGCTACACCGCCACGGATATCGTGAGCCGCTACAAGCGCATGAACGGCTTCAACGTGCTGCATCCCATGGGCTGGGACTCCTTCGGTCTGCCGGCAGAGCAGTACGCCATCAAGACCGGGCAGCACCCCTCCATCACCACCTACGCCAATATCGACAACTTCCGCCGCCAGCTCAAAATGCTGGGCTTCTCCTACGACTGGGACCGCGAGATTGCCACGACCGACCCGCGCTATGTGCGCTGGACGCAGTGGATTTTCCTGCGTCTCTACCACTCATACTACAATGAGGAGCTGAAGCAGGCCCGCCCGGTGAGCGAGCTGGAGGAAAAAGGCTGGACCCGCGAACAGATTGACAATGTGCGTCTGGCCTATGTGGCAGAGGGCATGGTGAACTGGAGCCCGGATATGGGCACGGTGCTGGCCAATGAGGAAGCCGAGGAATGGAAGAGCAAAGGCCACACCGTAGAGCGCCGCAAGCTGCGCCAGTGGATGCTGCGCATCACGGCATACGCAGAGCGCCTCATCGATGAGCTGGAGCCGCTGGACTGGCCGGAAAGCATCAAGCTGCTGCAGCGCAACTGGATTGGCAAATCCACCGGTGCAGAGGTGAACTTCACCTGCGGCGAGCACATCATCACCGTCTACACCACCCGCCCGGACACCCTCTTCGGCGCCACCTACATGGTGCTGTCCCCGGAGCATGACCTCGTGGCTCAGATTACCACCCCGGAGCAGAAAGCCGCCGTGGAAGCCTACCAGGCAGAATGCGCCGCCAAGAGTGATTTGGAGCGCACCGACCTCTCCAAGGAGAAGACGGGCGTGTTCACCGGAGCCTATGCCACCAATCCCGTGAACGGCAATCAGGTGCCTATCTGGATTGCAGACTATGTGCTGACAGGCTACGGCACCGGCGCCATCATGGCCGTGCCGGCACACGACAGCCGAGACTTCGAGTTCGCCACCAAGTTCAACCTGCCCATCATCCAGGTGGTGCAGCCGGACAATGCCGATACCCCCTGGCAGGACTTCTGCGGATATGACGGCACCATGGTCAACTCTGCCCACTTCAACGGACTGCCCGTGCCGGAAGCCAAGGCTAAAATGATTGCCTGGCTGGAGGAGATGGGCTACGGCTGCGGCAAGGTGAACTACAAGCTGCGCGACTGGCTGTTCAGCCGCCAGCGCTACTGGGGCGAGCCCTTCCCCATCGTCTGGAACAGCGAGGACGGCAACCACTACGCCATCCCGGAGAGCGAGCTGCCCCTGCTCCAGCCGGAGATGGAAGACTTCAAGCCCAGCGGTGACCCCCGCGGCCCGCTCGTGAAGGCTACCTCCTGGATTCAGTACTCCGACAATTTCACCCGCGAGACCAACACCATGCCGCAGTGGGCCGGTTCCTGCTGGTACTACCTGCGCTATCTGGATCCCACCAACGACAACGCCTTCGTTGACCCGGAAGTGGAGAAATACTGGATGGGCGGCAACAATCCCGGCGGTGTGGATCTGTACGTGGGCGGTACGGAGCATGCGGTGCTGCACCTGCTCTACGCCCGTTTCTGGCACAAGGTTCTCTATGACTACGGTCTGGTCACCACCAATGAGCCCTTCAACAAGCTTGTCAACCAGGGCCTCATCCTGGGTGAGGACAGCCAGAAGATGTCCAAGAGCCGCGGTAATGTGGTGAATCCGGACGACATCGTGCGCGAATACGGTGCCGACTCCCTGCGCATGTACGAGATGTTCATGGGCCCGCTCAAGGAGGTGAAGCCCTGGCAGACCAAGGGTGTGGAGGGCATCAGCCGCTTCCTGGCCCGCGTGTGGCGTCTCGCCATGGTGGAGAACCAGGAGGGCGAGTGGGTACTTTCCGACAACATCTGCGCGGAAGACTGCGGCGTGACCCCTGTCCGCAAGGAAGTCCACAAGACCATCAAGAAGGTAACGGAAGACATTGAGAGCATGAGCTTCAACACCGCCATCTCCAAGATGATGGAATGTGTGAATGCCATGTACACAGCGCTCAAGGACAATGCCGGCATCTGTCTGGCAGACTATGTGAGCCTGCTGCATGTGCTCAATCCCTATGCTCCGCACCTCACGGAAGAGCTTTACAGCATCCTGCAGCAGCGCTTCGCCTCCCTGCCGGCCTGCCAGCTCTGCCAACAGACCTGGCCGACCTGGAATCCCGAATACCTGGTGGAAAACACGAAGGAAATCGTCATTCAGGTGAACGGCAAGCTGCGCGACAAGATTACGGTGGCGGCAGATGCACCCAAGGAAGAGGTCGAAGCCGCTGCGCTGGCCTCCCCCCGTGTGCAGGAGCACACCGCCGGCAAGACTGTCCGCAAGGTCATCGTGGTGCCCGGACGTCTGGTCAACATCGTGGCCAACTAAAAACGATTGATTCCAACAAAAAAACATCCCCCATCAATGAAGAATTGATGGGGGATGTTGTTGCCCTTAATGGGCTTATTATCGTTTCTTATTTATTCAGGATAATGTCCATACGGGTATGGAAACGATTATTCAGAATGATGGAGCCGCTCACCACACGGTCAATGGTGTTTGCAGCAGAGCGTAATAGCTGCGATATCTCGCGAAGCTCGGCGGCTTTCTCTGTCTTTCCTGCCGTTTCCGCATCTGCAGCCAATCGGCTGAATACCGTGGCGGCAGGAAGCACCCGCAGCTGCATCACACAGCCGGGCAGCGGCATGGTGCCGGTAGCCGTGGACAGCAGAGCCTCATTGAAAGCAGTGCTCGTTCCCAGAACAAAATCGGTATTGCTGACCAACACACCCGGATTCATTCCGGCAAGGGGGCATTGGCACTCGGCAGGAATACTCATAGCGTAGGCGGTAGCATCACCTATCACCACGGGTGAAGGCTGCTCGCACTTACCGCTCTTGCCGGCCCGGGTCTGCATACGCTCGCCGATTGCCATCATCTGCTGCCAGGCATCCGCCAACGCGGCACGGTTGCTCACAGGGGAGTACCATGCGGCCTCCACCGTCTGCGTAGAGGAGGGAACGGTCACGACAACCGTGCTGCTGCCGGTAAGGCCGCTGTCTAACGTGGTGACGGCATCTGCCAGCGCCAGCACATCCGAGCGGTAGCTCAGCACCTTGTCCAGCTCAGCCTGACGCTTGGCTCGGTACGGCTCCTCAAACGTCTGCACGACACCGTTGGCCACGGCACCGGCAGCCCCCAGGATGCCGGGCAAATCCGGCTGCTGGGTTCCGATAATCGGGGCGCTTTCCAGATAGAAGGCTACATCGGGGTTGACCAATTGCGCAGGCTGTTTCATGGTGGCAGGGGCAAACTTCATCCCGGCAGCATCCTGCACCATTTCCAGATGAAGCGATTTGTCGAGCCAGACGTACAGCTGCGAGGGAGAATCAGTCTCCGGCGTCAGCTGGTTCAGCTGCTGTTTCAGGAACTCCAGCCCCTCTGCCGCATAGACTCCGGAACGCCCGAAGGCCGGGCTGTCAGCCGCCAGCTTTCGGAACACGGAAGCGACAAAATCCACCGCATTGTCCAATTCCGGAGTTCCTCCGCAGATATTATTGAAAGCAGCAGAGGTCGATATCACCGCCACCGTTTTCCGGCTAAGCCGGGAATTGAGCAGCTCTGCCCTGCCCAGCACGGATTCTGCCGCATTCGCCGGCGCTTTGGCCTGCGACGGGTCTCCGCACAACACTACCTGAAGCGACGCACCCTGCATGCGGTACATGAGATAGGCATCCACCTTCCGATCTGCTTCATCCGGCAAAGAAAGCGAAAGCCCCGGCAGCTTCACACCTTTGAAACCGTTGCACTCCACCATATTCCGCAAATCACCCTGCGAGAGCTGGCCCGCAAGCATCCCGACCATCATCTGCATGGCAGGAATGGTATCCGGTTTCACCGTCACCGCGAAGTACACCGGCTTCACCGTCACCTGCTGCGCCATGTTCTGAATCTTCCGCTCCGTTGCGTTCCCCACGGCATCAATCATTTCCTGAATCACTGCCTTCACCGGAGCCGTAGCGCGTGTCTTCCATACCTCCGCCAGCAACATATTTGAGCTGCCGAACATCTGCCCCTGCCCCATTTGGTTCACCAGAGTCTGCAGCAGCGTCACCGCCTCATCAGAAATACCGACGGCCACGCTCTCTATCCCGCTGACAGCAGCCAGCTCCGGCGATGCGTCAACACCGAAGCGCTTCAACACTCGGTCCGCATTACTGAGCACCATAAAAGAATCCGTATCTGCCGGAAGCAATGCTGCCGCCGGGAGAAAGGCCGATTTCTGCTCCGGGGTCATGACCTCGCATGTAGGTGGCGCCAGCAGAACTGCTGTCTCGGCAGAGGGCATCTCCACAGGCTCTGTGGTCAGGCCCCACACCGGGAGCGCACCTGCCGCTATCATCAAAAGGGTACTTGTCTTCATAGCATCCCCATTGTAGCACGCTCTCCGCTCAGGTAAAGCCTTTTCTTTATCCGTTACGCAGGAAAGCCCCTGCCCGGACGAACCGGACAGGGGCTTTTTGGAACGTGTATGTAAAGGGGGAGCTTTACTTCATGGCTTCCTCGATAGCCACGGCCACGGAAACGGTGGCACCGACCATGGGGTTGTTACCCATGCCGATGAGGCCCATCATTTCCACGTGAGCGGGCACGGAGGAGGAGCCGGCGAACTGGGCGTCGCTGTGCATGCGGCCCAGCGTGTCGGTCATGCCGTAGGAGGCGGGACCGGCAGCCATGTTGTCCGGGTGCAGGGTACGACCCGTGCCGCCGCCGGAGGCCACGGAGAAGTACTTCTTGCCGGCCAGCGTGCATTCCTTCTTGTAGGTACCGGCAACCGGGTGCTGGAAGCGGGTGGGGTTGGTGGAGTTACCGGTGATGGACACGTCCACACCCTCCAGCCACATGATAGCCACGCCTTCGCGCACATCGTCAGCACCGTAGCAGTTCACCTTGGCGCGCTCGCCGTCGGAGAAAGCCTTCTTGCTCACCACTTCCACCTTACCGGTAGCGTAGTCGAACTTGGTCTGGCAGTAGGTGAAACCGTTGATACGGGAGATGATGTAGGCAGCATCCTTGCCCAGACCGTTGAGGATGACGCGCAGCGGCTTCTGGCGCACCTTGTTGGCGGAGCGCGCAATACCGATAGCACCTTCAGCAGCGGCGAAGGATTCGTGACCGGCCAGGAAGCAGAAGCATTCCGTCTCCTCGCGCAGAAGCATGGCGGCCAGATTACCGTGACCCAGACCCACCTTGCGGTCGTCTGCCACGGAACCGGGGATGCAGAATGCCTGCAGACCTTCGCCGATGGCTTCGGCGGCGTCAGCAGCCTTGGTGCAACCCTTCTTAATGGCGATAGCGGCACCTACGGTGTAGGCCCAGCCGGCGTTCTCGAAGGCAATGTTCTGAATGCCGCGAACGATGGCGCGGACGTCGATACCCTTCTCAAGGCAGACCTGCTCGGCCTCCTCGCAGGAGTTGATACCGTACTGAGCCAGCACGGGCAGAATCTGGTCGATACGACGAGAGTAGGATTCAAAAAGAGGCATAATTGTATCTTCTATGGGTTAAAGGTTCTTTACTCGTGACGGGGGTCGATGTACTTGGCGGCACCATCGAAGCGGCCGTAGGAACCGGTGTGCTTCTTGATAGCCTCGTTGGCATCCATGCCCTTCTTGATGTCTTCCATCATCGGGCCCATCTTCACATACTGATAACCCGTGATTTCGCCCTCGGCATCCAGAGCCAGCTTGGTGATGTAACCCTCGGCCAGCTCCAGGTAGCGAGCACCCTTGGCCAGTGTGCCGTACAGCGTACCCGTCTGGGAGCGCAGGCCCTTGCCCAGGTCTTCCAGACCGGCACCGATGGGCAGACCGCCCTCAGAGTAGGCGCTCTGGGTGCGACCGTAAACAATCTGCAGGAAGAGTTCGCGCATAGCGGTGTTGATAGCGTCGCACACCAGGTCGGTGTTCAGAGCCTCAAGCACGGTCTTGCCCGGCAGAATCTCAGAGGCCATAGCGGCAGAGTGGGTCATGCCGGAGCAGCCAATCGTCTCCACCAGAGCTTCCTGAATGATGCCCTGCTTCACGTTGAGCGTGAGCTTGCAGGCACCCTGCTGAGGAGCACACCAACCCACACCGTGGGTCAGACCGGAGATGTCCTCAATCTTCGTGGACTGCGTCCAGGCACCCTCCTGCGGGATGGGTGCAGGGCCGTGATTGCAGCCCTTCTTGACGCAACACATCTGTTCTACTTCGTGTGTGTACTGCATAATATGAGAATGTTAGCTTTTGGGGGAAAGAGGCCTGCCGCCGTGCAGCAATTCACTTCCTCGTGCGCGCATTATAACTGATTTTTTCCCGTCTGGCGAATCAAAAATGTAAAAAAAATCGTCAGAACACCCGCATTTTAAGTTAGTTTCAACTAATCAAACGCAAGAAAACCTCTCTTTCACATTGCAAATCAAAGAAAAACAAAACTTACAACCTCTCCCCAAGGTGGAAGAGATTGTAAGTCTGTTATGGTTACACAAAGGGCGTATCAGATGGCGCTGATGCCGTACACGGCGGCGCTTCCGAGCTGTTCCTCGATGCGCAGCAACTGGTTGTACTTGGCCAGTCGGTCCACGCGGGAGAGCGAGCCGGTCTTAATCTGTCCGGCATTGGTCGCCACGGACAGGTCGGCAATGAAGGCATCCTCCGTTTCCCCGCTGCGGTGGGAAATGACGGCGGTGTAGCGGTTAATCATCGCCAGACGCACGGCTTCGAAGGTCTCGGAGAGCGTGCCGATCTGATTCAGCTTCACCAGAATGGAGTTGGCCACCCCGGCGCGGATTCCCTTGCGGAGGAAATCCACGTTGGTCACAAAGAGGTCATCGCCCACCAGCTGGCAGCGGTCACCGATGGTGTCCGTGAGCAGCTTCCAGCCCTCCCAGTCATTTTCGGCGCAGCCGTCCTCGATGGAGATGATGGGATAGCGGCTGATGAGGCCCTTGTAATAATCCGTCAGCTCTGCTGCGCTGAGGCGATCACCCGTACTCTTTTTGAAAACGTAGAGATTGCTTTCCGGGTCGTAGAACTCAGAGCTGGCCACATCCAGCGCCAGGAACACGTCCTTGCCCGGTTCATACCCGGCATTGGAAATTGCCTGCATGATGCAATCCAGCGCATCTTCCGTGCCGTTGAGCTTGGGCGCGTAGCCGCCTTCATCGCCCACGGCAGTGCTCAGCCCGCGCTTCCGCAGCACGGCAGCCAGCGCATGGAACACCTCTGCCCCGCAGCGCAGCGCCTCGCGGAAGGTGGGCAGCCCCTTGGGCATAATCATGAACTCCTGGAAGTCAATGGGAGCATCCGAGTGCGCTCCGCCGTTGATGACGTTCATCATCGGCACGGGGAGGATATGGGCATTCGGGCCGCCCAAATAGCGATACAGCGGCTGCCCGGTGGTCTGTGCCGCCGCGCGGGCTGTTGCCAGAGAGACCGCCAGCAGCGCATTCGCCCCCAATCGGGATTTATTCGGCGTGCCGTCCAGCTCTCGCATGCGTGTATCCACCCCTATCTGGTCTGTCGCATCCATGCCGCAGAGCGCCGGGGCAATCTCCTCATGCACATGTGCCACGGCTCCGGCAACGCCTTTGCCGCAGTAGCGGCTCTTGTCACCATCCCGCCACTCATGCGCCTCATGCTCACCTGTGGAAGCACCGCTGGGAACGGAAGCGCGCCCCAGAATGCCGTTGCTCAGCATCACCTCTGCTTCCATGGTCGGATTCCCGCGCGAATCCAGTATCTCGCGCGCCGTTACCTTGCTGATTGTTCTCGTATTCATGACGACGACGTTTTACCACTTCTCTGCATCTTTTGCAAGCCTTTATTTCACCTTGTAATCCTTTCTCTAACACATATTTACCCATTTTTCTCAATCTTGTTAGTTCTAACTAATTCTTCGTGTGTTAGTTTTGGCTAATTTTTGCAGAAAAAACTTTTTTTGAAAAAAATCTGAAAAAGTTGCGGATGGGCGCCAATTCCGGATGAATTCAGGTAAAAAAGCGGCAAACGGCAGAAAAAAAGCAAAAAAATCATTGCCGCAATCTTCGTCCTGTTATATAATCTGAACAGCAACTTATAACCGCACAGCCAATCACCCTTCCCCACCCACACTCATGAACCTACTCGCGTCCAACCATTTCAATCTCAACCTCCCGCCGGAATACGCGCCGTATGTGAACCTCATCATCGGTATACTCATGCTGTATTTCGGTCTGACAGGGTTCAGGAAAGCGAACCGCCTCAGCAAAAAGGGCATCAAAACACAAGGCGTACTGGTACGGATAATACCCAAAAACACCTTCTCCATCAGCATCGGCTCAAGCTCAAGCCACAGGAACAGCCATAACGACACGATGGACGGCATCTACCGATACACGGATGAACAGGGCAATGAGTACGAAATCAAAAGCTCCGCTTACGAGTTTTCCGTCATAGGCTCCAGCACCACCACGGTGCTGTACAATCCGGAGAATCCGAGCGATGCCATAGCAACGGACTCCGGCGTGCCGCAGCTCGTCCCCATGATTGTCACCCTTGCCGGCATCGGCTTTGCAGCCTACGGCATTTTTCAATTACCCCTCTGAGCAACATGGAAACACTCAAGATAAGCATCGGGCTGCTGATAATAGGTAGCATACTCATAGGGTTCGGACTCAGAAAACAAAAACAACAGCAATATCTGGTAAAACACGGACGGCGCACCACGGGCGTACTGCACGAAGTGAAGCGACAATGCGCCATCTACCGCTTCACCGCAGAATCCACCGGGCACCTGTATGAAGCCAAAGGATATTTTACCGATTTTGAGACCATCCCCAACACCATTTACATCACCTACCTGCCGGAAAATCCGTCCAAGAACATGCTGGGATCTGCGTCCACGGAGTTCTACAGTCTCATTTATCTCATTCTTCCCGGGCTGATGTTCATGGGCATCGGGATTTACCTATTGCCGATGTGACAGCCGCTCAGAACAACTGTTTCACGCCGAGGGCAATCAGCAGGAGACCGGCTAGCGTCTCCAGCCAGCGGGTGGGCAGCCGGTGCAGCAAGCGCGCCAGGTGAAAGGCGGATAAGGAACAAACAAAGGTGATGGCGCCGATGATACTCGCCGCAAGCACCACCTGCCCCGCGCACAGGCGGCAGCCGACCAAATCCCCAAGCGCCATGCAGGCCCCCACAGCCAACGCATCAATAGCCGTGGCAACACCCACCAGCAGCAAGGCAAACAGCCTCAGAGGCGTAGAGGAAGCGGCCTCCTCCTCCTGCTCTGCCCAGGCGTGACGGATGATACCAAGACCCAACAACAAAAAAACAGTCAACACAATCCAAGGCGCCCAGGCATCCACATAGCCGCGAAGCTCCTGCCCGCCCCAATACCCCAGCAACGGCATCGCCATCTGAAAGCACCCCACCGTCAGCGCTAACCAAAGAGAGCTAACCGCACGATTCACACGCAAAATCAACCCGTAGGAAAACGAGTAGACCGTAGCATCCAGAGCCAGGATAAGTGCAATGACGATGAGTTCTGCGTAGTTCATGTGCGAGGAGAAACATAACAGGAAAGCCGGAAAGAGTCAACCCCAAGCGCCCGTTTTTTTACCTCCGCGTATTTTTAGATTGATTTATGAACGAATTTCATTAACATGTACGCATGTCCGCAAAACGATTTATTCTGAACGAGACCAGCTATCATGGTCATGGAGCCATCAGCGCCATTATCACCGAGGTGAATGCGCGCGGATTCAAGAAAGCCCTCATCGTGACCGATGCCGACCTCGTTCGCTTCGGGGTGGTGAGCAAGGTGACCGCCCTGCTGGATGAAGCCGGTGCGCCCTACGAGATTTACGACAAGGTGAAAGCCAATCCCAGCGTAGCCGTTGTAAACGGCGGCGTGGAAGCCTTCAAGGCAGCCGGAGCAGATTACATGATTGCCATCGGCGGCGGCTCCCCGCAGGACACCGCCAAGGCCATCGGCATCATCATCAACAACCCCGAGTTCGCTGATGTGGTATCTCTGGAGGGTCTTGCCCCCACCAAGAACAAGGCTGTGCCCATGATTGCCGTGGCCACCACCGCCGGCACCGCCGCAGAAACCACCATCAACTATGTGATTACGGACGAAGCCAACCGCCGCAAGTTCGTCTGCGTTGACCCGCACGACATCCCCGTGGTGGCCGTGGTTGACCCGGATATGATGTCCTCCATGCCCAAGGGCCTGACCGCCGCCACCGGTATGGATGCCCTGACGCACGCTATCGAGGGCTATACCACCCTGGCCGCATGGGAGCTGGCAGACACCCTCAACATCAAGGCCGTGGAAATCATCGCCCGCAGCCTTCGCAAAGCCGTGGAGAATGATCCGGACGGTCGCGAAGACATGGCTCTGGGTCAGTACATGACCGGCATGGCCTTCTCCAACGTGGGTCTGGGCGTGGTGCACGGTATGGCTCACCCGCTGAGCGCCTTCTACAACACCCCGCACGGTGTGGCCAATGCTGTGCTGCTGCCCTACGTCATGGAATACAACGCCCCCTACACCGGCGAGAAGTTCCGCGAAATCGCCCGCGCCATGGGCGTGAAGGGCGTGGACAGCATGACCCAGGAAGAGTACCGCAAGGCCGCCATTGATGCCGTCAAGCAGCTCTCCATCGATGTGAACATCCCGCAGACACTCGCTGAAATCGGCGTGAAGGAAGAGGACCTCGAAGCCCTTACCGATGCCGCCATGGCAGACGTCTGCACCGGCGGCAACCCCCGCCCCTGCACATGGGAAGAAGTGCTCGGCGTGTACAAGACCGCCTTTGGTAAGTAATATCTTTACCTCAACATCTCCCGAGGGGTGGGAGGCATCAGCCTCCCACCCCGTTTTTCTCCGACCACCCGCCACCGCCATGACCAGAATACTCTTTACTCTCCTCACCGCTCTTTGTTCACTTGCCTTTGCCTCCGAGGATTGGGTGCTCGTTTTTGAAGACAACTTCTCCGGCAAAAAACTCAACACCAAAAAATGGAGTCGTATTGAGTACGAAAAGGCCAACCACTTTCCGGACTGGAAAAAATACCAGTCGCGCGACAAAAAGCTGTTGAAGATGAACGGCACCAGCATCAGCCTCTGGGGCAGATACGGCAAGTTCCGCACCATGAGCAACCAAACCAGGCCGCAGGAAACCATCGCCTGCGCCGGCATCTACACCAAAAACACCTTCACTTTCCAATACGGGCGCGTGGAAGTGCGCGCCCGCTTTGACTGCGTGCAGGGCTGCTGGCCCGCCATCTGGATGTTGCCGCTCAAAGGCGGCTGGCCCGGCGGCGGTGAAATCGATATCCTGGAGCACCTGAACTTTGAGCAGAAAGTCTACCAGACCCTGCACATGAACGGCGACAACGGCCAACACAAATCCACCGGCGTCCAACCCGTACTACAGGGGAATAAGGAGGACTTCCATGTCTACACCATAGAATGGAAACCCGGCAGCATCACCTTCTATCTGGACGGCCAACAAACCGGGAGCTATGACAGGAGCATCTCTACCAACTGGCCGTTCGATAACGAAGACCACGAGTTCTACCTCCTCATCGACCAACAGGTGGAAGGAGGCTGGGTAGGCAAGGCAGACCGCGATACCCTTCGCAAAAAAGGCGCAGCTCTGGAAGTGGACTACGTCAAAATCTACGCCGATAAAAAATACCGGCGCAAGGAAAAAGAAAAGGCGGGCAAATAATGCCCGTCTTTCGGTTTACAGGAAGCGAATCCAGAGATATACGCCGGAGATGAAGATGGACACCAGCATGAGCGGGAAGGCCAGCTTCATGAAGCCGAAGAAGGTGAAAGTGACATTGTGCTTGCGGGCCAGGGCCAGCGCCACCACGTTTGCACTGGCTCCGATGACGGAACCGTTGCCGCCCAGACAGGCTCCCAGAGAGAGGGCCCACCAGAGCGGCTCCAGATTACCGTAGCCCATGGCACCCATATCCTTTACCAGCGGAATCATGGTGGCCACAAAGGGGATGTTATCCACAAACGCAGACATCACCGCACTGAGCCCCAGCACGGAGAAGGTGGTGAGCGCGGCATCCCCCTGCGTCAGAGCCATGGTCTGCACAGCCATCCAATTGATGATGCCGTTGACCTCCAGCCCACCCACCAGCACAAAGAGGCCGAGGAAGAAGAAGATGGTGGTCCATTCCACGCGGGCAAAAATCTGCTCCAGCACGCGGTCACGGGCAGGCATGGTAGTGAGCAGCAGCAGTGAGGCTCCGGTCACAGCGATGGTGCCGCTCTCCAGATGCCAGCCCGGTATCTGACCATGAGAGCAGAAGAGCGCCAGCGTGATACCCAGGCAAATGAGGCAGCGGATAAGCAGTCCCTTGCTGCGGATGAGCCCCTTGGTCTTGATTTTCTGCACACGCTGCAAATGCTTGGAACTGGTGCGGAAATCCTTGCGGAAAATCAGCAGAACTGCCGCAATAGTTATCACAAAGCTGATGAGACACGGCAGCGTGAGATTAATCATGAAATCATTGAAGCTCAGTTCCTTCACCGCGCTGGCTATCATGATATTGGGCGGATCACCAATCATGGTGCAGGTACCGCCTATATTGGAGGCAAAAATCTGTGCAAAAATGAACGGCTTGGCGGAAATCTTCAAGTCGCGGGCGAGAGTGAATGTAATCGGCACCGTCAGCAGCACCGTCGTCACGTTATCCAGAAACGCAGAACAAATTGCCACCAGAACAGACAGAGCAATGAGCAGAGCAACCGGGTTACCTTTGGTCTTCTGGGCAGCCCAGACGGCAAGAAAGCGGAACAAACCGGTCTTGCTGAGCACCAGCACCTGAATCATCATGCCGATAAGCAACGCCAGCGTGTTGAAATCGATGTGGCGAATAGCCGTTTCCTGGTCAATCACCCCCATCAACACCATGAGCATGGCCCCGGAAAGAGCTGCAATGGTTCGATGCACTTTCTCAGAAACAATGAAAGCGTACGATATCAGGAAAATGGCGAGAGCTGTACAGATTTGATAAGACATGACGATAAAACACATTCCTCCAACGGTCTATCCGGAGGAAGGGTGCGGCATACTACGCTTCTGATGTCGATTTTTCAAGCTTTTTCTCGCCCGCGAAGCGAAAAAAAGGGAAAATCGGCTCAAAGGAGCGGGATTTTGCTTCACAATGGTGAAAATTTCAGGTAGTATAGCTAAGACGCTATGGCTATTCTCATGCAAAAAACTCTCGGTAAGTGTGCCTCCATCGAAGGCACGTCTCTGCACACGGGCAACGCCGTGAAGCTGACCATCAAGCCGGCTGATGTGAACACCGGGTTGAAGTTCCGCCGTATCGACCTGCCGGACAAACCTTTCATCGATGCCTCCGCTGCCAAAGTGCAGACGGTGGAGCGTGCCACCACGCTGGCAGAAGGTTCTGTCAAAGTACACACCGTGGAGCACATCCTTTCTGCCCTCACCGGCATGGGAGTAGACAACGCCATCATTGAGATGGACTCCAACGAGCCGCCCATCGGCGACGGCTCCGCCCAGCCCTACGTTGACCTCATCAAGCAGGCCGGCATCGTGGAACAGGATGCCCCCTGTCAGGTCTGGGAAATCCGCGAACCTATCTCCGTGGAAAACAAGAACGGCTCCCAGATTATCATCATGCCGGACCGCAAGTTCCGCGTTTCCGTGACCGCCGTAGGTCCGAACGGTCGCGTGACTCAGTATTTCCACGCCGAAATCACCCCCGCCAACTACGAGAAGGAGCTGGCCAACTCCCGCACGTTCTGCTTCTATGAGGACATTCAGCCGCTGCTGGAGAAGGGCCTCATTCAGGGCGGCACGCTGGATAACGCCATCGTCATCAAGGGTGATGAGTACATCTGCGCCGGCGGCCTGCGCCACCACAACGAGTGTGCACGCCACAAGGCCATGGACATGATTGGCGACCTCATCCTGAACGGCCGTCGCATCCTGGGTCACGTCATTGCCGTGATGCCCGGCCACGGTATCAATACCCAGATGGCTGCCAAGCTGCAGCAGAAGTTTGAAAGCATGGAAGCCATGCGCCCGAAGCCCGTGGTGCTGCCGGTGGGCACTTCCGTGCTGGAAACTCCGGAGGTGATGAACCTGCTGCCGCACCGCTACCCCTTCATGCTGGTGGACCGCATCCTCGGCTTCGAGGGCGACAACAAGTGCGTGGGTCAGAAGAACCTGACCATGAACGAACTCTTCTTCCAAGGTCACTTCCCCGGCCGCCCGGTCATGCCCGGCGTACTCCAGCTGGAAGCCATGGCACAAGTTGCCTCCATCCTCATGCTCCGCATCCCGGAGAATCAGGGCAAGATCGGCTACTTCATGAGTGCTGATAAGGTGAAGTGGCGCAAACCGGTGGTGCCGGGTGATGTTCTCATCATCGAAACCGAGCTCACCAAGATGCGCGGAGCCATCGGCATTGCCGCTGCCAGGTGCACCGTCAACGGGGAGGTTACCTGCGAGGCCGAACTCAAATTCATGGTGGCTGACGCCTGATTTTCGGGCAACAAAATGAAAAAAAAACAACATCGGTGCTTGACATGCGCCGATTTTGGAGTATCATAGCCGCCCGGCCACTTATTCCGGTCGACTAACCACTTCACAAATAACAGGAGAAATTAACTATGAGCAAGAGAACATACCAGCCTTCCAAGCGCTGCCGCAAGCGCCAGTTCGGTTTCCGTGCCCGCATGGCTTCCAAGAACGGCCGCGCCATCCTCGCCCGCCGTCGCGCCAAGGGCCGCAAGCGTCTTCTGCCCAAGGGCGCAGAGGTGCACTACAAGCGCCACATCATCCAGCACGGCTGAAGAACTGTTCCGCTGCCGGGTTGCTCTGTGGGAGTTTTCCCCTGCAATGCTGTCTGACGGAAGATAATTACGCCCTGTTTACGATGAAGCTGACACGGCGCCAGACCATGAAGCGAGCCTCAGAGTTCGCCATGGTGCGCGCCGAAGGCTCATCCGCAGCAGGGCGTTTTCTTGTGCTGAGTGCGGCTCCTCTTTCCGGCGGAGCCGCAACCGCTGATGCCGAGGCGGCAGAATCGCGCTTCGGCATCATCACCACCCGAAAACTGGGGCACGCCGTTGTCCGCAACCTGTTGCGGCGTCGCGTACGCGAAATCCTGCGCGCGCACGGGGAGCCTCTCTCCACCGGGCGCTATGTGGTCATCATCCCCCGAATACACGCAGCCACGGCGTCCTACGAACAACTGGAGCGCGACTTCATCAAGCAGATGAAGCGTCTGCTGCGTACAGAAACCAAGGCATGCTGAAGCAACTGCTCATCCTCCCGGTGCGCTTCTACAAGCGTTTCATCAGCGGCCCGCTGCATTTCATCTGCGGGCCGGGAAGCGGTTGCCGGTTTACCCCCAGTTGTTCCACCTACTTTATCCAGGCCGTTGAAACCCACGGTGCATTCAAGGGTGCAGCTCTGGGTATATGGCGCATTCTGCGTTGCAATCCCTGGGGCGGCTGCGGGCATGACCCCGTTCCACCCCGCAAGTGTTCATCCTGAACAGAAACCTTTCCCCTTAACCCCCGACACTAACAATTATGGACAAAAAAGCATGGATTGTCGTGACTATCTGCATGATTCTTCTGGGCGTGCAGTTTTACATGAACAAGACACAGCAGGAAGAAGCCGCTGCCGCAGCGGCGAATCAGCCCGCCGCACAGCAGGCTGCCACCCCTGCCCCCGAACAGGCAGCCGCACCTGCAAGCGCAGAGACCGCAGCAGCCTCCCCGGCAACGGCCGCTCCGCAGCAGCCCGCCGCAGAGGCCGCCACCATTGCCACCCTCATCGGCAAAACGGCTGACGGCAAGGAAGTAGCTCGCTACAGCTTCCGCAACATCGGCGGCAGCATCAGCAGCGTGGAAATGCTGGGCAAGGTCATCAACACCACCCGCCCGGAGCTGAGCCAGACCAATATTCTCATCAACTCCAACCCCAATCAGGGTATCGGCACTCTCCTCTTCGGCCTCAGCGAAACCGCAGCCCCCACCTTTGACAACACGGTATACACCGTCGTGCCGGCTCAGACCAACGACAGACAGGTCACGCTGGTGGGTCAGCGCGATGGCCTCATCATCCGCAAGATATACACCCTCAAGCCCCTGAATGTGGGCGAAGACGTCATCGACGGTAATGCGTTCGCACTTGACCTCAAGATTGATGTTCAGAACACCTCCGGGCAGACCATGGATGTCCGCAACTGGGGCATCTATGCCGGCGGCATGAACCGCATCTCCACGGATGAAGCCGCATACTACACCTACTTCGTCACGCTGGATGACGGCGATTTTGATAAGTACGATGCAAGCGAGTTCAATCCATGGTTCGGCAAGAAGAAAGAGCGTCTCCTCTTCACCGATGGCGAACAGCTGGAGTGGGCCGGCGTCATGAACCAGTACTACGCCAGCCTCATCAAGCCCGGCAACGGCTCCGGCAACAATGCTTTCTACGCCGCCCCCACCGCCTTCCCCCTGCAGGTCAAAGGCGAAAAGTCCGATGGCGTGGAGCTGGCTCTGGGCATCCCGGAGTTCTCCCTCAGCCCGAAGACCGCCGACATGCCCGGCGGCCAGAAGAACCTGACTTTCAGCATCTTCACCGGCCCGAAGCTCAACCTCATGCTGGACGGCATGACGGATGAGTTCCGCATGCTCGACCGTATCATGGACTATGGCATCTTCCACCCCATCAGCTACTCGATGAACTGGCTCATCAACATCTTCCACAGCTGGTTCGGCAACTGGGGTTGGTCCATCGTTGCCATGACCTTCGTGGTGCGTCTGCTCATCTGGCCGCTTTACCGTAAGAGCTACATCAGCATGAAGCGCATGAGCCAGCTGCAGCCCCACATGAAGGAGCTCAAGGAAAAATACCCGAATGACCCGCAGAAGGTCAATGCCGGCATGATGAAACTCTACCAGGAGTACGGCATTTCCCCGCTGGGCGGCTGTCTGCCCATGCTGCTGCAGATTCCCATCTTCTTCTCCTTCTTCTATGTGCTGCAGACAGCTGCTGAGTTCCGCGGCGCAGAGTGGTGCGGCTGGGTGACGGATCTCTCCCAGATGGACACCGTGTTCTCCTTCCCCTTCATGGGCTGGGAAGTTCCCGTGAACGTGCTGCCCATCCTGATGGCGGCCACCATGATTATCCAGATGCACATGACTCCTGCCACGGGCGACCCCACGCAGGTGAAGATTATGCGCTGGATGCCCCTGCTCTTCTTCGTGTTCTGTTACACGTACCCGAGCGCTCTGGCCCTCTACTGGACCACCACCAATGTGATTTCCATCATCCAGACGCTCATCATCAAGCGCGTCCCCATTCCTGAACTCACCAAGGTGGCCCCGAAGAAAGGCGGCAAGAAAGGATTCTTCCAGCGCATGATGGAAGCGCAGCAGGCCGCTCTGGCCGAGCAGCAGCGCCAGCAACAGCGCAATGCACAGAATGACGCCATGCGCCACCGCTGATAAGCAATAAACGCTCATCTGAACACCTTTCACCCGGTTCTGACTCTCCTGCAGAACCGGGTTTTTCATTCACCTGCCGGCATGGGCCTCCCCCCGGAAATCCGCTGCGGATAAAGCGGTTTGTTCGACTTTCTCTCACCCGCCGGAAAACAAAGATTCCCGGCAGGGGTGACGCAGTTGCCGCAGTTTAGGCTTTATCGGAAGAGCCCCTTGGTGTATAATCCGCCGCGTGTCTGCTGCAAAACATCCTGCGATGTGCGATTTTAACGAGCGTCCGTTCATCCTCTTCTGGGAGGTGACGCGTGCGTGCGCGCTGGCCTGCCGCCATTGCCGCGCCATTGCCCAGCCGAAAGCCCACCCGCTGGAGCTGAATCACGAGGAGGCCATGGAGCTGACGGATAAAATTGCAGCTCTGGCCCCGCCCATGTTGGTACTCACCGGCGGCGACCCAATGATGCGGCGCGATATTTTCGACATTATCCGGCGGGCCTCTGAAGCAGGCATGCGAGTGGCGCTCAGTCCGGCTGCTACACCTCGCCTGCTCAACACGGATTTCCGGCGTCTGCGCGAAGCCGGAGTCGTGAGCATGAGCCTGAGTCTGGATGGCGCCACACAGGAAAGCCATGACGCCTTCCGCCGCGTGCCCCACACCTTTGAGCGCACGCTGAAAGCCGCACAGATGGCCAAGGAGGCAGGCATTCAGCTGCAGATTAACACGACGGTAGCCCACAGTACCCTGCCGGAAATGCCGGCGTTCATCGAGCTGATGAAACAGATTGCCCCGGATGTGTGGAGCGTGTTTCTGCTGGTGCCCACGGGACGCGCTACGGCAGAGGATTTGCCCACGGCGGAGGAGCTGGAGACTCTCTGGCAAAAGCTCATTTCCCTGCGCGGCGAACTTCCCTTCGCTATCAAAACCACGGAGGGTCACCACTATCGCCGCGCGCTCATGCAGGCAGCCCGGCAGTCCGGCGCACCTGCTCCCCGACATCTGGTACCGACCCGCGACGGCAAAGGCGTGGTATTCATCTCCCACATCGGGGAGATTCAGCCCAGCGGCTTCCTTCCCATCACCGCCGGAAACGTCCGCACGGACGATTTGGCCACCGTGTACCGCACCCACCCCATCTTCACCCGTCTGCGCGATGATGATGCGCTGGGCGGCAAGTGCGGCGTCTGTGAGTACCGCCGCGTCTGTGGCGGCTCTCGTGCCCGGGCATTCGGCACCTGCGGCGACATGTTCGGCCCGGAACCCCTCTGTAATTACATCCCCGCCGCACTGCGCGGCTCAACACAGCCATGATCAACATCACCAAACTGCAGACAGGCGCCGCTCAACCGGCAGACCACATCCGCTACGGCCAGGGCGATGGCACCGCCCACCCGCACGCCAGCACGGCGGCCTGCACCCCTACCTCCTCGCGCGCTCGCAAGCCCATCGTTGTGTGGAACATCACGCGCACCTGTAACCTGCGCTGCATCCACTGCTACGCTGACTCGCATGCCGAGCGTTACCCGGGAGAGCTGAGCTGGGAGCAATGCTGTGCCGTGATTGATGATTTGGCGGATTACAAGGTGAACGCCCTGCTGCTTTCCGGCGGCGAACCGCTGCTGCATCCGCAGCTGCCGCAGCTGCTGGAACGTGCTACCGAGCGCGGACTCAAGGTCACCATCTCCACCAACGGCACCCGCATCACCCCGGAGCTGGCAAAACTCTTCAAGAAGCTCGGTGTGGCCTATGTCGGCATCTCGCTCGACGGCATCGGCGCTGTTCACGATCAATTCCGCGGCGTGCAGGGCGCATTTGAGGGAGCTATCCGCGGCTTCCGGCTCTGCGAGGAAGTGGGGCAGAAAACCGGACTGCGCCTCACCCTCACCCGCAACAATGTGCAGTGCATGGAGCAGATTCTCGGCTTCATTGAGCAGGAGAACATCCAACGCGTCTGTTTCTACCATCTGGTACCCACAGGGCGCGGCGTGGATGTGGCCTGCCTCAAACCGGAGGAAGCCCGCGCTGCCATGGATATGCTGATTGACCGGGCCGAAGCCTGGTACAAGAGCGGGCAAATCCGTGAACTGCTCACGGTAACGCAACCGGCAGACGGTATCTACCTGCTGCTGCGGCAGCTGCGGGAGGGCAATCCCCTGGCAGAGCAAACCTTCCGCCTCCTCTCCTGGAACGGAGGCGGCGCCAACAGCTCCGGCCGCGGCATTGCCAACATCGATACCCAGGGCAACATCCACCCCGACCAGTTCTGGCAGAGCGTCACCCTCGGCAACGTCAAAAACCAGAAATTCTCTGATGTATGGGAAGCCGCCCATGAGCCTTCTGCCGCTCAGCTCAATGAACTGCGTGGCAGCGATATCCCCGCGGAACGACAGAAAAAACTCTCCGGCCGCTGTGCCGCCTGCAAACATTTCCACCTCTGCGGCGGTGGTTTCCGCACACGCGCAGCCTTCGCCAACGGACACTGGTACGGCTCCGACCCCGGCTGCTATCTGACCGATGAAGAGACCCAAATCGACCTTTCCGGCATCTTTTCATAAAAAAATGCTCAAATTCGGCAATTTTCATCAATTTTCGCTTGCATGAGGTTGCACAATGTGGTATTCCTGATTCTGTCATGAAGCGCTTACTCCTTTCTACAATTCTCCTGGCCATCGCCGGAACGGCTTATGCCGACATTCAGGCTCCGCCTGCTTCCGAGTACACGGCCACTCGCAAGCTGGGTCGCGCCCTCAGCAATGTTATCTTTGCCGTGGACGAAATCCCCAATACGATGCTCCGCTGGAACGAACGCGAAGGCAACAATGCCGCTTTCACCGTTGGTATCGTTGATGGCGTTGCCCGCACGTTCAACCGCATGGGCTACGGTTTCTATGAGCTGGTGACGTTCTGGGCTCCCACCTACAAGTGCACCTATCGTCCTCCCTATCAGGGCAGCTGCGGACGCAGCGGTCTCAAGGAGTTCAACACTTGGTCCGGTTTCACGGAATTCCCCGCCGAGCTCGGCATGGATACCCAGTACGAATACGCCCGCCTGCGCGACTAATTCGTCCTCTCTCTCAAAGATTTTTTCTACTATCGCCTGCATCGCTCTCCGATGCAGGCGTTTTTCTTTCCTTGTCTGGACGGCAAACAATATAAAATCAGCTCTTCGCTTTCCGGTTTAACCGGATAATGACCAAAGCAACGATGGACAGCAAGCCCCAGCAAACACCGTGTATGATGCCTATAACCGTATTGAATAAAGACTCACGATAAGTCACCACGTATGCATCCTCGGGATTATTTGGTTTGTAATACACCACCACTTTATCTCCTATAGCCATATCACAATTATCTCGATAGACGGTATCGTGGCGCTTTTGCTGCCGGTCCTGATAACGGATTGCATGATAATAATTGAAACGCGCAGACTTAAGGCCTCTGCGGTCCCTTTTGGTGATATGGTACACATAACCTTCGGTTTGCACACCGTTTTCAACATACTCCCGGTATAAAGCCAAATTCCCGAAGTATAAATTAAGGCTATAGCAAGCACAAAATATAGCTGTAATCAGAAGAATATATTTTTGTCTATTAAGCCAGCCCGCAAATCCATACCTCTTTTGAATCCAGGCTTTGATAGCCAAAAAAACAGAACTCACAGCAACTATGACCAGAACAGCTGCACCGAAAAGATCAAGATAATGTTCAAAGGTCATACGTTATCAAATAATCGGACTTAACTCCTAACTCTGTTGTCATTTTACATAAATAAGCGGCTGTGAGCAAACAAAAAAAAGCGGACGTAACGTCATCAGTTACGTCCGCTAGTAGCCTTTTTGTGACTGTGAATTTTAGCGGCTCCTACACATTGTGTATAGACGGTTTATGAAAAATGAGACTGTTTTCTAAAAATCACCCTGAAATTAAGCTCGACTCATAACGGTTGCAGGAAGTTTCAGAAAATACTTGTTTTCAGAGTTTTACAAAATGTGTTTACATTACTTGTTTGCATTCTTATTTCCCCAATTAAAAATAAATATGTGGCATATCGGCAAGCTTGTTGCCCACTTAAGAAAAAAAATGGGCAACAAATCATTTTGTCGCCCATCGGTGGGTGACAAATCGCATAGTTACCCACAAAGTGTGCAAAAATGGGTAACAAAATGAGATTAGTCTCAAATATTCAATATTCCCAATATCGGATTGGTTTACCTTCAGCAATTTTTGTTACTTCTGAAAGTTGGTAAAAAGCAGGAGTACGTCCCCGAGCAGGCGATTTGATAGTCAATATTTCCTCTTTTACCAAAAGATCAACCATTCGCTGCAAGCTAGAAGATGTCAATTCCGGGATTCTCTTACACATGTGCGTTTTCTTGAAAATTGGGGTTTCAAAAATAGCATCGAGAAGCGGCACACCATAAGGTGAGTTCGTAATCTTACGAACCTTTGTTTTTAATTCAGTGTGCAATTTAACCATAGCATTGGCACGTCTGTTATTTTCTTGCGCTTGCACATTAACGGCTTCCAAAAAGAACAAAATCCACTCCTGCCAAGCATCTTGAGATTGATGAAGATTATTTAAATGCTTGGTGTATAAATCACGATACCGTTCAAAATATTCGCTCAGATAAAATGCCGGACGACATAATGTATGTTTGCAGGTCAAAATCAGGGGAATCAGCAGACGCCCCACACGGCCATTACCATCATTGAATGGATGAATCAACTCAAACTGAGCATGCAGGATACCGGCCTTAATAATGGGGTGCTCATTATCAGTACTCAGGTATTCCAACCAATTTTCCAGGTAACTTTCAACAGCTACAGGTGATGGGGGAACATAACTCGCTTCCTCAATACTACAACCACGGGCACCAATCCAATTTTGAGTTGTTCGTATAAGCCCCGGGGTCTTATCTTTACCACGTACGCTATCAAGGAGTATGGCGTGTATTTCTTTAATCAGTCCAAAGGTAAGCCCTCGGTCATATACATTCAAATTAGCGTATCGTAATGCCTCTCTGTAATTTTTGATTTCCTGAACATCTCGTTCTTGTGCTTCAGTGCCTACTTCTCCGGCTTCCAACGAATATACCTCATCCAGCGTTGATTGAGTACCCTCTATTTTGGAAGACAACACGGCTTCCTGTGCCATCAGCGGAGATAATAATACATTTGCATACGGCATGTTATATATCATACCGTCGTATCTGCATATTGAACTGACTGCATCCCCAAAAGTCTGAAATAGTGCATTACGATTCAATTCCGGAATCGGTAAATATGGAAGAACAAAAGAGGGATTCATAAGAGTATATTATCACGCTATCTTTATTTGTCAACCACTTTACATTAAAAAGTGGGTAACAAATCATTTTATTACCCACCAGTGGGTGACAAATCTCGTAGTTACCCACTGAGTGTACAAAAATGAGTAACGAAATGAGATTAGTCTCAAATAAGCAATATTCGGCTCTTCTTCAGCTCATTGCATGTAATGTGACTGGAACCGCACGAGCCTAAGCGAGTCCTTTGGACTGCAAAACGGGGGCAAAATGGATGCAAAATCAGCCCGGGAAGTCCGTTCTTCGTTATGAGTTGGCTCTTCTGCAATAATTGTGGAATGAGCCCCGCAAGGAAAAAGAGAAGACGGAGAAAAGTATTAGCAAAGAGCAGAAAAACATTGAGCATGGAGGAGAAAACTCCTACCATGCCCAGTGTTGTGTTCTTGAAGTACTTGAAGATTACAGGAGAGGGCGTGGATAGTCAAGGCAAATTTGCTTAT
>JBGVGW010000004.1:0-144635 GCA_045121855.1 Akkermansia sp.
AGGTGGGATCCTGCGTCCTGGTCCAGTCCTTAACCTGACCCTCAACCGCGAGAACCTGCTTTCCGTTGGTATCCGTAATGAACAGAGCGCCGCCGTCATCTGCCGTGATACGGGCCGTCACCAGCGCGCCTCCCGGTTTAACGAAGAACGTGAACTGTTCAAGAACAAAATCCTCCTGATTGGTATTGGGCACACAGATAGGCGTATCTGCCGCGACAATTTCCGTGCGGATTTCCATGACAGGGGAGGAATCATTGCTCGCGGGAGCAATGCCGGCATTGGTATCGTTAGTTATGGTATTCATAGAGGAATTGGTGGTATTGGTAGTGGGCATGTGTGACTTCTCAGCCGAGAGGCTGACCTGCGGATGATGATGATTGATAATCATAGTGGTAGCGGGTAGTGTTAACCCGCATAGAGATATAACAGAAAAAGCGGAGAAGACAAGAGATTTCCTCCCATTTTTATTTCGTGCCCCCCTTTAAGCCGCCTGTGATGCGGGTTGCGGGCCACTGAAAAAAGAGCGGGGGAAAGCGCTTTTCAGCCAAAAAACGATTGCCAAAGGGGAAAATAGCGGGAGCAGAGGCAAGCAGATGTCGCAGCCGTGCAAGGGTGAAGTTTGTACTACTCAACCGGATACGGAACTTCAGCTCCGTTAACGACGGGGAGCGCAGCCTTTCGGTTTTGCCGGGGTGGGTAGGTAGAGGTCGGATTTAATAATAAGCTGTTGTTCCGGCTGATTGTATTCCAGAAAGCACCTCAGCTGCTCATTCCGGTAGATTTTTTCCTGTTTTTCCCAGCCGCGATTTATCAGAGCGGTCTCAAATTGTTCCCCCGGCGCTTCGCGGAGCTGTATCACCGCTACGTTGAAGTCGGGATGAAAGACAGCCTCGGAAATGCAGAGTTGCTGTGTATTCAGCGCAAAGTTTCGCTCCAGCTCGGCATAACTGAGCGTATTCTCTTCCGAGCAGGAAATGAGGAGAAGAGCCGAGCCAATGGCAAAGTGCTTCAGCATGGAGGCAGCCCTCAGAGCATGGTGGCCGGGAAGAATTCGCCTGTGGTGAGCAGGTGGTGCAGTGTCAACCCGGCAATGAAGGCCGCAATCAGTACGGCAATCACATAGATGGGTTTGATGAGGGTGACAATGGGGTTTTCCCGCTGAAATTCAATTTCCGGGATATGGGCTGCGGCATTGCTGCGCAGGCTGCGGGCTCGGCCCACGGGCTTGCGGCGCAGCTGCACGGGCACAGCCTCTGCGCGGACCATTTTTGTGGATTCCTCTTCTCCGTCGTCGTCGTTTTCTTCTTCGTCTTCCGATTCATTGGGGAGCTGTTCTGCCGCCGGGAGCTCCTCGACATAGGAGAGTTGCGCGGCGCCGATGCCGTAGGGTACACCCTCGACCAGCGCCACGCAGTTGTGGGCGCTGTCCTTGGCGGTCAGCATCAGCTCCGGGGTACAGCCATGGAGCATATACATGTTTAGAGCCGCATTCCACATCAGCTCGCAATGCTGCGCTGCCACGCCTTCTGTGTCCGCGATGCAGATGTCGCAATCCTCGCCGCTGCCCAGCAGATACATGAACTCCGGGTTCAGTTCATAGGCGCGGGATGTGCCGCTTGCGTCTGTAATATAAATGGCTGCCATGCGTTGCTCAGTATGCCAGAATCCGCCGAAATTGCAACCCCAAAATGGCTTCCGACGGGAACCGATGGGCTTTTTGTCCCCCTTGGGACGATTTTGTTACCTATCAGGCCGGGAAAAATTGTTGAAAAACGGAAAGAATTACGTTACATTCAGCGTAGACAAAGAAAGATATGTACCCACGTTGTTCCTTAATCACAATTTTTTTGATGGCCGGTGTTGCGGCGGCGCAGATGCCCGGAGGGGCGGCCTCCCACGTTCAGGTGGAAAAGGCCGTGCGTGGCAAAGACAGCATCGTGCGCAAGAGTATTGCCCATGCAGAGCCAATCAGTACGGTGAATATATCGGCCGCGGTATCCGGGTTCCTGCATGAGGTGCGATTCAAGGAAGGTAGCATGGTCAAAGAAGGGGAGGTGCTCATGGTTATTGACCCTATTCGCTACCAGGCTGCTGAGCAGAAAGCACGTGCGGCCGTTGCGCAGCTGGAAGCGCAGATTGTGTATGCCGGCAATCGTTATGCCCGCCTTTCCCGTCTGGCAGAACAGCAGGCGGCCTCCAAGGAGGATATGGAAAGCGCGCTGGCCACACTGGAGGAGCTGAAAGCCAAGCGCACCGCTGCGCAGGCCAATCTGGTGAAAGCTCAGAAGGATTTGTCCGATTGTACCATCAAGGCAGAGATTACCGGCCGCATCGGTCGGCTCAACTTTTCGCAGGGTAATTATGTGAATGTGGGTGAGAAACTGGCCACCATCACCCAGATAGACCCCATCTACATGCGCTTCCCGCTCAGCCAGACGGATGTGAACAGCATTTTCGGCGGTCCCGGGAAGATTGCCGATGTCTCGAAAGTGAACATCATCACCGCCAACGGCGTACGCTATCCTTCCGAGGGTAAGGTGGATATCGTGGATAACCAGCTCACCGGCGATACGGATAGTTACACGCTCTGGGCCAAATTTGACAACGGAGAACATGTGTTGACCCCCCGCGGTATTGCTGCTCTTCGTATTGCTCTTGCCGATACGGCAGAGGTGACCATGGTGCCGCTTACAGCTGTACAGCATGATGCCGACGGAGCCTTTGTCCACACGGTGGATGAGAATAACGTGGTGGCCCGACGCAATGTGGTGGCCGGTCCTGTTCAGGGACGCCTGCAATCCATTTACGAGGGGTTGGAAGCCGGTGAAACCGTCATCATTGACGGTGCTCACAAAACGCGTGTCGGCGGGAGCGTTATTCCCGTAATCAATACGCCGCAGGAGGAGAAGAAAGAGGAAAGTGCCTCAGCCGTTGCAGAACCGGTGGTGATGGTCAAGACCGATACGGTGAGCGAGATAGTAGACCCGACGGTTATCACCTGTCAGGGTGCGCGTATCGAGGCCATCAATACCGTTTCCTTGCGCCCGTTGGTGCAGGGCTTGCTGGAGGAACCTCAGTTCAAGGAGGGTGATATGGTGAAGAAGGGGGATGTGCTCTTCCGTATCGACCCCGTTCGGTATCAGGCGGTGGTAGATGCCCGTAAATCTGAAATCGCCCAGCTGGACGTGCGGATTCAGGATGCGCTGGTGAAGCTGAACCGTCAGAAGTATTTGTTGGCGCGCAACGCCACCAGTAAGGATGAAGTGGAGAGCGCCCAGGCCACCTACGATGAACTGACGGCGGCCCGCCAGGCAGCCGTGGCAGATTTTACCGTGGCGCTGGATGACCTTTCCCGCTGCACCATTCATGCCGGAATGGATGCTCGCATCGGCCGCGTGAATTTCTCCGGTGGTAACTACATCACCGATTCTAAGTCACCGCTGGCCACGCTCGTGCAGATTAGCCCCATCTACGTGCGCTTCTCCATGAGTGAAAACAGCATCCTCTCCGCATTCGGAAATGTCTCCAGACTCATGAACGAGGCCGAAATATCGCTTGTGACCGCCTCCGGCAATGTGTATGGAGAGAAAGGCCACGTGTGCTTCGGCGACAACGTCATCCGCACGGCTACCGATACGCAGAATATCTGGGCTTTTTTCGATAACAAGGACGGCCGCCTGAGCCCGGGAGGCGTGGTTACCATCCGCGTGAAGCGGAAGCCGGAGTGCAAAGTGCCCTCTGTGCCGGCAGATGCCGTGCTGGTGGATACTTCCGGTCGCTATGTCTTTGTGGAAGAAAACGGCTATGCCCGCCGCTGTCAGGTGCTCTGCGGCGGTACCACGGAGGATGGTCGCACCGCCATTCACTACGGACTGACCCCAGGTCAGAAAGTCATCACCACCAATCTGGCCTCTTTGAGCGAGGGCACTCCTGTCCAACCCGAATAACCTTTTACGCCGACCATGTTTTCTGAATTTTTCATTCATCGACCCAAGTTTGCCTTCGTTGTTTCCATTGTCATGATGCTGGCAGGTCTTATCTGCCTGTCGCTCATGCCGGTATCGGAATATCCGGAGGTGTCGCCGCCCACGATTTCTGTGCGGATGACGTATGCCGGTGCCAGTGCGGAAGAGCTGGCGCAGGTGGTGGCTGCCCCGGTGGAGGAACAGCTCATCGGTATGGATGATCTGGAGTATTTCTACTCTTCCTGCGCCAACAACGGCTCCTACTCGCTCACCCTTATCTTCGCCTCCGGTACAAATGATGACATGGCCATGGTGAACGTGTCCAACGCCATCAAGGCTGTGGAATCCAAGCTGCCGGCAGAAATCAAGCAGACCGGCTACAACGTCCGTAAGCGCTCGGGCGATATGCTCTGTTTCGTCAACTTCAGTTGTGATGAGAACAAGATGAGCATCTTGGAACTCTCCAACTGGGTTCGCATGAACGTGAAGGATCGCGTGTGCCAGGTGGACGGTATCTCCAGCGCAGATATCATTCCCAGCCGCAACTACGCCATGCGCGTGTGGATGAACACCACCCGCATGAGCGCGCTCAATATCACCCCTGCCGACATCAAGTCTGCCATCAATGAGCAGAATATTCAGGCCGCAGCCGGTTCCGTGGGTTCGGAAGACGAGGAATCTTACGCCACCTTCAAGGTGACGGCTACCGGACGCCTCAAGACGGTGGAGGAATTCGGCAATATCATCGTCAAGCGAGGGTTGGATGGCCATGTGACTATGCTCAAGGACGTGGCCACCATCGAGCTGGGTGCAGAGCGTAACTCCGGCTACAGCCGCGTGAATGGCAAGGATTCCGTGGGTATGATTGTGTTCCGCAACAACGATGCCAATGCCGTTGCCACGGTGGGCGCTCTCCAGGACTGCATGAAGGAGATTGAGAAAAACTTCCCGGATGGCATGGATTGGCGCATGGGCTATGACCCGACTCAGGCCATTTCCGCCACCATGGAGGAAATCGGAATCACGCTGGCGCTGGCGCTCTTTCTGGTGATTCTGGTGACCTACGTCTTCCTTCAGGACTGGCGCGCCACGCTCATCCCCTCTCTGGCCATTCCGGTATCGCTGCTGGGTGCGTTCATGATTATGTATCCGCTGGGCTATACCATCAACGTGCTGACCATGTTCGGTCTCATTCTGGTGATTGGTTCTCTGGTGGATGACGCCATCGTGGTGGTGGAAAACGTGATGCGTATCATTCAGGAAGAGAAGCTCAGCCCGAAGGAAGCCACCATCAAGAGCATGAAGCAGATTACCGGCGCTATCATCGCCACCACTCTGGTGACGCTGGCGGTGTATGTGCCCATTGCCTTCTACGGCGGTATGGTGGGTGTGATTTATACGCAGTTCTCCGTGACGATGTGTGTGGCGCTCTGCATCTCCACCCTGAACGCCCTCACGCTTTCTCCGGCACTCTGCGCGCTCATCCTGCGCCCGGCAGATGCGAAGAAGAGCCGCTTGGAGGTGTTGTTCGTGCCGTTCAACTGGTTGATGGAGAAATCCCGCGCCATATACCTGAAGGGTGCTTCCGTGCTGGTGAACAATGCATGGCTGACGGTGTTGCTGGTGCTGCTCATCATCGGCGGCAACTATGTGTACTTCACCGGGGCCCCTGCCTGGTGGAATGACATTTTCCGCAGTGCCCCGGCCGCCGTTGCCGGCCCCCCTGCTGCCGCGCAGCAGGAAAAGGGGCTGGATATCCTTTCCCTCATCGCCCCGAAGATGATTAACAGCTCTTTCATCCCCACGGAGGATAAGGGCGCGCTCTTCGTGATGGTGAACATGGAAGGTACTGCTACCGCCAAGCAGCGAACCGATAAAGTGATGCGCCAGATTGAGGAAAAGGTCAAGAATATCCCCGGTATTGAGATGGTGACCACTCAGAGTGGTTACAGCTTCGCCTCCGGTTCCGGTGAGAGCAATGGCATGATGATTGTGTTGCTCAAACCCTGGTCCGAGCGTACCACGCCGGAGCTGAGCAATACTGCCATTGCCGCCGCCATCAACAAAGCCTGTGCGGATGTTCCCCAGGCCTCTATCATGGCCGTGACCCCGCCCGCCATTCAGGGCCTGGGTATCACCGGCGGTATTTCGCTGGTGCTGACGGTTTCCGGCGATGATGCTACGCCGCTGCTGCTGGGCAACATGGTGAAGGAGATGCAGTCCCGACTCCAGGCCCGCACGGATTTGGTGACCATGGTGCGCAGCGAGTACAACGCCGAGAACCCCCAGATTTTCCTGGAGGTGAACCGCCAGAAAGCCCAGTCACTCAATGTTCCGGTCAACACCATCTTCAGCACCCTGCAGAGCGTGATGGCCTCGTCATACGTGAATGATTTTACGCTTAACGGATTCAACTTCAAGGTGATGATTCAGGGTAACACAAGTGACCGCCGTACTGCGGATGACATTCTCAACCAGATGGTGCGCAACACCAAGGGTGAAATGGTGCCGCTTTCTGCCCTCTGCACACTCTCCTACCGCATGGGCCCTGCGTACTATGAACGCTTCAACCAGTACATGAGCGCCAATATCACCGTGCAGAGCAGGGCCGGTGTCGGTTCCGGTCAGGTCATGAAGTTTATCGAGGAAACCATTGCTCAGATTAACGATGAAGAACGCAAGGCCGGACGTGACCTCATCTGGGGTGCGGAGTGGAAGGACCTTTCCTACCAGGAGCGTAAGAATGAGGGTAAGCTGGCGCCGCTCATTGCCATGGCCGTCATCTTTGCCTATCTCTTCCTGGTGGCTCAGTATGAAAGCTGGACTACCCCGGTGCCGGTGATGCTCTCCGTGACCGTGGCCACCATGGGGGCTCTCATGGGTGCGCAGCTCTTCGGTCTGTCCATGTCCATCTATGTGCAGCTGGGTATCCTCATGCTCATTGGTCTGGCGGCTAAGAACGCCATTCTGATGGTGGAATTCAGCAAGGAGGATCACGAGACCGGAACCCGCATTCAGGCAGCTGCCATCAATGGTGCCCGCCAGCGCTTCCGCGCCGTGCTCATGACGGCTATTTCCTTCCTCTTCGGTGTATTCCCGATGGTGGTAGCCACGGGCTCCGGTGCCGCCAGTCGTGTGGAAATCGGCGTGACAACCTTCTTCGGCATGCTGCTGGCCACCGTGTTCGGTATCTTCATGGTGCCGCCGCTCTACTCCATCTTTGCCCGCATGCGCGACTGGACTGCCGCCCGTCTGCGTCTGCGCCGCATCAACACGATTGCCCGCAACAAGTAAAGAATTGCTGCACCGCTTTATCTCCTCCCCGCGCTCCCGGAATGATTGGGCTGCGCGGGGATTTTTTTGCCTTTGCTGCCGGATAAAGGCATAGTCCGGCAAAGAACAACATAAGAGACTCTATGAAATTGAAATCCCGAACTGAGAGAGATGACGGGGCTATTCTGCCTCGTTGCGTTGGCTGTGGTACTGGCGGGTAGTGGGAAAGGTGAGCTGCGTAAGGCAGAGATGACGAAAGAGCCGGTGGAGGTGACGGCTCTTGATTTGTTCGAATGGATGGTTCGCCCGGGAACCCCCGTAGCGATGCAGGAATGGCGCTGGATGAATTCAGGCTTTGAGGAACGCTTTGTGTTTGTAGAGGAAGAGGAGGGTGAGCCAGAGGAGCAGGAGACTGAGGGTGGCGTGGGCGAGGGCGGCGGCGGAGCCGCATTGTTCTGCCAGACCGTAGATGAGGGGGTAAACGGCGCTTTGCCAGATGCTGTGGCCGTTTGGTCCGTGGATTTCGGTGAGCAGGTAGGCCAACAGGGCGTTGCAGCCGATGACCTGCAGGGGGAAGGCGAGGGCGGCGAGCCGGGAGCCGCAGCAGTCGAAGAGCAGGTGGAAGAGGGCGAGCAGGAGCACGCACCAGCCGCCGCTCCACAGGACGGCGGTGGTGGTATAGATGTGCTTGATGAGGGGTGTGTCTGCTTCCAGCAGCAGGGCAGAGAGCAGGCAGGTAAGCCCGACGAGACTCATGAGGCCAACGGTGCGAAGCCCGCGGCGGGCGAGGATGAGGCTGCCGCAGATGCTGCCCATGAGGGTGAGCGCACCGAAAGAGAGCGAGGTGAGAATCCAGCTGTAGGGCGTGCCGTCATGCCATGCCCCCTGCAGGAGCCGGTCAATATAGCTTGCCAGATTGTTATCCGGCAGGAAGAGCCCGCCCGGATTCCCGGCATACGGAACAAAGCGAAGCAGCGCCCAGTAGCTGATGAGGCAGGCCAGACAGATGCCGATTTGTCCGCGCAGGTTGCAGAACATGAGGACAGCAGCCGCGATGAGGTAACCTTCTGCAATGGCTTGCAGAGTGTTGCAGAAGAGGCTCATCTGCGCCGGTGCTGCGCTTGCCAGATTTCCCTGTACCAGCATGCCCAGCACGAACAGAAGAGCCACGCGCCGCAGTACGCGCCGGGTGGTGCTGAGCCGCCAATGAGGCCCTCCTTTTTCCCGGTATTTGGCGAAAGCAAAAGGCATGCTTGCCCCGGTGATGAAGATGAAGAGGGGCATGACCAGATCCCAGCAGGTGAATGCCCCGCCCCACTCTGCATGCCGGAACTGTTGCATGAGCCAATCCGGTGCGCCGCCCGTATACTCCAACAGAAGCCGCAGCACGCTCGCACCGCCGCAGAGCAGCAGCATATCCAGCCCCCGCAGGGCATCAATGCCGGTGATTCTGGAACTCGCCATGAAGAAAAAGGAGGGTAAAGTTTGAAGGGCGAAAGAGTTGCCTCAATCGCCCTTCGTTTTTAGTCTTTCATTTCGCAGGTGCCTTCCATGGCGACCACATCAAAGGGTTGCAGTGTTATCTCCAGGGGCTTGTCCACATCAATGGGCGTATCCATGATGGGCAGTCGTGTCTGGTCATCGAAACTGCTGCGAAGGATGACGCTGCCCGTCACGCCGGGCGGTACATCCAGGATGCTGCGCAGCGTGCCTTTGAGGGTTTTTACATTCTTGGAGGAATTACGCAGGGAAAGCGTGCATTTTTCCTTGTTCCAGGAGGCCCAGCCGTAGATATCGCCGTCCTTGGTCTGCTTGTTCCAGGGATTGCCTCCCACCCAGTGGGTATCGGCCAGCACATCTGCATTGCGGCGAATCCAGGCGATGCACTTTGCCAGTTCATCCCACAGTCGGCCGTTTTCCTGTGCCAGGATGACGGAGTCTGCGTACACCTCCTGCAGACCGGAGCCGCAGGTGAAGGCGGTGCGCATTTCCTTGATGCAGTTGGCGGGGGCTTTGCTCATGACGCGGGGCGGCCCATTGTGGGTAATGATGGTGCCGTGGGTCATGATGGCGTTGATGGGGCAGAGCGGGGCCCCCTCCACAAAGACCTCGTGCACGAGGCGGTCGCGGTAGGTAATCCAGCGGTCGCGGGCGTCTCCCATGTTGCCAATCTGGTCGAAGTCATTCTCCTGACGCCAGACGGAGTCCGCGTGCAGGAACCAGAACGGGCTGGCCCAGGTGCCTACTGTGGTGTTGAGGTAAATGTCCGCGCGAGCCTCACGCAGGGCAGCCAGCACGCGCAGAATGCCTTCTGCATCCTCCAGCGCTCCCGGTCCCTTGGCGTGGAACTTGGTGGAGATGCCGTCGAACTTGAAGTAGCGCATGTCGTAATTTTTCACCATATCCTTGCAGCGTCCCACGAAGGCGTTGAAATACTCCGGGTTGGAGAGCTCGAAGTTCGAGATGCGGTTGTGCGGGTGAACTTTGTTCCAGTAGGCGATGCGCATGCGCTTGGATGCACCGTAACCACCCACGGGACCCAGCCAGGTGCCGAGCCCGCAATCCATGGCGGTAGCCACCTTGTTGATTTCCGTAAAGCCATTGGGGAAGCCGATATGGAAGTCCCAGAGGCTGTTGAAATCATCCCATCCATCATCCATGATGTAGGCATCAATCTTCACCCCGCGCTTGTCGAACAGCTCACGCTTCCAGGTGTTGATGACATCCAGAGATATTTTTTCCGTGGTGCGTTTGAGCGGGTCCTGGAAGTCATGGCGGGTGATGCCGATTTCATACCAGTCGTTGTAATGCACCATGGTGCGGTAGGGGACGGGCTTCTCGCGCTCGAGGTAGGCCAAGAAGGAGCGGCGCTGCTGCCCGGGTGCGAACAGACCCATCACGGAGCTGACCTTCCAGGGCGATTCCGGGGTGAGCTTGGCTTTGCGCACCCAGTTGCCGCGTACCATGTCGTCAGGAATCGGAGCGGTGCTTTCCTCCGGGGTGCCCATGGACAGAGAGAGGGAAATGCGACCGGCGCTGGTGACGGGCTCGGTCTTTTTCTCCACCCAGTAGCGCAGGTGATAGGTGCCGGCCACGGGAACGGTTAACCGGTATTCGGCATTCTCAGACTTATGCCCGGTGTAGCCGGGATGAATGTCCTCGCAGAGCACTTGCCCGGCGGTGGTCACCAGCTGCACACCCACAATGTTGAGCCGGTGGTTGCCGCTCTCGTATTCAAAGTCAATGTCGCAGGTGCCCGGCTCCAGAAAGTTTACAGGGCCTTCCGCCACCAGCAAGTCGCGCACGGTTGGCCCGATTTTGGCATCGTAGCGGTTACCGTATACCGGGTGGAAGCTCTCCGGCACGGCAAACACGCTGCCGAACATCTTCGGCGTCCAGCTCTCTGCGCTCCAGGCATCTTCCTGCGCTGCCCCGTGCTGCCCCACGGAGATGGCGGACATGGGGGTTTCCAGCCCCATGAACAGTTTGTCCGTTACAGCCACGGTGCCATGGGTTGTATTGCCGGAGATGGAGGGGATGCCGGCGGCCTCTGCCGGTATGACCTGCAGCGGGGTAATGGTATGGAAGGGGACGGACTTGTCTTTTGCTTTCAGGGTGTATTCCTGACGCAGATAGTGCGAGCCGTCGCGCAGCACGGCTTGCCACTCTACGCTGAATGAGGTATCAGGTGCGGTGAAGGTAGCAGAAATGGCCTTGCCCGGTAACTGTTCGGCCACGCGCAGCGATTCTTTGTCGGCGGACAGCTCTTTCACCTGCGGTGCTTCAGCCGGCATGTCGGTGGAACTCAGTTTGCTGCCGTCGGCCAGTTGAATGAGGAACACCGGGCCGCCGCCTTCCACCAGCGGAGTGCCATCAGCCGCTTTCAGCCCGCCGAAGGTAACCCCGCCGTCTTTCCATTCAAAATCTGCGGATATGAGATTGTTGCTCAGGCTGTACGTAGTGCCTTCCTGTGCAGCCGAAGCCTTGCCGGGAGCCTCGCCGGGATATTCTACAGCAGCCGCATTCCCGCACACGGCTATTGCCGCCATCATCGAAATAAGAACCAAATTATTGCGCATAGGTCAACGTTCTTTGCGTTCTTCTCAGTCTAACATTTTCCTGCCCGCAGAACAAGCAGAAAAAATGCTCAGCAATGGGGAAATGGAGTCGAAATATCGCGGCGAATGGTTGCTTCTGGCTCTTGATATTTTGCAGAAGCTACGTAACAAGGATAAGAGGCAAGCGCAACAGACGCTTGCCTCTTAAGATGTCAATTAATGCGTTTGAAAGATATTTATTGACCGCTTACGGTGATGTTTCCCCATGTGCTGCGCTTATTGGGCTCGTTACCATAAGTAATTTCCAAGGCTGGCTTTTTAAGAGCTTGTTTCACCTTGAAGGTATAGGTCACTTGCGTATTTTGCCAACTTACCTCGCGCGGGGTGTTGTCTGATACGACGCAGGTATTGCCATCCATGAGTCTGAGGCTGTTGATTTTGATGCCATCTCGCCCGGTGGTTAATTTGAATGTGATATTGTAGGAGCCGGGTTTGGTGATGGGGACATCCTGCATCGACATGGGGATGGGGGCAGAGGGAATGATCTGGTCGCTCCAGCCTTGCCCATAGTGGTAGCTTTTCACCCAATCACGCAGCACCACCGGGGCAGAAAGTCCAAGCGGGGACTCCGGATCGAGTTTGAGCATCTTTTTGGCATACTTGGTGATGTACGGACCACCGGCCATGGAACCGTATGCTCTGCGGATGTGGCCGATAACCGTGGCACAGGATCGTTGTTTTTGCCAATTGCTTATATTCTTGTTTTCAAGTGCAGCGTCCAGCCGTTGGAGGATAGAATCCAGACCTTCATTCGCCTGAATCCCGAATCCGAAATTGAGCGCCGAGAGATAACCCTGCTTATCTTCCGGGTCAATGCTCTTGAGAGCATCTTTGACCCCGTGCGGCCATTCGACACCGGTGACTCTTGTGGCATCGAAGACGAGGCGTGCCTTTTGGGCAGAGTCTGATGTTTTGCCCGATTCATCAAGCAGAGACTGTTGCTTTTTCTTGGCGCTCATCCTTTGTTTTATCAACTTTGCCACCTCTTCGACAGAGGCATCCATGAGCGTTTCTCCATACAAAGCAGAGTATTGGCGCCCACTCTTGTCATAGAAGATGAGAGCCGGGTAGGAAATATCTGCCATGCTGCCGGGGTAGCCCAACGAGCCCATCACTTTCTTGGCTTCTGCGTTGGTCTTTTCGTTGCGGTTTTGGTAGATAGGTGCCAGAATGAGCGCCGCATTTCCGGCGGCTTTCCGCACATTTTCATCCGCAATCAACTTCTTGCAGAGCTTTTCGCCGTAGCGATCCCATCCGTCAGGGTGAATGAACAGGATGTACCCATCCTCTGTTACTTGTTTAATAGCTTTTTCATAGCTCGGAAATTGCTGTGCTGCAACCGCTGTGTTCACCGGAAGGGAAAGCAGGGTACAAGCAAGCAGAACAGAATAAGATTTTTTCATAAATTGTCTGAATGGTTAAGGTTATCAGGCTGCGGGCTCGCCATAGACATAGATGCCGTTAGCATGGAAGAACTCCGGGCCGCCGGGGCGCAGAACGCGCACATAAAGCGCTTTGGGACGTTCTTGCTGCAGGTTGAACGTGTTGACATAGTTGCCCGTGCTTTCAATCACCGGACCCACGTCATGCCAATCATCGTCGCGCCCGGTGTCAGAAACCTGCACCCGCAACGGACGGAAGCGGTGAATAAGTTTCCATTCGTTCGTGCCGACAAATACCACGCCGGTGATGTAGGCGTGTTTGGGCAACTTAACGGCAATCCACGCATTCTTGTCTTTGGCGGTGTGTACTCTGCCACCTTTTTTCGTAAGCAGGCCAGAGTGCGTATGCGGGCTATCCCACTCACTGGTGGAGCTGGCAAAGGGCAGGCCGCCCTCAGAGACAAGCTTGCCGGGGAAGGGATTGAAATCCGGGATGGCGGCGGTGCCGTGTATCTCCTTGGGGTCAATCATCTTGCTGATAGCGTAGAAGGTGGTGATATCGCGTGCTTTTTCTGCGGACAGAATCAGCCCACCCAGCAGTTTCGCTTTCTGAGCAGAGTCGAGTTTCTTATCTGCACCAAGTGACTTAACCATGGTCTCAGACAACTTGTTCTGCCCGGCCTCGCTCAAGCCTTCCGATATCTTGTTGCCCCAACCCATCATGGTGCCGGAGTAAGCATCATGCGGAGCGGCGGCTTTCAGAACCGCAATGAATAAATCTATGGCCGAGTCTTCTGTATTGCCTGCTGCGGTTTTGCACATCTTCATCTGCTCGTTGGCGAACTTTTCTATGTGCCAGCGGTCGGGGCCCATGGTTTCGGCATATTTCCAGAATTGAGCGCATGCTGCCGTCAGTTCTTCTGCTTTCATATCGGCCTTGCTGATGCGGCCGTATACGCATTGCTTGAGGAGTTCTGCACACTGCTCGGGGTACCGGGGTGCGACGCCTTTGCACAGTACAGTATTCAGCTTGGTCCATGCTTCCTTATCCTTCGGCAGCTTATCACCCAGGAAAGCGGCGTATTCTCTCCACAGCGGGTAATTCAGCGGTGCGGCCTTGGCTGCCAATTCGTAGCAAGTGAGGGCGCGTTTCACATCTCCCTTGTTCTGATACATACGCGCCAATACTCTGCTGGCATCTGACAACTGCCTCTTTTTAACATTCTTCTGATCATACAAGCCATCCGTAAGATGCAGGGCGCTGAACGTCCAGTTATTATCCCAAGGTATCCAATGCAGCCCTCGCTCCCAGGTCAGGGAGTAGGCGGGTGTCCATTTGCCGTCCACCAGCACAATATAGGCGCAATGCCCGGGCTCACCCGCAGTCAGAGCTGGCACGCCGTTGGCACAGGCAGATGCCGCACCGAAGTGGGACAAGCCGCCGCACACGCCGCCCACGTTTTTGACGAGCCACATGAGATTATCCGTCATGACACCGTTCCATGGTGCGTAGTAGTGGGCCCCGTGAATGCTGTCGCCATACACGTTGTTCAGAACATAGCCACAGCGCCAGCAACTGTCAGGATACTGCCAATCCGGTACGTGTACATTTTTCAGTGCCCATTCAAAGGCTTTCACTGTGCCGGAGTTGTGGCTTGGCTTCCACCCGCATGCAATGCGGCGGTGGTGCATGGGCAGTTTGTCAAAAGAGGTGTTCAATCTGCCTTGCCTCCAGTATTTCAAGAAGTACTTGGCGCGGTCAATGGCATCCACCGTTTTGCAATTATGGCGGGCATATTCCAGCGCTACGGCGGTGGTGATATCGCGAGCCACGCCTTTTTTCAATGCGCCGCTATCGGCTTTGGCTATGGCATCAATAATTTGAACCACACGTGCAAAACGATGCATTTCACCGCTGAACGCGATGGCATCCATCCATTCATCATCTGCCAGTATCGCTTGGAGAACCTTGGCGTGTTTTTCAAGGTTGATGGGGTATTCTGCTTCCTGTTGAAGGCGCTTTAAATCGTTTCCGGCACACGTCAAACGATGCTCGGCGTTCTTTTTTTCAGTTCCTTTTTTGGTTTTGACCTCGTTTTCAAGCCTGGCGATTTCATCTTTTTTACCCTGGACATTCCGTTTCAGTGCCTCATTGAAGTTGCGGTATTCTTCTACGCGTGAAATTTCCGTGTAGGCCAAGTGATACATCAGCAAAAGCCGCCAGTTTTCTTTGCCCTTGATGAACGCCTGTATCTGTTTGGAGTCAAGTCCCGTCACGCGTTTGGTAATTTCTGCGGCCAACTTGTTGCAAAGGTTGTCCGGGTTTTTCCAGACGTTTGCTCCGGGGACCGTCAGTGCCGATGGCGCATCCTGTTGTTGTGCGTACGCCAGCGGTGCACCACTCATGAGCAATGCCGCTATGGCTGAAGATAATAAAAGGCTTTTCATGATTGTTGTCACTAAAATTAGTGTATTCTACCTTTTTTGAGTTGGGAATACAAGGCAATTTTTTTCGAAAAAGGAAAGAAAAGGGATTGAAAGAAACAGCAGGGGTGTTGCGTACTTGTTAATATCTTGCTATGGGGGCGGCCTTATGGTAGGATGTGGTTTTACCGCGCAACTGATATGCTCAAGGCAGTCTTATTCGATATGGATGGTACGCTGGGTGATACGCTCCCGCTGTGTGTGGAGGCGTACCGCACCTGTGTGGAGGAACTGGGGCACCCCAAGCCGACCGCAGAGAAAGTCATCAGCTTTTTCGGCCTGAATGACAGCGGGGTGCTGGCCGGCCTGCTGGGTATGTCGCCGGATGATCCGGAGCTGCCGATTGGTCGCTTTGTGGAGGTCTATGAGCGCCTGCACCCCACGCTGGCACCCGCGCCCTTTGCCGGGGCGGTGGAGATGCTGCGGGCGGTCAGAGAAGCGGGTATTCGTATCGGTATCATCAGCGGTAAGGAACATTTTACGGGGAACCCGACTATTCGTTACTACGGATTGGAAGAGTTCGTGGAATGGCGCGGATTCGGTCTGGCCACGCACAACTGCAAGCATGAGCGCTTGCAACAGGTCATGCAGGAGTGGAATCTGCGCCCGGACGAACTGGTGTATGTGGGCGATGCACCTTCGGATATCGAGCTGAGCCACCGGGTGGGTGTCCGCATCATCAATGCGGCATGGGCTTCCACGGCAGCGCAGGAGGAGGCCGCTTGCATGGCCCTGAATCCGGATTGGCGCCTGACCCGATTTGACGAATTACTTCCCTTGATATTGAGTTTATGATGACAACAGACAAAGCAATGACAGTGGCTGCCGCATTGGTTGCCTTGCCGGCTTTGGTTGCCACGGCGACTGAAGAGCAGAGCTGCCCGGTTTTTCCCGCTCCGCAGCACTATGAGATTTCTGCCCAACAGACGGTGCGAGCCGGGGCTGTAAGCGTGCAGATACGCACGCCGGAGTCTGCCGGCGGGCTCTGGGACCGAATCCCTGCCGGGGTGGAGGGCGCCTACGCCGTCAGCATTTCCCCTGAAAGCGAGGTGCAGGTGCTGGCCAACGATGAAACGGGCGTTTTCTATGCCAAACAGACGCTCTCGCAGATGCTGATCAAGGTGCCCGGTGCCCGCTCTGCCCAGAAAGACCCTTTCCCGGAGCTTTCGGTGGAGCAGGTTGCTACGCTGGGTGAGCTGCCCACGGGTACGGTGGTGGACTGGCCCAGCCTGCGCTATCGCGGGGCGGTGGAGGGCTACTACGGCATCCCGTGGAGCTACGAGGGGCGTCGCTCTCTCTTCGATTTTTATGGGCGCAACAAGATGAATATCTACATCTACGCGCCCAAGGATGATCCGCTGCACCACGGCAAGGGTTGCTATGAGCCCTACCCGGAAGAAAAGGCACACGAGCTGGCCGCCCAAGTGCAGCATGCCCGCCGCAATCACGTCCGCTTTGTCTGGGCCATTCATCCCGCCAACACGGTGAAGTGGGAGGAGAATGAGGGGCGCAATCAGCTGGATGCCCTCTGCACGAAGCTGCAGTGGATGTATGATTTAGGGGTGCGTGATTTCGCCGTGCTGGTGGATGATTCCTTCGGCGAAATTGGCAAGGCCTCCCGCCAGGTGCAGCTTTGCAACTACATTCTGGAGAATTTCATTCGCAAGCACCCGGATGTGAACCAGGAGCTCATCATGTGTCCCACCGGGTACAACAAGAGCTGGGCGCAGGTATCGGAGCTGGAGACGCTGGGTAATGGGCTGGACAAGGATATCCACATCATGTGGACGGGTAATACCGTGGTGAACGATATCACCTTGGAGGGCCAGAAATGGGTGAATTCTCATACGCACCGTCCCACTTTCATCTGGTGGAACTGGCCCTGCAATGATATGAAGCCTTCTCGACTCTCCATGGGGCGTACATACGGCCTGGAGCAGACTCCCGGCATGGAAAAAGAGATGAGTGGTTTTGTCGCCAATCCCATGGAGCGTCCGGAGGCCAACAAGGTGGGGCTGTTCGGGGTGGCTGCCTACACTTGGAATATCCCGGCCTTTGATTCCGAACCCGTGTGGCGTGAGGGTATTCGCCGTCTCTATCCGCAGTGTGCGGAGTCGATGCAGGTGTTCTGCGAGCATAATGCGGATTTGATGCCGAACAATCACGGTTATGTACGTGAGGAGTCGGTGAGTATGTTGCCGCTGGCCACCCGCTTCCGCGCCGAATTAGCTGCCGGTATGCCGACTCCGGAAACTGCCGCAGACATGAGCGGTGAGTTTGCTGCTATTGCTGCCGCCGGGCATAATCTGATTCAGGCCCGCGGGATGCAGGCTTTGCAGCAGGAGATTGCCCCCTGGCTGCGCGCCTTTGCCCTGACGGGACAGGCCGGTGTGGAAATCATTCGCGCCATGCGTGCCGAGCGCCTTCAGGAGCGCCTGAGCACCACTCTTCATGTGGCAGAGGTGCTCAACGAGATGTCGCTGCTCTATCGCGACGCCTGGCAGGATAATGCTGTGACGCAGGTGCAGGACGTGCAGGTAGGGTCACACGCCGTGACTCCGGCGCTGCGCTCTGCCTTCAATTATGTGAATGCCTCCATTCTTTCTGAGTTGGCCGGACGCAATATCTGCACCATGCAGCCCGCTTTCAGCTGCCGGGGTGGTGATGCCTCCGTGAATGCGGCCAACGTGGGCGATGGTAATCTGAACACTCTCTGGGAATCCGGGCAGATTCAGCAGGCCGGTGACTGGTACTGTCTGGATTTGGGTGAGCTCACACCCGTGAGCACCATCAACCTGCGCATGGGTGGCAATACCCGCCGCACCTGGGTGCCGCAGTCCGGACAGATGGAATACTCTGCCGATGGTCAGACCTGGAACCCGTTGGGTGAGCTGGTGCATGGCCCTAAGGTGACTATTGACCGCCGCGAAAACCCGGTTATGGCTCGCATGGTGCGCTACCGTGTGGTGCAGCCGACAGAGAAGCGTCCGCTGGCCATTTGCGAGTTCACGGTGAACCGCCCTCTCCCGGCGTTGCTTTCCACCTCTATTCAGGGACTTTCCGGCATCTATGCCTACAATGATGAAAGCTCCATCGGTTTGAGCCGTAAGATGGAGGTGGTGACAGCCGACCCCGGCACCTATCTGAACCTGAACCTGCCCATTCCGGCCTATGCCACATCGTTTTCCATGGATTTGGATGACTCGGATGTTGAGCAGTGGTGCAGACTGGAGCTGACCCTGGAGGATGGCTCTGTAGTGACACCGAAGCTGACCCGCGTGTATGAAACCTACTACATGATTGAGAAGGAGAACATGCCTACGCAGGGTATTCGCAACATCCGCCTGCTCAATGCCGGCAGCAAGCCGCAGCAGATTCGCCTCAATTCCTTTGCCATACGTCTGCCGTATGTGTCTCCCGATACAGATGTGCACCGCCTTACGGACGGCGATATCGCCACTGCCTACAACTGCGGCAAGGCTGCCCTCCGTACGGAACTGGATGTCCCTGCCGGGGCTACCCGCATCTCCGTGGTAACTACTGCTGATTGCTCCGTCAGCAATGCCACCCCCATCGGGCGCATGGATGGCCTCATGACTTTCGAGCTGCAGCCCGGTACGACGAAGGTGACGCTGGAGGCGCCCCGCCAGTCCGGTATGCGTGTGTACGAGGTCATCTTCCGCTGACCCGCACCACAGGCAGGCTCTGATTTACCCCGCCCGCGTATCGGTAGCCGATGCGCGGGCTGTTTTCGTGACTCGGTAACTCATAACTTAGGCTTGCGGAAGCCGTCTGCAGGTGGTATAGTTCGGGCATGGACTTATCTGCATTCAGAGAAGAATACCTCAAGGACACGCTGCATCGCCGGGATTTGGCGGATTCTCCATTCGTTCAGTTTGACCGCTGGTTCAAACAGGCACTGGAGGCCGGTATACCGGAGCCGAATGCCATCAGCATTGCCACCGCCACTCCGGAGGGGCGCCCCTCCCTGCGCACGGTGCTGCTCAAATATTATGATGACCGCGGCTATGTATTCTTCACCAACTACACCAGCCGCAAAGCTCGTGAGCTGGAGTCCAACCCGGAGATATGCATGATGCTCCCCTGGGTCACTCTGGAGCGCCAGATTATCGTCTATGGCCGCGCAGAGAAAATATCGCGCGCCGAAACCCTCAAGTATTTCCTTTCCCGCCCGCGCGAGAGCCAGTTGGGGGCATGGGTATCGCACCAGAGTCAGGTGATATCCACCCGCAAGCTGCTGATGATGAAATTGCAGGAGTTGAAGCACAAATTCTCGGAAGGACAGGTGCCCTTGCCGGATTTTTGGGGCGGCTTCCGCATCGTTCCGCACCACGTCGAGTTCTGGCAGGGTGGCCCCGGTCGCGTGCATGACCGCTTCATGTACACCCTGAAGCCTGACTCCACCTGGAGCATCGAACGCCTCCAGCCGTGATGAAAAACGGCCTGCTTACCGAAATTGGCAGGTGTTTTATAGTCCGTGGCGGCTGAGCAGTATGCTGCATTGTTGGTTTTGAGTGCCTCTCATTAATGATTCGGTATGCTTCCCTCGAAAAAAATAAGCATGGATGAGTTTTCCGCTTGCAAAAGCGAAAAAAAAGTGCAATATAGAAAGAAATCCGCAAATGCGGTTGCAGACTTTACTGACCTGATGTTATGAGCACACCTCCCGTACCTCCCACGGCTCCGCGCCCCGTTCCCCCGGCGGCTCCTCGTCCCGTTTCTCCGGCAGCTCCCCGTCCGGGTGCTCCCATGCCCCCGCGTCCTGCCGCTCCCGGTGCCCCCATGCCGCCGCGTCCGGTTGCTCCCGGCGCACCTGTGCCGCCTGCCGCTCCGCGTCCTGTTGCTCCCGGTGCTCCTGTGCCGCCTGCCGCTCCGCGTCCTGCTGCACCCGTGGCTCCCGGCGCACCTGTGCCGCCGTCTGCACCGCGTCCTGCTGCTCCCGTGGCTCCCGGTACAGCTCGTACTGCCGTAACTGTTCCGCTGGGAGCTCCGCCTAAGCGCCCCGGCGCTCCGGTTGCTCCTGCTGCGCCCGCCGCTCCTGCCGCTCCCGCCGCTCCTGCTGCACCCGCCGCTCCGGTCAAGCCCGAGCTGCCTGCCGCCACGGTAGAGGTGCCCAAGGCTGATGCTCCTGCTAAGCCCAAGGCCAAGTCCAAGCCTGCAAAGCCCGCCGGTTTCTCCAAGCCTGCCGGCTTCAGTAAGAAGGCCGCTGTTCCGGAACCGGAGGAAGAGGAAGAGAAGCCTGTACATCCTTCCATTCTGGTCTGTGCCGCAGCTGCTGTTTTGGCTATGCTGGTGGCTCTCTACATGCAGTATTCCATCGATCAGAACATGAGCCGTCAGTCGGAACCCGTGCTGGGGTGGCCCACTGCCGGTGAGGAAGCTTCTGCCGATGATAGCGCCTCCGAGGAGGAAGCAGAGGAAGAGAGTGCTGACGAAGAAGAGGAATAAATTTTTCAACGAATTCGGAATCATTCGCATCTCAGATAGTAATATGGCTATTCAGATAACAGAAAGCAATTTCGAGGCAGAGGTTCTGCAGTCTCCCGTACCGGTGCTGGTGGACTTCTGGGCAACATGGTGTGGTCCCTGCAAGATGATCATGCCCATCGTGGAGCAGATTTCCACAGAGATGGCCGGCACCGCCAAGGTCTGCAAGGCCAACGTGGAGGAAGGCGGCAACCAGAATCTTGCCACCCGTTACAACATCCGCTCCGTTCCCACGCTGCTGTTCTTCAAGAACGGTGAGCTGGTGGATACCATCGTGGGTGCTACCTCCAAGGACAACATTCTGGCACATCTCCGTGCCTGCATGTAAGCTCCGGCAGAAAATACTTCAGCTTAGTCCCCGGTCGCTTTCCGGCTGACCGGGGATTTCTTTGCACTTGTCAAGTCATCGCGCTGTGGTAGAATAGTGGCACATGGCAGCAGCTCGCGTCAATCTCAAGGAAAAATGGCGCACCACACCTCATCGCCCGGGCGTGTATCTCATGAAGGGGGAAGGTGGGGGCGTTATCTATGTGGGTAAGGCTAAAGATTTGCACCGAAGGCTGGCTAACTATTTTTCCCCCTCGCGAGCCACGCTGGAAAACAGCAAGACCCGTGCCCTCATTGCAGCCATTGTGGATTTTGATTATTACGAGGTGCGCAACGAGCAGGAATCGCTCATTCTGGAGCAGAAACTCATCAAGGAATACCGCCCGCACTATAATGTGCAATTGCGGGATGATAAGCGTTACCTCCTGCTGCGAGCCAGTCGACAGGATGAACTGCCGCGTTTTTCCATGGTGCGGCTGCGCAAGGACGATGGGGCTCGCTATCTGGGACCGTTTGTGCATTCTGCGGCATTGCGTGAGACGGTGGAGTGGCTGAATCATCGTTTCCGGCTGCGAACCTGCACCTGCCGCCACCCCGGGGAGGAGCAGTACCGCCATTGCCATGACGATGAAATCCGCAGTTGCTCCGCACCCTGTATTGGCCGTATTTCACCGGAGGCCTACCGTGAGCAGTTTGAATTGGCGCTGGGCCTGCTGGAGGGCAGGGGGCGCAAGGAGCATCTGGACGCACTCACTGCAGAGATGACAGCCGCTGCGGAGGCTCTGGATTTTGAGAAGGCAGCCCGGCTACGGGATGTGCGTGAGAATATCCTCAAAACGCTGGAACCCGCCCGCCGCTTCGCCCGCGGTATGGCTGATTTGCCCGGAACCGTGGATCCGGATAAGGATTTGGCAGAGCTGGCCGAGGCTTTGGGTATGGCTGAACCTCCGGCGGTGATGGAATGTTTTGATATATCCAACCTGTCGGATAATCACATCGTCGCATCCATGGTGCGTTTCAGTAAAGGACGGCCGGACAATGCCGCCTACCGGCGGTATCGCATTCGCGGCGTGGATGGGCAGAATGATTTTGCCTCTATGCTGGAGGTGGTGCGGCGGCGCTATTCCCGTATCGTGAACGAGAGTAGCCATTTATTTGACAAGCCGCTGGAAGTGGATACCTATTCCTGGCTGCGTCAACTCAGTGAGCAGGGAAAAGCTCCCATCACGGTGCCGCATCTGGTGGTGGTGGATGGCGGCAAGGGGCAGCTTTCCGTTGCCTGCGAGGTGCTGAAGGAGATTGGTCTGGAGAAGATGCCGGTCGTGGGCTTGGCGAAGAGGGATGAGGAGATTTATCTGCCCGGGGCGGCGGAGCCCATCGTGCTCAGCCATGATTCCGGGGCTCTGCGGTTGTTGCAGCGTCTCCGCGATGAGGCGCACCGCTTTGCCAATAATTACAATGAACTGCTGGTGCGTCGGCGTGTGCGCGAAAGTAAATTGGATGCCTATCCCGGTATGACGCCGCGCCGCAAGGAATTGCTGTTGAAACGGTTCCATTCCGTGACCAGATTGAAGGAATGCTCGCCGGAAGATATTGCCGCTATTCCCGGTATTTCCCGCCTCTGGGCAGAGCGCTTCTGCTGCTGGTTGGCAGAGGGGTGATTTAATCGGGGAGTGTTGCCGTCAGCGCTTCCCAGCGTTCTTTGACGCTCAAAATGTCTTCCCGTGAAATGGACGGGGAGAGCTCCCAGGTGAGCGGCATGCTCTTGCGGAAGAAACGGGGGAGCAGGGTGTTAAAGTCCACACAACCGCCGAGGAAAGGCGCGCGGTGGTCGCGCGCGGGCCGGCGGACATCATTCACATGTGCCCCATACAGGAATGGGTGCAGCTGGCTGAGATATTGCTCATGATTCAGCATCATGAGATTGTGCTTGCGTTGAATATGCCCGAAATCATGCCAGTACACCACGTTCGGGTTGTCGCGGAACTCCTCCATCAGCGGCAGCATCTCCCATTCGCCCGGAACTTGTTCAAAATGGCTTCGCCCCTCGACTGCCAGCACCACGCCCAGTTTGGCGGCCTCTTCCGTCAGCCGGTAAAGAGCCTGGCGGGCGCGCTCCAGATACAGGGGGCCCAGCTGCTTTCGCTTGCGTACCCACCGACCTTTCAGATCTGCGTATTCCCGCGTATGGAGCAATCCGTGACGCACCATTCGCTCCAGTTCTCTTGTGGCGCGGCGTCCTTTCATGAGTGCCACGGAACCCATGTGCAGTACCACATACTTTGCCTGCAGTCTGGCCGCCATCAGGAGGGTCTCTTGTGTCAGGTGCAGCGCCCGAGCTCTGTCCGCCGGACGGTGCGAGGTGAATTGGTAGGCATCCGGTGCGTCTGCCAGTATCTCTATCGGTGCCGGACAGAAATTATGCACGCCGGCGACCCGGATTCGCTTTTCATCCACCGCCTTGATGATGCCGGTTATTTTGGAGACGGAGAGACCGTGTGAGGCTTCGATATACTCAAACCCCAGCTCGCGGATTTCATCGCAGATAGCCCCGCCGTCCTTATGTCGGGAGCTGTTCCAGCACGTGGAGAAAACGTCCATGTTTAATATTCTCTTGCCGGTACGAATTTGCAGCAGAATATCTCTGCACCCTCAGCATATAAGTGAATATCAATACATCCCGGGCGGTGGCAGATGGTGTACGCATCGTGTGTTTCCGGCGGGCGGGGAGAGAAACGATAGACCCGCTCCGGGGACAATACGGCCTCGCGCAGCACGCTTATCAGGCGGCGGTTGCTCATGTTCTGCATCTGCCCGTAGTCATTCGTTGGCAAGGTAAGCTGAGGTATGCGCTGTTGACTCATCGCGCGCACTATACACGCGAACAGGGGCAAAAGTCAAGGCATTTTACTGCTCTGTCACTTTCTTTTCGTGTTGACTTGCTACAGGGGCAGGTATACTATAGACTCCATGAGTTCGGAAGTTAAATCTACCCCTACCCGATTCCAGAAGTCTGCGTGCTGGATGGCGCTCACCGGTATAGCCTTGGTGGTGATAGTCGCACTGGTTATAGCTCTCCTGTTCGGTTTCGGCGCCTTGTTTGTATTGTTGGAACCCGTATTGCTGCCGGTGGTGCTGGCGGGGATTCTGGCCTATCTGCTTTCACCCTGTGTACGCATCGTGCAGCGCTGGGTGAAACCGCGTTTGGGGGCGGTGCTGGTGGTGATGCTTGGTTGTGGTGTGCTGTTGGCGGGGTTCGGGTTAACGATTGTTCCGCCTCTTGTGGAGCAGACCGGAGAGCTCATCAGCAAGCGGGAGCAGATTCAGCACAGTGCGGTTGAAACAGGTAAATATTATCTGGAGAATAACAGCCTGGTGCAGCGAGGGGTCGACATGCTCTACGGTAAGGTGCTCAAGGATGCCCGAAAGGCCGGTTTGCCGGAGGCTGACTATCTGGCACTCTCGCAGGATGAATCCTATGCCGGGAAACTGACGGCTATCCTGGAGTTCAATTCCAGTTATCTGACGGAGCGCCTGGTGGAGTGGCTCACGGCCGGTTCACGCGCGCTGTCCGGGCTGGGTATGTTTGTTATCGGTGCTATCATGGTGCCGGTGTTCCTCTTCTATTTCCTGCTGGAGAGCAAGCAGATTGCCGATAATTGGCACACTATCCTCCCCCTGCAGAAATCCGCATTCCGTGAAGAATTGGTACAAACGCTTCAGGAGATTAACAGCTACATCATCTCTTTCATTCGCGGACAGATGTTGGTGAGCGTGGTGGATGCCATTATTCTGGCCATTGCGCTCAAGATTCTGGGGCTTCCGTACGCCATCACCATTGCAGCTGTGGCGGCGGTGTTGGGGGTCATCCCCTACATCGGGATGATTAGTACCTGGATTCCTGCCATGCTCATTGCCTGGTTTACTTGGCAGGATGTGCCCCATCTCGTCATCGTTTCTGCCATCTTTGCCTGTGTCAGCCAGTTTGACGGCTGGGTGCTGCAGCCGAAAATCGTGGGCAGTCGGGTTCGCATGCACGACCTCACGGTTATGTTCTCCGTTCTGTTCTGGAGCTATGTTATCGGAGGTGTGGTGGGTGCGCTGTTGGCGGTTCCACTCACTGCTGCTATCAAAGTTATTTTCGTTCGCTATGTCTGGGCATCTCATTCCGGCTCGGAAACCCCGCAGAATGAGTCCCCGACACCTCCGGGCGACTGATGGTAACGACTGCGTGTCATTTTTTCGTAACTCTTTCGTGCAGGCTTGCCAAAGTGGCAAGCCTGTGTTACAATGCTGCACCCCGCATTCGCTCCGGGGTCGTGTGAGGCGTGTAGTCAACAATTTTCCAACATTATGATTAAGTGGATTCTGAATAAAATCGTGGGTTCCAAGAACCAGCGTGAGGTGCGCAAGCTCAAACCGGTTGTGCGCCGAATTCTTGATATCGAAAAGTCCTGGGAGGGAAAGGATCAGGACTTTCTCGTGAGCAAGACGCGCGAGTGGCAGGCGTATCTGCACCGTTTCACTCCGATGGATTTGCCGACGCGCGGCGTCATCCTCTCTGCTTCTCCTCAGCTGCTGGAGCAGGTGGCCGCCACCCTCAATACCCGCTTTGAATCCCTCAGCAAAGAGTTCCCCAAGCTGCCCAAAGTGGAAGCTACTGCCGAATCCATTGAGGCCGGTAAGAAGGCTTGGGTGGAGATTGAACCGAAGTTTGACCGCATGCGCTCCCGCTATCTGGAGGAGATTCTGCCGGAGGCTTTTGCTGTGGTCAAGAGCGGAGCAAAGCTTCTCTGCGGCAAGGATGTGGACGTCTGCGGTACGCCTATTCGCTGGGATATGGTGCATTTCGAGGTGCAGCTGTTGGGTGGTATCGCCCTGCATCGCGGCTTTATCGCAGAAATGGCCACGGGTGAGGGTAAGACCCTCGTAGCAACGCTTCCCGTATACCTGAACGCCCTCACCGGCCTGGGTGTTCACGTCGTGACGGTGAATGATTATCTGGCTCGCCGAGACTCCATGTGGATGGGCTCCCTGTTCTCCTTCCTCGGTTTGACTGTGGGCTGCATCCAGAGTATGATGCCCAGCGACCTGCGCCGCCGCCAGTACCAGTGCGATATCACCTACGGCACCAACTCCGAGTTCGGTTTCGACTACCTGCGCGACAACGGTATGGCTACCAGCCGAGAGGCTCAGGTGCAGCGCGGGCACTACTTCGCTATCATCGATGAGGTGGACTCTATTCTTATCGACGAGGCCCGCACGCCTCTCATTATCTCCGGCCCGGCTGTCATTGAGCGTGAGCAGCAGTACGATACCCTCAAGCCGCTTATCGAAAAAGTGGTGCGCAAGCAGATAGAGCTCTGCACCTCTCTCATGGAGAAAGCCAACAAGCTGGCCAAGGAGGGCGATACGGAGGGAGCCGGTCGCTGCCTCTTCAAGGTTAAGCTGGGACAGCCCCGTAACCGCGCTTACATGCGCTCCCAGCAGGATCCCGAATTCCGCCGCATGGTGGAGAAATATGAGCTCTTCCTCTATCAGGATCCTCGCAAGCTGGAGCTCTTCAAGCTTAAGGAAGAACTCTATTTCACCGTGGATGAGAAGACTCACGATGCCGACCTCATGGAGAAGGGGCGCGAGATTATCAGCCCCGGTCACCCGGAGGCTTTCGTGCTGCCGGATATCGGTACGGAGTTCGTGAATATCGATGAGGACGAGACTCTCACCGAGCGCGAGAAAGAGGCCCGCAAGACGGCACTGCTCAAACGATTGGATGAGACGGGAGCCCGCCTGCACACCACCAGTCAGCTGCTCAAGGCGTACACCATCTACGAAAAGGACGTGGAGTACGTGGTCAAGGACGACAAGGTGGTCATCATCGACCAGAATACCGGCCGCGAGATGCCCGGCCGCCGCTGGAGCGATGGTCTGCACCAGGCCGTGGAGGCCAAGGAAGGTGTGGAAGTGGAGGCCGAGAACATGACCTATGCCACCATCACCATTCAGAACTACTTCCGTCTGTACCGCCGTTTGGCCGGTATGACCGGCACGGCTGAGACTGAGGCTGCCGAGTTCCATGATATTTACAAGCTGGACGTGCTGCCCATTCCCACCAATCGTCCCTGCATCCGTGAGGATGCCAACGACTTCATTTTCCGCAGTCGCCGCGAGAAGTACAACGCCGTGGTCGGCAAGATTGTGGAGCTGCACAAGAAGGGGCAGCCCGTGCTTATCGGTACAGCCAGCGTGGATGCGTCCGAGACGCTCTCCCGCATGCTCAAGTATGCCCGTGTGCCGCACGAGGTGCTGAACGCCAAGAACCACCAGCGCGAAGCCGAGATTATCGCCCGCGCCGGTCAGCGCGGTGCCGTGACCGTGTCCACCAACATGGCCGGTCGTGGTACCGATATCAAGCTCGGTGAGGGTGTGGCCGATTTGGGTGGCCTCTTTGTGCTGGGTACGGAGCGCTACGAGTCCCGCCGCATTGACCGCCAGCTGCGCGGCCGCTGCTCCCGTCAGGGTGACCCGGGTGCCTCCCAGTTCTTCCTTTCCTTTGAGGACGACCTGATGCGCAATTTCGGTGGCAGCGAACGCATGACCAAGATGATGGATCGCTTCGGCATGCAGGAGGGTGAGGCTGTGGAAAACCGCCTCATGAACCACATCATCGAGGGCGCTCAGAAGCGCGTGGAGCAGCGCAACTACATGTGGCGTAAGCATGTGCTGGACTATGATGACGTCATGAACCAACAGCGACTCATCGTTTATGCCATGCGCAATGATGCCCTGCTGTGCGAGGAGCCCCGCCAGATGCTCTATGATGCCTTGGTGGAGGGTGTGAACGCCAAGTGCGAGGTCTACCTCAACGAAGATGACACCGGTACCGTGCGCTATACCGACCTTCTCCAGTGGATTAACTCCACCTTCCCCATGGGATGGAGCGAGAAGGAAGCCGACCTCAAGGGCAAGCGCCCGGAGGATGTTGCAGAGACGATTATCGCCAAGGTGCGCGAGATGTACGAGAAGAAGATTGAGGGAGAGCGTGCTGACCGCGTGGATCAGATGGAGCGCTCCATTATGCTGCAGGCTATCGACAAGCTGTGGCAGCAGCACCTCACGGACATGGACGCCCTGCGCGAGGGCGTGCGCCTGCGTGCTCAGGGCCAGCGCGACCCGCTGGTGGAATACAAACGCGAGGCCTACGAGATTTTCGAGACGCTGATGAACAACATCAACTTCGAAATCCTCAACGGCATGTTCCGCTCTACCACCAACCTCTCTGCCTTTGAGGACTTCCTGGCCTCCCTCCCTGCCAGCAATGCGGAAGAGGAGGATTCCGATGTCATGGACATCCTCGGCAATGGCGACCTGTTGTCTGCTCTTCGCGAGCGCCTGGCCGGGCTTGCTCCCAAGGCTTCCGAACCGGAGGATACCCTCCCGCTGCCGGAGATGCCGGAGCTTCCCGTCATGGGTGAATCCATCAGCGGAGCCATGGAGACCTCCGTCCCCCGCAGCGAGAAGAAGATGGTGCTGCCCAAAAAGAAGAAGACCTTTGTCAACATCAAGCGTCCGGAAGGCTCCGGTGATTTGGTGATGGTTTCTCCGGAAATGATGCCTGAGGAGGATGATGGTGTGACCATTGGCTCCATTGATTCCGGTCACATGCCCGTGGCAGAGGAGGATGAAGCTCCTCGCGCCTGATTATTCCTGTTAGAATAGATGCCCATGAATGTTCGCTCCGCATTGGAATACGTCCCGTATTTCCGCGGGCGACTGTTCGTGGTGCATGTCTCTGCATCTCTGCTGAAAGCGCCGGAGCTGGTGGATGCGTTGCTGGATGCGGATGCCCTGCACGAAATTGGTGTGCGTCTGGTACTGGTGGCAGAGGGGGCGGATGCTTCCGCTCTGGTGCTGCGCGCCGGAGAGTGCGAGATGCACGCCGCTCTGGCAGAGCTTCCCTTGGCAGAAGGGGAAGCGGCTTTTGCACGAGTGGCCGAGATTGTGGAACGCCGGCAGGTGGCCATTGTCCCCTCCGGTGCAAGCGGACGGTATGATGAGGGAAGCGTACGCCTGTCCGTTGCCTTGGGGGCGGATAAATACATCTGCCTGATGGAAGCCGGTGTGCCCCAACTGGACGGACAACCTATTTTTGCCATTCCGGTGCGCGATGCGGAGGCGCGTGCCGATGAATGCTCCTCCCCGGACGATTTGCGTGCTGCTGCTGCTGTATGCAGCCGAGGCATTCCCCGTGTGCATTTACTGGATGGTTTGCGGCGCGGTGTCTTGTTGGATGAGCTCTTCTCTGAGGAAGGCGTGGGCACTATGGTGCATACCGACTCTTACCGTGAAATCCGCCCCTTGCGCGAGGAGGACATCCCGGAGCTGCTTTCCATGATTGCCCGCAGCATGGTGGACTCCAAACTGGTGCACCGCACCTATGAGAACATACGCGACCACCTCGGCAGCTATTATGTCTATACGCTGGACGGCACCATTGTCGGCTGCGTGGCGCTCTATCCCTACCCGCAGCACCGTTGTGCCGAGCTGGGTTGCCTGTTCATCAAGAAAAACTACGAGGGGCACGGCTACGGCAAGGCCATGTGCCGCTTTGTGGAGAATCTGGCCCGACAGCAAAGCTTCGATAGCATCTTTGCCATCTCGCAGAGTGCTGTTGCTTACTTCCGCGACCGTCTCCACTATGCCCCCATGTCTCGCGAATCCCTCCCCCCGGAGCGCCGCGCGGTGCTGGAAGCCAGCGGCCGTGCTTCTGAGGTTTTCGGCTGCGCTCTCTGAAAATATCCCCTGCCGGAGCTGGCCTTGTTGCGTCGGTTGGAATAGCGGCTTCTCTGCGGTGTTGTGACGTGTAGAAATGTTCATCCGTTTTGGTTTTTTTTCTTAAAAATAAGAAAAAATTACAAAATGTAAACAAAAAGTCTTTTTTTGTGCGCTTGTACAGATGTAGGGCATGACGCCCGGTACAACGATTATGAAAAGATTAGTACAAATGGCAATGGTGGCATGCGTAGCATGCTGTGTAGTAGCAGGGCAGAAGGCTGAAGCCGCAGGTCTGCATCTGAATCTCGGAAATGCGGTGCATTTATGCCTGGGAGACGGTCATCATCATAAACACGTCAAACAGGTAAAACACCAACACCACAAAAAGGTACACCACAAAATGGACCGCCACGATCGCCGCTGCGCCGTTCATCGAAAGGAAAACCGCAAGCACCGCCGATGATAGAGTCCGATTCTGAAACCGGCCCGACTATCCCGACTCCTTGCAGCGCCTGATTGTTTCGTATCGTACGAACAATCAGGCGCTTTTTTTGCTTTCTCCTCTTGGTAAAAAACGCCGCAGCGCGATGAACGCTGCGGCGTGAGGAATGAAAATGTCGTATCAGCCGAGGTATCAGCTGGAGGCATCGCCGAAGGAAATGCCGATTTCTCGGGCAGCTTCTACGAGCTGACTCTGACTGTCCACGATATGGAGGGTGCGGACGGCCTCCTCGATGGGCATGGAGACCATATCGACGCGGTGCAGGGCAACGGTTTCGCCGAACTTGCCCTCCTCGATGAGGTCGATGGCCTTCGCCCCGCAGCGGACACCCAGCACGCGGTCAAACGGAATGGGGGAACCGCCGCGCTGGATATGACCCAGCACGCAGTAACGGGTTTCGATACCGGTGATGGTTTCCAGCTTGGTGGACAGGAAGGAGGCAATGCCGCCCAGGCGCACCTCGCCCTTTGTTTCTTCGTCCAGGGTGAGCAGCTTGCCGCCAATCTTGGCGCCTTCGCTGACCACGACGATGATTTCGCGCTGGCCGAGAGCCTTCAGCAGCTCCACCTTGCGGACGATGTCTTCCAGCGTGAACTCGATTTCCGGCAGCAGAATCACGTCTGCACCACCGGCGATACCGCCGTAGAGAGCAATCCAGCCGGCATGACGGCCCATGACTTCCACCACCATCATGCGCTGGTGGGAGAAGGCCGTGGTGCGCAGACGATCCAGGTTCTCACTCACAATGGAAACTGCGGTCCAGAAACCGAAGGTGTAGTCCGTGGAGCCCAAATCGTTATCAATCGTCTTGGGAACGCCTACGATGGGAAGACCGATGTGGCGGAGCTCCAGACCAATGGTCTGGGAGCCGTCGCCACCCACCACGATGAGGGCAGAGAGGTCCAGACGCTTGACGGTGTCCTTGCTGCGTTGCAGCACATCGTCCGCAATCTGCATGCGACCGCCCACACCGCTCTTGACGGTGAAGTTACCCTTGTTAACGGTGCCAAGAATGGTGCCGCCCATAGAGCGGATGTTGTGGCAGTTTTCCGGGGTGAGGATGCGCCAGCGCTCGTTTTCGGGCGTGGAGAGCAGCCCCTCAAAGCCATCGTAGAAACCGTAGACTTTCCAGCCGCGGGCTGTTGCAGCAGCCACGGCGCCTTCAATCACGGCGTTGAGTCCGGGGCAGTCGCCGCCTGCATTGAGTATACCGATATTCATGAGAGATGTTTAGTTAGGAAGGATAATGAACTTGGAATGATCCTGATAGTCGTTGGAGGGAAGCCATGCGTCCCATGCGTCCCAGCCATTGGCCAGGAATTTGGCGGCCGTCTTGTAGCGGGTGTTGCTGTTCGGCATGCCGAGCATGACGACGAGCAGTCGCTGCCCATAGGTGCCGGGTTGTCCGTTGACCGGGTTGGTGCGTTTGACCGAGGCCCGGCTGGTAGTGACCATGAGACAGCAACCGGCACTGCGTGAGCTGGCTACCTTGAGCCCGTCCACATTATCTGCGGTGGGCAACAGGCGGTTGTTGTTGCGGATGGCAACCGTGCGGACTCCCTGAGGGGAGTAAATATTGGCCGTCACATGTCGCTGTGAGGTGATGGCCAGCATGTCCGGCTTGGTGAGGGCATACATGCCCAGCAGTGCCATATCGCGCGCCGTGGATTGGGTGATGACGGCCCCGTTGGTCCCTTTGAATCGGGTGGAGGTCATGCCCAGGCGCAGGGCCAACTTGTTCATTTCGGAAATGAACGCGCCCTCCGGATCAGACTCGCTGAGCACCTGACCACAGGCGATGGCTGCGGTGGTGGCACAGGCGCTGTCATCCCACAGCAGGGCAGAATAGAGGGCATCCCGCAGGGACAGCTTCTCTCCGACTCGAAGTTTCAACAGGTTGGTTCGCTGCCAGCGCACGGCCTCCTCCGGCACGGTAAGCATGCGGTTGAGGTCGACGTTGTGAGCTCGGACCCAGTCCAGCACCACGGTGGCCGTGGCCAGATTGGAGAGCATGCCGATAGGGCGCCGCTCATTTGCGTTGGACGAATAGAGGATGCGCCCGGAATGCACTTCCAGCGCCACATAGCTGGGGGTGGTCTGGTCGGGGGTCACATAACCGGTGCAGGCGTTCAGCAGAACGCTGCCCGCAACAGCTGCCAACAGGCAGAAACTCTTGAGGATTCTTTTCATTCTTTGTACTTACTTTGCCTCTTTTGATTTGCAGGCCTTGCGGGCAGGCTTCTTGCCCTCAGGGTCTTCTTTCTTGTGATCGCTCATCAGCGCTTCTGCAGGGCGATCACCGAATATGATGCCCAGATCGCGGGCTGTGGCCACAATCTGGCTATCCGGGTCAACCAGGCGCAGGGAGCGCACGGCGTCCTCGATGGGAACGGTGTCGACGTTCGGGCCGTTGAGAATGAGGGCTGTGCCGAACTTGCGTTCCTCGATGAGTTTGACCGCTTCCACGCCGAAGCGCAGGCCGGCAATACGGTCGAAGGCACAGGGCGAGCCGCCACGCTGGGTGTGACCCAACACGCAGTAGCGGGTTTCGATACCCGTTTCCTCTTCCAGAATGCGGGAGAGTCGGTTGCCGATGCCGCCCAGTCGCTCCTCACCATTATCCTTGTTGAGCACGGTGATGAGTTTGCCGTTGAGCTTGGCACCTTCGGCCACCACCACGATGATTTCGCGCTGACCGGCAGCCTTGCGGGCCTTGATGCAGTCGACGACGTTCTGCAGGTCGAACTCGATTTCCGGGATGAGGACGACGTCTGCCGCCGTGGCGATGCCGCTGTGCAGGGCAATCCAGCCGGAGAGGTCACCCATCACCTCCACCACCATCATGCGCTGGTGCGCATTGGCCGTGGTGCGGATGCGGTCAATGGATTCGGACACCACGGTAACAGCGCTCTGGAAACCGAAGGTGTAGTCCGTATCCGGGCAGAGGTCGTTGTTAATGGTCTTGGGAATGGAAATCACCGGCAGACCTTCCTCTGCCAGCAGGCTGGCCGTGCGTGCGGAGCCGGAACCACCCACGACGGCCAGAGCTTCCAGCCCGAGAGCGGAGATGGTCTTCTTGGCCTTTGCCAGAATCTCCGGGTCGATGGAGCGGCGGCCCAGCTTGTTGGTGTTGATTTTGAAGTTGCCCGTGTTGGTGGTGCCCAGCATGGTGCCGCCCTGTGAGCGAATCTGGTGGGTCTTCATGGGCGTGAGGATTTCGTAGCGTCGACCGCCGGCCACCGGCAGAAGCCCCTCGAATCCGTCATGGAAGCCGATGACTCGCCATCCGCGGCGATATGCCGCAGAGACGTAGCCTTCGATAACTGCGTTAATGCCGGGGCAGTCGCCACCGGAATTGAGAATACCAATAATCATGGAATGTCGTAAGTCGAATTAAGCTTTCGTTTCCGGTGCGGGAATGGCACCGAAGTAATGAGCGCAGCACCAGAGCGCACGCGGATGGTGGAAGAACGACTTCCACATGGAGCCCTTGAGCCCGTTGGTGGTGGTGCCGTCCTGGTTGCAGTAACCGAACCACTCGCCGTGTTCCTTGTCCTGCAGGTGCTCGAATGCCCAGTCGTGGATGCGCTGGTGCCATTCGGCGTACTTCTCGTCACCGGTCATGACGTAGGCCAGACAGGTGCCGATGAGGGCTTCGTCGTGCGGCCACCAGAATTTCATGTTGTGCCAATACTCCTGCACGGGCTTGTTGTACACATCCGTGTAGTAGAGTAGACCGCCGTATTTCTTGTCCCAGCCGCGGGCCAGTGCCCAGTCAATCATCTTGCAGCCGATTTCGATGAGCTTCTTGTCGCCGCCGCGATAGCGGGCTTCCTCCAGAACGAACCAGCCGCCTTCGATATCGTGACCGGGGTTGAGGACGCGTTCATCGAAATGGTCGATGACGGAACCATCCGGGGCCACGTTCTCGAGCACAGCCTGGATATCCTCGTGCAGGAAGAGACGCTGCAGGTCATCGATGCAACGGTCAATCCAGCCGGTGTAGAAACCATCGGCATCGCCCAGATAGCGGCGCAGTTCCTGAGCCGTGACAATCATAATCATGCGGCATCCCAGATTTTCACCGGGGCGATTGCCGGTGCTCTTCGGTGCCATCTTGCCCGGGGTGAAATTAATGTCGGCGTAGATGTCGAACCAATGGCGGGCGCGCTCCGCGCTGTGAGCATCGCCGGTAGCGCCGTAGTGGGCAGCCCAGGCGATGGCGGCGAAGCATTCGCTGTAAGCGTAGCGGCGCTTGCGGATGGGGGTGCCGTCTGCCGTCATGTGGAAATACATGCGGCCGTCGGAGGGATCCACGCACTTCTCCTCAAGGAACTTGAGGGCGCTTTCTGCGTACTGCATCCACTCCGGGCGTTTTTCAATGCTGTTGTAGCAGGTAAGGAGCATCCAGGCCATGCGACCCTGTGCCCACACGTTCTTGTCGGTGTCTACCAGTGTGCCGTCTGCTGCGCAGCAATGGTAGAGCCCCCCGTTCACTGTGTCCAGTGAACGGGGGAACCAGAACGGTTCTACCTCATTGAGCAGCTTGTCTTTGTAGAATTCGCCAAGTGCTTTTGTGTTCATGAGGAGGCAGAGGTTGAATCTTTACTTGTAAATAGCCCAATCGTAGAAGCCGATGGCCTTGAGTTCGCTCTTGAGAGCTTCCAGCGTGGCTTTATCCTGCTTGCCCATGGGCAGGCGAGCCGGGCCGAAGTCAACGCCGGTCCATTCGCTCATGAGGTACTTGCAGCAGCCCATGTAGCCCTTGCCGGCGATGATGTTGATCATGGTGACGGAGAGCTGCTGGAGACGGCGGGCTTCGGCCAGATCGCCGGCGTCCACGGCCTTCATGATGTCATCATACAGCTTGGGAGCATAGTTGAAGGAGGAACCTACGCCGCCCTTGGCACCCGTGGCATAGGCGCCCAGGAACCATTCGTCCACACCCCACGGAATGTCGTACTTGCCGCCGTCATAGTTGAGGGCATCCATGTAGAGAGCCAGATCCGGGTTGGTGAACTTTACACCCACGAAGTTCGGAATCTTGGCAGCGCAGGCTTCAATCATCTTGCAGGGGTTGAAGCCCACGTGGGTCAGCACGGGGATGTCGTAGAAGTAGAAGGGCAGCTCGGGAGCGCCGGAGGCGGCCACGGCAAGGCTGTCTACCAGCAGGTCAATGCTGCCGGGTTTGAAGTAGCAGGGGGAGTTGCTGGCGGTGCCGGTAGCGCCGCATTCAGCAGCGTAAGCGGCCAGCTCGCGGCCGTCATATACGCAGTTGCCGCCGGTGTGGACGATGACGTCGATGCCGTACTTCTTGCCGGCTTCGCCCCAAGCGGCCATGTTTTCCTTGCGCTCGGTGAGCTGCATGTGGGCGGATTCACCGGTGGAGCCGGTGATGAAAACGGACTTGATACCCTGGCTGGCCAGGAACTTGGCCTGAGCATCCACTGCATTGGGGTTGCAGGAGCCATCGGCGTTCATCGGGGTGTGCGTAGCAGCACAGAGACCATGAATCTTGAATGTTGTTTCCATGATGGTGTTATATGGTTTGAGTTAGTGTTAAGTCGAAAATTAACACCATCTTTTTAACGCAAAAACGGCCTGGTTTCAAGATAAAATTGCCGCCCATGCCTATTTTGACACCGTATATGCTATTTTTTCGGCTGTACTCTGCGGAAAAGCAGGCGGAACTCGTTCTCCGGCCGCCCTGCGTTGCGGTTCTTTTTGCGGAGCATGTCAGCAGCGGCGCTTGGGAGTTTATCCATGACATCCAGCTCTGCGATAACCTCGTCCCTGCCGTTGAACGTGATATTTGCCACGACGGTATAGCTGCCGTAGGTGAGTTGCATGGTGTAGGGCTCGTCATCCGTTTGGAGCCACTCGTAGCGGATGGGCTCCTCCGGCCCGAAACCCAGCAGATGAACGGCGTTTTCGTCTACCTCCACCTTGCCTTTGCGGCCGGCGTCCTGCCATTCGCCCGGGGCGAGCTTGCGCGGGTTTTCGAACCAGTCCGGGATGAAAATGAAAGCGCTCAGTATGCTGATGCCCAGCAGAGAAAGGATGATGCGAGGTATGGTCATGTTACAGTAGTTCCGGATGTGTTTTTGCGGCGATCGGCGTGGGTGCCCGTTTTGCCCTCGGCTCGTTCCTGTGCACGCTGTTTCCAGAGGGGGAGGGAGGATTTTCGGGCTTTTCTGTGCCGCTTGGCTTCCATTTTCTCTTTGTGTCGAGCCATTTCCTCGCGCAGTTTTTCTTCCTTATCCCGTGCGGCACGGGCTTCTTCCATGCGCTTCTGAATGCGTGATGAATGCTCGTTTCCGGCGGGGGAAATGGTCCACGGTGCGTATTGCCCGGAGGTGGTGATGGGCACGCAGAGCATCTGCGGGTCAATGAAGCGCAGCTGGCGGTACAGCAGGTCGTGAATGGTGGCCAGAATCGATTTCGGTGGGAAAAGCCCGGTTCGGCCCAGTTCAATGGTGAATGCCAAGCGTATATGTTTGGCTTGCAGGCTCATGCGAGCCATTTCACGCAGGGAGATTCCTTCTGCCGGTTCTTCTTCCGGGGCGCAAATGGCAGCGGTACGCAGTAGGAAGAGGCAGTCGCGCACCTTGCGGCAGAGCTTTTCTACCAGTTCGCTGACCTTGGGACGGGCATTGAATCGGTAATCCTTGACTTCCACCAGCCAGAGTTCTTTCTTGCCCGGGTGGTAGAGAACGAAGTCCATCTCCTTGCAGCTGTTGCAGAAGTTTTGGGCGTTGTGGGAGTAAAACTCTGAGCATTCGAAACGGCAGACGTAGTATCCCGCATCGAAATGGAAGCGGTGGACACCCTCAACACATGTTGTACCGGCCTGAAACACGATTATTCCTCTGCAAAAAGGTTGGGAACGAGGCTCAGATAGCGGTCTGCCTGTTCGGTTTCTGCATCCAGACTGGCAATGTGTTCCAGCCGATTGAGTTCATCAGCCGCGCTGACCCGTACTCCGGCCCCGGCAATTTGGGGTGTTTGCAGCCCGAAGAAACGCCTGTCAACGCTCCGGTTTTTCCTGTCGGTCAGCTGGATGGATAACTCGCGCAGCAGGAAGAGACTGTGGGTGGTGAGTATCAGCTGTACCCCGGCGCGGCATAGCGTCATCATGATGTTGACCAGCCGCGGCAGATGCTGCGCGTTGAGGTTCATTTCCGGCTCATCCCAGAACAGGCAGGTACCCGGGCGTACGGTGCCGTTGCCGATGAGCAGCCCCAAAGTGCCGATGCGTTTGAATCCCTCTGCCACGAGGTTGAGCTCCAGCGGCTCCTGCCCCGGACGCTGCAGGAAGAAGCGTCCGTTGATGCGCAGCAGCTTGCCGCTCAGCAGGGCTTCAATCTGTTGCGAGACATGGAGCATGACCGGAGACGGGGACTCCGTTGGCTCTGTTTCCAGAGCTCGGCACAGTTCCCAGCTGGCAGAATCCAGTAGCTCCGGGTATCGCTTGCCGGCCTGCACGTAGCAGGGATAGATGGACAGTACCTCTCGCGGTGCCAGAAAAACAGCGTTGTTGGTCAGACTGCGTTCCGGCATGGTACGAATTTTCAGCCCCTCTTCCTCATGCCCCTCACGGAAGGAGAACTCCAGCTCGGCGCTGCCCGGCGGAACTTTTTCGCCGCAGAGGGAGGCGTGGACGGTTGCGGTGCAGTTTTTGACACATCGGGAGGTCAGCCCGGTCAGGTCGCGGGTGCCGAAGACTCGCAGCAAATCCAGCCGCAGGCGCTTTTCCTCCGCCCATACAACGGGTAATTCACGCCGACTGCCGCCGCAACTCCATTTGCAGATGGCGTAGCACAGCTTCATGAGGTGGCTCTTGCCGGAATCATTACCGCCGATGATGATATTCATGCCCGGCGCAAAACGGAATACCTCCTGAGTGGGAAAGACTGTAATCCCCTCTACCGAAAGCTTGCGAATCATACGTCCTGTACTCTACCATACGAAAGGTGTTGAAGCAAGAAAGAATTACGGATAGCGGTAAACGTATGAGGATTTTGCTCCGACTGCGGCGGTATGTTGGTGAGTTCAGCACTTTTGGCTTGACTTCCTGCGGATTCGGAGGTAGGCTTGGCGCGTCAATAACAAGACACTGAATAACTATGTCCCGTACCCCCATCATTGCCGCTAACTGGAAGATGAACAAGGGCCCGAAGGAAGCCAAGGAATTCCTCGCCGCTCTTAAGGATGAACTTACTTGCGAGTGCAAGGCTGTTGATAAGGTAATCGTTCCTCCCTTTGTGACGATTCCTGCTGTTATGGAAACCCTTAACGGCTGCACCTGCATCGGTGTGGGCGCTCAGGACGTGAGCGACCGCGACAACGGCGCTTTCACCGGTGAAATTTCCACCTGCATGCTTAATGAACTGGGCTGCAAGTATGTGGTGCTTGGCCACAGCGAGCGCCGTCAGTACCACGGCGAGACGAACGCCTACATCAACAAGAAGATTAAGAAGGCTTTGGCTGCCGGCATCATCCCCATCTACTGCATCGGCGAGACGCTGGAGCAGCGCCAGGGTGGTCAGCTGGAGACCGTGCTCAAGAGCCAGGTTGTGGAAGGTCTTGAGGGCCTGACCGCTGAGGAAGTTGCTGGTCTGGTTATCGCTTATGAGCCCGTATGGGCCATTGGTACTGGTGTGACCGCTTCCTCTGCTGATGCTCAGGATGCTCACGCTTTCATCCGCGGCGTCATCGCCGAGGCTTTCGGTGCTGCCGCTGCTGAGGCTGTGCGTCTGCAGTACGGTGGTTCTGTGAAGCCCGACAACGCTGCCGAGCTGATGAGCCAGCCCGACATCGACGGCGCCCTCGTGGGTGGTGCCGCTCTGAAGGCTGATTCCTTCGCCGCTATTATCAAGGCTGCTCTGTAAGCCTTCCGCGATTACACATTCTCTTTCAAAAACCTCTGCCGGAAACGGCAGAGGTTTTTTTTGTCGTGCGCGGCGATTTTTCGGAATTCTCGCAGCGCGGAGAATTGCGTGACCTGCGGCATGAACCCGACAAAAATGTCCGATGAATATCCGCAGGGAAGAATCGGTGATTGTGCTCCGTCCCAACGGCATCGGACGCATTGACTTGTGTTCCTGAAAAAATGCCACTTCTGCGGCTTCAAGACCGGGGGATAACAGAAGCCGGGCTGGAAGACCGCCTGAGCGCTCGGCAAAAGCGCGTCAATGCTTCATATTTTCCTTGCCAAGCGGCGGTTATGGGCGTAGAATCTCTCGGACATGCCCCGCGCGTGTCTCTCCTCGACAACTTTTTTATTAACGAATTACACCACACATCCTGCAATGGAACTTATTTCTGATTACGTAGCTGCGCTTTCTCCGTCTCTCACTTTGGCTGTGACGAACAAGGCCAAGGAGATGAAGGCCCGGGGCGAGCAGGTGTTCGGCCTGGCCGGCGGTGAGCCCGATAAGGATACCCCCGAGAACATCAAGCAGGCTGCCATTACCGCCCTGAACAACGGCGCTACCAAGTACACCCCCTCCGTTGGTCTGCCTGAGCTTCGCAAGGCTATCAGCGACAAGCTGAAGCGAGACAACGGTCTGGATTACGACATCAACCAGATTTGCGTGACTTCCGGTGCCAAGCCTGCCGTGTACGAGGCGCTGCGTGCTACCATCAACGAGGGTGATGAGGTAATTATCCCCTCTCCCTACTGGGTGAGCTACCCCTCCATGGTGCAGCTTTGCGGTGGTACTCCCGTGTTTGTGGAGACCAAGGCTGAGAACGGCTGGAAGATTACGGCCGAGGAGTTTGAGAACGCCATGACTCCCCGCACCAAGATGATTATCCTGACCACGCCGCATAACCCGACCGGTGCCGTCTATTCCGAGGAGGAGCTGCGCGCCATCGGCAATATCGCCGTGGACGAGGATATCCTCATCATGGCTGATGAAATCTACGAGCACCTCATCTATGGTGATGAAAAGCACGTCTCCATGGCTTCCCTCAGCCCGGAGATTTACAACCTGACCATCACCATCAACGGTTTCTCCAAGGGCTATGCCATGACCGGCTGGCGTCTCGGTTATTCCGCTGCCCCGGAGAGCATCGCCAAGTGCATCAAGCTCATTCAGGATCACACCGCATCCAATGCCACCACATTCTGCCAGTACGGTGCCATTGAGGCCCTGAGCGGTGACCAGAGCTTCATCGCCGACCTGCGCGAGGAGTACGACTTCCGCCGTCAGTACGTGTACAGCCGTCTGTGCCAGATGCCCAAGATTAAGGTTGTGGAGCCCAAGGGTGCGTTCTACTTCTTCATCGACACCACGGAGCTCAATATGGGTTCTCTGGAGCTGTGCGACAAGCTGCTGGAGCGCTACAAGGTGGCCGCCGTTCCCGGCATTGCCTTTGGTAACGATAAGGCCATTCGTATCTCCTACTGCACGTCTCTGGATGTGCTCAAGGAAGGTCTCGACCGTCTGGAAGACTTCTGCAAGAAGCACTAAACCCTTCTTTTCAATGATAAAAAGCCGCCAATCCCTTATTGGATTGGCGGCTTTTTTCGGCGCTCTTCGCGCTTGTTTGTCCGGTTGTGAAGGAGGGGGGATTGCGAATCAGGCCATCAGGGAAGCGAGGGTGAGGCGGCGCAACTCTTCCACAGTGCCGCAGGTGGGCGCGCCCCAGTTGTGGATTTCCTGAATGTTGGCGTAGCCCCATGTGACCAGAATGCAGTGGCAGCCTGCGTTGGCTGCTGTCTGCGCATCGTAGAGTGAATCGCCCACCAGCGTTAGGTCAGACGTTTTTACGCCCCAGGATTGGGCAATATGGTGCAGGGCATTCGGTGCGGGTTTGCGGGGGAAATTGCCGGTATAGCCCAGAATGGGAGAGAAGGGGATGGGTCGGAACAATTCCTGCACCATGGGCAGGGTGACATCGTGCGGCTTGTTGGACAGTACGGCCAGATGAGCTCCCACGCTCACCAGCCGAGTGAGCATTTCTGTGATGCCTCTGTAGATGAATGTTCCCTTGCGCCATGTATCGGGATATTCGCGCCGGAAAGCGGTATGCAGGGCTTCCATCTGTTCCTGCGGCACGTCTGCGGCATCGGCGTATCCCAACGCCGATGCACAGAGGTTGCGCGCACCCCGTCCAATCATGCCGCGCACGGCGTCCGGCGAGTGGGTAGGCAGCCCCAGACTCGCCAGTGCGCGGTTGAGCCCGTCCGCGATGCCCGGTAGAGAATCTACCAGTGTGCCATCGAGGTCAAAGACGAGATGCCGACTTTTCATCAGTGAATAAAGCCTCGTTCGGAGGAGTTGATGAAGTCGATGAGCTTCTTCACATTCGGGTTGTTGCCATACTTCTCATCTGCGAGAATGGCCTCGATGCCCTCCTGGATATTGCAGCCCTTCTTGAGGAAGAGTTTCTTGTAGGCGAGCTTCATGGCGCGTACGTCCTCCTCTGTGAATCCTCGGCGCTGCATGCCAATCATGTTGATAGAGCGCACAACGGCGGGATTGCCTTCTACGATGGTGAAGGGCGGGACGTCCTGAGCAATGCGGGAACCGCCGCCTACCATGGCATGCTCACCGATGCGTACGAACTGGTGGACGGCAGAGCAGCCGCCGACGATGGCCCAGTCGCCCACTACGCAGTGGCCGGCGATGCCGGAGTAGCCGGAGACGATGCAGTTGTTGCCCACGACACACTCATGGCCGCAATGGCTGTTAATGAGAAAGAGGTTGTTGGAGCCGATGATGGTCTTGGTTTCCGGGAAGGTGGAGCGGTTAATGTTGCAGTTCTCGCGGAACACGTTGTTGTCCCCCACTTCCAGGAAGGTGGGCTCGCCCTTGTACTTCAAGTCCTGGGTCTTGAGGCCGATGACGGAGAAAGGGAAGAACTCATTGTTCTTACCGAACTTGGAGGGGCCGCCGATGACAACGTGGTTGTGCAGGACGCAGCCGGAACCCAGTTCCACATGCGGACCTACAACGCTGTACGGCCCGATTTTTACATCATCTGCAATCTCTGCAGTCGGATCAACAATAGCGGTGGGATGTATTTCTGCCATATCTCTATACTACACCTCGCTGCGGGCGGCTTCAAGCTAAAAATGGTGAGAGAGTGCTCTCTATTCAGCTTTTTTTGTTGGTGTGTCGGGCATTCAGCGGTTGACACTTGCAGAAGAGTCGCGTATGATGGAGCACGTGAGAGACTTTCAGCAGAATAATCGGGATAGAAAACCGCGATACAGCGACAAGCGCAAGCCGATGAATGCCGCCGCTCCGCGTGTGCGGGCGTTCAAAACGGCAGAAGCACCGGAGGGAAGCGAAAACTGGGTGCGCCCTTGGGTGCAGCTGAAGTATTTTACCTACAATCCTGCGGTTTTCCCGCGCATGCTGGGAGCGGTGAGCCCGGATGCCGAGTCCGGCGGGCTTATCAATGTCTATGACAAGAACGGCGATTTGTTCGGCGGAGGATTTTGGAATCCGCAGAGTCGCACACCACTGCGTATGCTGTATCATGGGCCGGAGGTGCTGCGGGAGCGGGATTTGGAGGAATCTCTGCGCCGCGCGGTCAGCTGGCGGCGGCAGGATTGCGCGCTGGAGTCCACTACCAGTGCCTACCGCGTGATTCACGGTGATTCGGACGGCTTGGGCGGTCTGATTGTGGATCGCTATAACGATGTGCTCAGTCTGGAGGTAAGTTGTCTGGGGGTGTGGAAGCGGCTTGACCGCTGGATTCCCCTGTTGCACGAATTGTGCGGCACATCCCGCCATGTAATCACCGTGGATGATGCCATCGCCCGTATGGAGGGGATTGATAAATCCACGGCCCCGGAGGGTGAGCCCGTGTACCGCGTGAAAATCGTGGAAAACGGCGTGAATTTTGAGGTGGATTTCGCCCAGGGACACAAGACCGGCTTTTTCTGCGACCAGCGCGACAACCGTCTCAAGCTTTCACGTTTGGTGAAGGATAAGAGCATGCTGGACCTCTGCTGTTATTCCGGCGGCTTCTCCATCTATGCCAAACTGCTGGGCGGTGCAAAAGAGGTGACGGCGGTGGATTTGGATGAAAAAGCCATAGCCATGGCGAAGCGTAACGCGAACATCAACGCTCAGAACGGCCCGCTGCGCATTGATTTTGTGCATGCGGATGCCTTTGTCTATGCCCGCCAGATGGTGCGCAACGGGAAGCTGTTTGACGTGGTGCTGCTCGACCCGCCCAAGTTTGTGCTGGGACGTGATGAGGAGAAGGAAGAGGGACTTAAGAAATACAATGACCTCAATATGCTTGGCCTGCAGTGCGTGCGGAAAGGTGGCCTTTTTGTTACCTGTTCCTGTTCCGGTCTGGTGAGCCCCGCAGAGTTCGAGAAAACAGTCATCAAGGCGGCTCAACGCTTGGGGCGCCGCCTGCAGATACTGGAAATGAGCGGCCCGGGCTGGGATCACCCCTTCCTGTCCACCTACCCGGAAGGCCGTTATCTCAAGGTCCTCTGGGCCAGAGTCATTGCGTAAGTTTTCATCGGAAAAAGCAAGCCGCCATTCCTCTATGTCGAGTGGCGGCTTTTTAATTTTCTGTTGGCTGCGTTGCTCCGATTTACTGGGGGAGCTTGTAGGCGCCGGGTGCGGACTTGCCGTCGCTTTCCGGAGCGCAGGGGGTGTTCAGCCAGTAGAGCTGACCGATTTCGGTATCTGCATCCGTGGAGAGTTTGATACCGCGCAATGCGCCGTCGGATTGTGCGGGAAGCCCTTGTCCAATGAGCATGTCGCCCAGCCACACATAGTAGCCGCGCTGCACGTTGTCAGCCTCACATCCGGGATGCCAGACCAAGTGCAGGGATGCCGGCAGCTCAGAGCAATCCGTGCAGTACAGGGGAGTATCACCCCAGAGGATGCAGGTCTCACTGATGCGGAGGGTGCCGCTATTGGTACCGTCACCCACGGCGAGACTCAATGCCTTATCAGCACTATCCCAGCCGCCTTTGCTGCCGTTGCCGAAGTTGGTGCGCAGCGAGATGCTGTAACCGGTTTCGGCAGAGAAGGCGTCTGCCGCCCGCTCGATGGTTTTTCCTTTGCGGAGCGACAATGGCTTTTTGATGCCTGAACGGCGGGTATCCTTGGTGACTCTCGGCAGTCCGGCGGTTCGACCGGCGATTCCCATGGCCCGGGCCAGATTGCCGGCAATGATGAGAGAGCCCTGGGCATTCGGGTGCAGCCCGTCGCGTCCCGGTTTGTTGGACATGGAATCCGGCCAGCTGAAGGGTACGGACAGAGCGTTATCCACCATGCCCTTGTTGATGTCCGCAAAGATGAGCTTTTTGTTGTGGACTTTGGCGTATTTATTCACCCATTGCTTCAGCAGGTCATTATACTGCAGAACCGCAAGGTGTCGGTCGGCTTCATTATTGTTGCCGTGGCGTCCCCAGCAGGGCACCGCCATCACATAGAGGGTATCCCCCTCATCCCGCAGCACGTCCTCGGCCATGCGCCCCAGATTGCCCCAGTCATTTCCGGGCGTCCAGCTGTAGCGTTTGCCTTTCATGCTGACGCGTCCGCCCAGCATCTTCTGCATCTTGGTGCAGAACTCTGCGGTGCTGTATCCTCTGTCGGATAACAAATCATTCGTGCCCATCAGACTGCACCATGTGTCGCAGTTGTAGGTGTCGGCAGAGCTGCGGGTGGAATGTCCCCCGTAATTCACGCCGCTCATGCCGTCATTGGAGCCGGAGATGATGTTGTGTGTGCGGCCGGAGGATTGCGCCAGATGAACATTCGGGAACGCGACGCCGCCATAGGCGCTTCCGGCATCCGGAGTGGTCAGGTTGGTATATCCCGGGGTATAGCCGCTGCGAGGACCGACTATTTCCGCTTCAATACCATTGTCCACCAGCGTTTTGAACAGCTGCCAGCGCCATGTCTGGTCATTGACGCCATGGGTGATGGAGTCGCCCATGAACATGACTCGTCCCAGAGAGGTGCCGCCCGTCTGCTTGCTGATGTAGCGGGCGGTGTAGTCGGGCGGAGCTTCGTAGGAAGAGGTGTCGAGCGTGGAGAGCGTATGCAGCGTAACTGCGGTCACATAGTTGGTGTTGACCCGATAGCCATGGGTAACGGTATTGCCGGAAACCTTCAGGGCCGGGGCTGTGTAGAGCGAGTGCTCCTTGCCTGCGGCATCCTTAGCGCTTATCGTGACCCCGGTGGCTTTTCCGTTGCGGATACAGAGCCGCAGCTTTCCGTCTGAGTCTGCATATTGCTTCAGCGCGGCATAGTCGCTTTGCAGTTCCGGTTTCCACACCTTGTTGAGGCAGAAGCCGGCCAGGAAAGGCTCGCGGGAAGCGGTGGGCTTACTCATGTCCGCATTGTCGGCAATGCCGTAGTCCGCTACATCGGCATCCCAGAGCAGCATGGGGCTGCCGCTCTTGTAATCGTTGGAATTGACGTAACTGAGCAGCGAGGGGAGGCTGACCGTCAGCTCAAGCACGGTTTCGGGGGCTGATTGCACCGCGAAGTATCCTTTGCCGTCGTAGATGACCTTGTTTTCCTTGTCGCACCAAGGGCTGGACAGTTGGGTGTAGTCCGCTGCTGCGGCGATGCTCTGTGCCAGACCGGCTGTCAGGAGAGCGGGGATGATGTATTTGTGCATGATGCGATGAGAGGTTATTTCCCGTCGTAGACGAACGGCACGGTCGGGAGCTGCGCCGCATTGACCAGATTCGGGGTCATGAACGTGGCCCATGCATAGCGAGCCTGACGGGGAGAATTGACGGCATCGCTTTTCAGAATCACGCTATTACCCTCGATGCGGGCGGTTGCGGGATGGAACTTGCCGTTGCTGCCGGCAACCTCGAAATGGCGGGGCGGCTGGCCGTCCGTGGTGCTCAGACCGTCGGCGTGGGCAAACTTCACCGTCAATTCCTTGCCGGAGGGCGTGCAGGTGGTCATGACCGGGCCGGTGTAGGGCACGTTTTTCCCGTACACGCGGGCGGCGGCCAGGGCTGCGAGACGCTCGCCCACTTCCACCTTGCGGGGAGGATGCACATCGGAATTGGTGGAGCCCAGGTCAACCGTGGTCAGGCATTCGACACCGGGCATTTTGTCAGCCACGTTGGCCTGCACGGTGCGGAACTCCGGCCAGTAGCGGCGCAGGGCCGTGTTGTCATTGATGCGGGGGAGCTGCACCATGAGGAAAGGCATTTTCGGGGCATCGAATGCATCGCGCCAGGAAGTGATGAGGTCGGTGAGCAGCTGCGTGTTCTGCTTCATATCCTGGAGCTCGGCATCGGACTCACCCTGATACCAGATGGCTCCGGCCACCGAGTAATCTGTCCATTTGGAGAGCCCGCTTTCGAACAGATAGGCCGGTTTGTACGGATGCGGGGATTTCGGGTCTGCTCCCATGTTCTTGCGGGCTCGTCCGCGCACCCATGCAGAGATGTACTTGCTCTCCAGCCAGCCGTCACCCATACAGTCGCGATACTTCTTACGCACCACCTTTTCAGGAATCCATGCCAGCATTTCGGAGCCGCCGAGGGCGCAGTGGATGATGCCCACCGGGACGCCCAGTTGTTCCTGCAGCTTTTGCCCGAAGTAATAACCTACGGCAGACATGCGGGCCACGGTGTCCGGACCGCATGCGGCCCACTGCCCCTCGTACATTCCATTTTCGCGGAGTCGGGTGAGCAGAGCCTCATCATAGACGGCGTTGTTGGTATGCACCTGCGGTTCGGAATGGAAGAAACGCAGGTTGGGATTGCCGGAGGCGGCGATGGTTGCCTGATTGCCGGGAGTCTGGTTGACTCGCCACAGCATGTTGGACTGGCCGGAGGCTATCCAGACCTCGCCCACCACAACATCCTGCAGCGTAACGGTTTTTTTTCCCTGTGTGACAGTCAGCTCCCGCCCCTCGGAGCCTGCTTTCATCGGCTGCAACTTTGCCCGCCATTTTTTGCCCTTGCCGATTTTGGCCTCTACCTTCTGGTCACCGAACTGCACCTGAATCGGTTTGGTGGAGTCGGCCGTACCGGAAATGGTAATCGGACAATTCTGTTGCAGCACCATGTGATCACCATAGCAGGAGTCCAGCTCCAGAGCTGCAGCAACGCCCGGCAGCATTACGCTGCCTCCGAGAATGGTCAGGAATAACGCCTTCATACTTTATCAAGCTACCATCTGCGTGGGCGTATGTCAAGGCGGGACTGGAATGATGCTTTTTTTGAGCGTTGTTTTTAATATGAGGGGTCATCTGTCTGGGAAATGCGTTGACAGGTGAGGGGCGGAGTGGTAGTCTGAGAAGCGGTGACAATGGGTGTTGCCACTTGTGAAACTCTGTTTTCGGGAAGACTGACGCATGATTATTACACTTGTCATAGGGTTGACGCTGGCGCTGGTGTTGGGCATGGTGGCTCAGCAGTTGCGGCTTTCGCCGCTTGTGGGGTATCTGGTAGCAGGTATGCTTGCTGCACAGCCGTGGTGGGGACACCCGGTGGATAGCCACATAGTGGAGGAATTTTCGCATATAGGCGTGGCGTTGCTCCTGTTTGGCGTGGGCTTGCATTTCCATTTCAAGGACCTATTGGCGGTGCGCAAGGTGGCCCTGCCGGGCTCGTGCATCTGCATGGTGCTGTGGACGGGGTTGGGTGCTGTGGTGTACTATCTGTTGGGCGGGACGGATGCGGACTGGCTGGGCGGCACGATGTTCGGTATGTGTGTGTGCGTGAGCAGCACCGTGGTGCTCACTCGTGTGCTTTCGGAGAACCGGCTGCTGCAGACGCCCTCCGGGCATACGGCGCTGGGCTGGCTGGTGGTGGAGGATATCTTCACCATCATCATGCTGGTGCTGCTGCCGGTGCTGTTCGGTGGTGATGCGGCGCAGCAGAACATCTGGGAGGCGCTGGGGTGGATGTCGCTCAAGCTGGTGGCCATGGTCATTTGTGTGGCGTATCTGGGGCGCAAGGTGATTGCCCGTGTGCTCACCTATGTTTCCCGCCACAGCTCTGATGAACTGTTCACGCTGGCGGTGCTGGTGTTTGCGCTGGGTATTGCCGTATTGTCAGCGCATGTGTTCAACGCGTCTATGGAGTTCGGCGCCTTCCTCTCCGGCATGGTAGTGGGGCAGAGCAAGTTTGCCAGCCGCGCGGCGTCCGATGCCTTGCCCATGCGCCATGCTTTTGCGGTGCTGTTCTTTGTGTCGGTAGGTATGGGATTCAACCTCAGCGGTATTGTGGAATGCTGGCCGCTGGCGCTGGGGACGGTGCTCTTCACGTTGCTGTTCAAGCCGGTGTCGGCCTATTTCGTCATCCGTATGCTGGGCCGTCCCGGCAGTTTGGGTGTCATTGTGGGTACCTCTCTCTCCCAAATTGGTGAGTTTTCCTTCATTCTGGCAGCGCTGGCCGCAGGAACGTACGGGCTCATGCCTCAATCTGCGGCCAACGTCATCACCGGCGTGGCTATCATCACCATCACCCTCAATGCAGCGCTTTACCGCTTTGTGCCTGGGCTCATCCGTCGCATGGAAGACCGCGGTATCGGTCTGGTGAAGAATCCGGGGCAGGAGATTATACCCGCCCCCTCGGAAGAAAAGCAGCGCGTCATCGTGGTGGGCTACGGTCCCTGCGGCGAGATTACATCGGATATCCTGCGGCGCAACAATATCGATGTGGTGGTTATTGAAATGAATGTGGACACCGTGAGCCGTTTGCAGAATGAGGGAATACCTGTGATTCACGGCGATGCCCGCCTGCGCGCTCTCCTGCAGTCGGCAGGGGTGGAGGAAGCAGAGGCGATAGTGGTTTCCGTCACATCTGCCCCGGCAGACGAGATTGCGGAAGCGGCGCGCTCGCTGAATCCGGATATCGGCGTGATAGCTGCCACTCATTTCATCCGCAATGCTCAGCTGATGCGCAGCAAGGGTGCGCGTGCTATTTTCTCCGGCGAGGAAGAGCTGGCTCTCTCCATGGGTGCTTACCTGCTGCATTCTTTCGGTGCGCCGGATGAACAGGTCGTGCGCGAGCGCAGCCACATGCGCCGTAAGCTGGCAGGGGAACTTCCCTACCTGAATGAATAGTTTATTTATTACCATATCCTTATGATATTTACTCTCGTTATCGGTTTGACTCTGGCTCTGCTGCTGGGTATTCTGGCGCAGCGTTGCAAACTCTCACCCCTGGTGGGTTATCTGGTGGCCGGCATGATTGCGGCGCAGCCATGGTGGGGTGAACCGGTGGATGGCCATGTGGTGGAGGATTTCTCGCATATCGGCGTGGTGCTGCTGCTGTTCGGGGTGGGTTTGCAGTTCCACTTCAAGGATTTGCTGGCAGTGCAGCGAGTGGCGGTGCCCGGGGCGCTGGTATGTATGGCGATGGTGGTGCTGGCCGGCGGTGCGGGGTATTTTTATTTCGGCATGGGGGAGCCCACCTGGCTCAGCAGCCTGATGTTCGGCCTCTGCATCTGCGTGAGCAGTACCGTGGTGCTCACCCGAGTGCTGACGGATAACCGAGTCATGCAGACCCCTGCCGGGTATACGGCTCTGGGCTGGCTGGTGGTGGAGGACATGTTTACCATCGTGCTGCTGGTGCTGCTGCCGGTGCTGTTCGGGGACAGCGGACAGAGTCTGGGAGAAGCGCTCATGTGGATGGTTATCAAGCTGACCGGGCTTGTGCTGGTAGTCACTCTTGTGGCGCGTAAGCTTTTGCGCTCCATTTTCACGTATGTGGCCCGCAGCGCTTCCGGTGAGCTGTTTACGCTCACCGTGCTGGTGTCTGCTCTGGGCATTGCCGTGTTGTCGGCCAAGGTGTTCAATGCCTCCATGGAGTTCGGTGCTTTCCTCTCCGGTATGGTGGTGGGGCAGAGCCGTTTTGCCAGCCGTGCGGCGTCTGATGCCTTGCCCATGCGTGATGCCTTTGCGGTGCTGTTCTTCGTGTCGGTGGGTATGGGGTTCAGCCTGGGCGGTTTGCTGGAGTACTGGCCTCTGGCTCTGGCCACACTGGGGGCGACTATGGTGGTTAAGCCGTTGGTGGCTTTCATCGTGGTGCGCTTGCTGGGTAAATCCATGCGCAAGGCCATGCTGGTGGGCGGCTCGCTTTCCCAAATAGGTGAATTTTCCTTTATTCTGGCCACACTGGTGGCGGGATCATACAAGCTGCTGCCCATGGAGGCAGTCAACGTCATCACCGGCGTGGCTATTATCTCCATCACGGTGAACGCTGCCTGCTACCGATTTGTCCCGACTATCATCATGGCGCTGGAGAAACGCGGTATAGGGCTGCCGAAGCGTGGGGGCAATGATTTGATACCCCCGCCGTCGGAGGACCGTCACCGTATTATTGTGGTGGGTTACGGCCCCTGTGGCAAGCTGCTCACGGGAATCTTCCGCAAGTATAATCTGGAGGTCATCATCATCGAGATGAATATCGATACCGTCAATCGTCTGGCCTGTGAAAACATCCCCGCCATTCTGGGGGATGCCCGCCTGCGCCCCATTCTTAAAACAGCCGGGGTGGAAGAAGCGGTGGCTATCGTCATCACGGCCCCCGGTGCGCCGTCCACGGATATCACGGCAACGGCCCGCGAACTGAATCCGGATATCAAAGTGGTGGCGAACACAACCTATATCCGCACGGCTCGCGAGCTCATGGCACATGATAATAACACTGTGTTTTCCGGCGAGGCTGAGGCATCCCTCTCCATGGCAACTCATGTGCTGCAAGCTCTCGGCGCCACGGAGGAACAGCTCTCCCGCGAGCGCCGGGAGGCTCGGGCCAATATACTTGGCCTGAAACCCGGACTCTGACGGTTTGCGGCATCGGGCTTGACATTCTGCTACATTGCGTTAAACTGCCTCCACCCATGGGACGCACCAGTATCATCAATATTCTGCTGACTCTGCTCCGTATAGGGTTGGGTATTTTCTTCCTCATCACCGGAGGACTCAAGATAACCGATCTGGGCACGACGGCCGAGTTCATGACCCGCAGCGCACTGCTGCCGGAGTGGTGTTCCATGCCGATAGCGTGTATCGGTGTTGCTATGGAGTTGGTGGTGGGGGGGTGTCTTGTTTCCCGCCGCTGTTATCAGGGCGCCGCGCTCTGGGGAACCGTCATGTGCAGCGTTTTCCTCTTCCTGTATGCACAGGCCTGGGCTCGTGGGTTGGAACTGAGCTGCAACTGCACCGGCAGTCTGCACGAGATAGTGAACTACCCTCTGGATACCTCTATGCGGTTGCTGTTGCTCGGGGCCATGATTTTGCTGATGTGGGACACCCGCCGTCGCCGCTCCGTGCTGTGGGACCCTAATAACAGCCCCTTTGACTTCTCAGAAATCTGACCGGTACGGTTCTTTGGCGTCGCGGATAAGGCAGTATCAGGCTCCTTCGGGGAGAATTTCCAGCAGGACAAACGCCTGCTCATCCAGCGAGTCAAGAACCTCCAGATCGGCTTCGCTGCGGATGCGGTAGTATTCTGCGCCCCACAAACCGGCCACGTTTTCTGCTTCAAAAACAGGAGGCTGCACCAGGAGCCGGCGCAGTTCCTCATCATTGCCGGCAGCATAGGCGGCCCCGTGGGCACCCTCGTTGTTGAGGACAGCAATGATGCGTTTGCCGGGGGGAAGCTGGGGCACAATCGAGGCCGCATGCAAATCCCGCAGCAGGGTTAAATCGCCCACCAGACAGAAAGCCGAGGCGGCGTCTGCTGCATTTCCCAGGAAGGCGGCAATCGCGCCATCGGCACCGGCCGTGCAGAGGTCGCGCAGGTAGAGGGTCGGCACATGGCTTTGTCCGTAGCGATTCCAAAGCTCGGTGGCGGTCGGGCTGCCCAGGCAGATAACATCGCCCAGCGCAGCGTGGATGGACAGGGCTCGGACCAGCGCGGCCGCGGATTCCGGGTGGGCCAGCAGGCGCTCTTCATCGCGACCCGCCGTGTGGCGGCTGCGGTTCAGCAGGCGCTCTGTATCGCCCACATGGGGGATATCCCCCAGCGCTTTCATAATCTGTTCCGGTTCGCCTTCGATGACGGTGCTCTTGCGGCAGAGACCGGAGAATCCGGTGCGGGTGATGGAAAACACCTCCGTTTCCGGCAAGTCTTCCAGCGCATTCCAGAAACGCCCCGTGGGGATATCGCCCACGCGCAGAACATAGCGCGGCGGGTACTGCATCAGTAGCTCATCTGCACCGTGAAGCAGCTGAGAGGCCAGCTCCTCCCGCAGCCCGCTTGCCGCTTCGGCCACAACGGGCACACGCAGTGTCTGAGCCAGCCAGAGAACGGGTTCCTGTTCCGTGGGCTCAAGGGCGCCAATCATCATCACCAGACCTTCCACGGCTCGGAAACGCAGCATTTGCGAGAGTGCCACCAGCGAGCCTCGGAAGGCAGGCGCCGACGGGGCATCGCCCACCTCCAACGCGCTGAAATCCATGCCACGAGGTTCGGCTGCGGCATCGGCCCGCACTCGCAGGTGAATCGGGAATCCCTCTGCCAGCAGGGCAGACAAATCCGGCAGGTCAGAAACCGGGCAGGGGAGGTTGAGTTCCACCGTAGGGGCAAAGTTGCCGAAAATGCTTTCCTGTTCCATGGACAGGGGCGCGCCGGTTCCGCCGACGTCTACGGTGTCATCCACGGTCAACACCACGAGAGGGCGTCGCTGATAATACGCAGCCGCTACGGCGGGCAGCATGGCTGCTGCGGCGGTGCCATCGCCGGCGACCACTACCACGGGACGCGCCGTGGCTTGTACCCTGCCCAAGGCAAAGAATGCGGCGCTGCGGTCATCTGCCATGGCCCAGCGGTGCACCACCGGACAGGCGGACAGCGCATCATAGAGCAGGCTGTTTTTCTCGCCCGGGCAGCAAATCCATTCGGCCACCCCGGCCATTGCGGTACAGGAGATGAGCGTGAACATGAGAGAAGTCAGAAAGGAAGTGGTTGTTTCCTGCCCAGATGGGCGGGGTTGCGGTGGGCAATGAGATCCACCGCCATGGCCAGACGTGCGGCGCGCTCGCGCAGGAATTGGGTGAAGCGTGTCCGGCGGGTAACGGGGGGGAGGGGGGCATTCAGCCCTTCGGCATCCATCCCGAGCCCGCGGGCAATCGCCACCGCTCGCGCAACGTGATCCGGCTGGCTGATGAACGTGACAGGACCGGCATTGAAGATGCGGGCGGTGCGCACAACGGAGTCATAGGTGCGAAGCCCGGCAAAGTCGGAAACGATTTTTTCATTCGGAACACCCAGTTTCACCAGCGCGGCCCGCATATCCTTTGGCTCATTGTAATACCGATCGCTGTTATCACCGGAAACGATGATGCCGCGAATCCTGCCACTCTTCCACAGGGCGGCGGCGGCTTCCATGCGGCCACGGAAGTAGGAATTAGGTTTGCCGGAGGAAAAATACTTGCTGCAGCCCAGCACGACTGCCACGCGGTTATGCCCGCAATCGCTCACGCTGTCATGGCAATGCTCCGCCGCGCGCATGCCCGTCCACAGCTCTACTGAGACGATAATGCCCGCACACATCAGCAGGAAACAGATGCTCAGACGGTAAATTTTGCGCAGCAGCGACATGGGAAAGCCTTTCCTCAGTCAATTCGAATCACTTGGATGCGGGTGGTCAGCTCGTGTTTCTCCCCGCAGCGCAGCAGGATGTTTTCTGCCGGCACCACAGCGGTCTCCACAGCCAGGAATCCACGCTCATTTCCTTCGCCGAGGTCACCCATGCCTGCGGCAAGGGCGGCACCGGGATTCCAGACTACGCAGGAACCGGAACCGGCGCGGCAGATGCGGATGCTGCGTTGCCAGGCGGGGTCATGGATGGTGATTTCCTGATTTTCCTGCACGGGATAGTATATGCGGTCAATGTGCCCCAGCGGAATCAGCGGGTCTTCCGGGTGCGGAACGGCATCGTCTGCAAACTCAGTGAAATCTGCTTCTTCCAAACCGGTTACCGCCACCGTTTCATAATCGCTCACGGCAAAATAAGTATGCATGGCAGCGGAGAAAGGCATGGAACGCGGCACATCCATCGTCATGAGACTCAGGGTCAGTTCATCGCCCACCTCCATGGCAATGGCACCGCTGGGCATCATCTCCTGCGTGGGCGGCAGCGCCATCAGCAGGTGTACCTTGCCGTCTTCTGCCTCTTCACAGTGTGCCACCTGCCACATGGCGGTGCGTGCCACGCCGTGTGCGGGCAGGGAGGCATCCTCCGTGTTTTTGCCGAACCACGGCCAGCACAGCGGGATACCGCCGCGCAGCGCCTTGCCTTTCTTGAATACGGCTTTCGGGCTCATGTAGATGACAGGCATCTGTCCCTTGGGCGCCCAGCTCAGCACGTGCGCGCCATAGACGGAAATTTCCGCCGTGCAGAGAGGGGTGTCAATGCGGATGATGGGAAACTCTTCCCCGTAAGGATATTCGGTGGTAACCATAACTGATGGCACGTATTCTAGCAGATTTCGTCCATACGTGCAAGCTCATGTTGTGACTATTCAAGACGATGCGGGGGGCGCGGAAACAGCAAGACGGATGGGCTTCTGCTTTTTTTCTGTTGCTCAATGGAGACGGTAGCGTATGCTTGTCCGCAGGGTAGAGGCAATGGCAGCGGTGCCTTTTTGCGCGGCGCGGAAGCGCCAGTGCCGCAGAATCCAGCGGCGGGTATGTTCTTCAAAATCCGGGTGAACCTCGGTGAGAATATCTACTGCTGTGGGAATTCCCGCAGCATTGATGTGGATGCAGATGCTCACCTCTCCTTCCATGCGGCGTTGGCGCATGCGGTCAGGGTAGGGGGGATGCGGGGTTTCCAGCGGGGCTGCGGCCGTTGTTTTTGCCGGGGGTGATGACTGTGCGGCAGTGCGGGGGGCTTCTCTTTTTCCGGTTTCCGGCCGGAATGGGATGCCGTCCTCCGGCTCTTCGTAGGGGACCGATTCATCCGCATATGCTATCGGCTCTATCGCCATATCGGGGAATATCAACTCCGGCGGCATAGCCTGTGGGATAAGCGGTTGAGGCTCCGGAGCCGGAGGCGCGCTGCGGCCGGTGAGCGCCTTCTGCTGTGGGGTGTAGGGCTCCGGCTCGGTGTAGGTGATGCCGTGGAAATGGGTGTCACAACTGCTGAAGACGAGCCGCACCTGCTGCAACAGCAGGCAGGCCGTTGCCCCCAGTAGCGCACCGGTGAGCCCGGAGCTGCACCACGCCGTGCGTTCGCGGCGGCGGAGCAGCTGCGACGGGGAAATGCGGCTGAAGCGGGTGAAACGACTCATGGCGTGGAGGTGGTATCAATCCAGTACAGGTGTGCATCTTCCACTTCATAGGGTGTCGGAGTGGAGAAACGGCAGGTGTCGCAGTTCGGAAAGCGGACGTGCGGGTGGCAGATGAGCCGCACGACGTTCTCTTTCCAGCCCGGCAGCCAGATGCACAGCTCCGCAATGCGGGTATCTGCCGCCGCGATGGCCCGGACCAGCTCATCGCGGGTGCGGGCCTGCTCACAGGCATCCATGGCTGCATTCAGTGCGGCATCATTCACTCCGAACGGCGCATCCGGTCCACCGGCTCCGGCGCCGAAAAAGCGCCTGTAATCCGGGAAGGGTTCACCCGGCATGGCGGCCCAGAAGAGGAGCTGGTGGCGGTGTTCTTCGCCCTTTCGCTGTGCCGTTTGCCACGGCACGGCATCCGGCACAATTTCCGCGCCGCAGGCAGCGGCGCTCTGCACCAGAATGTTGACCAGCGTGCTGATTTTGTCGTGCGGGGTGTAGGTGAGACGGATGCTCAGTCGCGAGCCGTCCTCCCGCTGCAGAATCCCGTCTGCCCCCTGCGCGGTGTATCCTGCTCGGGCAAAGGCTGCACGGGCTGCCTGTGCATCAAATGGGTGGCATGGCGTTCCGGCAGGGCTCAGCTCGCCGTAGCCGGAGGCAAAGGTGTCCAACCGCTCGCCCTCCCCCCGGAAGATAACCTGCACGGCGCGGTCCATGTCCATGGCGTGCATGAGTCCTCGGCGGAGATGAGGGCAGGGTAGGGTGCGGGTGTTGAAGGCAATGCCATAGGGCGGCAGGGGGTATTCTGCGCGGAAAATATGGCGTTGCAGAGGCGGTGGAGCCGTTTCGGCGCGTTGGTGCCATGCCGTAAGGTTGCGTGTTTGCAGCATGTCCAGCCGCCCTTTTATGAGAAGCTCCCATGCTTGTGCCTCATCCGTGGGGAAGTGGTGTTCTACGGTGTCGGCATTGCAGCTGTAGCGGTAGTATTTTCTGTCTTTTGCCCACCAATCGCGCACTCGTACCAGCTCAATCATACGCCCCCGTTCCGTTCTGCCGACGGTGTAGCCGCCGGTGCCGGGTGGAATGCGGTGGGCGTAGCGCTTCCGGTAGTCGCTACCGAATTCGGCGTAGAAGCCCGGTTCGGCGGCATGGAGCAGGGCGGCGGCTGTCAGCACGGGCTGCAGGGTGTGTGCCCGCAGCGTCACGGCGAGGCATTCATCGCCCTCCACGCGCACTTCCTCCACAGCGGCGGCCAGCGCATCCGCACATCCCGCTTCTGCCCGCAGCAGAGCTCCCAGCGCGTAGTCTGCGGCCCGCACGGGGCTCCCGTTGGAATAGGCGGCGGCAGCATCCAGACGGAATCGGACGGTACGCCCGTCAACCGACCATTGACTCGCCGTCCCGGGGATTTCGTTGCCCGTGACGGGATGCCGTCGCACGAGCGGTACCTCGATAGCGGTGAAGAGGTTGTAGTGGAAGAACTGGGGCTGCGGGCTGCCGAAGGCTAGGAAGTTGGCGGGGAAGGGACCCACGTTGCAGCGGCGCATCCGTCCTCCTTTCCGTGCGGCGGAATCGCCAATCTCCGGCTCCTGCATGCCGTCCTGCCAGTTCAGCCCGGCGGGGGGCTCTCCCCCGCAGCACAGCCGGAACCCCGTCACCCGCGCCGCGCGTTCCCACATATCGGTGGGGTAGGCCGCAGGGGCAGAGCTTTGCTCCGCCGCCTGCGGTTGCGGTGCAGTGCGGTGCGTGGCCAGCCATGCTGCCCCGGAGAGCAGCAGGAGCAGCAGTACACCGATGATGCTCCACCCTTTTTTCATCAGAACGAGATGGTGCAGCCGCCGTGGATGGAGATGCCGGCGCTGATGACGGAGTTGGCGGCGCTGTCCCAGGCGCTTTCGATGATGTATTCCTGATTGGTGAGGTTCTCCACGCGGGCATGCAGGGTCAGATGCTCATTCACCTCGTATTGGGCGTACCATCGCAAGGAATAGTAGGCATCCAGCTTTGTCCCTACGGGATTACCCTCAAAATTGCTGCGTCCGGCCGCTGCCGTCAGCCCGAGGCCGGTGGTCAGTCCCTCCATGGGCGAGGTGTGGATGTCTCCCGTCCATGTCTGGCGGGCAGAGGCGGGGATTTGGCGATCATCGGAGGTTTTGGGCGAGGTGAGGGTACAGGCCAGCTTGTAGCCGGTGTTCCAGGCATCATTCCATCCGCCGGTGAGGGCGATTTCCACCCCCTGCGCGGTCTGGTGCCCGGCTGCGTTGCGGTAGGTGTAGCCGTCTCCTTCAAAGACAGTCTCAATGGCATCCTCTATGCGGGTGAGGAAGAGCGTGATGGTGAGGCTGTGCCCGGGAACAAACTCATGCTCGATGCCGGCATCGAATGATACCGCCGTGGCGCAGTCGATATTTGGATTCCCTCGGTAGATAGTCGGCCCGTATCCGTAATCGGCGCCGTAGTAGGTGCTGTTGCTGTGCTGGAAGGAGCTTGGTGCGCGGTAACTCTGCCCGATGGAGCCGAACAGGCGCGTTTGCTGTCGATTGAAACGGTAGGAGCTTGCCAGGCGCGCGTTCAGCAGACTGTCAAAGTTGCTGCTGCGGTCCAGCCGGAGAGCCAGAGAATTATCCCAGCCGTCCACGGGGCGGTAGTGGTGCTCCGCAAAGAGACCGTAGGTATTGTCCAGATTGCTGTTGGTGTTGCGGTCAGACGTCTCGTATACGCTCGATACGTCGTATAGGTTGCGAATCCAGGAAAGTCCCGCCGTGCTTGTGTGAGCTTTGTTCCATTGGTAGGCGTTGCGCCATTCCAACTGCACGTTTCGCAAATCCGAGTACCAGCCGTGTCCCAGCATATAGTCCGAGCCGTAGTAACCCGCCATCAGGCTGCTTGTCCAGGCATGACTGAGCTTTACTTCTCCTTTTGCCGTCACCAGATTGGTGCGGAAGGTATAGGGAGTGACGCCGTAGAGCGTTCCGTAGTGATAGGAGGCGTCTTCCCGTCGGTAGGTGGCGGTCAGCTTGGCCTCATCGTTCACCTGATAATCCAGCCGCAGCGCCTGGGCAAAGTTTTCGTAGCGCCCGGCATGCTTGCCCGGAATTTTGCGTCCGTCTGCCAGAGTGATATCGTTGTTGGTATGCTCATAGGTGGAGGAAAGGAACCAGGAGAGGTCGTCCTGTTCGCCCTGTGTGGTGACGTTGCCGGTGTAGGAGTCGTGACTGCCGCCTTCGTTGAAGAGGGTGACGGCGGGCTTGTCTTTGCTGCCTTTCGGGGTTTCCATGTAGATGACTCCCGCCATGGAGGTGCCGCCGTAGGTCGCGCCCTGCGCGCCGCGCAGCACTTCCAGCGTGCCCAAATCAAAGAGATTCGTGCGCGCCATGACATTGGAACTCAGAATCCCGCTGCCGGAAAGTCCGGAGAGCCGCATGCCGTCAATCATCGGCATGAAGCTGTCGCCGCTGCTCAGCCCGCGTATCACCACATTGCAGATGTTGCCGCGTTGGTTCTCGCCGCCGCCGCTCAGGCTGTAGACACCGGGTACGGTGGTCATCGCCTCCGCTGCGGTGTAGATTCCCTCCTTTTTCAGCTCGGGAATATCCAGCACGGTGACGGATACCCCGGTGCGGTCATAGGCCAGGGCGTTGCCGACATGCGCCGACACCGTGATGGCGGGCATTTCTGCGCTCACTTCATCCGCTGCAGGGGCAACGGGACACACACCTGCCAGCAAAAGGGCAGGCACAACAGTTCGGAAAGCACCCCACAGGGGCGCATGGTGTTCTTGTATCATGTTGTTGGCCGGGACGCGGGGCGGTGCATCGCCACCCCTGTGGTCAGGCGAACTCCCCGGGCTGGCATTCCGACTCAGCAGCCACCGAACGGTGCTGGCAATACGGTTGCGGCACAGCGACGGATTCTCACCGTCTTTCCCATCTATTTCCTGCGGCTTCCCGCCGCCTCCCGGGTGTTCTCCTGCGCTCTGATAGTCAAGCGCAGGTACGCCCCATATCTAACCATATATCGCCCCTCTCCGCAAGCCCCTTTTTCGTTCTATCCGGTATCTTTACTCCGGGGCTGTTTCTTTGCTTCGTCTTGTGAGATGGCGGCGATATATCTGCGCGAAATGTATTCTGGCGGAAAAACGCGGGGTAAAATCCACTTGACGGCGTTGACCGGCTCTGTTAGCATGGGAGCATGAGAATAGTCGAAGCACGCATTGAAATCCCCATGGGAAGCCGCAATAAGTACGAGGTGGATGAAAAGACCGGGAAAATCAAACTGGACCGGGTGCTGTATTCTTCCGTATACTATCCGGCGGAGTATGGTTTTGTGGAGGAGACACGCTATCTGGACGGTGACCCGCTGGATATTCTGGTGTTTACTTCTGCGCCCACGTTTCCGGGTTGCTATGTGGATTGCCGCATTATCGGCGGGATGGATATGATTGACTGCGGTGAGCCGGATGTGAAAATCCTGGCGGTGAATGTAGGTGACCCCCGCTATGAGCATATCAACACCGTGCAGGACCTCTCCCCGCATTATCTGCAGGAGATTCAGAACTTCTTCCTGACCTACAAAACACTCCAGAACAAAAAGACCGAGGTTGGCGATTTTTTCAGCGTGGAAAAGGCGGTAACTATTCTGGATGAATCCATAGCCCGCTATAAGGCTGAGGGGGGTAAGTAAAGCATGGCCGAGGAGCCTCGGAACAGAGACGTGGTGCAGTGAATCCAGCGGAAGATTTCTGTTGGAATCATTCTGAATGCGCTTGACAGAAAGTATGGGCTTCTGTTATGATGTCGGGTGACGAGAAAGTCTGTAACAGGTAGAATTATCGAATATAATTTATAAAAGTTCCAAAAATCATTCAAAATATGAGCACGACAACAGACGAACAGGTAAAGGCCTGCGCTCCCGAGGGATGGCAGGGGTTCAAACCGGGTGTGTGGCAGAATGAAATCAATGTGCGCGATTTCATTCAGCAGAACTACACGCCGTACACCGGTGGCGATGATTTCCTGGCCGGTCCGACCACCCGCACGGAGAAGCTGTGGGACACGGTGAAGGACTTGCTCAAGAAAGAGATTGAAGCCGGCGGCGTGCTGGATGCTGATACGGAGGTGGTGTCCTCCATCATTTCCCATGCTCCGGGTTATATCGACAAAGAACTGGAGACCATCGTCGGTCTGCAGACGGATGCTCCGCTGAAGCGTGCTCTGATGCCTTTTGGCGGTGTTCGTATGGCTCACCACGCGCTGGAGGCCTACGGCTTCTCCATGAGCAAGAAGACTCTGGATGCGTTCAAGAAGCTGCGCAAGACGCACAATGACGGCGTGTTTGATGCCTACACCTCCTCCATCCGCGCGGCTCGCTCTGCCGGTATTGTGACCGGTCTGCCGGATGCCTATGGCCGCGGTCGTATCATCGGCGACTATCGCCGTGTGGCGTTGTACGGTATTGACAAGCTGATTGCCTGCCGCCGCAAGGATTTGAAGGATCGTGAGGATTTGGTGCTGACGGATGATGTCATCCGCCTGCGCGAGGAGCTCAACGAGCAGATTCGTGCGCTGGATGAGCTGGCACAGATGGGTGAGTCCTACGGCTGCGACCTGCGCCGCCCGGCTACGAATTCCCGCGAGGCCGTGCAGTGGACCTATCTGGGCTACCTGGCCGCTGTGAAGGAGCAGAACGGTGCCGCTATGTCTCTGGGCCGCGTGTCCACCTTCTTCGATATCTACTTCAACCGCGATCTGGAGCAGGGCACCATCACGGAGGCAGAGATTCAGGAGCTCATGGACCACTTCGTCATGAAGCTGCGTATGGTCCGCTTCATCCGTACCACGGAGTACAACAACCTCTTCTCCGGCGACCCGACATGGGTGACGGAATCCATCGGCGGTATGGGCGAGGACGGACGCACGCTGGTCACCCGCAGCTCCTTCCGTATGCTGCAGACGCTGTACAATCTGGGGCCGGCTCCGGAGCCGAACCTGACGGTGCTGTGGTCGACTCAGCTGCCGGAGGGCTTCAAGCGCTTCTGCGCCAAGGTGTCGATCGAGACCTCCTCTGTGCAGTATGAGAACGATGACCTGATGCGTCCGTACTGGGGCGATGACTACGGCATTGCCTGCTGCGTGTCTGCCATGCGTATCGGCAAGCAGATGCAGTTCTTCGGCGCCCGTGCGAACCTGGCCAAGTGCCTTCTGTACGCTCTTAACGGCGGTGTAGACGAGGTCAAGTTCAAGCAGGTGGCTCCCGTTTCCCCGCGTTACGAGGGGGATGTGCTGGAGTACGACAAGGTGATGGAGCTCTTCGACAAGATGCAGGATTGGCTCGCCAAGACCTATATCGACGCGCTCAATGTCATCCACTACATGCACGATAAGTACTGCTACGAGCGCATTGAGATGGCTCTGCATGACCCGGAAATCCTGCGCACCATGGCTTGCGGTATCGCCGGCCTCTCCGTGGCTGCGGACTCCCTGTCTGCCATCAAGTACGGCAAGGTGACCGCAATCCGCAATGAAGAAGGCTACATTGTGGACTTCAAGACGGAGGGTGATTTCCCCTGCTACGGCAACAACGACCCGCGTGTGGACGATATCGCCTGCGAGCTTGTGACCAACTTCATGAACAAGATTCGCAAGCTGCACACCTACCGCAACTCCATGCCCACGCAGTCCATCCTCACCATTACCTCCAACGTGGTGTACGGCAAGAAGACGGGCAATACCCCGGACGGCCGTCGCGCCGGCGAACCCTTCGCCCCCGGTGCCAACCCCATGCACGGGCGTGATAAGAATGGTTCCGTGGCTTCCATGCTCTCCGTTGCCAAGCTCTCCTACGAGGATTCTCAGGACGGTATCTCCTATACCTTCTCCATCGTTCCCGGTGCTCTGGGTAAGGATGAGGCAGAGCGCGAAGGCAAGCTGGTTTCCCTGCTGGATGCCTACTTTGCCGCTACCGGCCACCACATCAATGTGAACGTGCTGGAGCGCGAGACGCTCATGGATGCCATGGAGCACCCGGAGAAGTACCCGCAGCTCACCATCCGAGTGTCCGGCTATGCGGTGAACTTCATCAAGCTCACGCGTGAGCAGCAGCTGGAAGTCATCAGCCGTACCTTCCACACCAAGTAATTGGTAAGGTTATTTTAAAGCAGGAAGTTCGGAGCCGTCGGCTCAGGTGGCAACACCTGCGGGCACACGCCCGCCGAACTTCCTTTTTTATTGACAATTAACAATAGAAAACGCAATCCCCATGGGTCTTGTTCATTCCGTGGAATCCTGCGGCACCGTGGATGGGCCGGGAATTCGCTTTATTCTGTTTTTGTCCGGGTGCAGCCTGCGCTGCCGCTATTGTCACAATCCGGATACTTCCTTCAAGCGCAGCGGAACGGAGCGCAGCGCGGAGGAGGTGCTGGAGGAAATATCCCGCTACCGCGATTTTCTGGTGAATGCCGGCGGCGGGGTGACCATCTCCGGCGGAGACCCCCTTTTCCAGCCGGAATTCACCCGCTCTATCCTGCGCGGCTGCAAGGCCCTGGGACTGCACACCTGCTTGGACACCTCCGGGCATCTGGGCTGCAACGCAGACGAGGAAATTCTCGCCCTCACGGATTTGGTGCTGCTGGATATCAAAGCATGGAATCCGGAGCAGTATCGGTTGGTAACGGCACAGCCCCTTCAACCGACTCTGGACTTTGCCGAGCGTCTGGCCGCCTTGGGAAAGCCCGTCTGGCTGCGCTATGTGCTTGTCCCCGGGCTTACCGACCAGCTCAACGACATCGAGGCGCTTGCCCGCTATGCTTCCGGGTTGGGTAACATTCAGCGGGTGGATGTGCTCCCCTTCCACCAGATGGGCCGCTACAAATGGCAGGACCTCGGGCTGGATTACACCCTCGCAGACGCTGAGCCTCCCGAGCCTGAGCTTGCCGACCGTGTCCGCGCTATCTTCCGTACGCACGGTTTTGCGGAGTGTACTTATTGAGCCGGACGTGCATGGCCAAAGCGCACTTGCCGTGAAAATGTGCGCATCACTTGACAGTCTTGGCAGAATGGGGCTTTATTTCAGCTCGTTGAGGATGAGCTGTGGGTCGGAGAAGGGGTAGTGGAAGCTGTCGAACTCTGTGCCGAGGCCGAGGGGATTCCACCAGGCGCGCATGTTATCCGGGGGGAAGATTTCATCCCGTGTGGCGATGTAGGCGGCATCCCAGCGGAGGTGGGGAGAGGAATCGGCGCTGCTCCACTCTGCCAGCAGGTTAAGCTCGTCGAGCTTTTCTTCGGCCGTTCGGTCGGGGTAGGGGCCGGTGGGGATGTAGCGCCCTTCCTCTCCTGCTGCAGAGAAGGTGTTGACTCCGCCATTGCGGATTTGGGTGCGCATGGTGCGATGGACAACGCGGAGGCGCATGCCGTAGCGAGGCTCGACGGGGTAGGGGGTGCCGTTCAGGGCGATGGCACGGTGCAGGGGAAGCTCCCGGCAGCATTGCTCGCTGACCCACACGCCGAATGACCAGGCAAAGAGGTAGATGCGGCGGTAGCGGGTGAATCGGGAAGACTCCAGCGGTGCGATGCTGCGGTGGTCATAGCAGACCAGCACATCGCAGCCCGGTGGGTCGATGTGGCAAACGGCGTTGGGCGTGGCGGCCCAGCCGAGCATGAAGATGACCAAATCCGGATTGGATTCATCGCGCTTGAGCCAAGCTTCCTGCATGGTCGGGGAAGGAATTACTCTCCGTATTCGGCCCAGGAGGAACTGGTTTCCCAGACGCGCACACGTTCAAGCTTCACACAGTCGCGCACCGGGTAGCGCAGGGCGCCGGATTTCGCTTTGTTGAGAGCCGCCTGCGCATGACGGAAGACGGCGTGAGCCATGGCCTCGCTGGTGGGGTCCATCTGCTCAAAGGGGATGATGCGGTCGCCGTAGATGCCGCGGAAGACCTCATAGTTGGGGTCGGCGGTGTTCATGCAGAGCGCGTGGTCGAACTGCTCCAGAAACTCGTTCATCATCTCGCCGATGGCCTTGAAATCCATGACCATCTCATGGTCATCCAGCGTTTCTGCGGCAAAGACCAGTTCCACGCTGCGGGTGTGGCCGTGCGGGAACTGGCAGTTGCCGGGGTGTTTGGAGAGCAGGTGCCCGCTCTCCAGTTCAATGCATTTGCAGATGCGGTACATGGGGGTGTATTAGGCAATCGGTGTGACGCCCTTCTTCAGGATGATGTTGCCGTATTTGGCGGTTTCGCCGGTGATGACCACGGCGTAGGCAGCCTTGGCTCGGTCATAGAAAGCATAGCGCTCCATGCGCTCAATCTCGCCCTCATAGCCGAGAGCGGCGCGGTACTTGGCCTCTACTGCGGGATCCAGCGTGTCGCCCGGCACGGCAGCCATCATGATTACAGGGGTGGCGTAGGCATCCAGCTCAAAGAGCGGAATCATGCCCGCCAGAATGGCATCGGCTCCCACGCCGTCAGCCCGAACGACGGTGTTGTTGAACGTGTGGGCAGGGAAGTGTGCGTCGGAGATAACGATTTCATCACCATGGCCCATTTCGGCCATAATCTTGAGCAAATTCGGAGAAATGACAGGAGAAATACCTTTTAACATAACGCGTGTATCATGCCACAATTCTCCGCGAGAGTCAATTAAGACTTCGTCCGTTGGACTGAAATTGTGATTGATTTGAAAGGAATGCCGCAGAGTTTTAGCCTTGAAGACGGTAAAACGAGGGCACGGCAAGCTGTTTGGCGTGGTCACCGATGCGTTCAATAGCACGCAAGATGAACAGCAGTCCGGTTCCTGTTCTGAAGTCGTAGAATAGATTGTCCGATGCCTGCCGGAAGATGTTTTCTAGCTCCGTGGCATACAGAGAATCCAGGTCATCATCTTTCCGCCGTACGCCGAATGCTAATTCTTCATCCTTTCTCAGGATGGAAAGCACGGCATCCTTCAACTGTACCTCGGCCATCAGGAACAGAGGTTTGAAGGCCAGCACATCCTTGCACGCCACCTTGTCGGCTATTTCGCTAATGCAGGTTGCAATGTTTCGGATCTGGTGTACGATTCTGCCCAGTCGGTTGCAACGCTGAGTTTCTTTTACTAGGTAAAAACGCTGCTCCGGGGAGATGACGCCGCAGCCACTCATGAGCTCCGCGTTGCATTTTTTTTCTGCTTTGGCAGCTTCTCGGCCGAGCAGGTCACTTTCAGCGTTGATTCGCAGAGCCAGGCAGCTGTCCAGTTCAAATAGGGCCGTTCGCGTGCGTGCCATCAGGTCAATGACCTTTCTGCTCAACTCTGCGAAGAAATCCGGCATATCCATTTCATTTCTCATCGTCTTCTTTTCGTCTTTGTTTCATCTTGTGCCGGAGGAATCATTTCCTCCCGACGCATATATCATGCCTGAAATGAGATAAGAATGCAAACAGGATATGGTGACGAAAAAGCCGCCTGTCATGTGACGTTTCTGCCACGGAAGCGAAACAAAAAACACCGGATTCCATGCGGAATCCGGTGAGAAAAGAATCGAGAGCAGCCCTAATCAGAATTGGCAACCCACACCGATAGAGATGATGTGCTGGCCGATGTTGCTCGGATCCGTGAAGGTGCGACCGAACTCATAACCGGCGCGGACGTAGACGGCATCGCTGCACTGAATCTTCAGGCCACCGCCCACGCGGAACGTAAAGCCGTTGATGTTATCGGAAACGCCGTCGGTCTCAATTTCGCCCATGCTGTAACCGGCCTTGCCGCCGATGGTCAGGAAAATATCGTCCGTAAGGCCGATGTTGATATCGTATCCGGCGGTGATGGGAATCAGGTAGACATCAGTATCGATGTTGTGAACCTTGTCACTGCCGTACTCATAGCCCACTCCCACGTTGAACTGGTGGCGGAACGTACCCTCGGCATCGTTGTACAGGTTGAAGCTGCCACGCACACCGTAGGTGTCAATCATGTCGTTATCACCCACAGCGTAGGTGGCATCGATAGCGTACACCGGCTGCATGTCGTAGGGAGTCAGCGCGCCGTACTGGGGAGAGGGCAGGTAATAGGGAGCTGCAGATGCCGTACCGGCAAGAACAGCCAGAATGCTTGCGATAGAAAGAAGTTTTTTCATAGACACTCTTTCTTTATCATATTATTTATCCGTTTTCAAGTAATTATTTCCAAAAGTTGGAGAGAAAATCCAACATCGGCACCTATGGGAAGCGGGTCAGCGGATGACGGCTCCCGGTTCGGTGTGGACGCCCGGCGGGATGACTCGGCCGGGGAGGATGACGCTCTTGCAACCGATGCGGGCGTGGTCGCCGATAGCACAGCCGAGTTTGTTGCGTCCGGTGGGGGTGAGTTCGCCCTGCCAGGGCATGCGGATTTCCCCGGCATCATGCCGGAAATTGCTGAAAATGCAGCCGCCGCCCACATTGATGTCATTCCCCAGTACGGAATCGCCCACATAGCTGAGGTGGGAGATAAAGACGTCGTTTCCGATGATGCTGCTCTTTATTTCAACGGCGTTGCCGATGATGCAGTTGTCGCCGATGGTGGTTTCTCCGCGCAGGTAAGCATTCGGTCCGATTTTACAGCCCTTGCCGATGCGAACGTGCCCCTCAATGACCGTGCCGGGGCGGATTTCCGAGCCTTCGCCCAGTTGCAGCACGCCCTCCACCACGGCGAGCGGGTGGACGGTGCCGCGGATGTCCGGCTGCATGCGGCGCAGTTCCTCTGCGGCGGCATCCAGCTGTTGCCAGGGGGGTAGATTCATTCCGGATCTTTCGGCAGCTTTTTCAGGTAGGGCTTCAGGATGTTGTACAGCTCGATGCGCTGAGCTTCCTCAATGTCCAAATCATCCATGTAGACCTGCTCATTGACTACGCGTCCGCCCAGACACTGTGCATTGTCTCCGTACAGGTAGAACAGCTCAGAGGAGGAATCGTCGCGGTTGCCACCTTCTTCATCACGGTAGTATTTTTCTGCCACATAGCGGGCATCGCCGTTGCGGAGAATGCTCTTTACTTTCAATAAATCAGCCGCAGAGAGCAGGTGGATGTCTTCCTGCTCACTCACCCACGCCGGTTGGTGGGGGGTCACGGCGATGCGGGTGCAGTTGATGGTTTCGCGGAGCATTTCCTCGTTAACCATGCCGCCTTGCTGGCAGGAGGGGAACAGGCTTCCGGTGAGCAGAATGAGGGGGAAAAGTGAGCGTTTGAACTTCATGCGAATGTGATTTTTGCTGCCTGTCATTCTACTCCGAATGTCCGTGGATGCAAGAAAAATCTGCTTTGGGGTCAGCCTTTGCCCGAACTGGCGCGAATTTGTCTTGACCTTTTCATGGAAAAGTAGTTTGATAGCTGCCCGTTCGCAAAGAAGTCATGCTAGTATCACAGCTCAAATCGAAGATTCATCGAGCCATGGTCACCCGCGGTGATGTGGATTACGAGGGTAGTATCGAGATTCCGCAGGATTTGGTGGAAGCCGCCGGACTCTGGCCGGGTGAGAAGGTGTTGGTAGCGTCCGTTACTTCCGGTAACCGCTTTGAAACCTATGTGTTGGTAGGTCCTCCCGGAACCGGCCAGATTATTGTGAACGGCGCAGCGGCTCATCTCATCAAAAAGGGAGAGCGCATCATTATCATGAGCTTTGCTCTGGATGACAAGCCCATTGTGCCCAAGCGTGTCATTTGCAACGAGCTGAACGAAATTATCGGCTGAATCCCTTTACAAACGAACCATTTTAAGCTACAATCACCGCCATGTTGAACGCATCCATCTACATCGTATTCGCCCTTCTTCTCATTGTCTGCTCCCTGCTGCTGCTTGTCGTGCTGATGCAGCGCCCGAAGCAGGAAGGTCTCGGCGCGGCTTTCGGCGCGCAGATGACAGATCAGGCTTTTGGTGCCCAGACCACGGACGTACTCAAGAAAGGTACGGTGTTTTTCGGCTCTCTTTTCATGATTCTCTGCTTTGTGCTGGCGCTGCTCATGAACATGCGCTTCCAGCAGCAGAAGTCTGAGCTGGGCCGCGAGGGCGCTACGCCTGCCGTGATTCCCGCAGAGGCTACGGAGGCTCCCGCCGACGCTCCTGCAGCTCCGGCTGTGGAAAATCTGGAGAATCTGGTCACGCCAGCTCCCGCTGAGCAGCCTGCACCTGCTCCTCAGAACTGAGCGATTGCGGTCATTATCCACCGTCTGCCTCTCCGCGTATGAACTTCGGCAGTATTCAGCAGCTCACCGCGGAAGCCACGGTGGCAGAAGTGCAGGGCACGGTGATGGTGCAGGTGACAAAAAAGCTCACCAAGACCACCAAGACCGGGAAGCCCTATCTGGAAGTGGAACTGGCAGATGCGGCCGGTTCCTTTTCGCTTAAAATCTGGGACAATGCTCCCTGGCATCCGGCGTTCAATGCCTTGCAGCCCAATGATGCCATTGCTGTGACGGGCAACTGGAGCGTGAATGAATATGGTTTGAACGGTGCGGCGCTGGATTGCCGCTGCCTGACGCCGGAGGAAGAGGAGCAGATGCTCTCCGGCAGCCCGGAACTCTGTGCCCGACAGAAGGAGGATTGGTCGGGTATCCTTGCTCTCATTGCCTCCATGCGCGACCCGCGTCTGCGCACGCTCTGCGAAACTGTGACGGAGAAATACGGCGCGCGCTTTCGCCGTAGCGGTGCCGCGCGGGTGAATCACCACGCCCGCCGTGGCGGCTTGGTGGAGCATGTGGCCTCTGTCATGCGTGTGGCGGATGCTCTCTGCAGCGCTTACCCCTCGCTCAATCGCGATTTGGTGCTGGCGGGGGCCCTGCTGCACGACTGTGGCAAGATGTGGGAGAACGTGTACGAGGAGCACAGCCTGGTGATGCCCTATTCTTTGGCTGGGGAGTTGCTCGGCCATATTCCGGTGGGAATCGAGCTGGTGAACCGTCTGTGGGGGCTGATGCTCACCGCTGAGCGGCGCGATGAGTGGAAGTCGCTCGCTCCGGCCACCGAGCAGGTTCGGTTGCACTTGCTGCACCTGATAGCCTCCCACCACGGTACGCTGGAATACGGCTCTCCCGTAGTGCCCAAGACCCCGGAGGCGCTGGCGCTGCACCATGCGGATGATATAGATGCCAAGATGGAGATGTTCCGCGCGGTTTACACGGAGTCGCAGCCGCTTTCCGAGCATGTGATACAGCGCAAGTTCCCCCTGCCGTCCAATGCCGTGGTGCCGTTGCCGGCTTTTGAGGGAGGTGAGGCATGACCGAGGCAGTCGTCAGCCTGATTTCCATTTCTCTTCTGCTGATTATTTCCCAGCTCAGTCCCGGGCCGGATTTGTTTTACGTGGTGCGCACCTCGCTGGCGCAGGGATTCCGCGCCGCCTGTGCCGTGGTGATGGGCATCACCATCGGTATCACCATTCAGCTTTGCATCGTCTGCGTGGCCGGTCGCTGGCTGCTGGAGCAGGAGTGGAGCCGCTGGCTGCTTTGGGCGGCGGCAGGCTGGTTCCTGTATCTGGCATGGAAAATCATGCCGCGGCATTTTCGAGCCTCTGCGGAGATTCAGCAGGAAGCCACCGCCTGTGAGCCACTGCTGCGCTTGCTCCGACAGGGCTTCCTTTGCAATATCCTCAACCCCAAATGCACGCTTTTCATCTGCGGGCTCTGCCTAGGGCCCTTGCAGGCATTCGGGGATACCTACGGCTGGTTTGAGCCGGCGCTGGTGGTCAGCATGGCCTTGGCGGGGCAGGCCGGTTGGATGCTCTGGAGTGGGCTGCTGCAGTGGGCGCTCCTGCGCCGCTTGTATGCCCGCTATTCTGCCTGGGTAGACCTGGTATTTGCCCTCCTGTTGGCCCTCATGGCGGCACTCTTGGTGTGGCAACCGGGCTTCTGACGGGCATTTTTTGCCCCATGTGGGCAGTTGGTGCTTGCATTTTACAGCGGGATGGAGTATGGTTATTCACGCAAAGACGTTATTGCACTTATGAACGACATTATCACGACAGCATGTAAGTTTGTCACGTCCTCCATCGGCCGCAAGATTCTTGTGGCGCTTACCGGGGCGTGCCTCCTCCTGTTCCTCGTGGGACACCTTGCCGGTAACATGACCATCTACGGTGGAAATCCCGGTGCCGGTGAGCCCTCTTGGATTGATGCATACGCAACCGGTTTGCACACCATGCCTGCCTGGCTGCTCATGGCTATCCGCCTGGGTCTTCTTGCCATTCTGCTGGTGCATGTGGTGCTCACGCTGGTGCTCAAGTACGAAAACGTGACCGCCCGCACGCACTACCAGAAGGAGGGTACGCTCAAGGCTACGCTTTCCTCCCGCACGATGGTGCTCACGGGTGTGATGATTTTCTGCTTCCTGGTGTTCCACCTGTGGCAGCTGACGGTTAACGGTGACCCGCATGATTGCTACAATCACATCATTGCTGCGTTCTCCAACGTATGGTGCTCCCTCTTCTACATTGTGGCTATCTGCTGCCTGTTCATGCACGTGCGCCACGGTGTGCAGTCCATTCTGCAGACGCTGGGCCTTGCCACCCGCAAGGTGCGCCCGCTCTACAATCTGGTTGCCGTTCTCTTCGCCCTTGTGGTTTGCGGCGGTTTCATTTCCATCCCGGTGGCTGTGCTCACGGGTATCCTCAAGTAATTTCTCACTCTGACAGACACTTATGAACGACATCAAGTTTCCCGTAAGCGACTACATGCCGGATTCCTGCATTCCGGACGGTCCCATCGAGCAGAAGTGGACCAAGTACAAGCGCGAGGCCAAGCTCATCAACCCCAATAACCGCCGTAAGTACACCGTGCTGGTGGTGGGTACCGGCCTGGCCGGCGGTTCTGCCGCTGCCACGCTGGCTGAGCAGGGCTACAACGTGAAGTGCTTCTGCTACCAGGACAGCCCCCGCCGCGCTCACTCCATTGCCGCTCAGGGTGGTGTGAACGCCGCTCACAACTATCAGAACGACGGTGACTCCGTGTACCGCCTCTTCTACGACACCGTGAAGGGTGGCGACTTCCGCGCCCGTGAGGCCAACGTGTATCGTCTGGCTGAGGTGTCCTGCGACATCATCAACCAGTGCGTGGCTCAGGGTGTTCCCTTCGGTCGCGAATACGGCGGTCTGCTGGACAACCGTTCCTTCGGTGGTTCCCAGCTCAAGCGTACTTTCTACAGCCGCGGTCAGACCGGTCAGCAGCTCCTGCTGGGTTGCTACCAGGCCATGGAGAAGGAAATCGGCAAGGGCCACATCGAGATGCACCCCCGCACCGAAATGCTCGACCTCGTGGTCGTGGACGGTCATGCCAAGGGTATCGTGGTGCGCGATATGGTGACCGGCGAAATCAAGAGCTATGCCGGTGATACCGTGCTGCTGGCTACCGGTGGTTACGGCCGCGTGTTCTTCCTTTCCACGAACGCTATGGGCTGCAACGTGGGTGCTGCCTGCGCCTGCTGGAAGAAGGGTGCCTACTTTGCCAACCCCTGCTTCACGCAGATTCACCCCACCTGCATTCCGGTCAAGGGCGACTACCAGTCCAAGCTCACCCTTATGTCCGAGTCCCTGCGTAACGACGGCCGTATCTGGGTTCCCAAGAGCCGCGAGGTTGCAGAGAAGATTCGCAAGGGCGAAATGAAGCCCTCCGATGTGGCCGAGAATGATCGCGACTACTATCTGGAGCGCAAGTACCCGTCTTTCGGTAACCTGGCTCCGCGTGATATCTCCTCCCGCGCCGCTAAGGAAGCCTGCGACGATGAGCGTGGTGTGGCCGCTACCGGCCGCGGTGTGTTCCTTGACTTCAAGGACGCCATTGCCCGCATGGGTAAGGAGTGGATTGACGGTCAGTACGGCAACCTCTTTGAGATGTACGAGGAAATCACCGCTGTTGACCCGCACGAGCAGCCCATGATGATTTACCCCGCCTCCCACTACACCATGGGTGGTCTGTGGGTGGACTACAACCTCATGTCCTCCATCCCCGGTCTGCATGTTCTGGGTGAAGCCAACTTCTCCGACCACGGTGCCAACCGCCTCGGTGCTTCCGCTCTGATGCAGGGCCTCTCCGACGGTTACTTCGTCATTGCTTCCACGCTGCCCACCTATCTCACCACGCAGAAGCCCGGCAGCATCACCACCGCCGCCCCCGAATTCAAGGAGGCTGAGGACGCTGTGAAGGAGCGCATCAACAAGATGATGAATGTGAAGGGTACCCGCACCCCGGACGAAATCCACCGTGAGCTCGGCCAGCTGGTCTGGGACAAGGTTGGTATGGGCCGTACGAAGGAATCCCTCATGGAAGCCATCGAGAAGATTCCGGGCATCCGCGACGAGTTCTGGAGCAACGTGAAGGTTGCCGGTTCTACCGAGGGGATGAACATGGAGCTGGAGAAAGCCTGGCGCGTGGCTGCCTTCCTCGACTTCGCCGAGGTGCTGTGCTACGACGCTCTCAACCGTGAGGAATCCTGCGGTGCTCACTTCCGTCTTGAGCACCAGATGGCTGACGGTGAAGCCAAGCGCGATGACGCCAACTTTGCCTATGTGGCTTGCTGGGAGTACAAGGGCACGGGTGAGCTTCCCGTTCTTCACAAGGAGAATCTGACCTTCGAAAATGTCCACCTGGCTATTCGTTCCTACAAGTAATAGATATTAACCTTTAAGCATACACTTATTATGGCAAATCTTAATCTTACGCTCAAGGTTTGGCGCCAGGAGAACGCTCAGGCTCAGGGGCGCATCGAAACCTACAAGGCTACCAACATCCCCGAGGAGGCCTCTTTCCTGGAGATGCTGGACATCGTGAACGAGGGGCTGGTGAAGGACGGCATTGAGCCGATTCACTTCGACCATGACTGCCGCGAGGGTATCTGCGGTATGTGCTCCCTGACCATCAACGGTGTGCCCCACGGCGGCAAGCACGTGACCACCTGTCAGCTGCACATGCGCCAGTTCAAGGATGGTGACACGGTGTGGATTGAACCTTTCCGCGCTCGCGCATTCCCTCTGCTGCGTGACCTTGTGGTAGACCGTACGGCTCTGGACAACATCATCGCCGCCGGCGGTTTCGTGGACGTGCGTACCGGTTCCGCTCCGAACGCCAACAACATGCCCGTGCGCAAGAAGACGGCTGATGCCGCTTTCGACGCCGCTGCATGTATCGGCTGCGGTGCCTGTGTGGCCAGCTGCAAGAACAGCTCCGCCATGCTCTTCACCTCTGCCAAGGCTGCACACCTCAATCTGCTGCCCCAGGGCCACCCGGAGAAGAATAAGCGCGTGCTCGCCATGGTGCGCCAGATGGATGCCATGGGCTTCGGCAATTGCACGAACCAGTACGAGTGCGAGGCTGCTTGCCCGAAGGGTATCTCCGTGGACAACATCGCCAAGCTGAACCGCGACTACATGCTTGCCTGCGCTTCCGAGGCTGTGGGCGTGTTCGCCTGATAGTTCTGCGCTTCAACCGTATTTTACCACCCGGCAGGTTTTCCTGCCGGGTGCTTTGTTTGTCAGTATAGGCTTAATGTCTTGCGGAGCGGGTTTGTGTGTGGTACTGTTCGTCGCGTTGTATGAATGCCACCGTTGAATCCCCGTTACTGATGGTGAGGGCAGAGGAGCTGTCGGAGACAATGTCCGCGGCGGAGGTTGTGCTCCTGCTTGCCCATGAGGTGGCGCGGCAGCTTGGTGTTGATAGTGCTGTTGTGGAGTCGGCTGCTATGTTGCGGGAAGAGAGCGAACCCACCTATGTGGGACGTGGTATGGCAGTGCCCCATGCGCGTGTGAGTGGTTCTCCCGCGGCGGCAATGTATGTGGCTCGCTGTCGGAAAGGGATTTCCTGGGGCAGTGGTGAGGCGCGGCTGGTTGTGTTTACGGTAGCCGCAGAGGAGGCTCCGGAGCAGTATCTGCAGTTGCTCTCTGCCGCCATGCGCTGGCGGCTCCGTTTTCCCGGTGGCGAGGAAGCTCTGCTGGCAGCAGATTCTTCCTATCTGCTGCAGTCATTGAAAGAGCTTCTCTGACGTAACATCGGCGGACAGTCGGGTGTGACCCGATGTCAAAAAACTTGCCCGATAACCGATGGTTGCCTAAAGATATCGTCGTCAGACGTCCATGGCATTGGCGTCATCCATGATGCCGGATTTCTCCAGATAGTAATCATAGCCGCCGGCATAGGGAGTGACGACACCCTGATTGATGTGCAGCGTCTTTTCTGCCAGTGCGCGGATGAAGTGGACATCGTGCGAGATGAATACGAGCGTTCCCTCGTAGTTCTTGAGCGCCTGGGAGAGGGCCTCCACGCTCATGAGGTCGAGGTGGGTGGTGGGCTCATCCATGAGCAGCAGGTTGGGCGGGTTAACCAGGAACTTCACCAGACTCAGACGCGATTTCTCACCGCCGGAGAGCACTTCTACGCGCTTTTCCACATCCAGACGGCGGAAGAGGAAGGAACCGAGAATGCCTCGGGCTTCTTCTTCTCGCAGCTCCGGGTTGGCGTTCATGATTTCCTCCAGCACCGTGAAGTTGGGTGTCAGGTTTTCGGAGCGCATCTGGGAGAAATAGCCGATGCGGGTGGTGGTGCCCAGCGTGCGGGTGCCCTCATCAATGGGAACAACACCGGCCAGAATCTTGAGCAGGGTGGATTTGCCTGCGCCGTTGGGACCCACCAGCACGATGCGGTCGCCGCGCTCAATCAGCAAATCCAGATTGCGGTAGATGCGCTTCTCACCGTAGCTCTGGCCCACTTTTTCCAGCTCCATCACCTTTTGCATGCTGCGCGGCGGCTGCGGGAAGATGAACTTGAAGAGCTTGCGGCCCTGTTTCGGTTTCTCAAGGCGGCGCATCTTTTCCAGCTGCTTAATGCGGCTCTGCACCTGGGCGGCTTTGGAGGCCACGGAGCGGAAACGCTCGATAAAGGACTCAAAGTGGGCGATTTCGCGTTGCTGGTTGCGCCAGGCGGCCAGCTGCAGCTCGTAGCGCTGCTCCTTGAGCTCCAGAAAGCGGGTGTAGTTGCCGGAATAGCGCACCAGCTCGGCGTTTTCGATGTCGTACACCGTCTCCACCAGCGTGTCCATGAAATCGCGGTCGTGGGAAATCATGAAAATAGCGCCGGGATAATTCATCAGATAGCGCTGGAACCACAGCAGACTCATGAGGTCCAGGTGGTTTGTCGGTTCGTCCAGCATCAACAAATCCGGCTCTGCCACCAGCAGCTGCGCCAGATGCGCGCGCATCACCCAGCCACCGCTCATCTCGCGGGCCGGACGGTGGAAATCTTCATCCTTGAATGCCAACCCTTTGAGAATTCGCTTGGCTTTCGGCTCAATCTGGTAACCATCGTGTGAGATGAACACATCCATGGCTTCCGCATAGGCATCGCTGGAGTTGTCCCCCTTCTTTTCGCATTCCTGAAGCGTGCGGATGGCATGTCCCATTTCCGGGGTGATGCTCATGGCAATCTCCAGCACCGTGCGATCGGACGGGTCGCCCGCTTCCTGCGGCAGATAGCCCACCACACCGTAATCATCCATGAGAATCTGGCCTTCATCCGGGGAATCCTCTCCCAGAATCATGCGGAAAAGGGTGGATTTGCCCGCGCCGTTCGGCCCCACCAGTGCGATGCGCTCGCCCCAGTTCACCACGAGCTCGGTTTCGTAGAATAGCGTTCGCCCGGCGTGGGCCTTGGTCAGTTTCTTGATGGTCAGCATGCGCGGGGAGTATACACAAAATCCGCTAAATTGCAAACTCTTTCTCTTGCCGTTCCGGCTTGTGTCATACGTGGCTCCAAGAGCTTCTCGACAAAGAGATGGGAAATTGTCGGGGGGAAGATGTGCGGGCAAGCCCACACGCGAAATTGCCCTGACGGGCAGCGAAATTCATGGCTGTAGCCATGAGCGAAATTATCCACTGTGTGGATAGCGAAATTACCGCCGTCCCGGCGGTAGTGAAAAAGAATGGCAGCCCGCAGGGCTGCGGAACTCTATCACTGCTGCCGGAGGCAGCAATTTCGCTGACAGCGTAAGCTGTTAATTTCGCTCGGCGAAAGCCGAATTTCGCTCGAGCCGCTGGCGAGAATTTCTCTTCGCTCGTCAGAGCGAACATCTCCCCGACAACTTTCCATTTGCCGAACCCTTTACCCAAACTTTGGAACACGCACGGGCTTGAGTTGCGCAAAGAGAAGAAATTAAGCTTGCAGGTGCGGGCAGAATGCACTATGATGCGCGGCGTTATGGCAGAACGAGATGAAGAACAGAGCGGACCGAATGTGCAACCCTTTCTTTTGATGGCTCTGGCCGGGGGCGCTGTGGCGTATTTTTCCTGGGCAAACAGAGAAGCGCTGGGAACAGCCGTGTGGTTGCCGCTGCTGCTGGGCCTGTTTTTCGCGGCTGTCGGGGTGTTGGCCGGATGGTGGACTCTGAAGCTGGCTCACTTGAAGCGCACGCCTGCCTTACCGGCGGCACCGGGGATTTTTGAGGGGGAGTTTGCCCCGGATTTTCGGCGGAATCTGGAGAAGCTGCATGCCGCTTTGCCGGAGGAGCTCGGCGAGATGACGCTGGAGACGGATTACGCGTTCTGGTACAATACGGAGCACTCGCTGGAGCTGGTGCTCACGCCGGAGGGGTGGCTTGGTTTCTTTGTGTTGAACGGGGGCTCTTATTCAACGGCTCCGGAGCTGGTGCATCGCGCGGTGGCGGATTCCCCCTTTGCGCAGCACCCTGTGGCACAGGAATTGCTGAGCAAATACGTGGACATGCCGCTGGGTGGGGTGGCGTGGTGCAACCGTGATAAATTGATGGTCTATCCCTACGATGCCTCCGAAGAATTCACCCGCTTCTATGCGGACAACCTCTTTGCCCCGGCCGCGGCTTTTGACACGTGGCTGAAATACTATCTGGAAACCGGGATGATGAGTGAGGAGTCGTGAGGGCTCCTCAGGTGTTGCGGGCCCAATCCAAGCGGCAGGGTTGGCCGGGCAGGGGAATCAGCACCTCTGTCTCCGGCAGGGCGGAGCTGATGGCTCCACGCATCCATTCCATAGCCTCCGGGTCGCCGTGCACCAGCAGCACCTTTTTGGGGGCAAGCCTGCGGGCATAGTCCACCAGCGCCTCGCGGGTGGCGTGCCCGGAGAAGTCGAAACTCTCCACGCGGCAGTTGAGCGGGTATGCCTGCCCGCCTTTTTCGCGGAGCCGCACCTGCTCACCGTGGGGGGTTGCTTTGATTTTGCCGGCAGGAGAATCGGGGTCACTGTAGCCCACAAAGAGGATGGCATCTTTCGGGTGCGTCACAATTTGTTCTGCAATGTTGTGGGAGACGGTGTGTTCGCTCATCATGCCGCTGGAGACCAGATAGATATTGCCCGGTGATGCCACGAGCGGCGCCTTGCCCTGTTTGGGGAGTCCGTGCGTTTCCGTGATGTCGCGCAGCCGCAGCCCCGGTTCCATGCGCGGGGTTTCATCTGCCAGCTTATCATAAAGCGCGGTAACTTTGGCGCTCAGCCCGCCGAAATAGAGCGGCGCGTTCGGAATAAGCCCCTGTTCCTTGAATCGGGCCAGCTCTCGCAGCAGACACTGGCTCTTGCCCAGCGCAAAGACGGGAATCAGCACCGCGCCGTCGTTCTCCAGCGTCTCGCGAATGGCGGCGGCAAAGCGGCGCATTTCTGCCGCACGGGTGTATTCAGCCGGGCGGTCTTTGAGCCCGTGCGTGCATTCCATGATGAGGATATCAATGCCGCTCTCCGGGAATTTAGCGCCGGGGATGATGGTCTGGTGGTCAAACTGCACATCACCCGTGTAGAAAATTGTTGTGCCGGAGACGGATTCCAGCTCCACCCCGCAGGAACCCAGAATATGACCGGCATCGTGCAGCGTGGCCAGTACATCCCCGCGTCGCCCGATGCGGAAGGGGGAACCGTACGGCCGCGGCATCCAGCAGCGGGCTGCGTAATCCAGCTCCGGGTGGGTGTAGAAGGGGTACTCGATGATGCCTTCCTGCACACGCTTGGCCGTCATCACATTGACGGAGTTGTGCAGCATGGCCAGCCCCACGGTTGCGGTGGCATCTGTCATGATGACCTCGGCAGAGGGGTGCTTATCCTGCAGCACCGGCAGCGTGCCGATGTGGTCCAGGTGTGCGTGTGTCACAAAGATGGTATCCGGTGTAGCGGCGCCGATGAGGCTGAAATCCGGCTGGGCCTCATGCCCCTCCTTTTTGGGGTGCATGCCGGAGTCCAGAATGATGCGGACTCCATCCATATCCACCATGTAACAATTCGAGCCGATTTCGGCTGAGCGGGAAAGATTCGTGAAAGTAATCATCTGTCTGTCTACCCCCTATTGTGCCTCAAGGGGGCAGATTTGTCAATGCTGCGCTGTGTGCAGGAGGAATGCCTGCACCATTATCAATGCCTTATTTTGCCTTTTCCGGCCAGCCGAGGCACTGGTGGAGTGCCACGGTTTCTCCCGCAGGAAGGCGGAGAGCCTTGTTGAGGGCGGGGATATCAATCATGCCGCGAATGACGCAGGAGAGCCCTTTCCATGTAGCGTAGAGGTAGACGTTCTGGTAGGCGGAGCCGACGTGGTTGTGGCCGCGGGTGTTGTCCTGAATGGCATAGATGAGGTGGACGGGTGCTTCCGGAACGTAATCCTGCCGGGTGCAGTGAGGGATGAGGTTTTCATCCGTTACCTTTTCCAGAGAGTGAGTGGAACCATGGTATTTCCATGCACCCTCCGGGGTGGCGAGGTAGAGCTGCATGTTCTGCAGGTTGCGAGCGGTGGGGATGGTGCGTTTGCCGCGGGTGTTCTGTCCCCATGCAACCCAGAGAATTTCGCCCAGCGTTTGGTCATCCACCGGACGGGCAGAGAAATTGCGGGCAGAGTGACGGGCGTTGATAGCTTCCATGAGCGGCATGCCGCCCGTGATGACGGGGGCGGGCAGGGTGCGGGTTTCCGCGGCATGTCCGGGCAGCGCGACAGCAAGAGCCAACAAAGAGAGGAAAAGTTTTTTCATAGGTTGATATTCTATCAGCTCTGCGCTGAATGAAAAGAAAAAAATCCGGCTGTATTCGGGTTGAATACAGCCGGAGAGTCAGATGAAAAAAGGGTGTTAATTTGCGTTGACGATATCATCCAGAGGAAGGATGATGAAACCGATGCCGCGGTTACCGTTCTTGCCGTTGTTATGGCAAGTCTCATAGATGACGCCGACGTGATTGTCATCTACCATGGCGAGACAGGAGTAGCCCATGCAGCGGCGGGTGTCATAGAGCAGACCTTCGTTCCAAGTTTTGCCGTCATCCTTGGAAGCGCGCACGGTCATGACGCTGCGGGGGTACTTCTTCGGGTTGGAGAAGAGCAGCAGACGCCCGTACTTGGGAGAGTCCACGGAGATGATGGAGGCCTGACAGGTGGGTTCTACCAGAGCACTGCAGTTGGTTTCATGCGGCTCCCAGGTCTTGCCCAGGTCCTTGGTGACGTATACCACGCGCTTGCCTGCCCAAGTCTCGTTGCGGCAGTTAATCATGATGGATCCGTCCTGCAGCTCGACCACCTGGCATTCGGAGGTGCGGTGGGGCACGCCGTTACCGTATGCCCAGTTCTTACCGCCATCTGTGGAATAGCAGATGGTACTCATGGAGCGGGGATTGGCGTTGTTCTGCCAAATCTGAGCGGGGAAGACGATGACGCCTTTGCTTGTGACGATGCCGTTGCCCGGACCTGCCAGAATGGTGTTCCATTCGTCTTTTTTAATCTGGCGGGTGGGGTTCACGTATTCCTTGCTCCAAGTGATGCCGTCGTCATCCGAATACACCATGCCCCACTGGCCGGTCTTGTCCTTGTCCCAGCCGGTTTTGGAGACGTTCAGCGAAGCGCCGCCGGAGAAATGGCAAACCAAGGATTGCAGCCAGATGCGGCCGGTGTTGTCCTGCACGATGCAGGGATCGCCGCAGCCGTTGTTGTGGCCGGGACCGGCATCCATGGATACTTCCGGAAGGGTCCATGTCTGCCCGCCGTCCGTGGAGCGGACGGTGGCCACATCGATATCCGCGCAGAGGTCCCCCTCGTGGTGGTAGCGGGCATCAAAGCAACCGACCAAGGCTCCGGATTTGGTGCGGATGAGTCCGGGAATACGGAAGGCGATGCAGTGGCGCGGGCTGGCATCGTTCGGCTGGTTAGCCACGTTTTCACCGGGCATGCCGAGCATGATGCCGACTCTCTGGGTGACGGGAGCTTGCTCCGGGCTATATTCCTTGCCGTCGATGGTGAGTTTGACGTTGCTGAAAGTGATGGTGGAGCCTACGGGGGCACCGCCTGCCGGCTGTACGTCAATCCAGAGGTGATTTTCGCCGCCGGAGAGCGTTTCATCGGAGTTGATGACAACCGTGCCGTCTGCGCGGGGAATACCCTGCCCGTATACCTTGCCTTCCCGCAGCTCCACGCCGGTGGAGTCTCCGCTGCGGAGGGTGACATTGGCAACATGTGCCGGATCGGACACCTTCAGCACTACTTTGCTGACTACTTTGGGGTCCTGGGAACCCTCGCTCTCAATATCGAGAGCCAGCACCGGGTTGTGCGGGGCGCGTTTCATCATGGGGAATTCGCCCGGGTTGCGGAAATCGACGCTTTTTACAGTCATGGGACCGTCCATGATGCAGAGGTCATCGATGAGGACGCCGCCGCCCTCTGCCGTGTCTGCCTTGAAAATCAGGGCGGTGGTGCCGGCGGGAGTTGTCCACTTGAGCTGGTGTTTGTAGCCGCCTGTACCAAGAGTAGAGAGAGAGGCAATTTCCTGTTCACCGGCGGGGGTAATGGCCATGACGCGCAGATTAAACGGGGCGCGGCCGGTCCAGCGCTCAATCCAGCAGTGCCCCGGTGTTTCCAGCGTCAGCGGCTTGCTGAGAAGGAGTGAGACACTATGGCCGGTGCCGCCGAGAATTCGGAGCGCCTGCTCACTGTTGCGGCCGTGTCCGCGGTTGATTTCCGCATGACCGCTTTCAGCCTTAAGCGTGCCGTAGCCGATGTTTCCCTCACTCAGTGCTCCGGACGGCAGCTTTTCGAAAGTTTCTGTTGCTCCGACCAGACCGCAGGTCAGGGCCGTTAAAAGTAAAGATCTGAACATGGTGAAAGCCTAGCATAACAGGCAGACCTTTGCAAGAATTAAGTTGCCCCTTCGCGGCGGGATATGGTTTGTTCCCGTGCGAGATACCGGATTTCCGGCGTTTGAACTTCCGTTTATTGCCCGCGCGGTGCAGAGGATACGCCGCTGCCGCATGGCCGGCTGATGCGTGCGATGGCGCTGTTACGGTTGCTTGCCGTCATCTTTGTCTGCAAGCTCATGGGCAGAGGTCTTGTGGAGGCTGCGTACCAGCAGAATAGGCAGCCCGAAGACCAACAGAAGCACCAGCGGGATGAAAACGTAAAGGTAGAGGCGCAGATAGAGTGTGCAGGACTCGTCCCCGGCCTCGCTGCCCTCTCGCCACCAACGGTAGGTTTCCGTGGGCCCCCAGCGCAGCCCGGAGAAGGGAATCAGATGGAGAAGCCCGCGCCGCGCCATGGCGGCAGCCAGTCCTCTGTCAGAGGCCATGATGTAGTAATCATCGGCGAGGTCGGATTCACCGATGCTGTCATAGTATTTTGCCAGTTCGTAGGGAGCAAAGGGGGAACGGAGCTGCTCGGCCGCGCGCTGGAGATAGTTCAGACCGCTGGATTCATCTTTTTCCACTCCCTTGCCGTAGAGCATCATCGTGCCGGCCTGCACGGCGGCATCTGCATGTCCCATGGAGGCTGCGCGGCGGTAATCCGCGAGGGCTTCTTCTGCCTTTCCTGCTTCCTGGTGTCGCCAGCCACGGTGGTAGATGGCTGCGGGCACATTTTGTGCGGCGGCTTGCTCCAGATAATGCAACGCCGTTTTCTCATCTTTTTCCGCGCCCTTGCCGGTGAAGAGAGCATCCGCGACAACATAGGCCATCTGCGCATCCTCGCCTTTGTCTGCCAGCAGTCGGGCGTAGCGGAGGGCTTTGGACTCATCTGCCGGGACTCCTGAGCCCTTGGTATAGGTTTTGAAGAGCTGGTATGCGGCGGGAAGATAGCCTAGTTCTGCTGCCTGCTCCATGCGGGAGATGCCCTCCTGTTGCTGCATCGGGACACCAAGCCCGTTCTGTTCCATGTATCCCAGCCAGTACAGTGCTTCGGCTTGACCGGCCTCTGCCTGTTTTTTATAGAGGGAGTATGCGCGGGCGTAGGCGACGCGTGCATCCGCAGGATTGCCCGCCTTGGTCAGCAGTTCCCCGATGATGTAGGCGGCGGAAGGCTCCCCGGCTTCGGATGCTTGGGTGAACCATCGGATGGCTTCGGCATTGTCCGGCTTGACGTAAGAATCGCCCGTCATGTAGGCGCGTCCCAGCAGCCATGCTGCTTTTGCATCCCCGGCTTCTGCTTTTTCCCGGAGCTGGTCAATGAACTTCTGCGCCCAGGCTCGCGCTTGTTCCAGATGTCCTTTGAGAGCATAGCGCAGGTAGATCTGACGGGTGGCGCCGGGGTTCCCGCTCTCGGCCTCTGCCTTCCATTCGGCCAGGTTGGCTTCCAAGGCGGTATCGTCAGACACAAGAGGGGCGGCTGTCAGCGGAAGCGCCGAAAAAAGAGTCAGGAATACGGAGCGGAGAAGATGGGAAAGGTGCATGGAAGTACGTTCTTTTGACACCCGGGGCGTGACCGGTGTTGAAAAAAAACTACCCCCGGCATTCGCTGCCGGGGATAGAAAAGAGAGGCTGCTTATTCACCGCGGCGGAAACCTCCGTTGCTGCGGCGTGGGCCACCGAAACTCTTGCGCGGGCCGCCGAAAGGCTTTCTTGCGCCGCCATCAAAGGAACGGCGCTCGCCGAAGGACTTGCGGTCGCGGTCGCCGAAAGAACGGCGCTCACCGAAGGGCTTACCGTCGCGGTCACCGAAGGAACGGCGCTCACCGAAGGGCTTACCGTCGCGGTCGCCGAAGGAACGGCGCTCACCGAAGGGCTTGCGGTCACGGTCACCGAAAGAACGGCGCTCACCGAAGGGCTTGCGGTCACGGTCGCCGAAAGAACGGCGTTCACCGAAAGGCTTGCGGTCGCGGTCACCGAAATCGCGCTTGTTGCGCGGGGCGCGGCCGAACGGACGGCGGGAATCCTCGCGCTCCGGTTCAAAAGCTTCGCCGGAATCAAACTTGGTGCCAAGGCCCAGGGCCTCCTCCTCCGTTTCGAAGTCGGCGGGGTTGAAGACATAGCCTGCATCCTCGTCTTCCTGTTTGCCGGGAACAATTGTCTTGCGGGGCGGGAAGACCTGCTTGGCGCCCATGAGACCCTTGCGACGGCGCGGGTTCGTGGTGGCTTCTGTAATCTGCTCCGGCGTCAGCAGCGTGCAGTGGCCGGGCTCCAAATCGCCGCCCCAGAGGGAGCCGATGCGAACACGTACCAGTTTGCGGACGCGCAGCCCGAGGCAGGCGAACATCTGGCGCACTTGGCGCTTGAGCCCCTGTTCCAGCACGACGCAGGCGCGGCGGGCAGACAGGCGGGATACGTACTTGGCCTTGGCCTGCCCCTCCGGGATGCGCACACCCTTGAGCAGCTGCAGCAGCACACTGCTGTCAAAGGCTTGGTCAAGCGTGACCCAGTATTCCTTTTCAATGCCTCCGCTCGGGTGAGCGATGTTCTGTGACAGAACGCCGTTGTTGGTGAAAATCAGCAGACCCTCGCTGTCGGCATCCAGTCGCCCGGTGTAGTTGGCGTAGCGGTACTTGGGCGGCAGCAGGTCATAGACCGTGCCGATGGCACCCTGAGCCTCACGGCTGCAGACGTAGCCACGCGGTTTGTTGAGCAGGATGGTCACTTCTTCCTTGGGGGTTGCATGGCGGCCGTCTACTTTCACGAAATCGGTCGGCATGACGCGCAGTCCGGGGGTGTCCACTTTCTTGCCGTTGACTTCCACGCGACCTTCCTCGATGAGTCGGTCAGCGGCACGGCGGGACTCATACCCGCAGGAAGCCAGAAACTTGTTGAGGCGCACGCTCCCCTCCGGCGCGGCGGGGTAGGCATTCTCTTCTGTCATAACTTATTCAATCAATAAAAATCCTTGGATGAAAAGGAGCCTCCCGGTCATGACGTACCGTGAGGCTCCGGAAAATGTCTAATCGCTTACCAGCAGCGCAATCAGGACTCGAACTTGGTCTTGGGCAGACCAATCGGGCTCTGGCCTTCCTTCCACTGACCGGGTTCCTTCATGAGCTTGACGCGTTCGAAACGCTTGAGGACAGAGCGCTTGCCGCCTACGGTACCGGTAGCCTTAAGAGTGGAGTGCTTGGACATATCTTTGTGTTGTGTAAAGGTTAATTCCGCATCACTGCGGAGAAGTGGTTGGCGGTTTATACAGCATTATCCCCGAAAATGCAAGCCAAATTTTTGTCTTTTTTTCAATGTTGTACAAAAAAGGGTCGGCACCATGCGCCTGTATGAGTGAAAGTGCGTCAGGGTGATGTGATTTTACCTTGACAGCTTCGCTGAATATCAGTAGCATGTTTCCGTGCTGCTGAGTGCAGACAAAACAACCATCAGACCAACATATACATATATGAAAAAGCATCTTTTCATCATGACTGTTGCCGCTGCCTCCCTGATGATGGCTTCCTGCGAGTCTCTGGGCACGCTCAATCGCGTGAACAGCAATCAGGCCAATGTGGCTTCCGCTTCCTATCCCGCCACGGTGGTGGGCGTTGTCAATACCACGATTGATACTTCTTCCACTTCTCGGAATCTGGGTACTCTTATCGGCGGCGCTCTGGGTGCCGGTGCCGGGCAGATGCTGGGTGGCGGCTCCGGTCGTATCGTGTCTGCTGTTGGCTTCGGCGCTGCCGGTGCTCTGGCCGGTCGCTACGTGACCGACGCTGCCGGCAAGACTGCCGGTCAGACGGTGACGGTGCAGGTGGATGGCTCCAAGCAGATGTACACGGTGACTCAGCCCGTCTACGAGGAAGTGGGCTATATCTCCGTGGGCATGAAGGGTATCTTCCACTACGGCGGCAACAATTCCCGCTTTGTTCCCTACGGTCACTAATTGCCGTAGTCTGTTATTTCAACAAGACTCCCGTCCGCTTGTGCGGTCGGGAGTTTTTTTTGTACCTCTTTTTGCCTTGATGGCGTCCGCGTGTAACGCCGTAGGAGCTAGCCGGGGTGGATGGTAATCAATCGCTTTTACGGGGTGCTTCTATAGTTAAAAGTAGTTATGCGGCACGAGAAAGTAGATAAAAAGAAGTCAGAAAAGATAAAAAGATACAAAAAGCTTGACACGAAATAGCGAAAGAGATATAAAAGAAGCGTGCCTGCTGCAAGGGATTGGTTGAAAGATGCACCATCTCCTGCTGAGTTTCTCTCGGGAAACGTCGGGTACAGCAATAAACCCTAATCACAATTTAAGACAATGAAAAAAATGATGATGGCGCTTGCCGCCGTATGTGTAACCACCGCCGGTCTTTCCATCGGTGCGACGATTGATACCGATTCACTCAAGGCTGAGTGCAATATGCGTTGCATTTATTGCAATGGAACCGGATTCCGCGGTCAACATAACTGCTGTTATTGTTATGGTACGGGTAGGAACAATTCCTACTAAAGCCTGAGAAAGAGAAATATCCTCAACGGACAGCAGCCGGGCGTTCCTTTGCTGCTGCCCGTTTTTTATCGCCATGCGTACGAGGCTGTTGATTTGTCTTGCATTGTTGATGAGCCTGTGCCGGGCAGATGAAGTGACGGCACAGCGGTATTATGATGCGACCTGTTCCGATGTACTGGCGTCGGATGCTCAGTTGGAGCGTTTCGTGCTGACCACGGAACATCCGAACGAGTTGTTGTTGCTGCGCGGCGATGCACGGAGCCGCATTTCCATGCCGGAATTGGTGAATGCGGAGCGAGTTTTTTTTCAGGGGGATAGCTCGTTACTGGTATCCGGGCTTTCCCGACAGGGGCGTACCGCGCTGTATCGGTACAGAGAAGAATCCGGCGCGGTGGATATCACGCCGGAGAACCTGCCGGGCTGGTGCATGCCTATCATGCCGGTGCAGCGTGGGCAGAAACATTTTTATCTGGCGTACGCCGCACCGCAGCCCATGAGCGGAGCCCCCCTTTACCTTCTGCTCTTGGAGGGAGAAAACATGGGCAGCTGCATGCTCTATCCCAACCGCAGCCACGCTGTAGCCTACGCCCTGCGGAAAACGGGTACACCGCTTGCCCGCCTGAATTGGGAAAAGGACGGCAGCAAACACATCCGCTACCGTCGGCCGGATGGAACCGTCTGCACGGCGTTGAGCGCGTCTGCGTCAGACCGACTCCAGCTCTTGGGAGAGGGCGGGGAGCAGCGTGTGTATGTGGTGCATGACCGTGAGCGTGAGGGCGCGTGTCTGGCAGAGCTGCATCTTCCCTCCGGCTCGTTGAAAACCGTGGCTGAGGCCGGGAGGACGGACGTGACCGCTCCATTTTTTTCTCCGGGCGGAGAGTTGCTGGGCTTCAGCTCACTACGGGGGAAGTCTGTCTATACCCCTTTGAAAGACGTTCCTGTGGTGCAGCAATGCAGCGCCTCTCTTCCCCGGGATGCGGAATGGATACCCCTCAAACTTTCGGAGGACGGGAAACGCCTGCTGCTGCGCTACAGTCCGGCGGGTCAACCGGCTCGCCCGGCTTTATTTGACGCGGAGAACGGCCTGCGGGAGTTGTCCGCGCCTGCGGATATGCCGCCCATCCATCCGACGCAGTTTGCCGAGTATCCGGCGGCAGACGGCACGCAGATTCCTGTATATTACACCCTGCCGGAGGGCAAGGGCCCCTTTCCGACCATCCTCTTTGTCCACGGTGGCCCGCGTATGCGTACCGATGCCGGGTATGACTGGCGCGTGCAGTACTTGGTGAGCCGTGGATATGCCGTGGTTCAGCCGCAGTTCCGTGGTTCCCGCGGGTGGGGAAAAAGTTTTATGCATGCCGGCAATCGCCAATGGGGCACGGGAGTCATGCAGACGGATGTGTATGATTGCATCCCGTGGCTGGCAGAGCAGGGCATAGCCGAGCGGGGGCGCATCGCCATTCTGGGTGGTTCATACGGCGGCTATGCCGTCACCGCCGCGCTGTGTTTCAGCCCCGGCACCTTTGCCTGCGGCATCAGCCTTTTCGGCCCGCAGGATTTACTGCTCCATCTCCGTCAGATGAATGAAGTGGAAAGCCCCTTTGCCGGAGAAGATGCCCTCACCGTGGGAGATATCAATGACCCCGCCGACCGGGAGCGACTCCGCGCCATTTCCCCCGTCTACCACGCGGAAAACTTCCGCGACCCGCTCCTCCTGTACTATGGCGGGAAAGACACCCTCATCCCCCCACAGCATTCCATCCGCCTGGCAGAAGCCCTCCGCCGCGCCGGAAAAGAAGTCACCGTCCACACCCACCCGGAGGAAGCTCACGGCTTCCTCCATCCCCGCCGAGAGCCCCAATTCTACGCCAACCACATCGTCCCTTTCCTGAACCAACACCTCCGTCACAGTCAACCCACCCCACAACCATGAAATCATCCCGCATGAAACCGCTTCTCCGTCGCCTCCTTTTCCCCCTCTTCCTTCTCCTCCTCTTTATTGCCGCCCTTGCCCTCGGCCACTATCTCCGTACCCCGGAACCCCACCCGCATGAGCACTCGCACCACTGCGACCACCCCCACTGCTGCCCGCATAACTGTGGAGAGCAGGTGCAGGAATAGGGGAAGTATTCTGCCCCGCAGAAAATACTGCTAAGCCCGAAGAAGACATAGTTACAGTCAGTCGCCTCCTCCTGGAGGTTGATGGAGCGCTCCTCCTTGTAGACGGTGAATGCAACGGCACGTTGCCGCTAGTGGTGATAAGGGGAGAGAGTGTAACTCTCCCCTTATCAAAGGAAGTGCTGCAGAGAAGAAACGAAAGGAGAGAGCAAAACGCTCTCTCCGTGGTCGGAGGGGATAGGGGAGGCAGACTGCCTCCCCGCGTTACTGCACCCCAAAAAGATAAAATTTACAAGATTTTACAAGTTCACAATTGAATCTGAACTGACTAAGATTCAGGAATGTGACCATGATATGGCTTCATCTTATGTAATAACTTAAATGGGGGGAAGCGGAGCGCGACCATACGGATTGTGCTCGTTCTTTGTAGACATACAGCCTAGCACGATGCAGAAAACAAGCCACAATAAATCCCATGCTAGAAAATCCACTACCAGAATAGTATACAAACCAACCCATTCTAAGATTCCGCTTATGACAGCACCAGCCGTGCCGTTGTAACCTGCATCCTGTAGTCGGCGGAAACAGATAGCCATATTAGGCATAAAAAAAGCTAGAGCCATCAGGATATTTGCTATGATATATCCGTTTTCACCAAAGCATAGTGACAATACGCTCATAACAAACTGAGCAAGAATAAAGTACCAATACTCAGCTTTGCAACTTCTTCCCTCGAAATGAGCATATCGTCTCATATTGCTGGTGAAAGCGTTGATTACGTTCCAGCCTGCTGAGGGCATTGACGGAGAATCCAAGTGGAGAGTATTAGTGAAGTCGGCACGAGGTGGCGGTGGAGGAGTCGGTACCGTGTTTCCAAAAACAAATTCTATGGGAGTCCAGTTTTCGGCTCCTTCCCACCACACTTTAGTACCGTGAGGATACATGCCATGCTCAAAAGCACGTTTCACCATGGCCTCTGCATAGGGGCCATGGTGAGATGCACCGGGTGCTGCTACGAAGTATTCTCGCATAATCAGGCCGGAGGAAGCGGAGCTGAACCGTATGGATTATTGTCGTTCTTGCTAGGAAGAAATACAATCACGCAAGAATAAACGGGAATGAGCATCATCCAACCGCTTCGCCCGGTGTCATGGAAACGGCGAGCGGTAACAGCAATACTCGGAATTAAGGAACCGTAGTAGATGATGTGGAACAGCAGCACGCTTACAACTGAGCCGAAACGCCCTAATATACTAAGAGCAGGTGCCAGTATGAAGCACAATACTAATAGCAGTATTAAGCATGCAAGATGGAAGAAAAAGTATTCCTTTCGTGAAGCACGCCCGCTGAACTGGACATACCTCTTCATGCAGCTGACAAAAGCGGTGATGGGATTCCAACTCTTAGGAGTTAGCCCACTCTGAAGCTGCATTGGCACTGCATTTTCCATAGGATTGTGGGGAGCTGCTGCTTGTACCAGATGGCTGATAGGCACCCAATTTCCAGTATCAGGTCCCCAGACTTTACTCCCATGTGGATAATCTCCTTGGTTGTACCCTGTTATCACAGATGTCCTGGTATATGGTCCCTGAGGTTGCATACCAGGCAGCGCAATATAATAGGTAGCCTCCTCCTCCTCTTGCAAAGGATAAGCCGGTGGAACCGGATAAGGCGTTGCCTCAATATCTGCTGGTGCTGCAGGTTTAGCTGGCTGAGGTGTCAGTATAGCAGAAACTGCAGCTTTATCTGGTTCAGCTACTGAAACAGAAGTATCAGATACAGAAGGCGTTGAGGCCGCTGTTCGTAACTCGGTAAAAATATTTTGAATAGGCATCCATTCCGGCGCACCATCGAACCAAATTAAAGTATTGGCAGGAAAAATCCCCTGTTCATAGCTGGTTCGAACCATTTCTTCAGGATAAGGCCCCTCCTGTGTATGATCGGGTTTACATATGTAGTACTGTTTCATTTCTTTTTGGGGTTGTTTCATGTGACAAGATAAACTGACGCATCCATTGGCACGATCTGTGAGAGCTTCATCCGTTGGGGGCGGAGGTGGAGTGCTCATAGATTGTATTTGATTCTAATCTTATTTCCTAGTGGCAGAATGGTGGGGGATAGTGTTCATTAGTCTAGATTATATGTGTCAATCAGTTCCTCGCGCCTTTTTAAAAGTTCTCTGGCTCTTTTTTCTATTTCATCGCCTCTACAAACGCTACCTACTACCTGAGCGAGACCGAGGATCGCCTCCCCGGGGTTGTCGGCAGTTCCCATTTGCCATCCCCCGCTAAAGGAGTCACCGCAGAGAGAAATGTACTCTCGCTCCAGCGCGTACAGCTCACTGTCGATAGCATAAATTTCCTGTATGGCGGCATTGCGTTCCCGTTCCCATTCGCTATCACCACAGCTGATGAGAAGGCTTCCGCAAAGAGCCAAGGTCATGAGAGATTTAACCAGTCCTTTTTTCATGTTGTGTATGGATTGTGCTTTTATAATAGCGGCATAAGTGTAAAAAATCAATATAAAAGATACAAAAATAGAAAATATCGTGTTGTGATATCAGGTTTTGAAGGAAAACGATGGGAGGAGGATTCACACCCCCGCAGTGTCAACGCCTTCCCAGTTGGTGCAGGCGAAGGCGGCGATGCCGGGGGCTGTCTCACAGAAGAGGACGGCGCCGCGCAGCCCGCGGCCAATCATGGTGTCGGAAAGGATATCAAGCACCCGGTTGGGGGCGCTGCGGAGGAGGGCTTTCAGCATGAGGAGTCTGTCTTGGTTTGAGTTATTGATGGTATGGTAAAAATAACGTTGCCGCCGATGAGAATCGGCGGCAGAGTGTTCTGTGGTCAGTATCCGTAGGGATTGTAATTTCGGTTGTTGTTATTTCTTATACTTCTTTGTAGTTTTAGTTTTTTTTGTTGTTTTTCTGAGTACTTGGAGACGCCGATTTTTGCTGCCCAGCAGCCTGCCCCTTTGAAGAATCCTCCGGCACCAATGGTTGTGCCTACAATGTTATGGTAGGCTGCCGCGCAGAGATCTGAGCAGCAAAACGGGAAAACAGCCAGCATGGTGAATGTGAACTTGAACATGATTGTAATGGTGTGATTCTTGGAAATTATGCGGAAGTGCGGAAGAAGGGTAGCTGATTAGCCAAACAAACAGCTCAAGGCTAATATAACGATGAGGCTACCGATTATAATGAAAATCAGCTTGAGGCAGCCCCATTTTTGTATTAAATCCTGTTCAGCTTCCCGTTCAGCTTTCCGTTCTGCTTCTTCTTCCTGCGCCTTTTGATTGCCCTTTAGTATATAGGCGAATCCTTTGAACAGACCTCCGATGCATATGCTGGCAAGAACAAAGTAAGATAAACCTAATCGCATCTTGGCAGACAAGGCGTATATCAGAAAGAGGATGCCTAATGTTGATGCAATGAGGTATCCGATACCTTTTGTAATGCCTTTTGCTCGGTCGGTGAGAGGATCATCCGGCGGTGTGGGCGGTGTGGGCGGTGTGGGCGGAGGGGTGTTCATGCTTTGCTTTGTATTGTATGTTGGTGCTTAGCGTTGTTTTCGGTCGGTTTCACAGCCCCATGGTGTCCACGCCTTCCCAGTTGGTGCAGGCGAAGGCGGCGATGCCGGGGTCGGTCTCGCAGAGGAGGACGGCGCCGCGCAGACCGCGGCGGGAGATGATTTTGCTGCGTTCTGCGGCGGTGAGGGGGCCGGAGGAGGGGGCGGCCACGAGCAGGGGCTCCATGCGGCCGTCTTTGTGGCAAATCATACAGCGGTGGGGGGTGGTCTGCTCTGTGGTGATGGTGAGGCAGCCGGCGGCGTGCACTTCTGCCGGGGTGGGCCAGAAGAAGCCCCCCTTTTCATCGTGGTTCTGAATGTCCGGGTAGCGGCAGTTGCGGCAGCGGTAGCCCAGTATCGGCCCGCGCAGTTCCTCCACGGCGCCCACAGGGGTGGCTACCAGTTGGCCGCCGGGGGTACCGGTTACCCTCACCTCGGCTCGGTGGATGGCCTGGCGTATTTCCTGTAGCTGGTGACCGCCACAGTGGGGACAGAGGAAGGAGATAGTCATGGTTGCTGAATTCGTTTTGTAGACATATAAATATATCAAAACATCTATCAAGTCAACCAAAATCTAACGATTTGGTAAGAGTTTTTCGATTTGTCGGAATATCGGCTTGCAAACGTGTGGTTATAATGCTATATTTGCCACCGTGGAAGCGCAGAATCAGGACGAACTGAAGCTGAATGTAAAGCTGTGGTTGAAGGCAAACAACTACAGCTACGCATGGCTTGCTGAGAAATGCTATGTGACGGAGACAACGGTGCGCAATTGGATGGCGCGCAAGGTGATCCCCGCTGCAAAGGAGCATATCATCCGTGAGATGATGAAGGAGCTGCCGCTTTCGCTCCCCTCCCGTGTGCAGGTGACGGAGGAGACTCGCGTGACGCTCAGCCTGGACCCCGCCACCCGCAAGGTGCTGGAGAAAAAGGCTTTTGCTCAGGGCAAGACGCTGGCGGAGTTCCTGGCAGATGAGGTCCCCCGCCTCGGTGAGTGATTCCCTTCCTTTTTTTACTTGTTTATTCCGGCCCGCTCTCTGCGGTTTTTTTTGGTTTACCGGCGTAAGCTGCGTGGATCTTTGTCCATGAAGCCGGAGACAGCTTTGGGCAAAATGGAGAAAAGATTGACAAAAGACGGGGTGCCTGTTAGGATGAGCTACGGTTAGTATATCTTTTTCTGTATATGGACATCGTTGCATTACCTCCGCAGACCTATATCGGCAACTTCCGGATTCTGAAGGTGCTGGGGCAGGGTGGATTCGGCATTACCTATGTGGCGTGGGATGCGAACTTGCAGCGCACGGTGGTGCTGAAGGAGTGTTTCCCGGTGGATTTGTGCCGGCGGGATGAGACCGGAGTGTTGCGCCCGCGCGCGCCGCGTCTGGAGCCGCTGTACCGGCAGGCTATTGCAGATATGCGGCAGGAGGCACGCACGCTGGCACAGCTGAATCATGAGCGGATTGTGCGGGTGTATGATACGTTTGAGATGCAGGGCGGTGTGTTCTATGTGATGCCCTGGATGGAGGGCGGCACGCTGGCGGAGTTCATGGAGGAGGAAGCTGCGGCGGGGCGGGTGCCGGATGCGGAGAAGGCGCTGCAGTGGCTGCGTGAGCTGCTGGAAGGACTGGTGTATCTGCATGGCAAGGGGATTATTCACCGTGATATCAAGCCGTCCAATATCGTATTTGATGAAAAGGGGCACATTGCGCTTATAGACTTTGGGGCGGCGGTTCACTGTGCGTCGGAGTCCACCATTACGCAGGGGCAGTATTCGCACGGCTACGGCGCGCCGGAGCAGGTGACGGGGAAGGGGCAGCCCGGTCCGTATACGGATTTTTATTCTCTGGCGGCAACGTGGTATGAGCTGCTGAGCTGCAGCGCGCCGGAGCCTGCGCTCAACCGCCTGCTGAAGGATGATTTGGTGCCGCTGCAGGGGCTGATGAGCCGACTGAAGTTTCCGCGCGGTAAAGCCCCCGCGCCGGAGATGGTGGAGTCCGTGATGCGTAATCTGCGGCTGCTGCCGGAGGATAGATGCCAGAGTGCCGGGCAGTGGCTGGAGTGGCTGCAGGAGTCTGTAGCTCCGCCCTCTCTGCGCTTCCGGCAGTGGAAGCGGGCGCTGCGGCGGCATGCCGTGGCGCTGAGCGGGTGGGTGGTCGGTGCGGCTTTTGCTGCTGTCCTGGGATGGTATGTTGCGCAGCCGGAACCCACGGTGCCGCAGCAAACAGCAGCATCGCAACCGGCAGAAACTCTGACCTTTGAGGAGGTGTATGAAGAGTTTGCCCGGCAGAATGATTTGGAGGCCTTCAGTGAGTACATGCTGAGTTTCGTCACGCGTTTCAGAAATCTGCGGGATGAAACCCGCCGAGCGGCGCAGGCTCTGGTGCGTGAGGCGGCAGAGAAGATTGTCGGGATGACTCCGAAAGAGCGAGAGGATTATGCTCGTACTTCGGGTGAATTCTATAAAAAGGAAATAGCTCTGAGGAGTAAGTATAACGATAAACTTGGCAAGCTGATGCAAGAATATGGGAGGACGAGTGGCAGGCTGCGTTCTCTGTGCGAACGTCCGATGAATCATATTCAGGGCCTGACTCCGGCTCACTTGGTGCATATTCCCGCGTTGGCGGAGAAGTTGCGGGTGGAGTTGCTGGAACCGGTGGAGGCAAGCCCGGGAGAAGGTCGCTATTACTTTGAGGAGTTGGATAAAATCTACTCCAAAATAAGTGACGGAACGCTCCGCGTGGAATAGCTGCGGTATGTCCCAATTCTGACTTGTCGGGAACTATGCATACATGGTTGTTTCCCTTGTTCTTGATCCAATTTTCAAAAATCTTGCGAGAATCCGAAATTTCGAATCATCTCTGGGGGTGATTCGAATTTTTTGATTCTTTTTCCTTGTTTTGTGGAACAATTGATATCGTCGTAAATTTGTTGATTTTTTTTTCGCCTCATTCGTGTTTAATTCGAATTTATTTATTGAGATGTCAGATTTCACGGTAATGGCGAATGTGTCCTTGTATATTGTTTGTTAAAGTTAGATAGGAGTTGTTTTGTTGTGTTTAAGAGTTAGAATGAGTCTTGTTGTTGCGTGGTTGATTAGGGAGAAAAACAAAAGGAATAATAACTATTATAAAAAGAAAACATAATGCTTTTTAGGCTTGAAAGTCCTGTGATGAAAGACTGCAAGGTCAGGATGGTTAATGCAGTGATGTCTTTTGTGTAGAATTGCTGATTTGGTTTTCTGACGGAGCGGAAAAAGCGTGGAGTGTTGATAGGGTGGTAGGTCATCAAAGGGGTGTTTTTTTTCTTTTTAAAAGGTTATTCTCGGATGGTAATTTGTAGTGGAATTTTCTTTGCGAAGTTAATAAAATATACAGAAAACTTCAATAAGACAATAAATAAGATTATAAGTTAACAAACGATAACAAAAGAAAAAGAGGCCTATTAGAGGTGTATTGTGGGTGGGTTTTTAGATGTTGGGTGGAAGCTTTTTCTGTGGTGCTTTTTTGGGTGGATGAATGGAGCCTTGTGTAGGATGTGGATGGGGGCGTTATCCGGTGGGCGTTTTGTGTTTTTTTTAGGTGTGTGCGAGAGTTGAAGAGTGTGAAAGAAAAAAACTTGTTTCGCCGTGATTGTTCGGGTGTATATTCGATCGTGATAAAATGCGAGAGTTAGACTAATTGGGATGAAAAGAAGAAAAATGGTAGATGAGTGTTAGTGTAAAAAAAGTTTTTTTGCAAGGAGTAAATAACATAAAGGAGAGGGCGGGGATAGATGTATGAAGAATAAATGTTTTTGTGTGTTGTGGATTCTGTTTTGTAATTGTGAAATTTTATTTTTAATGTGATAAAATATGTTTGTGGAACATGGAGTGCGGGTGTCGGAGAGTACTCAGGCTTCGCTATATGCTTTTTTATCTGAAATGTGATTTAAGGTGTTATGATTAAGAAATTTATATAAAATAATCAGAGTTGGCAATCGCGTGTGGCGTTTTTTAGCGAGGAATGGGGGTAAAAACAGCCGGAAACGCACTCCAGAAGCAGCTGTTGAGTGAGCAGAATGTTAGAAATGGTGTTGGTGAGCTCGGGGGAAGACGTGCCGGAATCGTGCGCACGCCGGAGTTGAAATTGAGTGTGCCATTTCAATAATTCAAGGGGTGAGGCATGTTTCAGCTGCTGCTTTTCGACATCAATCATTCCCAGTTCCAAGTCGCGTTCCTCATCACTCAGAGAAGAATCGTTGAGAATGGGATGCTTGAGGAGGGCCTCCAGCAGAACCAGAAGCGGACGCTCATTTGCCTGCTCCGATTCATCGAAAATGGAATTGATAAGCGCGGAGGCGTAGAATTTTTCCTGCTCGCTGCGGTAGGGGCAGGTGCGGATGCTGAGCAGGGCAATATCTCGAAACTTGTTTTTTGGGGGAATAGGCATAATAGGGCAGGTTGATGAGGAGTAAGTAAAGATGAGGCAACTTCAAGTTCATTTTTTGACAGGAATGCGCCTCTGTTCGTAATCTTCACTTGCAATTCCGTGAGAATTTGATTAGAATGCGCTCGTTAACTGTTTTTTATCATGAAAGTACTTATTACCGGCGGCGCCGGCTTTATCGGGTCTCACATCGCTGAGCATTACCAGGGCATTGCTGAGGAAATCCGCGTACTGGATAACCTTCGCACTGGCTACAAGAAGAACCTTGACGGGCTCAAGGTAACCTTCATCGAGGGTTCCATCACCGACCGCGAAGTAGTGGCCAAGGCAGTGGAGGGTGTGGATTACATTTTCCACATGGCCGCCATGGTTTCCGTGCCGGAGTCCATGATTAAGATTCGCGAGACACTTGACCTGAACGTGAATGGCCTGCTGACCGTGCTGGAGGAGGCTTCCAAGGCCGGCGTGAAGAAGGTCGTGCTGGCATCTTCTGCTGCAATTTACGGCGACAATCCCATCGTGCCGAAGGTGGAGACCATGTACCCGGAGCCCAAGAGCCCCTATGGTATCACCAAGCTGGACGGTGAGTACTACATGGAGATGTTCCGCACGACCGGTCAGATTAACACCGGCTGCTGCCGCTTCTTCAACGTGTTCGGTCCGCGTCAGGATCCGAAGGGTGCCTATGCCGCCGCTGTACCGATTTTCATGGAGAAGGCCATCAAGGGTGAGGACATCACCGTATTCGGTGATGGCGAGCAGACCCGCGACTTCATCTACGTGAAGGATATCGTTGGCGCTCTCGTGTACGTGGCTGAGCATCCGGAAGTGACCGGTGTGAACAACGTGGGTTACGGTGGTCAGATTACCATCAATGACCTGGCCAACATCATTATCAAGGCTGCCGGCTCCTCTTCCAAGGTGCTGCACCTGCCGGAGCGCCCGGGCGATGTGAAGCACTCCCGCTCCTGCGCGGATAAACTGCGCAGCGCCGGTTGGGAGCCGAAGTACACGCTGGAAGAGGGACTCAAGACCACGCTTGAGTATTTCAAGAGTGTGACGAAGTAAAACTTCTGCATTGATACGGCGGGTCGGGGATATCCGGCCCGCCTTTTTTCATGTCACATGTGTGGATATGAGGAACAGCCACGCCTGAAAGCTGCCGACTTGGAGCGGCTGGCTCAGCAGCATCGTGAGCAGCTGTTGGCCGCAGGAGTGGAGCTGCATCCCGTGGTGAGTCGCTCCCGCAAACTGGCGACCCGCTTTTGGGGCAGCGCGTGGATGCGGCATCTGGCTGTCTGCGAATCCGGGGGATTATGTCTTGCTCCCGGTCGCACTCTGTTGCGGCATGGATGCGTGCTGGATGTACAGGTGTCCCCCGGTCGGGTGACGGCTTTGGTGAGCGCCGAGTCTCTGTATGAAGTGGAACTGCGGCTGCGCCCGCCGGAAGAGGAACGCGTGGAGGCTCTCGCCGCACTTTGTGCGGGAAAAATTGATTCCCTTCTGTCGCTGCTGGAGGGCAGGGTGGATGAGTCCTTGTTGCAGCAACTCTGCGACCCGGAAAACGGCTTGCTGCCGGATGCCCTCGATTGGCACATTTCGTGCAGCTGTCCGGATTGGTCGGAGCCCTGCCCGCATGCTGCCGCTGCCATGTATGCGCTGGGCGTTTTGCTGGATGCGCAGCCGGAGCTGCTCTTCACCCTGCGCGCCGTCGACCCCGCCGTCCTTCTGAGAAAGCCGGATATTGCAGCCGCTGCATACGATGCCTCCGTCCTGGGTGCAACCTTCGGCATCGATTTGGATTTGGAGTGATTTTCTGCTTGGTGCAGGGGAAATGTGCTGCGTAAAATTGCGGCTTTGTGATTCCGAATGGGTACGTTTAACGAACTATTTTCACAAAAGAATATTTTTGTTTGAAAAAACTTGCGGAATGTAGGTTGAAATGAGTTAATAAAGGTATATGGAACAGGCTGAGCAATATTCAACAGGAGCGCCGGAAAGCACGAAATCGCTTCCGATTCTGCCTTTTCGGCGGCTGTTGGCAGACGCGCTGATGGCGTCTTCTCTGTACCCTGCGCTCCTGCTTGCCGCCTGTTTTATGGAGGAAGACGCAGGCTTTGGGGCGGTTCATTTCAGTATCATTGGATTTTATCTGCTGGCTGCGTTGACGATGGCCTTTGCTGCATGGCGTATGCTGCGGGGGGAGGGGGAACTCTCGCTTCGGAAGCGGTGCTTTTTTGTATTGAGGAGTTCATTGTTGCTCAGTGCTCCCTATCTTGTGATTTATTTTGTGGCGGGAGGAAGCTATCTCCCGTGGTGGGTGGCGCCGGTTTTCCTTCTTTTTATGATGCCTATTCCGGTGTTTTTTCTGGAGCGTCAGAAGTGGCGTCGCCAAATCGCCGCAGAAAGAACGACGCAGGTATCTCGACCGGCTCTTCCCCGCGCCTTGCGCGGCAACCTGTTCATCTGCGTTCTGCTGTCATTGGCTCCTGCAGCCGGGATGCTGCATGTCGTGGAGCTGGTAGACGCCGCGCATGATGGTGGCTTGAGCGTGGAAGAAATCTGTTTCCGCTGCGGTGCACCTGTGCCTGCCTGTTTGGTGCTCACGGTTTTGATATATCTGCTGCTGAAGCTGCTTCGCTGCGTGGTGAAGAGGTTTCCGTATCTGCGGAGGTTGGAGCCATTGGGGGCAACGGGATTGCTGTGTTTCATGTGGTTGCTGTTGCCGGACGACGTAGCATTGCGCGCCGTTGTGGGGATTGTATTGTGGTGGCTGCTGCTCCGACATCTCATCCGGCTGAGCACGGGGAGCTGTCGCGGTTGGTATTGGTGGCGGGATTCCCGCCCGGCCTGTATCCTGCAGAGCATCATCCCATCGGTGGCTCTGGTATGTATGTGTGCAGGGGATAAGGCCGACTCCCCTTTCTACAGTCTGATTGTCCTGTACCTGTTGAGTTTTTGTGCTCAGGGGTATCGGGGAGAAAGCTCTCCGGTGCGGCGTGTGGTGTTTATCTTTCTTGCGTCCCACACGCTGGCATGCTCGTTCATGTGTATGTGTACGAGAGGTTTTATGTTGTCCTCCTATGCGCTGGGGCTTGCGCCCACGGCTATCCTTCTTCTCTATCTGCTGGAAAACCGCCCGCTTAAGCCGGAATAGAAACCATTAAAAAGCCGCTGACGCGGAGAGCGGCAGCGGCGGGGGAAGGGAATGGTTGTTCCGAATTAGCGGAATTTGCGGCGGTCGGGACGTTCGGAGCGATAGTCGCGCGAATCGCGGAAGTCTTTGTCGCCGCGGAAACGGCCGTTGCGGGAGGAATTGCTGCTCTCGTCGCGGCGGGGACGGTAGCTGTTGCCCTTGCCCTGCCAGGAGGCTGCCGCGCGGCGGGCACCGCCGGGAATGAACTCGCGGCGGGTATTGCCGCCCTCCGGGCGTCCCTTGTCTTCGCGGATGTTGACCTCGTAGCCGCAGATGGAGCAGGTGCTGAGTGTGGAGGTAAGCTGTTGCACCACCTCCGGAGCCACCTCGATGAGCGAGTGCTTGAGGAAGATGCGGATATCGCCGATAGTGCCCTTCGGCGCGCCGCCCTCGTTGTAGAGCAGCCCGGCAATGTCCTTCGGCCGAATGCCCAGCAGCTTGCCGCCGTTCATGAAGAGCGTTGCTGTTTCCTGCAGGTTGGACCAGTCCTGCCCCTTATCCACGGGGGCGGCGTTGTCTGCGGCGCGGTGGTAGCGGCTGGGACGGTCTTCCGGGATGGGTTGCAGCTCTCGGCTGGTCTTCTGCAGCAGCAGGTTGAACATGCCTGTGAGCAGCTTTTCAGAGTCAATTTCCAAATCGCGCAGCTCCTCCGGCACATCGTGCGCCTGAGCAGCCAGCTCCAGAATTTCATCCACCAGCGATTCGCGGCGCACCTGTTCCACCTGGGTACCGGTCATCACCTTTTCGCGCTGCATGCGCACGCCCACAAAGCGTTCGATGCGCGCCAGCAGGGAGAAATCGCGGCGACCGATGAAGGTGACGGCGCGTCCCTTGCGCCCGGCGCGGGCCGTGCGGCCGATGCGGTGCACATAGTCCTCCGGTTCGCGGGGCAGCTCAAAGTTTACCACCATGTCCACATCATCGATATCCAGTCCGCGGGCGGCAATATCCGTGGCCACCAGCACATTCAGGCAGCCCTTGCGGAACGAATCCATCACGCGCTCACGCAGCGTCTGGGGCATGTCGCCGTGCAGGCGGTCCACCGCGTAGCCGCGAGCCAGCAGCCCGTCCACGATATCATCCACCACGCGTTTGGTGTTGGCAAATACAAGCCCGCGCTTCATACGCCCCATCTCAATGAGGCGGCTGAGTACCTCGATACGCGAGGAGAATACCACCTCGTACACGCTCTGCTCGCAGGTGGGAACCGTCAGCACCGGGCGTTCGATGGCAATTTCCGTGGGGTTCTCCGAAAGACTGTCAATGAGCGAGCGGATAGCCGGCGACATCGTGGCAGAGAAGAAGAGTGTCTGGCGCGGGGTGGGCAGCTGAGCCACCACGCGGTCAATGTCTTCCTGGAAGCCCATGTCGAGCATCTCGTCCGCCTCATCCAGAATGAGCATGGAGATGTTGTCCGTCTTGAGCTCGCCTTGCTCCATGAGGTCGAGGATGCGCCCGGGCGTGCCGACTACAAACTGCACCCCGCGTTTCAGTGCTGCCAGCTGCGGCCCGAAGGAGGCGCCGCCATAGATAGGAGCCGCAGATACGCCATCCAGGAAAAGTGCCAGCTTGTCCACCTCGCGGCAGATTTGGACAGCCAGTTCGCGTGTGGGGGCCAGACAGAGCACCTGAACCGCGCGGACGCCGGGGTCGATGCTCTCCAGCGCGGGGATAGAGAAGGCAAGCGTCTTGCCGGAACCGGTGTGGGACAGACCCACGATATCCGAGCCTTCCAGGGCAACGGGAATGGCTTGTTCCTGAATGGGTGACGGAGTTTCAAACCCAAGGACCTCAATGGCCTCCAGGATTTCCGGGCAGATACCGAGTTCGGAGAAAGTCATAAACGGCGCTGAGCATGCCTGACTTAGGGCTGATTGTAAAGCGAAAACTCCCGGGGTGACACAGAAAGGACAGCGACATTTCCGGGGGTATGACAATTTTCATCTATCATTCACCGTCATTTATCAATCGTCTTGACTCTCGGTGGGATGGGTGTATAATCCTGCGCATGAGTGCAATACCCTGGGTTACGATGCTTGTTGCCTCCGTTGCTGCGGATTATACCAACCCCATAGCTCAACCGGGGCAGCCCGGCTATGCGGCGAAACCGACGCACCATTTCCGAGGTATGTTTGAGAATGACTCTGCCTTTGGTAAAGACCGGAATTACAGCCACGGTACGCGTTTTGACTATGCTCAGCAGGCTTGCGGAAATCATTACTGGGGCGTCAGCCTGACGCAGAATATCTACACCCCGGAGACTCACACGGACGGGCGTGTGTGGAATCAGCACCCCTATGCCGGGTATCTCGCCATCGGCGGTGCCTGGATGTACCGGGGAGAGGACGTGGGCTCGTCGCTTGAATTGCAGCTGGGCGTGACCGGTAAACCGTCTTTTGCGGAGAACTCCCAGTGGTTCGTGCATGCGATTGGCAACATGGAGCAATGGGATGGTTGGGCAGACCAGATTCCGGCAGAACCGACGATTCAGCTCTCTGCCCGCCAGGATTGGCGCTTAGCCTGCTGCGAGTCGGAATCCAAGGGAGGTTTTCAGACCGATGGCCTGATTTTTACCCGCGAAGCCGTGGGTACGGTGGATATTTCCGGCGGTGTCGGCCTCGCGCTGCGCTGGGGCTACAACCTTCCGGATGCCATGCAGGTGAATGGTAACCATGCGGCTGATTACGGCGTGGGGCTTCTGCGCAAATCGGCCTATGACCCGACGCGTTCTTCCTGGTTTATCGTTGGGAGCGTGTATGGAGAATATGTGGCACGCGACATGTTCATCGACGGCGGCGTGTTCCATGATTTTGAGCAGACCTGCAGCCGCCAACCCTGGCAGGCCGAAGTGCAGCTGGGTGTCGGTGTGGTGCACAAAGGAATCCACTATTATGCCGGCGCAGTTTGGCATACCGTGGAGTACCGCACGCAGGACCACGATGCGATGTACGGCACTTTCTCGATTTCCTGGAACTGGTAAGGCATGAGTTCTGCGCTGAAGTTGAGTGTCATGGTGCTGGGGGCAGCCTGTGTGCTGTTGCTGGCGGGCGGCTTTCCTCTGATGGGAGCGCCGGAGGTATATCGCGGCGGGGCCATGCTTCTGTTGGGGCTGGTGAGCACGCTGCTGTGCCTGTGGGGCGCGTGGCGGATTGCCGCCGGACAGCGGGTGCGGCTGTTGTTCGGTCTGGTGTTTCTTTTCTTTGCCGTCATCGGGCTGGTGATGCTGGGGAGCTACGCTTCGCAGGGGTTCGCGTTTGCTCAGCAGGGCGGCCCCATGTGGATGGGGGCTCTGGCCATGTTCTGCACGGCGCTCTCCGGGGTGGTGTTCTTCGTTGTGTTCGGGTATCTGACTTATCGCGTGATGACGCGCCGCCTGTGGCTGGCCGGTATTCATGCGGCGCTGGCCTTGCTGGCCATCGGGGTGTATGTGGATTACAAGTATGAAGTACGCACCATGTTGGCGCTCCCGGCAGACGGAACGGTGACGGCTGATTTGGTGCGCACCCGCGCGGGCGAGGTGCTGCCGCTGGGCTTCTCTCTGAAGGTGGAGTCCTTCGCCGTCTCGCACTATGACAATGTGAGCTACACTCTCTACACCATGGAGCAGGGGCGCCCGGTGCATCCCATCCGGCTGGAGGAGCAGGGAAACAGCTTGGTTGCCGGGGATGAAAGCTGGGATAAGAATCTGTTGAAAACAGCTCCCGGCATGCAGCATCCCTTTTATCTCGTGCCGGGCAACCCGCCGCGCGTTATTCTGCAGAATCCGCCGGCGGTGAAGGATTACTGTGCCAACTGTATGGTGAACACCGACCACCGCGGTCGCCCGGAGCAGCGGCGGCAGCAACTGCGGGTGAATGAGCCCATCTCCTGCAAAGGTTGGCTCATTTCGCTGGTGTCCTATGATTCTCACCACGGCAGGACACTGGTGCGCATGCAGGCGCGCCGCGCACCCGGTCGCATAGCCGCGCTCAGCGGAATGGTTGGTATCATCATCTGCTCTGCCTGCTGGTGCTGGTGGAAGAAAGAAGAAACGGAGGTGGCGGCATGAGCTATGCGGTTTATACCCTGACCATTCTGTGTCTGTCAGCTTGTCTCGGCACGGTGGCGGCAGCCTGTCGGGCACGCGGTGCGGCGGCGCAGCGTACCCATCTGGCGGTGTGGGTGTTGGCGCTGTTCTTGTTTGTGGCAGATTGGATTCTGGCGCAGGCGCCGCCCTTTGGCAACATGCGGCATGTGTTGGCTTTCTTCCCTCTGGTCATGTATCCGGCGGCTGTGTATCTGCGGCGGTATCGCGGGCTGTGTGTGGACGGTTGGCTGGCGGCAGCATCGGCCTTGGCGCTCATCGGGGCGCTTTGTATGCCTTTGCAGGCAAGCTGGCGGCAGATGCCCGCCCTGCAATCCCCCTGGTTTGCACCGCATGTGATTTCCTACGTTCTTTCCTACGGGCTGATGACCGTGGCGGCGCTGATGGTGCTCATTCGCCCGCTGCGCGGAGAGAAAGCGGTGCAGGATGAACGCACCGCCGATGCGCTGGTGAAACTGGCTTTTCCCTTCATGACTTTCGGGCTGTGGAGCGGCGCGCTCTGGGCAGATGCCGCATGGGGAGCCTACTGGTCTTGGGATATCAAGGAAGTCTGGGCCCTCATTACCTGGTGTATCTATCTCATCTACCTGCACACGGAGCGCTATGCCGCCTTTGCTGCCTGGCGGCGTCCCCTGCTGCTGTTGGGATTTGTGGCGGTGCTGGTGACCTTCTTTGTGGTGAACCTGTTGCCCAATATCCAATCCCTGCACAGCTACGCGCAGTAGTGCCATGAGTAATCAGGATTCGGGGGAGTCGGTCAAGACAGAAGCTCGGCCGCGGCGGCGAGTTTTTTTGCAGACGCTCGGCCTTTGACGGCCAGGGCGGGGGCAAAGAGGGAGAGGCGGAACTCCTCCGTCATCATGCCGTAGGCCAGCCAGACAGGGTGGGTGAGGTGCCGAGGGTAACGGGTATAGAAATCCGGGAGAATGGCGGCGCGGAAAGCGTCGATTCTCTCCAGCTCGCGGGCGGCGGGCTGTTGGGCGATACGCGTCAGGCGCTCGCGGAGGCCGCGGGCAAAACGGGCTATGTCTGAGAGTGAATCCGGCGGCAGGGAGGAGAGGAAGCCGGGGCGGGTGAGCCACTGCCACTCTTGCTGCAGGTCTTCGGCAATGCGGGCTGCGTAGCGGTCGCGGGAGGCGGTGAGGCAGTATTCGCGCAGTGGTCCCTCTGCTGCAACAAGGTGTTCCCACAGTTTTTCCAGCGGGCCGGCGATGGTATCATAGAGCCGCTCGCGCATGCGCAGGCAGGCGGCGTCAAATTCCTCTGCCGTGCGGGGCAGGGGGGCGAGGGTGCTGTTCATGGCGGCAAGAATGGTCTCCTGCACGTTGTTTTTCGGCTCGCAGCCCAGGGTGCTCATGGCGAGCTTGACTGCCATGCTCTTGATGGGGAGCCGCTTGCGGATGCCGCTGATGAAATCGCCGTGCCGCAACAGAGCCAGCCGACGCACGCCTGCGCGGTGGGAGGCGGCTGCTTCCTGCTCCGTGGGGAAGACGCGGATGCGAACCCGCTCTCCATCGTCCTCCAGCGCGGGATAGCCGGTGCCGTTACCCACATCTACGGTGGCGGGCAGCTCCCCGCAGTCCCAGCGGGTCATGGGCGAGGTGGAAAAGCTTCTTGCCGCCTTTTTGCGGAAGCGTTTTTGCTGATAATCGGTGAGTTTCTCGCGGAGGGTTGCGGCATCGGTACCGAGGGCGAGCTCGTCTCCTTTATCATCGCAGACCCATATTTTGGTAACATGCTCCGGCTGCAGGCGGGCGGTGTCGAACTGGGAGGCGTTGCAGAATTTATTGCTACGCTTCATCACGAACTCGGCCAGCGCCTGTTCCAGCGGGCGGTCGGGTTCGCGGTCATACCATTCTTCGAAGAAATCATCCGCCGCTTCGGCAATCGGCATGAGGAAGGCTCGTAAATCCTTGGGAAGCGTGCGCAGCAGCGTTTCCGCACGGTCGGCAAGGTGCGCCGGGACGTTCCAGCCGGGCAGCCAGTCCGGGAAAGAGGCCAGTTGGTCAATATGGACACCCAGAGTGATGCCATCATCCGCTGCACCTGGGGCGTGATTATAATAGACGGGGTACTGCTGTCCCTGCACCTCGATTTCATCCGGATACAGGTCGGCAGGGGCGTTGTCTTCCCCGGGGTACACACAGTCGGAGTAGGGAACGAAGAGGTGGCGCGGGTCTTTGGCCTCCGCTTTCTCCCGCCAGCGGCGGAGTGCTTTTTCGCTGTTGATATCCGCAGGAATGCGCTCATTGAAGAAGCGGTACACCCCCTCTGCGCACCAGATGAGGTCGCGACGGCGTAACTTGCACTCTGCCGTGCTGACGGTTTCGCGCATCTCTGCCAGATGCTCCAGGAAAGGCGCGGGATTTTTAAGCTGTTGCGCCAGAATTCCGTCGCGAATCATGATATCCCGAGCTCCGGCGGGGTTGCAACGGGCGTAGGAGATGCGGCGGGAATCGATGATGGTGAGCCCGCCGCAGGTGACGCGTTCCTTGGCGTAGACCACACCCGCAGCTTTGTCCCAAGCAGCATCGTAGGCGTGGTGGGCGCAGAGCTGCGGGGCAATCTGCTCCACCCAGGCGGGGTCGAGGATGGCGGTGCGGCGCATCCAGAGCCGGCTGGTTTCCACCAGCTCCGCTCCCATAATCCACTCCGGGCGTTTTTTGCGTTTGAAGAGCCCGCTGCCGGGGAAAATGGCAAAGTCTCGCCCGCCGGCGCCGCGGTACACCTTTTCATCCGGCCGCCAGAAACCGATTTGCAGGGGAGCACCCGCCAACAGGGAACGGTGGATGCGCTCGGAAGAGGCCTGCTCCGCTTCCGGAGGCAGGGCAGGGATGCGCCAGCGCATCGTTTCTGCCAGCGCAGAGGATAAGTCCTGAACGAGATTGTGCCATTCCACGATGCGGAGGAAGCTCAGGTAGTTCTTGCTGCACCAGCGGCGCAATTGGTTACGGCGCAGGCCGCGTCGCTCGGAAAATTCCAGCGTGGCACGCCACAGTTTCAGCAGGGAAAGGAAATCACTATCCTCATCCCGCCATTGGGCATGAGCCTGATCTGCCTGCGCGGCAAATTCTGCCGGGCGCTCGCGCGGATCCATGATGGAAAGCCCCGCCACCATGACCAGCAGCTCCGGCAGTGCCTGCTCTTTCTGCGCTTCCAGCAGCATGCGCCCCAAACGCGGGTCAAGCGGTAGCCGTGCCAGACTGCGCCCGGTGTCGGTGAGCTTTTTGGCGCGGTCCAACGCGCTGATTTCGCGCAGGGTCTTGTAGCCCTCATTCACCAGACGCGGACTGGGCGGGTCCGGCAGAGGAAACTCGCCCAGCGGCGGCAGTCGCAAATCTGCCATGCGGAGGATAACCCCGGCGAGCGCGCTGCGCTTGATTTCCGGATCGGTGAAGGGGTCACGGTTCTCAAAATCCGTTTCAGAATACAGGCGGATGCAGACACCTTCTGTCACGCGGCCGCAACGGCCCGCGCGCTGGCGGGCGCTGGCCTGCGAGATGGGCTCCACCTGGAGCCGCTGTATCTGGCGCCCCGGAAGGTAGCGGGAGACGCGTGCCAGCCCGCTGTCTATCACGTAGATGATGCCCGGGATGGTGAGAGAGGTTTCTGCCACGTTGGTTGCCAGCACGATGCGGCGTGTACCGCGGGTGGGGTGAAAGATGCGCTGCTGCTCCCCCAGCCCCAGACGGGCAAACAGGGGCAGAATATCCGTGCGCGGCAGGTTCATGGCCTCCAGCTCGGCGGCACAGTCGCGGATTTCCCGCTCACCCGGCAGAAAGACCAGCACATCTCCCTTGGAATCGTACTCCGAGAGCCATTCCACGGCGCGGCAGACATGCTGCGGCAGCTCCTCCTCGCTGTTGCGGGGCGGCATGTAGTGCATATCCACGTGATAGGTGCGCCCCTCTACGTTGATGACCGGCGCTCCGCCGAAAAACTCCGAGAAAGCCCCTGCATCCATGGTGGCAGAGGAGATGATGAGCTTCAAATCCCGCCGCCGCGCCAGCAGCAGCTTCATGTAGCCCAGCAGAAAGTCGATGTTGAGGCTGCGTTCGTGCGCCTCGTCCAGAATAATGGTGTGGTACTGCCGCAAATCGCGGTCATTCTGCGTCTCTGCCAGCAGAATACCGTCCGTCATTAGTTTGAGCTTTGTGTCCGGCCCCGTTCGATCATCGAATCGCACCTGGTAGCCCACATAGCCGCCCGGTTCACAGCCCACTTCCTCTGCTATGCGGCGAGCCACGGCCACGGCAGCGAGACGGCGCGGCTGCGTACAGCCCAGCTTACCGCGCCGATTGCCGGCAACTTCCAGCGCAATTTTCGGCAGCTGGGTGGTCTTGCCGCTGCCGGTTTCACCCACGACAACAATGACCTGATGCCCTCGCAGAGCTTCCGCTATCTCCCGCCGCCTGCGGGAGATGGGCAAATCCGGATAGGTGAATTGAGGCTGCTCGCTCATGCGGGACTTGGGGCAGGGGAATTACTTGCCCCAGCGCTTGGTGATGCCGGCGTAGGAATCGATGCGGCGGTCGCGGAAGAAAGGCCAGATGCGGCGGTGGGCTTCCAGCGCTGCCAAATCGACATCGGCATACAGGATGGTGCGCTCTTTCACCGGGGCTTTGGCAACAATCTGCCCGCAATAGTCGGAGACAAAGGACTGCCCCCAGAACGTGGTTTCTCCCTCCACCCCGCAGCGGTTCACCGCGCAGATGTAGCAGCCGTTGGCAACGCCGTGCCCGCGCTGCACCGTTTCCCAGGCGCAGTGCTGGGCGGTGTAGAGCTCCTCCTCCCCGGGAATCCAGCCGATGGCGGTGGGGTAGAAGATGATTTCCGCGCCCTCCATGGCGGTGAGTCGTGCTGCCTCCGGGTACCACTGGTCCCAGCAGATGAGCACGCCGATGCGGCCGTAGGCCGTGTCAAAGCATTTGTAGCCCAAATCACCGGGGGTGAAGTAGAACTTCTCCTCAAATCCGGGGTCCTGCGGAATGTGCATCTTGCGGTAGCTGCCCAGGAAGCTTCCGTCGGCATCAATGACCCATGCCGTATTGTGATAGAGCCCGGTGGCGCGTTTTTCAAAGCCTGCTACCACCAGCACCACCTTCAATTCCGCTGCCAGCGCGCACAGCTCATCTGTCCACGGCCCGGGGATGGGGTCTGCGGTGTCAAAAAGGTCGCAATCCTGTGTGCGGCAGAAATAGAGCGTGGTGCACATCTCCTGCGTGCAGATAATCTGAGCCCCGCCTGCTGCAGCCTCGCGGATGGCCTGCATCTGCAACTGCTTGTTCTCCGCGGGCTCGGCCACGGCTTCCTGCTGAATAAGCGCAATCTTCGGCATGCGGGGACTATACCACGCAGGACCGTGAATTGCAAGCGCGTTTCCTTCCGCCTTCTGTAATTAAACGAGCCGACTTTTGCTCAAGTTGTCAGCAGAATGTTGTTAATTTTTTTTGCGGCTATCGCGGAGGGATTGGAGGGCGCTCATGTAACCTGCGGTGACGATGCCAGCGGGTAGTGCAACCAGGGCTATGCCCAGTAGGGAAGATAGCATGGTCACACAACGTCCGGCAAACGATACCGGATAGATATCTCCATAGCCCACGGTGGTCAGGGAAACGGTGGACCAATAAAGGGCATCAAAGAAGGTATGAAAGGTTTCGGGCTCCACATTGAATACTACCAGCGCAGAGACGGTGATGTAACCCAGAGCCAGATATCCCACGGCCAGAAGGGAATCTTTTGCGTCCTTCACCGTTCTTACAATCAGAACCATGTTCTGAGAATGGTGTACCATTTTAAATAGTGATACCATGCGCAGTAACCGGAAACTGCGCGCCAGCCGCAGGAGCCGGAATCCATCGTGCATGAACGACAGAATAGGCAGGATCGACAGCAAGTTGATAATGGCGGAAAAACTGAATGGATACCGGACAAAAGACCACGCCGAACGTTTTCCAAACCGGATATCTGCCGTCATCCAGTTTAATAGATAGTCTACGATGAAAAAGCTCACAACCACAATATCCGTTACATTGAAAACGGCGTAATCCTCCTTGAAAGCCAGCGGAAGTATGCTAACCAGAAGCATCAACAGAATAATCTGATTGTAAATGCGGGTTGCTGATGATGCCGTGTCTCGTACCTCGATTACATTATATATTGCGTGCCTGATACTGTACTGTGTCACAATAACCAGACTTGTATCATCCCGCAGACTCTCTGTCAACTCCATTCTTTCGGATACCGGGAATGCCGGCATGCGAACTCGGCTTGTAAAAGTGAATGGTATATTGCCATGGATAATCACATGCGCGCGCGATTAGAACAAAAGAAGCTGAAAAGCTAAAAAAGGTTAATTTTTTTCGGAATTTTGCTTGACGGATAGGCAAAGTATGTGTAGACTATGCGCCCCGCACTACAGGTGTAGTGTGGCTAGAACACGTAAACAATAAACACACACGATGAAGACCCACGTGAAGAAAGGTGACAACGTTCTCGTTATCGCCGGCAAGAACAAGGGCAAGCGTGGTGTCGTTTTGTCCGTGAATGCTGCTAAGCAGACCGTAATCGTTGAGGGTGCCCGCACTCTGAAGAAGGCTACCAAGCCCAGCGAATCCGATCCCGAAGGTGGTATCAAGGACATTGACGGCCCCATCCACATCTCCAATGTGAAGAAAGAGAGCTGATGCCGAAAGGCAGCACCTCCGCGCTTAAGCCATCAATCATCAATTACTAACAATAGAGCTGACCCGCTAAAAATATGAGCACACCTACATTGCTTACATACTACAAGGAGAAGGTCGTTCCGGCCCTCCAGGCGAAGCATCAGTACACCAACGTGCACCAGATTCCCCGTCTTGAAAAGATTGTGGTGACGACATGCATGGGCAAGCACCCCGACCGCAAGCAGGCTGTTGAGGATGCTGTTGCTGAAATCGCTAAAATCACCGGCCAGAAGCCGGCTATGACCTACGCCCGCAAGAGCGTGGCTAACTTCAAACTCCGCGAGGGTGAAGTCCTCGGCGCCCGTGTGACGCTGCGTTCCACCCAGATGTGGGAGTTCCTCGATCGCTTCATCAACATTACCGCCCCCAATATCCGCGACTTCCGTGGTCTGCCCACCAAGTCCTTTGACGGCCGCGGTAACTATGCCATCGGTATTCCGGACCAGTCCATCTTCCCTGAGATTGAGCTGGACCAGATTAAGCGCAACATCGGTTTCGACATTATCTTCGTGACGACCGCTAACACGGACGACGAGGGTCGCGACCTGCTTGCAGAGCTGGGTATCCCCTTCCGCAAGCCCACCAAGAAGACTGAAGAAAACGCCTAACTAATTTACGACCATGGCAGTATTAAGTGATCCTATCGCAGATTTCCTCACTCGTGTGAAGAACGCCGGTATCGCCCGCAATGAGTCTTTCTCCGTTCCTTTCTCCGGAATCAAGGCTGAAATCGCCCGCATTCTGCAGGAAGAAGGCTACATCTGGAACTATGAAGTGAAGGGTGAAGGCAAGGATAAGGCCATCGTGGTGAAGTCCAAGTTCACGAAGGAGGGTAAGTCCATTGTCACGGATGTGAAGCGCTGCTCCAAGCCGGGCCGCCGCATCTATGTGCACTCCGCCGATATCCCGACCGTGATGAACGGCCTTGGTATCTCCATCGTTTCCACCTCTCGCGGTCTGATGACGGGCGCCAAGGCCCGCAAGCAGCAGCTGGGTGGTGAGCTTGTCGCTCTCGTTTGGTAACTATTAACACTTAACCTTATAACAGAATACAATGTCTCGAGTAGGTAAGAAAGTGATTGCTATCCCCGCCGGTGTTACGGTGACGATTGAGGGTAGCGCTGTTACCGTCAAGGGTGGTAAGGGCGAGCTGAGCTGGACGATGCCCGAGGGCATCACCGCCGCTGTAGAGGGTACGACCCTCACCGTCAGCCGCGCTGATGAGTCCCGCAAGCTTCGTGCTCTTCACGGCACCAATCGTTCCCTCCTGGCCAACATGGTGGAGGGCGTTTCCAAGGGTTTCACGAAGAACCTTGAGATCGTGGGCGTGGGCTTCAAGGCCGCTGTCAAGGGCAGCGCTCTGGACCTCGTTCTCGGTAAGTCCCACCCCATCCTGCACCCCATTCCTGCCGGTCTGACCGTGACGGTTGCCGACAACACGAAGGTGAAGGTTGAGGGTATTGATAAGCAGCTCGTCGGCCAGTTCGCCGCTGAGGTTCGCGGGTACTATCCGCCCGAGCCGTACAAGGGCAAGGGTATCCACTATGTGGGTGAGTACATCCGCCGCAAGGAAGGCAAGAGCGTCGGTAAGTAATCATAAAACAATAGAAAGTTTAACACAACATGAGCACTATCAATCGCAAAGCCATCCGCAGCCGCGTTCACGCACGCATCCGCAAGAAGCTCTCCGGTACGTCCGCACGTCCCCGTCTGGCTGTCAATTTCTCCAACCAGCACGTGTATGCCCAGGTTATCGACGATACCAAGGGTGTGACGCTCTGCTCTGCCTGCACCAAGCAGCTTGAGCTCAAGAAGGCCAACGCCGAGACCGCCGCTAAGGTGGGTGCCGCCGTTGCAGAGCGCGCCCTGGCCGTCGGTATCACTGAGGTCGTATTCGACCGTGGTGGTTTCCTCTATCACGGAAAGGTGAAGGCCCTGGCCGATGCCGCCCGTGAAGCCGGTCTCAAATTCTAATAGAAAGGTCACATATCAATGAACACTGAAGAAACGAAAGCTCCGGCTCAGGAGGCTGCCGCCGTTCCCGCTCCCCAGCAGCGTGGTTCCCGTGGTCCCCGTCGTGATGGCAATCGCCCCGGTCGCGCTCCGCGCCGTGAGGGTGGCCGCCGCAACGAGGCTCCCGCTGAGGAAGGTCCCCAGCTGATGGAGAAGGTTGTGTACGTGAACCGCTGCGCCAAGGTGGTGAAGGGTGGCCGTCGCTTCTCCTTCTCCGCTCTCATCGTGGTGGGCGACCAGAAGGGCAAGGTTGGCTACGGCTTCGGCAAGGCTAACGAGGTGTCCGACGCTATCCGCAAGGGTACGGAGGCTGCCAAGCGCGCCATGAAGAAGGTGGTTGTGGTCAACGACACGATTCCTCACGAGGTGTACACCGAGTTCGGTGGTGCCAAGATCATCCTGAAGCCTGCTGCTTCCGGTACCGGTCTGGTGGCCAGCGCCAAGGTGCGTTCCGTTCTGGAGGCTGCCGGCGTGAACAACGTTATCGCTAAGTCTCTGGGTTCCTCCAACGCTGCCAACGTGGTGAAGGCCACCATGGAAGCCATGCTGCAGATGCGCACGGCTGACCAGGTTCTCTCCGCCCGCGGCAAGCAGAAGAAGGATTCCTCCATCTGAGTTTAACCCCCAAACACCGAAAATACTATCATGTTGACACTTGATACACTGAAGCCGAATCCCGGTGCCAAGCATCGCAAGAAGCGTCTGGGTTGCGGCGAGAGCTCCGGCCTGGGCAAGACCTGCGGCAAGGGCAATAAGGGCCAGAAGGCTCGCTCCGGTGGTTCCATCCGTCCCGGTTTTGAAGGTGGTCAGATGCCGCTTCATCGTCGTCTGCCGAAGAAGGGCTTCAACAATGCCCGCTTCCAGTCCAACATCGCCATCATCAATCTGTGCCAGCTCGAGGCTTTCTTCGAAGCCGGTGCTACGGTGACTGAGAACGAGCTGCGCGCAGCCGGTCTCGTGAAGGGCGCTTGCGACGCTGTTAAGCTGCTCGGTAATGGCAACCTCTCCAAGGCTCTCAATGTGACCGTGGATTTTGCCAGCGCATCCGTCGCTGCTAAGATTCAGGCCGCCGGTGGCACCCTGACGGTGCTTTCCGAGAGCGCTCAGGCCTAAGCCTGAATATCCGGGCCTGCCGTTAATGGTGGGCCTGATTACAATAATTCTCAACACAGAGCCGGACAGCGCAGCGCTGTCCGGCGGCTGTGTGGGAAGGGGGAAGGTGCAGAGCCGCCCGCCTCTTCTCGCTTCGGAAGCTTTCCTGAGCCTCCCGCCGTTGCTTGCATGCTGAATCAACGGTCATGATCAGAAGGCCAAGGCTTCTTTCCACGCTGCACGTTCCTCTTCAATAACCTCTTAACAAAAGAAAACGGAAATCATGATATCTGCTTTTGCTAACTCCATGAAGGTTCCCGAGCTGCGGAGCCGAATCCTGTTCACCCTGGCCATGATTGTGATTGTGCGTCTCGGCGTGCATTTGCCGCTGCCCGGTGTGGACGTGGCCGCCCTCTCCGAATACATGAAGCAGGCCACGCAGGACGGCGATAGCCCGCTGGGTGCTCTCGGTGCCATTCTGACCATCTTTTCCGGTGGCGGCCTCCAGCAGTGTGGTATCTTCGCTCTGGGTATCATGCCTTACATTTCCGCTTCCATTATGACCCAGCTCATGGGTGCTGTGCTTCCCTCCTGGCAGAAGATGCTGCGCGAGGAAGGCGGCCGCCAGAAGATGACGAAGTACACTCGTATTCTCGCCATCATCATTGCCGTGGTGCAGGGCTATTTCCTGACGCAGACGCTGCGTAACCCCTCCAGCATCGGTCTGGATGTGGGTGACTTGGTGATGAATCCCGGTATCGTGTTCACGCTGACCACTATCTTCATCATCGTGACCGGTACCATGTTCCTGATGTGGATTGGTGACCAGATTACGGAGCGCGGCGTGGGTAACGGTATTTCTCTCATCATTTCCGTGAACATTATTCACGCTCTGCCCGGTGCATTCTCCGTGGCATGGAAGACTTGTGTGATGCGTGGCACCGAGATTAACCCGCTGGGTTCTCTCTTCATGGTGGCACTTATCCTCTTCATGGTGCTGGTGGTTGCGCTCGTGGTGACCATTACTCAGGCTCAGCGCCGCATTCCCGTGCAGTATGCCAAGCGCGTGGTGGGCCATGGCAAGATGATGCAGGGCGGTACGCAGTACCTGCCGCTCAAGTTGAACTACTCCGGTGTGATGCCTGTTATCTTTGCCACGGCTATCATGGCTCTGCCGCAGATGATGGCGCAGGCCATCTTCGATCAGGATAGCTGGGTGATTGGTATGGTGAACAACTGGCTGTCTCCGAATGACATCTGGTACTACATCATCTCCGCTGTGATGATTTACTTCTTCTCCTATTTCTGGGTGGCCACCATGTTCCAGCCGCAGCAGATTTCAGAGGATTTGAAGCGCTCCGGCGGCTACATCCCGGGCGTACGCCCCGGTCCTCCTACGGCTGCTTTCCTGGATCAGACCATGAGCCGCCTGACCTTCTCCGGTTCTCTGTTCCTGACGCTGATTTACTTCCTGCCCAGCCTGCTTTCCGTGTTCGGCAACCTGCCGATGCTGGTGACTCAGTTCTTCGGTGGTACATCCCTGCTGATTCTCGTGGGTGTGTTGCTGGATATGATGCGTCAGGTAGAGGCTACGCTGCTGCAGCGCAACTATGACGGCTTCATGAAGAAGGGCAAAATTCGCGGTAAGTACAGCCACCTTCAGGGCACCGGTCAGGCTGCCGAGGGTAAGGGTCTTGTGATTATCTGGATTATCATCGCCATCTTTGTGCTCGCCGGCGCTGTCGTGCTGGCTGGCTGATGAAACTACAGTAATTTTTCAAACCTCCAATCCGGTTGACGGATTGGAGGTTTTTTTGTTTTTATAAGTGATTGAGCTTTACATACAGTATGTTCTGATTTATTATTTCCCGCCATGAAACTGCATCTGCCTATTTCTCTTCGCAAGTCTCTTTTAGCACTGTTTACCGTTGCTGTTGCAACAACTCTTCCTGCTTTGGAGGCTGCGGTGATGAATAGCGATGTATCTCTGATTACATACGCCGACTATGGTCAGAATCTCGGTCGTTATAAGACGGATGAAACGGCTAATGCTTTGCTGAGTCATCTGCGCCAACAGGACGGCGGTGTCGTACTTACATATAAAGGTGGACAGAGCGATTATCTGTTGCCACACGAGATGCCTAACTTTACCGGCACAACGAATAATGGTGCTTTCATGTCGCTGGGCTACAATGCGACTGTATCAGTGCAGCATAACGGTGTGACAAGCGGAGGATTTACCGGCGGATATTTGGATGCAAACCGGCAGGTGCTTTATCAGGGTATTGAATATCGCATCGACAACAGTGAGACTTTCCTGCATTCTCCGGACGGTGGTTATGATAACAGAAATAACGGCGGCTTTGACCACAAGGTGACCCGCATGAGCAAGGTGATTACCGATGTGGAAACAGCTACGCTCTTTTCCGGGTCTTCTGCAGAGATGCGAGAGTATGCTATGGGCCAGCTGCTGTACCATGCCGGTGCAGGCACCATGCAGATGTATGATACCGCTACCGGGACTGTGAGCGGCATGACCGGTGCGTATGCATATATCATCGGAGGTATTGATACGGTGGACAGAATAGCCACCGGCGGTAAAGACGGAGAGGGGGATATCGTGCATACTCAATTTGAGATGGAGGGCTATTACTCCATTTCATCCTCGCAGCCCATGCCGTTTGCCGGGTTGAGCGGTGATTCCGGCAGCCCCATCTTCATCTATAACGAGAAGACTCAGCAGTACGAATATGTGGGTGCTGTTGCCTATGTCGGCGGTTACGGTACATCTACCTGGGGTGCGGTGAGCTATGTAGACAAGGTGCTTGACAGCTACGATAAAGTGGTCAGTTCTGCTTCCACGCTTCACATCGGTGCGGTGAATTCTGCCGGTGAAACGGTGAGTGCCGATAATGTCGGCTACAATTACGGCATGTCTGAAACAGTCAGCACAACTCCTTATTCCGGTAATGTGACGGATGCCAATGGCAATGTCCTGCAGAGCTTTGTGGGGGTGAAGAGTGGTATTAGCACATGGAAAGATCTCAGCTCCATTATCGACTCGGATAATTGGTATAACTATAACAATGATTTCCTGAATGCCGCTCCCTATCTGGCCGGTGCGCATGCAACTGCCAACAAGCAGTTGACCTATGCGGATTTGTACATGACGGAAAATCTGGTGTTCAAGGCCGCGGCTGCTTCAACGGATGTGGTGCTGGATGCAACGGTTGACCTGGGTATCGGCTACGCTAAGTTCAGTCTGGGAGAGGGGATGAAAACGGCACGTTTCAACATTTCTTCCGGAGGTGATGGTTCTTATCAGTTCAACCATGCCGGTTATGTGATTGATGAGGGTGTGGAGGTACATACGACTCTTACCGGGTCGGATAAACATGTTTACGAATGGCGCAAAATCGGTGACGGCGATTTGTACATTGAGGGCACCGGCAACAACAAAGTGCTGCTTAACCTCGGTGGTGTCGGCGCAACCTATCTGAACCGTAATAACGGTTATGCTGCTTACAATGTGCTGGCCAATACCGGGACGACGGTTGTCATCAAGGATATTAACCAGATTGCCCGTGATTTCACTTTCGGTCACCAGGGCGGTGTGCTGGATATGAACGGCAACAGCATGACTTGGAATAACGGGAATACGGATGTCTCTGCCGCCGGCTTTACCATTCATGCGCTGGACGAAAGTGCTATCGTGGCAAATCTGAAATCCGGCAGCACCACCACGCTCACCTGGACGCAGAGTGGTGAACAGACCTTCCTCGGTTCTTTCCGGGATAACGGGAAGGACAGCAAGCTGCAGTTCATCTATGACGGCGGTGCAGATTCCAAGCTCACCCTCAACAGTATTTTTACCAGCCTGACGACAGAGGGCAGCGGCATGGTGGTCAACAGCGGTACTCTTCTGCTTGTCGGTACGAACACCGTACACGGCAAGGGCTCAGCCACCGGTAAGAATGCCGACCGCTATTTCAATGCGCAGGATTGGCATTATGCTGATGCCGCCTCTGATGTGCAGGTGAAAAACGGCGGCACATTTGAACTGGGCAGCCATGCCCGTCTCACCGGTGATGTGACGGTGGAAGCCGGCGGTGCCTTTGTGATGCGCGAGAGCGTACAGCACGAGCAGGAATACATCGAAGGCGGCCAGCGTTTGGAAAGCACCGCCGACATTGCAGCCTTCCATGGACACAAGGGAAATGTTTCCCTTGCTGCGGGGGCTGACATGAAGGTGGAGTACAGTGAGGGCGTGACCGCAAATGCCGGCTATGCCGGTAATATCTCCGGGGCGGGTAATGTGAGCGTGGATTTGAAGAACTCGGAGATTTCTCTGACCCTGAGCGGCAACAACACCTTCTCCGGCAAAAAGACGCTGCTTTCCGGCGGCCTTATCGGTGAAACCGCATCCTCTCTCGGTGATACGACGACGAATAAGTGGCTGGTGAAAGAAGATGCCTGGATTGCCTCTCATGCGGATAGCAGCGTGGCATTGCTGAATCGCATTGATTCCGCCTCCACGGGTACGCTGGCGCTCTCAGAGAAGACGGAGCAGCAGCTGAACCTCAGCAATCATGCAGGCTTGTATATCGGTGCAGAATCCGGCAAGGTGGTTGAATATGGTGTAGCCGGTACTACTGAGGCTCTGGAAGCCGTGAACGGGGCCTGGCGTCTGGGCGGCGGCGGCGGTGATCTCATTGTCAACTTCCTGTTGACGGGGAATTACGATTTGCTGTTGGGGGCAGGTGAGAACTCCTCCGGTTCCGTGCATCTGACCAATACGGGAAATAACTTTACGGGTAGCATTACATTCAACAGCTCGGGAATCCGCTTCTCCTTTGATGAGGGTGCTCTCGGCGGTGCCATTGTGGGGCTGACCTATGGTAACGGTTTGCTGCTTTCTTCCGGGCAGTCTCTCAGCAGTCTGACTTCTGATTCGCTCGGTATGGGACTGGCGGATAATCTGGGTTCGGAAGCAATTGATTTATCCTCTCATGCCTCGTTGGCACTCGGTGCATCCCGCGATGCGGAGTTCAACGGAGCCATTACAGTGGGGGCAAATCAGGATTACCGTTTCAGCGCCATGAACGGTGCTACATTTACTGTTGGCAGCACGCTTGCCTCCGGTCATGATGTGATTGTGGACGGACAGGGGCTTACCGGCGGTACGGTTGTGCTCAGTAACGCTGCCGGAGTGGACGGCAACGTGATGGTGATGGGGCACAAGGATGGGCTGCAGGGTGATATTACGCTGGCGTTTGCTGCGGATAATGCACTGGCTCAGGCTGCTTCCGTGCAGGTGCAGAAGGGTGGTATCGTAGATGTCGGTAACACGACCCAGACACTTAATAATCTGCAGACGGAAGTCGGCTCTCTGCTTACCGGAGATAAGGGTAAGGCAGTGCTGAATGTCACAACAGGGAGCACGCTGAATGGTACGCTGCAGCTGGCAACGGCAGAGAAAACGGGCACCGCTGAGATGGTGCTGAACTCTACGGATAACAGCTGGGAACAATTTACCGTGAAGGAGGGAACGCTTCGTTTGGGCGTGGATAATGCCCTCTCGGAGTATGGGGTGACCCGCGTGGAATCCGGCGCAACGCTCAATCTGGGCGCCAAGGATGATACCACCACAGGGGATACAGTTGTTCGCAAGACTCACGGCAACATTGTTCTGGGTGACGGGGCAATACTTCTCACCGGTTCGGAGTCTACGGACAATCTGACAGCTCTTACCGGCACTCTTTCGGTGGATGCCGGCGCTCGGGCCACGGTTTCCGGATATCATCTGGAGTTGGTCGGAGCAGAGCATAACACCAACGGCGGTACCATTGATTTTGCCGCCGGGACGCTTCATCTGAATCAGAAGACCGAGCAGCACATCGGCGGCACGATTAACATCGCTCAGAATGCCACCTTCAGCAGCGGTGGTGCTGCAGAGGATATGGTGAAGCATCTGGACCATGTCAACGTCGGCTCCGGCAAATCGCTGGCGATAGAGGATCTCACCTGGAACACCATCTGGAAGGTAGACAAACTGACCGGTGAGGGGACGATGACTTGGAATTCCGACACGAATCACTCTACAACGGCTCGTATGATTATCGGCGGTGACGGTGCTTTCTCCGGTACGATTAATTATAACCGTTCGTTTGATACTTCCACCCGCCGTTATCAGTCCTATCTGGAGATTGCCGGAGAGAATGCCATTTCCGGGGCAACCGTGAATATGACCGGCGGTAAGGTTTCCGGTACTCCGGCCAATGCCATGGCAACGCTTGCCGTGAATGCGGACAATGTGAACATCGGCGGTTTGAACGGCAATGCCCATAGTCATGTGATGGCAGGTGCCGCGGTGACAAACTCTGCTCAGAATTCCGCTCCCGCTTCCACCCGCAGCGCAACGCTGACCTTCACCGGTAGTGGTTCCTACACCTACAGCGGTACCATCGGCGCGGCATCGGACACGGCGGCAAACTCGCTGAGCGTGGTGATGAACGGCACGGGCTCTCAGAAGCTGAACGGTGCGTCTGTGGTCGTCAATGAGGCAACGGCTCTCAAGGGTTCTTTGAGCATTGAATCCGCAGGAGTTAAGGTGCTGAGCGGTGTCGGCGTGGCTCAGGGCGCCAACCTGAAGATAAATGACAGCTTCTCTCTGGATTCCGGTAAGACGTTTAAGGTGCTGAGTGCGGAGGGGGCATCTTCTCCGGCCACCTTCAATTCTGCGCTGGTACTCAACGGCGGCGTGCTCAGCTTCGACAGCCGCGCTCTCGGTTCCGCTCCCACGCTGAATCTGGCAGGAGGTCTCACGGTTGGCAGCGGCGTGACAACGCAGGAGATACAGTTCACCCATTCCTATGCTCTGGCTACGGGAACGACCTATACTCTTGCCAATGGCAACTGGTCTGCTCTGGCCGGTAAGACGGTTGCCACCGGTGCGGAATATCTGACGGCCACTTTCTCCAACAATGCAAACTCTCTTCAGGTGAGCTTCGGCGCCAAGGATGGGTATATTGTGTGGGATGGCGGCTCCGGATATGGTTCCGGAAACGAATGGCAGGCCGATAAGTTCGGTAAGCAGAATGCAACTGCGGGAAGAGATTACACCGTGGCGGTGTTTGATGATACTGCTGAGGGCAAGGAGCTTTATGTCTTTGGAGAAGTTTCGGTGGATAAAGCCATTTTCAATGCGACGCAGAACTATAGCGTCAACAACTGGCAAGGCCTGGCAACAGTGGGGGCTTTGGTACATGACGGTACGGGTACCACGACCATTGACAGCTCGATGAAAGTGACCGGCTCCACCACCATCAATAACGGAACGCTCGTTGTCACCTCGAATAGTACGCTGGGCGGTTCTGTCAGCGGTGAGGGTACTCTGGTGATTGACTGGGGAAGTGGTAATAGCTCTGCTCCTGCAATTTCCGGCTTGAACACGCTGCATATCAAGTCCGGTACCTGGGGGAATGAGGGTGCACAGGCTGCCGCTGCGGAGAACATCATCGTGGAAGCCGCAGGTGTTTATTCGCAGGGAGCAGTAAGCTACAATGGCAATATCGTGCTGCGCGGCGGCAATGTTCATCTTTGTGGCTCAACAATCAACGGCGAGCTTTCTTTGGGGGCGGATTCAACCATCTCTTCCTTTGCCGGCAGCAACTCGACATTGAATTCTTCTTTGAAACAAAACGGCTATACCCTGACTCAGACCGGTAAAGGAACGATATTGATAGGTTCTGATTCTGCTGCCGTGTTGGAGAAATATGTGGTCAGCTCCGGTACACTTGCCTTTGCCGGGGAGCATACTGCCGGAGAGTTGACGGTGGCTACCGGGGCAACGCTTCGTGCCGACTATGGTACTTCTTTGATGGCAGATCGGATTAACCTGTCCGGCACTTTGGAGCTGCATAACGGCGGCGGCTCCGGTAACTCCCTGATGGCGGATATCCGGACAGCGGACGGCGCTATCATCAAGGGCGGTGACAATGGAGACGGAGCGATGTTGCAGGGCCGTATTTCCGGTTCCGGTACGCTGAATCTGAATCAGGTGGATAATATCTTCACTATCAGCTCCAACATCAGCGATGGCGATTCCGCCCTCAGTCTTTTCGTGGAGAACACCAACGGGATCAAGCTGGCCGGTAATAATACCTTTACCGGTGGTGTGACCGTGAAACAGGGCCTCCTGAGTGTGTCCAGTGCCACTGGCCTGGGAACCGGTGCGGTGCAAATCGGTGCGAGAGGCGCCATGGATTTTGCTAAGCTGCAACTGCGTACCTATGGGTTGGAATCCCTGACTCAAATCAGCAGCCTTACTCTTGCGAACAATGGTATTCTTGACCTCACCTACGCCGATTTCACCACCCAGGGCGGTGTGGATTTGGGTTGTGAGCTTACCTTGGGTTCCTACAGTCAGATTCAGCTCGGCAATATTGACCAGAGCGGCAAATACCGTATCTTCAATTTGGTGGATGGCGCCACGCTGGATTGGACCGACATGGCCGAAAATATCTACATCGGAACTAATCAGGTTTCCTGGCTGAAGAATGCCAAACTGAGCATTTCCGATGGTTCTGCCTGGCTGTCCTTTGTCGTTGATGGCCGAACCGTTTGGAATGGAGGCGATTCCGGTGTATGGGATACGACTTCTGCGAACTGGAATAGTTCGGAGGAGTGTATCGGGGATAATACCACCTTCACCAACGGTAGCGATGTTGCCTTTGCGGCCGATGCTTCTCTGACCGTGGCAGAGGGAATCAGCGTGGGTAAACTGACGGTGGATGCCGGGGTGCAGCTTACTACTGCCGGTGCTCTTTCTGTTACCACCCTGACGTTGGGTAAGGATGCTTCCTGGCATCTGGCTGAAGGTACATCCCAGTCTCTGAAGGAAGCACAGCTCAAGAGCATTACTGCCGGCTCGCTGGTAGTGGAGGAAGGTGCTACGCTTACCATGACGAATAAGGAGACGGTGCAGGACAATACCTCCGATGCTTTCGACAAGGTGAGCGGTGAGGGTGATGTGGTGCTGCATCTTGCCAAGGACAACGGTGTGGGCTTCAATCTGAGCGGTATTGAGGGTGATATCACCGTGGCAGAAGGCCGTCTGCAGGTGAATACCTCTACTTTCAATGAGAACTCGACCATTTATCTCGCTCAAACGTCTGATTCCGCGAACACGAATGGTGAGTTGGTATTTAACGGTACCGGCACGGTGCTGAAGAACGATGTCGTGCTGGAGACGTCCACCACCTTCCATGTTAACAATACCAGGACCGGCACGATTTCCGGTGTCATCAGCGGTGAGGGTGGTCTGACCAAGGCCGGAGCCGGTGAGTTGACGCTTACCGCTCAGAACACCTATACCGGTGCAACGACCATCAGCGGCGGCAAGATTATTCTCTCCACGGGCGGCGATTACGAGCTGTATAACGGCATTTCCGGGGGCACGTTGGAAGTGGCGGGCGGTACAACGCTTGTGAACAAGGGTAATACCGTCAGCTCCGCTCTGGTGCTGCAGGATAAGTCTGCCGTTACCATGACGGGAAGCAATACGCTGACAAGCGGTACGGTCACGGTGGCAGATAATGGCACGGCTACTCTGAGCGCAGAATCCGCTACCATCAAAAACGATATGTTGGTGGTGAAGACCGGCTCTACGCTGAAACTGCAGGGCGGTGCCTACACCTTCGAGAACGGCAATGCCGTGAAGAATGATGCATCCGGAGTCGGTACGATTGACTTCTCCGCTTCCTCCATGGCGCTGAACGGTGCCGTGACCACCACCTTTGCCGGTCAGTTTAATATCCTCAGTGATGTGACCTTTGATATGAATCGCGGCAATAGCGGTGACTGGGCTACTACCGGTGCCAATATTGCCGGAACGATGAGCGTCGGCGAAGATAAGACGCTGACGGTGACAGGTAACTCCCGCTTCCAGATTAATGACGGCGGCACGCTGTTGCTGCAGGATGGCGCGAAGGTGGACCGCACAGCTAACGGCGCATTCTATATCAAGGGTTCTCTTGCCACGGCTGCCGGAGCGGAAGCCGAGTTCAAGTCGGTGGATGATGTACACCACAATTACATCAACGCTGATAAAGGTCTGGCAGATACCGAGGCTTCCGTAGATGTTGCTGCAAACAGTATGCTGGCTGTGGATGTCAACAACTTTACCACTTATGGTAAGGCAGAACTCAACGTGGGGCAGGGCGGTCGTTTGGATATGAGCGGAACGAAGGCGCTCAGCCTGTCATCCGATACCTCCGTGAACCTGGCGAAGAAGGCTTCCCTTGCTGTTGCCGGGATGGAATTCTCCAACCAAGGTGCAGCGGATAATGCCACGCTGGATAATACGGCATCCTCTTCTCAGACGTATAGTGCCGGTAGCACCAATTATACGCTGACCGATGGTCATGCCAAGTATACGGCTGCATCTGCTGCCACGCTTACCAACAAGCTGGTGAATTCCTCTGTGGAGAATGCCGGCAGCGGCAAGTTGACGGTGAACAATGCCGGCAATACCCTGACGGATATCTATGCAACGAGCGGTGATTTGACGGTGCTGCAGGCAGCAGCCGGTCTGGAGCTTGATGAACTGGTGGTGGGTGCAGAGCTGACTGCTGCTGCCTACACCGGGGCAACAGAAGCAGAGGCACAGGAAGCCCACATCATCGTGAATAAAGTGGCAGAGTTTGCCGCCGAGGCGAAGTTGAATGCCAATCTGACGCTTTCTTCCGGGGCAAAACTGAAGGTGGCAGAGGGTGGTGTTGCCTTGGGCAGCACGCTGACGCTGCATCAGGGCCTGACCTTGGATGACACCACGCTTCAGCGTATATCAGTAGGGAAGAGCCAAGTTCTGTTCACCGGGGTGGATGTGTTGCAGCTGGCTACCTCTGAAACGGAGTATCAGGTTGTTTCCGATGCGGACAACAGTATTCTGGCTTCGACCTATTTCACCAATCTGGGCTCCAATTACCTGCTCACTTACTCGCTGAGTGGTAATGAAATCTCAGAGGGTGGTACTTTGTCGATTACGATGACTGTACCGGAGCCTGCGACCGCTACACTCAGCCTGCTGGCGCTGGCGGCTCTTGCTGCCCGCCGCCGCAGAAAGTAATGTAGCTCAGACTCATTCGGGAAAAACGGCTCGCTGTGTAGCACAGAGAGCCGTTTTTTTTGATGGGAAAGGAAGGGTACTGTTCCTTGTTACGGTTGTAAGGCGTGCAGGAGCGGCTCCTGATAAAAATAGCCTCCGGAAGAGAACAGAAGGGAAAGGATAGTGGCAATGATGCACAGTGTGCGCCCGGCACTGCCCTCCGGGTACTTGCAGATGCCGATGATACCCAGAATGAGCCCCAGTAGGGTGCAGCAGCCGGTAAAGGTGAGAATGACGGCCCAGATACCCAGCGCATTGCTCATCTGAGGCACGGGCGGCATTTCCGGGCGCGACGGGGGAACGGGAGGTAAAGGTGATTCAGCAGACATCAGCCGTATTGTAACACGAGAAAAGGAGGGGCGCAATGCCTAATCACCATCTGTTCATCCCTTTCTGCGGGTGAAGATGACGGCGGCACCTATCCAGAGCAACAGGACAAGGACAGAGATGATGAGCATGACCTCCCAGCCGAATTTGTAGAGCAAGGGGAGCGCCAGTGCTGTCCAGAGTCCGCCGCCCATGATGGGCTCATGCAGCAGCTGCTTGTAGCCGAATGCCTGTGTGGCGCGGGTCTTGCCCTCCGGGTCAGCTGCGCGGAGCAGGAGCAGCCCGGTGGCCGTGACGCCCAGCGACTGTCCGAACTCTGCAATGGCGCATTCGAACCATGCCTCCCGAAACAGACGCCGCGCAACGACCATCACCATAAACAGGGAGAGCAGGGTGCCCAGTACGATGAGAATCAGCATGCCTTGCCAGTTTTCCATCACCACCTCTACCTTGATGCCGGCCATGGCCGATACCACCAGAAAATCAAGCGCCGCGCCGGAGAGCCGCTGCATCTGCCCATGGTCAATAAGGGTGTGGACCTTTACTCGCTGCGCCAGCTTTTGAAGAAGGAGACCGCCTATCATGCAGAAAGGAAACAAGGGGAATCCTTTCATCAGCCGCGTTTCACCCGCAGGGTTGCAGTATATCTCCAGCTCTCGCAGCCCGTGGAGCATGCCGAATCCCACCAAAATCGCAATTCCCACCAGCGCGATGTGCCAGGCCAGCGAATCGATGGAATCGCAGTACACTGTCTGCACTCCGGCAGAGGGTTGAGTGTCGCTGCGATAAATGCCGAGCTGCTGCAGGCGGTCGCGGTCGGAAAAACGGCGGATATTCTGCACATAGCCACGCCGTGCAGCCCAGTTCACCAGAATGATGCCCAGCACTACCGCCAGCAGCATGCCGGCGGTGGCCATGGTGTAGCCCAGTGCAATCCCATCTTCCCAGCCATAGGCGGTAAAGCTCTCTGCCATGCCGCTGACGGTCCCGTGCCCGCCCTGGAAGCTGATTTCCAATAGATTGCCGAACCCTTCATTCACACCGAAGAGCGGCATCAGCAGAACCCCCACTGCGGCAAAGCCCATCACATACTGCCCCCAGGCCAGAATCTGGCCGAAGCACAGCTGAGGGAATGCCACCTGAACTACCTGCCGCAGCGGCGGTGTGACTATTCCCAGAAACAGCGTGGCAAACACCACGTTTATCATGAATCCGGGCAGTTTCCCGATAGCGCTTACCACGTCTGCCGGAATCAGCTCCGGAAAACATTGAAATACCAGCAGCCCTACGAGCCCACCAATAACGGAGCTCGGCAAGTAGAAACGCTGCAGCAGCGGAACCAGCGTGCGCAGCACCTTTCCCGCCACCAGCAGAACAGAAAGCAGACAGAAAACAAAAATCGCGGTCATACGGAAGAGAGATTCAGGCGGTAAATGCCGCAGCACCATAACACAACATGTTTTATCGGTCAAGGCGAAATCTGCGCGTGTACACCTTGCGGGGTAGATGTATTCAGAGGAAAAAAATCAATAATTTTGTCCTGACGGCTTGCATTCTGAACGCAGATGTGATATACAGTACGGAACGTGAGAGATGATGACTCTCCGTATTGAACCTTTTCAGTAAAAACAAAATCACAACCTCATCATGGAAAACGAAGAGAAAATCGAGACCCCTGTGCCGGCTCCTGCTCCCACGGCAGATGCCTGCGATCGCCTGACCGCCGCCCGTAAGTATGCCTGCGAGCAGTACGAGAAGCTTCGCGCCGTTGCGACGGAGCAGATGGAGAGCGTGCGTAATTACACGGAACAGGCCCGCCAGCAGGTGAATGAAGGCTGGGATGTGACTTGCAGCAAGGCTAAGGAACTTCACAAAGCCGGCGAGGAGTATGTGAAAGAGAATCCGACCGGCTCTGTGCTGGGCGCTCTTGGTGTGGGTGTTCTCATCGGTTTGCTTCTGGGTGTCTCGAAGCGCTGAGCGAAAGTTAGTATTTCTTCCGTTGAGTGATTGCCGTGCGTAATCACTCAATGGGGCTCGCAGTTGATATGTTCGGATTATTCAACAACAAACCGGCTCCCCCTGCTGAGTATAAACAGCAGGCGATGTCGGCCTTTGAGGGGGTGCGAGCCGCAGCCGCTCAGGTGTCGGAGCATCTGGGGGCTCTTTCGGAACTGTTTGCTGCAGAGCTTCAGGAATACATGCAGGCGCAGGTGCGTCGTATCTGCTTGCTGGCTGCGGCTTGTGTGTTGCTTGCCGGGGCATATCTGGTTGCCTGTGCTCTGTTGAGCGTTGTGTTGCAACTCTGGCTGGGTTGGATTGGAGCGTTGAGCCTGGTGCTGGGATTGCATCTGCTCGGTGCTTTTCTGCTGATTCGGCTCGCCGGAAAGTATGGACGGATGCCTTTTGCTCCCGCCACGATTCAGGAATTAAAGAATGATAAGCAATGTCTTGCGTTAATGATCAAGCCCGACGTCAACAAGCCTTGACTCGAGTGGCTGCAAGCCGCGTGCGTGTGGTGGACTCTGTAGAGTCTGTGCGTAGAGGTGTTCAGGGCTGCGTTCGGTCGTTCCCTTTATCCGGTACGGCTCTCAAGATGGGGGGCGGTGTTCTGGCCGGATTTGTTGTCGCCGGAGTTGTGGCAAAGAAGCTTTCCCGGAAGAAAGAAAAAAAAGCGCCGGCGAAACCGGAGCTGAAAGGTAGCGCCGTGGCCTTGCAGGCCTTCTCTGCTTTGGCCATTCCTCTGTTGCAGCGCTGGTTGGTTTCTCAAACCTCTGCACAGTCGTCCGTCCCGGTTGCTGAACCTGTTCAGAAAGCATCGTCTACTCGCTTTTCTCTGCCGGATATCAATGGATTGTTTTACCGTTGGTTAGGCTTACAGAAGTAAAAGTCAATTTTTTGAAGAATGAAAAAGGTATTTGTAACCGGTGCATTTCATGTGCTGCATGCCGGTCATGTGAAGTTTTTCCAGGATGCGCGCGCATTGGGTGATTATTTGATTGTGTCCTATCCTCCGTCAGATTTGCTGTGGCGTTTGTACGGCCGTAAATCCCTGCTGGATGATGCTGACAAATTGGCTGTGATTTCCTCTCTCGAACAGGTGGATGAGGTGGTGCTTTCAACTGATGAAAACGCGCCTCTTTCGTTTGAAACGGCCTTTTTGCAGGTGAAACCGGATATTCTGGCCGTGACCACGGATGATCGCTACAAGGAAGCAAAGCGCCGCTTCTGCATGGAGCATGGGGTGGAGTTTGTGGTGCTGGAAAAAGCAGCTCCCGAGGGTAAAACGGCCAGTAGTGTGGATATGTTGAACCGCATCAAGGCACCCACACATGCACCGTTGCGTGTTGATTTTGCCGGTGGTTGGCTGGATGTGCCGGAGAATGCTATCCCCGGAGAATATATTGTCAACTGCTCGATATCTCCCACGGTCTCGCTCAAGGAGTGGTTGTACCGTAAGGGTGCCGGGTTGGGCGGCAGTGGTGGCTGGAGTGTGCTGAATGGCTGGGATCCGGTTGCTTCCGAGCTCGGGCTTGGTGTGGGCTGGCAGGATCCGGCCGTAATTGCTGAGACGGGAGCCTGCGTGTGGAAATCCGGTCCTAAACCCGTGCTGGATTTCAAGAATACAGGTGAGTTCCTTCGCGGTCGCATGGCTGTGTATGATACCCGAATTGAGCATAATACGCCGGGGTTGGCGTGTTTGGAGCGTAATTTTCCCAAAATTGCAAAGGCCGGTCGTGTGGCTCGTCTGGGCGTACAGGAACAGGATATTACCGTGCTGGCCATCGGTGTGCAGATGAGCTACAAACTGCAACTGGAGGAAGGGATGCTTCCTCTGCCGAAGATAGGTGATTGTCTGGCGCACAAGTACTGCGGCGGCGGTCATGGCGGTTATGCTGTTTATCTGTATGAAACACCGGAGGCTCGAGAAGAGGCTTTGGAATCCTGTGAGGATATGTACCCCATTGAGCCGTACTGCCGAACATTCGGCAAGGATGAGCCGGTGGAGTGGGCTCCCAAGTATCTGGAACGCCTGAGAAAGCGTGGAGTTATTGATTAAATACGAACTGTTATTATTGAATTATGCCTAAAGTATTTGTTTCCGGTTGTTTTGATGTGCTGCACAGCGGCCATATTGCCTTCTTGGAGGAAGCTGCAAGTTATGGCGATGTTTACGTTTCCCTCGGCTCAGATGCCACGGTAATGGCGCTCAAAAACCGCAAAACCATGTATACGGAAGATGAGCGTAAGTACATGCTGGAAGCCATTCGCTATGTCAAGAAGGTGTACATCGGCCCGGATACCGGGAAGCATCTCGACTTCGCCCCCCTGCTGGATGAGGTGAAGCCGGATATCTTCTTTGTAAATGCGGACGGTATCAGCGATGAGAAGAGAGCCTTTGTGGAGTCCAAGGGAATTCGGCTTATTACCAGCTCGCGCATTCCGCATGCTAATCTTCCGGAGCGCTCTACGACCAGTATACGCGGAACTCTCGGAAAATAATGCGGATATTACCCTTTTGATGATAGCGGCTTAGCAGGAGACTTCTCAGCAAATGAACAAAGATCTCTGGGACATATTAGACGGGGTGCTGGTGATTAATATGGATACCAGCACGGCGCGTATGGAACGTTTCCGCTCGTTGCATGCGGGGATTATTCCTGCTGAGAAGCTGCATCGTATCAGCGCGGTGGCTGGTCGGGAACTCCCCGGTTATGGTTGCCCTCCGTGGTTTACGGAGAATACGGGGGAGCGTAGCCGTTTCTGGGGGGGGACAGCCGGGTGTGCCCTTTCGCATCGCAAGGCCTTGAAATATGCGAGGAACAATGGTTGGCAGCACGTTCTGATTCTGGAAGACGATGTGCGGTTGATGCCGGATGAGGAGGCGTTGCAAATGGCCGCGAGGGCGTTGCAGGAGGTCAGCGGGTCATACATTTTATATCTGGGGTACAATCGTCCGAATCCCTGCGGTTTCAAGGTCCTGAAAGGGGAAAATTGTCATGTGTGGCGGGTGGAAGGAGTATTGGCCGCTCATGCATATATCGTGCCGGCTTCCATGTATGACTTACTCATCGATTATCTGCCGACGGAGGAGTCTGTCTGGGAGTGGTTGTCTCAGTACAAAGCTGTTGATGTCATATACCAGCGTTATGTCCCGTTGCATCGCGGGGTGAATATCTATGCGATTTATCCCATGATTGCCAAGCAGTGTGATGAATATTCCGATATCGGTCAGCATGGTATGATTGGAGAATCCATGGCTTGTACGGAGCCTCCTCGTAGCCCCATTTCCTGGGGCGGATTGGTAGCTTTTGTGTGCCCCTGGATGAGAAAAATAAAAAATAAGCTCAATTCTATCCGCACGCATCGCCGCGCGTTGCGCGGTGGCTTGCCCGGTTTCAGAAAGAAGAAAAAATAAGCAAAAGCTCTGTTTTTCATGAATTTTGTTTATGTGTCGCGGATTAGACTTGAAAAATGAGCGCAAACGCGCCATAGTAAAGCCTCACCAAGTAAGATATGTCTGAACAGAAAGAACGAAAGACACTGGAGGAAAGAAATCAGGCCAGCGATCTGGAGCGTCTGCGCCACTCCTGCGCACACGTCCTGGCTGCTGCCATCTGCCGTATCTGGCCCCAGGCCCAGCTTGCTGCCGGCCCCGCCATTGAGAACGGCTTCTATTATGATATTGAGTTGGATCACAACATCACCACTGCCGAGTTTGAACTGATTGAGGCAGAGATGAAGAAGATTGTCAAGGAGAACCAAACCTTCGAGCGAACTACCGTTTCCCGCGATGAGGCCATGCAGATGGCTCAGAGCGGCGAGCTCGGCTCCGTAGGCCCGCGTGATGTGGCCTCTAAGTTCAAGGTTGACCTCCTCAACCGCATTCCGGAGGGAGAGGAAATCTCCATCTATCGCAACGGCGACTTTACCGACCTCTGCGCCGGGCCTCATGTGGGACGTACCGGTAACTGCAAGGCATTCAAGGTGATGAGCGTAGCTTCTGCCTACTATCAGGGTGATGCCAACGGCCCGCGTTTGCAGCGCGTCTACGGCACCTGTTTCCCGAACCGTACCCAGCTGGACGAACACCTCGCCCGCCTGGAGGAAGCCCGCAAGCGTGACCACCGTAGGCTCGGTCGCGAAATGGGGCTCTTCACCATTGATGAGATGGTGGGGCAGGGGCTTGTGTTGTGGAAGCCCAAGGGCTCCATCATCCGCCGCGAGCTGCAGGACTTCATTACCGAGGAGCTGGACCGCATCGGTTACTCCCAGGTGTTCACCCCCCACATCGGTAAACTGGACCTGTACATGACTTCCGGTCACTGGGAGCATTACAAGGAGAGCCAGTTCCCCCCCATTCCTGACCCGGACGATTTCAAGAAACTGCGCGATGAGAACGCCAGCTGCGCCGACCTCTTCAACGCACTGGATACCCGCACCATCACGGGCTTCATGCTCAAGCCCATGAACTGCCCGCACCACATCCGCATCTATGCCAATGAACCGCATTCTTACCGCGACCTTCCCGTGCGTCTGGCCGAGTTCGGCACCGTGTATCGCTGGGAGCAGAGCGGCGAGCTGGGCGGCATGACCCGCGTGCGCGGCTTCACTCAGGATGATGCCCACATCTTCTGCCGCCCCGACCAGATTAAGGAAGAAGTGGCACAGTGCATCGGCATCGTGAAGCACATCCTCGGCACGCTGGAGATGACCGATTTCCGTGTCCGTCTCTCCCTGCGCGATAAGGATTACTCCGACCCGAAGTACGTCGGCACCTATGAGAACTGGAAACTGGCAGAGACCGCCCTCCGCGAGGTGCTCTCCGAAAGCGGTTTCGAGTACATAGAAGCAGAGAACGAGGCAGCCTTCTACGGCCCCAAGATTGACTTTATCGTGCGCGACGTCATCGGTCGCGACTGGCAGCTGGGCACCGTGCAGGTGGATTACAACCTGCCGGAGCGCTTCGACCTCTCTTACACGGGCACAGATAATAAGCCTCACCGTCCGGTGATGATTCATCGTGCGCCTTTCGGTTCCATGGAGCGCTTCACCGGCTTGCTCATTGAGCATTTTGCCGGCAAGTTCCCCACATGGCTCGCACCGGAGCAGGTGCGCGTGCTGCCCATCTCCGACAAGGTGGCAGACTTCGCCGAAATGGTGCGTACAAAGCTTGCCGAAGCCCGCGTCCGCGTCAAGCTGGACGCCGACCCGGACAAGATTGGTGCCAAGATTCGCAATGCTCGTCTGGACCGCGTGCCCTACATGGTCGTGGTTGGTCAACGCGAGGCAGAGCAGGGCCTTGTCTCCATCCGTCACCGCGAGCTGGACGTCATCGGCACCATGACCGTGGATGCCTTTGTGGAGGCTGTTACGGCCGAAATCTCCGGTCGTCTCATCCGCCCCGCACTGCAGCCCGAAACACCCGCCGATAAGCAGTAAATCTACCATCGTAACTCTCTTCCGCCCCGGCGCCGGATTCGCAAGACGGCGCATCTGACCCCGCCGGGGCAGTCAAACACCAGAACACACACACGTGCCCGCACCACAGAAACCAACCAAGCCCGCCAATCGCAACACTCGTCGCGATCAGGCCGGTAAAGCTCCGCAGATTCGTGTCAATGACCGCATCCGCGCCCCCAGAGTACGAGTTGTCACCGCCAAGGGTGACCAGCTCGGTGTCATGGCCACCCGCGACGCCCTCGCGAAGGCCAAGGAAATAGGTCTCGACCTCGTTGAGGTTGCACCGAATGCAGACCCGCCTGTCTGCCGTCTCATCGACTACGGCAAGTACAAGTACATGCAGGCCAAGCTGCAGAAGAACAACAAGACCAAAGCTGGCAAGATGAAGGAGGTCAAACTCCGCGTCGGTACGGATGTCAATGACTACAACGTCAAAATGAGCCGAACCGAGCAGTTCCTTGACCACGGTCACAAGGTTCGCTTCCAGCTTCGCTTCCGCAACCGAGAAAACGCTCACCGCGAGCTCGGCTTGGATGTGATGGCCAAGGTGGTGGAGGATATGAAGACCATGGGCCAGGTGGACCAGCCCGCCAAGCTTGCCGGCAATACCGTCACCATGGTGCTGGCTCCGCTTCCCGCTGCCCAGCGTGTTCGCAAGTTCAAGAAGTACGAGGAAGAGGACTTCGATGCCGATTCCGAGGAATTCGATGCCGAGGGCGACGAATAAAGAGTCTTCTCTGCACCTTTTCCCGATTTTTTTCGACCGCCGCAGGTTACTGCGGCGGTTTTTTTTGCAGAAAAGCGGAAAAAAAGCAGAAAAAAGTTGCGGATTGCGGCGTGGCATGGATTATTATAGGTAGACAGTATTCGTTCTATGGCCATACGAACATATCTGAGCATGTTATTGCTGCTGGCGGGGGGCGCAGGAGCCCTGTCTGCGCAGGAGGTGACGCCGGAGCTGCGGAGCGACATCACAGAGGTGGTGGCGATGGATGCCGCGGCACGCCTGCAACGCCTCCGCAGCGGGCTGGCAGAGGCATTCAATCAACAGGTTTTTGTGGAAACGCTGGCAGCCGGATTGCGCTCCGGGCAGCCGGTGGAGGATATCACGCGGACGCGCTGCCCCATGGCGGCAGATATTGCTAATGATGTTCTCAAGCGATTTGAGCCGCGTGACTTTGATGCGGACGCCGCTGTTGCGCGTCTGCAGGAGCTGGCAGTACAGCCTGCTCCTGCCACGGATGAAGAAAAGGAACGGCAGTGGGAAGCATACATGGAGCTCTATGACCGCATGGCTGCTGCTTATCGCCCCGTCTTGCGCCTGCGTGAGGCAGAGAAGGAAAAACAGATACTGGCGGCCAACCGACAGCGGGCGGGCGTGACCGTGTTGCCCAATGGGGTACAGATGCTGGTGGAACCGGGGGAGGATAGCTTGAGTGATATCAATCGCGGTACTCGGGAAACCGGGATTGCCTTCTACACCCGAACCACGCGCAAGATGACCTTTGCGGAGCTGCCGGAGCCCATCCGGTGCATGCGCGAGCATATACCTGCCGGTCGCAGCTGGACCTTCTGGGTGCCGGCAGAGGCCGTGGCCGGGCTCGATGCAGAAAAGCAGCAACGCCGGGAGGCCGAAGAGAAGCGCCGCGAGCAGCTCATGTCCCGCCTCTCCGGTCCGCAGCAGGCATTTTATGACAATCAGCCCTGGCGCACGAAAAAGAAGCGCCCTGAGCAGAAAGCTCCGGATAAACTGCCGGAACCGATGCTGAAAATCAAAATCTGGAAAGATGATAGCAACGCGCCGGTGCAGACGCTTCCGGACGTGGTGCAGGATATGCTTTAATCTTCTACCCTGAGTCACACGCCATACCCATGAAGACGACACTCCGATGCCTGCCTCGATTCACCTGTCTGCTTCCGTTCGGGAGCGGGCAGGGAGGCAGCACGGAGTCGACTTCTGCTCGATGCAACTGACCCATGTTCAACTGGTGGCACAGAAAAGGTGATGAAGCCGCGCGACAGCAGTGCCGCAGCTGGTTCCGCGCCTCGCGCCACCGTCTCTACCTTTACGCCCGCCGCCGGGCTGACAGCTCTGCGGATGTGGAGCTGCTGTTGTCTCGCACGCTGGAGCGGGTTGCGGATGCCGTATACTACGGCAGAGTTTCCGCAGATGAGGAAGCGCTTCTGCCCTACACGCTGCGCGCACTTTCGAATGAGGCCATGAAGATGAGTATGGCCGAAAGCCGTCGCCGCCGGGCAGAAGCCCGTTACAGCAGCCATCAGCCCGAGGCGGCTGCACCGACCTCATCCACCGCAGCGGATACTCACCTCCACCTCAGCGCTCTCCTTTCCCGTCTGCCGGAAAAACAGGCAGAAGTCGTCACCCTGCATCTCTGGGAAGACCGCAGCTTTGCCGAAATCGGGCGCATGCTCGGTGTCGGTGAGTCCACGGTGCGCGCCCGCTACGATGCTGCACTCCGTAAACTGAAACAGATGATGAACGAATCATAACCCCCTTGCCCCCCCGCCATGAATACCCCGTCACATCAGATTCACGACATGGAGCAAATGCTCCGTGAGCTGGCTGCTCACGAGCTGCGCTCTGTGAAGATGGATGCTGCCATGACCGCGCGCCTGGAGTCCCGATTGGAAGCCCGCTTCACGAGACTCGCGGAGCGTGGCTATACCCGTAGCCGCATGTTGGCCTGTGCTGCCGCTCTTATGCTGGCTCTGGGCTGTCTCATGCTGCTCGAGCTGCCGGAGCCGGATGCATCCGCCGCTCCTGTTGTGGCAGCTCTCCCGCCAGCAGAGGTGCAGACCATTGCCGCCGCTGATTGGGATAAACATTTCCCCTCTGCCAAGGAAACAGAAGCCGTCACCCGCCACGGCATAGAGTTCCACATCGAAACCGAGGAAGAGTTGCCTTTTACCATCAACGACTGCTTCCTTTAATCTGAGCTGATACCATGAATCGTCTCTTAATCATTCTGTGCATGTTCCTCCTCTCCGCGCTTCCCGGCGGTGCAGGCAACAGCCTTACTGTGCCCGCCCCGCAGAGAATGATTACGAGCGATGTATTCCTGGGTATCCGTACCCGTGTCGATGAGCGGACGCAGCATCTGTATGTGTCCGAGGTGGCGCCCGAAAGCCCCGCTGCCCGTGCTGATATCCGCAACGGAGACGAGCTGCTGAGTGTCAACGGGCACAGAGTGCATAGCCGCGAGAGCCTCTTCCTGCGCATGCGACATAGTGGCGCCGGGGATGTCCTGCAGCTGCAGCTGCGCCGAGGTGAAGAACAGTTCACTGTCAATGTCACCCTGACGGCTCGCCCCGCTCCTGCCGTCATCGGGCGTGTGCATGCCAATCCGCCGGCTCCGGTTGCCATGGGCAACCTCATCAGCCGCCAGTATGAGCTTGCCGTGGCTCTTGCCCGACCCGGCACCACCCTGGCAGATGTGGAAGAACAGCTGCGCCGCATCTGCCGGGATGCCGGTGGACGCGCCGCCCGCACCGGCCACATTCGCCTGACTTATCGCGATAAAGACGGCCTCATCCGTCTCCGCCACCGTCCCGGCCGCTTGGAAATCATCACCTCCGGCGCACGAGACTCCCATACAGCCACCATCCTCACCCAACCCTGGCACACCCTCCCCCCCGCCTTCCAACGCCGTTTCCGCAACATTACGAAATCCCAGAAAACATTTTGATGGGGAGAAGTATCTCTGTGTAAATGGGGCATGTAGAGATATTCCCTTTTTCGTTGCAAAGGCGTTCGATACGAAGATTCAAAAAGACTCAGCGATGCGGCATGGCCTGTACAGGGTAGAGAGAGTTGTATTCCGAAGAGGTGTTCTACCCCTTTGGTTGTCCGTAACTGCCTTCCTCAACTCAATCAATTGCCTTACCTCAGATTTTTGAGGCAATGGGTGACAACGCCGAAGAATTCGGCATTGAGCTCGGGTGTGAGGGTGATGGGGGAGTAGGCGGGGTTCTCCGGGAGGAGACGGATGGGGGTGTCCGGGCGCATGTCGAGGCGCTTGACGGTGAATTCTCCGCTGACGGCAGCGATGATGATATCGCCGTTGCGGGCGGTGAGACTGCGGTCCACTACCAGAATATCTCCGTCGCCGATGCCGGCGCCTATCATGCTCTCACCGCGCGCGCGGATGAAGTAGGTGGCGGCGGGGTGGCGGATGCAGAGGTCGTTGAGGTCGAGTGTGCCATTGAGCTCGCCCATAGCCGGGCTGGGGAAGCCTGCGGCAACGGTTTCGTTGAAGAAAGGGATACCGGGGCTGTTGTGTTCGGAAGATTGGCTCATGGTGCTGTGAGTATGATAGCGCTTTCGCGTGAAAAATTCAATCAGAATGGTATTTATACTTGAGAATGGGTGTAAAAACTGTACTATAAAGACAGATGTTTGAGCAATTGTTTTCGGAGCATGGCTTATCGCTGGACAGGCTTCGCACCTTGCAGGAGGTGGCAGAGGCGGGGAGTATTGCGGCGGCGGCGCGCGGGGATGCCACGCGGCAGAGCCAGTATTCCCGCCAGCTCAAGGAGCTGGAGCAGTTTTTCGGCATCACGCTCACACGGCGACAGGGACGCGTGCTGACGCTGACCCCGGCAGGACAGGAGCTGTTGCAGATTGTGAATGCTTCGTTTTGTGCGCTGGACGATTTCAAGTGCCGAGCCTCTGCCACCATGTATCGCTATATGCTGGGCTGCGGTGATAGCATTCATACCTGGATGGTGGCTCCGGTGCTCGGACTCGCGGTGCAGGAGGGGCACCCTTGGCAATTTTCCTTTGCGAATCTGCGGAATGCGGATGTATCGCGTCAGCTGCTGGATATGGAGCTGGATTTCGGGATTCTGCGCACGAGTGCCATTTCGTCTGAGGTGCTGGAGAGTGTGCCGGTGGCGCGGGTGAAGTATGCGCTGTATGTGCCGGCTCATTTGCAGCGGAAGGACCTGAACTTTGTGCAGGCGGTGACGACGCTGCCGATTGCGACACTGGGCAGCGGTTCATTCTACACTCGCTTGCAGGCGGTCTTGCAGGAAGAGGGGCTGAAGATGAGCAATATGAATGCCACGCAGTCGTTTCCCTTTGCTCTGCGACTGTTGCGGACGGGCGGCTATGCCGCTTTTCTGCCGGATATCGCGGAGGTGGAGCTGCCGGAGGATGTGCTGAAGCTGGAATCGCCGGCGCTGGATTCGCTGAGCCGCAAGCTGAGCCTGGCGTGGAATCCTCGTCTGTTGCGGGTGCGTCCGGCTGCGGAGGAGGTGATTCGCTTCTTTATCAAACATCTTTCGCGGCGGTGAGAGAGAGAGCAGGGTAATCGAATAGACTTGACTTTTCCGGGGCGGCAGGGTACAACCTGCGGCATGATTATCGACACGCATTGCCATCTGGTTTCTCCCAAGTACCCGCCCATGGAACAGGTGCGGTCCGAATCCCTGGAGCTGGGTGTGGGACACTGCATCACGCAGGGCACAAACCCGTGGGATTGGGAGAAGCATCTGGCGCTGGCGGCAGAGATGCCGGAGTTCGTGTCGGCCTGTCTGGCGGTGCATCCCAGCGATGCGCACGAGGCTGATGCTGCGGCGATGGAGCGGATGTCAGAGCTGTGCCGCAGCCACTCCCTCGCGGCCATCGGTGAGACCGGACTGGATTATTTCTGGGATGCGCCGGAGGGGTGGAGTGAAAAGGATTTTCGCGCTCGCCAGTGGGAGCTGCTGGAGCAGCATTATGCGCTGGCAGAGGAACTGGGGCTGAATATCTCTCTCCACACCCGTGATAAGGTGGGGGCGGGTTCTGCCTGTTTTGATGATGCCGTGGCGATTGCGCGTCAGTTCCCGAAGGTTCGCCCCGTGTTCCATTGTTTCATCGGGTCGCAGGCGCAGGCAGAGCTGGTGTTCGGGGAGCTTAACGGCATGATTTCCTTTACCGGACTGCTCACGTTCAAAAAGACGGAGGATATCCAGGCGGTGGCTGCCTGGTGCCCGCTGGACCGCTTCATGGTGGAGACTGATTCTCCGTACCTCTCGCCGGAGCCCTTCCGCGGCAAGCTGAATATCCCCGGACGCACGCGCTTTGTGGTGGAAAAAATAGCAGCCTTGCGCGGTATGGATTGGGAGGAGGTGGCGGCAGCCACCACGCGCAACGCCTGCAGCTTCTTCCGCTTGCCGCTTTGACGGATGCGGGATTGTTATGTGACAGAATAGCCATATTGCAGGTGGCATTTCTTTCACAGTGGAAAGATTGAAATTTTACCGTTCCTGCACTACATTACGGATGAACGCAGGCCGTGGCGGCCGAAGTGAATCTGTAATATGCAAAGGAGAGACAGAATATTCAAATGGATATGCGCAGGCTGCGCGTTGTGCATCGGGTTACTGGTGCCGGGTATTTTTCTGCAGCTGGGACTGCACTCAGCTGATGCCTGGCGGGAGTTTGGTGTGGGATTCCTGTGGTCATCGGCCTGGGACCCTGCGCAAGAGCTCTATGGGGCTTGGCCCAATGTGGCGGGCACGCTGTTTACCACCGGTCTGGCCTTGCTGCTGGCGGTGCCTCCGGCATTTGTGGCTGCCCTGTTTGTGGTGGAAGTTCCCGGATGGCTGGGGCGGCCTTTGAGCTATTGTGTGGATTTGCTGGCAGCCATTCCCTCCGTGATATATGGGATGTGGGGGCTTTTCGTGCTGGTGCCTCTCATGCTGGAGCATGTACAGCCCTTCTTTGCGGAAACTCTTGGTCTTGCGGAGCTTCCGGGGGGCCGTTGGCTGCTGGGCGAGGATTACAATGGCTTTGGTTTCCTGACGGCCGGGGTGATTCTGGCGCTGATGATTCTGCCCTACATGAGTGCCGTTATGCGCGATGTGTTTCGCATGACGCCGACGGTGCTGCGGGAATCCGCGTATGGTCTGGGCTGCACCCGCTGGGAGGTGACTCGCGATGTGGTGGTTCGCTATGGTGTGCGCGGATTGCTGGGCGGAATATTCATCGGCATGGGGCGAGCTTTGGGCGAAACGATGGCGGTGTTATTCGTGATTGGCAACCTGATGGAGGTGCCTGCGGGGCTCTTCTCCGGCGGCACAACCATTGCTGCAACGCTTGCCTGCAATTTTGCGGAGTCCGATGGCCTGCAGCGCAGCTCGCTCTTTGCTCTGGGGCTGGTACTGCTGGTGCTTTGTCTCGGAATCCAGATAGCGGCTCAGTATTATCTGCATCTCACCGGTGCAAAACGCGGTGAAGCCCGTTAACAAAAAAACAATACACTATGATGAACAATCAACAAATATCCGTTCTGACATCGGCTCAGCGCAGACCGTTATTATTCCGGAAACTCAAAAATAAGGTGCTCTCAGTCTTTTCCCTGTTTTCCGTGGTGCTGGCAGTCGGGGGCATGGGGTGGATTCTCTGCACCGTGCTGACACACGGGGCGCAAAGCATCTCGTGGGAGTTCCTGACCTCTCCGTCAAAGCCCTATGGAGAGCCGGGAAGCGGCATCGCCAACGCCCTGTTGGGTACCCTGATGATGACGGGTGTCGCCACTCTGTTGGCCGTGCCTCCGGCTATGGCGGGTGGTATCTATCTGGCAGAATTCGGGCAGGGCAGCAGACTTGCCGCCGTCCTTCGCTTTTGTGCCAATGTGATGATGGGGGTGCCATCCATCATCGTGGGCTTGTTTGTGTATGTGCTGCTGGTCGTGAGTACGGGGAATTTTTCCGGCTTTGCAGGGGCTGTGGCATTGGCTGTCATCATGTTCCCGGTAGTCATGAGAACCACGGAAGATATGCTCAGCATGGTTCCGGTAACGCTTCGGGAATCCGCCCTTGCGCTGGGCATGAGCCGCGCGCGTGCCACTCTTTGCATCGTGGCGAGATCGGCGCGCAATGGCCTGGTGACCGGGGTGCTGCTGGCTCTGGCGAGAGTGAGCGGCGAGACAGCCCCGCTGCTGTTTACCGCCATGTTTGCGGATGCCTGGCCCGGCGGCTTTTTCTCCCGCCCTACGGCAAGCATTCCGGTATTAATCAACGAGTACACCATGAATTCCCCCTTTGAGAGCATGCATGCTGCCGGTTGGGGGGCGGCACTCATCATCTGCTTGCTTATCCTTCTTATCAATATCCTCACCAGAAGTATTTTCCATGAAAAACAACACTAAAATATCAGTCCGTAATCTCAACTTTTATTACGGCTCCAATCAGGCATTGTTCGACAACTGGCTGGATATCCCCGCCAATCGGGTCACGGCGGTCATCGGTCCCTCCGGTTGCGGAAAATCCACCCATTTGCGTGTGTATAACCGCATTTTTGAGCTGCATCGCAACCAGCGAGCAACCGGGGAGGTGCTGCTGGATGGGGAGAATATTCTGGCTCCCGGGGTGGATTTGCTGGACTTGCGCCGCCGTGTGGGCATGATTTTCCAGAAACCCACTCCGTTCCCCATGAGCATATTTGATAATGTGGCCTACCCGCTGCGGCTGCACTATAAGCTCTCACGCAGCGAAATGGCAGACCGGGTGGAGCAGGCTCTCCGCAGCGCCTGTATCTGGGATGAGGTCAAGGACAAGCTGCGCGAGAGCGGCATGGCGCTCTCCGGCGGGCAGCAGCAGCGCCTCTGCATCGCCCGGGCCATAGCGGCAGAGCCCGAAGTGCTGCTGATGGATGAACCCACCAGTGCCATTGATCCGGTGGCTACCCTCCGTATTGAGGAACTGGTGTTGGAGCTCCGGCAGCGCTTCACCATTGTCATCGTTACCCACAACATGCAGCAGGCTTCCCGTATCTCTGATTACACCGCCTTTTTCTACAAAGGCAGCATTGTCGAGGTCGGGGAAACCAGCCGCATCTTTACCAATCCCTCTTGCAAAAAGACGGAGGAATATATCACCGGACGTTTCGGTTAAAAATAGATAATACGTTACGACATTACCATCATGAAAGAACATTTTATTCGCGAATTGCTGCGTTTGCAGAACTTGATTGCAGAGCAGGGCGGTAGGGTGGAACAAGCCATTACCCAAGCTCTTGAGGCTTTCAATACCGGTGACGCCGCTTTGGCCGAGAGTGTCATTGCCGCTGATTCGGCAATTGATGCCGCAGAAATCAGAATTGAGGAAGAGTGCCTCAAAACACTGGCGCTCTATCAACCCGTTGCTTCCGATCTTCGCACCGTGGCAGCTATCCTCAAAATTAACACGGCTCTGGAGCGCATGGCCGACTTCGGTTCCCACATTGCCGAACGTGCGCAGGAAATTTCCCGCTTCCGAGATGATGCTGCACCGGAGCGCCTTGACTTTAGTACCATGTCAGAACTGGTGCTCAGCATGCTGCGTGATGCCCTGACCGTTCTCCGAACCTCTGATACTGTACTGGCTTATCGCGTGATAGATCGGGATGATGCCGTTGATAGCATTCGACACAATAATAAGCTGTTTGCCGTTCAAGCCATCACCCGTTTTCCCTCCGCTGCCGAATACTATATCGCCAGCATAGGCCTTTCCCGAGACCTGGAACGAATAGCCGATTTCGCTGCCGATATCTGCGAACACATTATCTATTTGCACTCAGGAAAAATTATCCGGCATAGCCTTTGAGCCAATATTGTTCGGTGATCATATCCCCATGTGCCCTTGCGGTATGTGGGGATATTTTGTTGATAGCGCCTCGCTCAGTTAGTCAAATAATCAGCAGATTTGAGTAATAGAGCTCCGGGTTTTCCTTATGGAAGGTCGAGAAAAGGCTCGGAACGTCATTCATAAAGTGTGATACAGGCGGATTACAGCCGGAGAGCGGGGGATTTTTTCTCCGGTGGTGTATTTCCCCTGTATCGAGAAGCTGTTTGTATAGCGAAGGGAGTGATGACGAACTGCCAGAATCAAAATGGAAGTGGATACAATACCGCCTTCGATGTCCGATTCAGAACAGAAATGGTCGCAGTCGCCCGATTCTTTTTACCCGGGGCTTTACCTTGCCCTGTCGCTTTGCCGGAAAAATCCGGTGAAGGGTTTGGATTGTTTTGATGTTGGCCGCCATGTGCGCCGGAGAGTCCCGCCGGATATACGGGTAACGGCTTACTTCCGCTCCAAGCAGACGGATTTGTTGTGGGTAGAATAGAGAGTCCCCGCTGTATCGACTGCGCGAACAGCGGGGAGGATGTTATGGATGTGTATGGTGGGGCGTTGGGTGAGGGCAGGATTGCCACTCAGAGCTTTTCACTCACCAGCTCGACCACATCGGCAGGCAGGGCCACGTAGTTCAGCTTCGTGGCTTGGGCAGCACCCTGAGTGAAGCACCACTTGAAGTACTTACCCATGGCGGCTTTCTTATCGGCCGGGGTGTCGTTGCGCAGCAGGATGTAGGTCACGCCGGTGATGGGCCAGGACTTGGCACCCGGCACGTTGGTCAGCTCCATGTAGAAACCCGGGGCGTTTTTCCAGTCTGCTGAGGCAGCGGAGGCCGAGAATGTCTCCAGGCTGGGGTGTACGTAGTTGCCTTCGGCATTTTCCAGGGTGGCGCAGTTAAGCTTTGCTTCCACGGCATAGGTGTATTCGGTGTAGCCGATGGCTCCCTTGATTTTTGCGACATTGTTACAGACGCCCGGATTCTTGTTGCCGCCGATGCCAACGGGCCATTTGACGGATGACCCCTGACCCACCTTTTCTTTCCACTCTGAGGAAATTTTGGAGAGGTAGTTGGTGAAGATGAAGGAGGTGCCGCTGGAATCCGCGCGGCGGACAACCGTTATCTTGAGTTTCGGCAGTTTGATGCCGGGGTTGAGCGCGGCGATGGCTTTGTCGTTCCAGGAGGTGATTTTGCCCAGGTAGATATCTGCCAGCACCTTGCGGCTGAGTTTGAGCGCGCCGCTCTTCACCCCGGGCAGGTTCACGATGACGACGACACCCCCGGTGAGCATGGGTACCATGGTCAGTCCGGCTTCTTCCTGTTGTTCTGCCGTGAGCGGGTTGTCCGACCCGGCAAAGTCGATGGTTCCGGATTTAATCTGGTTGAGCCCGGCCCCGGAGCCTACGCTCTGGTAGGTGACGGTGATGCCCGGAGTTGCCTGTGTATAGGCGTATGTCCATTTCTGGTAAACCGGGGCGGGGAAGGAGGCACCGGCGCCGGTGATGGTGGTATCGGCCTGGGCAAGGGTGGCAATGCCCAACAGAGAAATAACGATATTTTTAAGCATAGTTTTATTGTTTTGGTTAATGTTTGAAACTTAGTATGATTGATTTAGGAAATTGATTCCGTTATAGTGTCAATTCGGCATTCATCAGAAATTCACCCGCATGGCACCGGTGAAGCCCCAGCCGGTGAAGCCTTTGTTGCCGGCGGCATCCGTGCCGTGGGAATTCAGGTATTCAGCGCCGAGCATGAGTTTCATGCCGTCCGGGTTCTTGGGGCAGACGTAGTAGTTCATGCCGAAGTAGAGTCCCTGCACGAGGTCGGCGCTGCCGTTGTAGGTGCTGTTTTTGGTGTAGAAGTGACCATCTCCTGCAATGGCATTGCTGCCGGCGGCCAGTTGGTAGCGGAAGACGCCCTCGAAGTGCGGGGAAATGCGGTAGGTGGGCATCAGCACGATACCATACGCGTTCTCTGCCTGTTCGGAGTTCAGATTAAAGGCGGCAATGGCTTCTGCGGTGAAGCTCAGTTTGTCCTGTTTGGCTTCCCATGTAAGGGCCACGATATCGCGGGCCCCGCAGCCCTCGTAGGAGAGGTCGGTGCGGTTCACATCGCTCCAGTCGGCAAACGAGTGCATGTAGTCCAGATACAGGCGGCTGTTATCTCCGGTGGCGTAGTTGATACCGCCGCCGAACATGTAGCCGGTGTCGCTGTCAAAGGCGGGTTCCAGCCATTGGTTGTCGCGAGCCCCGTTCACCCAGAGCCCGGCCTCCCAGCCCAGTTCCGCTTTCTTGTCTGCATTTTTGAACGAGAGCCCATAGGCCTTTTCTGCCTTGAGCTGGTTGACCAGCAGGGAACGCTCAATGGTGACGATTTTAGCACTGGAGGTGCGGTACTCACCCATGAAGGCGGGTTTGTGCTTGCCGAGGGTGAAACTCACGGGTTTGGCAATTTTGCCGGAGATGTAGAGCTCATCCACGGAGGAAGAGGTGCGGGTCTGATTCCACTTGCCGTTCTTGAACTCATCGCGCCCTTCCAGCCCGCCGATATTCCAGTTGGTCACGAGGGTGAAACGGTTGAGCACTTTTGCCTGCGCGGCGATACGGAATCGCCTCCATTCGCTGTTGGTGTTGCGACCATGATTGCGCCCGCCTTTTTCTCGGTCGGCGCCGCCTGCCGGGTCAACATACCCGTATTGGTACTGGGCGCGGAAC
>JBGVGW010000005.1:0-85170 GCA_045121855.1 Akkermansia sp.
TCACGTGTTACTCACCCGTGCGCCACTCAGTGACCGAAGTCACTCCGTTCGACTTGCATGTCTTATCCACGCCGCCAGCGTTCGTTCTGAGCCAGAATCAAACTCTCCATAATATAATTAAGAAATTGCTGGACCGATGAACCTTTTTTTAGATTCACCAGTGCCGTGTATTACCCCGCTCGGAAGTTCCTCAGAACTCCGTCTTCGCAGATGACCACGGCACGCGTCACGACCTTTTTCTTCCCTCTCTTTAACCTCTCCGGCGTCCCTCATGGTAGGTTTACCATTGGTTCCGCATCTCTGCGGTCCCGACGCCTCGGAAAGTCCGTGCATTAAAAACTGCCTTGCTCGGCTGAGCCTGCTTGGTGATTCGCTCACCTTCGCTTTCTCTTTCGAGCCGCCCCGTAGTGGGGTGCGGGGCAAAGTATACATGAAACCACCGCTCACGTCAAGCACATTTTTGAAGAATTTTTCATTTTTATTTTCCGAAATCTCAAAATCGCTCTGCAAAGCATTGAAATGAGCCCGAGTTATAAAAAATGAAAAAAATCTGTTTTTTTGTTTCGAGAGTAAAATTACCCCAAAAGAACGAAAATCCGCTAAGCGAGCATGAAGTTTCTCATGCGCGCGCGTGCGCATATTTTTTGCTCTTTTGCTTTTTATTTATCACTTAAGTGATTTATGCTTGACAATTTTCTGAAATTTCAGAAAATAAAGGCATGCAGATTACGGATACTCAGAAGCGCTTTATCCGGCGCTGGGGAGAGATGGGCACCCGATGGGGCATTGCCCGCTCTACTGCCATGGTGCATGGGTATCTGTATTTATGCAGAGTAGCTGTCAACGCAGAAGACATATGCACCGCGCTGGAGCTGGCGCGCTCGAATGTATCCACCAGTCTGAAGGAGTTGGAGCAATTCCGACTGATTGAGCGAGAAAGCAAACCGGGGGACAGACGAACCTTTTACATAGCGGTGAGCGATGTCTGGGAAATGGCGCGCCGTATTCTGGAGGAACGCCGCCGACGCGAAACGGAGGGAGCTGTAGCTGCCGTGAATGAATGTCTCCTCTCAGCGAAAGAGGAAGGCGATGATTTCACCGTAACACGCATGGAAGCCATGCAGGAACTGCTCAGCACCGCGGAAAACGTTGCAGATGCAGCCCGTCGCTACCCTACCTCTCTCTTTCGCAAAGCTGCGCTTATGGGCGGCAAACTTTTGGGTCTCATCGCTAAATTATAACGCAACTTTTTATTTATTCGCTAATTTCTCTAATTTCAGAAATATGAAAACAATCGCCATAACCGGGGTATTGGGTTACAGCGGGCGCTATATTGCCCAAGAAGCAGCAAAGCAAGGCTGGCGCGTCATCGGGCTGACCAATTCCGCAAAGCGACTGGATAATACAGATGGCTGGGAACTGCGTCCGATGCCATGGAGCACAGCGGAGGACGTCCTCGCAGATGTAAATGTATTAGTCAACACCTACTGGGTTCGTTTCAGTTATGCAGGTGGTAAACACGCTGCATTCAGCCACGAAGAAGCCATCCGAAATACCCGGATTCTCTTTGACGCAGCCCGGCGGGCAGGAGTGCAGCGCATTATTCACACGAGCATCACCTGCCCGGATGCCACAAGCCCCCTGCCCTATTTTCGAGGGAAAGCGGAACTGGAGACGGCGCTGGAATCCACCGGAATAGCGCACAGCATTCTGCGTCCGGCAGTATTGTTCGGAGACAGCCCGCAGGAATCCATCCTCATCAACAACATGGCATGGAGCCTGCGCCGTTTGCCTGCTGTGGCGACCTTTGGATGGGGACATTATCAGTTACAGCCGCTGCATGTGCAGGATTTCGCCGAAATCGCATTGAGAGAAGCCGAACAGACAGACCAACACCGCATCATCCAGGCCACCGGGCAGGAAACATACACTTTCCGTGCATTGTGGAAGCTGCTGGCAGAGGCCATGGGTATCAGTCGACTCATCCTGCCCGTACCGGCAGGCATCGGCTATGCCGCTACCTCTGTACTGGGGTATTGCATGAATGATATCATGCTCACTCGGGATGAAATAAGCGGACTCTGCGAAAACCGACTCGCAGTCCCCGGCAGCGGAATCGGCATTCGACCGCTGAGCGAATGGGTACAACAGCACGCTGACACCTTGGGGCGCACCTATGAAAGCGAGCTGGCGCGCCGCAAATAAATCTGCTAGTGATTTTCGTCCGGAGCGTCATCCGTAGCCTCCAGGCAGCCGGCGGGCAAAAAACCGAACACCGAAGCCAAGGCTCGTCCGCCGGGCGAAGCAAGAGCGGCGTTGTACTCCATCGCAGCACGATTGAACAGACGAGCGCGGTGCTCCTGCTGATAGAGAGCCATGGACATGAGCCCGCAAAGCTGCTGCAGTTGAAAATGGGCTTGCAACTGCGGCGAGTTTTCCACAGAATCAACGGATTCATGAAGCACACGCTGTAAAATCCACTCCGATTGCGGAATCAGAGCCTCCCCCTGAGGTCCCCACCGCAATTCTTCCAACCCACGCAGCAACTGCTGAGAAACCGCACCCAAACGCAGAATGCGGCAGGATGCACTGTTATCCTGAGGCAAAGCCCCTGCGAAAGCATGAACGAAATCATCCAACTGCTCGTTACGATTTCGTGCGGCCAAAATCCACTGTTTCCATGCACCACGAACCTCATCCCGTAAATGAAACAGGCGATTATATACCGATACCACCCAAGCCAGCACAGCCACCAATAAACCTATTGAAACAAGAATTTCCATGGATGAATTATCTTACAATTGCATTTTTTCACAAGAAGTTAGAGCCATCAAATAGATAACAACACGGAGCACCCTACAAATAACTGGACATTAACAAAAAAATAAGATATTCTCTCCTAATGAGCACAGTTATATGAAAACCAAACCTTTCAATAACAGCATCTTAAAATTGGCAGCAACCGGTCTACTGTTGATAACTGTAACTATCGGCTGTTCCTCGCCCACGCCAAAACTTCCGGAAACTGTCGTCTCCTGCGATACCAGCATATCCTCAGTAGCCCAATTCAATGCACTCATAGAAAGGATGGCCATGGGATTGAATTCTTCCTTCTCGTTCCAATACGCAGGGAATACGGCTCAACTGGTGACAAACTCGTACTGGGGAGATTATACCGGCGCATATCGCATAGCAGCCGCCGGCGGAAAGAACACCATCACACTTGATTACCCACCCTACATCCGAGTTCTGGCCGCTCACCGGAATCCGGCTTTAGAAAACCGACTGACAGACCGAGAAAAAAAAGCACTCAGGGAAGCGCAGCGACTGGTACTCCACCTGAAGCCTTCTAATGGGGACAGATTTGAGTATCTGGTCAATATCCACGACTACATCGTCCGTAAGTATAAGACCAATCATCGGAGCTCCGATTTTGCAACAGAAATGTTGCTGAGTGAAGAAGGGACCTGCTGGGCGCACAGCCGAGCCTTTTACCTGCTTGCACAGATGAGCGGAATCCCCTGCCATATCATCAACGGACATGCCGGAGGCACAGAGCACTCCTGGAACCTAGTTCAAATGGGAAACGGCGAATGGTATCACCTGGACACCACATGGGATGACCCCATCACACGCGGAGTAGATGCAGGAGATACCATCAAATACCACCGCTACTTTCTCGTCTGCGACTACCACATGTCGCAGGACCACACTTGGAATAAAGCACCCTTCCCCAAAAGCGGCACAAAACACGCCACCTACTTTGTCAATCGTCGACTCGTCTTCCGCAATAGCGACGATTTCTGGCGGGAAGCACAAAAAGCATTCTATCGCGGAGACTTCGAATACGAAGGTTGGATGACGCCTTACAATGAAGCGGAATTCCGAGCAGGAATGAAGCAACTCCTGCAACAGGACGACAATCTACGCGCCTGCAGATGGATAAGGCCAAAATCTGAGGAAGGCTCCGTACGCGTACTATTCAACTGATTCCTACAAAGAGCTTTTCTACCGGCCACCCATTCCGAATAGTATGGGAAGCTGTAAAATTTTCTGCTCGCCATCAGGGGGTGAATGTGGTACAATGCGCGCGCCATGTTATCAGATCGTACCAAGTTGGGAAGAGAGCGTGCCCCGCATCGCAGCCTGATGCGTGCCACGGGCATGACGGATGAAGACATCCGCAAGCCGTTTATCGCCATTTGCAATTCATTCAACGAAGTTATTCCCGGTCACGTCCACCTCAACAAGGTGGCCGAGCTCATTAAGGATGAGGTTCGCAAAGCCGGTGGTACCCCCATCGAATTCAACCTCATTGGCGTGTGCGATGGTATTGCCATGGCGCACCATGGCATGAAGTTCTCGCTCGCCAGCCGCGAGCTGATAGCCGACAGCGTGGAGACGATGCTCTCTGCCCATGCGTTCGATGCCTGCATCTGCATCCCGAACTGTGACAAGATTGTGCCCGGCATGGTGATGGGAGCGTTGCGCTGCAATATTCCGACCATTTTCTGCTCCGGCGGCCCCATGGCCGCAGGTCGCGGACGCAACGGCGAAGTGCTCGACCTCAACAGCGTGTTCGAAGCCGTGGCAGCCTGCACCGCCGGCAAGATTTCCGAAGAAGAGCTGCACTTTGTGGAGTGCAACGCCTGCCCGGGAGCCGGCTCCTGCTCCGGCATGTTCACGGCCAATTCCATGAACTGCCTCTGCGAGGTAGTGGGACTTGCGCTGCCCGGCAACGGCACCCTGATGGCCCTTTCCGATGAGCGCAAGGAGCTCTGGAAAGCTGCCGCCCGCCGCGCCGTTGAAATGGCCAAAGAGGGTGGTCCCCTCCCCCGCGACCTCATTACGGAGAAGAGCATCGACAACGTCTTTGCCTGTGATATGGCCATGGGCGGCTCCTCCAACACCGTGCTGCACACCCTCGCCTTTGCCGCAGAAGCAGGGCTGAACTATGACCTGCACCGCATTGATGAGATTTCCCGTCGCACGCCGAACATCTGCAAGGTAGCCCCCAGCTCTCGCTACCACATGGACGACGTGAAGCGCGCCGGCGGCATCATGACCATTCTTTCCGAAATCAGCAGCATTCCCGGCGTGCTGAATCTTGATACCCCCACCGTGAGCGGCAAGACACTCGGCGAACAGATTGCCGGACTGGAAACACAGGATGCAGCCGTCATCCGCAAGCCGGAAAACGCCTACTCCAAGGACGGCGGTCTGGCTGTACTCTTCGGCAACCTCGCAGAACAGGGCGCCATCGTCAAGAAAGCCGGAGTCCTTCCGGAAATGCTGGTACACCGGGGACCGGCCGTCATCTTTGAGAGTCAGGAAGCCGCCTGCGCCGGTATTCTGGCAGACAAGGTGAAACCCGGCGATGTGGTCGTCATCCGCAATGAAGGCCCGAAAGGCGGTCCCGGTATGCAGGAGATGCTTGCCCCCACCAGCTACATCATGGGCAAGGGGCTGGGCAACTGCGTCGCCCTCATCACGGACGGTCGTTTCTCCGGAGCCACCCACGGCGCCTGCATCGGCCACGTATCCCCGGAGGCGGCAGAGGGCGGGCTCATCGGCCTGCTGAAAGACGGCGATATCATCGCCATCGACATTCCCAATCGCAGCATCACTGCCGAGCTGAGCGAAGAAGAAATTGCAACCCGCCGCGCCGTGTGGCAGCCCACCATGCAGGAAATTGACGGCAAGTGGCTGAAGCGCTACCGCAAGCTCGCCACCAACGCCAGCAAAGGCGCCGTACTGGAGTAAATACATTTCTACCCCACCGACAACACATAGTAAAACACCCATTAAAAAAAATGAGTAGTTCCACCACCAAGCCTAATCCGCTCGTCAAATACTTCTCGGAGTTCGGCGTGCTGAAGGACTGCGGGAAGAACTTCTGGCTCACGAACTTCATTCAGTTCTTTGACGGCCTGTCGTACTTCACGCTCATCATCGTATTCACCCTCTTCCTGAACAAGTACTGCGGGTTCAAAGATGCGGATGCCCCCTACTGGGTGGGCATGTACACGCTCTTCGTTTCCATGTTCGTGTTCGCCGTGGGCACCATCTGCGATATCATCGGTCTGCGCCGCACCTACCTCATCGGCTTCATCCTGCTGATTGGCGGGCGTGTGATTCTGGGCATGGGTACGGATTTCGGCACAGAAATCTGCGGTTTGTCGCAGGACGCCTCCCGATACTTCGTGATGGCAGGCATCTGCATTATGTCCTTCGGCACGGCATTCATGAGCCCGTGTATTTCCACCTCCATCCGGCGTTTCACTACGCTGCGCGCACGCCCGACCGGGTTCAACTTCTACTACCTGTTCATGAATGTAGGCGCACTGCTGGCCGGTTTTGCCATCGTTGACCCGCTGCTGAAGAACATGGGCGACGTTGACGGCCTGCTGTGGGTCATCAATTTCGGCACCTGCTGCAACCTCATCGCCTTCATCTTCACCCGCTTCATTGATGACGATTTCTACGCCGTTCCGGAAGAAAAGATCAACCGCAAGGAATCTTCTGCCCGCCGTCCGCTGCAGCTCATCTGTGAAGTAGCTAAAGAAAAGGCGTTCCAGAAGCTGATTGTGTTCCTGCTGCTCACGCTGGGTGTGCGTCTGGTGTTCACACTACAGTTCCTCATCATGCCGCAGTACTACACCCGCACCATCGGTGACGACTTCCAGCTGGGCTTCATGAACTCCATCAACCCGTTCATCATCATCACGGGTTTGATTCTTATCATCCCCATCCTCAACAAGTTCTCCACGGTGAAGCTGATGATTTCCGGCATGTCCATCTCTGCCTGTTCGCTGGTGCTCATGGCCGTACCGCCGCACTGGTACTTCATCATTCCCGGCATCGAGACCATTGGTCAGGCATACTTTGTTGCCATTTTCCTGCAGATTGTCATCTTTGCCTCCGGTGAGCTGCTGTTCAGCCCGCGTTTCTCCGAATACGTGGCCCGCGTAGCCCCCAAGGACAAGGTGGCCTCCTACATGTCGCTCTCCGCGCTGCCGATGTTCATCGCCAAGCCGATTAACGGTGTGGTAGGCGGGCTTCTGGTCTCCTACCTCTGCTTTGACGGCATCGCGGCCAAGATGGACACCGGACACATCTCTTTCTGGCAGTCTCCTGAGTTCATGTGGACCATTTACCTCATCATGGCCTTGATTTCGCCCATCGCCATCATCCTCACCAAGGACAGTTTCGTGTCCGACCACCCGGAGGAAGATGCCGCCAAGGATACAGCCGCAGAAGAATCTGCCGAAGATACCGCCGACAAGAACGCAGCTGAAGCATGCTAACCCCGGAATTTCATTCATACCATGTCTGACAATAACAATACGACAACCACGAACGAGGTTCCCAAGACCCAGTGGGGACCCATTCTCAAGGATATGTTCATCCTGGTCTGCATCATGGCCACCCTCGGCTATCTTTGCAAGCTGGCCATGGTTCCCTTTGAACATACCTCCCCCACGGATTCTCTGGTTTCCATCATCCGCAAGGGTGCAGTCAACCACGGAAAGGACGAAACGTTCATCAAGGAAATGAACACCGGTATGTCCACGGTGGAAAACTTCGTCAACTACCCGGATAACACCGGCCGCACACCGCTCATGTGGGCAGCTTACTGCAACTTCAACAACACGGAAGAAGCACTCAGCAAGGACATCTCCCGCCTGTACTACGTACGCTCCCTGCTGGCCACCCCCGGCATTGATGCCAAGGCCAAGGATCGTGACGGCTTCACGGCCCTGCACTGGGCCTCATGGAGCGGCATGCCCTACACCGCCGTTCTGCTGGTGGATGCCGGGCTGGACATCAATCAGAAGGACAACAACGGCTACACGCCCCTCATGCTTGCGGCCATGCGCGGCAACGAGAAAGTGGTTTCCACCCTGCTCGCTCTGGGAGCTGACGCCGCAGCCGTGAACAAAGAAGGCAAAACCGCCTGCAATCTGGCCGTGGAAAACGAAGCCGCCTACAGCAAGCGAGAGGCCAAAATCTTTGCTTGGACCGGCATTCCCGGGCTCGAGGATTTCAACCTCTTCGAGCTGATTTACGCTCCCGCCCGCGAGAGCTCCTACCTCGGCACCGTGAAGGCCTTTGATGCAGCCCCTGCAGCCGTGTCCATAGATGACCTCAAGCGCGAGATGGAAGCCGCCGAGAACAAGGCTGAAGCAGAAGCTGCCAAAGCCTCCGCAGAAGGCGAATAAACGTCTTCTCACATCTCTTTTTCTACGCCGCATTCCGGTAGGAATGCGGCGTATTTTTCTATCCCGATACACACACGCATAGGAATTGCCCACGGGGCATTTTCATGCTAATATACGCGCATGTCCCACAGTTTTGAAGATGCCGTTAACGCCATCATGCAGAAGCATGATGAATACGCACCGGATGCATACGATTTTCTTCGTCAGGCCCTGGACACAGCAGTCCACCAATACAAAAAAAGCGAACAGAACAGGCATCTGACGGCAGAAGAACTGTACATGGGCGTTTGCTATCTTGCGCTGGAAGAATACGGACCACTTGCGCGAACCGTGCTGCAGTACTGGGGCATCAACGATGGAAAGGACGTAGGGCAGATTGTTTTTTATCTGATAGAAGCCGGGGTATTCGGCAAGCAGGAAGATGACAGCATCGAGCAGTTCTACCGCTTGCCGAAGCTCTCCGGCATACTGGATGCCCCCTATCTCCCCCAACACAGTGCCTGATTGAACACCACCATACCATGAAAACGGAAATAATGAGCGGCGCGCAGCTGCGCTGGCCGGCAGAATGGGAACAACAGGATGCAGTCTGGTTGTCCTGGCCGCACCGTCAGGACCTCTGGCAGGGCGGACTGGAAGAACTGCTGGGACGATATACCGAACTCGCAGCGGCCATTGCAACACAGGCAGAGGTCCGCATCAATGCAGCACAACACCTGCATGGCACCATACGCCGGCTTCTGGAAAGCAGAGGGGTAGAACGCTTCCGCCTGTACAACCACCCGACCAACGATGTATGGTGCCGCGACCATGGCGCCATTTTCACCCGCCGCGCCGACGGAGGCATGCAGCTGGCTAACTGGAAGTTTAACGCCTGGGGCGGCAAGTTTGCCCCTTGGGATTTGGATGATGCCATCCCGGCGCGCATGGCGGAGAGCCTGGGGCTTCCGCAGCTGAAAAGCGAGTTTTTCCTGGAGGGCGGCGCGATTGAGGGCAACGGCGAGGGACTGCTCATCACAACGGAAGCCGTACTGTTGAACCCCAACCGTAATCCCGGCTGCACCAAGAAAGAAATGGAAGAAGAGCTGCACCGCATGCTGGGCACCACGCAGGTATTCTGGCTGGGTCAGGGTATCGAGGGTGATGATACTGATGGGCACATCGATGACATGGTGCGCTTTGTCAACCGTGATGCCGTCGTTTCCATTGTCGAGCCGGATTCGCATTCCCCTCATTACCGCAATCTGGCCGAAAACAACGAGCGTCTTCAGGATTTACGCACCACCGACGGCAGTCGTGTTGAAATCATCCCGCTCCCCATGCCGAAACCTCTTGTGGCAAAGGGATGGCGGCTGGAACAGCTGCCTGCCAGCTACGCCAACTTCCTCATCTGTAACGGCGCTGTTATCGTACCCATCTTCATGCAGGAGAAGGAGGATGACCGCGCACTGGGTATCCTGCGCGAATGCTTCCCCGGAAAACAGGTTATCGGCATCGATGCCCGGCGTCTGGTCATTGAGGGCGGAGCCATTCACTGCATCACCCAGCAGCAGCCAGCTGCCTGATTGCTCCCATATCTATTCATAAAAAAACGCCGCGCTGCAAATAGCAGCGCGGCATTTTGTTCTTCTGAAAATCGACATCAGATATCCCAGAGGTCGAGCCACTTGAAGGACACAACGCGGAACTGACGTCCCATCACCTTATTGGCATCGCTCAGGCCTTTACCCTTGGAGCCATCCGGTTTGAATTCAGAGTCAGACGGGTTGTTAGAGGGATCCACATAGTCCATGGTGCGCTGCACAACAGCCTCACACCAAGCCTGTGCCAGAATAGCATTGCGCGGGCTGCGTACACAGCCGTAGGCACGCACGGTGAAGGTATCATCACGCACCGTCAAAATGTTACCGAGAGCCGCCAGCACGTCACTCTGAATCAGGTAACCGGGAGCAGCCGTGTACATGGAGCCGGTCTCAGCCTCCGGGAACTTGTACATATTACCCTCCTGCGGTTTAATCGTCACTTCCTGGAAATCCTTGTTGATATCCGTCGCATCGATAGCAGCCTGCAGAGCACCCTTAAGCGCCAGCTCACCACCGCCGGTTTCCAGTCGGCGGTTGATGAAATCGGACATATTGAGGAAGGGCCCGCGCTTGCGAACCTGCTTCACCATTTCTTCGGCAAGCTTGCGGATGGACTCAGCATCCAGCTTACGGACTTCACCCCAGGCAGAAAGCAGCGCACTGCTGTTGCGGAACTGACTGGAACCCTGCCGCATGCTGTAGCCACCAAGGGAATCCACGCTCTTATCCGTCGTGGAAAGCATGAATCGGGAAAAGAGAACCTCGTCCTTACCTTTACTGCGCTCCACTTCCTTGAGCTGATTACCATCGCTCGTCACGAGCTTGCGATGAGCAAGGCCCTGGAGCACCGCCGTCCATGCCTCCACCGAGGTGGAGTTAACATTGAAACCACCATCAACCATCAGGTACTGGGCGATATACTTCCAGCCATCGTTCTCCATCAAACGGGCGATAACCTGAGCGTCGTTATACGGCGTGTTAGCTTTCTTATAACGAGCAACAGGCAAATCCTCCTTGCCGCTGAGGAAATTATCCAGAGCATCACGAGCCAGAAGCTTCCGTGAGCCGTAGGGGGCATCTGACACAGAGGAGCAGAACCACGCATCCCACAGAGCATCATTAATCAGCAGACCATGGTCGTAGAAATCACCAAAAAGCTGACCATTACCACCCTCTGCGGGAACGTTGGAGCGATGGAAAAAATAGACATCACCGGCCGGCAGGCAGGGGTCGGCAAAGGAGTTACCGATACCTACACCGGGCACACCGGCCTGATACTGCACGCGGCGCATGGCGGAGGCCGCCTTATACGGGCCGGAGCTGCCGGAGGTCTGATACCAGCCCGGCTGCAGACGCATACCGGCAAAACCGGCCAAGGAGAACGGAGGATGCACCGGCAATTCCAGAACGGATGCAAAGGAAACCTGCTCACCATCACCGGTAACACCCAGATAGCCGTTCTTACCGATGTTATCCATGGGCGAGCTATCCAGACCGCTACTCACGTCCAGAGCGGCCAGCTCATACGGATGATACTGGCGCTGCTGGTGGTCGGGCTTGATGAGAGCACTCCCCCAGAATGCCGGGTTAGAGTGCTGCCACAGCTTAGTACGATAATCCTTACCAACAAAGAGACGAGCATCAGCATTCGCGTTCGCGGACTTGGCCACCACGCCCATGGATGCAATGTAATACGGCACGGAAGAGTCACTCTGCGAGCCATCGGCCGACCAGTAGGAATCGTTTCTGTTCTTATCGCAGAACACCGTGCTCTGGCTGCTATCATTAGGATCATACCACCCCAGCAGGAAAGACTGCGGTGAGATGGCACGCTTACCGCTGAAGCGATCATCCATCTTTCGGGCAGACATGCTGTTAAAACCATTCAGCACCGTCACAGCCTCCGGACGGAAAGGAGCCAAACGGAAACCGCTCAGGTATTCACGCCCCTCAGTACCGCCTTCGCTGTACACACCAAGGCGGAAACCCACGTACCACTGTTTCTCGTCCAAAGTGGTGAGATCGGGCACACCGGGACCGGGCCTACGATTTCTGGATGTATAATAGTGAATCTTATAGTTGGACACATTACTGGGATGATAGCCCAGCACAAAGGCTCCGTAGTCATTGCTGTTTTCCTCCACATCACCGCAGGAGAAGAAGAGCACTTCACCCGGTTTGAACACGATGTCTCCACGTTGGTCAGACTCACTATTCTGGAAATACTGCCCCACGTCCGCCTTATCGAACCCATTCGTTACACCATTTTCATATTGTGCGGCATCGGGTTTATATTTTGTAGCATAACGCTGCCAGGTATAGTGCCAAGTACCGGACTGACCGATGCTGTAATCCTGCATCCATGCCACCGTGTAGGGAGCAGACTGCGACCAAAGCTGCTGACCGCGAATCTTCATCGGCACATTGTACGGATTCCACCACAGGAACATGGGGGAGTATGCCAAGCGCAGGTTAAAGGCAGGAGTCTTACCATCTGCCATTTTCCATTCGGGATGTCCCTCCGTCACCATGGCAAAGTTACTCATGAACGCCAGCATCACGGGAGTGCGGGCATAGCCTGCTTTCTTGTTCCCCTGATCCAACATGGCGCGCGTATCGAACAGAGAACCGGAACCGCCGTCACTCACCCCCTCCGGATTGGAATCATGGGTCATGGAATCACCGTTCATCACGCTGCCGCCCAAGCGCGTGTAGGCCTTACCTACATCGCCGATAAGGCGCGCGGTGAAGTTATCACCGTCATTGGCAGAGCCATCGGGCCAGCAATTGTAATAGGCATACATGTTCTGCCAGGAGCCGATGGGCAGCTTGCTCTCCGTTCCCTTGGGGATATCATCATTCTCCGCAATGGGGCAGTCCTGATCATTACGTGCGGCGTATTCCGTACCGCGGAGAGTCTCCTTATTGAAAAGGAGGCACAGGTCCTGCTTGAATCCACCCGTGCGGACATTCACCGGCAGCGAATATGACGAAGTGGTCACGTCAAAGAAATACGGCATTCCCGAATTCTGAGAGGAAGTACCCAACAGGGGCAGCGAATTAAGAGTAATAACCTTATCCGGCTGCTCTATCTTCTCCGGCAGGAAATCCAAATCATCGTTATTCAGCACCATGGGCGTGGGCGTATCCCAAGTGCGGCGCAGCATCTCGTTCACGTCCTCCGTATCGTCGCGGCGGGGAACATTCACCTTTGCCTTCTGGTTTTCACCACCGACCCACCAGGCAAAACATGCCTTATTCTTGCCCTGAGAGGGCATTTCAAGCAAATCGGCATAAATGTGGTGCTGCGGCGAGAAATTCTTACCGAGCGTACCTTCACCCACCATACAAATACGGCGCCCCGGACTGCGGGTTGCGACCTCGCGGGCGGCACTCATGCGGCGGATGTTGGTTTTATCGCGGGAAGAGACCATCCAGCGGCGGAACAGCTTATCACGCCCCTTGGAGTAGGTAGCCTGAATGTTATTGGCCTTATTGGAGGGACTGTCGCCGTACAGAGGTCCGTCCCAGCTATCCCACACACCCAGAATGTACTGAGGGAAAGACCCTTCCTGATCACTCAATATGCCGGAGTTTGCAGAAACGCGCTGGTCGGGTCCCATCTCCACCTGCAATTCACTGATGGCCACATCAAGCCCCACAAGAGCCTGCTGACGGGCCTCTGCCAACAGCACAGTCTGCATGGCAATACGCTGTTGAGAAGACGCCATGGAAAGCAGCGCCACGGCCAGCATGGCCAGCAACATCATCAGCGTCAGGGTTGCAATAAGTGCAAACCCGGGTTTCTTCTGTTTACGTTGTTTTCCGGAAAAAATTGATTTCTTGTACAGAATCTTCATAACAAGTCACGAGAGTACTGTACTACTATACACCTCCAACGCGCCGCGTCAAGCAAAATCGGCCGTTTCCACTCCCATGCCGACAAAAAAAGAATCTGGCTTTTCCGGCTACATTGCTGCCGGAAAAGCCACATGATTTTTTTCAGCTATTTGAGCCCGGTCAAAAGCCGGAAATATCATACTCATCTGCCCACTTTTTCAATTCCTTGCCGGTGTAGGAGGAAAGGCCGTCTGCCGTAAGTTGGCGAGCCAGCACACCGGCAGGGATGAGCATTCGCAGGGTATCGGGGTCATCGGCATAGCCGCATTTGATATCGCCGCTGCGGGTCATGATAACGCCATCAGCCCGCGACATGGAGTTCAGCTCGATAATAGCTTTTGTGAGCTGCTCACGGTTAATTTCGAACGAAGGAGTGTCACTCATATTACTTGGTCAGGTTCGGGGTGCGGAAGAGACATCCGGTCAGGAAGGTGGCAAGAGTTCCCACGGTTACACGCCATGGGAAGGCAATGGCGGGCAGCCAGCCCTGTCTTCCGCCGATTTCCAGCAGAATAACTACTACAAAACCGGTGAGCATGGCGATAATGTTGCCACAATCGTTACCGCGGCCGCGCGTAAGCATACCCAGCAGGAACACCCCCAGTAGAGAGCCGTAGGTATAGCCGAAAATGCCCAGCGCTATGGGGAGAATACGAACGGTGGGATCCATCACCGTGAGCCATGCCGTACCCGCTCCCACCAAAATGAGCAGTACCGCAAAGAACACGGTGAGCCGGCGTACGGCTTTAAGCTGCTCCTTCTGGTCGGCTTTAGGACGGAAAACGTCCACATACCAGTCACGGGTGGCCGTGGTTGCCAAGGCATTAAGCGCTGTTGAGAGGGAGCCCATAGCTGTAGCCAGCAGAGCCGCAACCAACAGACCGCGCACGCCTACCGGAAGGCAGTGAATGATGAACCACGGAAAAATCTCAATCTGCTTTTCCGGCGGCGTGATGCCATTCTGCGCAAAGTAGACGAACAGGAGCATGCCGCAGGAAATGAACACCAGCACAATGGGCATATCCATCAGCCCGGAAAGAATCACGGCACGGGCGCCTTTTTTGCTGTCCGGGGCAGCCAGCATGCGCTGCACCATGTCCTGATCCGTGCCGTGGGTAGCCATCGTGATGAAGGTAGAGCCCAGAACCGCGCTCCACAGAGTATACTCGCTGCTCAGGATATTTCTGATATCAGCCAGCAGCCCCTGCCCTGTCAGCCCGGAATCAAAAAAGGCCCAGGGTTTCAGATTCTTGATTTCGCAAGGATTGTAATCCTTATTACCCAGATGGTAGCAGATACTGTCCCACGCAGCCCCCCAGCTGCCGCCGGCCTTGATACTGAAAAGCAGCACACCGATGGTAGTCACCAGAGATACCGCCAGAATGGAAGCCTGCAGCACGTCTGTCCACACCACCGCCTTGAGCCCACCCAGCGTGGTGTACACAGCTGTGGCAATGGTGATAAAGGTGAGCGCAGCAATATAAATCACCACGGTTTCCACTTGACCGGCACTGTCCTTCCCCGTCACCATCATGTAAGCTATCACCAACAGAATGCCCGCAAAGAACAGGCGAGTACCACTGGCCAACACGCGGCTGATGAGGAAAGTCACGCTTGCCCAACGGCGGGTGCTCAGGCCGAAGCGCTTCTCCAGATACTCGTAAATGGAAACAACATTATACTGATAGTAAGGCTTCAGGAAGAGGCGCCCCACGATGATACGCCCCAGAATCGTGCCGATTGCCAGCTGAGCATAGGTAAAGTTGCGCAGAGCAAAGCCCTCGCCGGGAGCACCCAGGAAGGTGGCGGCGCTGATTTCAGCCGCCAGAATGGAAGCCAAAATAGCCCACCACGGCAGATTACGGTTACCCAAAGCGTAGCTTTCCAGACTTTCCTGTTTGCGCCCCACATAAAGACCGATGCCGAAAATGGCGCAAAAATACGCCACCACTACCAGTATGTCAATCATATAGCAACGAAAAAGCGCCGGCGGCCAGATTTAGCCTCTCTGACCGCCGACGTGGTAAAGTTATAATACTTAGCCCAGCTTGTATTCCAGCGCTGCTGCCACCAGCCCGGAGAAGAGCGGATGAGGCGTGGTCGGACGACTCTGGAACTCAGGATGGTACTGACAGGCAATAAAGTGCGGGTGCGAGGGAAGTTCCACCACTTCCACCAGTCCGTGCTCATCATTCACGGCAGAGATAACCAGACCGGCCTTCTCACAGGCCTCACGATAATCGGCATTGAACTCATAGCGGTGGCGGTGGCGCTCAGAGATGGTTTCCTTGCCGCCGTAGAGCTTGCTGCAAAGCGTATCGGGTGCAATATGGGCGGGATAGGCTCCCAGACGCATGGTAGCACCCATGTTCTTGATGAGCTTCTGCTCTTCCTGCAGACAGATGACCGGAGCAGAGGAGCTCTTGTCAAACTCGGTAGAGTTCGCATCCTTGAGCCCCAGCACGTTGCGGGCAAACTCAATCACCGCCACCTGCATACCCAGACAGATACCGAAGAACGGAATCCCCTTCTCACGGGCGTACTGCACAGCCATAATCTTGCCTTCCACACCGCGCTCACCAAAGCCGCCCGGCACCAGAATGCCATCCACGTCACCAATCATGGTTTCGCAGTTGCCGTTCTCCAATGCCTCGGCATCCACGCGGACGATTTCCACACGGCAGTCATTGGCAGCACCGGCATGCGTAAAGCTTTCGTAAATGGACTTATAAGCATCCTGCAGAGAGATGTACTTGCCCACCACGGCAATGCGGACGCTGTGAGAGGGATGAATAACGCGACCCACAAACTTCTGCCAGTCGTCCATCTTCGGCTTAGGAACAGTGATACCCAGCACCTCGGTCACGATGCGGTCCACGCGATCGCGCCCCAAATCAAGCGGGCATTCATAGATGGAATGCTTCACGTCGCAGAAGGCCACCACGTTGCGCGGCGGCACGTTGCAGAACATACCAATCTTCTTCTTTTCGCTCTCCGTCAGGTTGTCCATCTCCGTGCGGCAGACAATGATATCCGGTTGGATACCAATCTCGCGCAGCTTGGCAACGCTCTGCTGGGTCGGCTTGGTCTTGGTCTCACCGGCAGCCTTGATGTAGGGCAGCAGGGTCACATGGATGAAGCAGCAGTTCTGGCGCCCCACCTCCAGCGCAAACTGGCGCAGAGCTTCCAGGAAGAGGTAACCCTCGATATCACCCACCGTGCCGCCGATTTCCGTGATGATGACATCACAATCCTTGTTGGCCTCGGTCAGGTCATAGAGACGCTGCTTAATCTCATCCGTCACGTGCGGAATGTACTGCACGGTACTGCCCAGATAGTCACCGCGGCGCTCCTTCTCCAGCACGTGCTCAAACACCTTGCCGCTCGTCAGGTTGTTGAGACGGGACAGCTGGCAATGAATGAAACGCTCGTAGTGGCCCAAGTCCAGGTCCGTCTCGGAACCATCGTTCAACACATACACCTCACCATGCTGGTAGGGGCTCATGGTGCCGGGGTCAATGTTCAGATAGGGGTCAAACTTCTGCATGGTCACTTCCAGACCGCAGTGCTCCAGCAGAGTGCCGATGGAGGCTGCCGCCAAACCTTTACCGAGGGAGGATACCACGCCGCCTGTAACAAAGATGTATTTCATGGTGAGTGTTCGTTGTTGTTCTGTTGCTGCCAGACTACCAGATTCTCCTGCAAGTGTCGAGTCTTTCATTCCCACGCCTCGGAAGCACCCCAACAACTATACCATGCAAACTTTTAATTATTATCACATTACAAAACACTTGCCAAACAAAAGAATTTGCATTATACTTTTGTAACCCTGTTACACAAGACACCATCACATGAACACGAAAGAGCGACTGCAGCGCTACATGCAGGAAGTAGGCAAAGCCGGTCGGCGGGAAATGTCGGCAGCGGTGGGGGTAAGTCATGTGATGATTGGACGACTGGTACGAGAACTGATAGAGGAAGGCATACTGACAGAGTGCGGCATGGCCCCATCGGGCGGAGGGAGACCGGAAGTACGCTATCGATACAACAGTGCCCACGGAACCGTCTTTCTCTTCCGTTCGGAAGAAGAAGAATCTGTCCACCGCGGCATACTGGAGCAGCTGGACATGAACGGACGGGTGTTGGAAGAAAAATCGGCACGCTTTACCCATCTGCAGGCAGAAATACTGGATGACTGGCTGGATGAGATGACACGCCGCTGGCGACGCAAGCCTCAACGGATCGCCCTCCATCTACCGGAGAGCACGGCGGCGAGAGAGCTTACAGAGCACCTGCACCGGCGCTATGCGCTTTCGGTAAATCGGCTCAACACCGCGGAAGCGCTGGCAGACAAGCGCGCCCGAACCCTGACCCTGCTCTGCCGCCGAGGCATGATGCCGCAGGCGGCCTATCGCAACGAGACAGAACTCATGCCCTGCAACCACCTGCACATGCTTCCCCTGCCCGACCGATGGGAAACGATGAACTACAGTGACCACACATTGACGGAAGAAATGATTTGCCGTCTGATTCAGTCCCTCACCTGTGTTCTGGCTCCGGACCGCGTGGTACTGTACTGCGATTACCTGACAGAACGCCTCATCCCCCGCATCCGCTACAATCTCTCAGCCAAGCTCAAGGGCATGGAAAACATGCCGCGCCTGCATTTCCGCAGCATCAGCACAGAACAGATTATTCCGGCTCTCCGCCAGACTGCCACGAGGATGCGAACTTAAAATGCACGGAGAGCGGTCATTTTTCGCGGGGAAAATCTCGTTCCACTCGTTCTATCCAATGCTCCTTAACCCCACAGGAATCATGGATATTTAACAAATCCTTGCTAGCCCAATCATCTGCCGCATTCCGTGGTTTCGATGCTATTTTCGGAGAAACAGCTTTCAATTCTTCTCTACTGGACAGAAAACTTTTCCGCTGCACATCATAAATAACAGAAGAATTCTCCGGCCAAGCAGAGATAATCAAATAACCATCATAGCTCACATCCACATCAACCGGGGGGCTTAAAAAGCGCAGACAAATAGTCTCTCCCTGCCAGGAAACACACTCCACCAGGCAGCGTTGAGTATTGGCGGGCTGCATGATGTGCCACCAATCAATGCCGCCCACCCGTACCCAGCGAGGAGAACACAGCACAGCGAAAAACAACGCGGCAAACAGCACCGACAAAAGCCATATGAACGCCTTCTTTATTCTTTTGATTTCTTATTTTTACCGATTTTCCTTTCAATGTATGAAAGCAGGAGATGCAGCAGCCATAAACGGATAAAAACAGAGCAAAGGCAGCAGCGCAGACCAACCGCCATCCGGATAATAATAACGCACAAACGCTACCATCAAGCCGAACGCGGACAGTAAGCTGCAGGTGATGATAAATCGCCGCACCAAGCGCGTTCTGGGCAGTACGCACGCAGGCAGCGGAGCTTCCGGCACCGGCAGGGACAGTTCCGGCGCTCGTGCAATCCTGCCGGACATATCAATGCTTACCGCGGGGACTCTCAGTTTTCTTCGATGCGGGTAGTTTTCTTTCATCATCAGAACAAACTCCTTACCTTCTCGCGGCGTAATCGGCGCGTTGATCATCACCAATGGGACCAACGGCAAAGTAGCGGGCCTGCGGGTGATTGAACACGAGCGCACATACAGAGGAAGCGGGCTGCATCATGTAGGAATCCGTGAGCGTGGCACCGGTACGGGCGGTGGCATCCAACAGAGAGAAAATTGTCTCCTTCTCCGAGTGGTCAGGCTGCGAGGGATAGCCGCAGGCAGGACGCACGGATGTGCGGGCGTCTCCACCGGCGGGCGGCCAGATTTGATTGATGACCTCGTGGGTGCATTCAGCAAGAGCTTCTGCCAGCATATTGCAGAGCGCCGCGCAGAGGAGCGAGTTGTATGTATCATTGGCGGCATCAAATTCGGCAGACCATTCCTCACCTCCGGTGACGGAAAGCTGGAGCGCCCCGACATAGCCCCCCTGCCCCTGCGGTGCCACAAAGTCGGCCAGGGCAAGGCGCGGTTTATCGCTGACAGCCTGCTGGCGCATGGTGCGCAGGATGGTACCACCCTCCACCACAATATCATCCACCGCTCGGTGAGCGGGCCAGATACCGACCGCTGCTCGGGCTTTCAGACGGGCTTCCGATTGGGCGCGGGCAAAGAGCGCGCGGGCATCGTCCATGAGCTGCACGGCCTGAGCCACCTTATCGGCGGGAGCGTTGGGATGGAACGCCGAGCGGGCGGGATTCCAGACACTCTGCAGCTCAAAGAAGCGCAGCAGAATACTCCAATCCGCAGCATCCAGCAGCTGCTGCCAGCTCAGGGCATAGTCCGGCTGCGGTGTGTGACAGGCACAGCCGCAGGGAACCCCAACGGTAAACACCCCGGTTCGGGACGGCACGGGTTGGGGCTGCGCAGACCAATCCACGGGCAACGACTTAGCACGAGCCTGCTCCAGCGGCATGAGGGGCACATTTTTCTCCTGAAATTCCTCGCACCGGCGTTTCTGGTCTGCCTTGATATCAGCAATCACCTGCTCACGCTCGGCGCTCAGCAGAGAAGCCGCCACAGGGACGATAGTAGAAGCATCTGCCGTCTGCACCACCACCCCGGAGGGGTAATGCGGAGCCAGCTTGAGTGCCGTATGCAGCGGGCTCGTGGTTGCCCCTCCCACCATCAGCGGCAGAGTATGCCCGGCAGCTTCCAAAGCTGCCGCCACCTTGGCCATCTCGTCCAACGAGGGTGTGATGAGCCCGGAAAGAGCCACTATATCTGCTTTCTCGCGCTCGATAGCGGCCAGAATATCCTCACAGGGAACCATCACTCCAAGGTCAACCACCCGGAAGCCATTGCAGGAAAGCACCACGCCGACAATGTTCTTGCCGATGTCATGCACATCCCCCTTCACCGTGGCCAGCACCACCGTTCCGGCAGAGGCGGCAGAACCGGCGGCCTCATTCAGCAGCGGCGTGAGGATGGCCACACTCTGTTTCATGACGCGGGCACTCTTCACCACCTGCGGCAGGAACATTTTACCGGAGCCGAAGAGCTCACCCACCTGCTTCATGCCCTCCATCAGCGGACCTTCTATCACTGCCAATGGCGTGCCGCACAACTCCAACGCCTCGCGGGTGTCAGGTTCAATAAAATCCGTGATACCGTTGACAAGCGCGTGTGCCAGACGCTCCTGCACCGGGCGGCTGCGCCATTCAGCGACGGGTGCAGCAGCCTTCGGCGCGGCGGCGGCATTCGCTTTCTCTCGTTCCTTGGCGGCAGCCAGCTCCTGAGCGTAGGAAATGAGGCACTCCGTGGCATCTTCGCTCACATTCAGCAGCACATCCTCCACCAGCTTGCGGCGGTGGGCAGGCAAATTATCGTAATCATCCATCAATGCCGCATTCACAATGCACAAATCCAACCCACCCTTCGCTGCATGATGCAGGAAGGCAGAGTGCATGGCCTCTCGCACGGGGTTGATACCGCGGAAGGAGAACGACACATTGGAAATACCGCCGGAAATGTGACAAAGTGGGTGGCAGCGATGGATTTCCTCCGCTGCCTGGAAGAAATGCAGCGCGTGGTTGGCATGCTCGGCAATGCCGGTGCCGACAGTCAGCACATTCGGGTCAAAGATGATATCTTCTTCCGGGAAACCGACTACTTCCGTAAGCAGGCGGTGGGCGCGGTGGGCAATATCGATGCGGTCTTGGCGTGCACAGGCCTGCCCCTTTTCATCGAAGCCCATCACCACCACGGCGGCACCATAGCGGCGGATGATACGGGCTTGGCGCAGGAATTCTTCCTCACCGTTCTTCAGAGAAATGGAGTTCACAATCCCCTTGCCCTGCATACAGCGCAGACCGGCCTCAATAATCTCCCATTTGGAGGAATCCACCATGAACGGCACGCGTGCAATATCCGGCTCTGCCGCCACGAGGTTCAGGAAACGGGTCATGGCCGCCGGGCCGTCAATCATCCCATCATCAAAGCAGAAATCCAGCACACGGGCGCCCTTCTCTACCTGCTGACGGGCAATGGAAACAGCTTCCTTATATTTTCCCTCGCGGATAAGGCGCGCAAATTTGGGAGAGCCTGCCACGTTGCAGCGCTCTCCAATGAAGAGGATACCCTCGCTGCGGTGGTGATTCATGGCTTCTAACCCCGCCAGACACATGGAGCCATCGGAGCTTTTTGTCGGAATTGCACGCGGCGCGAAGCCCGCAACGGCTTCGCGAATGGCGGCAATATATTCCGGCGTGGTGCCGCAGCAGCCGCCCACCATATTGAGCAGACCTTCAGCAGCATATTCCCGCAGGATACCGGCCATGTGCTCCGCGCTGTGGGCGTAGCCCGTGGGACTAAGCGGGTCGGGAAGCCCCGCATTCGGGTACATACTGACCGCACAATCAGCCAAGGCAGACAGCTCGCGCGCAAAAGGCAACATGAGGTCAGCCCCCAGGGCACAATTCATGCCAATCGACAGAGGCGCGGCATGGCGCACGGAGTTCCAGAATGCCTCCACGGTCTGTCCGGAAAGCGTGCGTCCGGCGCGATCGGTCACGGTGAAGCTAATCATGAGCGGCGGCAGCTCTCGCTCCTCGCGCAGCTCCTCGATGGCGTAGATGCAAGCCTTCGCGTTGAGCGTGTCGAAAATCGTCTCCAGCATCAGTACATCCACCCCGCCGTCTGCCAGAGCCTCCACCTGCGCACGATAGGCGCGGCGCAGCTGGTCAAAGTTCACCGCACGGAATCCGGGGTCATTCACCTCCGGTGAGAGAGAAGCCGTCACGGCCATCGGGCCGATGGAACCGCCCACCAGGCAGGGGCGGCCCTGCTTCTCTTCTGCTGCCTCCGCAGCCTCGCGAGCCACACGGCAGGCCGCCAGATTCATCTCCCGCACCAGAGCAGCCAGCGGAGCATCCTGCAACACACGCTCGTAGTACTCCTGATCATGGCGGCAGGACGGTTCGCGGTGAAAGAACTCATGCTGCCCCAGCGAGGTGGAGGAAAAGGTGCAAGTGCTCACCATATCCGAGCCTGCGGCAAAATACGCATCATAAATGCCGCGCAGAATCTCCGGACGGGTCAGAGACAGGACATCATTGTTATTCAGCAAATCCTGCGGGTACTGTGCTGTATCCGCAAAACGGGTGCCACGGTAATCAGCCTCGGCAAGCTTGTGTTTCTGAATCATGGTACCCATACCGCCGTCCAGGATGAAAATGCGTTCTCCGAGGATGCGGTTCAGGGCGGTGCGACGTTCTGCAGCAGAGGTCTTCATATTAAGTGAGGAGTAGGGAGGAAAGCAAACAGCGCACCGGGCGGTGCGCTGTTATCTGAAAATCTATGAAAAAAGTTCCATGGGAACAGCATCAACCGCGGCTGCGGGGTGCGGGGTTGCGGTGCCACACAACAGCCCCCTTGCCCACGGCATAGAGATAGGCAATCATCAGCACTGCGATAAACACCGTCATCGCGCCGAAAGCCGCGCCGTGGTTCATCACGAAATCCTTGAAGCCAAGCGCCCAGGGGTACAGGAACACCACCTCCAGATCAAATACTAGGAAGAGGATGGCCACCAGATAGAACTTGATGGAGAAGAACGCAGGAGAGCCATCACCATCCGGGATATTACCGCATTCGTACGGCACATCGGCACCCTGACCCATCTTGGCACGGCGACCGAAAATCACACTCAGAATGATGATAAGCCCGGCAAAACCGAAGCCGGCGATTAACTGAATGAGAGCTGAAAAGTATTCCTGAAGCATAGCTGTTGCGGGTTATATAGCAGAAATATCAGGCAAAGTCAAGCTTCTTGCAGGATTTACGCCAGCTTTTCCAACACGGATTTGAGAATGGCGAGCCCCTCTTCCAGCACATTTTCCGGAATGTTCAGCGCAGGGATAAGGCGCAGCGTATCAGGCCCGGCAGGACATGCCAGCAATCCGGCTTCGCGGCAGAGGGCATTCACATGCCCGGCAGGCGTCTGACCTTCCGGCACGGCGAAGCTGCCCTTGCGCAGCCCGATACCACGCAGCAAGCCCTTGCCGCGCACGGTTTCCACGCAGGGGAGATTCCAGCTCTCCACGGTAGCCTTCACCACCTCACCCAAACGAGCAGCGCGTTCCTCGTACTTACCGGCAATCAGTTCAGAGATAACAGCTTTTGCCGCCGCACATGCCAAGGGTGTACCACCAAAGGTGGAGCCATGTGACCCGGCACCCATGATGGAGGAAAGCTCCGTTCCCTGCCCGTCGATGGCACGATTGCTCACCCAGAAGCAGCCCATGGGGAAACCACCGCCCATCCCCTTGGCGCAGGAGACCAAATCCGGCTCCACTTCCGGGCAGACCGCCTTCCAGCCCATGGTGGCACCGCAGCGGCAGTAACCGCACTGCACCTCATCTATCATGAGCAACAGGTCCTTTTCCTTGCAGAGAGCAGCCACACCGCGCAGGAACTCCGGAGTGACGGGATTCACACCACCCTCCCCCTGAATGGCTTCCAGCATAATACCGCAAGTCACATCGGACACAGCGGCTTTCAGCGCCTCCAAGTCATTGAAATCCACATATTTGAAACCGACCAGCAGCGGATCGAACTCCACCTGAATCTTAGCCTGCCCCGTGGCAGCCATCGCACCGAGCGTGCGGCCGTGGAAGCTCTTGTTGAAGGTAATCACCTCATAACGGGGAGACCCGTCTGCGGCGGGACGACGGTGACCGAAGCGACGCGCCACTTTGATGATGCCGTCATTCGCCTCTGCACCGGAGTTGCAGAAGAACACACGGCCGGGGATACCAATCATTTTCTCCACCACCAGCTCAGCAACCTCTGCCTGACCCGGAATACCATACAGGTTGGAGCAATGCATGAGCGTGGCAGCCTGACGGGAAACAGCCTCCACCACAGCCGGATGGGCATGCCCCAGACAGCAGGTGGCGATGCCTGCACAAAAATCAACATAGCGACGGTCCGCCGAATCATACAGATACGATCCCTCACCCCGCACCGCATCAAAGGGTGCATTCCCGTACGTCGGCAGAACATATTGCGTCTTCATAACAGAGCAGACTGTACACCCGCCCCCCTGTCTTGTCAATGAAAAACACGCGAAGCCGCCATCGCAAAAATCCGTTGTTCACTCGTTTTTTCTTTTCAACTGCTCTCCTATTTTGGTATCATGCAATCGTATGAAGTATCTCCATTATCTTTCCCTACCCGTGGTCATGACCGCCCTTTCCCTGAGTGCAGCAGGGGCGGCCCCTTCGGATGACTTTGCATCGCTCACGGCGCATTGGAATTTCGATATCGGCCGCAACTGGCACAATATGCCTTTTCCTTATGAAACAGCGGCAAGTCTGGCAGAAGATCCCGTCAGCGGCAATCACATCTCATTCAATCCTCAACGCGGTGTAGGAGCTCCCGACAACTCCTGCTGGGTATCCGGCCGCCAGTACTCCGGCATCCGCAGCTGCAATGCCATGGTACCCATCAAGCCGCTGGATGAGCTCAACGGCTCCTCTTCCCTCTCTTTCTGGATGAAGCTTTACGGGCAGCCGAATACCCGCGGCATCATCGGCTCCGAATACAATACCCTCTGGGGCGCCATGAACAAAAAAGGTCAGGTAGGCCTGCGCATGCGCGGTCGAGAAGTGGTGATGACACCGGAGCCGATAAACGATACAGACTGGCATCACGTTGTCATCACCCGAGATGCGGAGACGGGCAACGTCGCGCTGTATCTGGACGGCAAACAGGTGAGCACCGGCTCCACCCAAAAGGGTAAAATAGACGGACACTTCACCCAGTTCGCCACCAATAACGCCGCACTGGACCAGATTCACCTCTTTTCCAAGGCCATCAGTCCGGAAACCGTGAAGGCTCTCTATGATAACCATGCTCCGCAGGTGTTCGAGCAGACATATCTGGTGGAAAATGAGAAGCCCACCATCACCGGCAGCGTTCTGCACGGATTTACATATGATGTGGATGACGACAACCTGCGCGTGGCTCGCTTCACGCAGCCTCTCCACGGCAAGGTGCGCCATCTGGGGGACGGCAGGTTTGAATACACCCCGACCACCGATTTCAACAAAGACGGTGAGGATATTTTCCATGTAGAGATAACGGATGGTCGTGGCGGCTACGCCTGCGCCAACGTGATTTTGCACGACAGCTCCCATGTGCCGGCTCCGGCTGTACGGGAGTTCCGTTACAGTGGCGATCTGCCGGCCATCCCCGCCGGCACCGGCAAACAGCAGAAACACCGCAACCCCATGGCCATCCACTTGGGAGGCAAGCGTCCGGACCTGCTGGTGCAGGCAGATTCTCGGCTGTGGTTGTTTGCAAACGAATCCAAGAAAGGCAAGCTGCTTTTTGCAAAACCGATTGTCATCCGAGGTACCGATGGAGCCGAGGTGGAAACCGATGGTGCCGCCGTGTTGAAAGAAAATAAGATTCTGGTACGTCGTCCGGACGGCACACTGTCGACTGCCACGGTGACGCTCAAAGATGTGCCGCACCTGCAGATGGGAGCCCCCGTCACGGATACCAACGGCAATATGTTCAAGTGCCCATCCCGCCATTTTGTGTTGGTGGACTGGGACCACGATGATACCCCGGACCTGATTTGCGGGCTCAATGACGGGCTCTATGTTTACCGTGGCAAGAGCGACACACCCGATGGGCTCGCTTTCGTCCCGGAACATGAGCCGGTCTACAAGCGTTCGTACAACATTGCTCCCGCTGTGGGTGATTTGAACAACGATGGCTTGCAGGATTTGCTCTACGGCATCAACTGGGGCACCCTACACGCCTGGATAAACAGCAAAGATAAACCCGCCATCACGGAAAACGAATGCACTGAGCTCAAGCTCCAGAACGAACCGGTGGAAAAATACCTGCGCAACCTTAACGGTGCACACACCACGGTGGCGGATTTTGACGGAGACGGCACCGCTGACATCATCCTGGGCGGCAACGCCGGACGAGAGCTTTCCGGTGCGCTCGGCATCAACACGGATTCCTGGGCCGGCAATCTTGAACTCATCGAAAAGGAACTCTATCAGGGTCATGAACATGACCTCGGCAAGCTGTTGGAAGCCGATGACCGCAAGGGGCTCAATCGTTACCGCGAGCTGATGACCGGCTGGATTCGCTGGGCGGTCAGCCGCCGCACCCCCGCCGAGCGCCGCGCCGCCTACGACATGCTCAAGGCGCACGTGAAGAAATACCCCTTCCTGCAGCGCGGTAAACTCAATGAAGCCTGGGTGCGCTCCGAAAAAGGCACGGTCATCGACTACGGCAACATGCACCATGTTCCCGGTATCTTTACCATGAACTGGGTGGTGCTGGATCAGCTTCAGCCGGACTCTGCCGCCCACCGCAAGGACGTGGCCGATGCTCTGGGAATGAAACCCGGACCGGACAGAGAGGTCTATCTGACCACCGGCATGCCGCTGGCAGACAATAACAGATGCTCCACGGGCCAGCTCTATGCAGTCCGTGACATGCTGCGCTATCACGCCAACATTCTCTTCCCGGATGACCACATCTCCATCGCCCAGCACTTCGATGACGGTCGCGAAGCCATGTGCTACGTCTTCAACTCCAACAAAAACACCTTCGGCATGGAGGTGGGCAACAATATCGCCGAAATGCACGGCGATATGGTAAAGCTCACGGAGGAATGCTTCGGGAAGAAGGGTGCAGCCAATGGTGACTACTTCACCTTTGTGCTGGCGCACGAGGTATGCCACTCGCTGGATGCCTATGTTCGCGACAGAGCCAACAAGGACCTTACCCGCCGCTGGGGTGACCAGAACTTCTACGCCGCCACAAACGGAGGGCTCTGCGATGATATCGTAGCCAATGAAACAGGGTGGTGGGATCTGAACCTCACGAAGGAACGCTTCCGTGAGCGCGGTTACTGGGACGGCAAGAACGAGAATTGGACCACCGCCTGGCAGGAGTACTGGAAGAAGTCTCCCTATCGCAACAAAGTATTCATGCGCGGGGACATCGACTGGTTCCTCGGCAGCCAACAGGAAACCTTCGCCACGCAGGCCAACCACCACTGGGCCCGCTCGGAATCCCGCCTCATCGGCGCTATCCTGCGTTACCTCCAGGGCTACAAGTCCAATATCAACGAAGTGGTCTTCTTCCTGGACATTCTCTCTGCCGGACAGAACAAGCTGGCCATGCTGCACCCCTGGGGAGAGGGCAACCCGCCCATGGTCAACTTCAACCCCGAATACGCCTGGCTTACCCGCAATGATAAGGGCTACATCACCGATATCCGCATCGGCGACCGCCACTACGGATTTGATGTAAACGAAAACGGCCGCGTCATCGGCCTGCGCACCTATCCCTTTGCCGACAAGATTCAGGCCGCAGCCAAGGCTGCCAAGTAAAACAATGCGTTATCTGTCTGCAAGCCTCTGTCCCCACCGGACAGAGGCTTGTTGCATTTCGTTTACCGCGCAGACACCGGATTGTGACAAATCCGACACATGAGCCCTTTATGCTTGAAAAAGAATCCCGACATGATAGGATGGAGGCAGAAAACGGATTTCGCACATGACCGTATCCTGGAACATAGCTTTGGGGCTGATGGTGGTGGCTTTTATCCTGCCCTTCATCTTTCTGCACAGCCAGATGGTCGCCCAGCGTCGACGCAGCCGCAGCGACCACGATGAGCTGGAGCATCTGCGGCTCATGCTTCGGGAGCTGGAAGAACACGTGCGCAAGGACAAATCGCTCTTTTTGGAAGCACTGGGGGTGCCGTTCCTGCTGATTCGACGCTCCGGGAGGCTGGTCATGGCCAACAGCCACGCCGCAGAGATGCTCGGCATCAATGCCGGTCACAGCGTCAACCTGCTGCGCTATCTGCCGGAATCCGAGCTCCGCAGTCTGATTCAGGAGGCTGCCGAATGCGCAGAACAAACCCGATTTACCCTCACCATTCCCATAAACGGAGAGGAGCGCGTCTACCGAGCTAAGGCAACGCCCCTGAAACACGAGGAACGGCTCATCGGCATTGTCTTTCATGATATCACCGAGCTGCACCGCACCCAAATGATACGCCGAGAGTTCGTAGCCAACGCTTCCCACGAGCTACGCACCCCACTCACCATCATCCGCGGTTATCTGGAGTCTCTCACCGATGATACGGAGATGGCCGCAGACACCACAGCCCGCACCCACGCCCTGCAGCTCATGAAAAAGCATGCCGACCGAATCGTGCGACTGGTGGAGGATATGCTCACCATCTCCCGCCTGGAAAACGCCGAAAAGGGGTACCTCCGCATGGCGGATTTCGATTTCGCGGCCGTGGCACAGGAGGTGCTGGCTCGGCTGGAAAGCATGGCACAGGCCCAACAGGCAACGCTTAACTGTCAACTCCCCGCCGGAGGGTTAACGCTGCACGGGGACAAGTTCTACTGGGCGCAAATTCTCTTCAACCTCATGGAAAACGCCTTGAAAAACAACCCGGCACCCGGTCTCTGCGTAGACCTGACTGCCACTCAGGACGAAACGGGAACCATCATCAGGGTGAGTGACAACGGCGTGGGCATCCCGGCAGAGCACCTACCCTTCATTTTCAACCGATTCTACCGCGCCAACACCTCCGCAAGCATCAAGGGGACCGGGCTGGGGCTCTCCATTGTCCGCCACGCCGTAGAAGCCCACGGCGGAAGCATCTCCGCAGAAAGCAGCCCCGGCAACCGCACCTGCTTTACCATCACCCTCTCTTCCTCCGGCAAAGCGATTTCTTCGTAACAACGCCTGCGGATGTTTACCCCTTGCAGGGTGTCAGGGCTGACAGAGCAGCGCGGAATTGTGCCGTACTCCACTGACCGGGCGCGGTGGGGGCCTCGCCGAAATACCCGTACACCAGACAGGAGCCATGCTGGGCATATAACAGACGGCTCACCGGACCGAGTGCGCCCATTCCCATCACCGCCATGGGACCGGTGGCGCGGCGCAGGAGGTTCACGCCCACCTGCAAATCTTCAGCGCGGTTCAGGGCAAAAGCAAACTTGACCACATCCGCCCCCAGCTCACGGGCACGAATTTCCAGCGTGCGCAGCGCTTCTTCCGACGGCGTTTTCTCAAAGTCATGAGCAGAGGCAATGATGGGAATCCCTGCACTTTTCGCAGCTTCCACCAGATGCGGCACTTCCGCCAGATGCGCGATTTCCCAATCCAGCGCAGCGGCCTTCGGCAGCAGACGCAGCGCCATTTCTGCCCGGCTCTTCGTGTCGGCAAAAGGATAAAGTCCTCCCTCCTCCTGCGTTCGCACGGTCAGCAGTATGGGCGTTTCCCATGACACGGAGGCGAGCTCCTCCGGATTCATACCGTGCAGCAGGCCATCCACCCGCAGTTCCAGCATATCTGAATCCGGCCTTTTCGCAGCATGCAACAGGGTACGCAGCGTTGCCGCATCGGCCACAGAACCGACAACCAAGGGGGGGAAATCACGGGGAATCAGCGTATTCATCTGGGGTATTCCTTACTGTTGTTCTTTCATTTGTAATCTGATATGACGCGCGTTCCATGCAGCAATGAAGCTACGCTGCATGGATGCCATGCCGCCATAAGGCGCGGAGAGCATCGCCAAGGCGCGTTCGTTGGGCACGCAGTTCACGCGAGCCCGGAGGTAATTCTGCAAGGCCTCAATACCGCGGGTACCATCCATGTGCAGGAAAAAAGCCATAGTCATGGCAGAAAGGGCGTAGGTGTCCGTTTCAACAATCGAATGCAGCCCCATCGCGTACATCTTCTCCTTGCTCATGGTGAAAAAATCCTCCAGAGAGAACGGACAATTCAAGCGACCGGCGGCGGCAGACCTACGCGCTCTGGCAGATATCAGGGCAAAGCCTTTCTCAAAATCCACCGCTCCGTCCACATGGGGGGATGCGCCGACATATTCTGCCCAGCCTTCATTGGCCCAGATGGGCAAGTTATTATAGATGAAGCACTGGTGGGTTCCCTCATGCACCAGCAAATGCGTATTTACCGGGTGTTCATTCAGGGAACCGTCAGCATTGAGCCCGATAGCCGGGAATGCCACGAGGACGGTATCCTGCTTCAGCGTTTCTTCCGTACACGGCTGATTCTCCGGCGCTACACCGTTGTCGGAATAAATCAACCGACTGCTCTGATAGACGCCGGAGGACCCCGGCACACCGCCGAGTCTGTGGTATTCCTCCATGGTCGGCACCAGCCGCACGTGCATATCCGGTGCGCTATCGGGGCTCCGGCTCATCCGCGGCACCGGCAGTTTTTCCCCTATGGCTCGGCTGGCGGTATAGGTGGCCTCGAAAATATCGGCGACTTGGCGAAGCGCTTCATCCCCCAGTCGAAGGGGGCATGTAATGCGGTAATGGGGCGTGATACAGACATACTCGCCGTTGGCATCGAGCGACGGCAGTCGCGTGATATCTGCCGGAGCAGGCAAAGGAACCTTCATCAGCCACCCATTGACAGCCGGGGCAGGAGGAGCTACTGTTGCCAAGTGTAGCTCGTATGCTATTCTGCCCGCCCGGCGCGGATTGGTTGCCTCATTCGGAAGCAACTCCACCGCCTGCCCTGCTGCGGCTGCCCGGCAAACAGACAGCCCCAGCAGCAAAATTGACAACAGGCGGCAATTCATCATCGCTCCGTCAAAAATCAGCGAGTCAGGCCGTCCTGCTTTGCCTGATTCCAATAGGCGTACTCAGAACGGTTGAAGTCCACGTATTCCGGGGAAAGGTCCGTAGTGTAGATGACATATTCCTCTTCCCCCATGTTGAGGTTGATGATAATCTCAAACTCACGAGACTGAACGCGCTCGCGCAGATCGTCGCTCGGCGTATCGGTCTGCATCCCGCCGCGGCAGGCAGGCAGACCGGCGATGTCGATATCTACCTTTTCTTCGCGCACGCGGGAACCGGAATAGCCCACGGCGTGAATGATGCGGCCCCAGTTCGGGTCACCGCCGTTCCAGGAGCTCTTCACCAGAGAAGACTTGGCCACACCCTCGGCCACCTTCTTCGCCTCTGCTGCCGTGGGGGCTCCCTTGACCCGCACCGTCACGAATTTGGTCACGCGCTCACCGTCCTGCACAATGTGCTTGGCCTGAGCCATCATCACATGATTGAGAGCCGCCACGAAATCATCCCAACCGGGCATCCCGGGAGCCAGCTCCACTCCGGAAGCGCCGTTGGCAATCACCAGAACGGTATCGTTGGTGCTCATATCGCCATCAATCGTGATACGGTTGAAGGAATGCTCCACGCCATGGTGCACAATGGCATCCAGATGCTCGCGGGAAATGGCAGCATCCGTGCAGATGAGACAAATCATCGTGGCCATGCAGGGGGAAATCATTCCCGCGCCCTTGCAGCAGGAACCGATGCGTACAGGCTTACCGCCCACAAGAATCTCTACAGCTTCCTCCTTCTCGCGGGTATCGCTGGTAATGATAGCGGAGGCCACATCGTGGCCCTTGTCGGCAGAAAGGTTGGAGCACAGCTCCGGCAAGCGCGGTTCGATGCGCATCATCGGCATGGGCAGACCGATAACACCGGTCGAACATACGGCCACTTCTGAAGCTTTAAGCCCGAGCGACTTCGCCACAATGCTGCATTCCTTGCGAGCAACGGCCACACCCGGGGCACCCGTGCAGGCATTAGCATTGCCGCTGTTGGCTACTACGGCGCGGATATTACCGCGGCGCAGATGGCTCTGGCTCACTCGCACACACGCGGCACGCACCCTATTGGTTGTAAACGTACCGGACGAGGTAGTCGGCAGCTCCGAATACACCAGCGCAAGGTCGAGCCGAGTGGCTTCCGGTTTCTTGATGCCGCAACTTAACGCATTGGCCACAAATCCTTTGGCAGCTGTCACGCCGCCACCGATAACTTTCATTGTGTTCTCAGACATGCTTGTTTACCAACAGTTTTCCTGTAACACCCCCAATCTACCACCCTACGCGCTGCTTTGCAAGCAAGTTTTGCGCTCGCGCGAGGAGATGTCAACACTTTATTTAGAATCTTTTTAACTTTATTAGCGCAACATGACACAAATAAAACAATCCGACCCATGAAATGGCTTGCGCGCGGGGGAAAATGTGGTATAGTGGGTTCAATGAACGAGAAACTGATTATCATCGGGACGGGCCCTGCGGGGTACACAGCAGCCATCTACGCCGCACGCGCAGATTTGAAGCCGCTGGTGTTCACCGGAGAGCAGATTGGTGGTCAGCTGACCACGACAACGGAGATTGAAAACTTCCCGGGCTTCCCGGAGGGCATCAACGGGCCGGAGCTGATGTTCAACATGAGCCAGCAGGCCGAAAAGTTCGGCACACGCTATGTGTACGAGACCGTACTGAGCGTTAGCCGCGAGGCATGCAGCGGGCTCTTCACCGTGACAACAAACGGGGGTGCCTATCAGGCAGAGTCCGTCATCATTGCCACAGGGGCAACGGCTCGCTACCTCGGTTTGCCGGGAGAGAAGGAACTCATCGGCCACGGGCTGACGGCCTGCGCCACCTGTGACGGCGCTTTCTACCGCGACGTACCGGTCTGCGTGGTGGGTGGCGGCGACAGCGCCTGCGAGGAAGCCTCGTTCCTCACCCGTTTTGCCAGCAAGGTATACCTGATTCACCGCCGCGACACCCTGCGCGCCAGCAAGGCCATGCAGCAGCGCGTGCTTAATGACCCGAAAATTGAGCCCATCTGGAACAGCACCATTGCTGCCTACCAAACGGATGAAAGCGGCGAGGTCTGCGGTATCACGCTGAAAGACACCGTCACCGGTGAGGAACGCCCGCTGGAGGTGAAGTGCGTCTTCATGGCTATCGGCCATGTCCCCAACACTAAGTTCCTGGGCGAGCTCGTCGAACTGGATGCCGGCGGTTTCATCGTCACCAGCCCCGGCGGTACGGACACCCGCGTGCCCGGTCTCTTTGCCGCAGGCGATGTGGCAGACCCGAAATACCAGCAGGCTATCTCCGCAGCCGGCATGGGCTGCCGCGCGGCACTTGATGCCGAGCATTACCTGCTGACAAACTTCGGTTGAACGGCGGACACTCCATCACTCTCTCCACTCTGTCAAGCCCATGAAAAAAACACCGACCATCCTGACCATAGCAGCTGCAGCCCTGCTCTGCAGCTGCGTCACCCCGGACCAGCTGTACAACGAGGCCAATGCCCTCTATCAGGCCAAACGCTACTCGGAAGCCCTGCCCAAGATGACCGAAGCCGCAGAGGCCGGATACATCCCCGCACAGTTGGCTCTGGCAAAGAGCTACGATTTCGGCAACGGCACAGCGAAAAACCCCACGCAGGCAGCATACTGGTATCGGAAAGCCGCCATGAATGGTGACCCGAACGCTCAGGACAACCTCGGGCTTTGCTACTATTTCGGCACAGGGGTAACAAAGGATCTACCCACGGCTGTCATGTGGCATCAGCGGGCAGCAGACCAAGGCTATGCACCGGCATGGAACAACCTCGGGCTCTGCTACCGGAACGGTGAAGGTGTGCCGCAGGACGAAATCCGCGCGGCAGGGTGTTTCCGCCGCGCTGCAGAGCTGGGCAATGATTCCGGCCAGTATAATCTGGGCCGCTGCTACTTCCACGGCGTCGGCGTGATTCAGGATATGGAGCAGGCCAAATTCTGGATTAGCAAGGCCGCTGCTCAGGGCTACAAGAACGCGCAGCTCTTCATGCAGGACAACAACTGGCAGTAACGGAAAAGACTGTTACTGGCGTAATTTACGCTTCACGTGCGGCATGGGCGGGTGTACAATCCCCCCATGCCGCAATCTGTTTCCTCTCCGGGCAAAAAAAATGTTCCATGGGGCTCTTTCTGGAGTCTGGTTATCATCCAGTCCATGAACTCGCTGAACGAAAAAGGCGTGCAGTTCCTGCTGATTGCACTGGGAATCTGGATGGCCAAAGCCCTGCAATATCCGCTTTCCGTTCTCATCGTTTTCCCCTTCGTCCTCTTCTCCCCTCTGGCCGGCTGGCTGTCTGACCGAGTGTGCAAAACCCGGCTGCTGCAGGCCATGGTATTGCTCCAGGTGCTGGTGCTCACCGGCATGTCCATCGGGCTCTGGACACAAAATCTTCCGCTGGCCATCGGTTCGTTTACCGTCTTCTGCGTGCAGGCCATGTTCTTCAGCCCTGCCAAGAAAGGCTTGGTCAAGGATATGGTCGGCACGGAAAACATCGGCTTTGCCAGCGGCATACTGGAAATATCCTCCATGCTGGCCCTGCTGGTGGGACAGATTGGCGCGCTCTATATCGTCTATACCCTGCTGAGCAAGTGGGGCCGCGAAAGCGGGTGGGAAGCAGCCGCCGTTCCCTGCTCCGTCTGCACGGCAGGAGCTGTCATCGTGCTCATTCTCAGCATGTTCATCCCCCGCTATGCACCGCAGAGCAAACGGCCTTTTGAATGGAACCTGCTCTGGAAACACTTTACCCAACTGCGCATGCTGTGGGACAACAAAGTGCTGCGCAACAGCGAGGTAGGTATCGGATATTTCTGGTTCATTGCCGGCATCATGATGCTCATCGTGCTGCAAATGGCGGCAGAAGCCAACCCCGTGCAATCCTCTGCCGACTTCATGCAGGTGCTCGGACAGCAGAAAGATTCTGCCATCCTCTTCGCCTGGCTGAGCGGCGGCGCCATCTCCGGCGGCCTGGTGGCCTCCATCATCTGTGCCGGCAAAATCCGCACCTGGGTCGCCACGGCAGGCGGCATCGGCATGACACTGGGCTGTGCCGCGATGGCGCTCATTCCCTATGGCACGCCATGGTTCTTCGCCGCGCTCACTCTCACCGGCTTTGCCGCTTCCGGCTATCTGGTACCGCTCAACGCCCTGCTGCAGGACAGAGCGGATGATGATAAACGCGGCGACGTCATCGCCGCCGGTAATCTGGTGGACTGCTTCCTGGGCATTATGTCCGTGGTGCTGCAGGGCGGAATGATGTGGCTCGGCATCAGTCCGCAATGGCAATGCGGCATTCTGGCCTGTACCAGTGCGCTGATTGCCGTCTTCATCATCCGGAATATGCGCCGGATGTAACAACTCATTCTTGCCAACTCGGTCATATTCTGGTAGGATTCAGCATCAAGCATGAAACACCTGTTTCCCATTCTTGCGCTGGCAGTTCTGTTGCCGGCATGCAGCCTCGACCAACGCATCAACCGCGTCTCGGCTGACATTGAGCGGCTCTATTCGCAGACCCGCCTGTGGGAACAGCTGCCGCAGCGCACCATCTCCTGGCAGCAGGCCATTGCCATGATGCGGCGGCAGAATCCGCAACTGCTGGCAGCGCAGGCCCGCATCGAGCACGAGCAACGGGAAGAGCTCAGCGTCTATACCGACATGATTCCGGGCGTCAGCTACTACAGCTATTTCAACAAATCGCTTCAGGGGCTCACCCAATCGCTCAGCTCCAACGATATCCAAACCTCCCTCAACGTCAACTTCTACCTCCCCACCCTCACCCGGCTCCCCTATGAGGTATACTCGGCCAAAGCATCTGCATACGCCGCCATCAAGGCCAAGGAAGGCAAGGAACAAGAGTTGATTTCCAAACTCTACACAGCCGTCCGCATGCGTGACCTCCGCCGGCGGCAGCTCGCTCACGATAAAAAATCAAATGCCGCCGCCGCAGGAGAAAATCTGCCTACTGCGCCGGACTTCGGCACCGAAAACAACGATTTGGAATACTGGAAACAGATTTCCACCTTGCTGGGCGACACCACCGCACGCTGGAACATCCTCCCCTCCGGCATGCCGGCGTTCCGCTGGAGTCATTACAGCAAAAAAATGCAACAGCTGTCAGAACTGATGGTCTGCCAGCACGCCCTGAAGCTCGAGCAAGCCAGATTGGCACAATACGGCGTGGCCATGGATTACCTGCCCACCATCAATACCGGCATGTACAGTCCCTCCCTCTTTTCCTCCTCCGGCGGGACATACAGCGGCACCTTCCTGGACATGGATGACACCACGCTCAATCTGAGCCTCAGCTATGCCCTCGATACCAAGCTGGACAACTGGTACACCTACAAGGACAACAAAGCCCGCTACGAACAGGTCAGCCGCGATGTCGTGCGCTCCCTCCTGGAGCATAAGCAGAAGATGGCTCTCCTGCGCCGCAGCATGAACGAATACTTCACCTGGCGCAGCTACATGCAGAAGCGCATGGACTTCATCAAAAACTCCCCCTCCGACAACCCGGCCGACTTCCTGGAGCGCGCCCAAGAGCTGCACCGTATGCAGTCCGAGCTGCTCTCACAGGAAGAAAAAGTCATTGAATCCGAAGCCGCCCTCGTGCTGGAATACGGGTTGGAGTAAGGCCTCTCCCCTCCGAGCGGGAGAGCGCAAAAAAGGCTCCCTGTTCTGCACAGGGAGCCGGAGAAAAACAGACTGTTTGACGCATCAGAAGACGAACACCGTCATGAAGCCCCAGATGAACTCCGCATCCGTATCGTAATAGGAGGGGTTGATGATTGCCTGGAAGTGGGGCACGATTTTCATATACTCGTTCACCTGAATGCTGTACAGGGCTTCCACCTGGTGCTGGCGCCCCTCGTAGTGCATGCCTTCATAGCGTCTGCCTTTGAACAGGCCATAGGACAGACCGAAGTAGTCCTGCGGGCGCTCGGGGCAAAGCTGGGCCTGACCGCCGATGGCGATGCTGAAGGGCTCCGTCACATCATCGCGGAAACCATAACCGGCGCGGGTGTAGAGGGTCAGGTAATCGGACTGCTTGTACTCCACGCTGCAGGAGAAACCGCCGCTGGCGTGCTTGCCGGACTCATTCCCCGTAGAGCGGTGCAGGAAAGGAGAGAAGCGCAGGATGGTCTTGCCGTCGTTGCAGATGTGGCCGTATTCCATCGTGGCCAGATAGCCATCGGAGATGCTGCCGCCGAAGGGATTATCGCCGGGGCCTGCGGTGTTGCGGGAAATACCGCCGATAACATAGTTGCGGTCATCGAACTGGTGCGCAGCAATGGCGCCCAGGTTATACAGTGTCACCGGATTGGAGAACGGCCCCACAAAGCCGGTGTTATTGAAGCCGTGGTAGCCGCTGGCAGCCACGCTCACGCAGTCAATATAGTTGGAAAGGTCCACAATACCGGCAGTGAACACGGTGCGCTTGTTGTTGCGGAAGTGCATCAGCATCGCCTCTGCCACCATCACATTGTGCGGGCCCTTGGCGTTGTTGTGCACACTGTGCGGAATACCGAAAAAGCTCGTGTAGTAGGTATCGCTCTGGGCAGACTCGCGGTCGAGCCCCCAGCAGCTGTCCACCTCCAGACGCAGCCAGGTGCCGCCGCCCACAGAGTCCTGAATGAGGCGCTGCTGCAGCTGGAGGGAAGCCATCAGCAGGTTATTGTGATTATTCACGCCGGGCATTGCGCCCTCCGTGTTCCACAGGTTGTAGGCCACATTCAGATTCCACTGCGTGCCGTACTTCTCATCCATGTAGCGCTTGTAGGGGCGGGAATTCTCATCCGTCGGCAGCAGGAAATAATACTCCGTCCAGTTAAAAGAATCCGCTGCAGAGGCAGTCAGAGCCGTCAGCCCGGCAAGGGCGGCCATCATCAGTTTCTTGAGTTTCATAAGTGTGCAAAGAAGTTAGCGTGCAAACACGCGCTGCAACAGCCTAACATATAGGCCGCCACAATGCAAGAACAAAAGGGCAACCGACAGCGGAAGCAGCGGGCACGAAGGGAGCCCCCCCCCGTTTCGGCTGCCGTTTCGCGCTCAGACTCCCTTTTTGGTATCCCATAGGACGAGGTGCAGCCGCTCACCGAGGCGCACTCCGTGCTGCAGACACATTTCTGCCACGGCGGGACGCGCCGCAGCCAGCTCCGCACGGGTGGCGGCGCAGGGCATGAGCATAATCTGATGCTGCGGCAGCTCCAGCGCATCAATATCTCGCCAATCTGCCTCCCCCTGCACCACAAACTTGAACCACACGTTGGGCATCTCTGCAAAAGTCTCCAGCGCGTCAAAACACAGCGCCGCACCCGCATCATTGCCGGAGTGCCGCAGCTTGGGCGACACATTCCACCAATCCACCCGCTGCCGCAGCGCGCGAGAGGGCGCAATGGAGCCGTTCGTCTCCACCTCCACCACATAATCGGGCGGCAGCAACTCCAGCAGCGCCTCCAGCTCCCCCTGCTGCAACAGAGGCTCCCCGCCCGTAATCACCAGATGGCGGCAGGTATACGCCTGCAAGCGCTGCGCCACCTCTGCCACGGGCAGCTCCACCCCGGCGCCCCAGGAGTGCTTCGTATCGCACCAGGTACAGGAAAGATTGCACCCGGCAAGTCGCAGGAACACGGCGGGAGTCCCCACCTGAGCCCCCTCGCCCTGGAGAGAGTAAAAAATTTCGGGATCAGATTTCAGGCGTGCAATATTCATGATTCTGTGCTAATCTGGTGTGCGTCATGTATCTTAATAGCAGAAACAGCAGCGGCGGTCAACCTGAAACTGAGGGAAAAGGCGTGCCTTTCCGCGTTTTATTCGTTTGTCTGGGCAACATCTGCCGCTCCCCTGCTGCGGAGATTCTGTTCAACGCCGCCGTGGACTCCGCCGGGGCACAGAACCGCATCACCGCAGACTCCTGCGGCACCGCTTCCTACCACATCGGCAGCAAACCGGATTCACGCATGCTCGCGGCGCTGCAACGCGCCGGGTATGCCTGGGGCGGCCACCGCGCCCGCCAGTTCCGCCGCGCGGATTTTGATGCCTTCGACCTCATCATCCCGCAGGATGAAAGCAACCGGCAGGACATCCTGCACCTGGCCCGCACCGCAGAGCAAAAGGCCAAGGTCATCCCCATGAGCCGCTGGTTCCCCGCAGATGCCGCCGACCGCGAAGTCCCCGACCCCTATTACGGCGGGGAGGCCGGCTTTGACCACGTGGTCCGCCTGCTGGAGAGCGCCACCGCAGCGCTGGTGCAGGAAATCGAACAACAACGCTGACACAAGCCATGGGCATCTTTCAACTGGTAACGGATTACAAACCCTCCGGCGACCAGGAGCAAGCCATCAGCAAGCTCCTCAAATCGCTGGAGGCGGGGAATCGTCACCAGTGCCTGCTGGGCGTGACCGGCAGCGGCAAAACCTTCACCATGGCGAACATCATCGCCGCGCAGAACCGCCCGGTGCTGGTGCTCTCCCACAACAAAACGCTGGCAGCCCAGCTCTATTCCGAGCTCAAGAGCTTCTTCCCGCACAACGCGGTGGAATACTTCGTCTCCTACTTCGACTACTACCAGCCGGAGGCCTACATCGCCAGCACAGACACCTACATCGAAAAGGACAGCGCCATCAACGAGGAGATTGACCGCCTCTGCCTCAACGCCATGCGCTCCCTGCTCCTGCGGCGGGATGTCATCGTCGTGGCCAGCGTCTCCTGCATCTACGGTCTGGGCGCGCCGGAGGACTACCGCAACCTCACGCTCTCCATCCATGTGGGGCAAGAGATTGACCGCGATGCCATGATTGCCTGCCTGGCAGAGCTGCTCTTTGAGCGGCATGACTACGACTTCGACCGCGGCCGTTTCCGCGTGCGCGGCGACGTGGTGGAAATCTACCCCGCGCAGAGCGACGGCGAGGCCATCCGCGTCGAATTCTTCGGGGATGAGATAGACGCCATCTCGCTCATCGATGCCGTGACCGGGCGCGTGCGCGAGCGGCTGAACAGCTACCTCTTCTTCCCGGTGAAACAGTACGTCTCCTCCCCGGAAAAGCGGCTGCCCGCCATCGCCTCCATCCGCGCAGAGCTGAAAGAGCGCGTGGAGTGGTTTGAGAAGCAGAACAAACTCATCGAAGCCCAGCGGCTCAAGATGCGCACGGACTACGACCTGGAACTCATCAACGAAATCGGCTTCTGCAAAGGCATCGAGAACTACTCCCGCCACCTCGCGGGCCGCGCCCCCGGCTCCACCCCCTCCACCCTCCAGGACTACTTTCCTCTCGACCACCTCACCATCATCGATGAATCGCACGCCACCATCCCCCAGATAGGCGGCATGTACGAGGGCGACCGCTCCCGCAAGCAAGTGCTCATCGACCACGGCTTCCGCCTGCCCTCCGCGCTGGACAACCGCCCGCTGCGCTTCGATGAGTTCATGAACTGCCAGAGCCAGCTGCTGTACCTGAGCGCCACCCCCGGCCCCTTTGAGTACGTGAACTGCGTGCCGGGCAACAAATCCTACATCCCCATCCTCAAAGCCAAACGCGGCAACACCCACGCCCGCAGCCGCAAAGCCAGCCAAGCCATCACCGCCGCGCCGGATGACTTCAACGGCGTCTTCTTCCACAACATCGCCGAACTGCGCGTGCCGCCGCACCCCTCTTCTGCCCCGGTGGAGAGCTTCAACCCGCGCGGACTCGGCCAGCCCCTCATCGTAGAGCAGCTCATCCGCCCCACAGGCCTGCTGGAGCCGAAAATCACCCTCCTCCCGCTGGACGGCCAGATAGACAAAACCATCGAGCTCTGCCACCAGCGCGTCTCCGTCCGCGAGCGCGTCCTCGTCACCACCCTCACCAAGCGCACCGCAGAGGATTTGACAGACTACCTCCGCAACATCGGGCTGAACGTCGAATACATCCATGCGGATGTAGACGCCATCGAGCGCGTGGAAATCCTCCGCAAACTCCGCTCCGGCAAAGTCGATATCCTGGTGGGCATCAACCTCCTGCGCGAAGGGCTCGACCTGCCGGAAGTCTCCCTCGTCTGCATCCTGGACGCAGATAAGGAAGGCTTCCTGCGCAACGAAACCAGCCTCGTCCAGACCGCAGGCCGCGCCGCCCGCCACGTCCACGGCGAATGCGTCCTCTTCTGCGACGTCATCACCGACTCCATCCGCCGCCTCGTAGACGAATCCGACCGCCGCCGCGCCATCCAGCAAGCCTACAACGAAGCCCACGGCATCATCCCCCACACCGTCGCCCGCGCAGACCAATCCACCCTCCGCCTCTACACCCCGGACGACGCTGACGACTACGACGACTTCACCGAAACCGCCCTCCACGCCGCCGAAGGCGAGGAAGACACCGCCGCCCTCATCAAGCGTCTGGAAAAAGAGATGAAAGAAGCCGCCGCCCGCCTCGATTTCGAAGTCGCCGCCGTCCTCCGCGACAAAATCAAAGCCCTGCGCAGCGAATGAGGCGAGGCTGCCCCCCTGCTCCCCTCGGCGCAGAAATTCGACATCCCCGGTATCACCATTCCCGATTTTCGGGAATCTGCACGCCATTTTTCCCGATTTTCACCCCCTCAAGTCCCCAAAATGTGGTCCAAACGCCCCAAGTTCGTCCGAATTTTGTGGGAAATTGGCCCAAAGATCGTCCGAATTTTGTGGTTAAAACAGGAAAAGTTCGTCCGAATTTTGCAAATTAGTGTTGATAATGAGGAATAAATGAATTATACTGTTTTCAACAAAGAAAAGCATGAATCGACACGCTGAACAACAACTGCTGAAGTGGAAGGAAAGTTCGTCCCGAAAGCCGCTGCTCATCATGGGCGCGCGGCAGGTGGGGAAGACTTGGCTCATGCAGGAATTCGGAAGAAAATACTACAGCGATGTGGCGTATATCAGTTTTGACAGTAATGAGAACATGCGTCTGGTCTTTGAAAGCGGCTTCGATGTAAAGAGGATTCTTCTCATGCTGCAGGCAGAAACAGCAAAGAGCATTCATCCGGAGAAAACCCTGATTATTTTCGATGAAGTGCAGGAGTGCCCCCGAGCCCTGACTGCCTTGAAATATTTCTGCGAAAATGCCCGCGAATACCACATCATAGCGGCCGGTTCTCTGCTGGGGCTCCAGGTAAACAGCGGAAGCGGCTTCCCGGTGGGGAAAGTAGATATGATAAACCTTTACCCCATGACCTTCTCCGAATTTCTGGAAGCCGAAGGGCAGCAAAATCTGGCACAACTGGCAGAGAGCATTGACCTGAGCATGGTAAATGCATTTGCTGCACGGTTTGCAGATTTACTCAAGCAATACTACTTTGTCGGCGGCATGCCCGAAGCGGTATCAACCTTTGTTCGGACGCATGATTTTTCTGCCGTGAGAAAAGTACATCAGGCGCTTCTGGCAGGTTACCGCAAAGATTTCAGCAAACACGCGCCGAAGGAACTTTCTCCGAGACTCTCGCAGATATGGAACTCCATCCCGCAGCAGCTGGCACGTGAGAACAAAAAATTCATCTGCAAAGATGTAGCCCCCGGTCTGCGAATGCGAGATATGGAATGTGCCCTGCAATGGCTGACAGATGCAGGACTCATCCACATAGTACACCGTCTCACCAAGCCGGCATTCCCCCCGGCTGCCTACAGAGACAAAGTATTCAAAGTATTCTTCGCAGATGTGGGGCTTCTGGCAGCCATGGCAGATTTACAGGCGCAAACGATTCTCGAAGGTAATCGTATATTCACCGAATTCAAAGGAGCTCTTGCAGAACAATATGTTCAGCAAGAACTCAGAGCCTCCGGTGAAAAAGAACTCTTCTACTGGTCCTCCAACCAGTCAGACGTAGAGATTGATTTCGTCTTCAGTAGTGGGGCAGCACTCATCCCGATTGAGGTAAAGGCAGAAATCAACCTCCGCGCCAAAAGTCTGTTCACCTTCTGTCGCAAGCAGCAAGTAAAGCTCGCGATGCGAACCTCCATGGCTCCTTTCGCCGTGAACACAATTCCCGGCAAAACGGAAGACGACAACTTAACCCTGCTCGATATCCCACTTTACGCCATCGAACAAGCCTACGCACTTTGCGAAAAATGGCAGCAATCGTAACCGCTCTTCCCACCGCCGTCCTCCGCGACAAAATCAAAGCCCTGCGCGGCGAGTGAGGCGAGGCAGCCCCCTGCTCCCCTCGGCGCAGAAATTCGACATCCCCGGTATCACTATTCCCGAATTTCGGGAATCCTCGCGCTATTTTTCCCGATTTTCACCCCCTCAAGTCCCCAAAATGTGGTCAAAACGCCCCAAGTTCGTCCGAATTTTGCGAATGAGTGTTGATAATGAGTGAGTAATAGATAAAAAACCATTTATACCCTCTTCCCCACCTCGATACAAAAGACATCACAGCCGTCCTGTGGGATAAAATCAAAGTGCTGAGGGGGTGAGGAGATTTTTCTCCCCAAAGCCCCATAATTGGAGAAAGATAAAGCATTATTATTAGATTGTATAATCTTTAATATTAGCGATTAAAGAAATTAAGGACATAATCCCTGAAGAATACTTTTCTTTCCTTATCCCTATCATCTTGCCATTGGGCATAGTCCTTCTGCAGACTAGTATCTTGTCGAGTTAATCCGTTACAATATTATTGGGGGTGTTTGCACTGCTGCATGCTGCTTCGCGCGTTCTACAGAATCCAATACTTGCTGAGCAGGCTTTTTCCACACAAATGGCTTGGCCGAGTGTTTATTATAGGTCACAATATATTGTCTTAAGTGTTCTCTAAGTTGATTTACGCTTTGAAATGCTTTTCTTTGCAATCCCTTGATTTCTAATCGAGAAAATCAGTTTTCCACAGCATTCAACCATGATGAACTGGTTGGAGTAAAGTGAAAATGATAGTTTGGATGCGCTTTCAACCATTCTTTGACCTCTTTTGTCTTGTGCGTTGAGCTATTGTCCAAGATGATGTGTATGTTCTCTTTATTCTTTCTGCTCTGCATCCGATTATCTATGAGGTTCAGAAATGAGATGAACTCCTTAGCTCTATGTCGTTTATTGGTTTTTCCGATAACTCGTCCTGTAGCTATGTCAAATGCGGCATAAAGACTTGTAGTGCCATTATAAACTATCGGTTAAGAGTGTTAATTAAATGTGGGCACGTGGTGATATGAAAATTCAAATTCCACAAAAATTGGGCTTGACCCGAAAATCAATGCAAAGCAAAAACCGAACCAGTTTGTTTTCTGATTCGGTTTCTGGGATTAAGTGGAGTATTTTTCAATCGAACGGAGGCTTGCTCTGAGAATCTCCCCTTTCGAGGGATTGCTTACTAAAAGAGAATCGCTCTTTTAGCCTATCAGCTCTAGCCCTTTATCTGTTAGTTTAAGAAAGATAGACCTACGGTCATTCGGATTATTTACTCGTTCTAATAGCCCCATTCCCTCCAGAGAATTTACAATAAGGCTTGTTCCTGGTGGGCTAACCTGAATATGTTGTGCCAGCGTTTTTAACGTAACACCTGTAGGCTCAGTTTGCATTAACCGTTTAAGTACACTTAATGCCTGTTGCTGACGCAACGTAAGAGAATTAGAGGGCTGAGCAAGTGTCTCTGCCCCTAACAATGAGCCAGACACCCTTGGTATAGAAATGATATTGGTAGTCCTATTGTAAGTCTTCTCTTCTGTTGCTAATTTGGGGCGTTCTACCGCGCGATGAATCTGAATGTCGACAGCGGCATCTTCAGAACGCACCTCATAGCGTTTCTCTGGCAATCCGTACACATTGACGCTTTGATGGCTTGTTGAGAACGAATTGTTTTCTAGCCAGCGTTTATCATTAAACATTTCTTCCTCCAGATTGGGACTGTGGAACTCAGACCAAGATTCTGAACGTTTGATTATCTGTTCTACCTTCCTAATGAGTCGTAAGTTCTCGATACCCTCTGTTTCATCATCAGGCATTACAATGTAGAGGTAGTCTCTTGCTCGGCTGATAGAAACATTGATGATATTTCGTTTATTGAGGAACATCTCATTAGACGCAGAGATGGAAGGAGGAGTATTGAAAACCGCGAAAATCATATCGCATTCATCCCCTTGGAATCCATGTATGGTTCCAACGTAAACCTCTATATGTGTAGGTAAAACCTCTGAAGATAACAGCTTATCAATTAAATCTGCTTGCGCTCTATAAGGCGCAATGATGCCTATTTTGAAAGGCTCCCCATTGCTCTTTATTTTTCGAGCTAAATAGCAGACGTATTCAAACGTGAACAAAGCAGAGTAAATCTGATAAGAACTACTGTGCTTTAATCGCTTAGAACGATATATACTTTCGTACCTACTTACAGGGAATTTTATAATATTGAGTGGAGCAATATCATCGAATCCTGTAGTTCTGCGGCTATACGAACTCCTATGATGTTTTAATATGCCATCGTAGGCGAATTGACTGAAAACCTCTCCTATTTCCGGAATGCTGCGATACTGGGTAGTTAATAGTTCAACCCTGTAATTGTGTGGGGAGGTTCGAGGATTGGAGAATGAGTCTAATCCGACCATCGTATAAATGCTCTCGTTCTTCCACAAATCTACGGTAGTAATAGGTTCAATCTGGAACGGGTCGCCAGCAATGATGAATTTCTTTGGCTGCTTTTTATACAAGGGGTATACGATGCTAGCCAAGGGAATCATCGAAGCTTCATCTATTACTATGTAATCCCAGTTTAGAGCATTGAGATAGAGCCTCTCCCCTTGCGGCATGAAGGAGTCATAAGGGAATCGCGCAATTGTCGTGATGGTGACATTTTGAGGTAAGTCTCTTATGTCAAATGATTTATCCTTGTACACAGGGCTGCGCTCAATCTTTTCATCAGCCGTGGCTCCAAAACGAACAAGCCATCTCTCATATTCTTTATTGCCACATGATTCCATTATGCGGCTAGTTAATACATCGGCGGCTTTATTAGTGGGGGTAAGAACTAGAATCCGGCAACGCCTCGTTTGAGACATTAAAGGAATAAGAACATTACGGGCTAAGTATGTAGTTTTACCTGTACCGGGAGGCCCAAAAATAAACTCAATATCGGGACTGAGATTCTGCTGCATGTTATACTCCGGAGAGTAATTCAATGCGGCAAATCCTTTTCTGAGCTCTTGCAATAGGAAGGCCGGGCTTTTTGCCTCTATAGTAGCTTCTGTGAGGGTAGAAAAATCAATTCCCTCAATGTCGCTATCTCGTTTCAATTTTACTCTTAGAGAGTATGAAACAATATTTGCTACTTCCATAACCACAGTCTTTGTCTGTGTCCCAAAGTGCAGAATTATTGGGATGTCTGCCAGTTCCTCCATGAAATGAGGAATATAGCGATTGGGATGTTTTAGTACGAGAGTACGTTTAGTACCTAGCTCTCGCTCAGCCTTGGCAAAACTGATAGAGACCTCCCGGCTGGATAAGCTTTCTTCTCCAGAATCAAATCCCTCAATATCGAGTAAGGCACTAAACCAATCGTATGTGTACTTACCCGCATTGAGGGCTCTGGAATGAAGTTCCTCAAGTAACGTAATCTTCTCGATTTCCTCGGCACTCTTTTGCTTAGCCTTGTCGATTTGCTTAGCAAAATCAACAGAAGCAGGCATGTATTCATCTCGATCTATAGTAGGCGGTTCTATGCGGGGCTCCGGCCTCCTCGGTTCGCGCTGCTCTTCTCTTACTCGCTCTGTGCGTTGAACTATTTCATTTACCACCCTTTCTCTGGTGGAAGCTCTTTGCTTGGTCTGTTCCGGCTGAGTAGACTTAGGGCTCTGAAGTGAGTCCATTTGCGGAGCTTGGCTCTCCCGGGTCTGAGGTTGGTTGGGGGCTCTGTTTGGCGGATTTTGTTTAGCTTCTTTCAGTCGCTTGAATTCCTTAAACTCCTCAATATCAGACTCGCTAAATCCAAGCCTACTTAATTTGTCTGCAAATTCTATTTTTGCCCGTTGTTCATCCGAAAGGTTGTAATCTTCTTCTTCCGGTATCTGTAGGAAGTTGAGCAGAAGTTTGGCATATTCTGAACTAATATCGTACCCCTGAGCCAATTGTCTCCTAGTAACTTGCTTCGGAGATTTACATGCTCCTGACTTATCTATAAGCCACGCTGAATATAATAGCTTTGTATAATCAGATGATTCAAATTCCTCTTTTCTCAACTTGTAATAGACAAACTCGCAAGTGCCTTGTAAGCAAACTTCCAGATTACCTTGCTGCGCAATTGTTTCCAGCAAAACATTCCATAGCGCTTGAGACTTTTCCATGCTTCCATTTTGCATAATGTAATCAACCGCTTCAGCACACCCATGCAATATACATTCCTTCCAAACTCTTTTCCCGGTCGAGTTTGGCATGGGTAGGTTTCGTTGCTTTGCTTTCTCTTCACTAATCTCAACGGTTTGGACAGACGGGTTTTCACGGACTCCTAATTCTCGGAAGAATATCAGCAAGCTCTCTCCCAGTCCATTTTCAACAAGGGAGGTATACTCATCTAAGGACAAGAATGCTACAGAAGTGCTGTCGACAAAATACTGAAGCATTAGCGATGTTGGCATATATAAATCCACCGCTTTAGCTCCATAGACTTGGGGGGTATTGTCAACAACACATTTGAAATAGCAGCGGTCATTAATAACTCGAATTAAAGACCTGCGAGCATCTGAATTACATTCGTACCAGTAAGCGAACAGCGTAGAGAAATGCTTATCCTCTATGGGTGTATTCTCTTTTAATACCCTAGGTAGAAATACATTGTAAATGTAATCCTTACGTTCAGGCTCTTTTATGCCTATTTTTAGAATAAACTCTTTGGTAGTGCTATCCTCCAACAATGCAGGAAGAACTACTCTATACCCATCCATTTCCTGAGTAGGCAGGAAGAGCGTAAGATGGTCATGTTCATCATAAGCCGCCGCCGCTTTTCCTGCTGAATCAAGAAATACAGGTTGGTACTTGGACATCTGTGTTCTATGCTTCGTTTCACTTAGCCATTTGTAGAACAGATGAAGCCAATCAATACTTTGTCTTTCCACAAAATTAGCAGAGATCCCCCTGATTGGTTCTATGGACTTAAAAGTTCGAGACCAGTTGTCATAGTACCTGTCATGCTTACGCCCTCTAATAATTGCATCTTCACCAACGGATGCTCGAATTAGCGGGGTTATATATGTTTTTTTCCAAATCGAGGAGCTTTGTTCTCGTCCAATACTACGGAATACCCAACACGCCTCGGGATTATCGCAGATTTCAGCAAGCTGATAATCAGAGAACAACTTAGGAAGAATAGTATGATCTGCCCAATAGGCATTTCTCTTATATACGTAGCCATTCTCTGTTGGCAATAACCGCTCGTTCCTAAACTTGTCTGCTATTCTTTCGTAGAACGGTAAGAATGAAAGTTTCTGGGCATCATTCTGCTCCGCGTAAATACTTCTATTTACCGGGATGATTTCAAGAATATTATCATCTATGAGACGAGGGGTAGTATTCGCTCCTATATCACGAAGATAAATCATTGAATCTCCTGCAAGCATTGACAGGAGATCTATCATGTTGATATTATGCTCGTCTCCGGCTCGGATGCCTTCACGACTATCAGTCAGGAGGAACGGAGCGTGTATGATAAAATTAAGACCTGTAGATTCTCGTGTCGGGAAGAAGCAAAATGCCGGGAGGCTTACTGGACGAAGATTACCAACATCATCGAGGAAATATCCCACGCTGTATGGAAGCTTGTATTGAGAATCAAACGTCTCTCGAGTAAAGAGCCACAATCTTTCTATCCCTGTAGGCTGTGTTAGCTGTATTTTTTGAGCTAATGTTGTACCCAGCCTCGTTTTTTCCAAAACACGTCTACTATACTCCGTATGGAAATCTCCGCAGGTAACCGTAATCTTCTCCAATTTATCCAAAAAAAGGACAGGATAAATGAGATTCTGCAGCTTATTCAGAATGTCTGAATAAGCTTTGTTTGGATTATCAAAAGGAAACACAAATAGCGTTTCATTCGGTAATCTACCCTGAAAATCACTTTCCAGCAAACGCGGCACAATAAAGCGTTCGATTTGAAAATGAAACACAGGGTCATAGATGCTAGGAGCGGAGGAGTATTGAAAAACAGCCTTGAATCCCACGCCAAACTTACCTATAGACGCTTCTGTTTTATTAGAATTGCCTATGGATGTAATAGCATTGATGTCTCCAAGCCTACCATTACGGGAGTCCTCGTCTTCCTTTTCCGGGTCTGAAACGGAAAACTTTCGGGTGCCATCGTGTGCAAAAATGAGGCGCTTTTCTTCTAAAATGAATCGCGCATTGGTAGCCCTTGCATCGTTGGCATTCTGCAAGAGCTCATATACGAAATGAGCCTGGTCGGAATACTTTTCTACCACGCTATTTTTAACGCCTCGCATGGAGGCTTTTTCTAGAATGTCCGCATTCTCGGAGCGGTCTCGGGATAATGCATCAAAATAATGGAGTTGAATGGAGTTCATAGGGAATGTGAGCATGGTTCAACATTACATGGAATATACGGAAGCAGCAGCAATGTTATCATCTTCGATATATAAAAATTTGGATTTGAGAATACACGCCTGACATCACTGAGTCTTACGACAAAAACACAACTGAAGGGAAAATTCTGACATAGCGAGAAAAGAAAAGCCTCCGTGTCTCATTCTACCAAAAATCAGTAACATAAATCAAGCTTTTATGGCATTTTTCATAATAAACCCTACATTTTCTCAAGATTCAGACAGTTGAACGTTTATAATGTGGATGTCCTAGAGAAACGATTCTGCCAGTTACAAGAAGAATTCCTCAGTTTACCGACTGTTTTGACATTATTGGGAAATTAAGTTGCCGATAGATACCAACACGGGGTCATTCAGTAGTTCCCAACTCTGCCGCGCTTTATCTTCTTTTTGCAGATGAATATATTTACGAAAGATTTAACTGTACCAATTCTAAATTCATAGGTTTAGAATGCTTTTTACAATAGTTTAGGCAAGTCTTTGAGGCTGAACACGGCGCGGCGCAGTTTCTCCGGCATTTCATCCCATGTCTTGTGGACGGGCTACCCCCATGAGCTTGACATCGTCTCGCACGGTATCGCCACATAGAGTTTCTCTGTATCCGAACACAAAATGAAACCGACACTCGGATTATCCTGAGGCTATCGCACAAATCATCCAATAGTTGCAAGCACATATTCAACTATCCGAGATAGCTGCAATAAAGTAAGTCGTTCTGCTGCACTTAGCCGCAAGATAGCACTTCCTGACATTTCCAAATCGTCAGACTCGTCTGACGATTTTATACATCGACATTTTCGATTTCATGCACACCATCAGGCATTCCTGCGAACTTAAAGTGTGATTGTTAGATTTTTTGCGATACAAAGGGCTATTCCGCGCCCTTTTTCTCAGGCATAACGTGGTAATTCCTACCCCCTTGTCATTGTTGGGAAGATGGGTTGCATTTTCGGAAACAGGCGGCAGGGAGTTCGGGAACAGGCAGGGCTCAAGTCCTGCCGCTCCGACGTGTGAGGAAGGAGAAAAAACGGGAATGTGTTTGACTGCATGGTGGTGGCTGTATGGTATCTTCGAGAAAGTGCAGGACCTAAGTCCAGCTTCCTCCTACTTCCTCTATCAGGGCGTCAATCATCGTGGCCAACATACCGTTGGGAGAGATACCCCCAACCCAGACTTCCTGTGCCTGCCGAAGCACATATTCATTGCACCATGTTGCCACTTTTTTATTCAATCGTGAACCACTCGGTTGTGGTGAGATGAACAAGATTCTCTTTTCCTGCAAGGCTAACTTCTGGTCAGCGGTCAGTTCCTCCTCCGGAAGTATCCCCTGAGGGCACACATGAATGACTCTTCTCTTTTTCGCCAAGGCGCGGTGAAGCACCTCTCGTTCCTGCGCACTTGTAAAGGTTGAAATCAGCACCGCATCCTCACCGAGCGGGACAGAAGTCCCGCGCTTCAACGCCTCTACGCATCGAGGCGCAAGAGCAGATGCCGGAAATCCCTGAGATGCCACAAAAGCAAGCTTCGGACAATTCAAAAGCCCCTCTACCCCCAGCATATGCGCTGTCACTGTACCCCAACGGTCTCGGGACCAATTTCGCGGATTATTGCGAATGTAGCACTCATAGTGCCGAAACTCATCTTCGCTTGAAATCAAATCGTCCCAATAATCGAATTGCCACAGATGCTCACCGATGTCCGGCACGAGGCCGTCGCGTTTCATCTTACCGTACAAAAACGCCGTCGCGCCCTTGAAACGGCCAACAAGAAAACCGAGATGGTTTTCCTTGTTTGTCGGTTTGCGTCTGATGATGATAATCGCGTGGACATGATTGGGCATAATCACATGCTCACCCAGCACCATCTCGGGGTACTTGAGCGGCAGCTCCTCAAGTATCTGCTTCACCCCTTCACCCAGTTCATTCAAAACGCTTTTATCGCCTACAATTGCCCCCAATACGGACATATTGTGTGCAACTTGAATCGTCACAAAAAATCGCCCCTTTCCGTAGTCGATATTTTTGTTCCGAAGAGATTGATGAAAACGCTTTTTCAGCATATCAAGGTCCTGTCATCATAGAGAAAGCCAGCTTTTTCTTCCGACCGTCGGGTCGGGGAAGGATGTGCTACTCCTCCACCTCGTCGGCGTCGGAGAGTTTGAGGCGTTTGGCGGGGGAGATGCCCATGGAGCGGAGGTCGTCCAGCTGGCGGGCGTAGTTGCCGCGGCCGCGGTAGAGCTGGTCGCAGGCTTTGGTGTAGGCGTTCTGTGCCTGTTCGATTCCTTTGCCGACTTTTTCCAGGCTGTCCTGAACGAGGCACATTTTTTCGTAGAGTTTGGTGGCGCGGTCGAAGATTTTCTCGACGTTGCGGGTCTGGCGCTCTTTCTGCCAGAGGTTGTAGGCGAGCTGCAGAGCCATCAGCAGGTTGGTGGGGCTGATGAGGATGATGCGGCGGCGGTAGGCCTCCATGGGTAGCTCCGAGCTATGCTGCAGGGCGGCCATGTAGGAGGCTTCGTTCGGCATGAACATGAGGACGTAGCTGATGGTTCCCTCCACGATGGAGGAATAATCCTTGCCGGCCAGTTCGTCGATGTGTTTGCGGACGGAGGCCACGTGGGCATCGAGGTAGTTTTTACGGTCTTCTTCCTTTTCCGCAGCGGAGTAGAGGGCGTAGGCGGTGAGTGACACCTTGGAGTCCACCACGACGCAGCGGCTGTCCGGGAAGCGGATGACCACATCCGGGCGCACATCGCGGCCGTCCTCGGTCTTGTGGTTTTCCTGCACAAAGTATTCTTCCCCCTTGCGGAGTCCGGATTCTTCCAGCATGCGCTCCAGAATCATTTCTCCCCAATCGCCCTGCTTTTTGGTGTTGCCGCGGAGGGCGAGCGTGAGGTTCTCTGCATCGCGCCCCAGGCTCTCCGTCTTCTCCATCATGGCTTTGATGGCGGATTCCAGCGAGGCCTTGTGACCGGCGGCGGTTTCGTTCGTGTGGGTCACGGCTTTGCCCAGGTTCTCCAGCTGCTCGCGCAGGGGCTTGAGAATGCCGTCCATGCTCTCGCGGTTGGTGTCCTTGAGCTTGCCGGCGTTCTGCTCCATAATCTCGCCTGCCAGGTTGCGGAACTGGGCAAAATGCTTCTCCTGCATCTCCTTGATTTTGGCAGAATCCTCTGCGCGGTGCTCGCGTTCCTTTTCCAGAGCGGTGCGGCAGCGTTCCAGCTCGGTGAGCGTTTGCGTGTATTCGCTCCGCAGGGAGGTGTGCTGCGCGTTCAGCTCTGCATAGCGGGACTGCTCTGCGGCGCGGTTTTCCTGCTCCTTTTCCAACGCGGTGCGGTAGCGCTCCAGCGAGGCGAGCGCGGTTATCTGCTCCTCTCGCATGCGCTGATTCTGCGCGCTGAGCTCCTCCATACGCTCCCGGTCAGCCTCGCGGAGCTTTTCCGAGACGGCAAGCTCTGCCTTGCAGCGTTCCGTTTCCGGGAGCAGCGCTGCCAGCTGTCTGCCGGCCCACAGGCGGGATATCACATAGCCCAAAACGGCAGCCACCACAAATATAACAGAATAAAGAATAAAGTCCATCGTTCAGCACAGGATAAAAATTCACCGCCATCCCCGGGCGGGACGGCATAACAGGAGCATGTTAATCACTTTCCGTGCGGCGGTCAAGACATTTTCGGCAAAGAAAATGCGCTGCGAACCTGTTTTTGCCTTGAAACAGAAGCCTGCTCAGGGTAGAATGGGGGCAGAAACAAGACCCCGGTCTACATTCCCCCATACATATCATGAAAACGCTCATCACGAACGCCCACATCATCTCCCCCGGCATTGATATTGTCGGCGGTTCCGTTCTTATTGAAGGCAAGCGCATTATCGCCGTGCTTACCCCCGGCGAAACAGCTGAAGCCGACAAGGTCATCGATGCCGGCGGCAACATGCTGATGCCCGGCTTCATCGACATCCACTCCCACGGTGCCGGCGGTTGCGACACCTGCGACTGCAAGGTGGAGAGCATCCGCACCATCGCCGACTGCAAGATGAAGGAAGGCGTGACCACCTGGCTGCCCACCACCCTGACCCTCGGCACCAACACGCTGGCCGATGTCTGCCGCTGCGTGAAGGAGTATGCCGAAGCCCCCAACGGCTCCAAGACTCCCGGCGTGCATCTGGAAGGGCCCTACATCAACCCCCGCCAGTGCGGCGCTCAGAACCCCGCTTTCGTGCGCGAGGCTGACTATGAGGAAGTGAGCATGCTCAACGATATTTACCCGGTGAAGCTTATCTCCATGGCACCGGAAATGCCCGGCGCGGTGGATTTCATCGCCAAGGCAAGCGCCGCAGGCATCACCTGCTCCGCCGGTCACTCTGCCGCCGGTTATGCCGACTTCATGAAGGCTAAGGCCGCCGGTCTGAAGCACCTGACCCACTTCTGCAACCAGATGAGCCCGCAGCACCACCGCGAAATCGGTCTGGTGGGCGCCGGCATGCTTGATCAGGACATCCTCATCGAGGTTATCTGCGACAAGATTCACCTCTGCGCCGATATGCTCAAGCTGACCTTCCAAAACAAGAACATCTCCCAGATGATTATGGTGACGGACTCCCTGGCATGCTCCTGGATGCCGGACGGTCCCGGTCAGCTGGGCGGCCTGCCCATCATCGTGAAGGGCGGCGTGGCCCGTCTGGAATCCGGCAACCTGGCCGGCTCCACCCTGCGCTATGCCAAGGGTCTGCGCAACGTGCAGGAGCTTACCGGCAAGCCGCTTAGCGAGCTGGTGAAGGCCACCTCCTGGAACCAGGCCCGCTCTCTGGGTCTGCACGACCTCGGCAAGATTGAGCCCGGCTACACGGCCGACCTCGTCCTGCTGGACGGCGAGTACGACATCCTCAAGACCATCATTGATGGTGAGGTCAAGTACGAAGCCTGAGATTAACCACCTCCCCGCGGGTGGGGAGAAGCAACAAAGCTTTCCCCACCCGCTTTTTTCTCCCTGAATTCCGCCACACACCGTCATGCTGATATCCCCGCTCGCTCGAAAACTCTGCACCAAGATGGGAATAGACCCTGCCACCCTGCGCGGCAGCGGACCGCGAGGGCGTATCATGGCGGCAGATGTGAGCACCCCTGCCCCCCGCAGCAAGGGTGAAACCACCATGGCGGACAATGTGCTGGGCATCACCCGCCCGAAAAAAGACGGTTTCCATGTGTTTGATGACGAAGCCGACATGTCTGCGCTGGCAGCCATCAGCATGCCCATAGCCGTGCAATGCGAGAAGCTGTTGGAAAAGCGCTATTCCCTCTTTGACTATATTGTGCGCGCTGTGGTGCGCGCCTGCACCTCTTTCCCGGAATGGATGGACGCAGACGGCAATGTCAATGTGCTGCTCTTTGAGGAATGCGGCAAAAAAGTGGCTGCCATCACCAATGCTGCCCGGAAAACCATCTACAAACTCTCCCGGGAAATAGCCCAATCCCCGCTGATGCCGGAGGGGTTTGCCCCCCACATCATCATCTGCGACACGAAAACCAGCCGCGAGCGTGTGGCGGAAATTGTGGCAAAGGGAACCCGCCCCGCCTTTGCACTGGTCATCCGCGGCAACACCCCCAAGGACGGCATCCGCGCCGGAAGTGAAAGCATCCACAGCCACATCCTGCCGTACACCTTCTATGCAGCAACCACCATGAGCCAGCAGGTGGCAGGCAGAGTTGCCGCGCGGCTCAAATCGCTGCTCTATAACCCCGTGAGCCTCCTGCTCATCCAAAACTAAACTTTTCTGTAATTTTCTGCCCGTTCGAGGGGGCAAAAATACAATTTCAAATTGACTTGTCCCGCCGGATGGGGCATAATACCAGCATAACTAAAACTTTTACCATGTCTTTCAAGATTCAGAATGTCGAAATCGGTGGCGAAACGCCTTTCTTCCTGCTGGGCCCCTGCTCTCTGGAAAATGAGGATTTTGCCTGGGAAATGGCCCGCTCCATCAAGGAAATCTGCGCCCGCGTGGGTGTTCCCTTTATCTTCAAGGCTTCCTATGACAAAGCCAACCGCACCAGCGTGAAGAGCTTCCGCGGCCCGGGCATCCAGGAAGGCTGCCGCATCCTCGCCGAAATCGGCAAGGAGCTCCAGGTGCCGGTGGTGACAGACGTTCACACTGAGGACCAGGCAGAATATGCCGCTCAGTTTGTGGATCTGCTGCAGGTGCCGGCATTCCTGAGCCGCCAGAGCGACCTGCTGGAAGCCTGCGCCAAGACCGGACGCCCCGTGAACGTGAAGAAGGGTCAGTTCCTGGCCCCCTGGGACTGCAAAAACATCTGTGAGAAGATGGTGGCCTTCGGCTGCGAACAGTTCATGCTCTGCGAGCGCGGCACCAGCTTCGGCTACAACAATCTCGTGGTGGACATGCGCGGCATGTACTGGATGAAGCAGTTCGGCTGCCCCGTGGTGTTCGATGCCACCCACTCCGTGCAGCGCCCGGGTGGTCTGGGCGGAGCCACCGGCGGCGACCGCGACCTGGCACCCGTGCTGGCCAATGCCGCCATGGCGGTGGGCATTGACGGCGTGTTCATGGAGGTTCACAAAGACCCGGACAACGCCATGAGCGATGGTCCCAATCAGGTCTACCTGCATGACTTGGAGCGCATCCTGACCAACCTGATGCTGGTGCGCAAGGCCTACGCCCAGATGGGCTGAACCAACGCTGTTTCCCCGACGTGAAACACCTGCTGACAGCTGTTGCCGCCTGCCTGATGTGTGCTGCCGCACACGCTCAATTACCGTCTGACGCTGTCGGGCCGGGAGAATTCCCCGGCCTGCAGCTGCTGCCGGTGGGAAGCGTTGTCAAGGGGATTACCGTTCCCCGCTACGAAGCCCACAAAGTGACAGCCCTCATGCGCGCGGGCGAGATGTCCATTGCCTCCCGCACCACCGTCAAGCTGCAGAACGTGAACGTGCGACTCCTCGACGCCAAAGGCGCGGCAACCGTTGCCAAGGCTCCCGGAGTGGAGTACAATTTCACCACCAAACACGCTTTCACCACCGGGAAAGTGACACTGGAGGATGAACGATTCACGGCAGAGGGGACAAAGGCCTTGTACCACAGTGAGTCGCAGCGGGGCATCGTCATCGGCCCGGTACGCACCACCATTTCGGCTGCGCAGCTCAACAAAACCGGAAAATAATCTGAAACGTCACCCATGAAGCGACTTGCCGCCATCTCGGTACTGCTGACTCCCGCTGTCTATGCCGCTGACCTCACCTCCACCGCGCCGGAATGGCTTCCCGCTGCGGTAGACGCGGCGCGCGACATCATCCACGGCTGGCAACAATCGACAGAAGGTGTAGCCAAGGAGTTACAGTTCTTCCAATCATCTCTGCCGCCGGTCGGCAACTCCACCGAGCTGCCGGAATCGCCGAACGGGGACGCAGTCATCGTTTCCGACTGCGGTCTTCTGTTCGATGCCAAGGAGTCGCGTCTGGTGTATGTGGGCAACGTGCGCATGCGCGATGCGCGCCTGACTCTGCATGCCCGGGATAACCTCTACCTGCATCTGGAAGAGCTCAGCGGAAACAGCGCAAAGAAGCAGCCCAACAAGACCGAGGCTGCCGCGGCAACCGCCAAACCGACGGCAACACCAAAGACAGCTGCCCCCAAGGCAAAGCCCGCAGCGCCGGCCGGCAAGCCTGCCGCAACCGCTGCCGCAACCGCTGCCGCACCGAAGTCCGCACCGAAGTCCACACCGAAAGAAGCAGCCCCGCAGATTCCGCTGCATATCGAAACCGGCAGCGCCGAGGCGAATGTGGTGGACAACCGCATCATTCTCTTCTCTCCGGCAGGGGCGGCACCAATTGTGCTGACCCGCGGGGAAGACACGCTGGTGGCCACACCATCAGATACGACCCCTGCCCGAATTCTGGCAGATAAGGACGGAAACATCCTGATTGAGGGTAAAGACATTTTCATTTCCTACACATCCCCCGAGCAGGGGAAATCCACCCTGCACGCCAAGGGGGGAATCGCATTCTACCACGCGGGGCAGCACAGTCTGCACCTGAGCGGAGCGGTTGAAATGACCCACCCGAACGGCAAATTGAACTGCACGGATTCGCTCTGCCTCGTCCTCACCCCCGGTGAGAACCCTGCCCCGGCGAAGAGCGGCTTCATGAGCCAATTCTCCGGCATGCGACTCAACGGCATCACCGCCGCCACGGCGAAAGGCAACGTCGTGGCAGAAACCGGCGGCGTGAACGGCAGCCAGCCCGGCACCGTCTATGGTGATGAGCTGGTATACAATGGCGAGACAGGCGCATGCAGCATTGTCGGCAGCGATTGCAAGCTGACCTACGGTTCTCACAATGTGCTCTATGCCAACGAAGGCGTTTACCTGCTGCCCAATGGCGATATCGAGCTGAAAGGCAGCGATATACACGGCAGTTACGAACGACCGTCGCAGAAGAAGGATGCAGCCCCGGTGCAAGGCACATTCCAAGCCGCAGGGCACATCGTCTTCCATGCTGAAACGGGCGTTATCTCCACGGAAAAGGGCTTCACAGCCAAGGATGCCGAATTGGACTTCTCCTGCACCGGCCCCTTACAGCTGGAGCTGGCCCGCAAGGACGGAGCCGCCATGCCGGAGAAGAAACCCGGCATGCCCAATCCGGCCATTACCGCCTACGGCGATATCACCGCCGCCACGGCTCAGGGGTGCGTGCGCGGCAAGCGGATAAACGGCGACAAAGTCATCAGCGAGCTGGAAGGCGAGCACGCCGTCATCAATATGGAAAAGGGCTCTGCCGTGCTGACGGGCAGCAGCGACGCGCCAGCCGTCATGGTGCACGAAAACAACCGCATCGTCGCCACGCCGGGCGATACGCCTCCCGTGCTTAATTTGAAGGAAAATGGCGATATCATCCTGACCGGCAAGGACATTTCTGCCACACTGCAGGGGAAAGACGGACTCACAACCGCTACCGGCACCGGCAGCATGATGCTCATCCGCGCGGAAAACCGCATCGAGACAGGCAGCGGAGTCACCGTCAAATCCCCCTCTGCCATTATCACAACCAAGGGGCCGCTCTCTGCCGTTCTCATACCGGGTGATGATGTAGACAGCAAGGCATTCGGACAGCACACCTTCAATTACGTCGGCATCCAATCGGCCCACACGGCATCCGGCGGCACCGTTCGCACCGAGAAAGGCTCCATGCAGTGCAGCGGGGAGATTCAGGTAACAATGGATCCGAACGCAGATGCCAATAACGAAATGGCGGGCATTCAGAATGCCGTTGCTAACGGCAACGTCATGCTGCTGACCAAGGATAAGGACAATCGCATGATGCGAGCCTCCGGCGACCGCTTGACCGTGAACGGCAAAACCGGCATGAAATCCCTGACCGGCCGAGAAGTTATCCTGGAAAACGAGAACAACCGGCATATCGTTTCCGGCAAGGGTGCCTCCGTACATGTTGATGGTAAGAACAACGTGCGCATCTCCGGTGAAAAGCATGATACCCAGGTAACGAAGCTTAAAGAGCAGACAAGCAAAAACAAGCAGAACAATTCCAAACCAACGAAAAAGTAATATGGAGGAGATACTTCTCGAGGCCAGAGGGCTCTGCAAATCCTACAAAGAGCGCAAAGTGGTGGACACCGTCAACCTGACGGTCAAGTCCGGCGAAATCGTCGGCTTGCTTGGCCCCAACGGCGCCGGCAAAACCACTTCGTTCTATATGGTGGCCGGGCTGGTGCGACCGGATGTGGGCACCGTCAACTTCTGCGGGCGGGATGTCTCCGGGCTGCCGATGCATCTGCGTGCTCGCTTGGGCATGGGCTACCTGCCGCAGGAGGAATCCATATTCCGCAAGCTCACGGTCGAAGAAAACCTCATGTCCATTCTGGAGACACGCAAGGATTTGAACCGAAAGGAGCAGAAAGCCAAGGCAGACGAGCTGCTGGAGCGTTTCAACATCACCAAGCTGCGCAAGAGCCAGGCCATCCAGCTCTCCGGCGGTGAGAAACGCCGTCTCACCATCGCCCGAGCTCTGGCCTCCAACCCCAAGCTGTTGATGCTGGACGAACCCTTCGCCGGTGTGGACCCCATCGCCGTGCAGGATATTCAGCACATCGTGGCTTCCCTGCGGGAAACGGACGGGCTTTCCATCCTCATCACCGACCATAACGTGCGCGAGACCCTCGGCATCGTTGACCGCGCTTACATTCTGTTTGAAGGACATGTCATCAAGGAAGGCAATGCTCAGGAAATTGCGCAAGACCCCAAAACCCGCAAGATTTATCTGGGTGAGCAGTTCAAGATGTAATCCCCTTCCCGCCTGTATGGAAAAGGCCGCGGTCCGATAACCGGACAGCGGCTTTTTTCATCGCCTGCATTGCTGAAAAAATACGGCTGCCGATGCAACACCGGCAGCCGCAGAAAAGCAGTAACAGGATACCCTTACAACCCGCGACGCGCGAGGAACCAGTTCACCGAAGCGACCACGAAAAGCAGGATGCAGATACCGGCACAAAGCACCTGCTCGGCCAGCTGTTTATCGCTGCTGCGGAGGAACAAATAAGCCCCGCCCAGACCGACAAAGCCCAGCAACAGCGCCAGAATAGCACCCTTATTTGCTTTCCACATGGTCGGCAGGCATCAGTAGTTCATGGCAGCAATGCGGAAGTGAGCACGGGGGTGTGCACACACCGGGCATTCCTCAGGAGCAGCCTTGCCAATCATGAGATGGCCGCAGTTGCCACACTGCCAAATCTGATCACCGTCGCGAGAGAACACCAACCCGCCCTCGACGTTTTCCAGAAGTTTCAGGTAGCGTTTCTCATGAGCGGCTTCCACCTCGGCGACCCCGTCAAAAAGAGTGGCAATCTCATCAAAGCCCTCAGCACGAGCCTCCTCGGCAAAGGTCTTGTACATATCCGTCCACTCGTAGTTCTCACCACCGGCGGCATCCTTCAGATTGGCCACCGTGTCAGGAATGGCACCGCCGTGCAGGAACTTGAACCAGAGCTTGGCGTGTTCCTTCTCGTTGCGTGCCGTTTCCTCGAAAATTTCAGCAATCTGATTGTAGCCGTCCTTCTTGGCTCTGGATGCGTAGTAGAGGTATTTGGTATGGGCCTGAGATTCACCTGCAAAAGCAGCCGCGAGATTAGCCTCCGTCTTCGTTCCCTTGAGTGATTTCATAACTGTTTTGTGTGTATGTTTATTTAAAGAGAGCCTGCACAAAAGCGCAGCATTTCCTCTGAAATACCATCTTTGACGAGGAAAATCAAGTTAAAATGGTTCTAATGCCACATAAAACTTCTGAGTGAAAAGCAGAAGGGGTGTGACATGATAAAGTCTTGCAATCCGGGGGCACATCTGATACCCTGTGTGGGTATGAAAAAATCTTTGAGCATTCTCAGTTTAGGCGCCGGCATGATGGTGGCATTCACCGCCTGCCAGCAGACCCAGAATGACTACCCCGGTGGTTATGAAGAGGCACTGCCGATGAGTGAAATGGCAGTGGCAGATGGTGAGTTACCTCCTTGGCTGTTAGAGGATAACGAAGACGGCGAACAAATCCCCGCCGGTGACTACACCGACCACTCTTTCCCGGACGACGAAATCAAGGTAGCAGATGCCCCGGCCGGCGGAGCTGCGGCACAGAACCAGCCCCAGTTGGCACAGGACGACACCGTCGTGGATTCCGATACCAGCCCCCTCACCACAGAGGAAGGCGCTACCATCATTCCCGCACCTATCTCCGGCGCTACGGAGAGCCCCGTAACAAAGGAAACGGTTGCGGCCATCACAAAACCCTCCCAGCCCAAGCCTGCAACGAAACCCGGCCGCAGCACGGCTGACATCAAGAAGCTCACCGCCAAGGAGAAGAAGAGCATCAAGAAGCCCAAGGAACCCACCGTGGTGACGTATAAGGTGCGCCCGGGCGATAATCTGACCCTGATTGCCAAGCGAAGCAACACCACCGTGGCCCAGATTCGCAAGGACTCCAACATCAAGGGTGACCTCATCTACCCCGGTCAGATTATTAAGGTGAAGTATTATCCCAAGGGCTCCAAAGCAGCTCTTGCAGAGAAAGCAGCGGCCAAGCCCACCGAATACACGGTGAAACGGGGCGACAGCATTTCCACCATTGCATCCAAGCACGGCGTCAGCACAGCAGCCCTGCTCAAGGCCAATAACCTCACCTCTAAGCAAGCGGCCCGCATCCAGCCCGGTCGCAAGCTCACCATCCCGGCCAAAGGAAGCTCAGCAAAAGCCTCCGAGCCCGCACAGAGCACCATTCACACGGTAAAACGCGGCGAAAGCATCTCCCGCATCGCTTCACGCTACGGCATTACCCCGGAGGAGTTGCTCAAGGCCAACAACATGACCAAGAAGCAGGCTGATCACATCGAAGCCGGACGTACCCTCACTATCCCGGCCAAGGCAACCACCAAGAAGAGCAGCAAGAAATCCGCCAAGCGCAATCGCCGCTAACGCCGACACAAAATAACGCACATGCACCCCCGTTTCACAACATCCTGCATACTGATGAGCGCGGCAGTACTGGCTCTTCCCTCCTGCCGCATCATCAATGGCAAACCTGACTTTCACTGGATTGGTGACCAGTTCACACCGGCGATGGACGATAGTGTGTTTGTGGATCGGGGCGTGGGTGCGCTGGATATACCGGCATCGGAGGTCATCGAACCGACACAGGCTACAGCCTCTGCTCCGATGCCGACTCCTCAGCCCTCCGTATCTCAGGAGCAATCCACAGGCATTGTTTCACAGCGCCAGCCGGAGCCGAAACCCACCCCTGCCCCGGTGGCAAGCGTTCCGATGCAGCCTATTGTGTACAACGTCGTTGCAGGAGATACGCTCAGTGGTATCGCTGCCCGTCACAACACCAAGACGAAGACACTCATCGAACTCAATAAACTGGACATCAACAAGCCCCTGCAGCTCAATCAAAAACTGTTGATTCCGGTTCCCGGTGCTACGCTTCCGGCACCGACCACTCCCCCCCGTCCGCAGGAGCAACCGGCCACCGATGCCAAGCCCGGATTCTTCTCTCGCATCTTCGGGCAGATCGGTCAGCCGGTCAAGCAGGAGTATCATCATAAGACCTACTCAGTGGTAGCCGGAGACACTCTGACAGCCATAGCTCGGCGCCACGGCACCACCACACGAACTCTCATTGAGCTCAACAAGCTTGATATTAACAAGCCCCTGCAGATTAATCAAAAACTGCAGATTCCGGTTCCCGGAGCTGCTCCGAAACCTGCAGCTCCCCGCCGAGCAACGGCTCCGGAAAAAATGGCAGAGGAAGCAACTTCCACCTCCCCTACTGAGCCGGGTTCAGACATCCAGCAGCCGCAGTCGAACCAGCAGCCGCAGCAGCAAACCGCGCAGCCGCAACAAACCGAACAGGTGCAGCCTCAACAACAGCTACAAACCAAGCCGGCAGCGGCAGCATCCTCCGTCTACACCATTCAGCCAGGAGACACGCTGTACGGGATTGCCCGCAAACTGAACCTCTCTCCCGAATTCCTGATGAACGCCAATGGGCTGACACCGGAAACGGCCGGCAAGCTGCAAGCCGGAGCCACACTCAATCTTCCTACTCCGAAACAACCATGAAAAAACACCATCTCTTCCTCGCCTGCATCGCCTTTCTGCCGGCAGCTTGTGTTCCGCAACCCTATCCGGCCGGAGCAAATGTGCAACCGATTGGTCAGCAGCCCGTACCGCAGCAACAGCTCGTTTTTGTACAGCCAGCAGCTGTCAACCCCTTGGATTTGCCCAACAAGAACGTTCCGGGATACCAGAACCCCTATCCCGCCGGGACCTATGAGCACTTTGTTGCTCAGCCGGCATACCCCAAGACCATGGAAACCTATTCGGATGATGTTCTGCTGAACCGACTGACCGTAGGCAACTCCAAAATCGTCATCTGCATCCCGCAGCAGCGCGCCCGCCTCTACGTGGAAGGAAAAGTGGCACTGGACTGGCCCGTGTCCACCGGAACCAACGGTCATGAAACGCCCACCGGCGTCTTCCGCGTGATGGAGAAAGACAAAGACCACAAGTCCAACCGATACGGCAAGTTTGTGAACGCTCAGGGCAAAACCATCGATTCCAATGCAGACCTCTCGAAAGGTCTGCCGGAGGGCGCTACCTTCAGCGCTGCCGGCATGCCCAACTGGCATCGTCTCACTTGGGACGGCGTTGGCATCCACGGCGGCAAGGTCATCGCCGGGCAGCGCCTTTCCCACGGTTGCATCCGCACTCCCTACGCCGTAGCAGCCAAGCTTTTCGAGCATTCGGAGTTCGGGATGCCGGTATATATTTCCCGCGCAGTGGAGGATTACAACCGTGGCGGCTATGTGCGCCCGATTGACGTGAAATATCGTCCCAAGCCCGGTAACGACTACACGGACATTGCTCCGCAGCAGATTCGCACCATTCCGGTCCCTGCTCCCGCAGCAGCCCCCCTCCAGGCATGATTCCGCGAACGATACATTGCGCCAACGCTGTTATGTATGCAGCCATCACCCTGCTGGTGGTGGCTGCCACTATTTACGTCTGGTGTACGGAACCGCAATCCACCCGCAGCATCATGGCCACCGTGGCAGCGGGCGGGGCCGTCATCTGGGCGTTGCACTACATTTTGCTGCGCTATCGAATTGATGCCGACGGAGTGAGCGAATACGGATTCCTGCGCCGCGCAAAAAGCATCCGCTGGAACGAGGTGACGGAAGCAAAGCTGGAGGAAGTACAGCTTCAGGGGATTGCCGGGCTCACCATCATCATCCAATCAGCGGACACAACCATCACCATCAGCAGCAAAGTGCTGAGCATGGAAGCCGTGGAAGAACTGGCAGAAGAGCTGAAAAAACACGGGCTTCTGCCCTGACATTCCCCGGGCAACAGTCGCGACATCCATTCCGAAGGCGAGCCGCAGAAAGTGCATGCGGCTCGCTGCTTTTTCCCGCCTGTCCAGGCAGAATATAAACGTCTTAGACACCTAGGGATAATGAGCGCTGTTTTTTTACATCAATGGGGTATACCGGCATAGGTAATAGAGCCGCCTTCGGCGCCGCTGCCGGGACCAAGTTCCACGAGGTAATCGGCGCGGGAGAGGATATCACGGTTATGCTCGATACAGAGGATGGTATGCCCGGCGGCGCGGAGTCTGAAAAGAGCACGCAACAGCAGCTCAAGCTCACCGAAATGGAGGCCGGTACTCGGTTCATCCAGCACAAAAAGAAGTTTCTCATCCGGTTTACCGCCACGCGCGGCTGCGGCTTTGGAAAGGTAGGTGGCCAGCTTGATGCGCTGGCTTTCACCGCCTGAGAGGGTGGTAACGGAACGGTCCAGTGGCAAATAGCCCAGACCGAGCTCCTGCAAGGCTTTCAGGATGGCAGCAGCCCGCGGAATGGGGGCAAAGAAGTCCACGGCTTCATCCACCGTGCGGGCAAGTGCTTGGGCAATGGATTGACCTCGCCATGTGACCTCCAGCGTCTCGCGGTTGTAGCGGGCGCCGTGACAGGCATCACACTCCGTGTAGAGATCGGCAAGGAAGTTCATATCCACCTGGAGCCGACCTGTTCCCATGCAGCGCTCACAGCGGCCCCCTCGCACGTTCAGAGAAAATCGGGAAGCCGTATACCCACGCTGGCGGGAAAGCGGGAGAGCGGCAAACAGTGGGCGCAATACGTCCAACAGCCCCGTGGCTGTAGCCGGCGTGGAGCGGGGCGAACTGCCCAGCGGCGATTGATCCACCACTACGGCGCGAGCCACCGCATCCGCGCCCGGGAAGCCACCTTTTTTCAGGGCCGGCAGCAGGCACTCGTGCACCAGTGTACTCTTGCCTGATCCGCCCGGACCGCTCAGACAAGTGAACGCCCCCAGCGGCAAACGCAAGCGAATATCCTTCAGATTGCGAGCGGCGGCGGGAGGCAGCTCCAGCCAGCGGCAGGAATCCGGCTCGCAAAGCTCTACGGAAGGCATCACCCGTCGCCCGGATAGCCATGCTCCCGTGGGTGAGCTTTCAAGGGCCAGGAAGTCCGCGTAAGTCCCCTCTGCCAGTATCCTTCCCCCATTCGGGCCGGCACCGGGACCCATTTCCACCAGCCAATCAGCGGCTTCCAGTAGCTGCGGGTCATGCTCCACCACAAGGATGGTGTTGCCTTTGTCGCGCAGACGATGCAGGGCGCGCACCAGTTTCTCCGTCTCGCGTGGATGCAGCCCGATGGTGGGTTCATCCAGAATATAAAGCACACCGGAGAGGCCGCCGCCAATCTGTCCGGCCAGGCGAGCACGCTGCAATTCACCGCCCGACAGAGTGTTGGCGGCACGGGAAAGCGAGAGATAACCCAGCCCCAATTCTATCAGGCAATCCAGACGTTTCAACGTCTCGGACACAGCCGGGGCAAGAGGCTCACGAAACACGGCGGGAAGCTCCAAGGATGCCACCAAATCCCTGTTCTCCTGCACGGTAAGCTCACAGAACGCCCCCAGATTCAGCTCTCTACCGGCAAAATCAAGCGTAACGGCCAGAGCGGTGGGATTCAGGCGCATTCCTCGGCATTCGGGGCAGATGTGCGGTTTTTTCCGAGCATCTTCCACCATACCCAGGCCTTCGCAATGCGGGCAGGCTCCGTGCAAGGAATAATGAGAGAATAGCCCCGGGGTCAAATCCGGCAGCGTGAATCCGGTTTCGGCATTGCGATAGCGCGTATGGAAGCATTGCAGCAGAGCATCCTCACCTTTTGGCTGCAGCAGAGCACGCACCTCATCCTGACAGACACGCAGGGCGGTCTGTACAGAGTCTGCCACACGGGAATCCGAGCCCGGACGCAGGACGATGCGATCCACCAACAGCTCGCAGGCATCTCCCTCCTGCGGAGGAGAGGTCTCCAGCTCATCCAAATCACAGACCCTTCCATTGACCCGCACGCGGAGATATCCCTGCTTGCGCAGCATGAGGATATCTGACTCCGGCTCACGACCAAAGGCCGGAGACAAGGGTGCCAGCAATGTCAGCCTCGTTCCTTCCGGCTGCGCCATGAGAGAGGTCACAATTTCCTCCGGGCTCAAACGTGTGAGGCGTGCACCCGTTGCCGGGTCATGCGGCACACCGAGCGCGGCATACAAAATCCGCAGGTAATCCAGCACCTCCGTGAGCGTACCCAACACGGAGCGTGAATGCCCCACGGGCACATGCTGCTCCAGGCAAAGCGCCGGGGGTAGACCTTCGATGGAATCTACCCTCGGTTTTTCCGGGCGGGCCAACAGGCGGCGCGCACCGGGGGAAAGACAATCCAGAAAGCGCCGACGGGATTCTGCAAAAAGGGTATCGTATGCCAGCGTACTTTTACCGGAGCCGCTGGGGCCCATCAATGCAATCAGCTTGCCGCCCGGCAGCGTGACATCCACATGCTGCAGGGTATTCTGCGTGGCCCCGGTGATGCGGATATCCATACAGCAACTCAATCTCTGGGCGGGATATACTGCCCACCCGGTTCCACGGCAATATCTGCCGCATCACAACGCCCGCGCAACACGCCGTCGCGCCCCACGCGAATTACCCCGGCGGCTCTCACATCTGCCGCCAGCTTACCCTCCACCAAAGCCTCGCGAACCGACACACCATCCGTCAGCACCACCTCAGCGGCTCGATCAATCACCAGACGCCGCGCCCGCACCTCTCCCTCCACGCGGGAAGATTCGCGGAAGCAAAGCTCCTGGGTGCAGCGGATATTGCCGGAGATGCGCCCATACACCGTCATATTGCGGCACACAACGGATAGATGCGAAAGAACGGTACCGGGTGCCACCATCACATTGCCCAGGGTTCTCACGGTCAGATTGCGGGTACCGGCGTTCAGCTCCACATCCTCCATGTTCAGCGTGGCGTGGCAATGAACACATCCGGCAGAAATGGCAGAGGTTGGCACATGGGAACGCCGGCCGCACTCATAGCACTCCACCTCGCGTGTGGGCACCCTGCTCTGTGGCGCAGAAGAACGAAAAGAGGTGAGCGCCACCCTGCGGTCGCGCTCACCTTCCGGCAAAAGTCCGGAGACATACGGCACATTCAATGGCTCTGTTCTGTACTCCGGCATGAGAAATCGATGTAAGCTGAAGGCTTAACCCAGCAGGTTGCCATCAGAGCTCTTGGCCGCCTTGCCGGGCTTCTTGGCAGGAGCTGCGGGAGCGGGAGCGGTATTCACGGGAGCACCCACGCGGCAGTAACCCACGAATACGGCGCCTTCCTCGATGGAGATGCGGGAAGCGGTCACATCGCCCACCAGCTCAGCAGTAGAGGCCAACACCACGCGATCCGTCACCTCGATATCGCCCATCACGCGACCGTGAATGATAGCGCTCTTGGTACGCACAGCCACCTTGTTCTGCTCGCCGGCCTGAATGCTGGCGTTGGCACCCACGGTCAGCTCGCCGTCGGATGTGATTTCACCCTCCACAGAACCATCAACCAACAGGTCATCCGTGAAACGCAAAATACCCACCACAGACACATCAGAGTTCAACACATTGCGCGTAGCGCCGGGAACGGGAGCCGGAGCAACGGGAGCAACAGGTTCCTCATAACCCATCGGCTCGGGCTCACCAAAGGTGCCCACACCCATGTCGGAACCACCCACAACGGGCTGCTGGGGAGGTGCACCCCAGGGGGAAAGGTCGTCGCTCTGACCAAAGGTCGGCTGCTGGGGAGCAACATCATTCGGCTTTTTCGGATACTTAAACATAATCTTCTTATCGTTAAACAGTTAAATAAAACTTCACTACCACCTGATAGGGGCTGGCAATATCCTACCTTTTTACCCCGCTTTTGTCCACATGAAAATTTGTCAGAAGAGGATTTTTTTATGCCTCGGCGGTATAGATAGAGGCGATGCCCATGCAGAGCGGCAGACAGGTGGCGCCGGTATAGCCACAGGTCTGCATCAGGCGACAGAGTTGACCCCCACGGGGGAAGGCCTCAATGCTCTCGCCCAGATAGTCATAGGCCCCGCTGTTCCCGGTCACCCACCCCGCAATCTTCGGCAAAACTAGGTGCAAATACAGCCTGTACGGTGCCGCAAAGATTCCTTCCGGCATACTGAAATCCAGCACCAGCAAGTGGCCGCCCGGGCGCAGTACACGGCGAAACTCTCGCAACGCCGCCGCATAGTCCGCCATATTACGCAGACCGAAGGCCACCGTTGCGACATCGAAAGAAGCATCCGGCAGCGGCAAATGCAGTGCATCCGCCTCCAGCACGTTGGTAAGTCCGCGCTGAACGGCGACATCCAGCATGGGGCGGCAAAAATCAGTTCCCAGCACCTCAACCTCCGGCAGGGCACTGGTGATAGCCAGCGCCAAGTCGCCCGTACCGGTGGCAATATCCAGCAGGCGGCGGGGCTTCCATTCTGCCACACGCTGCACCACCCGCTGCCGCCACAACACATCCGTTCCCAAAGAAAGAATGTGATTGGCGGTCACATAACGCTCTGCAATGGATGAGAATGCTGCGTGAACGTAGGCGGGATCAGGCATGGTGCATTACTTGATGTGGGAGATGAGCGCATCCCCGAACACTGTGGTCGAGACCGACTTGCTGCCGGGAATCATCTCAGCCAAATCAGCAGTCACCGTCTTATCTGCAATAGCACCTTCGATGGCAGCAATGATGCGGTCAGCCGCCTCATTCCAACCGATATAGCGCAGCATCATCTCAGCCGACAACAGGAAAGAGCAAGGATTCACCACGTCCAGATTGGCCAGTTTCGGTGCCGTGCCGTGAGTGGCCTCAAACACGGCGTGCCCCGTCTTGTAGTTAATGTTGGCACCGGGAGCAATGCCAATACCGCCCACCTGAGCCGCCAGTGCATCGGAACAATAATCCCCGTTGAGATTGAGCGTAGCTATGACGGAATGCTCCTGCGGGTGAATAAGGATTTCCTGAAGGAAGGCATCGCAGATGCAATCCTTAATAACAATGCCGTTAGGCAGTCTGCACCACGGTCCCTTATCAATAAGCTCGGCACCGAACTCCTTGCGAGCGAGCTCATAGCCCCAATCACGGAAACCGCCTTCGGTAAACTTCATGATGTTACCCTTGTGCACCAGAGTGACACTTGGGCAGTTGTTATCAATGGCATATTGAATGGCGGCACGCACCAGACGCTCCGTACCCTCACGGGAAACCGGCTTAATACCAAAGCCGGAGCTGAGCGGGAAACGCACCTTGCCCGCGCGAGCCGGGAATGTACTATCCAGCCAAGCGAAGAACGTTTCCGCCTCTGCGGAGCCGCATTCAAATTCAATCCCGGCGTAGATATCTTCCGTATTTTCGCGGAAGATGACCATATCTACCTTCTCCGGCTCTTTCACCGGGGTCTCAATTCCGCGGAAATAACGCACAGGACGCACGCAGCTATACAAATCCAACCCTTGACGCAGCGCCACATTCAATGAGCGGATACCGCCGCCGACAGGAGTTGTCAGCGGCCCTTTGATACCCACAAGCAGCGTACGGAATGCCTCCATGGTCTCATTCGGCAGCCAGCTTCCCGTAGTATCAAAAGCCTCCTGCCCGGCCAACACCTCCTGCCACACCAGCGCGCGAGAATTGCCGTAGGCAGCCGCCACGGCAGCATCAATCACACGTTTGGCAGCTCGCCAGATATCCGGCCCGGAGCCATCGCCGATAATGTGAGGAATAATGGGGAAATCCGGCACGCACAATCCCTGTGCGCTCATGGTAATGGGAGTACCTTTGCTCATCGTGTTCTGATCGGTTAGTGGTCTGAAAATTATTTACTCTCTTTATCAGGGGCGGCTTTCTTCACTGCTGCCGGCTTAGAGGTACGCTTACCTTCCTTTGCCGCCATGTTGCAGCAGAAAAACACCGCAGCCAGCAACAGCGGCGGCAGCAGAAAAAACGTCCAGCCATCCGGTTTTTCCCCATGACGTCTCAGTCGTTTATTGCGAATAATGCTTTGAAGAGAGTGGCGTGCCATAGTGTTACGCGCCATATTATACGCCTTTATTACAAAAAAGCAACAATGGAATTGAGCTATTTCTGCATCTCCACGGAAAAATAAGAGCGCCTGTAACACAAGCTCCATCGGCCATGCGCTTTCCCGGCAACATGAGGCCGATGGACACCGCCGTTCTATATAATACGGCACTCACAAGATTGCTTTACCACCAAGCGCTTGAAAAATGCACAACCATGCTGCATCGGTTACGGCGAATACTATCTACTACTGCTTCCACACAACGATATTCCCCTCTCTAACCAGAAAAGCGAGTTCGTTAATGTCTTTTTGTGAGAGGCAAAGAGTGTTTTTATCCTTCTGCATCTGAGAGCAGACAACGAATCCGTTGGAGAAGCGAATTAACTTATCCGCAAATGAGGTCTGAGCGGAGTTGTCGGGGATACGTTTCCCGTGGATATGGGCTTCACGGGAGGAAACCGTCACCTCCTTCTCTTCCTCATGGGATTCTATATCCCCTTTCATGGAAAGTATCTTGTACGATGCAACCAAAACATCTCCATCCCACACCGTTAACTCATTTAAGGAGGGATATATCTCAATACGGAGAACCATGTCGACAAAAACCAGCTTCTGGCCGATTTTTAATGCAGATGGAGTTGTCAAGCCGTTGTATAGCATAAGCAAGTCAACGGGGCACTGCGTTTTTGATGCTATTTTGGGCAAAGTGTCGCCCTGCCGTACTGTATACACGGAAGAATACGGATGCATACGTGACAGATAGCGAACAATGTTTGTTCTTCCTACAACTGACCTTGCTTCACATCCAAAATTATCTGCATCCCGCACAAAAGGCTGCAAGACATGCGCTGCCTCAGCCCATTTTTGTTGAGTCAAGAGTAATTGAGCCTGTTCAAATTCCTGCGGTCGACGGGGCCAATGGGAAAAATTATCCTGAGCGTACGTCGCCATTACACCACTACAACATACCCCGACGCCTAAAATCAAATATATTAGTTTCATGTGATTGTTGAATCATTTCTACCATAAAACGAAGCAATGACACTTCCCAAGAGTCATCCACTCCCGAAATTACAGCACGCAAGGGATCCCCGGACGATAAAGCCTCCTGCACCACGCGCTCAGACACAATAAGAAAATCATCATGGACCTGTTCTTCATACACCTCCGAACGGCTAAATCGAAACCCGTATTGAAACAAGGTCGGTGTAGCATTTCCGTTTTCTTTCATCCATTCAAAAAAACGAGAAGCTGCAGAAGTAAACCCATCCATCTCTATGCCGCACATATCAGCAGGCCGCAGTATTCTGGGCCGTGCAGCCTCAACCCATCCGCTACGCACGCGACACACGCTAACAGAATCCGGCAGCTCCGACACTATGCGAAAATTGAATCGAGTGTCACCAAAAGTATCAATTCGCCGATCAGGTGCATATAATATCTTTGTCTGCCTCAAGGCATAATCGATATCGGCGAAAGAATCCATATAATAAGTTCAGTCTGCTTTTCAGATGAGAAAAAGCGGTCCCCCAGGATTATCTGGTGGACCGCCCGGAAAAAAGCTAGGCAGCCTTATCAGGCCTGGTTCTCTTTGATGTAAGCCACCACGTCAGCCACAGACTTAAGCGTCTCGGCCTTTTCGTCCGGCACCTCGATGGAGAACTTGTCCTCGAAAGCCATCACGAGCTCAACGGTGTCAAGAGAGTCGGCACCAAGATCCTCGATAAACTTAGCGTCAGAGGTCACTTTTTCGATGTCAACGCTGAGCTGCTCAGCGATGATTTCCTTTACCTGGGTTTCGATATTATCAGACATAAGTTGTGACTGTTTTAGGTGACATCATTGTAGCGTGTTCCTGTCCGAGATGCAACAAAAAATTTAAGAATATGAAAAAAAATAGAGTCAGCTCTCGTTTTAGAGGAACGTCACAATCCCTCGAAAAGTCAAAAGGGGGTCAACTTCATGAATCTCGGGCACATGTGCCGAAGCCCAATCCGCATCACCCCCTGTTGCAATCACGTATGGCTTGCTATCCAGAGACGAGGCGATTTCCGTAAGAATTTCACGTATCATGCCGCGAAAACCATACCACCCGGCACTCTGAATAGCCTGCTGAGTATTCTGACCGATGGGTAAAGGTGTGGCCTCCAAAGATGAATCAACGGCAGGTAACAGTGCAGTATTGGTCGATAAGTAGTTCTGAAAAAGTGCCCTCCCCGGAGCTATTACACCACCTCTATATTGAGTTTTTTGGTTGCTATCCCGGGTAAGCACATCAAATGTAATTGCCGTTCCCAAATCCACGGCAACTACCGGGAAACGTCCCAGAAGAGAGGCACCGAGTACGTTTGCAACTCTATCAGCCCCCAGAGTATCTCTTCCTGCGTATTCGGAAAAATCGACGGGTAACGAATCACTCACTGACACAAATCGCACAGGCATTGTTGCTGCGAAAGCGTTTTGCACAAGCTCTGCGGCTCGAGGCACAACTGAGCTGATTAAAACAGAAGAGAACAACCACCCGCTAATACACGTCTTAAGAGAAGGCACCGTAATCTGATTGGTAGGAAGGACGCGCAACTCTTCTCCTATGACGCCGTTTACACACAAACGGAATTTTGTTCTGGAGTTTGAGATATCAACTAATAAAGCAGTCTTATTCATCTTGACAAACGCTCTTGTAATATATCTGCTATTTTGGCAGCACCACGAACCCGATAGGTTCTATTCAGCATGTTAGAACGAACGATTTTCCACTTCTCAGCACCATTTCTCAGCAAATTGTGTATCATGTGGCACAGCGAATCAGAACTATCGGCCCAATATCCTGCCTCGTCTCGCAGTAACAATTGCAGATTGCCCTGCTCTTGTCCGGGCAATGCATAATTTGCGATAAAGGGGACTCCCGCGGCATACGCTTCAAACATAGTTGCAGCACCGGTCTTGCCAATATACAGATGTGCAGCCGCGAACAAATCAGCCATTCGGTCAGAAGCTCGCATAATTGTCAGCGAGCCTATTCCCACATATTGACGAAGTCGCTTTTCAAATTTTTCACATCTGTCACCGGCAAGTAACACAATATTGGCCTGAGGAAAGAGATTTAAGATTTTGCTCACCTGATTGATTGTTGCCTCGGTTCCAAGACTAGCAGCGTAAACAATATTAAGGTGTGTCGGCGAAGGTATGCTTTTTTCCTCTTGCTTCAAAAATGCTTTTCTGACGGGAAAACCACTATTGATTACAACAGAAGATAATCCATACCTGATTTGAAGCAAGGATTCAGAGAATTCATCAGGAACAAAAAGATATGGTGTGCGAGACCTTAACCAAGGGCGGCTTATCTCCAGCGAGTCGGTAACAACGACTGCATAGGGTACATCTGATATGTGCGCATCATGAATATAATCCATCATGTACGCATACAGTGGATAGGTACAGATAACGACATCCGGACGCCAGGACACGAGCAAATCAGATAAACTTTGGGTTGCATTTCTAAGAATCGGCCACGTGACGATGGAACGCCAATCTGCGGTGGCTGTCTGGGAATAAGCCATTGCCCACAACCAAGGTGCTCTCCGCACGCATAGATTATAATACGCCTTCGTCAACGTATACAGGCCGGAAGTATCGGCATCACAAGGATCAGCCACCTTCACCTTACACCCCCGTGCCAGATATTCATCTGCAAGGCCGCATGCGGCAGACTTATGGCCATGGCCGTAAGCAACCGTCAAAATCAACACCTTGGATATATTAGTCATATAAAAAAGCTCCGACCGACAAAAGTCAGACCGGAGCGCATAAAAAATTCGTTATCTGTATTACGGGCCGACAGTTCTGGGACGCCCCTCGAAAGCCGGTCTTTTGGGAACAAAGATGACATCATTGGGCATAAGTTTAATCGACCGGTCGCGAGCACTGAAATAATCGTACGTACGCGTCACGTTACCACGAGTAATCTGAATTTTACGCGAGCCATGGTCAGAAATATCGCCGCAGTCAATCAGCGCCTGAATCAACGTAATGCCTTCACGGTACGGCAGGTTTTTCTTAGCATGAACATACCCGGTTACCTGCACAAAACGAGCTTCCAGCTCCTCACCCCTATGCCCTACTCGCGCAATAACGATAGGATCGGTGTAAATTTTTTGCGAAATATACGCAGCGCGCACCATATCTTCCACCTGACGGGCTGTCTTTCCCAGAACGCTCATACGACTTTCCAGGAAAGGAAGAAGGATCGTTCCGTCTGCACGACTCACTTGATACTCTCCATCCACATTGGTAGCTTCTCCGCCCGGCAAATTCTTAAAAATGAGAACAACCTTTGAACCACGTATCACGCGCGGCTCTGTGCTGGCATCCTGCGCCGCAGCTGCAAAAATCAGCGAAAGAAAGGCAAACAAACCTATGAACGTATGTAAAATATGTTTCATTTTTGTGAACAATTCGAATGATTAATAAATATCATCAGAGGATGTCTGAGGCGCCTGAGCTGCCTTAACAGGCTTAACTGCAGAATTTACCACCTTTTTCCTAGTTTTCTCATTTCCGCGGTCCTCCTGCGCGTAATAGCTGTAGTAAGTGGTATAGTACTGATACTGCGAATCATTGTTGATATCAACATTATTCAGCACAAGCCCCATAATACGCCCACCTGCAGCAAGCAAGACCTCCTTCGCACGGACAAGAGCATTGAGCGGCATCTTTCTCGGTTGCAAGACGAAGAGCGAAGCATCTGCCCGATTCACCAGCAGTGACGTATCACTAACGCCCAGCAACGGCGGAGTGTCAATGAGAACAACGTCAAAGCGCTTAGTCACTTCGGAAAGCAGCTGATCCATTCGTTGGGATGTGATAAGACCACTCGGGTCAAAGGCCTTCCTACCGGCAGGCAAGAGGTACAAACTGGGATTACTGGTACGGAAGACTACTTCTGACAAAGTCTTACCATCGGCAAGATAATCTGCAAGGCCGACATCTGCCTTCAACTCAGCATAGCGAGACAAGCGAGGACGGCGCATATCTGCATCAATCATCAGCGTACTGTAACCGGCCTGCGCGAAGACGCAAGCAAGATTTAACAAAGTCATGGTCTTGCCTTCACCGGCATTGGCAGAAGTCACGGCAAAGGTGGAAGCCTTGAACAACTCGCGCTTCAGCTCTATATTTGCACGAAGGATGCGATATGCCTCGGCATCCGGACTCTCTTCCGACTGCAAGAGGAGCACTCCGGCATCCTGAGGAATAACTCCCAACACAGGCAAACCAAGGCTACGTTCTGCGTCTTCCAATGATTTGATGGACGTATCGAAATAATTGAACACCAATGACGTTATCACACCGCCAATGACACCCAAAATAGCACCAATCAGCAAATTTAAACGGAAATTGGGGCTACTGGGAGCGGTTGCAACGATGGGTAAATTATACACCTCGACACTTGTTCTGGGGGCCATCATTCGCATTTTATCTGCGATATAATCATTCTCCAATTTATCGTATCTGGCCTTTTCCGCAGCGTACTCCTGCAAAGCATTTTTGACTTTCTGATCCTCCAGACTCTTATTCCTCAAACGCTCCTTAGCCTGTTCGCTGCGGGCGATTACATCCTGCAGCTCAGCTTGTTTGATTTCAATTTGATCCATCATCGCATCACGCATCCCAACAAGCTCATCATTCAGCTGTTGAAGCGTATTTTTGTGCTGTTCATCCATTCGGATGATATTGGGATGTCTCTCGCCATACCCGGCCAAAAGCATCTGTGACTTTTCATCAGCTTCTTTCAGGTATTGCTCATTAAGTTGACGGACTCGATCAGAACAATAAGACTCAGCAGTTAACAAACCGGTTCTGGTAACATAATCGCGCAATTCTTCGTCTTTCAGGTTCTGCAGTCTTGTTACGTGAACCCGCATCTGAGCTATCTCGGACTCAAGTCTCTCACGATTTGCTACCAGCGTTGCGTAGCTTTGTTCCTCAGAAGCAGCGGAAACCGGCGTATGTGCGCCGTCCTGCGACCACATGTTCTGTATATATTTGCCTGCGCGAATATACTGGCGAACAACATCAGCCTTGCGTTCCAATTCATCCTGACGAGAACGCAACACTTCATAGCGCTTATTGATAGCCTCTGTTATGATTGCTCGCTCTTTTTCATCACGCACTTCTTTATAACACTCTACAACAGCATTACAAATTTGTTGTGCCTGCAGAGGGTTAGTCGCGCGTACGGTAATATCAACGAGATTGGTTAATGAACGAGGGGATACTTCTATCATCCCCATCAATCTGTGCGCAACAGCCATTTCATCTGCGTTCCATTCTTGAGCCAAGTTTAATTTGTTGACAACTGCAAGCAAATTTTGCTGTGACACCATTACCTGGAACTGGGTCTCCATGTACGCGCCACTCTCATTATGGATGCTGAAAATCGGGTTGCGATCCTGAGAGGGTGCCACATTGATAATATCTCGCGGCGGGATAATTTCGATAGTAGTCGTACTCGTATACTTGGGCTGCTGAAGCTTAGTAATGATTGCACAACTGGCAAAGATTAACAAGAAAACCAACAATGCAACTTTCCAATAATTTCTAAAAATCTGGAAATAGTCTTGAACATGCAATGCCGCCTCAGCTTGTACGGCCTGAACGCCTTGATTACTCATATATGTAAAATTTTAGATACAATTTGTGGGAGTAGTGTTACGTACCCCCACAAAAAAATAAATCAGAAGTTATACGTGACACCTGTTGATACATTCCATCGCTTTGGCGATGTCTCCGCCGCACCTTCATACTGCTGGGTAAGCACAGAATAAGACGCCTTGACGTATCCTCTAAGCTGCTGGGTAAAGGCATAATCCATACCTGCGCTAAGTTCGTATCTATCGCAGTCGTAGTTTCTTGCACCACGCGTAGCGTCAGAACGATGCGTCACAATATACGCAGCTCCGAGCGTGTATGTCACATCAGGTGAAAGCACATAATCAAAATGAGACCCAAATCTCAGAGTCCTATTCTCTAAATACGTCTGCGACGACATGTAGGACCCGGAGTTTTCGTCCGCATACGAAACATAAACTCGGGCATTCAGGCCCTCAGAGAGTTTTCGACGATACGAGAAATTGGCACACGGGCTAAACGTCGTTTTCTGAGAAAACACTCGGGCTGCCATACCTACGTCTGCTCCGCAGGAAGAAAAAGGATCCAAGGCGCGCTGGAAGCCAACGGAAACAACATATCGATCTGAATCCAAACCAACCGTCCGAAGCTCCCGGTTATAGGATAAATTGACCTTATATGTCATAATGGAAGACTCCCGGTAATGAGCCCCCACACCTCCCATGATATAGTACCGATCATCGCTTTGTTCCGATGCCTCGGAGTAGCGAATCATCTGGAAAGAGAGGCTACCATTGAGACTCCATCGGGAATCCAACGCATGAGTGAACACATTTGACTGCGACACCGTCAGCATGTCTCCCCGGCAGTACGCCGGTGAATATCCATCTGCATAATCCGGCTGAGGGCTATATGTAGCATTCAACGACGACGAAAACGAGTTCGCAGAATCAAAGGCATGCACCATGCTAAAGCCCAGCTTACAGTCACCACGCGTCTCGGCCGTCGACGTACCGCTATCAAGCCCGGTATACTGTCTAATACCCAGTCTCACGTTGTAGCTAAGCTTATTCACAGACTCCATGTCAGCATAGCGCGCGCTAACAGAAGCACTCACATAGGGAGAAGCGTCCTCGTTGCGTGTCGCCCAGTCAACATTGGAGTCATAACCTACTCCGAGGCTGGCACTATATTTGACATCGTAAGACTCCGGCAACCCAACCATAGGAGCAGAGTCGTACAAAGAAAAAGCGCCCCCCACCGTAGCAGAGACTGCACACATCAAAATACTTTTATAAAAATACGACTTCATACGTCTTCACGCTTTCGTTACCATTATCATCTAAGTCCACTTACCGGCCCGGGGGAGGGCAACACCGGGTACACAGGCAAATCCGGGGGAAGAGCCTCAATCACATGACCGGGAGTCCCACCATCGTTGCGCTCAAGCTGCTCAACCACAGACTGCACATCCTCCGGCTTAACATTAGAACCTATAATAAGTGAAGGAATATCCCCGGGAGTCATTGAAGGCACAGCCAGCAACAGAGCCTCACTCACTAACACCAGCTCACCACGAGTCCACGAGTCACGAGAAGCAATTGCCTCCGCAAAAATGACAGGCGCATTAGACGGATCTTTTTTTGCCGCTTCATACACCATCTTTGCCAGCTCCTCCACAGACAAATTACGAGGGAACACGGCACCCGCTTTCGTTGTACCGGCATAAACCTGAGTGAGAGGCGCGAAGGCCCCCAAACAGAACATAATAGCAATAAAACGCAACAATTTCATAACTGTATAGGCCTTGGCTGGAAGCGGGTAGCGGGAATCGAACCCGCATGGCCAGCTTGGAAGGCTGGAGCTTTGCCATTAAGCTATACCCGCATCTGTGGTATGTCGATAATCTACCATAAACATGTTTTTTTGGCAAGAGGAATTTTCCATCATTTCTGTCTTTTTTTCAAATTTTCTTCATTCGTGTCATTTTTACCCACTTTTCTTGACAAAAGCATTTTTTTATCATAAACTCACGCCATCACTTGCGGGCGTCGTTCAATGGTAGGACGCGTGCTTCCCAAGCATGAGACACGGGTTCGATTCCCGTCGCCCGTATTGCAAAGAGCAGCCGATTGGCTGCTCTTTTTTTTACCACACCTGTGGCAAATCCAACGAAATAGCGCAAATACCCATTATCAAATTAGCCACCGCGTGCATGAGAATAACAGGCAGCAGACATTTTGTTCTGATAACCAGCAGATACGCCATCGAGCCATAGACAAAGGCTCCGGCATAATCCACAGGATTATGAGCAAACATGAACGCAGCTGTTACAACAATATACGACAACCAACTCCCCTGCCCCAGCGGCACATTCTGAGGAAAATCGCGATTGATACACCAACGCATCAAGTAACCACGCCAGAACAACTCCTCCACAACCGGGACAATCAATGCAGCCCTGGCAAAACGAAATACATATTCAATCACAACAGCCGCAGAGTCTCCGCCGAAAATAAGTTCCGGTTCAAAGCCGCCGCTGTTGGGAATCCATCCGGCAACATACGGCAGCAACCAGACCGCTATACCGATGACACCGCACAGTATGCCCAGCGCACAGGATGTCAACGATGCTTTCCAACAAACACCTCTGCGAATATACCAGATATAACCGGCACAAGCCACCACCTGCAACGGGTAAATCAGCATTTCCGGTGCCCGCTGATACCACGGTGCAGAAGGATGATTCCACTTCCAGCTTTCATCTGCCACAAAAAGCAGCATACTGAATGCAAGGAAGACGAGGAACGGGCCAACACAGGCACGAAACAGCGCACCCTCTCCCTTTGCCGGTTGGCAGGAAATCATCTCAGGCCGGCTAAGTTACTCCTGTTCGAGTCGCTCACAGAAGAGCGCCATCTTATCACACGCTTCTTCCAGCAGATTAAACGCCGTAGCATAGCAGCAGCGCAGATACCCTTCACCACAGGAACCAAATGCCGTACCTGGCACAGCCGCCACCTTATGTTCCGTCAGCAGGCGCATGGCAAACTCCTTAGAGGATATACCGAAACGCTTCACGCTCGGGAACGTGTAAAATGCGCCGCCGGGCATGTGACAATCCATCCCCATATCATTGAAACGCCCCACCACGTAATCGCGGCGCATGTGGTAGCTGTCACGCATCTCCTGCATGGCAGACACACCATTCTTCAACGCCTCTATACCGGCCTCCTGAGAAGTAATGGTCGGACAAATCATCGTATAGGAATGAATCTTCATCATCTGCTCGATGAGTTCATGAGGCCCGCAGGCGTAACCCAAGCGGAAACCGGTCATGGCAAACGCCTTAGAGAAGCCGTGCAGCAAGAGTGTGCGCTCCTTCATACCGGGAAGTGAGGCGATAGACACATGCTTCACCCCGTCATAGCGCAGCTCGGAGTATATCTCATCCGTCAGCACGAACAAATCATGCCGGATACAGATATCTGCAATCGCTTTGAGCGTCTCCAGCGGGGCAATGGAGCCCGTCGGGTTAGTGGGGAAATTCAGCATCAACACCTTAGTTTTCGGTGTAATCGCTTCTTCCAGACGAGCCGGATTCAGCGCAAAAAGGTCATCAATACTCGTCTCTACCACCTTCGGAATACCATAGCAAAGAGAAACAGAGGGAGCGTAGCTGACATAGCAAGGCTCATGATAAAGCACCTCATCCCCGGGATTGATGAGACAGCGCAGCGCCAAATCGATCGCCTCGCTCACGCCCACCGTGGGCAAAATCTCGCAGAGAGGGTCGTAAGATACGTTAAAAAAGCCTTCCACATACGTTGCAATAGCACGGCGCAGCGACTCGAGGCCGTAGTTACTGGTATAGGTTGTGTGCCCCTTTTCCAACGAAGTAATGGCAGCTTCTCGGATATTCCAAGGCGTCACAAAATCCGGTTCACCAACGCCCAGCGAAATAATATCCTTACTACCGGTCACCAAATCGAAGAACTCACGGATTCCCGAGCGGGGCAAATCCGTCACCTGTTTGGAAAGCATGCGGTTCCAGTCCATGGCATCAATAAATAAAAAGTTAAAACAAATCAGGGAGCAACAATCAAACGCTCATGAGTCTTCTCCTCCTCAAAGAGCAAACCATTATTTTTATACGTTTTAAGGCGGAAATGCGTCGCCGTGGAAATCACACCATCCGCACCGGAAAGCTTTTCGCTCACAAAACGAGCCACTTCCAGGAGCGAACGCGCCTCCACCATTACCAACAAATCAAACCCGCCGGAAATCAAATAACAATGTCTCACCTCCGGGAAGCGGGAAATCCTGCGTGCAAGCTTATCAAAACCGCCGCCGCGTTCCGGCGTACAGCGCACTTCAATAAATGCAGACACACCGTCCTCGTCATCATTCACAATCGTACGGTAACCCACAATCCTGCCTTCTCTCTCCAACGCCGCGCGACGCTCGGCTACAGCTTCAACGCTCAGCCCCAACCGTTCCGCAATCTGCTGATCGCTCAAACGAGCATCTGCCTCCAGCAATTTAAGAAGAGCATCCTGTGTCATAACGTAATAATCATAGCACTCACCATCTGCAAGTCAAGCTCATTACTTGCCATATATCTCATATTGTACCTTCCCGCCTTCATTTTCTCCGGCAAGTATTGATTCAGACAGCTCGATATAACGCAGGCCCGGAAATCAATACTCCTTTTACATCTGCTCCCACAAAACGAATCGCGCCTTTGTCCACCTATCGGAACAAAGGCGCGATCAGGTAGCCGCATGGGGTTCCTGCTGTATACTAGTGTCGGATTTCATCGGCGTTTGTCGTGTTTTTTGTCTTTTTTGTTGATTACTACCTTGTGTTTCTCCTCACGGAAGGCCTTCCCACGCTTATCATTCTCCTTCTTACCGTGATGAACTACCTGCTTTTTATTATGCTTGTCATGGCGGACTTCGTGCTTATCATCATCCAAGCGCAGGCTGATACCGCCATTGCAGAAGCTCAGATTCAGACTCATTGCCTGCGAGCCGGATGCAAACATCACCATACCGCCGATTCCCAGCACCATCATCATTTTAATCATTCTCTTATTCATAGCTTTTCTTTCAGGCTTCATGCCTGTTCACCTGATGAAGCGCACCACCTTGAGTATTTTGTTTATCTTTTTGTAACTTTTATTTATTTGCAACTAAAAAAAAAAAGAAACAACTACTACTCACACGCCGGACGTACGAAAGACTAGTCTGCGTACCCGCTACACACTCTCCTTTAGCATCAGCTTCTGTTGCCCCCCCGTTCTGAACAAGCAAAAAGCGGCTAAACATCGTCGGAGTTCCGGCAAAGGCATAAGAAAAAGCTGCCGTTCCTATGGGAAACGGCAGCTTTGAGATTTAATTCAACGATTCAGCGGGAAATCAGAACTTAGCGAGCATAGCCTGACGCTGAGCCTCAAGCTCGGCGGGCAGCTTGTCGCCCACCATGTTGAAGAGCTCCGTCTGAGATTCGAGCTCAGCCTTCCACTCGGAAGCGGAGATGGTCATGTTCGTCTCGAATGCAGCCTTGTCGTAGCCGTTCAGGCCCTCGGTGTCAAGTTCCTCGAAGGTGGGGGAGATACCCAGAGCGGTCTCCACGCCGTCGACCTCGCCGCGGCAACGACGCAGCACCCAGTCGAGCACGCGCATGTTGTCGCCGAAGCCCGGCCACACGAAGTTACCCTCGGCATCCTTGCGGAACCAGTTCACGTTGAAGATCTTGGGCAGCTTGCAAGCGCAGGTCTTGGTGCCCATATCCAGCCAGTGCTGCCAGTAGTCACCCACATTGTAACCAATGAAGGGCTTCATAGCCATCGGGTCGCGGCGAACCTGACCAATCTGGCCGAAAGCAGCAGCGGTCATCTCGGAGCCCATGGTAGCACCCACATACACGCCGTGGTTCCAGTCCTTGGCCTGGAATACGAGCGGCATGGTGGTAGCGCGGCGGCCACCGAAGAGGAATGCGCTGATGGACACACCCTCGGGGTTGTAGTACTCGGGATCGAGCGTGGGGCACTGAGAAGCGGGAGCGGTGAAGCGGCTGTTCGGGTGAGCGCACTTGCGGCCGCAATCCGGCGTCCAGTCATTGCCCTGCCAGTCGATAGCGTGGGCAGGAGCCTCGCCGTCCATACCTTCCCACCATACGTCGCCGTCATCGGTCAGACCCACGTTCGTGAAGATGATGTTCTCCTTGATGGTGTCCATAGCGATGGGGTTGGACTTGTAGGAAGTACCGGGAGCCACACCGAAGTAACCGTTCTCGGGGTTGATGGCGTGGAACGTACCGTCCTCGTGGGGCCAGATCCAGGCGATGTCGTCGCCGATGATGCTGGTCTTCCAGCCCTTGGCAGCCAGAGCGGGCGGGGGCACAACCATGGCCAGGTTGGTCTTACCGCAGGCAGAGGGGAATGCGCCGGTCACATAGGACTTGCGGCCCTGGGGATCGGTGATGCCGAGGATGAGCATGTGCTCAGCCATCCAGCCGTTCTTCTGAGCGATACCGGTAGCAATACGAAGAGCAAGGCACTTCTTACCGAGCAGAGCGTTACCACCGTAACCGGAACCGTAGGAGATAATCTCGCCGGTCTCGGGGAAGTGGCAGATGTACTTCTCCTCGTTGTTGCAGGGCCAGGTCACGTCTTCCTGACCGGGCTCCAGGGGAGCACCCACCGTGTGCAGGCAGGGCACGAAGTCGCCGTAGCCGTCACGCTTGGGATTGCCGCCGCCGTTCACCTCGTCCTCAAGACGCTTGAGAACCTTCTCACCCATGATGGTCATGATGCGCATGTTGGTCACCACGTAGGCAGAGTCGGTGATTTCGATACCGATCTTAGCCAGCGGGGAATCAAGCGGGCCCATGCAGAAGGGAATCACGTACATGGTACGGCCCTTCATGGAGCCATCAAGGTAGGGGTTAAGAATAGCACGCATCTCTGCCGGGGACTTCCAGTTGTTGGTAGGACCGGCGTCCTCCTGCTTCTCAGAGCAGATGAATGTGCGTTCCTCTACGCGAGCCACGTCAGAAGGAGTAGAACGAGCCAGGAAGCAGCCGGGGCGCTTCTCCGGATTCAGGCGGATATAGGTGCCCTTTTCCACCAGCATGTCGCACAGCTTGGTGTTCTCTTCCTCGGAACCGTCGCACCAGTAGACGGAATCGGGTTTGCAGAGCTGGCGGATTTCCTCCACCCACTCAGCAGCCTTCTTGTGAGTTGTACCTGTAATCATGGTGCCTGCAGAATACCATATTATACCACGACTTGCAACACGAATTTGCAACTTTTACACCAACTGCCGCATTTTTTTCCGAACGGGAATAAAGCCGACTTCCGGGAGAAAGGTATTGCCTAGACCGCACTTTTGTGCTATGCTGCCCGCGCAGAGAATGAATGAGGAACTCCCCAGGAACGAAGAATCCGTTTTCACCATCCAGAATGAGAAGGTGAAGGAGAGTCGCGGGGGGGGGGGCGGCCGCCCCCCGCCCCCCC
>JBGVGW010000006.1:0-3088 GCA_045121855.1 Akkermansia sp.
GGCTTCCATAGAAAAATGAAATTAATTCAACGCCGAGCCTATGGCTATCGTAACTTTCAAAATTACCGTTTAAGAGTGTTAATTGAATGTGGGCACATTGTGATATGAAAATTCAAATTCCACATTGTTTGGGCTTGACCCCTCTTGCTCCCGGAGCAAGGTCAGAGCAGTAGGGTTATTGCAAGGCCGCTGCGGCCTGATAAATGGCAATACGAACAATCAGCGCAAACAGCATCCCCCAGGTAATGGCGATGGTGAGCCGGTGCTTGGGGGTGAGCCTGCGGTTGCGGGTCAGCCAGAAAAAGACAAAGAACTGCACCAGCGCCGAAATAGAGGCCGCAGCCGTTGTGTTGAACCCCACCTTGTCCAGCAGCAGGGAAAGGGGCAGCAGGAAAGCCGCAGCGCAGTCGCTCAGTCCGCCCCCCGCCAGCCAGACCACCACCCCGCTGGGGATGACAATGCAGAGCAGCAGGGTCAACCGTGCTGCCTTACTGTAGCGTTCCTCCTGTGTCGGTATATACATGGTGTGACCATATCATGCCGCACCTGCTGTCGCTTGTCAAGGGATTTGAATTTCATATCGCCCCATGCGAAAAAAAGGAGACGGGTGTTTTGACTCTTGTTTTTTTGACTTGTCAAAGCTGCCGATTGTGTTATGCTGCGGTTAGAATCAACAGCACCTGCGCGAAGATGATCAGATTTGCCTCTACGGACTGTCGGCGTGAAACCGGGAATATTAAATGGGATTTGCAGGGTCCGCTGCCTTTCGGCATTGCGGACATGGATATAGAGTCTCCACCCTGTGTGGTGGATGCCCTGCAGCAGCGCCTGAATCATCGCTTCTATGGCTATGCGTTCATGACGGATGAGCTCCGCGAGGCCATCGTTGCCTACCTCAAGGAAAAACACGGCGTTGCCAATGCCGCCCCGGAGTGGCTGCACGCTCTGCCCGGCTGTGTGCCGGCGTTCACGCTGGTGGCGCGTACGGTCTGTACCCGCCCGGATCATGAGGTGCTGGTGTGCTCGCCTTCTTATCCTCCTATGCTGCATTGTCACGAGGATGCCCGTTGCAGCCTGCTGACGGTACCCTACGTGTACCGGAATGACCGCTGGGGTTTCGACTGGGAAGCCATGGAAGCCGCAGTATCACCCAACACAAAGCTCTTCCTGCTGTGCAATCCTCATAACCCGCTGGGGCGCGCCTGGAGCCGTGAGGAAATGGAGCAGGTGGCTGATTTCTGCGTGCGTCACGACCTCATCCTATGTTCCGATGAGATTCACTGTGACTTGGTGCTGGATGAAGATTTGCGTCACCAGTGTGCCCTGACCCTGCCGGAGAATGTCCTTGAGCGCGTGGTGATGCTGAGCGCGCCCAGCAAGACTTTCAACATCGCCGGTATCTGTTTCACCTACATGGCTGTTCCGAATGCGGAGCTGCGGGAAGCCATCCGCAAGACTCAGGGACACAGCCTGCCCACGCTGAATGTGTTTGCCTATGCCGCATCGCTGGCGGCCTATACGCAGGGGTGGGAGTGGCATGCGCAGCTGTTGCAGACCCTGCGTCGCAATCGGCAGACCGTGGTGGATTTCATTGCCAAGGAGCTGCCCATGCTGCGCACCCGTCACCAGGAGGCCACCTATCTGGCTTGGATTGATTGCAGCGCTCTCGGTGTGGAATCCCCGCACAAGTTCTTTCTGGAGAAAGCCGGGGTTTACCTGGACAACGGTGCCAACTTCGGCGATGCGCAGTGCGTGCGCCTGAACTTTGCCACCTCGCCGGAGCTGCTCATGCTGGGGTTGAACGCCATGAAACAGGCCGTTCTGGAGCATCTGGCATAATTTGACAGACCGAGCGCTGCACTTCACCCTCTCATCTCCGCCTCGGCGGCGGTAATGAGGGGGTAATATTTTTCGATGAGCCGGAGTTTTTTTGGGGGGAGTGTGCAGGCAAGGCCGTTCGGTGTTATCCGCATCTCCCATATAGAGAATCTTTGTTCCCCTAAACTATCCGTTGTTTTTGCTATTTCAGAAATTCACCCGCATGGCGCCGGTGAAGCCCCAGCCGGTGAAGCCTTTATTGCCGGCGTTATCCGTGCCGTGTGAGTTCAGGTATTCGGCTCCGAGCATGAGCTTCATGCCGTCCGGGTTTTTGGGGCAGACGTAGTAGTTCATGCCGAAGTAGAGTCCCTGTACGAGGTCGGCGCTGCCGTTGTAGGTGCTGTTTTTGGTGTAGAAGTGACCATTCCCTGCAATGGCATTGCTGCCGGCGGCCAACTGGTAGCGGAAGACGCCCTCGAAATGCGGGGAAAGGCGGTAGGTGGGCATCAGCACGATACCATACGCATTCTCTGCCTGCTCGGAATTCAGATTAAATGCCGCAATGGCTTCGGCGGTAAAGCTCAGCTTGTCGCGCTTGGCTTCCCATGTAAGCGCCACGATGTCGCGGGCGCCGCATCCCTCGTAGGAGAAGTCGGAGCGGTTCACATCACTCCAATCGGCGAATGAGTGCATATAGTCCAGATAGAGGCGGCTGTTGTCGCCCGTGGCGTAATTGAGGCCGCCGCCGAACATGTAGCCGGTGTCGCCGTCAAAGGCGGGTTCCAGCCATTGGTTGTCGCGAGCCCCGTTCACCCACAGACCTGCTTCCCACCCCAGTTTTGCTTTCTTGTCTGCATTGTTGAACGAGATGCCGTAGTTTTTCTCAGACTTGAGCTGATTGACCAGCAGGGAACGCTCAATGGTGACAATCTTTGCGCTGGAAGTACGGTATTCACCCATGAAGGCGGGTTTGTGTTTACCCAGAGTAAAGCTGACTGGTTTGGCTATCTTGCCGGAGATGTAGAGCTCATCCAGTGAGGATGAGGTGTGGGTTTGATTCCACTTGCCGTTTTTGAATTCGTCTCGCCCCTCCAGTCCGCCGATGTTCCAGTTGGTCACAAGGGTGAAGCGGTTGAGCACTTTTGCCTGCGCGGCGATACGGAATCGCCTCCATTCGCTGTTGGTGTTGCGACCATGATTGCGCCCGCCTTTTTCTCGGTCGGCGCCGCCTGCCGGGTCAACATACCCGTATTGGTACTGGGCGCGGAAC
>JBGVGW010000007.1:0-194322 GCA_045121855.1 Akkermansia sp.
TCAAGTACTTCAAGAACACAACACTGGGCATGGTAGGAGTTTTCTCCTCCATGCTCAATGTTTTTCTGCTCTTTGCTAATACTTTTCTCCGTCTTCTTCTCTTCCTTGCGGCGCTCATTCCACAATTATTGCAGAAGAGCCGTTCTTGTCTGCCCGTCCTCGGGCAGACACTCCTTCCACCATGCACCCCCTCGATGTCCCAACGGGGCATCCTTTTTTGTTGTCTGCACAGCCGGCGGTTCTTTACCCTCAACCTCGACAAGTGACCCTGCCTAGGCGGCACGGATGAGGCTGAAAAGCCCGGTGGGCTTTTCAGACCCCGGCGGCGCAGACTCCTCTGCGCCGTTTACCCCGGCATCGCCGGGGCCGGGTCAATACCCCCATTGATTCTGCCTCTACGATTCGCAGGAGCGACGGCGAAGATAGAGAGAAATCAGAAAGAATGCCAGAGCCAGCACGCTTTCCATGGCGGTCATCCCCAGAACTGCACACGGCAGAATATACAGCCCGGCAAAGGTGTTGGTGACAGCTTCTGCCGGATTTTCGGAGGGATACAGCATCTCCACCTGTTCCCCGACGCGGTATGCCGGGGGATTGGAAGATGAGGAGCTGCGTATGCTGTATTCTTTCCCCCCTGCGCTCAGGCTGAATATCGGGCGCCATGTCTCTCCCGCATCCGATGATGACTCCACTTTTTCCAGAGCACTTACCGTGGCATGCCCACGGTTCCAGGTATCGCGCCGCTCCCACGCATTGTTCAGCAGAATCAGCCCGATGACCAGTTCCACGACTACTGCAACGGCCACCAGATAAGAAAAAATACGAAATACCTTTGAAAGTACCAAGCCGGGTGAGTTGTTCGTTATCATACGCACATCATACACGGTCACTCGTTTGTGTCAAGGCGAAACATCATTTCTGCGTTGCCGGACTTGCTCGACTGTCCACCCAATCTTCATTTCCCTCTTTTCTATTGAACGGCAATAAACGAGAAAGTTAGTAAGAATTTTTCTTAGAATTGTTACATTTTTAACTTGACTTTACGAGATATGGCGGTAAGATGTCGGCACGCACACAAGATATAGTTAGTCACCACAAACAACCAGAAGTCCCATGCAGATAAGGAAACGGAACGGACAGACAGAGGCCTACCGGCGTGAGAAGATAGAGAGGGTCATACGGCTTGCCTTCGGAAGTGTGGGGATGACGGACACGGAGGGAGAAGTGTCGCGCCTTGCGGTGAGCATCGAAGCGCGGTTGCGCTCGCACGGCGAAGCGGTGGTGGCAGTGGAACACGTTCAGGATTTGGTAGAAGAGAGCCTGATGGTTTCGGGGCATTATGAGGCAGCCAAGCGTTTTATCCTGTACCGCAATGAACGCAGCCGTGCACGCGCAGCCAGAGAGCAGCTGCTGCAGCATTTCGAAAATCGACCGGCGTTGGATTCCGTGTTGAAAGCGGTGCAGCAGGAATTCCCGGAGGAAGAATACGACCTGAACCGGCTCACCGCCAAGTTCCGCACTTTCCGCCGCGAGGGCGCGGGAGACGATGCCGCGCTGGGCGGGCTCATCAAATCCGCAGCAGAGCTGACCACTCGGGACGCACCGCGCTGGGAGATGATTGCCGCACGCTTCTGGCTGCTGCGTTTCCGGCACAGACTGGCCCGCTACGAGGCCGAGGCCGGCATCAGCAGCCTGTACGATAAGATCACCCACCTGACCAAGGAGGGCGTATACGGCAGTTATATCACCGCCCATTACAGCAGGGCAGAGATAGAGACCTTTGCCGGGCTGCTGGAGGAGAGTCGCGACAACCTGTTTACCTATTCTGCGCTGGAGATGCTGCACGGGCGCTACCTCATCCGCACGCATGCGGGCAAGGTGTTGGAGAGTCCGCAGGAGATGTTTCTGGGCATCGCTCTGCATCTCGCCATGCAGGAGCAGGAAAACCGAGCGGAATGGGTGCGCCGCTTCTACGACATGCTCAGCACGCTGAAAGTAACCATGGCCACGCCCACCCTGGCCAATGCCCGCAAACCTTTCCACCAGCTCTCCTCCTGTTTCATTGATACCGTGCCCGACAGTCTGGAGGGTATCTACCGCAGCATCGACAACTTCGCCCAAGTCAGCAAATACGGCGGCGGCATGGGGCTGTACTTCGGCAAGGTACGAGCCACCGGCAGTGCCATTCAGGGCTTCCCCGGCGCAGCGGGCGGGGTCATCCGCTGGATTCGGCTGGCGAACGATACGGCCGTAGCCGTGGACCAGTTGGGCGTGCGACAGGGAGCCGTGGCGGTGTATCTGGACGCCTGGCACCGCGATTTGCCGGAGTTCCTCTCCCTGCGCACCAACAACGGTGATGACCGCCTGAAGGCGCACGATGTCTTCCCTGCCGTGTGTTATCCGGATTACTTCTGGCAGCAGGCGCGCGACAATATCGAGGGCGACTGGTATCTGATGTGCCCGCACGAGGTGCAGAGCGTGAAAGGCTACGCGCTGGAGGACAGCTACGGCGAAGAATGGGAGCAGCGCTACCACAGCTGTGTGGCGGACTCCCGCATCCACAAGCGTGTGGTGCCTATTAAGGATATCATCCGCCTCATCCTCAAGAGCGCCGTAGAGACGGGAACACCCTTCGTTTTCAACCGCGATCTGGTGAACCGAGCCAACCCTAATAAACACCGCGGCATCATCTACTGCAGCAACCTCTGCACGGAAATCGCGCAGAACATGAGCGCCATCGAGAGCGTGGAACAGACCACCACCACCGTGAACGGCGAAACCGTCGTGGTCACTACCACCAAACCGGGCAACTTCGTGGTCTGCAACCTTGCCAGCCTCTCACTAGGCAGAATAGACGTCCGCAACCCGCAGGAGGTGGAGGAAATCACCCGCAGCGCCGTCCGCGCTCTCGACAACGTGATAGACCTGAACTTTTACCCCCTGCCCTATGCAGAAATCACCAACCGCGCCTACCGTCCCATCGGGCTGGGGGTGAGCGGCTATCACCACATGCTCGCCAAGCTGGGCATTCCGTGGGAATCGGAGGCGCATCTGGAGTTTGCTGACCGCCTGTTCGAGCAGATTAACCATGCTGCCATTGCCGCCAGCTGCGACACCGCCCGCGACAAGGGAGCCTACGCCCATTTCGAGGGCAGCGAATGGCAGACCGGACAATACTTCGAGCGCCGCGGCTACACCGCCCCGCACTGGCAGGAGCTGCGCCGCCGCGTTGCAGAGCACGGCCTGCGCAATGCCTGGCTGCTGGCCGTTGCCCCCACCAGCAGCACCGGCATCATCGCCGGTACCACCGCAGGTATTGACCCCGTCATGAAACTCTTTTTCCTGGAGGAAAAGAAAAGCGGGCTCATGCCCCGCGTGGCTCCGGAGCTTTCTCTGCAAACCCTCTGGTTCTACAAGAGCGCCCACCGCATCGACCAGAGCTGGTCCGTCCGCGCCGCCGGCGTGCGCCAGCGCCACATCGATCAGGCGCAGAGCATGAACCTGTACATCACCAACGATTACACCCTCCGTCAGATTCTCAACCTGTACCTCCTGGCCTGGGAGTGCGGGGTGAAGACCGTCTATTACATCCGTTCCAAAAGCTTAGAAGTAGAAGAATGTGAATCATGTGCCAGCTGAACCGCAGACCACTGTTTAATCCGCAGGGCGAGTCCGATGTGCTTGCCCGCCGCATCATCAACGGCAACACCACCAACCTCAACGATTTCAATAATATGAAATACGCCTGGGTCAGCGGGTGGTACCGCCAGGCGATGAACAATTTCTGGATTCCGGAGGAAATCAACCTCTCGGCCGATGTGCGCGATTACCCACAGCTCAGCCCCGCCGAGCGCCGCGCTTTCGACAAGATACTCTCCTTCCTTGTCTTTCTGGACAGCATCCAGACCGCCAATCTTCCCTCCGTGGGTGAATACATCACCGCAAACGAGGTAAACCTCTGCCTGTGCATTCAGGCATTTCAGGAAGCGGTACACAGCCAGAGTTACAGCTACATGCTGGATACCATCTGTGAACCGCAGCAGCGCACGGAGGTGCTCTATCAATGGCGCAACGATGAGCACCTCCTGCGCCGCAATACCTTCATCGGAAATCTCTATAACGAGTTCCAGCAGAACCGCACCCCGGAGAACTTTGCCCGCACACTCGTGGCAAACTTCATTCTGGAGGGCATCTATTTCTACAGCGGCTTCATGTTCTTCTACAACCTGGGCCGCAACAACAAAATGCCCGGCTCCGCACAGGAAATCCGCTACATCAACCGCGATGAAAGCACCCACCTCTGGCTCTTCCGCAACATCATCCGCGAGCTGCAGCGAGAGCAGCCCGAGCTCTTTACCCCGGAGCTCGTGGAGGAATACCGAGCCATGATTCGCGAGGGCTGCGAACAGGAAATCGCCTGGGGGTGCTACGTCATCGGCAACGACATTCCGGGCCTCTCCACCGGCATGATTACGGATTACATCCGCTATCTGGCCAACCGCCGCTGCATGGATTTGGGCTTTGCCCCGCTCTACGATGGGTATGAGACGGAGCCGCCCTCCTGCTCCTGGGTCTCGCAATACAGCAACGCCAATCTTATCAAAACAGACTTCTTCGAGGCCCGAAGCACGGCCTACGCCAAGAGCACTGCTCTGGTGGATGATTTATAAGAAAAGCTCACCTCCTTTTTCCGGCAGCATCCGCAAGAGCGGTCAGCGCGATGCTGCCGCCGGGCTTCCACTCCCGTGACAAAAAATTCTCAACCTCCACTCCGATATCCGGGCAGAGGAACTCGAGCCCCTGCTCCCTTACCGCCCATTGCAGGCTTCTGCAGCCGTCTTTTGGTGTAGAGCGGCAGGCAAATCATCACGACACACTTTTAAAAATAATAATTTTTATCAGTTTTTAACTAAGTTCTTTTTCTAATTTCTCCAGACTTACTCCTTGCAACAGGAATAGAGGAACAGCACCAGCGCGGCAGCTGCATACATCACGATGGACCCCGTGAGCATCCCGGCAGCAGACAGGACAGAGCCGCTGATGAGAAAGGCTGCAAAGATAATGGCAAGAGGTAACCGTTTCATAGTGTGATGCAATCAGGGTAGCACAAGCACCTGTCAGCGTCAAGAGCGAAGTGACTTCACGCGTATACCGAAGCTTGAGTAAAAGCTGAATGAATGGGAATTTGAAGGACAATGGACAAAGAACAATGGACGAAGGAAATGTCAGGCGAGCAGCGCGAGCAGAACTCTGTACCTTGTCCATCGTCCATTTGACTTTGTACTTCTCGTTAACTTCCCATCTTTGTCGGGCAAGACATTTCGCGCTTCCAACATCTGGGAGGCACGTGTGCCCCCCTCTAATTATTATCCAAACATCTTGAATTGGTCGTCAAATGATGTTATTCAGATATGCGTAGCAAACACTACAGCGACCGCATCCTCAAAACCTCCAAACACCACCATGAAAACACGCCTCATCCGCTGCCTACTGTTCGGCCCTGCTCTGGCCGCCGTCCCTGCTCCTGCCGATGACTACACCGGCTGGAAAGCTACCCACCCCGGATGGAGTCTCGTCTTTTCCGACGACTTCAACGGCACCGCACTCGATACCACCAAATGGAATCGCATCGACTATGTGAACTGGAACGTATCGGACTGGCGAAAATACCAATCGCGCGACGAAGAGCTGGTCACCATGAATGGCGACGGCACGGTCTCCCTCTGGGGCAGATACGGTGACTTCACCAGTCAGGCAGACCAGACCGGAGCCAACAACACCTACGCCTGCGGCGGCGTCTTTACCGATAAAACATTTACCTTCCAGTACGGGTATGTGGAAGTACGTGCCAAATTTGATTGTGCACAGGGAGCCTGGCCGGCCATCTGGATGATGCCCACCGCCGGCCCCTGGCCACAGACCGGAGAAATCGATATCCTGGAGCACCTGAACTACGAAGGCATCGTCCACCAGACCCTCCACTACAACAATGCCGTCGGCAACAAGACTACCTCCGGCACGGTCAATGCCAACGGCACGAGCAGCGCCTACTTCACCAGTGTGGAGGACAAGGCCGCCTTCCACACCTACGGCGTGGAGTGGACCCCGGATCACGTCAGCTTCCTGATGGACGGAAAGAAGACCCTCACCGTCAATGCAGATCCGAACAACCCCAACTGGCCTTTTAACATGGAAAACAACCCCTATTACCTCCTGCTGGACATGCAGCTGGGCGGCAGCTGGGTAGGCGAAATCGGTGATATCGGTGACGGCGTTTCCATGACCCTCGACTACGTGCGCGTGTACTCCACCCCTACCGCCACCGTACCCGAGCCGACTTCATCCCTGCTCTGCTTAACAGGACTGGTGGCCCTCACCCTGCGCCGCCGCAGGCATTGACTTTTTACCTGACGAGTGACATAATACCGCCATGTTCAACATCACCCAGACCGTCACTCCCAGTAAGACCGATTGCTACGGGCGCATGAAACTTTTTTCTGTCCTGCAATTACTGCAAGACTGTTCCGAAATGTGGAAAAGCAGTGAACCTGCTTACCGCGACTTTCTGCTGAACAATGGTGCCGCGCAGCTGCTGAGTTTCCGGCAGGTGGACATCATCCGCGTGCCGGAACTTGGCGAGGAGCTCACCTGCTCCACAAGCATCTACGGTATACAGGGGGCTTTCGGCTACCGAAACACCGCTATCTACGACGCAGCAGGCAAGCCATGTTACCTCTGCTGGTGCATCGGCGCCTTCGTCTACACATCCTCCGGCCGCCTCATCCGCATCCCTCAGGAGGTGATTGAACAGATGACACTTGAACCACAGCTCAACATGGAGTACCGCAGTCGCAAAATCGTCCTGCCCGATGTGGAGGAACAATTCCTGCCGAAGATAGCCGTACAACGCAACGATATCGACTACAACCGCCACGTCAATAACGCCCATTACATCCGCATGGCGCTGGAGCTGCTACCGGAAGACTTTGTCCCTGCCTCTCTGCGAGTGGACTACAAACGCCCCATTCTACCGGGGGACGTCATCACCCCCACCCTGATGCTACAGGACAATACGGCCTACGTCCGACTGCGCGTGGGTGACACTATCTGCTGCGATATTGAGTTCACTTGCTGAGGCAAGGCGCTTGCACACCGCCTCAACCATTCCAACTCTTCCTCAAACTCAGCGAGTGAATCCTGCCGGGAGCGATTGGTTTCTATCGTCACCATAGCACCCGGTGGGAGGATGGAAGGGATAAAGCGGGAAAAATCCAGCGTCCCCCTCCCCAACAGAGTGTGGTCATCTATCAGCTGCGTATTATCCATCATATCCGCCAGATGATACATGGCAGGACGAAACGCGAACAATTCCCGCAACATTGAGTCCTGAGAAACGCCGTGATAATTCGCCGCACATAGTGCATGCGGGATGTCCAGACAAAAGCCGCAGCCGGAGGCCTCCATCACCGCCCGAATTTCTGCCGGCGTGGAACCGCGGCATTCAAGGATTCGCCCCTCGTTGCGGGTGATAGCCGGCTTATTCTCGATGAGGGCACGCGATTCTCCCAGTGCCGCCAATTGCCGCGCTGTTTCCTCAATATGGCCGAAGGTACCGCCGTGAAAGATGACATAACGGGCCTCCAGCTCATCGGCAAAACGGCGCATTTCATCGTATACCCGCAGATTCTCCGACTCGCTCTCTGCCAGCGCCAGATTGAAACCATGCTTGAAATGCGCCGCGTGGATGACAACGGGAATTTGCAGTTCCTTCCACAAAGGAATCGTATCTGCCGTCCCGGGCACAGCATAAATCTCCAGATAATCATACCGCCCCTGCTCATAGAGGCGCAGAGCTTCGCTCCGCCATGCACCGCAGTTGACCGACCACAGCTTCAACCCTATGCTGAACACATTCTCTGATTTCATCTGTTCCATCATTCCCCCGGTTGGTGAGGTTCAACATTGCCCCTTAGATAAGGGGCTACGCCTCCGAGCACCCCATCACCGCATATATGTGCGACATGATTTGCCGTTGCCTGAAAATATCATTATGCCCGGACGGATAACTTCTTATATGTGGCGGATTGGGAAAAGCAGATGCAAGCCTCAACGTAGCAGCAGGAGGCACAATCGTATCGTACTTCCCATACATAATGGATACCGGGCAACTGACAAAGGGAGCGTAATCGATGGACCTCCAAGTGTCGTATCGAAAATCAGGTGACGGTATGCGGTGTCCTATGACGGAATGGAAGCAATCCATCGGACAAACCAGCGTGAGATGCGCCGGACGCTCGGCCACAGCAACCTGGGTCGCCACAGCGGAGCCGAGACTGAATCCGACCAGATATAGCGAGCCGACAGCCCCCCTCACAAGACTCCGAACATACCGGATAGAAAAACAGGCATCCGCGACAATCTGTTTTTCCGATGGTTCTCCCTGACTGCTGCCGAATCCGCGATAATTCATGAAAAGCCAGGAGCGGGAAGTATCCTTTGTGTCCATAAAAATCATATCTCCTGCATTCATCCCATTCCCGCAATACACGCAGACCAGAGGAGCAGAAGCTCCGCGATAAAAAAACATCCGTGCAGTTTCGTTCCATCACGCATCGGAATGGTAATAGACTGCTCGAAATAACCATATATTTCATCCCTGTCCTTCTCAATGGAGCCGGGATATACCAGCCGTGTGGCCAACGGTGGTGACGTATTCATAACTGAGGATAGAAAACATGTTTCAGATACAAGCCCTCTGCCGGGGCACAATAGCGAGTCTTGGGCGCATCAAGCGCTGTCAGCATAGCGGCCAAATCTGCCACCGACATCCGCCCGCGGGCAACCTGGTGGGCGGTTCCCACCAGCATTCGCACCATGCGATACATGAAGCCATTGCCATGGAAGCGCAGACAAAGCAGCCCCTTCCCCTCGCGCTTCATGGTTGCTGAATAGATGGTGCGCTCATAAAATCCGGGCGGAGGCGGCACAGGCTCGTTGCCACGGCTGGCGGCAAAGCGACGGAAATCATGTGTGCCGACATAGACCTGCAGTGCCTCCTCCAGCGACTCCTCAGAAAATGCATGCGGCACGTGCCAAACACGGCCGCTCAGGAAGGGGCTCAAAACGGGCTCTCGGCAAATGAGGTATTCGTACACTTTGCCCACGGCATCAAAACGTGCATGAAACTCCCCGGCCACGACACGAGCCTCCAGAATACGGATAGAGGACGGCAGGTGTGCATTCAATGCGGCTACCCAGTTCTCCGGGCTCATGCGGCAGGTCTCCGGAATATCTGAATGGAACACCTGCGCATGCGCATGCACCCCGGCATCCGTACGACCGGACGCCGCGATTCGAACGGGAGCACGAAGGATGCGCTCCATCGCGGCTTCGATGATATCCTGAATGGTTTCCCCTCCGCGCTGGCTCTGCCAACCACGGTAAGAAGCTCCATCATATGCGCAGGTGAACAAGAGGCGAGGCATGTCTGAGGAGAAAGTATGTGAAAAAGGCCGCAGCTCTGCGTTGAAAAAGCTGCGGCCCGAATCAGAGATTTTTGTATAATCAGATTTCGATGTCGAGCATGTCGTCACCGGCATCCTCAGAGGAATCATCCGTGGTTTCCTCCTCCGTAGACTCATCGGTGGTCTCCTCAGTAGCCTCCTCCGTACCGACATCATCTGTGTCCACATCGAGGGAGAGGTCATCGTCACCGTCGTCGGTGGTTTCTTCCTCCGTCGTTGCCTCGTCGGTCGTCTCCTCCGTGGCATCGTCTGTAGAAACATCAGCCGAATCGTCAGAGGTTTCCTCCGTGGCCTCCTCACCGCCTTCCTCCTCAGCGGCAGCCTCGCGGTCATCAGCAGGCACGGGGATGGTCACCTCTTCCTCTGCCTCCACGGAAGCGGATTCGGGAATTTCGGGGCAATCCTCGGGCTTATCGAAACGAGTCATGGGGAACTCAGAGGGAGAAGCCACATAGTCCAGAGCAGCCTTGAGCTTGGCAGAGCCGTAGCACTCGGCAAAGTTGGGCGGGTTGTTGGCGTTCTGGTCTTCTGCGTTGTAGATGTACTTGGCACCGGCTTCCACCTGTTCCTGGGGAGTGGCATCAACAGCTGCACCGGAATTCGTACCCACGGTACGCACCAGCAGGCTATCCACAACCTCACCATCATACTCGGAAACGGGCTTACTGGCACGCACTCGGCCAATCTGGCGGGCAAGGCGGCAGGTGGCATCGGAATAGGCGGCGGCATCGCTGTTCACCAGAGCATTACCGCCCATGCTGAACACTCGCACGCTGGCATTCTGATAGCGCTTGTTGAGGGCTTCCACACGGGGAGCTGCGGCCTCTGCCGTCTTGTAACTGTTCACTTTCTGCAGCTCGGCAGTCAGTTCTTCAGCCAGCTGTGCGGCCGACATTTCTTCCTTCTGGCAGGAAGTAAGTGCACCCAGAGCCACCAGGGCGCAAGTGGGAATGAAGAGAAAACGTTTCATGGAGGAAATAAGATAATCTACGTTATAAAAATTAGCAGGATTTTATGCTTCTGTCAAGGTAAAGTGTCACGTTTGGGGATTTTTTTCATATTCCCTGCACTAAAAAGAGCAAGCAGCACACCATAGGAGTCTCCGATGCGCTCATTCACGGTTTCGGAGGGTCCGGAAGAATGTCTTCGTAAATGCCGGGAGAGGAATCTTCTATCACGGTTGCACCGACGCAGCGCGCATAGAATTCTGCCGGGCCCACACCACCGATAACAGCGTAGGCATACCCCAGTGCCCGCATCTGTTCAAGGGCTGTCACGAGCAAGGCCTTGCCGATACCACCCTGCCGCGCCGAGGGATCCACTCCCATGGGACCCACAAAGCCTTTAGCCGTCGCATCGTAACAGACGAAGCCGATGATACGCTTCTCCTGCGTTGCGATATAACAGCCCACAGGCTGATGCCCCATAGCCACCTTGCATTCGCTCACCCACTTGGGACTGAAGGTGCAGCCCACCCAATCTGCCACAATGTGGCGTTCAAAGGGATTACAAAGGCGAACCCGTATTCCCTGCTCCAGCAACGCGGCTCGCAGGGGAGCACCCTCCGGCAGCTTCCAGAGCCTGACCAGCATATCCGTCATCTTTTCAGTCAATAAATCAGATGTTGATAAAAGAAAAGAGGCGGGAAACCCACAACCGGGTCTCCCGCCCCAGCGGAATTTGTCGTATCAGTCCTTCTTACGATCCTTTGCTGCGTTGTAGTAGTAGGTGGCAGCCTTGTCCACCAACTCATCCTTCACCTCCGGAGCATACACCGTCTTGAGCAGTTGAGCCATGGCCACAGCATCGCGGAAGTTAACGGGGGCTCCGCTCCAGGACTTGGCGTCCAGCGGCGCCTTCACCGACTTGGCATAATCCTGCACGCCGGGCATATTCCACAGCAGCGCAAAGGCACGCTTCATCGCATCCTGCGGCAGCTCAGGCGCGACGCCATGGTGACTGACTACGCACTGGCAGAAGCGGTCAATGGCCTCGCCGGCGGTCTTGGCATTTTCTGCCGTGATGCCGTTCTTTACCTTGGCCTCCAAAGCACAGCCGTGAGCATAGCAGAGCCAGCCGTACACCTCAGAGGAAACGGTCTTGAGGAGATCCTTATCCTTGAGCATTGCCTCGACCGGAGCAGCATCACCACCGGCAGCAGCAGCAGCCACTACGGGAGCAACCTTAGCCGCCGTCAGGTCAAAATCGTTCAGCGAGGGATCATCCTTCGGCAAACCGTCTGCGAGTCCGGGCACAGCAGCCCAGTCCTTCTGACGGACAGCTGTTTTGAGCTCGTACACGGACGCAATGGCCGAGGGATTACCCGGAAGACCGAGGTAACGAGTATATTTCTGCTTCACCTTAGCCAGTTCCTTGCGGGCGGCATCCAGCTCACCGGCACGATACTCACCCTGAGCATCCGCCAGATCATCCGGGGTCATCAACATGAAGAGGGCGCAGGACTTCACGTCCATCTGCATCTTCTGGTCAACAGCACCCTTGGGGATGTACTGGAACACGTTCTTACCGCCGGCAGCCTCGATAACCTGAACAGCAGGTTTCTTCATCTTACCGGCCTGCACATAGGCACGAAGTTTATCCTGCGCCGCACCCTCTTCCTGTGCCCCGACAAAGGGGGCACAGCAGAGAAGAGCCGCAGCAAATCCGATAATATTAGTTAATTTCATATATCGTGTCTGGTAAAAGGTTAGCGTTGTTTAATCTTGCTCTGGAAATCCTTGTTAGCCTTATCTTCGCGCTGCACCCCGGCATCAGCCTTGTAGGTATTGAGGTCGTTCTCCACAGCGTTGAAGGCGTCACGTTCAGCCGGCGTGAACTTCTCGACAAGGTTGCTGCGCTTGACGAGAGTGACATACTGCTGACCGGTGTTCCAGGCATTCCAGCGGTCGGAAGCCTTGAAGTCACCCTTCAGACGGTCACCGGTGGCGGGATTATTACGCTCCCAGAAGAGCTTCATAATCTGCTGACATGCCGGAGCCGAATAGGTCACATTGCCCTTGTTCTGGTTATAGAGGTTCATGTAGGTCTGCAGAGCCTCCTTCACCTTGCCGGACTTGGCGTAGGCCTCACCCAGCATCATGAGCATATCCAGACGGTCGTTATTCTTGGCACGGTTAATCGTGATGTACTTATTAGCCGATTCCACGGCAGCAGCGGCATTGCCGGAGCGAAGGTTCAGCTTTGTCAGGCCCATGAGCGCAGGTCCCGCCACAGATACGGAGAGAGAGTTGGCAATCTGCGTATAGAGGTCTGCAGCCTCCTTCTGCTTGGCGGCATCCTTGGAGAATGCCAGCGCATTGGCCTTACCCAGCTGAGCCTCACCCTTCATTTCGGTATCACGATCCAGTACCTTCTGGAAGTAGGTGGTAGCCAGATTGATTTCCTCCGTCTTGGAAGTCGGGTCCGGGAACTCAGAGACGTAGCGCACCAGATAGTCACCCACCTGCACACAGATGAAGTTCGTGAGGTCATCCGGCTGGAATTCGCGAGTCATCTCGCGGAAGGTGGCCTGAATATCGTTCGTCAGCTTGTTCTTAGCATTCTCGTCCTCAAGACCCTTGAGCTCTTCATTCATGGCACGAATCTGAGCCATGCGGAAGATAGCGCGAGAGTACTTATCGGTCGGCTGGATACCCGGGAAGTTGGTGAAGTGCTGCGTCTTCTCCTCGAGCGAGAGGTCCTTGTTCTCGTAGGTCTTGGTTCCGGCCACGTATGCCTTCACATAGGCATTGATGGTCTTCTCCAGCTCGGGTTCGGCCTGATTCTTGCTGTGGTTGTAGGTAGCCTCACGACCAATGACGGTGCGGGCGCGATCCACAGCAGCAGTGAAGCTCTCCTTGTCCTTCACGGTGGCCAGCATCTCGGAAACCATCTGCAGCGAGTAGTTGCAGCCTTCATGGTCGGCATCCTTCCAGAAGCGGTCAACATAACCCTTCACACGGGCAGCCTGCGCTTCATCGGATTCTCCATCCTTCTTGATTTCCTTACCGTAGCTGGCAAGCCAGTAGAGTGCGTTGGCGGCAGTGTTCTTACCCTTGCCGTCCGGCATGGCAATAGCCGCATCGGCAGCACGCTCCAGTGCGTCGATAGCGCTCTGCTTCATCGACATCTCCTCCTTCATGATGTTGACACTTGCCGTGAGCAACTCCGCGATGGCGTAGTAGTCACAGGTCTTCCAGTTGTCGGTAATCACCTTGAAGTAGGCAAGTGCCTGTTCCTTGAACTTGTCCTGAGCTTCAGTATCAGCCGTGCGCTCAGACTTCTTCATGTAGGCATCCGCCACATTGTAATGCATGTGGTGTACCATGATGTTCTCATCCATGCTGAGGGAGGGATATGCCTTGGCATACTCCTCGAAGACGGCGATGGCCTCATCAAACAGCTTGGCATCCTGACGAGCCTTCTTCATGTAGGCGTCAATCAGGAAGTAATAGGACTGATTGCCATAGGTCGCCACTTCCTTCGCATTAAGCGCTTCCTTACCCTCGCCAACCACCAGAATCTTGCCGGAAAGCAGCTCCTTGGCGGCGGGAATCAGCTCATCATACATCTTCTGCTTGTAATAGGCAGCCACGATGGAATACTGAGCCGTTGCATAGAACTTGTTGCTGGGATTCGCCTTGTACTCAGCCTTCACCGCCTCGGCAGCGGGAATGACCTCTGCCCACTGCTGCTGTCCGAGCAGACGGCGCAGCTTGTTGAATGCCAAGCTCTTGCTCTGACCTTCAGCCAGAGCGCCACCATCCACGCGCTTCTCGTACTTAGCACCGCCGTCTTCGTCGCCGACAGCGTAGCAGAGCTGGGACAGCTGCATAAAGATGGTATTGGTCAACACGTTCTGCACAGGCTTCCCATCCTTCTCCTCTACCTTACCATCCTTGCCCTTCTTGGCACCGCTGGACAAGTTCGGATAGCGATCAGCCAGCACCTGGAACGCGGCGCGGCCCAAACGGTTGGATCCCATGTTGAGCGCGGCATTACCCGTGTACATGATGGCGAGGCCTTCCAGCTTCTGAGCGTTGCTCATCATGTCCTTGTAGACAGCAAAGGTCTTCTTCTGGCGAGCGATGGAATAAGAAGCGCCCGTGGCCGGATCGGAAAGAGAGCCGGGATATTTGCCCAGAGCCTTGATATTGTTCGCCAGGTTCACACTCACCTCGTACACGTCCGGCACCAAGCCGAACAGCGTATTGGCCGAGCGTGCAGCCTCTACACCGATTTCGGGATTGCTGCCCATGTTCTTGTTGGCAGCAGAAGCTGCCACCACGGCGTAGTTCAGGAATTTTGCCGCATGCGTGGAAGCGCGCAGCGGATCCATGCGATAACTGGCGGGGCTGGATTCGATGGTCTTATACACCCAGGAAACGTTCTCCGGGTTCTTGGTAGCCACCTGCACGATGGTACCCAGACCGGCCATAGCCAAATCATCCGGCACACGCCCCTTGGACTTGCGGGACATCTCCAGATACTGGCCGGCCTTCTTGAAATCCGGCTGCGGCTTGAGCAAATAGGACTGCACCAGCAGGAAACACACACGACCATCCAGCTTCAGCTGACGCTCCGTGCGGCTGACTTTGTTCTTCTTCAGCAAATCCAGATACTCTTCCAGATGCTTGATGGCATCCTCCAGCTTGGAGGGGTCGCCGGGCGTCTTGGTATCGCCGGTTCCCTGCAGGTAGCGGCAATGCCCCATCTGGAAAATGCACTGCGTCAGGAAAGGAGCATAAGCCTCCGGCATTCTGTCCTTGAGCATACCTTTTGCCTTTTCCAGCATAGCCTTATCCTTCCAACGGGCATTATCATGAAATTCCTTGTAGGCGTTATACGCCTCGTCATATCGCTTCGCTGCGCGCAGAATCTCGCCTTTCTCATACGCATAGAAAGGCATCAGATAGGCAAACTGCTTTGCCATGGCGCTGTTACCACTGTAGCGCTTCAGCACTTGTTCGCAAAGCGCCATTGCCTCATCGGGCTTGCCGGCAGATGTCAGCGCCTTCACCTTGGCGAGCGAGGTCAGAGGGTCCTGAGCCTGGCACACCATGGGAGTTGCCAGCGCCATCGCTGCCAACACGATTGCTGTGGAATGATTGTTCATATATAAAATCTAATTGTGTGATAGAGAAAACTTGTTGAGGAAATCGAACAAAGAAGGGGAGCTTGCGGGCATATCAGTATGCCCCATCACTCCCCTTGTATTGTTCGGAGTTCGTGTGGCGTTACTCCGATGCCGTGGTGTTCAGGCCTACGGTGTGAATATCAGCCTCCGCAAGGGCGGCCATCACGTCCACAATGCGCTGATGCGGTGTTGTGGGAGCACCGTTCACCATGACAATGGGTTCGGTATCCACAGCCTGAGCCTGTTCCTTGAGGGTCTTGAGCACCTCTACGAGCTGAGTCAGGTTGCGCTGGCTGCGGTATGCCTCCGTTCCGGGCTGAGCACCGGCATCATACACATCACCCACCGGCATATCATCATTCCATGTAATGGAACCATTGGATGCCACCTGAATACGACCGGGTTCCACGGGAGGCGGAGCACCGCCGGCAGTAGGAGCACCGGGGATATTGACATCGAGTTTCTTTTCACTCACCAGCGAGGTTGCCACCAAGAAGTAAATGAGCAGAAGGAAGCAGCAGTCAATCATCGATGAAATTTCCATCTCAGGCTCACCCTGTTCCTCTACGGGACGACTTTTGTGTCTAGCCATATCAGAATAACTCGTTAAATGATTAGTTACGGGCCGGCAGCGTACCGAACACCATGTTACTTACACCGGCAGCGGCAGCGCAACGGATAGCAGCAGCCGTGCGCTCCCACGGAGCATCCATATCACCGCGAAGATAGATACGAATCGCCTTCTCATCCATGTTCTTGCCCTTGTAGAACTCTTTCTGCTTGGAGATATAGTCCGTCAAAGCCTGCGTTTCATCGATGGAAAAGCCTCGGGAACCGGAGGGCTCAGAGCTATCGGCCACACCCCAGACAACATCAGAACGCTTGTAGGTCTTCTGGTACTTGTCGGCAGCATTGGGTGCCATCTTATCCATATCCGCAAAGATATTGACCACAATACAGCCATTGGCATCCTTCAGCTCAGAGCAGGAAACTGCACTGGGCATATTGATGCTGGGATCCTTCGACACCGTCAGCGCCGTGGCGTTCACCACGAAGAAGATGAGCAGAAGGAAACAGCAGTCAATCATGGGGGACATGTTCGGATTCCCATTGACCTCTTCCACCGGTCTGGATTTTTTCTTACCCATGGTAATGAAAGTTGGTTAGATTATTGCCTGCTCACGGATACTCTGACGCATACAGCAGAGACTCGTTATCTCAATGAGCAGGCCCGGTCAACATCAGGCTCTTAGGCCTGCTCCTCTTCTTCGCCCTCTTCTTCCTCGTATTCCTCTTCTTCCTCCTCGTCATCATCGCCGGAGAGGCCTTCGGGGATACGGGCAAGCTGAGCCTCAGCGTTGATAACATTGATGGAGGTGTTGAGCATCTCCTCAATGGCGTTCACGCAGGTAGCCTCACGGGACTGGGCAGCCTTCTTCAGGAAGAAGAATGCAGGCAGAGCGATAAGGGAAATAATCAGACCCCAGAAAGTGGTGAGAAGTGCCACGGAAATGTCACCGGCGAGCTGGGAGGGGTCAGCCTGACCGGCGGAAGCCAGCGTGGCGAAAGCGCCCACCATACCCTGAATCGTACCGAACAGACCGATGGACGGAGCAACGGAGCCGGAAAGAGCCAGCATATCGATGCAGAACATCATGCTCGGACGCTCGTTGTTGGTGAAGTCAGCAATGGCATCCTCCACGGCATCTTTGCCCAGATCCTCAGGGCGGTTGGCGTCCACATTCGGCAGAGCGTATGCCACCAGACGGCCCAGATAGGTCGGGCTCTCGGAAGCGAGCTTGATGGCGGACTGCACGCGGCATTCGTTCATGAGGGCAATCAGTTCGTCGCGCAGCGGAGCGGGGCAGAACTTATCCTTCTTGAGGTCCAGCATGCAATACACGATAAGACAGATGGTGATAGCAAGCAGAACGACGAGCGGAATCATGGTCCAGCCACCGTCAATCACCCACGTATCAAGCATGGTCTTCTGAGTGGCACCACCGGCGGCGGCTTCCTGAGCGAAGGCAGAACCGGCGAACATTGCCATGGTCACAAGGGACATGGCCCGAACAGCGAAACGAGTAATCGTTGATTTCATAACTACGAGAATGCAGAATTGACGTTCCCCATTTAACCAAATTTTTCCGCTTTTGCAAGAAAGATTTACGAGCCAATCGTTTTTTGAGCAAAAAAAAGCATTTCCACCCCGCGCAATCACTCCGCAACCACACATAATCAGCTTTTTCTTCCCGGCTCCCGCCATCTCTTCCTTCACAGCCGACTCAGAGAATTATTCAACTTTTCCTAACAGTCATACCCGATGACACTCCGAAAAAAGAGAGCGGGCTGCCGGAAGATGTCTCCGACAGCCCGTAAAAAGAAAAAATCGTCCGAAAAAGGATTTACTTACCCTTGACGTCCAGAACCTTGACAGGAGCCTGAGGCGTGGTCATATCGATCTGCTGGCAATCCTTGGGGAAAGGACGAAGCTTGGGCATGGACTGAGTCTGGCAGCAGCAAGAGCTGAAGCCCACGGCACATCCGACAGCGAGAATGAGAGCGGTAAATTTCATGTTATCAGAATTTTGGTTGGCTATTTCCGATAGCCATTGAATCAGATTCAACGGTAAGAGTCAACACCAAACTGACAAAACAAGACATTTTTCCGCAAAAAAGCGATTTTACTTTCCAACAACCCACCACAGACCGGGGCTTTTTTTCCATTCGGCGGAATATAAAACTTGAAAAGACAGGCAGGTGCTGATATAAGAGCGGGGAACTGATGGGCAGGCGAAAACAGAGAGGCGTATTCAGCGACAGAGGAGCCGGCAAGGCTCGTCTGATACGTCGTATAGTGCTGATAAGCTGTGGCATCATCGGACTTATTCTGACGCTTGGAATCATTGCGTGGTACCAGCTGCTGGCCTATCTTCAGGGGGATACCTTCCGCAGGAAAGTGTGCCGCGATTTACAGACAGCCACGCAGGCAGAATCCGTCCACATGCGCGATAATTTTAAAATCGACGGCAACACCGTTACCCAGAGCGAACTACACTTCAACGGGCTGGGGAACATTGAATCCATCGGAGCCGAGCGCATCCAGGCACACATAGAGCGCGGAGAGTTACTGGAACGGAAGCTCCATATCCGCAAACTGACTATGGAGGAGGGCAACGTGACGCTTCGCTTCGAAGGAAAACAGGTACAAGCCCCCACCGGCACCCGACTCAGCAAGACCACGAGCAAAAAAGAGGCCGAAAATTCAACGAAAAAGCGCGATGATAACGACCTCTCCGCATCCGGAAGCAGCAGCAGACTCACGCCGGAAAGTCTGCAACTGGATTTCGCCGAATGCCGAGATACAAACTTCATCCTGCATCACAACCAAAAGCGCTTCAGCCTCAGCGGCAGCAATATCACCGCCAGGCCCATGGGCAACAACAAAAGCTGGAGCTTAGAGCTGGAAAACGGACGTTTGCACACACCATTCCCCCCTCTGCGCGACACGAACATCAAAACCGCCACCCTGCTCTGCCACGACTCCGGCATTGATTTGACGGAATGCCGACTCATGCTGACACCGGGTGAGCTTCGCACGCGCGCGCACTACGATAGAGAGACGGAGAACTGGTCCGCTGTGATGCAGCTCAACAAAGCAAGCGTTGTCCGTCTGCTCAAAGATGACTGGAAGAAAAAGCTGACGGGTGAACTGTTCGGCAAATGTATGCTGCGCGGCTGCGGAGGGCTGCAATCAGCCGAGGGTAATATTTCTCTACGCAGCGGAGCACTGGAAGGGCTGCCGTTTCTCTCTGAACTGAGCATCGACAACACGCGTCCCTACCGCCGCATCGAGCTGGAAAAAGCAGACTGCACCATCCGCTTCCCCTACTCCGCGCCGGAGCGGAATCTGCACCGGGCATGGCTGTTAGACAACATCGACATCCGCGCGCGAGGAAACACCCTCCTCATCCGTGGCCACGTCATCATCGCGGAGGGAGGAGCTCTCGGCGGACAACTCACCATCGGCATCCCTCAACACATTGCCGACCGCATCCCCCTGCCCGGCAACCGCTTCGCATCTACACTCTTCAATGGCAAGGGAGAAATCGGTTACTCCTGGGTAAACATCAACCTGAGTGGCACGATTGATTCTCCGGAGGAAGACCTCAGCGTACGCCTCACAACGCTGATTTCTCACTCCCTGCCCGGCACCGTGCTGGACTCTGCCGGCAACATGCTACGGAAGCTTTTCGATTCTGCACCAAAAAACAAAGAAAAGGCAGAGGCATCCGAACCACGCGAAGCAGAAGCCCCCGCCGATGCGGCAGAAACCATCATCAACACCTCCACCGACATCCTCCACCAAGGATTGAAAGTCCTTTTCTGACATCACCATGAGTACAACACTCTATCCCTCCCAATTCATCGATGCCGTCTGCACCATCCGCGAACGGTTTGCCCCCACGGCCTATCACGCCACCCTGCCCAACGGCAAGGAAACCGTGGCATTCCTGCAAAAGAAGGAAGCCCACCTCGCGGATATCATCAAGCCGGGAGACCGCGTAGCGGTGACCATCTGTCCGGCGGACCTGGACCGTGCCCGCATCCGCCGCATGGCATAATCATCTCTGCCCCACCATGAACACCTCCACCCGACAACCTGAAGTGCTGGCGCCTGCCGGCAACTGGGACTGCGTTCGCTCCGCCGTGGCAAACGGTGCGGATGCTATCTATTTCGGGCTGGACCAGTTCAATGCCCGCATGCGGGCCGACAACTTCACCCGGGCCGACCTCCCTGCGCTCGTCCCCTTCCTGCATGCCCACGGTGTCCGCGCCTACGTCACCATGAACGTCCTCATCTTCCCGGCAGAGTTCGCGGAAGCCACAGAATATCTTGACGCGCTGGATGCCGCCGGAGTGGATGGGGTCATCATTCAGGATGCAGGGTTGGCCGCCCTCGTTTCCCGCTACCGCAAGAGTGGTCGCTGGAAACTGGAGCTGCATATTTCCACCCAGATGACCATCACCTGTCCGGAAGCCGTGCAGTGGGTGGACGAACAGTTTGACCCGCAGCAGATTGTGCTCGCCCGCGAGCTCTCCCTGCGTGAAATAGAAGCCTGCGCCAAAGCCACCACCAAACCCATCGAGGTCTTCTGCCACGGGGCGCTCTGTGTGGCCTACTCCGGGCAGTGTCTCACCAGCGAAAGCCTGGGGCAACGCAGCGCCAACAGAGGAGAATGCGCCCAGGCCTGCCGTATGCCCTACCGACTGGAGGTGGACGGCCGCATGCGCCAACTCGGCGAGCGCCGGTATCTTTTCTCCCCGCAGGACCTCTGTGCGCTGGATTTAGTGCCTCAGCTGATTGCCGCCGGCGTTCACAGCTTCAAAATTGAGGGCCGACTCAAGAGCCCGGAATATGTGGCCGCCACCACCCGGGCCTACCGCCACGCCATTGATGCAGCCCTGCAAGAACGCGGCATCTCCCCCAAGCGCCGCGCGGCAGACCTCTATGCCATGCAGATGTCTTTCTCCCGAGGTTTCTCTGCCGGATGGCTCAACGGGACAGACCATCCCCTGCTCACCCACGGACGCTTCGGCAAAAAACGAGGAGCCCTTGCCGGACGCATCATCCGCAGCGGCGAAGGCTGGATAGAGCTGGAGGGAGAGCCCGCTATCCCCGTTGCCCCCGGTGACGGCTTTGTGATAGACGCCGGACAGGACCGCAACGAGGAACAGGGCGGACGTATCTGGCGCGTGCAGGGCACCCGACTTTATTTCCACGGCAAGGGCAGCCGCATCGACTGGCGCAGCGTGCGCCCCGGCAACCTGCTCTGGAAAACGGCCGACCCCGCTCTGGATAAGGCACTACGCGCCACCTGGAGCAACTTTGCCCGCCATGCCGCCACCACAAACCGCACGCTGGACCTCAGCATCAGCGGGCGCATGGGCAGCCAGCTCACCATCAGCTGCCGGGGTATCACCATCGGCAGCGGGCAACCGCTGGAACCGGCAGAAAACCGCCCGCTCACCCCGGAGGTACTCCGCGCCCAGCTCGGGCGCTTGGGCGGCACCGGCTACACCTTGGGCAACTGCCGGATTGAGCTGGAAGAAGGGCTCATGCTGCCGCTTTCCATCCTGAATCGCATGCGCCGCGAGCTGGTGGGACAGCTGGAAAACGCACCGGAAGCAGCCGAGGAAGCCCCCCGCACCGTCCTGCCGACAGAAACCCCGGCTCTCTTCCCACCCATGCACCCGGCAGAAGGCTATCATCTCTCCGTCCTGTGCAGAGAGGCAGAGCAGGCTCTCGCCGCCGCCCGCACCGGCATCCATCGCGTTTACCTCGACCTGAAAAACCTGCGGGAGCTCGCTGACCTCGCCGATCAGCTGCGGGCAGAAAGCCCACAGACAGAGGTCTGGATTGCCACGCTACGCATCATGAAACCGCACGAGGGCGGCTACTTTAAGTATATCCTGAGCGCCGCACCGGACGGTGTGCTGGTGCGTAACCCGGGCGCTGCCATGTTTTTCCGGCAGAAAGGACTTCCCATGGTGGGTGATTTCTCCCTCAACACCGCCAACCCGGAGAGTGTGGCACTCTGGAAGCGCTTCGGCATGCAGCTCTGCACCCCGTCGTATGATTTAAACGCCGCGCAGCTGGCAGATTTGCTACGCAGCGGAGCCGGTCCCGCGCTGGAGCTCACCCTCCACCAGCACATCCCCATGTTCCATTCGGAGCATTGCGTTTTCTGCACCTTCCTCTCTCAGGGGCACAGCTTCAAGGACTGCGGACAGCCCTGCGACCGGCATAAAGTCCGCATCATGGATCGCACCCACGCCATGCATTACCTGCGCAGCGATGAGGGTTGCCGCAACACCCTCTTCAACGGTCGGGCACAAACCGCAGCCCGCTATACCGATGGCATGCGCCGCTGCGGGCTCAATCATTTCCGTCTGGAACTGCTGGAAGAAAACGCCGAACAAACCACCCACCTCATCGGACTATATCATCAACTGCTGGACGGCCACATTGCTGCCACCGACCTCATGCAGCGCCTCAATCTTCTGGATCGCATCGGAGTGGTTGACCAAGCATGACTCTCGCAAAAATTGTTTTTTCCGGAAAAAAATTGTTTTTTGGCTTGACGGCAACAGCCGTTTGAGTTATATTCATCTCGTCTACGGGACCGGACGTCAAAACAGGTTCCCGGGCTCGAAAGGGTCCGATTCATAGGGTAGTTGGGCACCCCGGGGCTTCGGCTCCGGGGTGACTTCCTTTTCAGGGAGAAAGCATTTATTGCATCACTACCCTGTTTGGCTTATCGTGCTAGCCAACGGCGCACAAAAAAAGCTCACAGTCGAAACTGTGAGCCTTTTCTTACATCCCCACGCGGATTCGAACCGCGGTTCTATGACTGAGAATCATATGTCCTAACCCCTAGACGATGGGGACATGTAGTACGCGAATCGGGACTCGAACCCGAGACCAATAGATTAAAAGTCTACTGCTCTACCAACTGAGCTATTCGCGCACTGGTACTGCCATGCAGCGGCGGCATGGTACATGAGCTTGCGGGCAAAGTCAAGACAAAAAGTCAGTTTCTGCCACAAAAACACATTTTAGCATCAGAATCACGTATCCTTGGCCGGGTTCTGAATCTCTACATCTACCTCATCGAGCCTGTTCTGCCAGAGGTAATAGCGCGTCTGCTGCAGAAGAACGGGAGTGAGCCCCACCATGCAAATCAGGTTCGGCAGTGCCATGAGCGCATTCGCGCAGTCGGCAAAGTTCCAGACGATGGAGCTCTTGGGAATCACGCAGCCAACAAACACAGCAATCACCCATAAGACGCGATACGGCGTGATGAGGCGGGAACCGCCCAGATATTCCAGCGCCTTCTCACCGAAATAGGACCAACCCAACAGGGTGGAAATCACGAAGGTGGCCAGACTGACAGTCAGCAGAATACCGCCCAATGCCCCCACGCTGGCAAAGGCGCTGTGCGTCAACAAATCACCATCGGTCGCAGCAATATCCGGCCGCGCCAGCAGGGCGGTGGTCAGCGTGATACCGGTCAGGTTACAAATCACGACCGTATCCCAGAAAGGTCCGGTAGATGCCACGAGGGCCTGCTGCACAGCATTGGGCGTATTCACCGGCGCGGAAACGATAGGAGAAGACCCCATACCCGCCTCGTTGGAGAAGAGGCCGCGCTTAACACCGGTCTGCAGGGCAAGCATGATGGTGGAGCCAATGAAACCGCCGGCAGCGGCCTGATTGGTGAACGCGCACTCACAGATACGGCAGATGGCCGGCCAGACGCAATCAGCATAAGCCCCCAGCACGAGGAAACACCCCACGATGTAGATAATCGACATGGTGGGCACGCAGGCAGAACACACGCGGGAAATCCCCTGAAGCCCACCGAGCAGCACCGCCGCAACCAGAACCATCAGCGACGCACCCGTCACCCAGGTCGGGATTTGCAGAGCAGATTCGGCCAACACGCGGGAAACGGCATTGGCTTGGGTAATGTTACCGATACCGAACGCCGCTATGGCGGTGAAAACAGCAAAGAGAACCGCCAGCCACTTGCAGCGCAGCCCGCGCTCCAGCGCATACATCGGGCCGCCTTTGATATTACCGGCGGCATCCTTCACACGATAGCGGGTCGCCAGCAGGCTTTCCGCATAGCGCGTCGCCATGCCCAGCACACCGGTGAGCGTGCACCAGAACACAGCGCCGGGGCCGCCGGTGCTGACGGCCACCGCCACACCGACGATGTTGCCGGTGCCTACATTGGCCGCAAGCGACACCATGAGCGAGGAAAAATGGGAAATATGTCCGCTGCCTTCTGCCGGGCGGTGGAAGTAGTAGCGCAGGGCCTTGAAAAAGTGGCGCTGAGGAATCCGCAGAACCACGGTCAGATACAAATGGGTACCCAGCAGGCAGAACAACAGGATATAGCCCCACAAAAAGCTGCTGGCATTACTCAGAAATTGATCAATGAACTCTAACATGTGTGTTGCAAGCATACGCGAAGGTCGCCTTGCTGTCAAGTTGTTCTTTGGCTTCCAACGGTTTTTCTAACTCCTTGTCTAACGCAGTCCGGCAAGGCATTCTTGACGCATGAACGAATCTCCCATCAATCCTCTGCATCGCAAACGGGGCGCCCGGATGGGCGCGGAGCATGGCTGGTATATGCCGCAGCAGTTCGCCGGGCTGGCGGAAGAGTACCGGGCCGGCCGTGCTGCCTGCGGCATCTTCGATATCTCCCACCTGAGCAAATTCCGGGTAGTGGGCAACGGCGCACTGGGGTGGCTTGAAAGTCTGCTAAGCAACCGCATTTCGCGCTGTCTGGACGGATTCGGGCAGCACACCCTGCTACTGAAAGACGATGGCAGCATCATCGACCGGCTCATCCTCTTCCGAGAGAGTGCCGGAAGCTTTTTTCTGCTGGGACACACTGCTACGGAACAGACCGTTCTCGACTGGCTGCATCGGCACCGTCCGGACGGGCCTCTGGAGGTGCAGAATCTCACCCGAAAGCGCAGCGGCATGGCGCTGTATGGGCCGGACAGCGCGCGCATTCTACGGCGCGTGCTGCAAAACCGTGAGCTTCCCCCGCCCATGGGAATCATGCGCACCATGCTCATGGGCGAGGAGCTCATTCTGACGCATACCGGACTCGCCGGAAAACCGGGCTATGAATTATTCTGCCCCGCCTCTGCCGGCATACGCTTCTACGAAGATTGCATCCGCGCCGGGGCTATCCCCTGCGGCTCGGAGGTCCGCGAAAGCCTCCGTCTGGAACGAGCCGTGCCTGATACGGCGCATGATTTACGCCACGCCAATACGCCTGTATGTGCCGGATTGGAGCGCTACTGCGACCTCACAAAGAGCTATCCCGGTTCTGATACCCTGCAAACTCAGCATCGCACCGGAACACCGAAGATACTCGCCTCCGTGGAGTGTGAAAGCAAAGAAGCACTTCCACGGCGCGGTGATTCCGTAACGGATGAAGCCGGCCGCACCGTCGGCAGCATCACAAGCGGCGCGTTCTCTCCGCAACTGGGGCACAGCGTAGCACTTGCCTACCTGCTCACCCGCCTCTGTCGCCCCGGCACGCACCTGCGCATCCGCATGCGCGGACAATCCTTCCCCGCCACCGTCAGATTTACCCCGAAAGAGTAACACTTGCCCGATTCAACAAATTATGCTAGAATCCGCGCATGTCCCTGCCGGATTTCAGCATCTTTCCCCTGTACCTGGCTCCTATGGCGGGAGTCACCGACCCCATCTTCCGCACGCTGTGCAAGGAGGAAGGGGCCGATGTCATGGTAACGGAGTTTGTCTCCTCCGAGGGGGTGCTACAGGCATGGGAGCGCAACCGTCGCTATGTGGAGTTCGCGGAGGAACACCGCCCGCTGGGCATCCAGATTTTCGGCTCCGTCCCGGAACACATGGCGAGGGCCGCCCGAATCATCACGGATGCCATGCACCCGGATTTTCTGGATATCAACGCCGGCTGCCCTGTGCCGAAAGTAGTGGGCAAGAATGGGGGCTCTTCCCTGCTGAAAGATTTGCCGCTGCTGCAGCGCATTGCCGCAGCCGTGGTGCAGGAGCTGGGCAACGACTGCCCCGTGACGGTCAAAATCCGCATCGGCTGGGATGCGGAGCACCTCTGCGCGCTCGAAGCCGTCCGCCGGCTTCAGGATGCAGGAGTACAGGCGCTGGCCATCCACGGTCGCACCCGCTCCCAGCAATACGGGGGAAAGGCCGACTGGGATATCATTGATGCCTGCGCCCGCAGCGTCGATATCCCCGTCATCGGCAACGGAGATATCTGCACCCCGCAGGATGTGCAACGAGCCCGTGAAACAACAGCGGTAGCAGGCGTGATGATCGGACGCGCCGCCATGAATGCACCTTGGCTGTTCCGCCAGGCGAGAGAATATCTGACCAACGGCATCATCCCGGAAGCACCCACCCCGGCACAGCGCATCGCCTTCATGCTGCGCCACACGCGCATGGCCATCGACAGCGGGCATTACGGCGAGGAGCTTATCACCATGCGCGCCATGCGAGCACGGCTGCTGGCCTACGCCAAGGGAATCCCCGGCACCAAACCGCTGCGCCCCCGTCTCTCCCGCGTGGCCTCCTATGCCGAACTGACGGATATCTTGGGGGAAACGGGAATTCGTTTCTGAGCGACGGACTCAGAGGATATCGCGGAACTTGGCGGCTGTCTCGCGGAACTGGAGGAAGGTGGTCAGGTGTTCATTCTCCAGCAGGGTAACAAAATGCCCCTCTTTCACCAGCGTGCGCAAGCCTTGGTCACCGAACAGCTGCAGAAAACGCGTGGGCTGCGGGATTCCCCGCTGCGCCAGCTGGGCATTGTAAAAGGCGGTGTAGGTGGGTTCATCCAGCGTACAACCGAATGCAACCAGGCAGGCAAGATTGGTCTGCTCCCGGTTTTCCATCAAATCTATGGCAGACACCCAAGAGGTCCACGGATGCTGCCGCAGAGCCTCACATGCCTTCGTGCTCCAAGGCAACGACGGGAGCACCGCACCGTTAATCTGCGCTTCCGCAAGCTCGTGATAATGGCGAATTTTCGCAATACTGCCGTAATAGGAAAGACCCATCACCCCGACCCAGAGCATCAGGAAACTCATCAAAATGGTCGTCAACACTCCGCCGGCGCTCAGCTTCTTTTTCCAGGAGAACAACTGCGTAAACCATGAGATGATGTGAAAGAAGAGCAGCAGGATGAAAATGGCGGCACCCCATGCCAGCACCTGCACCATCCATGGCTGCGGTGTATCTGTAACAAAGGCCAGATAGGTAAATCCGTTGCGTTGCAGGAACATCCACGCAGCCACGGAGCAAATGACGGCCGTGGCCAGCACAATCATCCTGATAACGCCTTTGAATATCACAAAGAACAGGATGCCCAGCAGAATAACTCCCAGGACAAGCAGCAATGCGTGATTCTGTATCAGTTCCATAGTAAGTTTATCGTTGTTTCGTCTGTTGATTCAGCATTCTCATGGTTTCAGCAGCTGCAGCATGCGTCGGTTGTAACCGAACCGCCTTCTCCAGTGCACGGAGGCCCGCCTCCGGCATCCCCACCTCTACCAGCAGGATACCCAAGCGATACTGTGCTTCAGCATTATCCGGAGCCGCAGCCGTGCAGGCCAGCATTTGCTGCAGCGCTTCCATCAATCGATTCTGCTGCGCCAGGAACACGGCATAATCCATGCGGGCCACAGCCGATGTTGCGTCCAGAGCAATGGCGCGCAGATACTGTTTCTCCGCCTCTGCTCGATTACCCGCAGCCGTCGCCAGCATGGCCAGCTGCATCGCCCCGGGCGGCTGATCGCTCTGCAAGGCGGCGGTTTCCTTCATTTCACGCAGAACGGTCGCCCCCTCCGGCATGTGCACCACACGGGGGAAGAGCTGCCAACCGGCCGCATGGCGCACCACACGTGCATCATCCCGCAGCAAGTGGGGCAGCTCTGCCGGTGGCAACAGCGGCACAGCAGCAGCCCGCACCAGCGGGTCACTGTCCAGTACTGCTCGCCGCGCGGTTTCCTGCACCTCCGGGGTCAGGGGATACTGCGCCATAAGTCCCAGAAGCGTGGCCCGCCAAGCACTCACTTCCTCTGCTGCATACGCTTTCAGCAACGCTTCCGTACTCCCCCGGCCCTGCATGGCAGCCCCGGCGGTACGGAATCGGAAGCGGTACTTCTCCATCCGCTTGCCATAGCGTTTTTCCAGATAATCGGCAGCCCATTGATGGTCCTTGTCCCGGTGACAGTCCAAACAGGGATTCGGAACTCCAAGCTCCATGCTCATGCGGGGGTCAGGCCAATGGAGGGCATGGTCGCGCCGACCATCGCGTCCCATGTAGGTCATTTCCGGCATGTGACAATCCACACAGCGGTTTGCATGCCCGCTGCAGAGAGCATTGCGCTTCACCTGCGGCGCCAGTACACCGTTGACCACTTTGCCCGTGGCATGGCATTGCAGGCAGAGTTGGTCATTGTCCATGGACGCCGTCAATCCACCGGTATGCGGGTTGTGGCAATCGTAACAGGTCACCCCGGTATGCCCCATGCGGCTGAGCCGGAAACTCGTCTCGCAGTAATCTTCCTCTCGCTGTAATCCATTGGGGTAAAACACCCCCGGAATGGAGGGCAACTCCAGCCGATAATGGTCATCAAATCGGTCTCCAACGGTGAAGCAGTCCGTCAGCTCCTCACGGCGGGCATGGCAGGAAGCGCAGTTATCATCATGCTGCCGAGGAGTCAGGTCTCGAGCTTCCCGGCTGACCATGCAGCCGTCATCTGCCGGCTGCCCTGCCACGCGGTGACATTGCACGCAGGTGACTCCCGGCTCTCTCCAGGTAGAGGCATATTGATTCTTCGCCGCATCATAATTTTTGCGGAATCCGCTCATGTGACACCAAGCGCACTGGGAGTTCCAATTCATGCCCCGCCCCTGCCAATGTCCCCATTCGCCCGGCTTGCGCTCCGCACCGCCGGAAGCCTGCTGCAGTGCATCATCGCGAAACACGTCAAACCATTCTTTCTTTTGCACATCCCAAGCGGCGCTGGGAGTCTGCAAACCACCATCCGGCCAACGCACCAGATACTGCTCCAGCGGCGTGGTGCCGACCACGGAATCCACGGCATACACCTTTCCGGTACGCACATCGCGAATCTGCGGATTTCCCTGTGCGTCTGCCTCCATGCTCAGCTCCATACCGTGTGCGGTTAGGCGGTGGCCGGCAAACGCCGCCGCATCCTGCGGGCGCAGCTTTCGCCAGGCCCAGGCATGATGACTGCCGGACCATTCATCATACTCCTTGCGATGACAGGCAGCGCATTGCAGCGAAACGGGTATGGCCGTCTCATCCCAATGCGAGGAAGAAGCAGACGGAGCGACAGGAGGCCCCCCTGCCACGCAAAAAAAAGCGGTCGCCAGACCAACCGAAACCAGAACTATTCCCCAAGCACGCACAGCAGTATGGTATCACATCCGCCCGCATTTGACAAACGGAAAAACGACCTGCTGCCGGAGGTTGGCAAGCAGGTCGTTGTCAAAAGAATAACAACGGAGGTATCAGCGCAGATCAATCATATCCTTGACGATATGCAGACCCTCACGCAGCACGGGATCCAGATTGGAAGGATATTCCGGCGTCTCGACCAGCTCTTCCTCCGGGTCCTCCACTTCGTCCATAAACTCGGTCTTGTCCTCCTTGGAGGCAATGGGAAGAGTAGCAGCCTTCACGTCCGTGAGATTCAGACGATAGATGACCATATTCTTCGCATCCTCTGCCGCCATTTGCTCATAGCGCACCTTGCGCTCTTCATCAATACGCTTCTTGCGGGCAAGGAGGGCTTCATTTTCCTCCTCTCGCACCTTCTTGTTGAGGGAGACGCTGTTCTTCTTCTGGCGCTCATCCGCACGCGCGGCATCCTCTTGCATGTACTGCAAATCCGGATCCTTCGCCACACGAGCAGCGCTGCGCCCCAACAGAGCCGGCAGGATACCGGCAATGCGCGTATTCATCACATATCCGCCGGCGCGGGGAATTTCATCGTAAGGCAAGGCATAATCCTGCTCGCCTTCAGAAATACGCAGCCCTGTGGTGGCCGTCGGCAACACGATGTCGCTGGGCACACCGCGCAACTGGGTGGAAGCACCGCCCACGCGGTAGAACTTCTGGGTGGTTACCTTAATCATACCGCAACCCTCACGAGAGGAGAAATAGGGCATGTAGTCTGCCAGACCTCGCGGCACCTGCACGGTTCCCTTGCCATAAGTGGATTCGTCACCGGCCACAACGGCGCGTCCGTAATCCACCATGGCACCGGCGAAAATCTCAGAGGCAGAAGCGCTCAGCTTGTTGATGAGCACAACCAGCTCTCCGCGGAAAATCGGGCGACCACTCACCGTAAGGCGTTCGACATGACCGCGGGAGTCCTTCACCTGTACCACGGGACCGGCACCGGTAAAGAAGCCCACCATCTTGCGCACTTCATCCAGAGAGCCGCCGCCGTTGAAGCGAAGGTCCAGTACGATACCTTCCACGCCCTCCATAATCATGCGGCGAAGAATGCGCTTCACATCAGCCGCGCAATGAATATCCCCATCGTCCAAGTCAACGTAGAACGAAGGCAGAGTCAGCACGCCCAGACAATACTTACGGGACTGCCCATTGGCATCGGGAGCAGTCAGATGTATCACGCGCCCGCTGGCCAGTTCTTCCGACATGGGGATTTCGTCGCGAGCAATGGTAACGATGCGCTCATTGCCTCCCTCGGCATCCAGCACACGAAGCTTCACCTGCTGCCCCTTCTTCCCACGGATGAGGTCTACCACCTTATCAATGCTCAGGAACATGATATCGGTCCAGTTCTCATCCCCATCCTTGGCCACAGCCACGATACGGTCACCCAGATTGAGCTGACCGCACTTGGCAGCCGGTCCGCCCTTGACAATGCCTTCGATAACGGTGGAGCCATCGTCATCGGACTTGAGCCGGGCGCCGATACCCACGATAGAGGCCTTAATCATGTCCTTGAAGCGCTGCTCCTCGCGGGCGCCCATGTAATCACTGTGCGGATCATACACATGAGCCACGGCATTGAGCAGGTAGGAGACCATATCCTCACGGTCGGCTTCCTGGATATCATTGCGCATGCGCTTCAGTCGCGCTAACAACTTCTCCACGATAGGCTTCTCTTTGGCGTTGGGATCGGGTTTCCCCTTTTCTGCCGCCAGTTTGGCCACATTTTCGCGGCGAATGACTTCGGAAAGCAGCATATCCTCCACCTGGTCACGCCAGACCTGCTCCAGTTCGGCAGCATTGGCCGAACGCGGCAGCTTGCGACGCGTGCGCGCCGTTGTGCGCTCGGAATCAAATGCAGGCAATGCTTTCTCATACTGCCGCAGCAGCTTCTCTGCGAAAGAAATGCGAGCCAGCGCACGTTCGCTGTAGAAGGAATACAATTCCTCTGCCAGACGGGCCGTCTGATTGGCCAGCAGATAATCACCAAAGCTGGTAGCATAGCGTTCACGCAACTGCTGCACCTCATCCTCACTCAGAAACAAATGCTGCGGATCCTGCGTCTGCACGTAGCACTCCAGGAATCTGGCGTACTGCTCCTGGCTGAAACGCTCACGTGAAAAATGCGCATTCTGCAACACCAGCGAGAACTGCTTGCCTATCAAATCATAGTCAGGCTCGGCCTGCACCGGTGACGGTGCTGCGGAAACCGCCGCGATTGCCAGAGCTCCGGCAATCCGCACCCCTCTCATCCATTGTTGAAAACTTTTCTTCATATCGTAAAATTGACGGCATCATACGTGCCTCTGAACACATCGATGCACCTCATACACTGATTACGGTTCAGACACCGCGCATCTGTCATCTTATTTGAATCATGACACACCTCCCCGGGATTCCTTCCCCGGAATCAGAAATCACCGGCAACTCCTCGGAGTGCACCGGTGATCTCCATTCGCCGGCTGATACAGCGCAGCTTAAGCCTTGCGTGAACCACGCTTGGCGCGCTTTTTCACCAGCTTGCAGCCCATGGCTGCGGACATCGCGGTGATACCCTGCTCCAGAACGGCCAAGCGCTCGGTCACTTCCTTGAGCTTATTCTCGGCCTTGGTAGCGCGAGTTCTGGCGCGACGAAGCTCAGACTTGGCAGCACGGGCATCTTCCTTGACTGCAGCTTTCGGTTCTGTAGCTTTGCGACGTCCGGGGGTGGCATTCTCAAAGCGCTTGAGGATGGCCTCTTCTGCCTGCTTTTTCCAGAGAGAAATCAGAGTGGGTACGATATTTTTTTCCGCAGCCACTTTCTGAATAGTATTATCGCGTCCCTTCTGAAGAATTCGCAATACTATCTCTGCCTTTTCCTTTGCCGTATATGTTGCGTGTTTCTTAGCCATAAAAAAGTTGTTATCGACTTCCTTTTACACCTTTTTCTCACGCAATGCAAGCAAGAAAGATATTTTTCACCCATTTCTACCCTATTTTATCAACTTTTTGTGTCATTTACTGAAAAACAAGCCCTTTACGAACACCAATCCGCATAATTTTACCCAACATATTTTTCGCAAATTCGGCATCTTTTCCTTACCAATTCTCATTATCTCCCCTCCCTTTTTCTTACGCGAGCAATCGCAACCCACCCTAACGAAACACGGCCTCTGAATCTTTTTATTCATTGATATAAAACAACAAACACAGAGCAAACTCCGACCTATTAAATCAACGAAAGATTCCTTCTTCGAGAACCAGGATAGGTAGCTGCGAAAAAAAAGCATTGCATCAACTCCTACAAAACTCAAAAAAAAAGCCTGTAGTCAATGGACTACAGGCAACAATTAACAGCTAAAAAGAAGTTCACTTATTTCTTTTTAATAATGACGCGACCATAGCAGTTACCCCCGTTTTCCACACGCACATGCAGGGTCACATTGTCACCCTTGGGGATGGAAACAGTATACACATTGTTCGTCGAATCATCATCCTTCGCCGCCGAGCGAGCGCGGGAACTGAGACGCCGCGGGCCTTTCTGTTTGGGGTCAACTTCTTCCTTTTTGGGAGTCTGCACCACGCAGGCATGCTCATCGCCACCCACCTTGTTACCGCCTTTACGCACTTCCACACCGAGAACGCGCAAATCCGCGCCGCCGGTCTTGACAAAGGTCACCGTGTAACGGCCGGGGGAGCTGATGGGCACACGCCCCACAATCTGCACCATACCACCGCCGGGCGGCAGACACAGCGGCGTCCAACCGGTCTCGTAATCCAGCTGTCCGCCCCAGAGACGACCGGCTATCACTGCAGAACGCCCCAGCAGAGAATCCGGATTCAGCTCTCGCATTTTCTGCGTCAGTTCCATGATTTTGGCGCGGTCATCATAAGTGCCTTCCAAATGAATCTTACCGACCATGATGGCATACATGGATTGGCGCTGCTCCGGTGTGAATACGGGATCCTGCAGCAGCTTCTCCAAATCGGCAATGGCCTCTGCCATGGATTTCTCACTATAGGACTCAGCCTTGGCGCTGGGCTCGTAGGTGAGAGTTCTGATAGCACCGGACTGGTCCTGAGGGTCGATGGACTTGATAGTATCCACAATGCGATCCGGGCGATTCAGCCCGGGAATACGGCAGGCTTCCAGCAGCAGCTTCGCTTTCTCCACCCCCTGCGCGGCATCAGCCTTGGTCATCACCTCATCTCGTTTGGACTTATTGACAAGGGTCTCTTTCAGCTTGACGGCCACCTCTTCCGGTGTTCCTTTCTGCACCAGAGCACCGTTCAGAACCGCATAGTTATCAAGCTTGGTATCGTACAGCAGCAGCGCCGGATAGGATTCTGCGCTGAAACCATGCGGCAGCTTCAGCGAACCCCACTTGATATTCTGATCCGTTTTCTGCTCATCCGTGGGAAGCTGGTAAAACGGCACCGTCCACATGACAGCATCCCCCGCCGCCTCTTTTACAGCGGGTGAATCCATGTGCTTGCGGCATATCTGCAGGCCGGTGGGGTCCCAGTTGGCACCGTAAACGAAGACGATGTACCCGTTCTTGCCCACGGCTTTGGAAGCCTCATCGTAGTTCTTGACCACGGTTGCGGCCTGCAGCGGGAATCCCACCAACACGGCGGCGGTCAATATGGCGTTAAAAATCTTGTTCATGTTTTGTAGAAATAGGCGTTGAATACTCAGCATCAGGCGGCCGGACGGCCATACACATAGATAGCGTTGATTTGCAGCGGCGTATTGCCGCCCTTGCGCAGCACTCGGAGGAACTTACACTTGCTCTCCTGGCTGCTGAAATCCGCACGGCTGATGCGACCGGAACACTTACCCAGCGGGCTGCCCACCGTCTGCCATGAGCCGTCCTTACCGGTTTCAGACACCTGAATCACCATATCATCACGATTTGCATCCTTACCTTCCGGCCCGATAATAATCACACCGGAGATGAACGCATCCTTGGGCAGCATGACTGCCACCCAGGGGTTAGCTTCTGCTGCGGTCTCAATGTTACCACCGCAGCCCTCCAGCACACCCCAGTGCCCTGCCGGGGTATCACTTTCGGCATAACTTCCGGCAAAGACGAGGCCGCCCTGCGACATCACAGAGCCGTTGAGGGGCTCATGCGGCGGCATTTCCCCGCTCAACAAGCCCTTCTCGTCGGCCATATCGCGCCCCATGGACTGGAAAGCATCCATGTTAAACGATGCCTCAGCGGCGAGCAGCATGCGGTTCTGCATCTTTTCACCCTGCGGACCGGAGGGCACATGGCTGAAATGAGCTGTCATCTTCTTAATACGTTCAGCCAACACATGATTATGCATGGCGTCCAGCTCCGTAATCCAATCAGCCACACGGGTGGGTAGCACCGGCTTGGACGACACGGCGGAATAGATGGAAGCATAGAGATAGCAGGCACGCTCCACATTCAGCTTATCCACCTCTATGGTCTTTTTCTTTTCCCCCTCGCCCACTGTCACCTTCACCTTGGGCTGCTCGGCATCCTTTTCCAGCAAGCGCATCTGGCGATCTGCCATCACACCCACCTCCCAGCGGGCCGGGCCCTCATCATACAGAGAACTCCAGAAGAGATGGATGCACTTCTTGATTTCATCTTTGGAGATGGTGGTCTTGGCCAGACTGTCATAGACATGCTTCTGGAGGAACTCCGCCCCAAGTTCCGGATAACGTGTAGCCAACAGGGTGCAAGCCTCATCATGAAGTCGACGCCAAAGCTCGGTGTCTGCCGGATAATTCTCCTGCAGGAATTTAGCGCAAGCACGCCATGCGGAATAATTGAGCGGCTGCGTCTCCACGGCATGGAAGAAGCATTTGAGCGCTTCTTTCTTCTTGTTGCGTTCCTTCAGGATATGCCCCAGCACCAGATAGGCATAGGCCACATCATTATCCTTCGCCTCAGACTCCTCCAGCATCTCCGTCATCATGTGCAGCGAGGTGTAGCGCCAGTTGTTCACCCACGGTGTCCAGTGCAGGCTGTGCTGCCAGAACACGGAGTAAGCCGGCGTCCATTCGCCGTTGATGCGCAGGACGAAAGCGCAGTGACCGGGTTCACCCATGGTAAGTGCAGGGATGCCGTGAGCCGTTGCCGCATAGGCTCCAAAGTGGGACAAACCACCGCAAACGCCGCCCACCTCATAGGTGAACTGGTGGTGGTTGCTGTCGAACATACCGTTGAACGGATTGCGATAATCAGCACCGTGCACACTCTGGGCATAGGGGTTCCAGAGCTTGTAACCGCATCGCCAGCAACACCCGGAAAATCGCTCCGCCGGAACACGCACATTGTCCTGCACCCACTCAAAACTCGCCGGCAGACCGGCCGATGCATTGCCGAAACCGTCCGCACACTTACTGGCGCAGAGGATACGGCGCTGCCAGAATGGGAGCGTTTCAAAAATAATGTTCAGCTTCTTCTCCCGCCACTTGCCTATGTAGTAATCAGCGCGATCCATGGCCTTGCCATACTCCCAGCATTCGCGGGCAAACTCCAACCCGGTGGCGGTGGCGATATCGCGCACCATACGGGTTTTGTACATATCCGGGTGGCGTTCGGACACACCCTGAATAATAGCGAGCGCGCGGCCGGGGTTGATGCATTCGCCGCTGAATACCAGCTGATACATCCACCCCAGGTCAGAAGAAAGCGCCTCCAGCAGCTTCTTGCTTGTCTTTTCCTCTGCAAATTCAGCCAGCGTCCACGGCAGAGTCTGGTGCTTCTCCAGCATCTCTAAATCACGGCGGATTTCCTCCACCTTTGCCTGCTGAGCGGCGCGCTCCTCTTTACCCATATCTGCCAGAATGGATTCCTGCACCTGCAAATCCAACTCTCGGTTAGTGGATTTATTGGCAGCAGCCTTCACCGAATTCTGCACAGCCTCCGAATTCGAGCAATTCCGGTCACACCAAGCCAGCATCCACTGCGCCAGCAGCAGACGGTTGGCCGGTTTCTCCACAAACTGCTGCACATCATCAGGGTCAGTTCCCTTCACTCGTCCGGTGATGGTACCGCCCAATCGGCGCAGCGTCTGGTCGGGATTCTTCCATGTTTCCGCCATTTTGCGGTTCACATACTCGCCGTCATCAGCAGCCTCTGCCTTAGCCGTCTTTTTGGCAGATTTACCTTCCGGCTTAGCAGGAGCTTTATCCTGCGCACCGCAGAGCATGGCGCCGCCTATCAGCGCCAGAGCTGCCATATACGAAAAGGGTTGACGAAGTTTCATACTCTCGTTTCTGTTAAAATTGTTATTTTCTGTGGCGAGCCTGCGGTTTGCGGCGAGGAGCGCCCAACTGATCGATGGATGTTGCCGTTCCCTGTCGAATACTCTTCTCTCGATTCTTTTGGATATCACTATTCATCTTGCTGCGCACAACCACCACGATGATAATGAGCAGCACCAGCACCACGGCACCATAGGTCATCAGCTGGCTTTCTGTCATATCACCCAATCCCAACTTCTCCAGGAAAGACTTTTCGCGCACTTTCTTCTTCTTCTTTTTGGTCGTGGCAACAGGCTTCTCTTCGGTCGTCTCCTGCTCCTGAGCGATGGGTTCCTCCGTCACTTCCGGCTCAGGCTCTTCTGCCTGCACCGTATTGACCGCAATGGAGGTCGATTCCTCTCCGGCATCTGCCTGACGCTTACGAGCCGCTGCGGCCGCCTTGGCCAATTCGGCCTTGTTCGGGGTAAAGAAGATTTTTTCCTCTTCCTCCATCAGCGTACGGCAATCTGCCACCGCCTTGGAATTGTCAAATCCGCTCTGACCGGCATCACTCACGCCAATCTCTCGCAGCAGAAGTCGGCTTTCCTTCGGGGCATGGGGATACACGGTGATTTTGCGGCACTTGCCGGATGCCGTTGTTTCGAAGAACGCCACCCCTTTACCAATTTTCACAGCCCGCGCACCGGTCACACCTATTTTTGCCATCTTTTCCTCCGGCATTTTAGCCCAGGAAATCTTATCCTTGCCGGTCATCACCTGCAGCGTCTTCATGGCATCCTCCTCCGCAATCGGTTTTCGGTATTCCATGAACATGCTTAACAGCGTACCCTTCTTCGGGTCAAAATCCAGCATCAAACGGCTGTTTGCATCCGGACTCCAGGTGCGACGCACAGAACCGTCCTCCAACACGCGGTAAACATAATCCTTGGTCAGATAGTCATCTGCCTCCTGGCGTGTCATCGTGGGAGAAAGCACCTCCATTTCCAGCCCGACCGCCGGAACCCCGCCCAGCACTGCCAGCAACGGAAAAATCAGAAATAAAAATTTGGGTACCATGTTGTCTTTATGCTAACACCTATATTACCCGAACTCAAGCATATTTCCCGCAGCGTGAAGCTTTTTCAGCGCTTTTTTCATGATTCACCCTATTCCTTATCCGGCACTCATGTAAAAAAAACGGCATTTTCTTTACATGAGAACCACCATCATGTAAAAAAAACGGCATTTTCTTTACCCGACAAAGGTTAATTATCCCTTTTCCGCTGTCCTCACCAACTCGGCAGAATCGATTTCATCCACATCCGTATGAGCAAGAATAGCCACCAACTTGGTATTGATATAGTAGTTCCTTCGCCAGATTTTTTCCTTTTTCAGCAATTCCAATCTGACCATTTCATCCAGATACTTGACCGCTGTAGGGCGGGAAATCTCCAAATGGGATTCCAGATGTTCGATTTTCGTGTAGGGAGAATAAAACAGGCAATTCAGCAAATCATGACTATATATCTTAGCTGCCCGATTCTTGAGAATCCGCTTGTATTCTTTCATCAGGGACGCAATTTTCTGCACCAATTCTATTGTTTCGGCAGCGGTCACCTCTATACCTTTCAGCATATAGAGAATCCATTGCTCCCATGCTTCCTCGCTTCCTCCGGATTCCCGAATTTCCTGCAAATAACTGTAATACTGAGTTTTATTCTTTGTTATATAACGACTGAGATACAGTATCGGCAAATCCAACAACCCATTGATAACAAGGTACAAAATGCACATGATACGCCCCGTCCTGCCATTTCCATCATAAAAAGGGTGTATACTCTCAAACTGATAATGAATAATGGCCAACTTAATCAGAGGATCAACGTCATGGAGCTCCGGGACATTAACATAACGCTCCAGATTACTCATCAGGCGAATAACCTCCTCCGCATCCTGAGGCGGGGTATACACCGTCTCGCCGAACTGGTTCTTCAACACAGTGCCCATTGTACTGCGAAACCCGGCGCTATTATCTTCCAGCTCCCGCTGTATCTCCTGAATAATATTATTCGTGAGGAGCTTATTCTCACGAACGGCTCTGAATCCACGGCGCATAGCCTCACCGTAGCGCATAACTTCCTTTGTCGCCGGATTGACTCGTTCATCCGGAAACTCCAGACCGGCGCGGTACAAATCATCCTGCGTTGTAACGATATTTTCTATTCTGGAGCTTTCTCTGGCTTCCTGCAAGGTGAGTGTCTGAATCAGAATTTCCTCGTTAGGTATGGTACGCGCAACCCCCTTCAACTCAGCCAACTTCTTGTTGGCATTATTAAGTTGTTTCAGGATGGTTCGCGTTTCCACATCTGCTCCCGGCGGGAGTAATTCTAGCGGGGATTGATTCATGATTCTTGCCAAGGCTACCACTTCACAACAAACGTGTCAAGAGCAATCGCCTTCCGCACGTTTCCCGGAGCACAACAATACACGGATAAGCTTGAACAAAGAAGAGAAGCATGATAACATCTCCGTGTATACGAGGAATGAGCGAAATCCGCAAAGGCGCTGTACTGAACTATCTGCTGGTGTTTCTGCAGATAGGCGTGCCGCTTGTGCTCACGCCTCTCATCATGGATAAACTGGGGACGGCGGAGTTCGGCGTTTACATGCTGGCGGGCACTATCATGGCGCGGCTCTACATGAGTGATTTGGGCCGCACCACCACCACCCGGTTTCTGAGTGAATACCACAGCCGCGGCGATGCCGCCGGGGCGGCTGCCTTTCTGGGAAATCTGACGGTGCTCTACACCGGAATCGGCCTGCTCATTCCGATTCTCGGGCTTGCCATTTACCCTTGGCTGGGCGATATTTTCCCGAAATTCACGCCGGAGGAACTGAGGCTGTACCGCGTACTGTACCTGCTGATGCTGGGGAATGCCGCCCTGATGTTTCCGGCGCGCAGCCTCATCGGTGTGGCGGATGCTCGGCAGAAGTTCACCATTCCCGCACTCATTGCCGTACTCACCGCCGTGGCCAATGCCGTCGGCACCGTAGTTCTTCTGGCGCTGGGGGGGCGTTCCGTGGCGCTCATGGTATTCACCATCAGCAGCGGTATCATCGCCATGCTCTGCAATGTGGCATATTGCTTCATCGGGTTGAAAGCCCGTATCAACCTTCGGGGTTGGAGCCTGCGGCTCACCCGCGGACTGCTGATTTTTTCCGGGTGGATGTTTCTCAACCAACTCATCAACCTGCTGAACGCCGGAACAGGCAACTACATCGTCGCCATCACCCGAGGCCCTGCAGAAACCGGCATCTACACCAACGGCTTGCAGATATACGGTCACTATTTCATGCTCTCCGCCGTGCTCACGGCGCTCTTTCTGCCGCGAGTGGTCAATCTGGTCGCACGCGGCGGCAGCCCCACCCGACAGACGGATGCCATGATTCTGCTGGGGCGCAGCCAGCTGCGCATCCTGGGAGGCATCCTCTTCTGCCTCCTCTTCTTCGGGCAGGAGTTTTTCCGGCTCTGGGTGGGGCATATCCCCGGCGCCGCCCCGGAGCTGAGCTGGTTCATCACCGTGGCGCTAGTGGTACCGCACACCTTTGTACTGGTGCAATCGCTGGGCTGGCAAATCACCCAGGCGCGCGATGCGCTGCGCCAACGCGTCATCATCACCGGCCTGGTGAGTCTGCTCTTCATCGCGGGCAGCTTTGTGGTCTGCTCTCATTTCAACCTGCGGGCACAGGCGCTTTGGGGCGCTTTCACCATCCTGCTCCAGCTGTTGCTCATCAACCTCATCCACTACCGCGGACTGGGGCTGCAAATCGGCCGCTTCTATCGCGAAACCTTCCGCGGCACGCTTCCCTGCGTCCTGCTATTGTCCGCCATCTGCCTGCTGCTCAACTTCCTGTTACCCGCAGCAGACACATGGTCTGACCTACTGCTCAAATTGGCACTCTTCACCGCGGTCTACCTGCCCGTGGTCTTCCTTCTCTTCCCGGCAGTCTCCAAACGGAGCGGCATAAACAAACCATGACCGCGCCAACCGGAGGAGCGCAAAGGCAAATCATGCCATTCCGTTATATCAATCCCAAGAAAACGCTTTCTCTGCTCTGTTGAATAATTCCGACAGGAACACTTTATCTTCCTCCGGTATGATGGCATTCAAATACGTACCGAAATGATCACACCTTCCATACTCGTGCAGAGAGCGACAACTTTGCAGCTCATCTTCATCGATAGAAAGAATCACCTTCTGCGACTCATCCAGTAATTCCAGACTATTCCAACGCACTCGATAAGCAGATGCCCACGACTCCCAATAGTCATTAAGAATGGGCAAAGGCAGAGTACGATGCATCAGGATAGAACGTATACGATCCTGTTCAGCAGGAGAGAGAGCCCAATACCTTGTCTCATAATAAAGGAGGTTCAACCGCACGGAAGAACATCGCTGCGCAGCCTCTGCCCACTTGCGACAGAGAGCAGCCTGTTCCTCCGCTTTTTTTGCCAATTTCAACAATTTTTCGACCCTTTCCTGTTCCTGATATACGGCCATATTCACCTCGCCCCACAGCCACAACACCCCAAATGCTGCCACCGGCAGCACGAACAACAATAGCCATTTTTTCCACTTTTTCTTCATCTCCGTCCCTATTAATCCATAAAAAGCTTCATTCCGCAAGTTTTTATGGCATTTTTCATTTCTACTCTAAAATAATACGCAATCGGCATTGAACCGATAGGCGCCCTAACATGTCATAACAATATGTCTCTCCGCATCCTGCAACTACTGCCCCTGTTCCTGCTGCCGACGGCTTCTGCCGAACATCTTGCATGGAAAGCCCCTCTCCATTACCCGCAGGTGCGACACGAACTGACGAATGCAGAAAAAAATGCTTTCGCGCACCTGACAGAACCCGTCTCTACCACCGCCGGCTCCGCCGTTGTCGAATGGGATGTCTCCACCCGCACACTGACCACCCGCAGCTGGACACGCGGCCAGAAAGACGGCACGGCACGCTACACAGAGAAGATTCAACGCATCAACTCCGAGGGTAGCCGGCTCACCACGCTCACCCGCAGCCGCCTCCACAACAGCGGCAACCGGTGCTACACCGCCACCGAACACACGGCAGCCAAGCCCTATCTTTTCGTTCACCCTCCCACCGATATTGTGGAGGGACAAGGCATCTCGCTGGAACAATGGGATATCTGCCCGGACGGACAGTTTCGCGGCACCACAACCCGCACGTATGCCCCGGGTTCCATGACCCGCAGCCTTCACATCAGCCACATCCGGCTTTCCCCGGCACTGAAAGAGCCCGACATCAGTCTCATGGACGGCGTGCAGCCCTTCCCCGCCCCGGCAGATGAGCCCATCCTGACGGGGGACAACAGCTACCACCGACAAACACGCCCTGCCGCCTATGATCCCGCCACCCGCATTCTCACATGGGAATGCCGCCGCCACCCCGGCAAAAAACAGAATTACAAAGCTCTCGGCCCCTTCAACATCTATCAATTCCGTGTAGCCCCGGACAACCAATCCGTGGAGATTACCCGCCGCATATACTGCAGCGGCTACACGGCACCGCTCCTCAGAACCTGCCGCCTCACGACCGACACACCCGGTCGATTCACCGATTCGTACGGCTACCTCTACTACTTCACCCTCACTCCGGATGGTCACATCGCCACCTTCTGCCGCGCATCTGCCAAGAATTAGCCACGGTGCATCTACCCAAGCAACGGATAAGAGGCGTCCCTTTCAAATCCGGCGGCTACCGCCAGAAGCGGGACGCTCACATCATAATGTTTGACTATCAGGAGGTCATACACTATAATTTCAGCCGAACCTCACAACGCTATGAAACGGTCCCTCATTTTCGTCACGCTTCTTTACGTATTTGCGTTTCTCATGCTGCGCCCGGAAAACACGCTCAGCTTCATCTGCGAGCGACATGTCAACCCACCGGCATACGCAGAGTGGTGTTATTTCATCTTCGCCCTTCTGCTCAATGCCTGCATCGTTGTGTTCGGCGCCCTCGCGCTGAGGTCGATCTTCCTGCGCGTGCAGCAACAGAGCAACGCTGAGGTGCAGCAAAAGCGTCCCGGATTCATCAAAACTCCTTGGCAAACAGAGAAGAAAACACCCGTTGAGCCGGAGGAAAAAGCTAAAAATTCCGTCACGTTCCTGATTACAGTGTTACTTGTCACTCAGGCCTTATCCCTGGGCATAGATTTCAAAAAGCATCAATTCCCCGATTTTGTTCGGCAGGGATATTATCAACTTGCAGACTTATGCCTATTGCTGGGTGCAGATCCGGATGCCGAGAACAGCCTCTACCAATACTGCTGCGGCAAGTCTGAAGATGAGGGAAACAAGCGCGAAGCACTCCGCCGCATTACCTATCTGCTAAAGAGCGGAGCCAATCCCAACAAAACATACGGCAATGGCCGCACCCCCGTTGATGAGTGTCTGTTTAACAAGGATTGGCATCTGCTTTCCCTCATGTTTGCCCATGGGGGAAAAGCGGAATGGAATCTGCTCAGCCTGCTCCCGCCTCCGGTCTGTTTTGCAGCAGAGGAAGGGGATCCGGATTTACTCCGGTTGCTGATACAACACGGCGCGGATATCCACACACCGAACCCGTGGGGAGAGGATAAAACGCCGCTTCACTATGCCGTTGCTCCGCGGTTTACCGCAAACGAAGCGCAAACGGAATGTGCGCGTATTCTTCTGGAAGCCGGGGCAAATGTGAATGCGCTGACTCGGCACGGCACAACGGCTGCGGACATCTGCCGCGACTCCGGTCCCATCCGCGACTTATTGCTGCAGTACGGAGCACTACGCGCAAAAGAGCTGCCCCTCTCCCTGAACGGGGACGCGAACAACCTGACCGCTATCCTGAAAGCAGTTAACCCGGAAATGAATGATATTGATGATGCTCAGGGGATACTTGACCTGAATAACTTTTTGATGGTCTACACTTACAGCCATACAGGCAAAGGGAATGCGTTCATCACCGTGCGCGGAGAAAAAGGGCCTCTGGCGATTCGCTGCTGTGACGCACATGATGACGGCCGATTTTACCGGGACGGCTGGGCACAAATCACTCTGGAAGATTCCAACGGAGACAACTACCGCGACCTTATCGTGGAATACACGGAATGCTCAAAAGATGATGACACCGGCACGCGAATGAGGGAGGTGTATCTCTACTACCCCGCAAGACGCTACTTCAAACTTTTTATCAGCGGCCCCAAATCCTGAGGCTGATAGCAAAAGCCCGCCACAACAGGAGGAGAAACGAATATCCGACCTCTAATTTCTTGACTTGCCAACCGGGCTTGGCTAGACTGACCAAGTAACACGCTTTCCCATGTCTGTCTACCACCTGTTTACCCGGCATCTGCAATGCTCCCTGCGCATCAATGAGCAGGGCAAGCTCCTCTTCTCCCGGCTGGGAGTGCGTTTGAACCACGCGGATGATGCCTTTGCCGCCCCGGCGACAGAGTGGCCGCTGGTCTCCACGGATTTCGATGCCTGCGGGCTCTGGGGAAATTATTCCGGGGAGTATGCCCTGCAACTGCGGTGGGCAGACGGGTCACAAGGCTGCGATTTGAGGGTCGACTCCGTGGAAGCAGATGAAACGGAACTCCGCGCCCGACTGAGTGACCCGCGTCACCCGGAATTTGGTGTAACTACGACCCTCCGAGCCATGGCAGAGGAGGATATCTTCACGCTGAGCATGACCTTGGAAAACCGAGGGGCGGGCGACTTACTGCTGGTGCGGGCAGACAGCGCGGCTCTGCCGCTGCGGGCCGGGCAGTACCACCTCACCACCTTCCGCGGCGGATGGTCCGGAGAAAATTACCTGAGCGAGGAACGCATCCGCTGCGGCAACACGCTTTCCGTCGGCAGCACCACCGGGGTCAAGACCGCGCAGGAGGGCACGCCGGGTTTTCTGCTGGCAACAGATACCCCGGCGCAGGAGCAGCAGGGCAACTGCCTGCTGGGTGCGCTGGCATGGAGTGGTAATTACAAATTAAGCTTCAAACACAGCAGCTACGGACACCTGTTCCTCCGCATGGGACACGATTTCGAGCACAGCCCTTACACCCTCTGCGCGGGCAGGAGTATCACGCTGCCCACCGCCGTGATGGCGTTCAGCAGCACGGGCTGCGGCACCGCCAGCCGGAACATGCACCGCTACCTGCGGCACCGGGTACTGCCGCACGGCACGGAATGCCGCCGCACCCTGCTCAACAGCTGGGAGGGCGTGCATTTCGATGTGCATGAAAACACCGTCAAACAAATGATGGCGCGCACCGCCGCGCTCGGGGCAGAGCTCTTTGTGCTGGATGACGGATGGTTCGGGCAGCGGGATGATGACACCTCCTCGCTGGGAGACTGGGAGACCAACACCGCCAAGCTGCCGCAGGGCTTGCAGGGGTTGTCGGAGCATGCTGCCGCCTGCGGTATTGATTTCGGCATCTGGATGGAACCGGAAATGGTCTGCCCGAAGAGCAATCTGTACTCCCGCAGCCCGGAGCTGGCACTCACGCTGCCCGGCATCCCCCCACGGGAGGAACGCCACCAACTGGTGCTGGACATCAGCAACCCCTCCCTGCAACTCACCGAGCCGGTACGCCGCACACTACGGGAAACGCCCGGCATCTCCTACGTAAAATGGGACTGCAACCGCAAGATTTCCGACCCCGGTTCCACGCACCTTCCCCCCGCCCTGCAAGGCAATCTCTATTTTGACTACATCTCCCGGTACTACGAGCAGATGCGGCAACTGCGGCAGGAGTTCCCGGATGTCACTTTCCAATGCTGCAGCGCCGGCGGCGGGCGCCTGGATATCGGCGCTGCCGCCTTCCATGAGGAGTTCTGGTTGAGCGACAATACCGATGCCTGCGACCGGCTCCGCATGCAGTGGTCGGCCTCATTCTTCTTCCCGTCAAATGCCATCGGCTGCCACTTCACCGCCAGCCCCAACGGCTACACCCACCGTGAAGCCTCCCTCAAATTCCGTTTCGATGTGGCACTCGCCGGGCGGCTCGGGCTGGAGCTTGACCCCCGCACCCTCAGCGATGACGAGATGAACGATATCCGCGCCCGAGTGGAACTGGCCAAAGAGCTGCGTTCCATCGTCCAGCTGGGCGACCTGTACCGCCTCGTTTCTCCCTATACCGGACCGGATTGTGCCCTGCTCTACACCCACGGGCGAGAAGCGCTGCTGCTGGCCTATACTACCCAGCGCGTCTACACCGACCAACAAACCCGCATCCCCCTCCACGGGCTTAACCCGAACGCTCGCTACCGCATCTGCGAATTGGCGCCGGATGCCACCGGCTACCACTGCCCCCTGCAGGGCCAGACTCTCGGTGGTGATGCCCTCCTCGCCTCCGGCATGCCCATTCGCTGGACTCACCCGCAACAGTCCTGTGTCCTGAGACTCTGGGAGGTGTAACTCCGAACCTCCCCGTAGCCCACTCATAACAACCGGATTTCCTTACGCTTCCGACCGGTCAGCCTCAACAAAAATGCAGGAAGCACTGACCGGAAAAACATCCACAGCGGCATTTTTCCACTTTACCCATAAACCACAGAACAGGACAAAGGCGATGCCTCCGGGAAGAAAAAGTGCCTCTTCATTCCAGACCGTGACCCTACGGGGATTGAACGCAAGGTAACGCACAGGAATTCGGCTGCCGGGTTGATACGCCGGACATCTTTCATAGCCCGTATAGCTGACCGTCTGACACATTTCCCCATTGTCCAATCTGAAACTCACCTTCGGATAAAAGACAGCCACCTCACTCCTGCCTTTATTTCTTTTCTCCGTTCTCTTCTGATACGACTCTATAATTGCCGTTGTCTCCCGGCTCATCAGATAAAACCTTGCCTCATCAAAAGCCAAGAACAAAACAGCAGCAAGAATGCTCAAACCCAGCAGGTTTTTCCACCCGACACTACCCGCAATCTTCGGGCGACGAATATGGTAAGGAGGGCAACCGTTCTTATCCGGGGATAAGACAATACCGCTCCGAATCAAATACGAGGCGGGGTCCAGCTCCGGTGGCACATTAAGAAAACCTACTCTATGCCTGACGCCGCCCATTCGTTCTTCGCCCCAATAATAATCCACATTTCCGTTGCGATGATATCGGCTCACACATACCATTCCGGAACGAACAGCAAATGAAATAACGATAGGTACCCCCTCTTGATTCAACGAATGCTCAATGATAAAAGCCCGGCGATTGCTTAAGGCATAAATAATCCTCCGGTCGCGCCTGTACGCCTGAATGGCAGCCCACACAAGGATGAGAGACGGAATCAGCAAAAGGCCTGCACAAACATATCCCCGACCATCCGACAATAGGTTCGGCAACAAACAAAGCGCCGTCAACAGCAAGGCCGAAACTATCCACAGCCCCCCTTGACATATATCCATGCCGGGCACCTTCTTTATACACCAGAGCAGTTCTTCATCCTCCGGCAACTCGAAAGGCAACGCACTTGTAACAGCCTTCATGAGTTTTTCTTTGTTGAACGCGAAAACCAATGGACACCGCCGCACAACACCAGCGATACCATCAGATGCAGCACCGTTGCTGCACCACCATAGAAAGGAATCGCAACTGCTGCCTGCGCATCCGTCGGCAGCTGCTTAATGAGGAGGAAAATCAGCGGAAGAAAAGCGAAAAGCATCAGAGAACAAAACGTCAGCGCAGCACCCATAGGCAGCGCACGCACATCCCGGCAGGCAGAGGCGAGCACAATCAGCAGAGCATTCACACCACCTGTGCACAACATACCGAACATTACTCCCACCATCCCGCTCGACGCCCAACAATTATCAGCCCAGATAGCCAGACAAACCACCAGATAAATGACCGCAATGGCACTCGCAGGATGCCGCATCAGATACAGCAGATAACGCATAGAGGAAGTTGGGGGTGACATGGGAGTATGATAGCCCGCTCGGCATGACATGTAAAGAATAAATTCGCCCCTCGCCATCAGCGAGCCACGTGCGTTGCAACGTTTTTTCGCCTCAACACCGGCTTTGCCCCCCCACCCACGTATGCCCAAAAAATATTCGAACAATTCTAAATGTTTGATAAAACTAACCATAGAAGTGGTTAAAAGGGGATTGATTTTCCGCTGCCGGGCAGCACTTTAGGCTTGAACTTTACAAGTGAAAGGTGTTTAATATCTCCGCACGATAGTGGCCGGAGGTGGCCCTGCATATAACCGGTTATGAAGACAACAACGATTTTACAAGTGCCTGATACATCAACCGCAGCGGTAGATTACCTGAAAAACGACGCCGAGGACCAGGGCGAGCTGGTGTCCCTGAACATGGGGCCCTCGCACCCTGCAACACACGGCGTGCTGCGTCTTAAGCTGGTCATTGACGGTGAGGAGATTGTATCCTGCGACCCCGTGATTGGCTACCTGCATCGAGGCATGGAAAAGATTGCCGAGAACTGCCACTACAACCAGTTTGTGACCTACACGGACCGCATGGACTACTTGGCTCCGATGAGCAACAACATCGCCTACGCCTGCGCGGTGGAGAAGCTGATGGGCTGGGAGCTGCCGGAGCGCGGTCAGGCCATCCGCGTGTTGTGCTGCGAGCTTTCGCGCATCTCCTCCTGCTTCCTGGGCACAGGCGTGTATGCCATGGACACCGGTGCCATGACCGCCTTCCTGTATGCTTTCGAAGAAAAGGAGCGCGTGCATAACATTTACGAACAGATTTGCGGCGCCCGCTTCACCTCCAGCTACACCCGAATCGGCGGCATGACCCGCGATTTGCCGAAGGGTATTGAGAAACAGATTCTTGCCTTCTGCGACAGCGCCCTGCGCACCGTGGATGAGATGGAGAAACTGCTGCTGCACAACAAGGTATTTATCGACCGTCTGGTCGGCGTGGGCGTCATCACCAAGGAGATGGCCCTGCAGAACGGCATGACAGGTAACAACCTGCGCGCCAGCGGCGTGAACCGCGACCTGCGCAAGACCAATCCCTATCTGGGCTACGAGCAGTACGAATTCGACGTACCCGTGGCAGAAGAAGGTGACTGCTACGCCCGCTTCCAAGTGCGCATGGAGGAAATCCGCCAGTCCGTCCGCATCATCCGCCAAGTGCTGGCCAAGATGCCCGGCGGCCCCATCTGGGTGCAGAACGACAAGGGCATCCTGCCGAACAAGCAGGCCGCCATGGAAGGCATGGAGGAGCTCATCCGCCAGTTCATGGTCAGCACGGAGTGCGTGAACGCCCCGGTCGGTCAGGTCTACTTCGCTGCCGAAAACCCGAAGGGCGAGCTGGGCTTCTTCCTGGATTCCAAGGGCGGCGGCATTGCCAACCGTCTGAAGATGCGCAGCCCCTCCTACTGCACCCTTTCCATCCTGCCGGAGCTGCTGCCGGGTCACCTGGTCAGTGACGTACCCGCCATTCTGGGTTCCTTCGACTTCGTGCAGGGCGAATGCGACCGCTAAATCCTTTCAAAGACAACACTTCTGAACACACATGTCTGAACAACCCAATGCGATTGACGCCCTGACGGCGGCCAAGCCTTCTCCCGGTGAGAAGTACTTCCCCAAGTTCGAGGTAACAGAGGAGCTGACGGCAGAGGCCGCCAAGCTGGTAGCTCTGTACCCGGAGGGCAAGGAACAGTCTGCCGTACTGCCCATCATCCACATGATTCAGGAAAAGCACGGCTACATCTGCCCGGAAGCCATGCCCTGGATTGCGGAAATGTGCAAGAGCACACCCATCCATGTGGCCGGCGTGGTCACTTTCTATCCCGGCATCCACACCACCTGCCCCGGCAAATACCACTTCCGCGTGTGCCGCACCATCGCCTGTGCACTTTCCGGCGGCGAGGAGCTGCTGGCCTACATCTGCGGCAAGATTGGCGTGGATCCCGCAGCGCTCACCGATGAGCACCCGATGGCCGTGAGCCCGGATGGTCTGTGGAGCATCGAACCGGTGGAGTGTCTGGCCAACTGCGGATTCGGCCCCAACGTGATGATTAACGAAACGCTGTATTCTCAGGTCACGCCGAAGATGATTGACAAGCTGATTAGCGAATACAGCAAGAAAGACTAACCCCCTCTGCGAAACATGAGCGAAATCACCTACATTCGCGGTCGCGAGCCGCACCCGCGTGAAACGCGCCGCATTTTCCGTAACATTGACCGCGAGGGATACAATCCTTCCATCAAATGCTTCATGGAGGACGGCGGCTATGAGACGCTGAAAAAGGCTATCAAAATGGAGCCTGCCGACGTCATCAACGAAGTGAAGAAGAGCGGGCTGCGCGGCCGCGGCGGTGCCGGTTTCCCCACCGGCGTGAAGTGGACCTTCATCCCGAAGGGCAACACCAAGCCCGTCTATCTGGTCTGCAACTGCGACGAATCCGAGCCCGGCACTTTCAAGGACCGCTTTGTGGTCCACCAGGACCCACACCAGCTGCTGGAGGGCATGATTATCGCCTGCTATGCCGTGCAGGCTCACTTCGGCGTCATCTACATGCGCGAAGAGTTCCCGGAGGCAGCCAAAATCATGCAAACCGCCATCGAGGAAGCCAAGAAGAAGAAATTCCTCGGCAAGAACATCCTCAAGAGCGGCTTTGACCTGGAAATCATCGTACACCGCGGCGCCGGTGCCTACATCTGCGGTGAGGAAACCGGTCTTATCAACTCCATTGAAGGTCTGCGCCCCTATCCGCGCATCAAGCCGCCCTTCTTCCCTGCCGCCATCGGTCTGTATGGCTGCCCGACCATCGTGAACAACGTTGAATCTCTCTGCCAGGTTCGCCAGGTGCTCATGCGCGGCGGCGAGGCCTATGCCGCAGAGGGCGCCCAGCGCTCCCCCGGTACCCGCATCATCGGCGTGTCCGGCGATGTGCGCCGCCCGGGCTATTACGAAATCATTTCCGGCTCCATCACCTACGGTGAGCTTCTGTACGACATCTGCGGCGGCCCGAAGCGCGGCCGCAAGTTCAAGGCTATCATCCCCGGCGGTGCCTCTGCCAAGGTGATGCGCTGCGACGAGGTGCTCAAGGACCGCAACCCCGACGGCACCGTGCGCGAGATGAGCGTGTTCGATATCCCGCTGGATCTGGACTCCATCGCCAAATTCGGCTCCATGAGCGGTTCCGGCGGTGTGATTGTGATGGATGATTCCCGCAGCATGCCCAAGGTGCTCAACAACCTGAACCGCTTCTTCGCCTGGGAGTCCTGCGGGCAGTGCTCCCCCTGCCGCGAAGGCAACCCGTGGATGCTCAAGCTCTCCACCCGCATCTGCGAGGGCAAGGGCTCCCCGGAGGATGTCGATTTGCTCAAATCCGTGGCAGACAACATCTGCGGACGCACCGTCTGTGCCTTTGGCGAGGCATGCTCCTGGCCCACCCAGGCATTTACCACCAAGTTCCGGGAAGAGTTCCTGGCGCTCACCAAGCCCATCAACGCCCTCAAGGCCCACTCTCCGGAGACGGCCGAGGCCCGCAAGTACCTGATTCGCGAAGACTAAACCTCTCTTACCTACATGAGCTCTATTCCCGCAATACTGCCGAAGGACGCCGCAGCCGCAGAAGGCAAGGTCAATGTCCAGATTAACGGCACATGGTATCGATTCCCCAAGGGCACCCGCATCGTGGATGCCTGTAACTCCGTGGGTGCACACGTGCCCACCTTCTGCTATCACCCGAAGCTCTCCATCGTGGGTTCCTGCCGCATGTGCCTGGTGGAACAGGGCATGCCCCCGCGCCTGGCGCCCGGTGCCGCCCCCACCTATGATGAGAACGGCTATCAGCCCATCTCCTGGATGCCCCGAGCCATCATCGCCTGCGCCAATACCGTGGGTGAGAACATGGGCATCCGCACCAACAGCAAGATGACCGAAGAGGCCCGCAAGGGCGTGCTGGAGTTCCTGCTCACCAACCATCCGCTGGACTGCCCCATCTGCGACCAGGCCGGCGAATGCAAGCTGCAGGAGTACACAGCCGACTACGGACGCGGTACCCACCGCTTCACCGAAGCCAAGACAAAGAAGGGCAAGAACCTGCCCATCGGCCCGCGCGTGAATCTGGATCAGGAGCGCTGCGTGCTGTGCCGCCGCTGCGTCCGCTTCATGAAGGAAATCGTGGGTGAGGACGTGCTGGGGGTTGTGAACCGCGGCACGCACAATGCCATTTCCTGCTATCCCGGCACCTCGCTGGACAGCAATTACTCCATGAACACCGTGGACCTCTGCCCCGTGGGCGCTCTCACCAGCAAGGACTTCCGCTTCCAGATGCGCGTCTGGTTCCTGAAGAGCACGCCGACCATCGACGTGAACTGCGGCACCGGCACAAACATCAACATCTGGACCCGCGAGAGCAAGGTGTACCGCATCACCCCGCGCCAGAATGACGAGGTGAACAGCTGCTGGATGCCCGACAGCCACCGTCTCAACTACAAGTACATCAATGCTCCGGAGCGTATCCTCTCTCCCCTGGTCAAGACGGATGCCAAGGCTCCTCAGCGTCCCACCACGTGGGATTCTGCGCTCAACCTCGTAGTGGAACAGCTGCACAAGTGCGCCCCCACAGAGACCGCCATCGTGGCCTCTGCCCGCATGACCAACGAGGAGCTCTACATGGTGCGCGCCCTGGCTCGCCAGCTCGGCATCACGAAGCTCGACATCGTTTCCCGCAAGGGCGCCGGCGACAACATGCTGGTGAGCGAGGATCGCAACCCGAACACCAACGGTGTGAAGATGATTCTGGGCAAAACCGGTACCGGTCTGAATGCCATCCGACGCGGTGTGCGCAACGGCACCATCCGTTTCGTCATTGCTCTGGGTGAAGACCTGACCACCCCGGAAGCCGGCTTCACGAAGGAAGACCTGGAAGGGCTGGATTACCTGCTGACCATTCACCACAGCGAAAACGAAACCACGCGCATGTCCGACGTGGTGCTGCCCGGTGTCACCTTCGCAGAGAAATACGGCACCATGATTAACGTGGCAGGCCGCATCCAGCGACTGAACAAGGCCATCGAGCCGATGGGTGAAGCCCACTCCGACTGGGCCATCTTCCGCGATGTGTCTGAGCGTCTGGGCTGCGACTGCGTGAAAGTGATTGCCTGCCCCACACCGATGATGGTACTGGAGGAAATGGCACAGGAGTTCGAACCGATGAAGGGCCTCACCTGGGGCAACATCGGCAACGAGGGCAAGGTAATTCTGAACACCGGCGTTACCATCCCCCTCATCGAGCGTACAAAAGCTAAGAACTAATCTCAACACCAACGTAATATAAACCTGATATGATGGACGCTATCTTAAATTGGTGCGACAACCTGCTGGAAAACGACATCTGGTTCTACCTGATTACCACGGTAATCAAGTTGGTGCTGATGTTCGCTGTGATTCTGGCATTCGTTGTCCTTTCCGTGTGGATTGAGCGCCGAGTCGCCGGCTGGATTCAGGACCGTCCCGGTCCCAACCGCGCCGGCATTCCGCTGACTCTCTTCAAGCGCTACGGCAGCAAGGAAAAGCAGCCGCTCAAAAAAGTGCTGCACTACTTCGGCATTCCGGAGACCTGCTGGATTGCCAAGCTCTGCACTTGGCTGAAGCTCGACCGCGACATCCCGACCTTCGGTCTGATGCAGCCCTGTCTGGACGGCGGCAAGCTCTTCCTCAAGCAGGAAAACACCCCCTCCTACGTGCGTAAGATTTACTTCACCATCGCCCCCATGCTCGTGCTGGGTCCGCCCATGGTGGCAGCCGCCGTGGTTCCCTTTGCCTCCTCTGCCTCCACCTGCTGGGGCGATATCAACATGGTGGTGGCCAACATCGGCATCGGCCCGCTGTGGATTTTCGCCATCTCCGGCCTCTCCGTCTACGGTCTTACGATGGCCGGTTGGTCCTCCAACTCCAAGTTCCCGTTCCTGGGTGGTCTGCGCGCCACGGCTCAGCTTATCTCCTACGAGGTGGCCATGGGCCTCTCCATCATCCCCCTGCTGATGATGTTCGGTACGCTCAACCTGCAGGACATTGTGAGCAACCAGGCCGCCAACGGCTGGACGCTCCTGCCGCTCTGGGGTGAGGGTCTGAGCATCCAGCGCTGGGCCATGATGGTGCCGATGGCGCTCAGCTTCGTCATCTTCGTGACCTGCGTCTTTGCAGAAGCCAACCGTACCCCCTTCGATATGGCAGAATGTGAAACCGACCTGGTGGGCGGTTACCACACGGAATACTCCTCCATGAAGTTCGCTTCGTTCTTCATGGGCGAATACGCCGCCATGGTCATCGGCTCCGCGCTGGTGGTCACGCTCTTCCTGGGTGGCTGGTCCATCGGTTTCGGCCTCGATGAAGCGCTGGCCTCCTGGTGCGACTGGGTGGCCGTGCTCTGCCAGTTCCTGATGTTCCTCATCAAGCTGGTGGCTTTCATCTTCTTCTTCGTGTGGGTGCGTTGGACAATGCCGCGCTTCCGCTGGGACCAGGTGATGAAGCTGGGTTGGCTCGTTTTCCTGGAGCTGGCCGTAGCCAACATTTTCCTGACCGCCGCCGTTCTGTACTTCATCAAGTAACCCCTTTCACTCATCATGTCTTACATCAAGATTAAACGACCCAAGTTCTCCATTCTGGACAAGGTGTACGTGGTGGAGCTCGTCAAGGGGCTCTGCATCACCCTCAAGCACCTGGTGCTTTCCCTTCTGGGCAAGACCCCGGCCAAAAAAGAATTCAACGGCAAGGGTGTGGGCGCTTGTATGCCCTTCCCCGAGCAGCGCTGGGATGACCGCCTGCCCGAATACTACCGCGGCGCACCCACACTGGTGCGCGGCGAGGACGGACGCGAGCGCTGCGTTTCCTGCCAGCTCTGCGAATTCATCTGCCCGGCTCGCGCCATCACCGTGACCCCCGGTGAGGTTTCCCCGGAGAGCGGATGCCAGAAACAGGAAAAAGCTCCCAAGGAGTTTGAGATTGACATGCTGCGCTGCATCTACTGCGGCATGTGTCAGGAAGTCTGCCCGGAGCAGGCCATCTTCCTCTCCAAGGAATACCTCATCACCATGACCGATCGCAAGAACGCCGTCCGCAACAAGGAGACGCTCTACCGCCTGGGCGGCACGCGCAAAGGTCTGATTAACAAGTGGAACCAATATAAATAATATACCGCCATGTTTGAATCCGCCATTTGTCAAATTATCTTTTACGTGTTTGCGGCACTGGCTGCCCTGTGCGCCATCGGCGTGGTAGCATTCCGCAACCCCGTGACATCGGCCATGAACATGGCTCTGAGCTTCGGCTTCACCGCCGCCATCCTCTTCGGCATGGGTGCTCAGTTCATGGGCATTGTCCAGCTCATCGTCTATGCCGGCGCCATCCTGGTACTCTTCCTCTTCGTCGTGATGATGCTCGACGTGAAGGCTGAGGAGCACTCCGGGCTGATGCCCATGGTAGTGGGCGTAGTTGTTGCCTCCGTCTTCGCCGGAATCGTCACACACGTGGCCCTGCACCTGCCGGGCGCACAGGAAGGCGCCTGCCCGGTCATCACCGCCTGCGAGAACATTGATGCACTGGCTGTGACCGATGAAGCCAAGGCAGAGAAGCCCGCCATCGGCGCTGCCGGCTTCGGCGGTTCCCTGCCGCAGCTGGACAGCAAGGCTGCCAACCTGGCCGCCAACCCGGACATGAGCCCGGAGGCCGCCGCAGCCGTCACCGGGTATCCGGACGTCAAGCTGCTGGGCAAGACCCTGTTCTCTCAGTACAACATCGCCTTTGTCATTCTGAGCTTTGCCCTGCTTTCCGGCACGGTGGGCGCGGTTGCTCTGGCCCGCAAGATTCGCAAAGACTAACCCCTTTCACACACACCCATGACAATTCCGTTAGCACATTACCTGATTTTCTCAGGCATCCTGTTCTCCATCGGGCTGGCCGGGGTACTCATCCGCAGAAACATCCTCGTGGTGTTCATGTGTCTGGAGATGATGCTCAGCGCGGCCAACATCTCGCTGGTGGCTTTCTCCCGCGCACAGGGTACAGAAGGCATCCCGGTGTACGATGCACAGGTGCTTTCCCTCTTCATCGTGGCCATTGCCGCGGCTGAAGTTTCCATTGGTCTGGCACTCATCGTTGCCATGTTCCGAGCCCGCCGCACGGTGGACAGCTCCGCTCTCAACACACTCAAAGACTAACCTCTCAGCAATACAGATATGATACAGAATCTTCCCTGGCTCTTCCTCGTACTGCCGCTGCTGGTGGCAGCCATTGACTGGGTGGTCTTCCACAAGTGCCCCAAAACGGCCGCCACACTCTCCATCCTGTCCGCGCTGGGCACCTTTGCCCTGTGTGTTGCCTACCTTTCCGGCTGGCAAACCGGTACTCCGGACATCTACACCTGGATGCCCATGGACGCAGGCACCCTGTCCCTGCATCTGGGTCTGACCATGGATGCGCTGGCCATGCGCATGATGCTGGTAGTAACCGGCATTGGCCTGCTGGTGCACATCTTCTCCATCGGTTACATGAAGGGCGACAGCTCGAACCTGAGCCGTTACTTCGCCGGGTTGAGCATCTTCATGTTCAGCATGAGCACCATCGTGTTGGCTGATAATCTGGCCATGACCTTCATCGGCTGGGAAATGGTGGGCTTCTCCTCCTACCTGCTCATCGGCCACTGGTTCCACAAGGCCAGCGCTGCCGATGCTGCCAAGAAAGCCTTCATCACCAACCGCGTGGGCGACTTCGGCTTCCTGCTGGGCATCCTGCTCACCCTCGGCGTGTTCGGCACCCTTACCTTTGCCAACATGAGCACCGCCACTGCCGGAGTGACTCCCTGCCTACTGACGGTGACCGTCATCTGCCTCTTCTGCGGTGCCATCGGTAAGTCCGCCCAGTTCCCGCTGCATGTGTGGCTGCCGGACGCCATGGAAGGCCCCACGCCCGTGTCCGCCCTCATCCACGCCGCCACCATGGTGGCCGCCGGTGTGTACATGATGGTGCGTCTGCAAATCAGCATGGGTACCGGTGCCTTCACGGAGACCGCCTGCATGGTCATTGCCACCGTGGGTGCCATCACCGCCGTGATGGCGGCCATCATCGCCACCCAGCAGGACGACATCAAGCGCGTGCTGGCATACTCCACCCTGTCCCAGCTGGGCTACATGGTCATGGCCGTTGGTCTGCTGGCCGGTGAAGCCGCCATGTTCCACCTGTACACGCACGCATGGTTCAAGGCTCTGCTCTTCTTGGGTGCCGGCGCCGTCATCGTCTGCTGCCACCACGAACAGGACATCTGGAAGATGGGCGGTCTGGCTCGTCGCATGCCCGTGACCGTACTCTGCTTCCTCATGGGCACCTTCGCCCTCATCGCCATTCCCGGCTTCTCCGGTTTCTTCTCCAAGGAAGCCATTCTTGATGCCGCCATCGTCAACAGTCCCACCTTCTTCTGGATTGGTGCCGGCGTGGCCGCTATCACCACTTTCTACATGGCACGTCTCTGCCTGGTAGCCTTCTTCGGTCCGGCACGCGCTCATGGCGCGGAGGAGGCCCGCGAAGCCTCGCCGACCATGCTGCTGCCCCTGCTGCTGCTGGCTGTCATGGCCATCATCTCCGGCTACGGCTTTGTGGCTGATTACCTGGTGCCTGCTGAGGGCTTCACCGCTCCCGGCTTCCACTTCGGCTTCACCTTCTACGTGAGCCTTGGTGCGCTGGTGCTGGGTCTGGCAGCAGCCATCGTGGTCTACGGTTTCGGCAAGCGCAGCTCCGATCCGCTGAGCAACAACTTCATCTCCACCGCCCTCCGCAAGCGTCTCTACATCGACACCATCTATGACAAGGTGCTGGTGGGTGGCCTGCAGCAGTGCGGTGCTCACATCATTGAGTTCATCGACTCCGCCCTCATCCGCGGGCTGCTGGTACAGGGGCTCTCCTGGATGGTGGGCCGCATCGGCATCATGCTCAGCTGGATACAGTGCGGCTCACTGCGCGCCTATTCCTGCGTGGCAGGGCTGGGTATCCTCATCATCATCGTTCTCATCGCCCACTTAACACACTAACCTGATATCACAATCATGCTTATCTGGCTTATTCTCGTACCTGTGATTGCCGCAGCCCTCATCGGACTGCTCCGCACGCCGGGTCGCCTCACCGCGACAACGGCTGCAGCCATCATGCTTGTATTGGGCGTGGGAGCCATCATTGCTTCCCTCCTCTGCCCCGCTTGCAGTGCTGCCTGTCTCTCCACCTTCTGCGGAGAGCCCATCCAGTTCACCCTGGCATTGCCGCTCAGCAAAATCATGGTGCTGCTGTCCGTGCTGGTGACCTTTGCCGCCGTTATCGGCATGAAAGCCCCGGACAAGGATGCCGAGCGCAGCTGGTCGATTTCCACGCTGCTGCTGTCTGCCGGTGCCCTTGGCGCCTTCATGTCCGACAACATCATCGCCTTCTACGGCTTCCATGAGCTCGCCCTCATCCCCACATTCATCATGATCGGCTGCTATGGCCGCGGTGACCGCCGCACCATCGCCTGGACCGCCACGGTGTATCTGGGTCTGGCCTCCATGGTGCTGCTGGCGGGTCTGCTGCTGCTCTGCACCCAGATGCACGCCTGGACCTTCTCCGATTTGGCAACGTCCGTGGCTTCCGGCATCACGCCGACCACGCCCTGCCTGATTGCCGGGCTGCTGATTGTAGGCTTCGGCACGCTGGTATCGCTCTTCCCCTTCCACACTTGGGCAGCTCCGGCCTATGCCAGCGCCCCCACCCCCATCAGCATGCTGCATGCGGGTGTGCTCAAGAAGTTCGGTCTGTACGGTCTCTTCACGCTGGCGGCAGCATTCGGTCCCCGCTGCGCCGATATGTTCGGCAGCTGGAACAACCTGCTGCTTCTGCTCCTGCTGGGTAACATCCTGTGGGTGGGTTACGTGACAGTTTCTCAGACGCGTCTGGACTACATGCTCGGTAACTCCTCCGTCATGCACATGGGCTACATCTTCCTTGCTTTCGCCGCTTTCGTGGCAGACAAAGGAAACAACATGCTGGCCTACTCCGGCGCCGCCGTTCTGATGCTGGCACACGGTCTGACCATTGCCATGCTCTTCCTGCTCACCGGGCAGATTGAAAGCCAGACCCGCACGCTGGAGCTCGACTCCATGGGCGGTCTCGCCCGCAAGCTGCCGCTGCTGGGCTTCCTGTTCGGTCTGGCCGGCATGGCCTCCATCGGTCTGCCGCTGCTGGCCAACTTCGCCGGTGAATACACCGTCTTCGTCTCTTGCTTCGAGAACTGGCAGCCGGGCGCTGCCGTCGCCACCACCGGTTGCGACGTACTCTCCTGCAGCATCAACTGGCTGCAGAACCTGCCCTGGGGCATCGGCTGCGTGTTCGCCTGGATATTCGGCGGCATCACCTGCGCGCTCAACGCCATCGCTGCCCTCTTCGGCGGTTTGGGCGCCGTGCAGCTGACGCTGGTCTTCGCCCTGTGGGGGCTGGTCATCAGCGCCATTTACATGCTGCGAGCCTTCCGCAACATCTTCGAGAGCGAAATCGGTCACACCTCCGAGCGCGCCACGAAGCTGAGCGCCCTCGACATCGTCTCTGCCGGATTCCTGGCTGTCTTCATCGTGCTGTTCGGCATCGCCCCGCAGCTGCTCATGAACCTCATCTGAACCATCACCCGATAACGATATGAACGACATTGCAACATACTGCTCGGCAACCTACACCTGGGGTCAGTTCACGCCGGCCTTCATCCTCATCGGGATTGCTGCGGTTCTGCTCATGGCAGACACCTTCATCAAGGCCCTGCCTAAGCGTGCCTACGCCCTCACAGCAGCCATCGGTGCGCTGCTGGTGGCCTGCCTCACCGTCAGCGGTGAACACACCAACGCTTACAGCTTCCTGGCATGCCTTGCCACAGGCCTGAGCATTCTGGTGGCATTCGATTACACCAAGGTCTGCTGCGACTCCATCGCAGGCGGCAGCAATGACGAAGGCACGGGCGAGTTCTACGCTCTGCCGCTGGTAGCCTGCGCGGGCATCCTCTGCCTCACTCAGGCCGCCGACCTCATCATGGTCTTTGTAAGCCTGGAGGTGGTCACGCTGACCTCCTACGTGCTGGCCGGATACTTCCGCCGCAACCAGGGCTCCATCGAGGCCGGCATCAAGTATCTGGTGCTGGGCGCCATGAGCACGGGCATCCTCGTGTTCGGTGCGGCATGGTACTTCGGCATGAGCGGCACCTTCATCCTGGACTCCGCCGTGGTGCTTGACACTCTGCGCGGCGGCAGCGTTGCCTCCGGCACAGTTGCCATCGGCTTCCTGATGGCCGTGGCCCTGCTCTTCCTCGGTGCATTCTTCAAAGTCGGTGCAGCTCCCATGCACATCTGGATTCCCGATGTGTATCAGGGTGCACCCACCCCCACCACGACCTTCCTGGCCGTGGCCTCCAAGACCGCAGGTTTTGCCCTGCTCTGCGCGCTGGTTGTCCCCTTCCGCGACTTGGCCATCCCGGGTGTCTCCGTGGCTGACATGCTGGTATGCGTCTTCGGCATTGTGGCTGCTGCTACCCTGCTGATTGGTAATCTCGGCGCACTCTTCCAGAGCAACGCCAAGCGCCTGCTGGGTTACTCCTCCATCGGTCAGGCCGGTTTCATTCTGGTGTTCTTCGTGAACCTCAGCGGTCCGGTGGAAGCTCTCACCTTCCAATACCTGACAGCCTACACGCTGGCCACTGTGGCAGCCTTCTTTGCCATCGCCATGGTGCGCACCCAGCGCGACAGCGAGGAAATATCCGCCTTCCGCGGTCTGGGCAAGACCAACCCGCGCACGGCCTTCCTCATCGTGGTCAGCTTCGCCTCTCTGGCCGGTGTTCCGTTGACCATGGGCTTCATGGTAAAGATGGCCTCGTTCATCTCTCTGGTGGCTGCCATGCAGTCTTGGACTTGCCTGATATGGCTGCTGCCCATCATGGTGATTACAGCTACCGCAGGCTTCTACTATTACTTCAAGATTATCCGCGCCATGTACTGGGAGAAGCCCCAGGCAGAGGATAAGCCGCTCTGCGTGCCCTTCTGCACGGCCTGCGTGATGACCGCCTGCGCCATTGCCCTCATCGTGCTGGGCACCTGGCCGCTCATCACCGCGTTCTAATCGGAAGAACCTATACTGTTCTCATTTCCCCGCTGTATTCATCATACAGCGGGGATTTTTTCTGCCGTATTCTTCCCTTATCAGCGGGCCGCAGCTCTCCGGCAATACACGCCCCCTCCTACCGGGCAAAAAAAGCGAGGGGCCATCAGCCCCTCGTCAAATTGATATCGCACAGCATTTACACAAACGCCGCGCTCACTCGAGTGTATCCAGATGAGAAATAGCGGAAGAGCCGTGTGCGCCTAAATCCAGAGCAGCGTTTACCACGCGCTCCTCATCTTCATCAAAGCGGTAGGCGGCGCAATCAGGGCAGGATTCTGCATTTTTATCCACAATCGCTCCGCAGACAGCGCAGAGCTTGTAGCTGCCGGGGTCATTGGCCACCGTGGTGGCTATTTCCTTGCAATCCCTTCTCATGGTATCAGTTGAAACGGGGTATCGGTTGCCCGATACCCCGTCATGAAGCTCAAAAACGGAAAACCTGAAAGGGAACTCAGGCGATGGAGGCGACAGCCTTGGCAGCCTTGCTCTTGTAGTTGGCGGCGCGGTTGGCCGGCACAGTGCCCTTCTTGGCAGCCTTGTCGATGGCAGAGGCGAACGTGTTGTAGGCAACCACAGCGGCTTCCTTGTCCTTGCTCTCTACGGCCACGGCAACCTTCTTGCGAAGAGTGCGAACGCGGGAGATAACGGAACGGTTGACAGCGGTGCGGGCGATTGTCTGACGAATGCGCTTCTTAGCGGACTGAGTGTGTGCCATAATGGTTTAGAAAATTGTTGTGGTTTTTCGTTTTGGTGGGCAGATTCTACTCCAATTCGGCCAAATGTCAAGCAAATTGGGAAGAAAAGGCGTTTTTTTATGCAGAAAGGGTGGTTAAAGTGACTCTTTAGGCGTGAAACAATAGCCCACGCCTCGCTCCGTCGTCACGCAATCGGCATAATCGGCAAGTTTACGACGAAGGCGCTTCACATGCGTATCGAGCGCGCGCGACTGCGTGGTATCCGCATAGCCGAAGAGCACTTTCTGGAGCTCATATCGATCCTGCACCTTTCCCGGGCGCTCCATGAGGTAGGCCAACAGTTTGAACTCTGCCGTGGTCAGCTCCAGCGGCTCGCCGCGCAGGCTACCCTGCAACATGTTTTTATCCAGCACGAGCTCCCCGCTGTGCAGCAACAGCTGCACCGCCGAAGCCGAGGCGCGGCTGAGGATATTACGCACGCGCAGCACCAGTTCACGAGGGCTGAAAGGCTTGGTCATATAATCATCCGCCCCCAACTGCAATCCCTCCAGTCTGTCCTCCAGCTGGGCACGCGCCGACAGGAACAGAGTCGGGATGGAGGCCGTGAGCGGCTGCTCTTTCATGGCGCGGTAAATCTGCAACCCATCCATACCGGGCAGCATGATATCCAGTATCACCAAATCCGGAAGTAGAGTGCGAATCTGCTCCAGCCCGGCAATTCCATCATGCACCAGTGTTGTTTTCCAACCCTGCCGCTGTAGGTTATAGGCGACAAAGTCGGCGATATCCTCATCGTCCTCCACCATCAGAATGTGTGCTGCCATAATAGGGGATTGCTTGTTACCGGATTATATAAGCAGCTTTCCGCTCCTGATGCAAGTCGTACTGCGTGACTTTTTGGTCACACACCCAACTCCTCGCGGATGACATCGCGGATACGCGCCTGCACCTCCGCCACGGAACCATCGGCCTCAATTCGGTGCAGCCACGGCATCTCCATGGCAGAATAGATATCCTTGCACGCCTGCAGGAAAGGTTCATTCTCAAAAGCATCGTGGCCGTTGCCACGGGCATTCATACGGTCAATGGACATTTCCACCGGGATATCCAGCCAGAATGCCACATCCGGCACGGTTGCAAAGGCTTCATTGCACTCGCGGATTTCCTCCACATTGGCCCCCGTGGCCCCCTGATAAGCCATCATGGACAGATAATATCTGTCCAGCAACACCCACTTACCTGCTTCCAGCGCCGGCTCAATAAAGTGACGCACATGCTCACGCCGGTCCTGAAGCAGACAGTCAATTTCCTCTTCCAGACTGAGCCGCTGCCCGGAGAGCGCCGCCTCGCGCACCTTCATTCCCCACGGACCGCGGGTTGGCTCATAATCGGTCACCACTTCCAGCCCCAGCCCACGCAAATATCGGGCCAACAGCTGAATCTGAGTAGACTTGCCCGTGCCGTCAATACCTTCAAAGACGACCAGGGCACCGCGTAGGTGAGGAGAATCGGATTCCATATCACCGCCTACGTTAGCACAAGCGCCCCGCCACCGCAAGCCAAATATGCGGAGAGTTGTGTCAATCCTCGTGTTATACGGTATTACCTGCGAACCGCTTCCGTTTCTTCTGATGCATGCAACCTCTGCGAGATGCTCATAGGCACTACTTTCCGCTCATCATCTTACGAAAGCAGCATTCTCGCGCAAAGCAGCTTTCCCACGCCTCGGTAAAAAGAAGGCCGCAGACTATTCACTCTGCCGGGCAAGCCGGCCCGCCGGGGAGATGAGCCGTGGCACTATCTGCATGTTCCAACACGCGTGACCAGTATTCAAAAAGTTCCTGCCGTGTGAAACTTTCCATGCGCCACTCCAACACATCGGATTGAAGCAATTCCAGAAACGAGCGTAGGCGGGAAACCGGGCGCAGCCGGAGGATACGTTCAACCACCTCCTCTTCCCGACAATAGCAGTCCGCGCAGTGCTCAGACATGTGTTTGAAAAAAGGTTCGCTGACGGGATGAATCGCCAAAAACAGCATGCGGGCATGAACCCCGCCATGGTGCAGTTTTTCCAGCAGGCGTTCATGATCTTCTGCCACCAGCGCAGAACAGAGAAAATCCAGGCACCAGGACTCCATGCAGCACGCCATGGCAGATGACATCCCGCCGCTCAGCCAGGCATCCAGCCGTTCATGAAAAATACTGCGCAGCTCGGCTACCACCGACTCCAAACGGCCATCCCGGCGCAATTCATGAATATGCTGCGGCACCCAGACGAGAAACAAATGCTCCCACATCTGGGCCAAGCAATCATCCTGCCCCGTACGGAGGTAGTTGAATGCCGCCGGGAGATAGGTGCAGCATTCCTCATAATTTCCGGCGGGCAGATAATTACCGAACACCACGAAGGTCAGTTCATCCCCTGTCAGCCCAACGCCCTGCTTGTCCACGATGGACTGCAGTTCGTCTTCCATCCCGTCAAAATCATGGTACGGGTCGCTCAGCGTCCAGGGTGGCATGGCATCTGTTTCCAAAGGAGGGTGTAGGCAGGGTGAAGTGCGCGAACGCTCTGCGGAAACCGTCGGGCATAATCCAGCAGCACGGGCAGCAACTCCCCACAGGCATAGGTTGTCAGGCGCTCCAGCGTCTCGTCATCTTTCAGCGCCGGGCAAGCCGTGTAGCAGCCGATGCAGAGCATGCCGCTCTCATCCTGCATGAGCCGCAGCGGCCAGACGCGGCACTCAAAGGGACGCTCTGCCCGTGGCAGCGTGCAGCCGGTGGCCGGATCAAGCAGCGGGCAATCCGCTGTCTCATCCGCAGCATTGGTTCGGAAGCTCAGGCAGAAGCTGCGGGAGCCGTTCGGGCGGGTACAGAGCGGAATGCCACGACGGCCCAGCTGCTCGCAGAGAGCCTCCTCCAGAAAGGGAGTCTCCCACACGGAAGCCGGGCGGAAATTACAGCACAGGCGACAGCGGGCGCAGGCCGAGGAGTTGAAAATATGGGTCAGCATGACATGAGAGCGAGGGCAGAGTATTTACACAACAGCAGAGCGGGACGGTACGATTCCTTCGCCTGCCGAAGCCCGGGTTGATTCAAATCTTCCTCGCGATTGATAAAATCGCAGCGGAGGCGGCGAGCCAGCTCGCGGTTGATGACCGGAAACGCATCCCGAAAAGCCGGCAGGCATTTTTCGTAGTGCACATCTGCCACGGCAGGAGAAATGAATGAGGCAATGGACATGGCAACGGGTTGCTGCCGCACCCGTATCAGCCCGCCGCACAGTTGCAGTTCCGCAATATGTTCCAAAGCGTGCTGAATGGCTCGCAGCTCATGCTCCAGCGCAACAGCTGCCTCTTCCCTGCCCTCCATCCAGGCGCGTGCCACCATCAGAGCATCCGCACCGTTATCAGCGGTCAGCGGTTCATAGCGCCAATCGGGAAAGAGCTTTTCAAAGCGGGCAATGTGATTGCGCTTGCGGTGATACGCCGTGCCCGGCAGCTCTGCCAAGTCACTGCGGCGGTACAGATAATCAGCATCACCAGGGTCTGAGGCAAAGCTGAACCTGCCGGGGCGCCAGTCCCGCAGCCTCTCTGACTCTTTATCCGTGAGCAGGCAGAATTGCAGGGGGCGTTGGCGCACGGCGGCATCTGCCTCAATGCGGCCCAGCGCCGCTTCCGCATCCACCGCCCCGCAGGGAAAGGCATAACCCTGCAAACGACCGTTGCCACCGTAGTGCCGATACAACACCCCATTCTCCATCGCCACAGTGGTAGCATATTTCTCCCGCAGCAGGTAGATATTGGCAAATGATAAATCATTCCCCTGCCCGCGAGCCTCCGCCACACACTCCCGCACGCGGGATGCATCGGCCAGAGTCGGCTCGGCAAATGGTAAGAGACCGGGATTCATGAGACGGATATACCGGATTGTAGCACAGCGCCTGCGCCCGGTCAATCTATCACCCCTCCCATGACAGGAAGAAAAATCCCGCCCGGGTGCTCTCTCCTTCACCCGAGCGGGACACGTATGCAAGGAAAATCACTCTCCGATGCCGAGGGCTTTCTGCCAAGTCTCAGCCTTGAATCCGGGGATGACGCATCCGCTCTCCGTTACCAGCAGGGGACGCTTCACCAGCATACCGTCGGAAGCCAGCAGCGCCAGCTGCTCCTCGTCGCTCATGCTCGCCAGCTTGGTGGAAAGCCCCAGCTCGCGGTACTTCATCCCACATGTGTTGAAAAACTTCTTCAGCGGCAGACCGCTGGAAGCCGCCCATGCGCGAAGCTCCTCCGCTGTCGGAGCCTGCTCGGCAATGTGGCGATCGGTAAACTCAGCCCCCTGCTCCTCCAGCCACTTGCGGGCCTTGCGGCAAGTCGTGCACTTCGGATATTCTATAAATAAGTTGCTCATGCGCGCAATTTAGAATAATTCTAAATAAAAAGCAAGACAAATTTTCACGAGGACGCATTTTTTTACCGAAAAGGGAGAGCAGACACGGCAAACGCGCTTCTTTTTTGTCGCCGAAGCGGCAGAGCTGTGCTATAGTAAGGGCATGATGCTGACTCTGACAGGGCTGGGATATGATATACACCGTTTTTCCGAAACACCGCGCCCGCTGTGGCTGGGCGGGGTAAAGGTGCACGACACCAAGGGGCTTGCAGGCCACAGCGACGCCGATGTGCTGTGTCACGCACTGGCAGATGCCATTCTGGGAGCGCTCGGCGAGCCGGATATCGGCTACTGGTTTCCTCCGGGCGATGAAAGCTGCCGCAACATCTGCTCGCTTCGCATTGTAGAAAAAGCGGTGGCACTGCTGAAAGAGCGCGGAGGGCGACTGGTGAATGCCGACTGCGCGCTGATTGCCGAAGCGCCGAAAATCATGCCCTACGTCCCGCAGATGAAAGAGACCCTGGCGCCGATACTGGGAGTCTCTCCCAAACGGGTGGGCGTGAAAGCCACCACCAACGAGAAGCTGGGAGCCATCGGCCGCCGCGAGGGCATGGCTGCCTTTGCCACCGTGGCCATTCAACTGCCGGAGGAGGACTGAACATGGATTCCGAAATTGCACTGGCCGCCTTTGCCGCAGTGGAAAGCCTGAAACTGACGGGGCTGACCGTTGCCACGGCAGAGAGCTGCACCGGCGGCATGATTGCCGCCGCGCTGACAGAAGTGCCGGGCGCATCTGCCGCATTCCGCTACGGCTGGGTCACCTACTGCAACGAGGCCAAGGAGCGCCTGCTGGATGTGCCGCCCGTGCTGATAGAGACCTTCAGCGTGGTGAGTGAACCCGTAGTAGCCGCCATGGCAGAAAGCGCCATGCGACAGGCCGGCGCAGACATCGCCATCGCCGTCTCCGGCAACGCCGGCCCCACCGCCGCAGAAGGAGAGCCCCCCGTCGGCACCATCTGCCTGGCCCTGACCAGACGCGGCGCCCGAAAGCCCCTGCACACGGAAACCATCCTTCAGCCCAAACTCGACCGCCGGCAACTGCGCCGACTCGTCACCCTCCGTGCGCTCAACCTCATCATCGGCGCTACATCTGCATAACCCCGCTGCGCAAAAAATACGGATGTAGCGGTTGACTCCCATTACGCCGAGTCGACGAGAACTGCTATTTTCATGCAGGCGTATAATTCAGCCTGTTTTATTTAATTTTAGTAATTGTTTATTTTTTTTATTTATTAAGATTGACAACCTACTAAAAGATATGGTATAGGGGATGGATATGAAAAAAATTGCCATTATTTCCCTTTTCGCGGCACTCGTATGCAGTGCCTGCCACCACCATGGACACCATCACAGCCACCATCATGGTCCCCATCACGGCTACCACCATGGGGGGCACCACCACAGATAAGGCGCCATCAACCGTGCCGCAGAAGCGCTGAGCTGACAGCGAGGCATTTTTCTGAAAAAGAGACTGTTCAATATAGAAAAACTGTGGTTTAATAAGGGCGGTCAATGAGTATCGGAGACGGAAGAGAGGGCAAGGTCCGCGCCGGAATGGTGAAGGGCAGACTCGGCGGCAAACTGGCCGGCATGAGTCTGCCGCGGCAAATTGTGACCATCGCTCTCTGGCCGCTGCTGGAACAGGTGATGAGCTTCATCTGCGCCTCCACCTCGTTGGTACTGGCCACCGGCATGGGCAGCAATGAGCACATGACCACCCAAATTGCCTCCGGTATCGGCATCACAGGCTACGTGCTGTGGTTGGGATTCCTGATGCAGGGAGCGGTGGGCATGGGAGCCACCGCCATCGTGAGCCGCATGACGGGTGCCCGCCGATTCGGCGCGGCGAATTACACGGCGAATCAAGCGGCCATGCTGGGGCTGCTGGCCGGGCTGCTGTCGGCCATCCTGATGTACGCCACGGCAGATTTTCTGGTGACTGTCGTCCTGCAGCTGAGCGACTTTGCCCGCGAGGTAGCGCTGCGCTACATGCACACGGGGTGCTGGGTAGCCGTATTCTCCGGCATTGTCTTTGCGGTGAACGCCGCTCTGCGCGGGGCGGGAGATACGAAGACGCCCTTTATCATCATGTTGCTGGTGGATGGGCTCAATATCGTATTCAGCATCATACTGGTCTATGGCTGCGGACTTTTTGTGGAAGGTCTGGCGCTCGGGCTTATCGGCGGCATGGCCGTTGCGGCAGCGGTGCTGCTGGGCATCTTGGTGCGCCGCACGCGGCACATGAAACAGGTCTTGCAGGGAGAAAATCCGGATGAGTACGCAGCAGAACAGGGAGAAAGCTACCTGCCTCCGCTCTTTCTGCAGCTCAGCTCCATGCGACCGGACTGGCGGGAGATGTACCGCATCCTGAGTATCGGGCTACCGCAAGCCCTGGAGGTGGCCGGCATCTGGCTGATACAGATTTACGTTCTGCGCATCATCTCCTCGCTGGGAGATGCCGCCGTGGGCGCCCACAACATCGCCATCCGTATCGAATCACTCAGCTTCCTGCCCGGCTTTGCCATCGGCATGGCAGGCGCCACCCTGGTGGGGCAGTACCTGGGCACCGGCAGCGCGCGCATGGCGCTGGCTACCGTGCGCAAATGCGTGCTTTACAGCGTGGTTTTCATGGGAGCCATGGGTGTGGTATTCTACCTCTTCCCGGAATTCTTCGGCGGTATCTTTGCCGGCAATTCGCGCGAGCTTCTGAATGCCGTGGTGCCGGTGGTACAGGTCTTCCTGATAGCCGAGCCTTTCTACGCCGCCATGCTCATCATCAAGATGTGCCTGCGCGGAGCAGGCTACACTCGCAGAGTGATGCTGGTTTCCTTCGGCTGCATGGGCTTCTTCCGTTTCCTCTGTCTGGTGGTATGGAATGCCCTGTGGCCGGAAAGCATCACGCTGGTTGGCATCTGGATACTCATCACCGTGGATATGGCAGTAGAGTACCTGCTGCTCACCCGCATGCTCCACGGGCTGAAATGGACCCGCAAACGCGTCTGACCCATGAAACGAATACTACTCACCCTTTTGATGGCTGCACTGCCACTGTCGGCGGTGGAAAAGCCCCGCGCCATCCTGTTATTCTATGTGGATGATTTGGGCTACAATGACACCTCCGTAACCGGATGCGCAGAGGTACCCTGTCCGAATCTGAACCGACTGGCAGAAGAGGGCCTCACCTTCACGGATGCCCACAGCACCGCCGCTGTCTGCACCCCCTCGCGCTATTCCCTGTTCACCGGGCAGTATGCTTGGCGCCGCAAGGGAACCCATATTCTGCCCGGTGATGCCAAATTGATTCTGCCCATCAAGGGAGAGGAGCTGACCCTGCCCGCTATGATGCAGCGCGCCGGGTACCGCACCGCCGCCATCGGCAAATGGCATCTGGGGCTGGGACGCGGGGAAGCACCCATCGACTGGAATCAGCAGATTACCCCGAGTCCCCGCGAGGTGGGATTCGATTTTTCATTCATCATGGCCGCTACGGGCGACCGAGTCCCCTGTGTCTATGTCCGCAACGGCAAAGTGGACGGACTGGACCCGGCAGACCCCATTTCCGTGAGCTACAAACCCGGCACCCGCTATCCCGGTGAATACCTGGGCCACGAGCACCCCGAGATGCTGAAACCATGGGGCCGCTCTGCGGATAAGCAGCACGATAAAACCATCGTGGACGGTATCTCCCGCATCGGCTACATGACCGGTGGGCACGCCGCCCGGTGGAAAGATCAGGATATCGCCGACCGCCTCACGGAAGAAGCCATCGGCTTCATCTCCCGCAATGCCGGGCAGCCGATTTTCGTCTATTTCGGCACGAATGACATCCATGTGCCGCGGGACCCGCACCCGCGCTTCCGCGGCAGAAGCAAGCTCGGGATTCGCGGGGATGCTACCGTCCAGATGGATGACTGTCTGGGGCGGCTGCGACAGGCGCTGGCCGACAATGGCTATTGCCCGGAGGAAACACTCATCATCTTCAGCAGCGATAACGGTCCGGTCATCGGGGACGGTTATCTGGACGGCTCCGTGGAAGCCTGCCGCAACCACCGCCCCGCCGCGCCATACAGCGGCGGCAAATACAAGCTGCTTGAAGGTGGTACCCGCGTGCCTTTCATCGTCTGGTGGCCCGGCAGGGTATCGCCGGGGCAGAGCAACGCGCTGATGTGCCAGGTAGATTTGGGGCGTACACTTGCGGCGCTGGTGGGGCAGGACATCCCGCAGGGTTCCATGCAGGACAGCCAGAACCACCTCCCTGCCCTGTTGGGAGATTCGCAGGAGGCGCGCAGCGAGCTGGTGACTCAATCATTCGGCGGCTCGCCTCTGGCGCTGCGCTCCGGACAGTTCAAGCTGATAACCGGAAAGAAAGCACAGCTCTATAACCTCTCCACGGACCCGGGAGAGCAAAACAACCTGGCCGCCCAGCAGCCGGAAATCGTCAATCAACTGCTCCGCAAACTGGAGGCAATCAGGACTCAACAGGGCGGAAATCCAGGAATCCGGTAGCGGGATCAATGTTGATCGGGACAACGCGTACCGTATCACCCGGCTTGAGGCAGGCGCCGTCAAACGAACGCCAGCAATCGGCGTGCCGCTCATGATACCAGCGGGAAGCGCCGGGAAGCTCTGCACCGGAGATGAAGCCGCGCAGGCGCAGCAGGGGCAGCTCCACCACAAGCCCCTGTCCCCAAGCGGCAGTAACGGTGGCTTCCCAGATCCGTGGATTCTCTGCCTCACATTGCTTTTCCATATACATCAGCAGCATTTTCTGCTCTGCCTCGTTTTCCGCAGCGGCAGAAATGCGCTCCGTCTCCGACAGATGGCGGGCGATGTCGTCCAGCTTTCCGGCAGACGGCAACTGCGGCAGGTGTGGTGACTTGCCCCCGCTGAGGCGGCAAAACCCGCGGTGAACCAGCAAATCGGCATAGCGGCGGATGGGGCTGGTGAAGTGGCAGTAATCCCCTTTGGCGAGGCCATAGTGCCCCAGCGCCTTGGATGAATAGCAAGCTCGCATCATGCACCGCAGCAGCGCCACCTTGAGCAGCGGCTCATCGGCATGGCCGCGTATCCGCTCCATCACCCGCGCAAGTTCCTCGCGGGTAGCCAGCGCACCGGCGGGAATACCATAGGTTTTCAGCTGTCCGGCAAATTCCTGAAGTTTGGCAGGGTCCGGAGCCTCATGCACACGGTACACGGTAGGAATGGCTCGGGCATTGAGCGCATGCGCCACCGCCTCGTTGGCAGCCAGCATAAATTCTTCGATAAGCTGGTGGGAGATATCGCTCTCCTCCTGTTCAACATCGATGGGGAAGCCGTGGTCATCCGTCACGACATGCAGCTCCGGCATATCCAGATTCAGGGAACCTCTATCGAAGCGACGTTTGCGCAGGAGCTGCGCCAGCGTATGCGCTTCGTGCAGCATGGCGTCCACCTCTGCATCGCCGCTGCTTCCCCGCTGCTCCAGCACGGCCAGAGCCTCCGGGTAGCTCATCCGCAATCGCGAACAAATGACTGCATCGCGGAACTCGGCATGCCGAGTTTCACCCGCCGCATCAATACGCATCAGGCACAGGCGGGTGAGGCGGTCCTCTCCCTGTCGCAGCGAGCAGATTCCGTCACACAGTCGCGGCGGCAGCATGGGCAAGACGCGGTCGGGCAGATAGGTGGAATTGCCTCGCCGCGCAGCCTCTCTGTCCAGCGCCGAGCCGGGCTGCACATAGTGGCTGACATCCGCGATATGCACCGCCAGCTCCCAGCCCTCCGGCACACGGCGCACGGCAATGGCATCGTCAAAATCACGGGCAGACGCGGGGTCAATGGTGATGACGCACCGTTTTCGCCAGTCATCCCTCCCGCTCAGCTCTGCGAGCGAAAGCGTCTCCGGAATGGCTGCGGATTCGTCCAGCACCTCCTGAGGAAACGCCTCCGGCAGGTCATACTGATGAATAATGGTGGTAATCTGCACACCGGCATCATCCGGCCAGCCCAGCACGGAGATGATGCGCCCCGTGGCTTCTGTGCGGGCAATGGGGTGGGTGAGCGGCTCCACCACAATGCTCATGAACGGCAGCAGCTCCGGCGGCGGCGGCGTGGTGAGCCGCACCCGCTCCGGCGCAGTCTTACCATCTCCCATCATATAGCCGTAGCGACCGTCGGACTTATAAATACCCACCCAGCGGTTATGCCCGCGCTCCAAGATTTCCTCCACCCGTACGCGGAGCGACAGTTCCCCGACATCCGGGCGCCGCGGCCCACGCCCCCGGCGTTGGTGCCCGCCGGCCCGATGCAAGCGCACAGCAGCCTGCACCCTGTCACCATCCATGGCCCCGCGGGCTTCATGCTCCGGCAGCAAAAGAGCCCCGCCGTCATACGCAGGGCTGAGAGAACGAAGCGCAGTGCGTCCGTCATCATCAGGCAGGAACAGAAGCTTACCGTTGTCGCGCCGAATTACCCGCCCGGTCACATTGCCCCCGGCCGGTTTCCGCAGGGCATAACGCGCCTTGCTGAGCTTGAGCAATTTTCCCTGCTCCAGCCAGGATTGCAACAGCTCACGAAGCTCCCGACGGCGGCGGGAATCGATTCCCATCCCCCGCGCCAGAGCCGACACATCCTGCGGCTCATAGCCCGGCGCCGTCAGATACTGCTCCAACAGCTGCTGCAAATCGTCCTCCATGGAAATCACAGATGAAGTATAGCACCTTCTATAATGGAGCGATTCTCTATTCTCTTCTTGAGCGTACCGCCCCGGCCCAGCTTATCCAACCCGCATTCGCGGAATGTGCGGCCCATGCGCTCTGCCCATTCCTGAAGGTTTACGTCAGCATTGCCGGTGGCTCTGTATGCCTCTTCCGTGTACAAACGCGCTTTCTTGCGATTAGAATCCTTGAATGCAGCCAGCAAAGTACCGGTGCGGGCGTCGCGAATCGTGCATTCCAGGCAGACATCACCCTCGCCCAGATAACCGGCCACCTTGCTGGCACCGGGAATCGGCGCAAACATGGTGAAAACAGACAGCAGGCGTAAGCCGGGGCGCTGCGGCTTGAAATGCACCAGAGCGGTATCAATCCGGACACAGGCCTCTGCCGGATTGGAAGTCACTCGCCAATCCGTCCCGTTAGCCTTACTTGCTTCTTTCAGCGAGGTACCTATACTGGTCACCATATTGCTGTACATCTGAATCCGGAGAAGATTCAGCAGGTGCGCATCAGCATTCTTCACATGCGACACATTCATGGGGGCGATATAAACGCGCCCGGATTTCTGATTCGCATAAGGATTCCCCTTCCCCCAGAGCCAGACACCATCCACGCCTACTTTCATGCTGCGCTCCAGCGTCACATCATACAACCCGCTTTCGGATTTCAGAGTATGCCGACAACCGGTGGTTACCAAAAGCATCACAGCGGCAAAAATGGTCAATATACGGTAAAACATGCTTTCAAACTAACAGATTCCATACCGTAATTCAAACAAAATCCATACCATGCCGCATTATTTCCATGATGGGGAATGGTGCCTGCCGCCGTTCGTTTTGACCTGTGCTTACAATTATTTTCTGCATTTGTGCCAACACAAAGCGGGTTGCCACCCGAAATGGAGGCAACCCGCTGAAAAAGAATCGCACGAAAGGGATGCTTTACTTCTCGCAGTAGGTGCGGATAGCGGCAGCAATGCGGGCGGAAACGTCCTCCGGCTCGCCTTCCTCCGTCACATCAATCTGCACCACCTTACCCTGGGCGCGGTAATGCTCCACCACGGGCACGGTGAGAGTCTCGTAGTCCTTGCGACGCTTGGCGAAGGCCTCGGGGTTGTCATCAGAACGCACAATCATGGCGCCACCGCACTTCGGGCAAACTTCCTCGCCGTTGCGGGTGGTCTCACCGCAGGCGGGGCAAGCCTTGCGCTTGAGCATGCGGGCCTCAATCAGCTCAGCAGACACGTTCAGGTACACCACGATGTCAACCTCCAGGCCCATGGCCGTGAGGTTGGTGTCCAGCGTCTCGGCCTGAGAAACCGTGCGGGGATAGCCATCCAGCAGGCAGCCGCAGTCCTTGTTCTCACCCAGCCACTTGGCCACGATGCCATTGACAACTTCGTCCGGCACGAACATGGCAGCATCCATGTACTTCTTAGCCTCCAGCCCCAGCTCGGAACCGGCGGCAATCTCCGCACGCAGCAGAGCGCCCGTGCTCAGGGGCTTCAGGTCGTAGGTTTCAGACAGGAACGAAGACTGCGTACCCTTGCCGGAGGCAGGGGCACCCACCAGTACGAATCGCTTCAGTGTTTTCATCGTTGTTTTCAGATTACGTTGAAATAGACACAGGCGGCAACCGAACATCGCGCACCCGCTGCCCCATATTATGCCTGATTCAGCGATGATTGCAACCCAAAATTGTGTTTCTTGGCCCAAAAGCGGGAGAAATGCCTATCCTTTCGGTCTTACCCGTGTCTTTTGAGGTTGACATCAGCCAAAAAGGGAATAGAATGAAGAATGATGAAAGTACGCGTTGCCATAGGAGTTCTTGCGACAGCCACTCTGCCCTGTCTCGCACAGCAGGCAGAGCGACCGGCTGTAACAACTTCAACTCCGGCAGCAACCACGGTGACCACCCGCGTCATTGAGCCGCAGGATGCCGTAGCAGTTCCCACGCCCAATCCCAAAAAGGTGACAGATGCAGCCACGGCGGCCATAGATGCCGCGGCAGCAGCCGTACCCACGCCCACCCCGGCAGCACCTTTGCCAAGCCAGGTAGACCTGAACACGGCCACCATCATGCAGATGAAGTGCTGGTCGCCCTTTGCCATCCGTGTGCCGGAGCCAACGGTGCGCATGATTCCGCAGATGGATGCAGATGCCTACGTCTTCCAGTTCGTAGACCAGAGCAACAAGATACTGATGACCATCTACTCGGGCCACAACCCGCATGTGGGAGAGAAGGGCAAGGCCTGCTCCACCATCATTGCCGGGCAGCGGGTCAACGGCTGGTTCTACAAACACCCAAGCGGCACTCAGGGGCAGGAGTATGTGATGCTCGTGGGCAAAGACGGCGCCGCGCTCCACGTCATTGTGGAAATGACGCCCTACACGAACCTCATGTACCAAATGCTGGAGCACATGAGCCTGAACGAAGCCAAGCCCGTTGATTCCAAATCCAAGGCATACGCGGCATACGTGTACAAGGACATCAACTCGCTGAATGCAGAATGTGTGCGTATTTTCCGCACTGTCATCAACCGCGCCACAGCAGATGCAGCAGCGCCGCAGGTACGGGCGATTCTCAGCGTTCTGCAGAAAAAGCACGAGGCGATGGATGTACTCATCACCCGTTCCGGTCGCAGCCTTCTGCCTTATCTGCAGACGGTGGATGAGGAGCTGAGCCCGGAGGACGAAGCCGTCATCCGTAACCTGCACGAGGTGGATTGCTACGGTTCATCTGCCCTGCAAGAGGTCCTGCTGGAGTTTCTGGGTATGTAAAAGTTTGAATTTTGTTAGCTTCAAACTAAAACAGCATCTTTATTAGCTTGTCAATGGAACATTCATGTGTTAGCATGGGCACATGAAACTCGTTGGTCTTACTCTTACAGCAGGAGCATTGTTGATGCTGAGCTCCTGTTCTCTCGTTCAGCAGCAGACGCAGAAGGCAGAGGGTGATGTAGCCGAAGCCGTCAAGAAGCCCACGAAAAAAGCGACTTCCCGGAAAAGCGAAAAAACCGTCCAACCCACGCCGGAGCAAATGGAAATCGCCGTTCAGGCTCTGCAGGAGGACGAAGCCGATTCTCCGACCTCTCCTGTCGGCGCTACGGTCAGCCCCCCTGCCGGTGCACCTACCGGTGCAGCCTCATCAACACCTGCTGTCAATGCTGAAGCGCCGGCATCTGAAATCATCACAGAACCCGTTTCTGCCAACGAGCCCGAAGTGATTCCCGGAGGTCTTCGAATGGGGCGCTTTGCTCCGCCGGAAGAGGCCGTCAGCAGCAGCGATGATGACATGCCGGCCCCCAACTCCGTGGAGCTGCACGGCTTCCGCTCACCGAACCTCAAGGGCGGCACCCTGCCCATGAACATCAACGGTAAAATCAACAAATCCGAATAATGAGTTCCGTTACTCCCCCCCGTAAATTCGTACCGGAGCCCTTTGCCTATCACCAGGAAATTGAGCTGACCATCGACAACCTGTCCAACATGGGGCATGGTGTCGGCCGCATAGACAACTGGGTTGTATTTGTGCCCTATACCCTGCCCGGGGAACGGGTGCGCGCCCGTGTGTACCGCAATGACAAGAACTGCTCCATGGCCGATTTGGTAGAGGTGCTGGAGGCCTCCCCGCAACGCGTGGAACCCGTGTGTCACGTGTACGGCTACTGCGGCGGCTGCCAATACCAGCATCTGGACTACAGCGCTCAGCTGGAATGGAAAACCGCCCAGGTGGCAGACCTGCTCCGCCTGCAGGCGGGGCTGGAAAAAGAAGTTCGCCCAGCCATTGCCTCCCCCCGGACATACGGCTATCGTTCCAAAATCACTCCCCATTTCCACAAGCCGAAAGATGCCAAGATGGGCAGCATCGGCTTCCTGCGTGTGGGTTCCCGCACGGAGGTGTGCGATGTGAAGCAATGCCCGATTGCCATGGAGCCCATCAACGAGGCCCTGCCGCCGCTGCGCAAGGCGGTGCAGCAGGCGGCAGCTCAATACAAACGCGGCGCTACTCTGCTGATGCGAGTGAGCGAGGGCAGCGTTATCACCAACAATAACGCCGTCTGCACCGAGCATGTGGGCGACCTGACGTTCAACTTTCTGGCCGGCGATTTCTTCCAGAACAATCCCTACATCCTGCCGGCATTCACCGGCTATGTGGCCCGACAGGCCTGCGCCAACGGCGCCCGCTATCTGGTAGATGCGTACTGCGGCAGCGGTCTCTTCGCCCTCACCCTGGCCCCTCACTTCGAGAAAGTGCTGGGCGTGGAAGTGAGCGAGACGAGCGCCGATTGGGCCCGAGCCAACGCCCGCAGCAACGGCATCACCCACGCTTCTTTTCTGGCTGCCAGCGCAGAGGCCATCTTTGAGCAGGTTGATTTCCCGGCAGAGGAAACCGCCGTCGTGATTGACCCGCCCCGCAAGGGATGCGACATGGCCTTTCTCTCCCAGCTTTTCGCGTTTGGCCCGGCCCGTGTTGTCTATGTCTCATGCAACCCGGCCACCCAGATTCGCGACCTGGCCGAATTCGACAAAGCCGGGTATGAGGTTGAGGAGGTGCAGCCCTTCGATCTTTTCCCCCAAACCAAACACTTGGAGTGCGTAGCCACTCTTCGCAAAAAACAATGAATGAGAAGCTTTTTCCGAAACGCCTGAGCCGCAGCGCCGAAGATTATCTGGAAGCCGTTGGTGAGCTCTGCAAAAAGAATGGGCAGGCACAGGTCAGCGAGCTGGCCGTCATGCTCGGCGTCAAGAAACCGAGTGTCACCGTAGCCATGCGCAACCTCTCCCAGCTGGGGATGGTTCACTATGAACCCTACTGCCCGATACAGCTCACGGAAAAGGGCCGCCGCTACGCAGACAGCGTGATGAATGCTCACCATGTGCTGATGGAATTCATGAAAAAAGCAGCCGGACTGGAGGCGGAGCGCGCCGAAAAAGTTGCCTGCCTCATCGAACACATTCTCACCATGGATGAAGTGGCCGGCATTGAGGAAAAACTTTCCGGCGGCTTTTTTGAACAAAACCCGACCGATAGTGTGTCTGAGCGTCAGTAACAGGATTTTTCCCTAACATGAACGAACGTCGGCTCAGCGTTACCAACTCGCTCATCATCATCAATGTGGTTGTCTTCGTCGTGGGGCTGCTGGCGCAGCGCCCGGCGGTATTGGGCATCTCCTACCCGGGCGGCTCCCCCACTTCCGTTTTTGAGGTAGTGGGGGCGTACTCTTGGTTCAGCTGCTTCATGCAGGGCGAAATCTGGCGTCTCATCAGTTACCAGTTTGTCCACGCCAACTTCGGCCACCTGCTCTTCAACATGTGGGCGCTGTACTTCTTCGGCCCGGCGGTGGAGTTTGCCATGGGGCCCAGACGTTATCTGGCGTTTTACCTGATATGCGGGGTCTCCGGGGCGTTATTTTCCTCCATTCTTTCAGGCTTGGGCTTCTATTCTCCCGGCAACTCCATGCTGTTGGCATGCAATGAGCTGGCCGCCTATACCGGGTACTCCGGCATGGTGGAGGTCTGGCAGATGATTCCGCTCATCGGCGCCTCTGCGGCGCTCTACGGCGTCATCATCGCCACGGCGTTCATGTACCCGAACGCTCAGATTTCCCTGCTTTTCCCGCCCATCACGCTGAAACTGCGCACCTTTGCGCTGTGGGTCGTGGGCATTGCCAGTTTCATCATTCTCTTTAATCTGGACAACGCCGGCGGCGAAGCCGGGCACTTGGGGGGCATCATCATGGGTGCGCTCATCATGTATATCAGGAAACTGCGCCATCAAGACTAATGACAGTCCTCTTTGACATGGACGGCACGCTGTTTTCCGGCGACTCGCAACTGCGGTTTGCACGCCGGATTCTGAAGCGTTACGGTTGGCGGAGGCTCTACCTGTTACTGCTGATTCCCTGCGGGATTCTGCGGGGACTGCGTATCATCAACACCCCGCTGATGAAGCGTGCCTTCCTCTCCTATGCCTGGGGTATGAGGAGAGAGACGCTGCTGCAGGAGTGCCGAGCCTTTGTAGAAGAGGAACTGATACCCGACTCCTTCGCCCCGGTGCTGGAGCGACTGCGGGCCCACCAACAGGCCGGAGATACCACGGTTCTCTGCTCTGCCTCTCCGCACTGGTGGGTGCAGTTCTATGGGAAAGCTCTGGGATTCACCCATACCATTGGCACGCCTGTTGCGTTGGAGGAGAGAGTATCGCTCTTCCCAAGCATCGCAGCGCCGGGCAACAACAAGGGGGGCAATAAACTGCTGCGATTGGCCGACATCGGCATCACCCACGCCGACATCGGCTATACAGATAGCAAAGCAGATCTGCCCATGCTCTCCATCTGCCGCAAGGCCGTGCTGATTCACCCATCTGACACGCTGGTATCCCTGCTCCCGGACGGAGAGGTGATGACACCGCCCGGAACGGTGCGAACAATTCCTTTTACCCTGGGCTGCCTGCTGGGGCTCTGATGATATCATGCACCGATTCGTTTTCTATTTCATTTTCCTGTTCAGCGGGTTATCATTGATAACCGGGTGTGTACAAACCACACCTCACCGCCCCGTCGAATACCTGCCCGATGGCTTCTGTTATCTGGATACGGTCGCGCCGGGAGTGCGTGTTGACCTCATGTATGCCGGGTATGACAACTTCGTCGGCCGTCCTCTGGCAGGCTACAAAGGCACCCGTGCTATCCTGCGCAGGGATACAGCCGCAGCCGTGGCACAAGCGGCGGACGCTCTGGCAAAAGAGGGGCTGGGGCTGCTGGTACGCGATGCCTACCGGCCCGCCACCGCCATGCGTGATTTTTATGCGTGGTCCAAAACACCGGACCATAAAATGCAACAAAAATACTACCCCAACATCAGCAAAAAAGGCATTTACGAAGGCAGATACATCGGCACCACCTCCGAACACTCCTGGGGTATTGCCGTGGATGTCACCCTCGTGGAACTGGAATCCGGCAAGGAACTGGACATGGGGGGGCATGTGGATTTGCTCGACCCGTCCTCTGCCACCAACTACGCAGGGCTGACTCCCACCCAACGAGAGAATCGGCAGAAGTTACGCCAAGTGATGGCTCGTGCCGGTATGCGGAACTATTCAAAGGAATGGTGGCACTACTTCCTCTCTCCCGCCGGGCTGTGCCGCGTGTATTCCTTCCCGATTACCGACCATCTGGAAGAGCGGGACAGGCACTAAAAAACACCCGGTCTCAGCAACTGAAACCGGGTGTCGTTTGAAAGATGATTAACTATGCCGCCTCACACTTCGAAGAGGTGAGTCACGGAGGCATTGTGGTGAATATTCGCAATGGCCTGAGCCAGCAGCGGAGCAATGCTCACAGTATCCACCTGTTCGCCGTAGGCCATGGGTACGGAGTCCGATGTGAGCAGACGCTCAATCGGGCTGGAGGCCAGACGGGTGCGAGCCTTCTCATTGAGCACACCGTGGGAAACGGCGGCAAAGATGCGGGCGGCACCGTGCTGCTTGAGCACCTCCGCAGCGGCGCAAAGCGTGCCGCCGGACTCTGTCATATCGTCCACCATCAAGACATCCTTGCCCTGCACATCACCGATGACGGCATGGGCATTAACCTCTGTGGCGGAAATACGCTGCTTGGCCACAATAGCCAGCTCCGTTCCCAAAATATTGGCATAGCTCTTGGCGTTCTTCACGCCGCCGATATCAGGAGAAACCACCACCAGATTCTTCATGTCCTTGACATAGGTATTCTTGAGGTGCTTGATGAGCACCGGAACGGAGTACAGATGATCCACCGGAATCTCAAAGAAGCCCTGAATCTGCGCTGCGTGCAAGTCCATGGTCAGCACGCGATCCACACCGGCTGCCGTCAGCAGATTTGCCACCAGCTTGGAGGTGATGGGCACTCTGGGCTTATCCTTGCGATCCTGACGAGCATAGCCGTAGAAAGGCATCACCGCCGTGATGCGGCTGGCGCTGGCGCGACGGATTGCATCCACCATCACCAGCAGCTCCATCAGGTTGTGGTTGGTGGGGGGGCAGGTCGGCTGCACGACAAAGACATCTGTGCCACGGATAGATTCTTCGATCTGAACAAAACTCTCACCATCGGGGAAGGTATTCACCTTGGCATTGCAAAGAGGAAGTCCCAAAACCTTCGCAATGTCCGATGCTAACTTGGGATGTGCGGTACCGCTGATGATTTTCATGGTAATGTGTGCGTGTGCGCAACTATTCTTGACATTTTTCCAAAAATTGCAATACTAAAAGCAGTTATACACCATTTTTTTTTCAAATGTCGGACGCTGATAGCTCTTCGATTCACACACCATCCCACTTGAACAGATGGGACCGGATTGGTCTTTCCCTTGCTGTGGCTTTGATTATCTGGTTCATCTGCGGTCCTCAGGCATACACCTACCACACCCAGGGGCATTATTCTGCCCTGGGGTGGTGGATTCCCAAAGGAGACCATATCTATTCAGAGATGAACCTGGTACCCTTTATTTCTGTCTTTTTGCTGTTTACCGCATGGAAAAAAAGGCATGAAGTAAAGTTGCAGAAAAGCGTATTGGGATTATTCTGGCTTGCATTCGGCGCGGTGCTGGGACTTGCAGCTGTTCAGACACATCAGCCCAGAATTGCGCTTGCCTCTTTTTCCACCATGGTGACCGGTCTAGTGTGGTGCTACTGGGGGTGGCGTTTTGCCCTACGGTGCGCATTTCCGATATATTTTCTGCTGATGATGGGAATCCCGCCCTCTCTGGCGCAATCAACGGTCGGGCTGCAAATCATTTCAACCAAACTGGCCAACTGGGGTGCAGCTCTTTTCGGGGTCGAAACCATTGTGGATGGTACCAGCATCAGCTCCGTTTCCGGCAAATGGGATTCTTTCAACATTGCCGGTGGGTGTTCCGGGCTGAACTCGCTGAAAACACTTTTACTCATCTCTTTCCCTTGGGCCTATCTGGCGGATAATCTCCGTCTGTGGAAACGCATCGTCCTGATTATCTGCAGCATCCCTCTGGCCATTATATCCAATGCTTTCCGCATCACCAGCATCTTTGTTCTGGCAGAACACGTCAACCCTGTGTTTGCAGGCAAGACCTGGCACGACTGGTCCGGGCTGGCCCTCTTTTTCCCGGCCAGCCTGCTCGGTCTCTTTCTTATCCACAGTCTATTAGCAGGCGAATTCGCCTTTCTGAAAAGGAGACGAACCGTTATCCGCTCAAACTCTGACTCGCATGCGTAAAATCATTTCAGCTCTCGCTCCGGCATTCGTTCTGGGCATCATCCTGTCACTGTCGCTTTTCATTCCGGAAAAAGCCGAATTGCAGGCATCCAGCATGTCCATGGAACTGCCGCTGCGATTCGATTTACCCGATTGGTACGGCATCAGAAGGCAGGAATCTCCCGGTGAACGTAAAGGATTAGCCCCGGATACCCTCTTCAGCAAGGCAGATTACAGTCTGCTCTACAATAAAGAATGGTCAAAACAAATGCCGGATGTTCATGTTTCTCTGGTATTCTCCGGAAACGACATGAACCAATCCATTCATCGCCCGGAGATGTGCCTCCCCAGCCAGGGGCATCTTAACCTGCAGACAAGCGACATTGCTCTCACCCTGAAAAACGGCAAAAAAATCGCATTTTCCAGACTCACCTCCCATCGCCCCGCCCCGAATATTCCCGACAAAAAATTACACTTCATCCACTACTACACCTTTGTCGGAAAGGGAAATATCGTGCACACCCACATGCAACGAGTAATATACGATATTCTTGACCGAAGCCTGAAGGGCAAGGTACAGCGTTGGGCCTATTGTCAAATCGGTACGCACTGGTCTCCTCACCTGAATATAACGGAGGAAGACGCCGATAAACTCATTCAAAAACTCATCTGCGAATTACTCCCTGAGATTATCAACTGGGAAGAAATAGAAAACTGACGCATCCCCCTGCTACAAGGCATACTTTACTCTTGCAAGCTGCGAACAGGCGCGTTATTATAAGCACTCGCTTATGGGGGCTCTTGATATTACAGCACAACTTGCCGAGGCAAAAAAACGCAAACCGGATGACCGCTCGCTTGCCCAGCAGGCGGCAAATCTGGCACAAGAGCTTCTGCTTGCAAGCCAAAAAGAAATGCGTTCCGATGAGCGCACCCTGCTGTCTGCACTGCACCGCATGGTGACTGACGAAAAGAACTGTCATTTCGTCCGCCATCTCTGTGCACGAGTTCTTCATCTCTCCGATTCGGCCGAGCAAGCGTCCAACCTCCGTACCATCATTGCAGAATACGGCGGCGTTCCCAGCATTTTCAATACGTTTGGCAAAATTCGCTTCAAAGCCGCAGCCATGGCCTCCCACGGCATGCAGAGTACCGCCATCGCAGAGGTGCAACGTATCTTCCGCTCCACCTTCGGCGGACTCGCTCTTCCCACACAGGTTGATAAAATCGCAAAAAAAGCAAAGGATTGCGGTAAAGACCATATTCATCTGGCTCTCAACCCTCTCTCTCCCGAGGTATTCGGCAACAAGAGTGCAGAGCGCTATTATAGCCGACTGGAAACCCTCCTCAAACGCCCGGAAACCGTCGGCATTGTCGTGCAGCCACTTCGCCTCTGCCCCGGTCTTTCTGCCTATTCGCCCAAGGATGGCGCCAAAAAACTGGCAGACAAATTAAAGGGCCTCATCAAACTCTCATTGGAAGGAAGTCGACCGCGCACCATTCTGGTAGAAAGCGGCAATTCTCTCCTTCTGGAAATAGTGGCAGAAAGTGTTCGCATTGCCCTCACCGGCAAAACAGCTCAAAAGGCTGAGCTCATGCTGGAAATTCCTGCGTATCTGAAAAAAAGCCCGGCAATTCTGCGCGAGATGACCGAGTGGGCAACCTCCCGCAGCGCCAAGGGCGCTCAACCTTTCAAACCGCTGCTGGTCAAAGGCTCCGCGCTAACCCTCGAACAGGAGCTCCAATCCCGCCACGGCGAGGCATCTTCCGTCAGCCGCAACAAAGCAGAGACAGAAACGCGTTTCAAAAAGCTGATTCATACCGCCGTATCGGCTTCCCCCAAAGCGATTGCACCGGTCATCGGCTCACATAATCTTTTCGACATTGCATACACTCTGTTGGATTGGGGACGTTCCGGGCGGGACGGATTGCCGGCGTTCTGCTTCATCTGTGGTTTGGCTGACCACATCGCCCGCCTGTTGGGAAAAAACGGTGCTCCCATCACCCTTTCAACAGCACTGACAGAAGAAAACGCCGAGACCGGCTTTGAACCCTACCTCATGAATTTGGTGCGGGAACTGGCACGGCCGGACGGCTTTATCGCGGCCGGGGCATCCCCCTCTGCCAACTCCATGGAATGGGGGCGCATGCGCCAACAATTTCTGGCAGCCCTCAGCGGCAGAGAGGAAAGCAAAGGCGATGCAGCCCGCACGTCTTCGAACAAAACAGCCTTCAGCCCTACCCCCATCAACAGGCTCACGGATTCCGTACGCATTGAATCACTACTGAAAGCAGCGGAAGACGAATGCTCCAGAAAACAGGATCACATACCTTTCACCATCAACGGGGAAGAAAAGAGCACTGTACTCACCGGTATCAGTCGTTCGCTTACCGCTCCCGAAATGGAAGATTACCGTTTCACGGCAGCAGATTTCGACGCTGTAGACAAAATCCTCACCCTGGCGACACAGGCTGCCGTTCAGATGCAGCCGCAGCAGGACGAGCTGCGCCTACAACTGCTCAAAGCCGCACGTGAGCTGGAAAAACGGGAAGCAGAATTCATCTCTCTGCTGGTGAGAGATGCCGGATGCACCCTCTGCGAAGCAGATGAGGAACTCCGCAATGCCATCGACTCCTGCCGATTCTACGAGCAGAGCATCATCACCCCCGGCTTGCAAGACGGCACCCTGCCCACACCGCTGGGTGTTATCGTGGTAGCAGCGGATCGAGTACACCCGCTGGCCTCGGCCATGGCCGGCATTGCAGCAGCATGGGTTACCGGCAACACCGTCATTTACAAACCCTCATTCCACAATATCCTGTTGGCATCCCGACTCATGGGCATGCTCCGCGAACTCGGATTCGATGAGCCCCGCCTGCAAATGATTCCCTGCCCGGACAATCAGATTGCAACTATGCTCATGTGTGATGATAGGGTCAACGGGCTCATCTTCTACGGGAGCCGCCGCAAGGCCGTCTCCATGCAGAACCGCAACACCAAGCGTCCGGTTTTGCAGGGTTCCCCCGGCCACTGCATAGCCTATCTGGCATCATCTGCAGACTGGCACAAAGCCATTCCGGAGTTGGCGTCTGCCGCTATTTACCGCGCAGGTCAGGGCGCTGACACGCCCAACATCATCCTGGTACACGCCTCCGTATACGACAATCAGGCTTTCATCAACGCCTTCAAAGATACAATCAACAGCATTTCTGCCAAACCCGGATACCGAGAAGGAGGCCGGGTCGGCCCCATGTCCGCTCGCCCCACCCCGGAGCAAATCCATCTGCTCACCCGGACGGAAGAGGGAGAAACATGGCTGGTGCAACCTCACACGGAAGAAATCGGGTCTCAGATATGGCATCCGGGGCTGCTGACCGGCATTCTCCCCGGCAGTACATTTACTCAGAAAGCTCACAATGTACCGATTATCGGACTGATGCGCGTTCAGGATACACGGGAAGCGACTGCCCTGCAATCCGATATGGCAGGCGGTGCATCTGCCGTCATCTACTCTCAGGATGAAGCGGAAATAACGGCGTGGAGCAAGCAACTCTTTGTCGGCAACCTCGCCATCAACTGCGCGCCCATATCCCAACCGGGGGTTCTGCCGTTGGGCAGCTGGTCCACCACCACACCGAAAGCACTTGGCCCGAACTTTGTCACCGCTCTGAGTACCTGGCAGGAGCATGCCCGTCCGCAGAATCGCCCCTCTCAACGCAATGTCCCCTTTGCTCCGTGGGAAGCACTCTCCCCCAAGCCCACCCCGGACGAAACAACTCGTCTCGCAGCGGCGGCCGACTCCATCTCCTACTGGTGGGAAAAGGAGTTCGGCATCGAGCATGAGCTGAACCGCACCCCGCTCACCCTCTCCACGCTCACCTATCATCCGATGCCCGTCTGCCTGCGCGCAGAGAAGATCATGACGGATGTCGAATTGAGCATCATGCTGATGGGGGCACTAAAAGCCGGATGCAGCGTGCAGCTGAGCACGGCATCCCTGCGCGCGTGGATGCCCCGCTCCCTCGAACCATTGGGAGTGGACATCATCGTGGAAGGCCGGGAAGAGTTCGAAAACCGATTCAGCGCGTTGGCATCAGATGGAGTTTTCGTACGCGACGTGGCGGCCGCAGCCTCCACTATCAAAGCGGCCGCCGGTTGCCGCCTGAAGCTCTGCAATGATTCTATTCTGGCCAATGCCCGATTGGAGCTTCTGCACTACCTCCGCGAACAGGTTACCTGCCGTCGAATCGGTTAAAAATCGCTCTTTCCCGGCGAAAACCCATACCGCACAGCCATTTTCCCTTGAAATGAAAGGGGAAATGTGTTATTTGTACGCATTGTGGATAGCGTTGGCACAATGACTCAGGAGCAATTGCGGCGATTTGTCGGCAAAGAGGCACGCAAGATTCTCCTTTCCTGTCCGCCGTTCAACATCCTGCACATGTTGGGCACGGCGGTGGTGTGTCTGCTGTTCCCCGGCATTGTTCTGGGACAAAGCCGAGCCATTGGTATCACCGTAGCCCTGCTGGCATCCATGCTGGCCACATGGCTGTGGGATGCGCCTGTCTGGACGGAGCGGCTGCTGATTTTCTGGGGCATCTGGAGCAGCATCGTCTGGATACTCTGGCAGCTCATCCTCCTGCTGAGCGGTCTGAGCAGCCTGCAACAAGCTAAACGATGGCAAAAAGCCGACAGCAACGAGAGCGAAGGCATCATCGCCCCTTGGGAACACGTGCTGCATTGGAAGGCCGAGAGTGATACCCTGTATACCGCCCATTTTATCCTCCATGCACCCGAAAAAGGGTACTATCTGCTGGAGCTCAAGTTACAGGACGGCGCGGCCGACAGCACCCTCCAATGGAAAGGGATTCCCGCCTGCTGTGAGGAGAAGGAAATCCTCCCCGGCGTGCGAGCCACGCACCACGCCATCTTCCGACTGCTGCCCGGCAACCACACCATCACTCTGGAGTTGACCACTGATAAACTCCCGGTCAAAAGCACCATCTCGCAACTCAACCACGTCTGATTCACCATGAACATACATCGCCTCTGCAAATTCGTCATCCCGGCGATTGCGCTCAGCTTCGCCCTCCCGGCAGCTGCTGATACTCGGCTGCCGGAGTTGGCACGCAAACAAATCGGCGTCACCGTCAACTACGACCCGGACTACACAGTGCTGCCCTACCCCGGCGGAGATGTACCCATGGAGCGCGGCGTCTGTACCGATGTAATCATCCGTGCGCTTCGAGAACTGGGACTGGACCTACAAAAAGCCGTACATGAGGACATGCGCAGCAACTTTGCCGCCTATCCGAAGCTCTGGGGCTTGAAAAGGCCGGATTCCAACATTGACCACCGCCGTGTGCCCAACCTGCAAACCTTCTTCCGACGCCGCGGGTGGGAACTGCCCGTCACGGACAGGGCAGAAGATTACCTCCCCGGAGATATCGTGACCTGTCGGATTGATGCAGCTCTGTTCCACATCATGATTGTGAGCGACCACAAAGCACCGGACGGGTCTCCCTGCATCATCCACAACATCGGCGCCGGGACCCAGGAAGAAGAAGGGCTTTTCTTCTTCCCCCTCACCGGGCATTACCGCATCAAACTCTGATACAGGCGACCATTCTTTCTCATCGCAGGTGAGGCTTCGGTGTCCGTTCTTCTCTTCCATTAAATTTCCATTTACTTACAGCTTCATCCTCCTCCGATTTGCCTTGACAGAGGGAGGGCTCTTGCGTATGATACGCAGACTTGCATGAGCAGTACTCCCAAACGCGAACACTGGAACTCAAACCTCGGCGTCGTGCTGGCTGTGGCCGGCAGCGCAGTCGGCTTTGGTAATTTTCTCCGTTTTCCCGGACTGGCCGCCCAATACGGTGGTGGCGCATTCATGATTGCCTATTTTACGGCTTTTCTGCTGCTTGGCATTCCGCTGAGCTGGGTGGAATGGACCATCGGCCGCCGCGGCGGGCGCATGGGCGGGCATTCCGCCGCCGCCATTTTTTCGTTGATTGCCCGCTCCACCACTTGGAAATATCTGGGATTGGCGGCCGTGCTGGCACCGTTGGCCATCTCCATGTACTACATGTATCTGGAGGGGTGGACACTGGGGTATGCCTGGCACACGGCCGTGGGTGATCTCTCTTTCTCCAACGGAGAGGAGTTCGGCAACTTCTTCGGCAACTTTGTGGGGGCAAATGCCCATGGTGCCATTTTCTCCGGACAGAGCACCCTGCCCATATTCTTTCTCATTGCCCTGCTGTGCAACTTCTACCTCATCTTCCGAGGTGTTTCCAAGGGTATTGAATGGTTCTGCAAGCTCAGCATGCCCATCCTGCTCATCACCGCCGTGCTGGTGCTCGTCCGCGTACTGACCCTGGGCACACCGGATGCCACGCACCCGGAACGCAGCGTCAGCGAGGGGCTGGGCTACATGTGGAATCCGGATAAGACCCTGCTGGTGACGGAGAGCGGCAAGACGCTCAACATGGTTCCTGCCTCTGCCACCCCGGAACAGGAACAGGAGCTCCTGCAACGCACACAGGCAGAGCATCCGGGAGAGAAAGTCGCCGTGCGTCGGCTCACCCTGATTGACGGTTTGCTGAACCCGGATCTGTGGATTACGGCCGCCGGTCAGATTTTCTTCTCCCTCTCTATCGGGTTCGGCGCCGTCTGCACCTATGCCAGCTATGTGCGCAAAAACAGGGATATTGCTCTGGCATCCCTCACAGCCAACGCCGCTAACGAAGTGGTGGAAGTAGGTATAGCCGGCATGATGATTGTGCCCGCCGCCGTCTCGCTGCTGGGCGTGGTAGCCGCCGCAGGTGCCGGCACTTTCGGACTGGGCTTCAACGTGCTGCCACAGGTATTTGCCTCCATGCCCATGGGGCAGTTCTTCGGCACGCTCTTCTTCTTCCTCCTCTTCCTAGCGGCCATCACCAGCTCCCTCTCCATGATTCAGCCCGCCACGGCCTTCCTGGAGGAATTCTGGGGACTGCGCCGCGTGCAGAGCATCACCATCGTGGCTTTCTTCATGACCGTGGGAGCCATTCTGGTGGCATGGTTCACCGGCGATAACCTCATCGCTCTGGATACCATGGACTTCTGGGCGGGCACCCTGTCGCTCTACCTCATCACGGCTCTGTTCCTGGTGCTGTTCAACATCGTGTGGCAACCAGCCAACGCCCTGCGCGAGCTTGGGCGCGGGGCACTCTTCATGCCGCCCCGCATCATCGGCTTCATCATCCGTTGGATTACACCGACCATTCTGCTGTGCGTCTTCGGCTCTTGGCTCTACAAGAACATCTTTGTGGAGCTCAGCCCGCAGGTCTCCAACGTGCTGGAGGGCAAGCCCGGCGCGGTATTCCCCTTGGCATGGCTGGCGCTGCTGGTGATATTCTGCGCCGGTGTGGCACATACATCTAACCACTTCCGCCGCAAAAACAAAGAGCAGCAGAAAAGGCGTCTCCCCATATCCTGATTAACCTTGACAGCCTGTAACCTGTTAAGTAAGATAAAACGACTCTGATGAGCAAAATCGCAAAAAAAGAATCCTGGAACTCGAACCTCGGCGCCGTACTGGCCGTGGCCGGCAGCGCCATCGGCTTCGGCAACTTCCTCCGTTTCCCCGGACTGGCTGCTCAATACGGCGGCGGTGCATTCATGATTGCCTACTTCACGGCCTTTCTGTTGATGGGTATCCCGCTCAGCTGGGTGGAATGGACCATCGGACGCCGAGGCGGACGCGTGGGCGGCCACACGACAGCCTCCATCTTCATGCTCATATCCCGCTCCCCCTGGTGGAAATACATGGGGCTCGTCGGCGTGGTGGCGCCGCTCTCCATCGCCATGTACTATATGTATCTGGAAGGCTGGACGCTGGGCTACGCCTGGCACACGGCCATGGGCGACCTCTCCCTGAACACGGGCGAGGAGTTCGGCAACTTCTTCGGCAACTTTGTAGGCGCCGGCAGCAATGGTGCCATCTTCTCCGGTGAAAGCTCACTGCTGCTCTTCTTCGGCATTGCGCTGGTGTGCAACTTCTACCTCATCTACCGTGGTGTTTCCAAGGGCATTGAGTGGTTCTGCAAGCTGAGCATGCCCATCCTGCTCATCACTGCCGTGCTGGTGCTCATCCGCGTTCTCACCCTGGGCACCCCCGATGCCGCCTATCCCGAACGCAACGTGAATGAAGGTCTGGGCTACATGTGGAATCCCAACAAGGTGGAACTGGTCACGGAAAGCGGCAAGACCGTCAACATGATTCCCGCCTCTGCCACGCCGGAACAGAGAGAGGAGCTCATCAAGCGCACGCAGGCGCAGTACCCTGATGAAAAAATTTCTCCGAAAAACATCACACTGCTGGACGGGCTGCTGAACCCGGAGCTCTGGATTGCTGCAGCCGGACAAATTTTCTACTCACTCTCCCTTGGCTTCGGTACCATCTGCACCTACGCCAGCTATGTGAACCGCCGCAAGGACATTGCACTGGCATCCATTACGGCTAACTCTGCCAACGAGGTGGTGGAAGTAGGTATCGCCGGCATGATGATTGTGCCCGCCGCCGTCTCCCTGCTGGGTGTGGTAGCTGCCGCCGGCGCCAGCACTTTCGGACTGGGCTTCAACGTACTGCCGCAAGTATTTGCAGCCATGCCCATGGGACAGTTCTTCGGCACCCTGTTCTTCTTCCTGCTCTTCCTGGCAGCCATCACCAGCTCCATCTCCCTGCTGCAGCCGGCCACTGCTTTCATGGAAGAGTTCTGGGGCATGCGCCGCACACAGAGCGTCACCATCGTCGCTGTGTTCATGTGCGTGGGTGCCATGCTGGTAGCATGGTTCACCGGCGACAACCTCATTGCTCTGGACACCATGGACTTCTGGGTGGGCACGCTCTCCCTCTACATCACCTCGTTCATGTACCTGACTCTCTTCAACGTGGTGTGGCGTTCAGACAATGCGCTCGCCGAGCTGGGACGCGGCGCTCTGGTCACCCCGCCGAGTTTCATGAAGTTCATCATCCGCTGGGTCACGCCGACAATTCTGGCATGCGTCTTCGGCTCCTGGCTCTACAAGAACATCTTTGTAGAGCTCAGTCCGCAGGTTTCTAACGTGCTGGAAGGCAAAATCGGAGCCGTTGTACCGCTGTGCTGGGTGGGCATTTTCGCTCTATTCTGCGCCTTGGTGGCCCACACCTCCACCCGCTTCCACAACAAGAAATTCAAGAAATCATCAGATAACAGACTTCCCATATCATGACACTGGCAGGCATCATCACCATGGTTCTCTCCATCGGCTTCGTCTGGACTCTCTTCATCGTTTGCTGTCGCAAGCTGATTAAGAACCGCAACGAAGAAGAGCAGAACCAACAGTAATACCACAAACCCACCCGGTTTGTTTCATCGGCGTTCCCTACCCGGCACGAACCAGGGTGAGAACGCCGATTTGCCTCACACCCGGCAGCGTGCGCAGCCGCGCTGCGCAGGCCCGCGCCGTTGCGCCCGTGGTATACACATCATCAATCAGCAGCAAATTCGGCGGTGGAGCCTCTTTCCCTTCCCTCCAACGCGGAGTCAACTGATACGCGCGGCGGGCATTCCGCTGGCGTTCCTGAGCAGACAGACGCGTCTGACTGATTTGGCCCGTATCCACCCGGCACAGCGGCTGCAGCATACGCAAGCCGCGAAGCCGTGCCAGAGCAGCAGCCAGCTCCTCTGCCTGATTATACCCGCGACCAAACAAACGCGGCCTCAGTATCGGCACAGGTACCAGCCCCCAATCCCGACAGCTGCGCAGTCGCGGAGTATGCTCCCACAAATCCGCCAACAAGGGCGCCAACGCACGACACAAATGCCCGGCTCGTCTGTACTTGAAGGCATGCACCAAGTCCATGGATTGGGGAGTGCGCAGCAGCGCAGCCCTCGCAAAGTCATAATCACGGGGAAAAGCACGACAGGCTCGGCAACAGTCCCCACTCTCTGCCACCCCATAAGTGGGTGCTCCGCAGTGGAGACAAATCGGCCTGGGCACACGCTCCATAGCGCCCAGGCAGTCCGGGCAGACGGTAGAATCGCTCAACTCCCCGCAAAACTCGCAGGTATTCGGGTAGAGCCAGTCCAGCATGTAAATCAGCGACGGTGGCGGGCAATGAACTCCTTGGCTACAGCCTGATAGGCGAGCGAGGCGCTGCCATAGGGGTCATGCTCCATGATGGTCTTGCCAAAGCTGGGAGCCTCTGCCACGCGCACCGAGCGGGGAATAACGGCATTGTAAATCTTTTCCGGAAGATTTTCCCGCACCTGGCGAATCACCTCATTAGCCAACTTGGTATTGCTGAACATGGTCATGATGACCCCCTCATGCGTGAGGTTCGGGTTGGCGCCGCTGTCGCGAATCTGCTCCATCACATACAGAATCTTCGCCAGACCTTCCAGCGAAAGGGACTCGCACTGCATCGGCGTGAGCACCTCATCACAGGCGCAGAGGGAAGAGGTCATCAACACGCCCAGCGAGGGCGGCGTATCCAGAAACACGTAATCGTAGAAATTACTCTCACGCAGCCCGGCCATGGCGTCCTTCATGCAGCTCAGGTGCGTGCCGTTCACCGTCAGCTCCACCTCCACACCGGACAGGTCCATGTGCGCCGGCACAAGGGACAGATTCCGACGGTGCGTGGGCATTACCAAATCCTCCATCAGCGCATTACCGATGAGGGCAGGATACAGGCTCTGATCACTGCTTTCCACCTCAACACCCAGCATGGAGCTGGCATTGGCCTGCGAGTCCATGTCGATGAGCAGCACGCGCTTACCGCGTGCTGCAAGCGCAGCAGACAGGTTCACAGCCGTGGTGGTTTTACCCACTCCTCCCTTCTGGTTAGCAATGGCGATAATCTTCACGCGGGCGATTCTACCTGAGCTGCAATCATTTTTCAAGCCGATAATGATTGGCAGACACACAGATATGTGGTATGCTTCTGTCATGCAGACAGATGAGCTTATCTCCGCAGCACGTCAATTGAGTGCCGATATGAATGCCCTGAGCTTCGCGCCGCCGGTAGCCTACACCTATAATCCTCTGGATTACGCATGGGAGGGCCATGAGGCATACATCCGGCGCTTCGGGGAGGGCAAAAAGGACGTCCTGTACCTGGGCATGAATCCCGGGCCTTTCGGTATGGCGCAGACCGGCGTTCCCTTCGGCGAAATTGCAGCCGTCACTCTTTGGATGGGCATCACCGCCTCTATCGGTCAGCCGCCGTCCACCCACCCCAAGCGTCCGGTACAGGGCTTCAACTGCCCCCGTTCAGAAGTGAGCGGACGCCGTCTCTGGGGACTTTTTGAGGAGATGTATGGCAGCGCGGAAAACTTTTTCAGCCGCGCTTATGTGGCGAACTACTGCCCGCTCATCTGGATGGGAGAAAGCGGAGCCAACATTCCCCCCACGCAGCTGCCCAAGGAACAAGTGGCACAAATAGATGCCGCCTGTCAGCGCCACCTCTGCAGAATCATTGAAATCCTGCAGCCGCGCTGTCTCATCGGCGTGGGCGGCTACGCCCTCAAACAGCTGGAGCTTGCCGCTGCTGCCCTGCCGCACATGAGCTTTACCCTGGGCACTATCCTCCACCCCAGCCCCGCCAGCCCCGCAGCCAACAAGCACTGGCCGGAAAAGCCCCGCCGGCAGATTCTCGATATCCTCGCATCTGCGGGATTAAGCTGAATACACCGCCAAAATCTCTGCCAACAGCGTACGGCTTCCCGAAGCCCCCAATACTACCCCATCCGGACGCAAGTCGCCAAGTGCCTCCCGGCTGCCGGTCAAGCTCAGGATACGGGGCAAGACCGTCTTCACTCCGGCTATGGGGCGAAGCTGTACTTCGTCTTCCGCATGAATCATCCATCCGGCGCAGTGAGGCGTCCAGGCATCCAGCTCTTCCTGCGTCACCGTTGCCGCAGAAAACGCCCGGATGATGCGCTCACGCCCCAGCGCCCATGAAGCCGCCACGGGGTCACAGGCGCCTTGCAAAACGGCGAAATCAAGCCGCGCACGTTGCATTGTTTCCCGTATACCGGAAAAGTCTCCTGCAGTAAAACACCCCATGCGAGACACATTGGCGGAGGAAATACGAGCGGCATGCTCCGCAGATATGTAATAAAGATGGTCAGGAACAAAATCAAATACAAGGCAGCGGGCGCCGAAAGAAACAGCTCTGTCAGCCTGACTCTGACAAGTAATCCCGCAAACAGCAACGAATGGGTGGCAGGCTGCCGGAAGAAGATTGTGCGAATGAATGGTCATGGTTGTAGGAAAAGCGTAGATAAGTGAGTGGTACGGAGGTTGCAGGCAAATACGGCAATGCTGAATCCGGCGTATCGATAAGAATAAGTCATCATGATGGTATTGTGTTTGGTTTAGTGTATAAAAAAACCGGGCTTGAGGAAGCCCGGTAGAACGAAATGCAGCGCCGTCGAGGCGCGAATGAGGCTTCCCGATGGTCAGGTCAACAGATAATAATAAAACGAGCTGCAGGATGCACCCTGCACCTTCGCTGTACTGTTACTGACACCACGGGAAATCATCTGCGGCGAATAATACACCATTTGCGCCCAGTTGCAAGCCCTAATTCAATAATCAGAAGAGAAAATCTGCCGTCTTGTACGAATAAAACGAATCGTAAAAAACACGGCCGCAATCGATAAGGCCACAATAAAACTAATCCAGGCTCCGGCCGGTCCCATAGCAGGCACAATCCAATCCGTGCGAATCAGAATGCAGGAAAGAGGGAATCCCACCAACCAATAGCTCCCCAGACTGACCCAGGTGATGATGGCCGTGTCGTGACACCCGCGCAACAGGCCGCTCATGATAACCTGCAGAGCATCCGGTATCTGGTACACGGCACAATAGAACAACAGCACGGTTGCCGTGGCTATCACCGGTGCCGATTCTGTGTAGAGAGACACGATTTCCTGCCGGAACAACAGCGTCAGCAGCATGAAGAGGCTGACAAGTGCAAGCGCCAACACCAGCAGAGCACGCACCATGGCATCAAAGGCACCCGCATTCCCGGCCCCCAGATGATAGGAAGCGCGTATCGAACCGGCTATCCCCAAACTGAGCGGAAGCATAAAGATAACACCCGACACATTGATTGCCACCTGCTGCGCGCTCACCATCAGTTCACCCAACGGCGCAATCACCAGAACAACTGCGCTGAAAAAGGTCATCTCGCACAGGGATGCCACTCCCAGAGGAATGCCCAAGCGGAAAATCGCTTTCACCATGTTTCCTTCCATCCCTCGCATTGTCCACATCTGCCGGACACGTACCCGATGTCGAGAACAAAACAGCAGCAGATACATCCCCAGACACATCAGCCACTGAATCAGGGCCGTCGCCAAACCGCACCCGGCACCACCCAACGCAGGAAAAGCTCCCCATCCGAACACAAAAACGTAATCAAGCGGTATATTCACCAGAACACCCAGCAGAGAAATCACCATGGCCGGGCGGGTCTGCCCGAATCCCTCGAAATTGCCCTGCGCAATACGCATCAACAGCACGGCAGGTGTGCCCAACATGATGTAATACACATACTGCTCCGCCTTCTCTGCCAGCAAAGAATCATCTGTCACCAATGAAAAGGCAAAGGAAGAAAAATACAATGCCAGCAACATCACCACCAGCAATACCGCCGACGCATAGCGTGCATTATTCAGTAAGAGACCCACCTTCGACTCATAGCCAGCACCGCGATACCGCGAAACAATCGGCCCGACAATAGACAATACCATGCTGACGGCTATGGTAATGGGTGCCGCAACCGACACCCCGAGAGCAACCGCTGCCAATTCACCTGTACCGGCCTGCCCTGCCACAATCGTGTCCACCACGCCCATACCCATGTGCATCAGATTGGCGATATAAAGCGGCACCGTGAGCACCAACAGCTTCTTGAGCTCACCGATATCCAGCCACTTTGGTTGTTGTTGCGATTGTTGCATAGTTTCCCGTTAACCGTTAAAAAAAGACCTGTTCCTCAGGGGAACAGGTCTTTCTCAGCATCTGGAACGGGATTCGAACCCGTGTTGCGCGCGTGAAAGGCGCGAGTCCTAGGCCTCTAGACGATCCAGACATTGATTCGCCAATAGCGCAACGACAATGTATCACATCCTGATACTCATGGCAAGCTTTATTCACCTATTTTTTTAAAAAAATCGAGAAAAATGATAAAAAAGCAGAAAAAAGCCCACTCCGCCGAGGCGGAGTGGGCAAAATTACCAATGAACCTGTGATGATCAGGGCTGAGCCACACCATCATCCGGGAACAGACCGGGCAGTGCACCCACAGAGGCGGCGGCGTCTTCACCGCGACCGGTCTGGCGCTGACGCAGCGGCTTACCGAAGGGGTCAATCACGTCTGCCGTCACGAAAATCATGAGGTTCTTACGAACGTGAGACTCGGCATTGCTGCGGAAGAAGCGACCGATAAGGGGCAGGTCACCGAATACGGGCACCTTGTCCTCCACCTTCTGCACCTCGTCCTCAATCAAACCACCGATGGCGATGGTATGACCATCATACACGCAGGGGTTGGAGTTGATGTAGCGGCGGCTGAAGATGGGCATATCGATGCGGTTGTCGGTCAGCGTGATGTGCTCGATTTCGTTCTCGTTGGCAATACCGGCAGTAATCGGAGAGCCGTAGTTCACGAAGCCTTCGAAGTCAACCACGCGGATTTCGAAACGCTTGAAGCGGACGATATCGCCGTCACCCTTCTGGAAGGGTTCAATCTGGAAGCGCATCATGATACCCACTTCTTCCACACCCCATTCGGAGGGGTTGGCGGGAGCAGCAACAGGCATGGAGCCGGAATAACCGTTGTTGTTGTTATCGTTGTTATTGTTGTTGTTGCCGCCGGAAGTAATCTGGGGTTCATCATAGGCCACCGGGTAGATGAAGCGACGAATCACCTCAATCTTGGCGCAACCCGTTTCATCATTCTGGTCGGAAGCCAGAGGATCGGGGGTCGGAGCGTACTCCATCTCCGCATCGCTGCTGATAACGAGGCTCGGGGCAGACATGATATCCACGCCCTTCTTCTGGGAGAGACCGCGCATGATGCCCTGGAAAGAACCGGAGTCGTAGATACCGGAGAGGGACAGGATGCCGGGAGCCGGGTTGGCCGTAGCGGAAGCGCCGGCAGAACCGGAAGCCACCAAGTTCTGAATAGCGCTGGTGTTGATAGCACCGGAACCGGAACGAAGGCCACCGGTCATGAGACCATTGGTGATGGTATCCGTGGCGGAAGAAAGCGAACCGTTGGAGCTGATGGGCCAGGAGCCGCCATTGTGGTGCATGTTGGAGTAGGCCGTACCGCCGCTGGTCACGAAGTCACTGAAGGAACGAGGAGTCGTAGCGTTAGTACCGCTTACACCACCGAGGAATGCCGTGCCGGCATCATTGATGGAGAACGGGTTGATAACCCAGTCGAAGCTGAGCTCTTCGTCGTTCTGCTGGGAGATTTCCACGAACTTGGCGCTCACCTTCACCATCTTGGGCATATCCTGACGGAAGATGTTGATGGCTTCTTCCACGGCATCAAGTTCATCCTCGGTATTGTACACGGTCAGCTGACCGGTAGCACGGGAATAGGTAGCCGTAGCACCCTGCGGGAAGTTCACACCCATGGCGATAAGAGCAGCCTTCGGGTCAATCTTCAGACGGCTGCCGCCACCGCTGCTGCCACCACCCCAATCGTCCTCAGACTCATCCTCTTCCTCGTCGCCGCTGCTGCTGTTCAGGAAGGAAGGACGCACCGGCCAGGAGCGACGAACCATGCGATGGTTGGAAGCACCCTTCTGGTACACAACTACGGCGTTATCTTCTACACGGAAATCGCAGCCGGTAGAATTGCAGATACGCTTGAGAAGTTCAGCAGCCGTCAGGTTCTCCAGCTCAAGCTTAGAAATGATGGCGGGGGGCAGCTGCTGCACCACGGCAACCGGGGCGGCAGTTTCCTCTTCTTCCTCCTCATCCTCGCTTTCCTCGTCCTCCTCATCAGCAGAAGAGGAAGCCGCAGGGGCAGCGGCAGGAACGGGAGCCTGCTGGGGCTTCTCGAAAATGAAGTTCACCTGCATACCGGACTTGCGAGCCTCAGCACGCAGGAATTCCAGAGCATCCTCCACGGGTGTCTCTTCGAAGCTGACGCGGGCAATCTTCAGGTTATTAAGGTTTTCCTGGTTACGGATAACACCCTCGGAGATGGGAGCGGAGACAGAACCGCCAAGCTCAATCTCGGGCAGCTCGGAAGGAAGAGCTTCCTGCCACAGGGCATCCACCTCGGACAGAGCCTTGGAGCGATAGGAGTTGTAGGCAGAACGATAGTAGGTGGAACGACGGCGGCTCACAGCTTCCTGACCACGACGGGCAGCGCTGTTGTACGGGTCGATACGAAGGACGGAATTGAAAGTCTCGTATGCCTGGTCATACTGAGCGAGGTCAAGCTGACCATAACCCAGATTCAGCAGGCGCTGCACTTCCTCAACATTCTTGACATGCTCGGGGGTAAGTGCGGGGTTGTTACGCACGGGGTCACGCAGAAGGGAGAGCTCCTTACGTGCACGCTTGTTATTGGGGTCGCGGCTGAGCACTTCCAGCAGAAGCTGCTCGGCATCGTCATAGCGACCGACGCGGGAGCACTCAATAGCCACAGCGATGGAGGCGTCACCAATGCTGGCAACGATGAATTCCTGAATCTTCTGAGTGGCAGGAGCCTTGGGGATACGCTTCCAAGCTTCCTTATAGTTATCAAGAGCTTCCTGATACTTCTTCTCGGCATAGGCAGTACGGCCATCCTGCAGCAGCTGCATGGCGTTCTGGACCTCTGCGCGGCGACGGGCAGCTTCACGACTGTTAATGCTGTCCTGAGTACCGGCATAAACGGCGGTGGGACCTACTTCGCTGGTTCCGGCAGCCGTTGCGGGGGTCAGATAGCCCTGTTCAGGGGCGGCAACGGGAGCGGGAGCGACAGGCTGCACAGTCTGTTGCACAGCGGGCTGTGCACTGGACGGAGCCACTGCCGATGTCGTGCGAAGATAGCCGACTGTGCTGGCCTGCACAAACGGGCAGGATGCAGCAACAGCCATCAATGCCAACAAACGTTTGGAGTTAATGAGAGGTGCGTGGTTCATGGTAATGCTATATTTATGACAGAAATCTTTTCCTTTGTAAAGTCTGCTTTTTATTTTTCCAAGGTTTATGTCTCTTTTTTTTGAAAGAAATGGGGTTTTCAGTTATTTTTTTGGAGCCGACGGCACATTGATGGGACTTTCCGCCCCATTCAGGCGGATATTGACACTGCCGGAGGCATCCACCGTCTCCAGTGTGGCCGACATTTTTTCACCGGAGGAATTACCGCCGGGGATGTCAAACGAGCTGTAAAGCTGCACCTTCACGGTACCTTCCGGCTTGCCCAAGGCAGAACCGGCAGTCACGCGCAGCGTGGCCGTTGTATCGTTGATCTGGCGGCCTTTTTCGTTAGGCGTTCCCTTCTCTTTGGGGGAGGTGGACTTACCGGCGCGAATCACGAACTCCTTGTCTGCAGCAGCTGTTTCGTTATCACGAACGCGCACCACATTCTCAGGAGACATGGCACCGGTGAAATCCGGAAATTCCTTCTTCTCAAAACCAACGACGGTGAAGCGAGTCTGCGCTCCATCCTTGGTCAGACCGAAAGATTCGCCGGGCTTGAGCGTCTTCTTGCAGAGAGGTGACGTGTCTGAAGACTTGGCAAACACGCGAAGGCCCACAGAGGCCGGATTGGATTCCGTGGCGAACATGTTATCTACCGCGATGAAAGCGCGGGCGGTTTCCACCTTCACCACCTCCATACGCGGAGCAGCCCCCTGCTGCACAAGAGCCGGGTAGCTTGCGGCATCAGTAGGTTTCGTCTTGGCAGCATGCTCATCAGCATTGGTGAACCCATCGGAATCGCTATCCAGAGAAAGTGCATCCGAACGACCGAGAATATCAGACAAGCCGTTGGACAGGAACCAGCTGTTCGGGACATCCTGATGGATGTTGGCTGCCTTCGGATCGTAGATGTCGATAATCGTCGTTTTCTTCGCGCTATCCACCGTAATCTGCCAGAGCTCCGTAGAGAACAGCAGCGGTGCCAGACGGGGCTTGCCATTGACAACAGCGCCCTCGGGAGCGCAGTCCTTCACGGTGCGATCCTGCTTGACGCGGTCGCGCAGAGCTACTGCCTCTGCCACCAGTCCGGAATCTTTCTTACCATCGCTCACGGAAGTACCGGGAACCTGCGTCTCAGCGGAGCTCATGAAGTAACCGCCGTACGCCGCCGCAGCAATACCGAGAACGGCCCCAATGATGAGCGCCTGCTTGCCGGGATTTGAATTATCAGCCATTTTTCAGAAATCAGGTTAAATTGTTACTTGGTCTTGGCGGGGTTGAAATAGAGCACCTGAATGTTGAGGTGCACACGGGCCGTTTCATCCGGATTACCCGTCTTGCGAACAGCCACCACACGGGAAGAGTTCTCTGCCGGATTAGCAGAAGAAGCAGAACCCACATCCTCACCCTGCGAAGAGGGCGCACCGGGAGCAACGTAATCATCGATCAGCGGCAGAGTCTCCATGCCCTTGCCGGCAACGCCGGTAATGGTCAGCATGAAGTCCTTGTCCGAGACGATAGAGTTGACAATATTCGGCAGCGCACCACGCTTCACCTCCATAGACATCTCGAAGGAGAGAGGGAACTGGGGCTTAGCCTTGCGGCTGTTCGGCTTGGAGGCCTCAGCGGCTTCCGGGGGAAGCGGGGCGCAATACACCTTATCCAGTACCACCGTTGCCCCGGAGTTGATGATATGCTCAGCCACTCGCTCCACAGCCTTGAGCTGGAAGCTACGGAAAGGCACATCATCCTGCACGGGAGCAGCATTCTTGAATGCACCGAAGCCCAGATCAGCAGCAGGGTCACCGATTGTCACCCCCTTAGAAGCACCCAGTTGACCGATTTTGGAAATGGATGCACGGAGCTGGTTCTGGAAATCCTGGGCAGAAATTTGCTTTCCGTCGCCGAAGCAATAGGAAGCGTAACGATTGAGGTCTTCCTGCATCTCCTTGTTCACGGCCTTGACCTCATCCACCGCCTTCTGGAGCTCCTTCAGCGTGGCCTGAGTGGGGGGGAACTGAGCGGATTCGTATCCCTCAAAGCGCTCGCTGATTTCGCGCAGACTGTTCTGCGCGGCGGCATATTCCTGAGTTTTACCAAAGCCATAGTAGACAATACCTCCGAACGCGATTGCGAACACGGCAGAGAGAGCCACCACACGCTTATTTTCACTGATATTCATTGTTGAAAAAAGTATGGTTAAAGGTTATTTACGATCGCCGCCGGAAAGCTCGGGAATGGCAATGGGAGTCTTGAGCGGCATCACCATCATGAACTTCTCCACGTAATCCATCTTTTCCTTCTTCAATGCCTTGGCATCGAGGAACTGGAAGTAGTGGTTGAGATTGCTCTGCACCTTGGAGTTTTCATAGGCAAAGAGGGAATCCGCGCTGCGTTCATCGAAATTATGAGCCACTAGGTCATAAATAGCCTGACGTTGATTCATGCTACGGGTATCGCCGGGGGTCTTAATGGTGAAACCGCTCACATAAATAGCCGTCACCATGGGCTCACCCTTGCTCTTTTTGCCACCGGCAGGATCCGGAGCCTTATTGATGGAGGATTCCTTGTTACCGCTGCGGCTGCGGTTCATGTCGATAAGCTTCACACCCTTCACATCGGTGGCATTCACCAGGGAGGTATTATCCACATCATAGTTGATGAGTGGGGCAATCTCCGACACCCAGAACTTAATGGAGGCACCCTTGGCAGACAGTTGCTTGAGCACATCAGCGTAGGCGTAGCGAGAGCTGTACAGCGCGGAATACTCTTTGAGCTTCTTCACCTCTGCCGCATATTTGGCCTGCATGGATTCAATCTGGCTACTGAGACGAGCCACACGCTCATCTGCCGGAGCAGCCTTGGCAAGGACACGCTCTGCCTTGGCAGCAGCGTCATTAGCCGTGTAGGCAAAGAATCCGGCACCGGCAAGCGCCAGCAACCCGGCAACAGCCACCTTGGGCAGCAGAGCCTTCTCCGCACGATCCTTACCCACGCTGGTGGGCACAAGGTCGATATTGAACTGCCCCACCTTGGCAGCGGAAACAGCAGCACCGGCCACGGCACCCAAGCAGATGGCATCCTGATCCAGAGCTTCTTCGTCCACCTTGGCACCGATGCTGAAAGCCTGCAGCGGGTTGAAGTATTCGACCGGGATATTGAGCGTAGACTGCAGGAACTCCAGCGTGTATGCCAAGCGTGCACCACCGCCGCATATATAGGCCTTGGTGGGAGGAGTTCCCTGGTACTGGGCGCGGTAATGATTCACGGTGCGCTGCACTTCCGAGCTGAGTCGGCTCATGGCGTTGCGGATTGTTGTAGCCAGAGCGGCATCATCCGCATCCATATCGTCCGTGTGACCGTTACCAAGGGATACAACGCCGTTCTCCAGCTTGAGTTTTTCGGCATCACGGAAGCTGAGGCCGTACTCACGGGCAATACTGTTGGTCACGAAGGCACCGGCCGCCGTCACGGAACGGGTGAAGAAACGGCCATCTTCCGCGAAGATGATATCCGTGGTCTTGGCACCGATATCCAGCAGCATGACCGGCTCTGTTTCCTCCGGATAGCTGGCGCAGAAAGCGTTGAAAAGAGAGGTAATGGAGCAGTCCACGGCCACCGTGCGGAGGCTGTTACCCTCCACCTGGGTGTTGAGGTTATCCAGCACATCCTTCTTGATAGCCACCAGGAGCACTTCGCGTTCACCGTCATCGCGGTCTGCCAGTTCCTGATAGGAATAGATGATATCCTCCATCGGGAACGGGATGTGCTGCTGAGCTTCCATCTCCACCTGCTCGGCGATATCTTCCACATCAATGGCAGGCAGTTTGATAAAGCGCATAAACACCTGCTGTCCGGAGACAACATTGCGCACATCGCTTCCCTTTACCTTCAGCTCTGCCACCATCTCGCCGATGGCATTGCTCACGTAATCCATGCGCATACCCTCCTCGACCGGGTCGAGAAGGATATCCCTGCGGGCGTAGCGCGAGAGCGCAAAGCCACGTCCGGCCGGAGTGAAGACAGCCATGGTGACGCTCTGCGCGCCGATTTCCAAGGCCACCGTTGTCTTATATTCAGCCATAAATACTTTTTTCTGTTAATTCAGTTGAAGAGAGTTTCCCAAGGTTGCCGCACGCAAGAATCAGCGATTGCGCTTGCTTTTCTTGCCCTTCTTCTTCTTACCTCCGGCAGAAGAAGTATCCTCGGTTGTGTCAGTCGGCGTGTCAGCCGATGTATCCGTTGTGGAGTCAACAGAAGTGGAAGAAGTATCAGCACCGGTGGATACTCCACCCGGTATCGTCGTTGTGCCCAGAGCAGAAATTCCGGCAGCGGCGGGGGAGAAGGCCTCGCCGTACATAGGACGCGTAGCCGGGAATACAGGGCTGTAGTAGGGGGCAAAGGGAGTCTCCGCAATGCTCTTCAGCGCAACGCCGGCATTATCAGCATCTTCCTTCTTCCACCAAGAGCCCGTCAGCTTATCCTTCAGTTCGCGGGCGACCACCAGACCGGGGTTGGCAGAGGTATTGTTGCAGGCGCTGCCCTTGAACTTGGCCGTCACCGCCACAGCACCCAGGCGCTTGGCCAGCTCCGGCGTCTTCACATCCGGGCCGCAGATACGCATCGCATCCGCAGGGGACAGGAACACACCCACATTCACCACCGTGCCGTCATCATTGGCAGAGGGGTCCAGAGGGATGTCTACATAGGTGATATCCTTCGTCATCAGAAGCGGCTTATCGGCGCCCTTGCCACCCATCATCACCACATGCACTTTTACCTCCAGCTCATCCACAAACGTGGGCTTATCCGAGCCGGAGCGGGCAGCCACCTGCAGCGGAATACGCACCACATGCCAAGCATAGGCGTGCTCACCCTTGAGCGTCTTCACATCCTTGGCATTGTAAAAAGCGCCGGTTGTGCCGGGAGGCATCACGCGCGTCACTTCCATATCACCGGCAGACAGTCCCTTCTTGAGCGATACACGCACAGATTCCGCGGACTGAGCACTCACCACGGGCAGACTGCAAAGCGCCGCCACCAACAGAGAGGTAAAAAGCTTCTTAATCATGGTAAAAAATATCAGATGCGTCTATACTTATACACAATCCTCTCCCGTTTGGCGAGAAGAAACTTGACTTACAGCCATTTTTTTTGAAACAACGTATCACGTCCCTGCGTAAAAGGAAGCCGCAGCCAGACTTTTGCCTTGTGAGGCGCCCGCAGGATATGATATATAGCAACCCGACCATGAACGCATTAGCCACCTACATCCATCATCTGGACCCCATTCTTGTGGAAATCCCCGGAACCCCTCTGGCACTCCGTTGGTACGGACTGGCATACGTTGCCGGTTTTGTGCTGGGGTATCTGGTCCTGCAGCAGCTTTCCAAAAAAAAGCTGTACTGCGTGGAACCGGACAAGCTGGGGGATTTCATCACCGCCGTGTGTATCTTCGGCGTGCTGATGGGGGGACGACTGGGTGAATTTTTCTTTTACTGGCTCCCGCGCGAGGGATGGAGCGGACTGTGCGCTGATCCGCTGTGGGTACTGCGAGTCTGGGAAGGCGGCATGGCCTCCCACGGCGGTATTCTGGCCGTCCTGCTGGTAGGGATGTGGTACGCATGGAAACACAAACACAGCATACCGGAGCTGGTGGACGGGTTGGCCATTGTTGCCCCCATCGGTATCTGCTTCGGTCGCCTTGCCAATTTCATTAACGGTGAGCTCTACGGGCGCATCACTACCGCAAACAACCCTATTGCGATGAAGTTCCCCATGGAGATGGCTTCCCTCCCCCTCGAACAGCAGCTCGCCGCCGTTCATGCCATGGAACAAACCGCCGGAGCCCCCCTGCCCCGACAGGGATTCTATGATGCCATGCTGCAGCTCTGCCGCGAGAATGAAGCCGTGCGCGAGGCATTAGGACAATTTCTCAATCCACGCTATCCCTCACAGCTCTTCGAGGCCGCCGGCGAGGGGCTCATCATCTTCGTTGTCCTCATGACCCTGCGTTTGAAATGGAAAGAAGCACCTGCCGGCATTTTCTGCTCCCTGTTCTGCTTCCTGTATGCTACAGCCCGCATCGTCTCCGAATGCTTCAAGGAACCGGATGCCGACGTCTGGCACGGCATCACTCAGGGGCAGTACCTCTCTTTCGGCGTTATTCTGCTGGGGATTCTCTTCCTCATCCCCACCTTCCGCAACCATAAAGCAAAAAAATTACAAAAAAATTAAAAAAAGACTTGCAATAGCCAAAAAAATCGTGTAAAGTCTCGCCGCACGCCGCATCTGCGGCCTGCAAAACAAGTGGGTAGGTTCCCGAGCGGTCAAAGGGGGCAGACTGTAAATCTGCTAGCGTTTGCTTTCGATGGTTCGAATCCATCCCTGCCCATCCCACTAATGCGGAGGTAGCTCAGTTGGTAGAGCAACACCTTGACATGGTGGAGGTCGTAGGTTCGAGTCCTATCCCCCGTATCCTTTTCCCATTTCGCTCCCGGTTGCCATGCAACACGGGAGTTTTTTGTTGCAGAAGCCGATGATTTCTTGATTTTCGGCGGGGATTTTGCTATGTTGCTGAGCATCCTCCTATGCAAGCGAGAAGCCTTCTTACTCTGATGATGCTGTGTATTATGTCTGCCGGTCATGCAGCCGAGCGTGAGTGCTTTGATTATGGCTGGAGGTTCAGATACATGGGTGCATCCGTGCCACCGGAATCCGCCTCCGATGCCGGAGCCCCGGCATCGGAGGCGGGGCACGGCCCAGAGCTGGCCGTGGACGGAGAAAAATCAACCCGCTGGGCCGCACCGGATGGTAAGCCGGGACACAGCATCACGGTGAATCTGGGCGCTGCCAGAAAGGTGAGTTCCATAGTGGTGCATTGGGAAAAGGCTAACAGTTTTGATGTGACGGTGGAGCTCGGAACAAAGAAGCGCAAGCTTAGCCGCAAGATGCACGTCGAAAATTCGGAAACGCTGGAGATACCGCTGAAGAATACGGCACTGCGCACGCTGAAGCTGACTGTTACCAAGGGGGTGTGCAAGTCATGCTGGGCCAGTATCCGCGAAATTGAATTTCTGGATAGCGATGGGAAAGCTCTTGATTTGACAAAAATCAAAGCCGTGCAGAAAAGTGGTCCCCTTGCACCGGAATTCGATGATGACTCATTCAAAAAGGTGCAGTTACCGCATGACTGGGCCATAGAGAGTCCCTTTCTGGTGGAAAAGCCCAACGAGACGGGCAAGCTGCCTTGGGACGGCTGGGGATGCTACCGCAAGAAGTTTCGGGTACCGGAGGAGTTTGACGAGAAAAAAGACCGTTATTATCTGGATTTCGACGGCGTCATGTCGTACCCCAAAGTGTATGTGAACGGACGCTTTGCCGGGGAATGGGCCTATGGGTATAATTCATTCCGCGTGGATATTACACCCTATCTGAAAGCCGGGGTGGAGAATGTGATTGCGGTACAGGTCAGCAATCTGCCGCTTTCCACCCGCTGGTATCCCGGCGCCGGTATTTACCGCCACGTCTGGCTCGAGAAGACGGGGCCCGTGCATCTTGCGCATTGGCCGGTGTATATAACCACGCCGGATATTTCTGAAGAGAAGGCTACTGTTGAGGTAGCAACACGGGTATGCAATACGGGCCCCACCCAACAGGAGGTTACGCTGCACCAGAGTGTGGGCAAAACAACAGCAAAACCGCTGAAGGTGGTGCTGGAACCAGGCGAGGAAAAGGAGGTCCACCGGCATATCCGTTTGAACAATCCGAAGCTCTGGAGCTGCGAAACGCCGCATTTGTACCGTTTGAAAACAGTCCTGAAGGCAAACGAGACTGAGATTGACAGCCACGAAACGGCATTCGGCGTGCGCTCCGTGGAGTGGCGCGGCGACGGGTTTTATCTGAATGGCGAACGTGTGCAAATCAAGGGTGTATGCGAACACCACGATTTGGGAGCACTGGGAGCGGCGTTCCATACCCGCGCCTACGAGCGCAAGATTGAAATTCTGAAGAACATGGGGTGCAACTCCATTCGCATGACCCACAATCCGCCGGCTCCTGAGGTGCTGGATTTGTGCGATAAGCACGGAATTCTGGTCATTGATGAGCTGTTTGACATCTGGGAGTCACAAAAGTACGATAAGGTGAACGGCTACCACCGTTACTGGCCCGGGTGGTGGCGAAAGGATGTGCGTAACTTCATGCTGCGCGACCGCAACCATCCCTGCATCATTGCCTGGAGTGGTGGCAATGAGGTACCGGAGCTGAACACCGCCCGCGGGGCGGAGGTTTCTGACAACCTGCGTGCCGAAATTCGGCAGTATGACGCCACGCGCCCGTACACCGTAGGTTGTAATTCACCCGCAGCCATGAATAATGGCTTTGCGGACACGGTGGATGTGTTCGGCTTCAACTATAAGCCGAATTTGTATGGGACTTTCCGTGACCGACACCCCGGAAAACCGCTCTACGGCTCGGAAACCAATTCCTGTGTGGCTTCACGCGACACTTATTTCTTCCCGCTGAGCTGGAAGGTAGGAATGGGTGCAAGACCTTTCCATGTAAGTGCCTACGGACTCTTTGCCGCGGCATGGGGAACCAGTCCGGATATCGAGATGCACGCGATACAGAGCAATCCTCATGTGGCGGGGGAATACGTATGGACGGGCTTCGATTATCTGGGAGAACCTACTCCCTACAATCAGGATGCCTCCAATATCGGCAACTTCCAAGGGGTGAGCCAGGCAGAGAAAAATGCAGCCATGGCAGAGCTCAAGAAAATGGGTAACAAGGCACCCAGCCGCAGCTCCTACTTCGGAATCATTGACCTCGCAGGTTTCCCGAAAGACACTTATTACTTGTACCGTAGTCATTGGCGACCGGAGGAGAAGACCTGCCATATCCTGCCGCATTGGAACTGGAAGGGACGCGAAGGAGAAGTGACACCGGTCATGGTATTTTCCAGCGGCGATGAAGCTGAATTGTTTCTCAACGGCAAGAGCCAGGGGGTGCGCCGCCGCGGTGAAGGCGGGGATTACCAGCAGAAGCTGACGGTGTGCAAGAATGCTTTCCGCTTCGTCTGGGAGGATGTCAAATACACCCCCGGCACACTCAAAGTGGTCGTGAAAAAAGACGGCAAACCATGGGCGGAGGCTCAGCGCGTTACCACCGGGACTGCCACGGGCGTAGCGGCAGAGGTAGACCGCCCGGTGATTGCAGGAGATGGCTGCGACCTGGCCTATATTTCCCTGGCTCTGGTGGATAAGAAAGGGAATGTGGTGCCGACAGATTCACGCAAGGTACGCTTCAGCATTTCCGGACCGGCCAAGCTGGTGGGATTCTGCAATGGCGACCCCACAGACCACACCTGTATGCAGGATAAGCGGCAGCGCTTTTTCAACGGGCGAATGATTGCCATTGTACGCAGCACCCGGAACAACGCAGGCAAAGCGGTTGTGACGGTGCAGGCCGACAACCTGCCGGAGATTACCATTCCGATTCAGATAGAGTCCGCCGGGGGAAAGGGGTGAATTACCCTTATTCCACCCGGAGCTCGTACACCTTGCCGTTGAAGGAAGAGCCCAGCGTTTCCAAGGGCAGCATAAAAGTGCTCATTCGGTCGCTCCGGTGCAACGGGAAACGCACATTTTCCGGCTCACCTGCATCTACGCCATCAAGCAGCAGGGTTGTTCTGCCCATGTGCCCGATGAGTTCGAGCTTCACGCGCTTGCCTACCGGCAATTTTGCATGGTAAGCAAATTCTATGGAATCATTGCGTCTCAGCGTAATGCGGCCATCCTTACCGGCAGCCAGCAGCTTTCCCTGACCGGATTCAAGCAACACCTGCTCCTTGCCGGGCTCCGGTGCAGCGGCCATTTCCAATTCCATGGTCAGGTGGTAGTCCGGTCCTTTGGAACCCTTTTTGAGCGACATGGGCAAAGCCTCCGGGACGACGCTGAAGCGAGTCGTATTCCGGCACAGCGGATTGCAGAACGGAATGTGGCTGATGCGGGAAACCAGAGCATCATGTTCATCGAAGCTGCGGGGCGCCCGGGGCTGCCCCCACATCTTCTGCGCCAGCACATTCACAAGCCCCTCAATGCTCCCCCAGATATCGTGTGCACCGTAGCCTTTATGCAGGCGGTCAATTTCATCATTCCACACAGCAAAGGCCGCCCCCAGCAACTGCGGATGCCCGGAGGGAAGCGTCTCGCTGCCGAATCTGTTCGGAATCCAGTTTTCGTAAAGCCCCCGGCGGTTATTGTCAGCGCGATAATAGCCTGCGAAAGGCACAACATAAAGATCTCGGTCAAAGGTTGTAATAACATCGTACCCGGCGTTCACCGATTGCCAGGCGCTGCCCCAGTCCCGACTCCACAAATTCATCTGCACCCCTGCAGCCTGTACCGGCGTCTGCCCGGGTTTGGCTTTCAGACTGCCCCAGAATCGCGGCGTATGCTTGCGGCTCAGGATATGCTTCAGCAAGCCGTTGGTGAACTTGCGATAATCTTCTGCCGAGCCGAAAAATTCATCTGATCCGACATGCACCACCGGACAATCCTTGAAAACCGGATTTGATTCCTGCAGGTATTCATCCCATACCTTGCCCATAAAGGCAAGCGTTTTCGGATTGGCCGCATCCAACATCTCGCAGCGGCGCTCGACATGCTGCATCGGTCCCTGATAAATCAAATCCGGGCGCACGCGGGTGAAGGAAAGCGCATGACCGGGGGCATCAAACTCCGGCACAATACGCACCCCACGCTCACCGGCAAATTTGACCAATCGGCGGAACTCTTCCTTGCTGTAACTCAAATCCTGCGCCGTGAGCGGAGTTCCATCTTCGCCCTTGAACTTACTTTCCAAGCGGAATGCGGCATAGGACTTCTTGAATGGGTCCTCACCTTCCCTCACATAGTGCTCATGGAAAATGTAATTATCATTCAGGTGCAGCTGCAAGTCATTCATCTTGTACCAGGACATGAGCCGCACCACATCCTTGACGTAATCCATCGGAATAGGCAGACGCGCCACATCCAGCATGAACCCGCGAACCTCGTAGCGCGGAGCATCCCATGCAGCACCACAGGGCAGCTCTGTCGGTGTCTGTGCCAGCATTTGCAGCAGGGTGCGACTACCCCAGTAGAGCCCGATATCTCCCTTTGAACTGATGCTCACACCCTTGTCATCGATGCGCAGAGTGTAAGCCTCCGATTCCTTCCCCTTCCGGCGGGTAAAGCGAATATGAGCCGATTCGGGATTATCACTCTTGCTTACAGCGAAGCCCTCGGGCAGAAGCGCATTCAGCTCGCGGATGAATTCCGCGCAGAACGCCGCGTCACCCTCCACCAGAATTTCTTTGGGAAGCTTCCAAACACCCTGTGCGCCACTCCAGCTGAGCAGCTCCGGAATCACGGTGGGTTTCGGGTTCGCTGCGGCGTTGTTGCCGCCTTGGCCGGGTACTGTGATTTCATAGTCCCGGCTGATAGCCCGCTGCGCTGCCCGGCTTAACTCAAAACTCACACGCACCGGCGTATCGCTCATCGGGAATTTAATTTTCCCCTTTTTATCGATAATTTGTTCATAGTCTGCCCCCAGCAGCCGCACCTTTGCCCCCTTGGCCCGAGGAAGCTCGAGCTTCTTATCACCCGCTTTGGGAGCAGATACCTGCAAGCTGTCAGCCAGTTGCTGCAAATCATTTGCCAGCAGACAACCTGCGGATACTAAAGCAAAAATTACAAGAGAGCGCAATTTCACACTCCAATCCTACCAAAATTCCCGTCCCAGTCAAGCAAGGATTTTTCCCGCCGACTTCCCTCCCCCATGCGCCTCATCGTTTTTTCTGAGAGAATCAAGAGCCCATCAACCCAAGCTTCCCGTAAAAGTGACATTGTCGAAACACCTGCGCTCTCTATGCTATGCTGCGCCCTTTTATTGATACTTCGGCAAATTGGCGGTTGACGATTGGTTATTTTTGCGCTAGAATAACGCCCGTGCACGGTGCGCACCGCGCGTGCGCAACCAACAAACAATCTCATATTAACCAACAACATCAAGTACCATGCCTGTACCTACACAAGAACAGTACATCAAGATGCTCGATACGGCCAAGGAGAAGGGCTATGCCTATCCCGCCGTCAACGTCACCACCATCGAAGTGATTAACGGCGCTCTCAAGGCTTTTGCCGAGGCCAAGTCCGATGGTATCATCCAGGTTTCCCTGGGCGGCGGTCAGTTCGCTTCCGGCACAGCCGTGAAGGATTCCGCCATCGGCGCTATCGTGCTGGCTGAGGCCACACACCGCCTTGCTGAGAAGTATGATGTGCTGGTCGCTCTGCACACCGACCACTGCCAGGCCGACAAGGTGGACAGCTTCCTGCGTCCCCTGCTTGCCGAGAGCAAGAAGCGCATCGCAGAGGGCAAAGGCCCCCTGTTCAACTCCCACATGCTCGACGCCTCCGCTCTGCCGATGGCTCAGAACCTCGAGCTCTCCAAGCAGCTTCTGGCCGAATGCGCCGAGCTGGGCATCGTTCTCGAAATCGAAATCGGTGTTGTGGGCGGTGAGGAAGACGGCGTTGACACCAGCGGCGCTCCCAAGGAGAAGCTCTACACCTCCCCCGAGGATATGCTTCTGACTTACGAGACCCTCAACGGCGTGGGTGAGTTCATGCTCGCCGCCACCTTCGGCAACGTGCACGGCGTGTACAAGCCGGGTGCCGTTCAGCTCAAGCCCACCATCCTGCGTGACGGTCAGGCCGTGGTGAAGGAGAAGCACGGCAACGACATGCGCCTCGTGTTCCACGGTGGTTCCGGTTCCGACCTCTGCGACATCCGTGAGGCTATCTCCTACGGCGTGGTGAAGATGAACATCGACACCGACACCCAGTACGCTTTCTCCAAGCCCATCGTCCTGCACATGTGCCAGAACATCGATGGTATGCTCAAGGTTGACGGCGAAGTGGGCAACAAGAAGGTCTACGATCCCCGCTCCTACCTCAAGAAGGGTGAGCAGGGTATCTGCGAGCGTCTGCAGGTTGCTGCTGATGACCTGCTCTCCGCCGGTAAGACCCTCTTCGGCCAGATCTGATGCTGAGCTGAAAACCACAAACTTCAAGCGCGGCTGCCCGGAAGGGCAGCCGCGCTTTCTTTTATCTTTGCAAAAAAATCAGTGTCAGTCAATAGGATTATGATTCACCTTACCGCGAACCTTGCGGGAAATAGTGCGAATCGTACGGAACAAGCCGTGTCCGTAATAATTCTGCGCCACGCCCAGGAAACGCTGCAATCGCGTGCGCTTGATTGCACCGGGACCACGTTCAAAAATACGGGCAAAGAATTCTTCCAGCGCTCTGTCGGATTTTTCAAAGACATCCGCATCCTGCAGGATGGTGCTGTTAATCATTTCAGCGCGCCGTACCGGGTCCTCTGCCAACTCCAGCAAATAGGCAATCATCTCCTTCCGGGAACGGAAATCGCGAGCATGGACAAATGAGGCAGGATTGAACTCCCGCGCCACATCCGGATTGCCCCAATAGAGAGGAATACTGCCGGAGACAAAGGCATCAACGATTTTTTCCGTCTGATATCCCGGGGCAGCTTCGTTTTCAAAGGCCATGCTGAAACAATGCTTGCGCTGGAACTCCTGTTTCACCTCATAGGGGCGCGGCAACACATAGCCGATATTGTTCATGAACGGGCCGCCGCAATTCACCTTCTTCACTTGATTCAGCTCCGTGACAAAAGCATTTCTTTCCTTCCCCTTGGCATTCCGGCACACAAAAGCACAAAACTCCGTTTGTTTCTCCCGCAGCTCATCCGGGGTCACTAACGGACGTTCGCCTTTCAGATAGGCACGTAATTTTGGCTGATTCAACAGAATTCTGAGCCAATACGGGTGACGATGACAGCGGTCATTCTCCTTGAACTCATGCGTCAGGCAATAATCAAAGCGGTTAAGGTCAATCGCATGATTTTCGCCGGTGCTGAGTATCTTCACCCCCTTAAAGAGGTCGATATGCGAAGTGAACGTATCTCCAATAAAAAAATCAGCCTCCTGAAAGTTCTCCAACGGCACAGACACTATCGGAAAACGCTTCTCTAAAAACTCCTTAAGTTTTACTTCCTGAATTGTTACATGTATTTCGTTCACGTATACCCCTTTCTTGGTTCGAATAATACAAGAATGCGAGAAAAGTCAGATTACGATGATTATTCTATACTATTTTTTCCGATTTGCAAGAAAGAAAGCGCATTACGCACCGGCGTAAGCGCTTTATCAGCTCATAGGTTGCGGCGGCACCCTTTTCGGCTGTGCCGTGCTACAAAAGAGACCATCGCGTAACTGCTCCCGTATGTCAATCGCAATTCGTCTTTCGACTCTGCCACGCTACAAAAGAGCCCAATGCAGTAAAACCGCAGCCCATCACTACGAGTATAACAGACGCTCCGTATTTTCCCCAGAAGGTGTTGGGGACGGCTTTCTCCGGCTCATCCGGCAGGTAGAGAAGCTCCACTTTTTCGCCTTTCTTCCAGGCCGGAGGATTGGAGCCCTGATTGTGTTTCACCCGGTATTCCTGACCATCCTGTGCCGTAAAACGGAATACGGGGTAATATGAACTCCCGCCCCTGCGCCCGCTGCTCCGTTCCCGTTTCAGGGAAACAACTTCTCCCTGCACCGCCACGCCGTCTGTAACTATCTGATATGAATCGGATATCATCCCCCCGGAGAAAACCAACATAGCAATGCCCGCCAGCGCAAAGATGCACCCGAAAATCACACCGACAACAGACTTTCCACCGGCAGCCTGCTGCTGCGCGGATTCTGCCGGAGCCGCGTCGGAGAGCACATATTCACCGGCGGCGAGGGAGTCCAGGATTTCCGTCACCTGCTGCACTTGGGGAATGTTCAGGAAGCCCTGCGGAAGCTGGCGGCTACCGTTCTTACCGTGTACCACCCTGTACGCAAAGACCAGACTGCCGCTGCCGTCCGGCACCACCTCACGCTCCTTCACCATGCCGGGCTGCACGGGATAAGCGGTCAGCTTCTGTCTGCCGAACCATGTGGGTTCCAGCACCACAGCCTGCTGCGGAGTCAGCATATAAGCCGTGCGGCGCCGACGGCGCAACTGGCGCCACGGAGTCAGCAACTGCCACAGTACCACACCCCAGAACGGCAACAGAAAACAGGAAAAGATAAGGTTCGGCATCAAACTGTTGCAGCAATTTCCGCCCCATATCGTGGCAGTCATATACCCCAGAATGCCGCTGGCCACTACCCCGCTGCATACAGCCATAACGGATTCGGCAGACCAAGCTTTTGCTACAGGACGCCCTGCCCAGAGGACGGTTTTATCACTGCCCATGGCAGCTTCCAACTGTTCGCGCTCTGCGAGCGTGAAATCGGTATCTATCAGTTTCATAAAGTAGTTATCTGTTGAATATAGAATCAGATTAGTTCTTTTCGTATCGTCTCACGGGCAACCTTCCCTTCTTCCAGCCAGCGGCGCACGCCTTCTTTATCCTGGTTTTCCAGCAAATCAATGAGGTAGTGCATATCCCGCACGCAGTCCTGAAGCGTCTCGCGGATGGCCACGTCGTTTTCCCACAGGATGTCTGCCCACATCCCCACAGGACCGGAGCAAACGCGGGTCGTATCGCGGAATCCGGTGGCGGCCAGGCGTTGCAAGTCCTGCATCGGCACCGTGCCGGAGGCCGCGCAGCGGGCCGTAAGCGCCGCCATGATGTGCGGCATGTGAGAGATACGCGCCACGGTGTGGTCGTGATTTCGGGGTTCCATAAGGTATGTAGAGCATCCCAGCGCCTGCCAGAAGGCCGCCAGACGGTTCACGTCTGCCTCCGCAGCTCCGTGGGGATTGGTCATCGCCACGGTAGCTCCCTGCAGCAGGTCGGCATAGGCGCTTTCGATGCCGTTTTTCTCCGTACCGGCCATGGGATGAGAACCGATGAAAATACGGTGTCTGTCAGCCAGCAACTCTCCGGTAGTACGATGAACGTAGGATTTGACGGAGCCTACATCCGTCACCACAGCAGTCTTGCTGATACCGGGCAGCATGCGGCGTATCAAATCCTCGAACACACCGATGGGAGTGGCCAGAATGATGAGGTCTGCCCCCCGCGCAATCTCCACGGGATTGGTTCCCGTGTGCGGGGTAATCCCCTGCTCACGAGCAAATTCCAACGGCTGCTCCCGCCGAGCCCAGAGCCGCAACTCTGCGTCCGGCATGCGCTCACGCACGGCCATGGCGATTGAACCGCCCAGCAATCCGGGGCCGAATACGGCCACCGTCCTGAATGGGAGCTCCGGCATGATTTACGGAACGTAGAAATGGAAATTAGTACCGCGCACCTTCAGCTCCTTACCGCTGGGATAGGGCTTACCATTCTTGTCCACCACACGAATGGTCTTACTGGGGTCCAACGGGTTATATACGCGGGTGGGGTCGCCCTCCACGCGGGTTGCCACAGGAATGGGGCCCTGGTTCGTGATACTCTTCGGATCGGTAGCAAGGCGTTGCGCCATGGAAGTGGGAGAGGCCGCAGAGGTCGGGGCCGCCGGCTTGGCTACCGTAGGCGTCAGTTTTCCGTTGGCGCCGGAAGTAATCGTGGTAGAAACCGGGGTGGCCGGTTTCAGCGTCGGAATGGTCGGCGTCACCGGAGCAGGCACGGAAGCCGCAGCAGGTGCCACGGTGGGACGCGGCGCCGGAATCGGCGCATCCATGGACGGAGAAGAGGGAAGCGGGGCAAGACCGGGAACGGCATTCACTCCCGGATTCGGGGTCGCAGGGGGAGTCACCACCCAGGTATCCGGATACTGGCGGTTCGCCACCTCGCCGTAGGGCATGTCCGGGACGGTCGGTGTATAGTACACGCAAGAACTGAGAAGCACTCCGGCGGAAATCAGGGAAAGATGAGTGAATATGTTCATTAGTTAGGAAACGTGTATATTATCTGCTCTAAAATTAGTTCTAAACAGGAAAAAAGTCAACAGTAAAACACGCCTTGTAACCGATTATTGCTTGAAATATAGGCAGAGGGGGAGTAAAGTGGGGGCATGAGCACTCTTCATTGTCCGAGTTTGTACCAGTACACACGCAGAATAACCCGTGAGGTGACGGTGGGCAACGTGGGGCTGGGCGGCAGCAATCCCATCCGCATTCAGTCCATGCTGACCAGCGATACACTGGATACCGCAGGCTGTGTGAAAGAAGCACTCGCTCTGGCCGATGCCGGATGCGAAATCATCCGACTGACCGCTCAGACCAAGGTCTACGCCGCCAATCTGGAGAACATTGCCCGCGAGCTGCGTGCTGCAGGGTGTCAGGTTCCGCTGGTGGCTGACATCCACTTCAAGCCGGATGCCGCCATGGAAGCCGCCAAGTGGGTGGAGAAAATCCGCGTGAACCCGGGCAACTTTGTGGACAAGAAGAAGTTTGTGGAGCGCGATTATACCGATTCCGAATACGAGGAAGAGCTGGAGAAAATCCGCAAAGCATTCACACCGCTGGTGCTGTTCTGCAAGGAACACGGCCGTGCCATGCGTCTGGGCGCCAACCATGGCTCCCTCTCCGACCGTATCCTGAACCGCTATGGCGACACCCCGGAAGGCATGGTGGAGAGTGCCCTGGAGTTTGCCCGCATTGCCCGCGACCTCAATTACCACCAGCTGGTATTCTCCATGAAGTCATCGAATGTGAAGGTGATGATTCAGGCCTACCGCCTGCTGGTGAAACGCCTGACCGAATGCGGGAGTGACTGGAACTACCCCATCCATCTGGGTGTGACAGAGGCCGGCGAGGGCGAGGATGCGCGTATCAAGAGTGCCACGGGTATCGGCTCCCTGCTGGCAGACGGCATTGGTGATACCCTGCGAGTCTCCCTTACGGAAGACCCGGTCTATGAGGTTGCCCCCGGCTTTGAGCTGGCCGCTCCCTATCAACCCGGAGCCATGAATGCCCCCGCCCCCATACCGGCAGACACCCCCAAAGCCTTTGACCCCTTTGTTTACACCAAGCGCAAGGCAGATATCATCACGCGCGGCGGTGTCACGCTGGGGTGGAATGAACCGGTGCGTGTAGTACTGCCGGCAGCTGCCTGTCGGGCACTCGACCCGGCTCAGATGAAAGACTTTATGCCGGAAATCAGCGCAGAGGACTGCGCGGCCATAGAGGTTGACCCGCGTCAGGCGTCCGAAGTCGCCCCCCTGCAGGATGCACCCGCCACGCTGGTAACAGTGAAGGATGGAGTGGATATGCCGGTGATGCAGGCTTTCCGCCTGCTGGCGGCCGTCATTCCCGCCCGCCACAGCATCCTGTTGAAAGACACGCTCGGCGGTACGGAAAGCCTCAGCGCCCCCATGGCAGGCGGTGTCAACATCGGCTCCCTGCTCTGCGACGGCATTGGTAACGCCGTCCTCATCCGCCGCGAGGCAGACCCGGAAAAAGCAGCACGTCTCGGCTTCAACATCCTTCAGGCGGCGGGAGTACGCCTCAGCAAGACAGAGTACGTCTCCTGCCCGTCCTGCGGGCGCACCCATTACAACATTCAGGAAGCCGCCGCCCGCATCCGCGAGGCTACCGGCCACCTCAAGGGTGTCAAAATCGCCATCATGGGCTGCATTGTTAACGGTCCCGGTGAAATGAGCGATGCCGACTTCGGTTATGTGGGCGGAGCGCCGAACAAGATTAACCTCTATGTGGGGCACACACCGGTGGTGATGAATATCCCGCAGGAAGAAGCCGTGCAGCACCTCGTGCAGCTCATCAAAGACCATGGTCGCTGGGTTGACCCGACCTGATAAGTAAGCTCCGGCAAGAAAAGATATTGCCCCCTGCAATCCAAACGACTGCAGGGGGCTAAATGTTTCATGAAATCACCTATCAAGCCTTCCGATGCTTCAGGAAGAGCTTGTAACGCAGCAATTCCCATGCCTCCGTCAGCATATTGACAGGATTGCGGCGCAGGACATGGCGCCCGATGAGCTTCTCACCCACACGCGTATCGCGGGGGATGCGACCTTCTTTTTCCGCCGCTTCGTGAGCATTCACCACGGCCGCCACCTGATTGTAGAAATTGTATTTCGTCACCAGCAGGTGACGCGCCTCCCGAATGGCAGGCAAACGCTTCTCGTACTCGTTGTTGTCAATGGCCTCGCGAATAATACGCAAAGCTTCCTCCGGATTGTCCAGCGGTATCGGGATAAAGCTCTCCGGCGGCAGCACTTCGCCCAGCTTCGGGTCTCCTGCATAGAACGTCAGGCACAAGCCCAGAATGGGGTCCGTTATCTTATCCGTCCAGTGGTAGGGATGAATATAATTCTCTACCGCGATGTGGTACTTATAATCATTGAGAGCGGCATATTTTTTATCATCCGGAAGCGGTTTCACACCACGCCCGTACCAATCCAACTCCGGCAGATGCTCTGAAATATATTTGGTCAACGTGAATCGGTCATGGTGCGCCGTATGCTTCATCTGCTTGTTCGAACAGACGGTAGAAAGCACCTTCGTCTTAGGATAATCCGGCTCCGTAAACGGTTCCGGCAAGGGATAATCGGCCATCCAGTGCAGGGAGCCGCGACCTTGATGGTGATTGGGATGCGGCAACGTCTCCGGCAGATGTGTCGTAATCACATGACCGAACTGGCTCGTAAAGCACTTAGGATAAATCTTGATAGTGGGAGGCTCCTGAGTTATCAGCACCGTATGACTCTTCGGACAGGCCAAAACCTCCGTTTCATTGATGACCGTCCCGGCATCCTTGCGAGTCATATCATCATATACAGCCAGCCAATCATACTCCGTGCAATCGGGGTCACAGATAAACAGGCAGCCGTCCCGTTCAAACTCATACCGTATACCATTAAAGCCACATGCGATGTACTTGATTCTCGTCATATTATCTGCTCCTGCCTATGATTGTTAAATCTACCAGTTTTTCAGCCAACTGGCAAGCATTTTCAGCCATTTGCCGACAAAACAGGAAGCCCCTTCCTCTCCGGAAGGAAAGGAAGGGGCAAATGAGTGATAGCGCAACCGGGGATTATTCCTGCGTTTCCTCGGCAGGGACTTCAACCTCGCCCTCGGCATCAGAGTCCGCTTCGGTTTCCTCCTCATCATCCGGGATGACGAGGGTGATTTCCTGAATGGTCTCCTTCTCGTTCAGGGTGATGAGCTTCACGCCCTGCGTGGCGCGACCGGTCTCGCGAACGGTATTGACCTTCATGCGGACGGACTGCCCACCGTTGGTCATAATCATCAGTTCGTCCTCATCCGTCACCGTGGTGGCAGAAACGACAAGTCCGGTCTTATCCGTGCAATTCATCGTCTTGATACCGATACCGCCGCGGCTCTGCAGGCGATATTCGGCGAACTTGGTACGCTTGCCCAAGCCGTTCTCCGAAACCACAAGGAGCGTCTCCTCATCATTCGGCACCACGGCCAGAGCCACCACGTAGTCGCCCTCGCGCAGCTTGATACCGCGCACACCGATGGTGTTGCGGCCCTGGGTGCGCATATCGCTTTCGCTGAAGCGGATGCTCATACCGTTGTGCGTCACGATGACGACATCCTGTTCCCCGGTGGTGAGCATGGCATTGACCAGAGAGTTGCCTTCTTCCAGGTTGATGGCGATGATACCGGCCTTGCGATAGTTCACGAAGTCATTGAGGGCCGTCTTCTTGACGGTGCCGTCCTTCGTAGCAAAGACCACATTACCGGAATCCTCGGCAAAGGTGATATCCTTGCCGTCTTCGCTCACGCGGCGTTCCAGACGCAGGATGGCAGCGATGCGCTCCTCTGCCTGCAGGTCCAGCAGGTTCTTGATGGAGCGTCCCTGGGCGCTGCGGGCAGCCTCGTCAATCTCATACACGCGCTCCACGTACACACGACCGGTGTTGGTGAAGAACATGATATAGTCATGATTCTGTGCGGCAAACAGGTGCTCCACGTAGTCGTTGGCATCCTTCTTGCTCTTGGTGGTGGCAGCCTTGATACCCTTGCCTCCGCGAGCCTGCAGGCGGTATTCATCCGAGTTGGTGCGCTTGATGTAACCGCTGTGAGTGATGGTCACAATCATGGAATCATTGGGGATGAGATCCTCAATGGCCATATCCCCCTCAAACGGGATGATGTGGGTCATGCGCGGCGTGGCGTACTTCTCCTTGATGGCGCGCAGCTCATCCTTCACAATACCCAGCACGCGGGCCTCGTTGGCCAGGATATCCAGATAATCCTCAATGAGCTCCAGCAGCTTTTTGTACTCGTCGGAAATCTTGTCGTTTTCCAGAGCGGTGAGCTGGTAGAGGCGCAGCTCGAGGATGGCGTTCACCTGGCGCTCCGTGAACACATAGTCATCCCCCTGCACGGAGGGCTGGCTGTGAATGAGAATGCCCAATCCCTTGGCCAGAGCCACCGGGAAGCGGAAAGCCATCAGGCGATTGCGGGCGTCCTCTCGGTTCTTGGAATCGCGGATGATGCGGATGAATTCATCGAGGTTAGCCAGGGCAATCAGATAGGCCTCCAACACCTCTGCGCGGTCCTCAGCCTTGCGCAGCAGGTACTTCGTGCGGCGCACAATCACCTCGCGGCGGTGCTCCACGTAGAAGTTGATGGCGTCCTTCATGGTCAGCACCTTCGGGCGGCCCTCATGAATAGCCAGCATATTCACGGCAAAGGAAGTATCCAGGCTGGTGAGCTTGTAGAGCTGGTTGATAACCACCTGCGGGCGGGCATCGCGTTTCAGCTCAATCTCGATGTAGTCCGTCAGGTCGCGCATGCCGGCGATGTCCGTGATAACCTTATCACGCACCAGCTCGGCGATACGCTCCTGAAGCACGGCACGGTTCACCCCATAGGGCACATCCGAGATGTGAAGGAACTCACGACCGTTCTCATTGGTGACCACCTCAATCTTGCCGCGCATGCGAACGCTGCCACGGCCGGTACGGAAGTAGCTGTCAATGCCCTTGTAGCCCAGCACATATCCGCCCGTGGGGAAGTCCGGACCCTTGATATAGGCACGCAGCTGTTCACTGGTGATATGGGGGTTATCAATAAAGGCACAAACACCGTCCACCACTTCACCGAGGTTGTGCGGGGCCATGTTGGTGGCCATACCCACAGCAATACCCTGACCACCGTTCACCAGCAGGTTCGGGAATGCGGAGGGGAACACCACGGGCTCCGTGGTACTGTTGTCGTAGTTCGGCTGGAAATCCACCGTATCCTTGTCCAAGTCATCCATCAGGGAAAGGCCCAGATGGCTCAGCTTGGCCTCCGTGTATCGGTAGGCTGCGGGCGGGTCACCTTCCGGGGAACCGAAGTTACCCTGACCCAGCACCAGCACATCGCGCATGTACCAGGACTGTGCCATGTTCACCAGCGTGCCGTAGGCAGAGGCATCACCGTGCGGGTGGTATTTACCGATGGTGTCACCCACAATACGACCGCACTTGACCGTCCCCTTGGAGGGGACCAGTCCCAGCTCATGCATGGCGTAGAGCACGCGGCGCTGAGAGGGTTTGAGACCGTCACGCGCATCCGGCAGGGCGCGGGAGATAATGACCGACATGGAGTAGTCCAGGAAGCTGCGGGAAACCTCCTCTGCCACGTCTACCGGGCGAATTCTTGTTTCACTCATAATTCAGGTAAAAAGGGTTGGGGGTTACACATCGAGGTTACGGACGTTGAGGGCATTATCCTCAATGAAGCGGCGGCGGGGCTCCACCAAATCACCCATGAGGATGGTGAACATCTTATCTGCCTGCACAGCGTTGTCATCATCCAGACGCACGCGCAGCAGCTCGCGTTTCTCCGGGTCCATGGTGGTATCGTACAGGTCCTTGGCGTTCATTTCACCCAGACCTTTGAATCGGGTGATACTCACGCTGCGACCGCCGATTTCCAGCACCTTGGTCAGAATATCCGGCACGTAGTTGATGGCTGTCACCACGTTGCGGGAGTTTTCCACCAGTTCAAAGACGGGTTCGTCATCGTTCAACAGTTTATCTGCCGCGATTCCCAGCTCCTCCAGACGCGTCAGCACGCGGGTGATGGCCTTGGCCTCATGCAGCTCGTGCAACAGGGCGCGGCGGCTGGGGCCCTCGCGAAGCGGCAGCGGATTGGCTTCCAACTCCTCCTCGCTCGGCTCGCCGAAGAGGAAGAGGTCGCGATTCTCATCAGAGAAAGCCGTCAGGCTCTCCATATCGGCAAAATACTGCACCTCCTCATCATTACCGCAACGCACCTTCACCAGGTACTGCGGGAAGTTGCCGGTCGCGGCACGGTGGCGCAGCAGGTCGCGGAAATCACCACCATGGCTGGCCACGCTGCTCTCATACTTCTGCAGAGAAATAAGCGTCTCCAGAATACCCATGAGCGTATCTGCATCGAAAGACATGCTCTTGTCCGGCGTGCGCAGGGTCACATCCCCGGCACCCAGAGAGATAAGCTTGCGATTCAGGGAAACCTCATCCTGCACATACTGTTCCACCTTGCGGTGAATGACACGGTAGAGCGGCGGCTGAGCAATGTAGAGATAGCCCGCGCGCACCAGCTGCGGCATGTGGCGGCAGAAGAGCGTGAGCAGCAGCGTGCAGATGTGTGCACCGTCCACGTCGGCATCAGCCATCAGAATAATCTTGTGGTAGCGCACTTTCGACAGGTCAAAGGAGCCCTCCCCTTCCCCATCACCGATACCGGCACCGATAGCGGTGATGATGTTCTGAATAGTCTCACTACCCAGTGCGCGATCCAGACGGGCTTTCTCCACGTTGAGAATCTTACCGCGCAGCGGCAGAATAGCCTGCGTACGGCGGTCGCGGGCCGTCTTGGCGGAACCACCTGCAGAGTCACCCTCCACAATGAAGAGTTCGCACTTCTGCGGGTCGCGGTTGGAGCAGTCTGCCAGCTTGCCGGGCAGGCCGCCGCCTACGGTCATGGCACTCTTACGCACGCTTTCGCGGGCCTTGCGGGCAGCCTCGCGGGCACGGGAGGCGATGAGGCAGCGGTCGATGATGACCTTAGCCACGGCGGGGTTTTCCTCAAAGTATTCCTTGAGTTCCTCATACACCACGCTGCTGACCACGCCTTCGATTTCCGTGTTCACCAGCTTATCCTTGGTCTGGGAGGAGAAACGCGGGTTGGGCATCTTCACGGAGATGACCGCCACGAGTCCTTCTCGCACGTCATCACCGTTCAGGCTGGGGTCTTTATCCTTCAGCAGGTTATTGCTCTTAGCATAGTTGTTGATGGCGCGGGTGAGCGAGCTGCGGAAACCGGACAGGTGCGTACCGCCGTCCGCATTGAAAATGGAGTTGGCGTAGCACTGAATCTGGTAGCGGTCGCTGTCGTTGTACTGCATCACCACGTCGACAATCACATCGTCCTCCATGGTCTTGCCGTCGTACTCCACCTCAATATGGCGCACACCGCTCATGACAATGGGCTCAGCGGTAATGAGAGTCTTATTCTCGCCCAGCTGCTTCACAAACTCCTTGATACCATCCTTGTAGTAGAAGGTCTCCGTGCGTTCCTGACCGCTGCGCTCATCTGCCAGTTCGATGACGAGACCGGGGTTCAGGAAAGCAAGCTCGCGCAGACGGCGGGCCAACAGGTCAAACTTGAACTCCGTGGTATCCGTAAAAATGGTCGGATCCGGCAGGAAGGTGATGGCCGTGCCGGTCTGCGATTCCGGGCAAGTACCGGTCACATGCAACTTTTCCGTAGTGCGACCGCGCTCGAAGGTGATAACGTGACGCTTACCGTCGCGGCGCACCTCCGCCTTGAAAAAGTCCGAGAGCGCGTTCACGCACTTGGCACCCACACCGTGCAGACCGCCGGAGTACTTGTAGGCACCCTGGCCGAACTTACCACCGGCATGCAGATTGGTGAGCACCAGCTCCACGGCAGGAATGCCGAACTTGGGGTGTATATCCACCGGGATACCGCGTCCGTTATCAATCACGGAAATAGTACCACCCTCGTGAATCTGGATGATGATTTTGCTGCAATATCCGGCCAGATGCTCGTCGATGGAGTTATCCAGCACCTCAAACACGCAATGATGCAAACCACGTTCATCCGGGTCACCGATGTACATACCCGGACGCTTACGCACGGCTTCCAGACCCTCCAGCTTATCAATCTGGGCGGCGCCGTACTCCTGCTGAGCCCCGGTCGAAAGCTTTTCAGCATCCTCCGGGGGCGTTGTGTTATCACTCATAAGTACCGGCTATTATACGCGCGTACGCGCGCGCCTCAATTATAAAGTATGTCATTTTACAACATCAATGACAGGCACTCTGAGCGAGCCAAGCATATTGAAGGCATAACATAAAAAACGCTTGCCAAACGTAAGCGGATGATATAACCTTTTAGCTCTCTTCACTCCACCAGATCATACATGAAACACGTTCATTTCCTCGGAATATGCGGTACTGCAATGGGAGCTGTTGCCTCCGCCATGGCTCGCAAAGGCTTCGTGGTAACCGGAACCGATGCCAACGTATACCCGCCCATGTCCACCTTTCTGGAGAGTGAGGGCATTCAGATTTTTCAGGGCTACAAGCCCTCCAACATTCCGGACGATGCGGAGCTGATAGTCATCGGCAATGCCATGAGCCGCGGCAACATCGAGGTGGAGGCCGTGTTGAACCGCCGCCTGCGCTACATGAGCCTGCCGGAAACCATGAAGGAGTTTTTCCTCTGGGGTAGCCGCAATTTTGTCGTAACCGGCACCCACGGCAAGACCACCACCACCTCCATGCTGACGTGGATGATGGAGGCTAATGGGCTGAACCCCAGCTTCATGATTGGCGGTATCGCCCGCAATCTGGGGCGAGGCGGTCGTTTCACCGATTCCGATTTCTGTGTGCTGGAGGGGGATGAGTACGACACCTCCTTCTTCGACAAGCGCTCCAAGTTCCTGCACTACCTGCCGGAGGTGGTCATCATCAACAACATTGAGATGGATCACGCCGACATCTACGCCAACGTGGATGAAATCAAGCTATCCTTTGCGCGACTGCTGCGGGTTGTCCCCTCCAACGGCATCGTCTTTATCAACCACGATTGCCCGAACTGCGCTGCCGTACGTGAAGCAGCAGCCCAGGAGCTGCGCACCGTCCGCATCGTCACCGTAGGCATGGGCGAAGGGGCGGATATCCGCATCGGCAATATCTCTCACCGCACGGATGGCTCCTCTTTCACGCTGACCACGGCAGACGACGCTCCGTACGCCCTCAACGGCACCACGCTGAATGTCCCCATGATTGGCGATTTCAACATCCGCAACGCCGCCATGGCCGCCTGTGCTGCCCGCATCGCCGGATTGAACGCCGAACAAATCAGCGATGCTCTCAACTCCTTTGAGGGCGTAGCGCGGCGCCAGGAGGTGCGTGGCACCGTAAACGGCGTAACCGTGGTCGATGACTTCGCTCACCACCCCACGGCCATTTCTCTGGCTATTTCCGGGCTTCGCCAGCGCTTTCCGAAGAGCCGTCTCTGGGTGCTCTTTGAACCGCGCAGCAATACCACCATCCGCAATCTCTTCCAGCATGAGCTGGCTGCCGCCCTTGCAGAGGCAGACTTCGCCGTAGTGGCCCGCGTGGAGAACCACAAGAAGCTCAGGCCCGAGGAACAGCTGGACGAACAGTTACTCTGCGAAGAAATCACCAAAGCCGGCACAGAATGCCACCTGGGTGAATCCGTAGATGAAATCGTGGCTCACGTCGTGACGCACGTCCACCCCGGCGACGTACTGCTGGTGATGAGCAACGGCGGCTTCGGCGGCATCCACAACAAGCTGCTGGCCGGTCTCGCACAATAAGCTGTTGCCTGATAATTCTCCAAGCACCTGAGTGTCAACACGACCTCAGGTGTTTTTATTTTGCGTTTTTCAAGTCCTCTATCGCTCGGAGCACACGTTCATTGATGCTCTTCATCCGCCACAGCATGATAAAAATCAAGATACTGATAATGGTCAGATAAACCACAACACCCCAGCAGAGCATGCGGATGGAATCCAGCACCGAAGACACCTTTTCGTGATTCACGATTTTTTCGGTGATGATATTGGCCATCTCCCGCGCGTATTCCCTGCCCTCTTCCTTATAGCGGTTCAGGTAATCCCGCAGGGTGAGCTCCGTAGTCTCCTTGAGCGCAGCTCCGAGCGTCTTTGCCAGATAGGCAGGATCCGTCATCCCCTGCACCAGCACTCCCACGGATTTACCCAGTTTTTCCATCGTATTGGGTTCCTGCGTTTCCGGCGTAGCAGCAGCTTCGTCGGCAGGCGACTGTTGCGCTTGCTTCTTTTCCGCGCGCTGCTTCATGATAGCAGAGCCAAAATCCAACAAACCACCCACGATTCGTTCTGTACGGGAAGAATCAGCTTCCTGCGCAACACCGGCACAGATAACGAAAACAAACAGAAAACATAAGTAGAGAGCCTTTCTCATACCTGAAATCATATCATGTTAAGCCTCATCCTTCAAGCACTGACTGCACAAGCATAAAAAAAGCCCGCTGCAAAACACAGCGGGCTGAAAATGAATGACAGAGCATCTTTACTCTGCTGATTCCTGCACATCCTCGGCAGGAGCAGCCGTCTCAGGCTCCACAGGAGACACCGGAGCCGGGCGATGGCGAGCAGCTTCCAGCAGGAAAATCTCTGCCACCTTGAAGGCGCGACGGGATGCTTCTGCAGCGGTGCGGTCATCCATGAGAGCAAGGCCCTCCTCTGTCACTTCACCCAGGAAAATTTTCCAGGCACGGCGGTTGAGCTCATCCGGGTCAACCTTGGGCGCGTTCTGCCCCTGCTGCTGGTCGCGATTGTTATCCTCACGATTACGGTTGCGATTTCTGCGGCGCTTGCGGCGGCTGTTACCGCCGCCCTCGTTACCGCCGACGACCTCAGGCATGGCAAATCCGGGCACAGGGTCGGGCTTACGGAACTCTGCAGGGGGCTCAGGGATATCCACTTCCTCATGCGGAGCGGGGGCGGGGGCCTTCTGTTCCGCGACCGGCTGAGGCGCAGGAGCAGGAGCAACCGCTTCCTGTACAGGCTTGGCACCTTTATTGTTCTTCTTCTGTCGGCGCTCGGGACGCGTTTTTTCCTGCGAGACCGGAGTCTCAACGACCGCCGGAGCGGGCTCCGACACCGGGGCTGCAGGCGCATCTGTCGTTACCGGAGCCTCCTTCACCACCTCTTTTTTGCGGCGCGGGGCATGGGGTTTGCTCACTTTCTCGGGAGCGGGGGAGGCGGCGGGAGCGCCGGCATCTCCTTCGGGTGCCACGACGGAAGCCTTGCTGCGCGAGCTCTTGCGGGGAGCGCGCGTCTTAGCCGGCTTTACCGGGGCATCAGTCTTAATTTCTTCCTGATCCATTTTAAATGATGTCATTGTTGAACCGTTGCGTACGGGTCAATGCAGAACGACCACTCAGCCTTGTGGGCCGTGCCGTCCGTACTTTTCCACGTCACATGAACGGAAATGTTGGGCATATAGATGCGCACAGGGGGAGTCCACTGTACAGCGCGCGTATTCCTGTCTACCCGGGCAGGAACACGTCCGAAACCGCTCACAGCCATGTGAACAGTCGAAAAATCTACACCGGCCATCCGGCTCATATCAATGGAAATAGAGCCGAACTCACAGGGAACGGTAGCGTTCACCCCGGGATGAACCGGGAACGGAGGAGGAGGCGTAGATGAGGGGAGTGTGCCGGGGGTCGCACCGGTAGCCGCAGCCGTACTGAGCTGCGCAATGCGAAAATCCATCGCACGCCGGAAAATGGAGTGATTATTGCCGAAAATCATGTATCGGCGAATCTGCATGGGATTTTCCGATACCGTCACCTTACCGGGAATTACCGTAAAGGCAGCCTTACAACCGTATCCGGGCAGTCGCTCCTCCATGGCCGGGGTATGATAGCCACCCGGGTAGCAATAAGTATCTATAGGGCCGAACAGAGCAGAAAGCTTGGGAAATGTAGCACCTATTTCCTTATCTATCATCTCAGTCTCTGCTTCCGGCCCCTTGGCAGCAGCAGCTTTCCAGGAGCGAGGGTAGGCATGGCTGGCAGAATGACTACCTATGGTGGCACCATTCTGCTGCATCTCGCGAATCATCTCCGGGGACATACTGTCACCGCGCCCGCTCAGAAATTGAGTATATAAAAAGAGGTGAAAGGGATAGCCAAACTCATGCAGAATGGGGTACGCCTCCGTATAAACACTCTTCCAACCGTCGTCCAGCGTAATAAGTACGCAGCGCGCGGGCAGTTCTCGGGTACCAAAGCGCCACTCCAAAAACTCCGGCATACTGATAACCGTCAAGCCGGCATCCCGTATGTACTCCATCTGCTTACGAAAATCACTCGTACGCATGAGCATATCCGTCACCGGGGCCGTCTTGCTGAAATTGTGATACCCGAGGATAGCCACGCGGGTCTGGTCGCGGGAAACAAGCATGCGGGAATCCTGTCGCGGCGCCGCCTCCGATGTCTCTATATCCTCGGCAAAATCATCATCCAGAAACGGAGAATACGCAGCCACATCCTCTGCCAGAGGATCGGGATTAAGCGGCAGCGGAGCTACGTCCTGACCGAAGGCCAAGCCGCATCCCACCAAAAGTAACAGCAACTGCACAATTGCTCTCACGGGCGAGAGACTATCAGGATTCACCCCGCATAGCAAGACTTTATTGTGCCTTTTGACAAATACAGCAGCAATTTAAGTTGGCATTCAACCGCAAAATATGCTAGAATACCGCACACATGGCAAACAACGACATCATTTGCAGACCCACGCTTGATACCTTCGTACGTTTCAGTATCGTTCTGGCTGCTTTCTTCGGCTTCGGTATGTATTTCTTCTACGATGGGGCCGTGGGGTATCGTAAAGCCAATGAGGTTTATTTCAGTTATCGGGCATTTGCCGAATTGGGAGATAAAGCGACAGCCGTCTATAACGCCAACAACTGGGAGTCTGAACGCCGCAACACCCCGTTGATTGAAACACGAATCGTCAACGGAGGCCCGGTTGCAACAGACGAAAATCACGTCTATCCTCTCCCCACGAACTGCGAAGCTGCTCGCACATGCCCGCCCGAAGCCTATGATTTCCACGCCATGACCAAAAGCTGGAATGACTGTTGGACGAGCTACACCGCCCGCATGCGGTATCCCTCTCAACCGGCTGATCATCCCTATGACGAGGCCGCTATTCGTGAGCAATGGTACGCCGGCGGTGTCTGCATGATTATTTCGGCAGCGGTGCTGATTCTGATGATACGCACGGCCCGCAGAGTCATGGCGCTCAGCGGCGACACCATTACCGCCGCCGGCCGCGCATTCTCAGTTACTGACATCTCCCGACTGGATTTGCGCCAGTGGGGCAAGGGGTTCAAGGGCGTGGCCTACGCCACCGTCAACGGCAAAAAAATCCGGCTCGACGGCATGACATACGGCGGTTTTGACCCGAAAAAGGGAGAACCGGCCGAAGCCTTCATGCAGGCACTACTGGCCCGGTACAAGGGAGAAATACTGGAATATGAAGAGACCTGAACCACGCGCGGCATTTCAATACCTGCAACGGTTACACCGGCTGCTGCCGTGGATTCGACGCCGCGGCAGACGAGTGCTGTATGCGATAGTTTCCCGCCGCGTAGCCGTCAACCTCCTCTTATCCCTGATTGGAGTGGAGCTGGCGGTGCTGGGGATTGGTCTGTCACGGCGACTGGAATTGGCCAATGAGCAAGCCATGGCCGTCTCTCAAGCGCAGCTGGCCGTCATCGAAGCCCGCACCCTTTCAGAAGAACATCTCAACAGGGGGGCCGTGGGCATCAACGTATCCGGCAGTCAGGCCGCACCATCGCAAGAGGAGGACGCTCCGCCACCGCTGCGGCCGCGGGATGTGGACACCATCCTGATGCAGGAGACGGAGACAGGACTGACGATCACTCGTGAAGACGAACCGAAACAGGAAGCAAATACTACTGATCCATTGTCCGGACTGAATGAAGATGACCGGGAAGAGGTGGACCGACTGTTGCAAAAAGCTGTCGGAGCCATTACTGCCGGGGATATGAAGCTCGCCATTCTCTCTTTGGAGGAAGCCGGGCTGCTGGCGCCGGAGCACCCAGCCCTGCTGTACTATTCCGGGCTGGTCTACGACAAGCTGCAAAACCCGCTCAAGGCTCGTGATTATTACACCCGAGTCTTTGCCATGCGCGACAATGCCGGCGTATATTTCAGGCGTGCCGCCAGACGTCTCACCTTTGGATTCGACCAAGCCGGAGCACTGCGCGGGAAACTTTCATTCGGGCCACACCAGGTCAACCACACATACGATGCCGAAACCGGCGAGCAGGTACAGCTGATGCTGCCCATTCTGCTCGCTCCCGGGGAAAGCATCAATGCCGACGATATTTACCTATCTGTCCAGTTCTTTGACTTGGTGAACGGCCGCAAAATTGAGTTTTCCCGTCTGGCAGAGCCGAAATGGGTCTGGCAGAATGAGACCCCCACATGGAAAGAATGGGAGGAGCAGCTGCTCGTGAGCTATTCTATACCCCCGCTCTCCCAGGAGGAAATGGATGCATACGGTGATCTGAAATACTATGGATTCACCGCCAAGCTGTACTACAAAGGCGAGCCGCTGGATTGCATCAGTTCCCCCTCTGCCCTCATCCTGCAGGAACAACGGCTTAACAGCCGCCGCCATACTCCCCGCCGACAGGAACAAATCCACGGACTGTTCCCGGATGACGGGCTCATCCCCGAAGAAGCAACACCGGTTTCCGATTATACGGACGATTTGTTACCCAATTTCAGTGAATGAGCCCGTTGTTTCCCCAACTTCCGCATAATCTGGGCGGTTACACCCTCACGCGCATCCTGGCGTCGAATGAGGAATCTGAGCTGTATGAAGCGACTCAGGCCAGAGTTAACCGAGCAGTTGTTATCGAGCTTCTGCGCCCCGGTACAGAGCGTGACAGAGAATCGGCATTCCTGAATCGGGCGCGCATGTGTGCCGCTGCGGAAGAGCTGCCTCACATGGCCCGAGTGGCCGAGTCGCTGCGAGCGGACGGCATCTGGTTTCTGGCACAGGAACGACCTTCCGGTTATTCCCTGTCCGACCTGCAGCTGCTGGGGCACATGCTGACCGCCCCGCAGGTCTGCCGCATCATTGAAGCGGCTGCGGAACTGTATTCCGGCTGCGAGGAATCATCCCTTCACGCAGGTGCTCTGAGTCCGGCAGAAATATACCTGAACGCCAGCAACAGCGTACGCTTTCTCTCCCCCCTGGCTCACGAGGAAGCATCCGCCCCCGCCATACGCCGAGCGCTGGCAGATGCCATAGCCCCCATGCGCCCCGTGGGCGTGGACGGCGAACACCGCATCATGAGCATCCTGCAATGGCTCACGGACGGTCACGAAGACGGAAGCCCCGTTGATTGGGCCATATTCCGGGAAACATGCCTCACCATCCGCCAGCAGCTGGAGAGCTCTGCCGAAGCACAAACCGCGCCGCCCGTGCAATTGCACGTGGCACGCTCCCGCCGCAAACTCCACCGCACCAGGCGAACCATCACGCGAATCGTCGGGCTTTCCTCTGCCGCCATCCTGACCATCTGCGGAATGGGGGCCATCGGGCTTCTCTTCCCCATGGGTGAGCAAATAATCTTACCGGCAGCCCATGAAGGCTTTCTGGCATGCAAACGCCACGGCATCACCCAGCGCATCATGCTGCACCCCGTCAGCATCGCTGAATATGAGCAATTCCTCCTGGCACTGGAAGAGATGACGGAGGAACAACGCCTCGCCATCAACAAAGATATCCCGAGTGACTATGCCGACCATATACCGGATGAATGGGAGCGTATTTGCGCCGCTGCCAAGCAATCGGGAAACGGCATGCAGGCTCCCATGACATACGTCAACTACTGGGATGCCCTCGCCTATACCCGCTATATCGGCAAGGGTGCCGGCCTGCCGGATGCGGCGCAGCTTCAGGCAGCTCATCAGCACGGTGGGTCTTCCCCCCTGCTGGAATGGTCTGCCACGGCCACCGGAGAGAACCCGTTGAACCTGTACCCGGAAGACGCCCCCCTGCTCATCGACATGGCGGCAGAGGCGCGCCCCTGCCCCGCTGATAATACCGGCATGCGCTCTCCCCGCACCGGTTTTCGCCTTGTTTTTCCCATTCCATAACACTCCTCACCCCCCAACCATATCATTATGAAACACATCATCAAACTGATTATCATGCTGTGCTGCCTGCTGACCGTCATGCCTTCTGCGGCACAGGTTGAGCTAAGGCTGCAACCCATCCGGCGTGACTTCATCGTGGGCGAAAGCGTGGCGCTCAAGCTCACCGTGGTCAATCACACCGATGCCACCATCTCGCTGACCAATATCCCCGGACGTCCCTGGCTCAACTTCATGGTAGGGCATCGCGGGCAAGATGGAGCCATCGCCCCTATTGCCAGCCCGCGGTTCCCGAATCTGAAACTGACACCCGGCTCCACCCGCGCCTTTCAGGTCGAACTCGGTGAGTTTTACCGACTGCAGAATGACGGCTCCTACTGGTGCGTAGCCACCATCCGCATGCCGGACGGTCACACCACGTACAGTTCCAACCGTGCGCTTTTCATCATGACGAACGGCGGCGAAGTGCGCGCGTTCAACATACAGGCGCGCGGGAAGCGCCTGCGCACCAGCCTGCGTCTTGCCCGCATTGATAATCAGGACAGCCTGTTCGGTCAAGTGCGGGATGCCGACACCCAGCGTATCGTCGGCGCCTGCTATCTGGGGCGCTACCTGAACTTCATGCAACCGCGAGTCCTGCTGGATGCCGCGCAGAATATGCACATGCTCTGCCAATCCTCTGCAGAGTTTTACACCTACTCCATCATGGATACCAACGGCAAGTGCGCCCAGCGCAAGGTTTACCGACGCACGGGCGGCCCCGTTGACCTCATCAGCACCGGACGCGGTGTACAGGTCGTCGGGCTCATCCCCTACGTCAAGCCCAAGCCCGGAGAAGAAGGCATGCGCCGCGTGTCGGAGCGTCCGCAATAACAACAAGCCCATTCAATAATCATTATGTCTGTTCCAACAGTTGCCATCGTAGGCCGCCCCAACGTGGGCAAATCAGCCATCTTCAACCGCATGGTCGGGCGGCGTATCGCCATCGTGCATGACCAGCCCGGCGTCACCCGCGACCGCCTCAGCGCCCCGTGCCGCATCACGGATTACGAAGCCCTGCTGGTGGATACCGGCGGTATCGGCTCCACGCTTGATGACGGCTTTGCCGCTCAGGTAGCGCGCGAGGCGGATATCGCCCTGAATGCGGCAGACCTCATCATGTTTGTCTGCGATTGCCGCGACCACCTGACGCCTATCGACAAGAACATTGCCACCATGCTGCACAAGAGCGATATTCCCGTGCTGCTGGTGCTCAACAAGGCCGATACAGACAAGCAGGAGCTCAACCTGGGCGAATTCACCGAGCTGGGCTTTACGGACTATGTGTTCACCTCTGCTGCACACGGTCGCGGCTTCCACGAGCTGGCCACCAAGCTGAACCGCAAGCTCAAGGAGCTGGGCGCTACCCCCGTTCAGGCTGAGGCTGACCCCACCGCCACCCCGGAAGAAGAGCCCGATCGTGAGGAAGTGACTGCGGACTCTCCCATCCGCATGGCTATCGTCGGCCGCCCGAATGCCGGCAAATCCTCGTTGGTGAACGCTATCCTGCAGGACAAGCGCACCATCGTGTCCGATGTGGCCGGCACCACGCGTGATGCCATCGACATCCCCTACACCCACGGCGATAAGAACTTTGTGCTGATTGATACTGCCGGCATGCGTCCCCGCTCCAAGCGCGACACCTCCGTGGAGGTATTCTCCGCCATGCGTAGTGAGAAAGCCATCCGCCGCTCCGACATCTGTCTGCTGGTCATCGATCTCTCCGTCGGCGTCACCCAGCAGGACCGGCGTATCGGCTCCATCATCGCCCAGGAATGCAAGCCCTGCATCGTAGTGGTCAACAAGTTCGACCTCTATTGCCCGGATGCCCCGCTCTCTGCCCGCAAGGAAGCCGCCAAAGAGCATGTGAAAGAACATCTCTTCTTCCTGGACTACGCCCCGGTGGTCATCGTCTCTGCCAAGGAAGGCCGCGGTCTGGAACACATCTTCAAGGCGCTGGCACGCGTGCAGAAATGCTCGCTGAACATGCCCGGCACCGGCGAGCTCAACCGCCTGCTCCAGCGCGCCATGGAAATCAACCCTCCCGGTCAGCACCGCACGCTGCGCAAGCGGCTCAAGCTCTTCTACGCCACCACGGCCGTGAACGAGAAATACACCACTATCCCGGTGCCGACCTATGTTCTCTTCGTGAACGACAAGCGCCTGCTGGTGGACAGCTACGCCCAGTTCCTGCGCAATACCATCCGCTCTCGCATCAACGCAGAGGGCATCCCCATTGTGCTCTCCCCCCGTTCCCGTGTGCGTAATACGGATTAAACAGGCTATCTGTATGTGATAACAAACCGGGCAACCCGAAAAACATCGGGTTGCCCGGTTTATTGTTATTCAAATAATCGCATCAGGAGAAAGGAACCCCCTGCACATCTTTGGTCACAGTGATAATCTCAACGATATTCCAAATCCAAACCACCGGCATGAGAACGCCGAAGGAAAGTATGCTCATGAGCAACTGAGCTATACCTTTACCGTTATAACCGGCATAGAAGTTGTGAACGCCCAGACTTCCAAGGAAAAGGGCCAGCAGGATGTATGCGAGACGAGACTTAGGTGTATCCATAGTAGTTTATTGTTTGTTGTTTTATTATTTGATGACGGCAGAGAATCCCCTGCCGTCATCAAAGATGACAGGCCGAATAAGCAGCGTTATCCGGCAATCTGCTGGCGGCAAGCTTTCACGGTGTTCGCCATGAGCATGGCAATGGTCATGGGACCCACGCCGCCGGGCACGGGAGTAATGGCGCTGCAGGAATCCTTCACCGCCTCAAAATCCACATCACCCACGATACGGTAGCCACGCGGTTTGGAAGCGTCCTCAATGCGGTTGATACCCACATCCAGCACCACGGCACCGGGCTTCACATAATCCGCCTTGACCATTTCCGGACGGCCAACGGCAGCCACGAGGATGTCTGCCGTGCGGCACAGGCCGGGCAGGTCTGCCGTGCGGGAATGAGCGATGGTGACGGTGGCGTTGGCCTTCTTGCTGACCAGCAGGTTAGCCATGGGCTTGCCCACAATCATGCTTCGGCCAATCACAACGGCATGCTTGCCTGCGGTAGGAATACCATAGGCAGCCAGCAGCTCCATGCAACCCAGCGGAGTGCACGGCACGAAGCCGGTTTCATCCTCCAGCACCAGCTTGGCCACGTTGGCGGGATGGAAGCCATCCACATCCTTGCGCGGGTCTATATTGAGAATAACAGCCTCCTCATCAATGTGGGGCGGAGGCGGGCTCTGCACCAGAATCCCGTGAATACGGTCATCGGCATTCAGCTGGTGGATGAGCTGCACCAGCTCCTCCTGAGTCGTTTCTGCCGGAAGCGCCCACTTCTGAGAATAAATACCCAGCTCCGCACAGGCTTTCACCTTGGAACCGACGTAGACCTGTGAGGCGGGATCCTCTCCCACCAGTACAACGGCCAGGCCGGGAGTGTGACCGGCCGCCTTCAGCTCTTCAATTTCCTTTACCAGGCGGGCGCGCACATCTGTCGCCACCTTTTTACCATCAATCAGAGTGGGTGTCATTTTTTTGTATCTTCTATAGGTTCAAAATCGGGGCGACCGTATGCCATCAAGCCATCCAGACGGGTGCAGTACTCTTTAATCTGTTCATCCGTCACATTCTGGGGGATATACAGAGGCTCACCCCAACGAATAGTCACTTTGGAAAAGGGCTTCGGTATCACAAATCCGTCCCATGCTTTATTGATGCGCCAGCAATGGGGGATGTCAATACCCAGCGGTATGATAGGCAACCCGCTGACCGATGACAGCTTGATAACGCCGGGATGGCAGCGGTAGCGCGGGCCCTTGGGACCATCCGGGGTGATACACATGCTGTAGCCGGCCTTGAGCTCCTTCACCATATCCAAGAAACCGGCCACGCCTCGTCTGCCGCTGGAACCGCGAACGGCACGCATACCGTAGTCCTCTGCCACAGTTGCCAGCATGGCGCCGTCCTTGCTGGCACTGGTCAGCATGCTCATCTGCACAACGCCCTTGAGCACATACTTGTAGAAGTAGCAGGGCACAAAAGTGCGGTTATGCCAGAGAGATACAATGACCGGCTTGCTACCCATCGGCTTGGCCGTATCCGTTTCATCGCAACAGACAACACGCTTTCGCAGTGTAAAACAGACAGCGCTGATGCAAAACCACGCCAGATGGCCCAAAGGTCTGGACCACCACTTAGAGCGCAACTCATGATTTCTGGAACTCATAGCAAAATAATTTATCAGAACGGTGACAGGGGCTCAAAAGGATTATCCAAGCCATTGGAAGGTTCAGCAAAGGGATCTGCCCCTACATCATCCAATCCCTTTTTCGGCTCCGGAGCAGCATCTATCCCCTGCTCCTGCTTCAACTGGCCGCTGAGTTTATCCACATCCAACGTATCAAAGGACAAACGAGCAGGACGAGATTTGCGGGCCTCCACCGCGAGAACCTCAATTTCATCCATATTATCGTTCGGTTGGTTGGCAAACCCTTTCAGCGATGTGGACAACCAAGTCCATTCTCCTCTGTTTTCAAAAATGGGATCGGGTGCCCCATCCGTATATTCCGCACGGGTCAGAATGCCGGGCAAACCATACGCCAAGGTGCCGGAAAGTACGCTATCTGCACCTATCGTTATCTTGCCTTTCAGAGACAGTGTATCACGAGTAACCACCTTGTTATCCGGCAGCTCGAGGGACATCTCCTCGCCTTCTGCGGACAATTTCACCACCCCTCTTTCCACCGTGGGCGGCATATACTGACGCCGCTTGCGGGGTTCAATGTGCTCCAACATTGCCGTGATGGCCGGAAATGACGTAACCATGATGCGTTCCAGCTCGAAATCCCCGAAAAACACCGGGCCGTCATCCGTAAACTTTACCCGAGAGGTCAATTCTGTATCCGGACGATTAGATGTCCGTGCAGTAAAGAATTTTTCAAAACGCCCATCGGTAAATGAGGCAAAAGGCATATTGACGGCGCGCATGCGAAACGCACCATTCAGCGGTTCACCATTCGCAATCCGACGCTGCAGTACCAACGAGCTTCGCTGCGGCTGAGTATCGTCTCCCGGGAGTTCAACAGAGCCGGAGATGGATAAATCCTCAAGCGCAACGGGAGAAAGATGCACTTTTGCATCGGAGACGTAAATGGTCTGCCAATTCTTCACTATCAGAGTGCCCTTCTTGCAGGACACCACGCAATTTTCTCGTCCCTTTCGCGGATAATACAGGTGCGCCGCGCCATTCCGGAACATGAGCCGGGCAAACTCTCCCCGACCCCAGCTGACGGATAAATCATCGCACTCCATTCGCTCGAATTTCCACAATGCCTTCCCGCTGAGAGTGGGCATGTTCATTTTTTCCGCTTCCGAGCGCAGGATAATGTTGGCACGCTTGATTTTCAACACGCTGGCCTGTACTTCTTCCCGGAAGAAGGATTCGGCGCTCAACTCAGCCGATAAATCGTTGAGTTCCACCTGCTCCAACAGGCTATCATCCGGGAACTCTGCAACAATGGAGCTGACATGCAGCGTGATACCGCTAATGCCGGAGCCAACCACACGCACAGACTCTGCCCCCCACGCCTTTCGGATTTCTTCCACTCGAGACTGCAGATACGCGTCCCCGCTCATAGCAGCCATTCGGTAAAAGAAAAAGGCCGACAGCACGCACAACACCAGAAAGGTAAGAGCAACACATGCAACAAAACGCTTACGACCCCGATGACGGATTTCCCTTTCGGTCATCAGCACCCGTCGTTTTTTCGTCACACGGATAACCTTGGTACCATCGGGTCTGACAACGACTTCCCGCTTCTTCGCCTGCGACGGCTTCTCCTCATTAATCTGACGGATAATGCTACGCACTTGCGTCAGATTTTCCTCCTCATCATCGTACTTATCGTCGTTTGTTGACATGAACTTTCCTATTCTATTTTAATCCGCAGCGGTGGGGCGCTGACCGGTTGTCGTATCCCGCCCCGTGGGGTCTACCAAATCCACTCGTGCAAACAGCAGAAATGCCTTGCGTGACTCCTCCTCTCCCTCGGAGCGGAACAGTCTGCCCACCAGTGGCAAATCGCCCAAAACAGGCAATTTATCCTCAAAACGAACCTTACGCGCTTCCTGCACGCCACCCATCACGAGCACGGAACCGGGGGCCACCGTTATCTTCGTATTCTCCATGCGACGTTTGAATACGGGCTTGAGAATTTGATTTTCGGACAGGGTTATCTTCTGTATACCTTTGGTTGCTCCGGGAATCCACTGGTAGGATTCTATGGGAGACCCCCAATTGATAAAACCTTCAAAATCATTCATCGTCACCGTCAACGCAATGGTCACACTGTCGTCGGGCAACACTTCCGCACTATGCACCTGCACTACGGTACCGATACCACCCACGGTATCTTCCGTCATACCAAAGCGGGTAAACTCATCCGGATGTGAGCCGGCGGCAACAGTTGCATACCCGTTGTTGTAATCATCATCTCCTGACAGACTATCCTTCTTGCCGAAGTTCATGCTCATGGAGGATATCTGCGGCTCGGAATAGGTCTCCGGATAGAACATTTCGCGCACGTTGGTGAAGGTCACCTGCTCCTCCATGCCGGGAGTGAACACCAGACGCGGATTGAACAGCACGTCCGCACCTTTCTTCTGCGCCAGACCGCGCATAATCATCGTTAAATCACCGGCATCCCATACGCCGCGCAGAGAAAAGATACCGGGTGCCTTGGAAGCGCCGCCTTTGGCCTTACCGTATTGATAGGCACTACCATTGGCGATGAGGTTATCCATGTTGTTGGAAGAAATGGCTCTCACGTCCGAGCGCAACCCTGCGGTCATGGACGTATTGGTTGCTGACCCCACAGTGGAAATTCCGGCATCCAGCACCGGCAAACCGGTCGCAGCGGAAACAGCCTGCTGCGCTCCACCGCCGCCATAGAGTGTGCCGGCATCATTCAGGCTGAAGTTCAGCAGCCATTCAAAGCCCAACTCGTTCAAGTCGGTTTCCTCGACTTCTACGGCCATGACGTTGAGAACAACGGCGCGCTGCACCTCACTTATCGGGGTACTGATAAGCTCGCCGATTTCATCCAGATTGTGCACGGTATTGTAGACAAACAAGCGCCTATTTGCCGCATCATAGCGGGCACGGGAGCCTTCCGGGAACGAAATGCCCATAGACTTGAGTGCCACCATGGGGTTGACTCGTTTTACCACCATGCGGCTGCCGCCTTCTCCGTCGAAATCGTCCTCATCCTCGCCGCTTTCCTCGCTGTCCCTATCGAAGAAATGCGGGGCAACCGTGTAAACGCGCTCGGTCATCGGCCCGAAATCACGCCCGGAATAGCTCAACTCCACACCAATGGGAGTGATGTAGTATGAAATTCCCAGCTGACGCACCAGCACATCCAGCACATCCGCCACCGATACATCCGCCAAGGTGAGGTTGATGCGGCGAGACATAATCTGCTCAAAGCCGGAAGAGCCTTTTACACCGAAATTCGGGCTGATATTGATGTGACGTCCGGCAGGCATCCCCTCGGCCTCCACGCGACGAATCTGCCCTTGGAGCGCCTCAACGACATCCATGATGGAAGCATCCTCAAAACTAATCTGCGCCAGCCGCATCTCCTTGAGCGCCTCGGCTATACGAGCTTCTGTCTCAGTCTGTTCCACGCCGCCGTCAGCAGACGTATCCGAGCCGGACACATAAAGGTCGTCTGCCAACTCTGCGGGGACCTTTTCCTCCCACGCGGCATCCACCTCAGCCAAGCGGGCGGCGCGAACTTCATTGTAGGAAGACTTATAGTACTCTGTACGGCGGCGTGAGGCAGCCTCCTGACCGCGGCGGGCGGCGCTGTTGTAGGGGTCGAGCTTCAACACCTCGTTAAAGGCGGCCTCTGCTTCATCATATTGCGCCAAATCCAGATAACCATACGCCAGATTCAACCGGCGGCTCACTTCCTCCACATTGGCTACATGCTCAGGCGTAAGAGCCGGATTGTGGCGCACGGGGTCCTGAGTCTGCACCAGTTCCTTGCGGGCGCGCTTGTTGTCGGGGGAAAGCTGAATGGCTTCTTTCAGGAAGCTGATAGCCTCATCATAGCGACCGACAGCGCGGTAATCCATAGCTCTGGCGATAAGGGCATCCGAAAGGCTATCCTTGATAAAGCGTTGCTGTTTTTCCGTTTCCGGGGCAATGGGCAGCACGGCCAGCGCATTACGATAATGCTCCACGGCATCGGTATAGCGCTTTGCCACATAGGCGTCTCGAGCTTCCTGCACCTGCTGCATCGCATCGCGCAGCGCCATCGTCCGCCGCGCACTCTGCGATGCGGCAAACGACTGAGCATCTGCATCCTGAGCCCACACCTGCGGAGAGAGAGAGAGAGCCGCAGATGCTACAACGGAAAAGAGTACAGTACGAGTGTAGGAGCCTTTCATAAGCGAGTACGGACATATTAGCAAATCCACCATCAAAAGTCACTCATAAAAGTACATTCTGACAAAAAAATCCCTGTCTCTACAACAGCTCGGGCGGCATCTCCCCATACCGGGAAACACCGCCCTGACTGCACCTATCGGAAAGATGCGATTAATTTTCCGCAGAATCCGGCAGGTAGCCGCGAATCTTGCTGATTCGCGTGGGATGACGAAGCTTGCGCAGCGCCTTCGCTTCAATCTGACGAATACGCTCGCGGGTCACGTTAAACTGGCGGCCCACTTCTTCCAGAGTACGGGGAGTACCGTCGCGCAGGCCGAAGCGCTGCTCGATAACGGCACGCTCGCGGGGGTTAAGCGTGTTAAGCACGTCGCCTATCTTGTCGCGCAGCGAGTTATAGGAAGCACCGTCCATGGGATTTTCGGCGCTCTTATCCTCCAGGAAGTCACCGAACGACGTATCGTCCGAATCACCGACCGGCTGCTGCATGGAGATGGGCTGCTGTGCCATCTTGAGCACACTGCGCACCTTCTCAACCGGCATACCGCACTCGGCGGAAATTTCATCCGGCGTTGGTTCACGGCCCAAATCCTGCACCAGTTTCTTTTGCACACGCATGAGCTTGTTAATCGTCTCAATCATGTGCACAGGAATACGGATGGTGCGCGCCTGATCGGCAATGGAGCGGGTGATAGCCTGGCGAATCCACCATGTAGCGTAGGTGGAGAACTTGTAACCGCGGCGGTATTCAAACTTCTCCACCGCCTTCATGAGCCCCATGTTACCCTCCTGAATCAAATCAAGGAAGGCAAGGCCGCGATTGGTGTATTTCTTCGCAATGGAAATCACGAGTCGCAGGTTGGACTCAATCATTTCACGCTTGGCGTCCTGGGCGTCCTTGACGCTCTGGCGCATGATTTTATAGTGCTCCAGGAACTGTGCTACAGGCATCCAGAGCTGCATCTCAATTTCCTTGAGTGCATCGCGGCAGCTGTCATCATCCGGGTCTGCATCCCGCTGGCGAAGCAGCTTCATCACACGCTGGCGAATCTCGCGCAGACGCCCCACAAAGTCCTCATACACCTTGCTCTTGAAGGAGAAATCGCCATAGTAACCGGCGAGTTTATCCCGCAGCTCCTCAAACTCTTTCTGTGCAGCCGCCACGGACTTCTTACGGCGGCGGGCAGAGTTGAGTCGCATGTAGGCCGCACGGGCATCATCATGCATATCCAGCACACGCGTGATGAGCAGAGTGAGCTCCTTGAGGTATTTTTCGCGGCGGTCAATGTTCTTATCTGCCACCACGCGATCGAAGCGCTCCTGGTTCATCATCACCTTGTTAGCCGTATCGCAATAGAACACAGCCGCAAGGCCGAATCGGTGCAGATTCTCCTGAATACTCTTTTCTGCCTGGTCAATACGGCGGGAAATCTCCACTTCTTTCTGGCGGGAGAGCAGCTCCTTGAGCCCCATCTGCTTAAGATACATGCGCACCGGGTCATCCAGGATATCCAGCTTGGCCTCCATCTTCTCCGTCTCATCCTCCTCGCCGGTATCGGACATGCGCTGGCGCTCGCTGTATGAATCCACGTCAGAAGCGTCGATGATATCGAACTGCATGCCGCGCAGGCGTTCCATGATTTCCTCATAGTCCTCCGGCTTGATGATATCGTGCGGCAACACGTCGTTGATATCGTCGTAGGTAAGATACCCCTGCTCCTGAGCCAGACGGATGAGATCTTTGATTTTTTCCTGCACTTCCGGGGTATTCACCAGCTTACCGCCGGAGCGCTTGATCGCCTCACCCGAGACCTCCAGACGCGTGAGCACAAAGGAATCATCACGTACCTCCACGCCAATCTCGTGAAGATGCTCAAACAGGCGCGCCTGATCATCATCCTCCGCGGCATCCGGCGGCAGAGAATCCGCTATATCGGAGTCCGTCACATAGCCATTATTCTTCTTGGCTATGGCCAGCAGCGATTTGAAAGCATTTTTCAGCGTGGCATCATCGGAAAAGAAATCCTGAAGCTGCTGGGCGGTGACACGGGGATTAAACGAACCCTTGCGCTTTTTCTTAGGCTTGAGCTCCTCATAGTCATCCTCCTGCACAGGCTCCGGCTGAGGCTCCGGCTTTTTCTCCGCAGTCTTTTTAGCAGCCGGCGTCTTCTTAGTCTCCTGCTTGGGGGCTTCCTCCTCTGCAGCAGCTTTTGTTTCAGCCGGCGCTTTAGCGGGCGTCTGTTTCGTTTTCGGAGCCTTTTTCGCAGGTGCCGGGACTTTCTTTTTCTCCACCGTTGCCGCAGATGCAACTTCAGCAATCGCTTCTTCGGTTACTGCGGCTTCTGCGGGCTTTTTCTTCGGGGCTGCCTTGGCGGCAGATTTCGGAGCCGGCTTCTTTGCCGTCTTCGGGGAATCTTTTTTGCTAGTCGACATGATATATGAAAAAATGAGACAATACTCCACCCTTTACGCATTTTGTCAAGTGTTTGGCAAAATGCGTGGGATGATATATAGCATAAATATCAATACCCGCAAGGGGGAAATTGATATTATGACACAAAAAATCGCTTTTTAAGCGCTAAAAAGCGATTAATTAGGCTACTTTCTCAATCCAAATGTCCGAATTCTTCTTCCAGAGCAGCCGTCACGCGCTCCATTTCGACAGATATGTCCTCCCAGCGGGTAAAGAGAGTCTCATTTTCCCTTTCCAAGCGCTGATACTCCTGCGTCAGCTCCATGAGTTTCTGGTTATCGCTCATATTTTCCGGCAGCTCCAACTCTGCGGATATGGCGTCCTTACGTTCGTCCCGCTCCGCGATATCAGCCTCTACCTGTTCGAGCTCTTTTTGCAAGGGGCGCAGCAACGCGTTGCGCTTCTCGCGCGCCTGCGTCCGCAAACGCCGCAAATCCCTGCGATTCGCCGGGGCTGTCTGAGCGGTCTCCGTTGACGCACCGGCAGCTACAGCTTTATTTCGATTCTCCTCTGCCTCCACCGTTTCCAGATACTGGCTCACATTGCCGTAGAACAACCGCGGTGCGTATCCGGGGCGGAACTCCAACACCTTGTTCACGATAGGATCCAGGAATTGACGATTGTGCGATACGATGCAATAGGAACCGGGGTACTCCGCCAACGCCCGCTGCAACACATCCTGACTCTGGAAGTCCAAGTGGTTGGTCGGTTCGTCCATAATCAGGAAATTGGCAGGCTTGAGCAGCATACACACCAGCGCCACGCGCGAACGTTCACCGCCGGACAACACCCCGATTTTCTTGAAAACGTCATCGCCGCGGAACAAGAAGCAACCAAGGATATTGCGCACCATGGGGCGCGTTTCACGGCTAGCAGCCGCCTCCACGCATTCCAGCACCGTTTGCTCATTGTCCAGCACATCCGCGTGCGTCTGGGAGAAGAAAGCCACCTGAGTATGATGCCCGGGCACCACGGCGCCGGCATCCACCTCTTCCGTACCGGATATCAGGCGAGTAAAGGTAGACTTACCGGAGCCATTTACCCCCACGATAGCCACCCGGTCTCCCTTTTCCATGGTATAATCATAATTCTCCAGCAACCGGATATCACCGTAGGCCTTGGAGGCTTTTTCCAGTTTCACCACGGTGTGTCCCCCGGGCGGAGGGGGCGGAAAACGAAAACTCATCACGGCGTCATCATCCTCCACCTCAATGAGTTCCACCTTTTCCAACTGTTTGATGCGGCTCTGCACCTGGGTGGCCTTGGTCGCCTTTGCGCGAAAGCGGTCGATGAATTCCTGAGTCTTGGCAATCTCTCGCTGCTGGGCTTTTGCCTGGCGTATCAGCACTTCCTTGCGTGCTTTGCTCTCTTTCAGGTAGAACGAGAAATTCCCGGCATATTCTTCTGCCCTGCCGTGGTGAAAGGCAATGGTGCGGGTCACCAGGCTGTCCAGCAAGGCGATATCGTGACTGATGATACAAATAGCGCCGCGGTAGGTGCGCAGGCTCTGCTCCAGCCAGCGCTGCGTCTGCAGGTCAAGGTGATTGGTCGGCTCGTCCAGCAGCAGCACCTCCGGCTCCTGCAGCAGAAGCTTTGCCAAGGCTATACGCATCTGCCAACCGCCGGAAAATTCCCCGCAATCACGCCCGAAATCGCTCTCCGAAAAGCCCAACCCGCGCAGGATGGATTCCGCACGGGGGCGGAGCGAGGCGGCATCGCGATCCTGGAGTATCAGCTCCAGCCTGCCGATTTCCTCCAGGGTCTCGCGGTAGGCATCGGACGCGGAATCCAGTCGCCGGAGCTCCTCCGACAACTCATCCACCACCTGTTGCAGCTCTACGATATTACCCACACTGCCCAGCACCTCATCCAACAAACCGGTGCCGGAAATATGAATGCCGTCCTGCGGCAAGTAGCCTACATGGGTATGCCGCGGCAGCAGCACACGGCCATGATCCGGCTCCTGCACCCCCACGATACACTTCATGAGGGTGGATTTCCCCGCACCGTTCTGCCCCGCAAAAGCGATGCGCTCCCCGTGCTCCACCACAAAGGACAGAGAATCGAAGAGCACACGGGGTCCGAACTCGATGTGGAGATCCTGGACCGCAAAAACCATAGGAGGGAAGCTTTACTTGAGCTTGCTGTTCCAGCGCTCGATGTTGCGAGCCTGTTCCTCGAAGAGGTCGGCGCAATCATCGTGTATCTCAATGGCGGTAATCTTGTCGCCCTGCTTGATGCTGTTGACAACTTTCTGGTCTGCCTCGCTCTTCACTTCACCGAAAATGGTGTGCTTGCCGTTCAGCCATTCAGTGGGCACATGCGTGATGAAGAACTGGGAGCCGTTCGTTCCCTGACCGGTCCAGGTGCGACCGGCATTAGCCATGGCCAGCAGGCCGGGGCGGGTGAACTTGAGGTCGGGGCGGCATTCATCATCGAACTGATAACCGGGGCCGCCGCAGCCCGTTCCCTGGGGGTCACCGCCCTGAATCATGAAATCAGCAATCACGCGGTGGAAAGTCAGTCCATTGTAGAAGCCCTTGGAAGCCAGATTCAGGAAGCTGGCGGCGGTCATCGGCGTTTTGGAGGCGAACACCGTCAGGTTGATATCGCCCTTGCTCGTCTTCATCGTGATGTTCTTATCAGTTGCCATGCGCGCACCATACCAATCCCCCGCCGCCTTTTCAAGTCTAAAGCGTGGCATGGCTCGCCCACCCGTTTTCACCGGACAGCAAAAAGCCTCCCGCATTTTCATGCGGGAGGCCTCTTCGCTCCGGCGGTTGGGGTCGAACCAACGACCTAATGATTAACAGTCATCCGCTCTGCCACTGAGCTACGCCGGATTTTGCTTTCCCCACTCGGTGGGGTGCGGCGGGATATTACTCTTTTTTGTTCTCCTTTGCAAGCTTTTTTTGATAAAAAATTCAAAAAAAGTGGAATTTAGGTTGCAATGGAGGACAAATGGGGGTAAAAAGCGCTCATGAACGACAGCGGCACAGCCAAAGGCACCATCCAATTTCAACTCTGGGGCATTCCCGTAGCCATCCACCCGATGTCTTGGATTGTTCTGGCCATCATCGGCGGCGGATTCGGCATCAGCGACCGCGATTCTCTGGTACAGGTGCTGTGTTTTGTAACGGCCGGCATGCTCACCCTGCTGGCGCATGAGTTCGGGCACGCGCTCGTCGGCCGCAGCCTCGGCGGCGGGAACGCCTCCATCATCATCGCCGGCATGGGCGGTCTCACACACCATGAGCGCACGCCATCGTCCCGGCTGAATTATTTCATCACCGTTCTGGCCGGGCCGCTGGCCTCCCTGCTGCTGGGCATTGCAGGAGGCGCCGCGCTCGGCCTGCAGCTGAGCCATATCGGTATCGGCATCCAGCTTGCGCTGTCTCTCCCGTTGGACATGGCCTCGCCGGAGGCCGTAACCCTGCTGGTCAACAGCGGCATTTCCCTCACACTCTTCAAGCTCTACGCCGCGCTGTTCCTCATCTGTTTCTGGTGGAGCGTCTTCAACCTGCTCCCCATCCTGCCGCTGGACGGCGGGCGACTGCTGGCCACCCTGCTGCGGAATGATAGGCTCGTCTGCATCATCGGCCTGATACTCTGCGGGCTCCTGGCCTTGGCGAGCCTCATTTCCGGCTCCTGGTTCAACTTCCTTATCAGCGGCTATCTGGGGTGGCTCAACTGGCAATTCTTCCGCGCGCGCGCCTGATACACATTCCGCACTTGCAATCCTGCGGGCTATCCGCTATCATGCAGCCATGTCCAGTACCTTCGGCTCTCATTTCCGCATTACCACCTGGGGAGAATCCCACGGCACCGGTGTCGGTGTCGTGATAGACGGTTGCCCGCCCCGCATCCCCCTCACCCGCGATATGATTCAACGGGAGCTGAATCGCCGCCGCCCGGGACAAAGCGATATCGTCACCCCGCGAAACGAGGAAGACGCCGTAGAAATTCTCAGTGGCGTGCTGGATGGTCTGACACTGGGCACACCGATTGCCCTCTCCGTCCGCAACAAAGACCACCGCTCCTCTGCCTACGATGAGATGCAGCATACCTACCGCCCCTCCCACGCAGATTTCTGCTATGATGCCAAATACGGCATCCGCGCCTGGGCAGGCGGCGGACGAGCCAGCGCGCGCGAAACCATCGGTCGCGTCGCCGCCGGCGCTGTCGCGAGAGCCGTCGTGCAATCTCTTTGCCCCGGCGTGGAAATCATCAGCTGGGTCGAACAGGTGCACAGCATCACATGTCCGGTATCGCCGGAAGAAGTGACCGCCGATGCGGTGGAAGCCAACATCGTCCGCACGGCTGACTCCGAGACCGCCGAGCGCATGGCCGCCGCCATCCGCGAAGCCCGCAGCAACGGGGATTCCTTGGGCGGCGTGGTCGCCTGCACCATCCGCAACTGTCCGGTTGGCTTGGGTGACCCGGTGTTCGACAAGCTGGAAGCTACCCTGGCCCACGCCATGATGAGCATCCCGGCCTGCAAAGGCTTCGAGGTCGGGAGCGGCTTTACCGCCGCACAATTCCGCGGCAGCGAACACAACGACTCCTACTACATGGAAGGAGAGCGCGTACGCACCCGCACCAACCATTCCGGCGGCATTCAGGGCGGCATCTCCAACGGAGAAGCCATCAACATGCGGCTGGCCTTCAAACCCACCGCCACCCTCATGCTGGCACAGCCCACCGTCAATGACAGCCATCAGGAAGTCGAACTGCGCGGCAAAGGACGGCATGACGCCTGCGTCCTCCCCCGCGCCGTCCCCGTGGTGGAAGCCATGGCCTGGCTGACCATCTGCGACCACCTCCTGCACCAGCGAGCCCTCACCGGCTGCTGATAGGACTCAGGCCTTGCTTCCCCCCACAAAAGCCCGACATGTCACACTTTTGACTTGCCGAGCTATTACGGAACAGTATCATTGGAGTTGACGTGTCGGATTCTCGCATGACACAGGGTGTCCCATCCGCCGCGTCGACTTACTCTCCACGATTCCGGCATCCCATTGCCTGCGAGGTCAGATACGGAATCCGATTACCGATACAATATCAATAGTTAATATGTCAGAACACCATACGCAGGGCAGACAGGGCCAGGGCGCCCGTCGCCGCCGCAACAACAGACGTCCCAATCGTCATCGCATGCCGCGCCCGGACGATAAGAAGGTGACGAAACCCTCCCTTGTACAGCGCATTCTCAGCTTCTTCGGTTTCGGCAAGAAAAAGAAAGCCGCTTCCAACGAGAACGCCGACAAGAAAAACCGCAAACAACCCCGCCAGAATGTGCGTGTGGCCAAAGGCCGCAACCATGAGGCCAACAGCAACGGAGGCAATCCCGCCGCCCGCGGCCGCCGCCGCGCCACCTCCGTGCCTCCCACCCGCAACGCACGTCTCTACGTGGGCAACCTCTCCTACGAGGCCTCTGAAGCAGAGCTGGAAGACCTCTTCAAGGGATTCGGCGATGTCCGCAGCGTGGAAATCATCTACAACAATCGCACCTACAAGAGCAAGGGCTACGCCTTTGTGGAAATGCGTAAGCTGGAAGATGCTCAACGCGCAGCAGAAATCCTGCACGGCCAGCCTTTCATGGGCCGCGAGCTCATGGTGAGCGCCGCCAGCGAGAAATCCCCTGATACCAATCAGGAAGAAGCTCCCGCTGCTTCCGAAGCTTCCGAAGATAAGGCTGAATAATTCTTCCTTTCTCTTTCATCATAACACACGGCCGATGGTTCACCCATCGGCCGTTTTCTGTATTACAAGCCTCATCTTTTTCACATCTGCTCCCACGGAGCAGCAAAATCACAAGCAACAAATGGATTTATCAATTTACATTTCGCGGCGAGGTGTGCTAGAATGCAGGCATGTACATACAGGACCAACTGGGAGAGATACGCAATGCCATTGCCGGGGCGGCAGAGCGAGTCGGGCGAGCCGCAGAAAGTGTCACGCTGCTGGCGGTCAGCAAAACCTTCCCGGTGAGCGACATCATGCAGGCCTACGCAGACGGACAGCGCATCTTCGGCGAAAATCGCCTGCAGGAAGCCATGGAGAAAATGCCTCAGATGCCGCAGGACTGCGAGTGGCATCTCATCGGGCCACTCCAGCGCAACAAGGTGCGCAAAGCGCTGGAACAGGGCTTTGCGCTCATTCAGGCTGTTGATTCCATGAAGCTGGCGGCCACGATTTCCCGTATAGCCGGCGAGCTGGGGATAACCGCCCGCATTCTGCTGGAAGTGAATATTGACGGCGAAGCCAGCAAACACGGCTTCACCCCCGCAGAACTGGAACAGGAGTGGTGCGCTCTCACCGAGCTGCCCGGGCTGGACATACGTGGTCTCATGTGCATTCCGGCCCCCGTGGATAACCCGCAAGATGCCCGACCGGCCTTTGCCGCTCTGCGGAAACTGGCCGAGCACCTCCGCGAGCGAGGCCCCCTGCCCCTGCCGGAGCTCTCTATGGGTATGAGCCATGACTTTGAAGTGGCGGTAGAAGAAGGCGCCACCATCGTACGCGTCGGCTCCGCTATTTTCGGCAAGCGGGATTATACCTGAGCCCGCGTGCGCTTTTTTTCAACAGCACATCACCACAAAAAAAACCGCGCATCGAACGATGCGCGGCTTTTTGTTGAACAAAGGGTTCGTGTAAGACGCTGAGATTAGCGCTTGCTGAACTGGAAACGCTTGCGGGCGCCCGGACGACCGGCCTTCTTGCGTTCCTTCATACGGGAATCGCGGGTCAGCAGGCCCTGCTCGCGGAGCTGCTTGCGGTACTCCTCATCAATCATGACAAGGGAGCGGGCAATAGCGAGGCTGATGGCACCGGTCTGGCCGTGGATGCCGCCACCCTTGCAGGTCACGAGCACGTTGAAGCGCTTCATGGTGTTGGTGGCGTAGAAGGGCTGCAGCACGACATTCTGCAGAGCGTCGGTGGGGAGGTATTCCTCGAAGCTGCGGCGGTTGATGGTAATCTTGCCGGACTTGCCTTCCTCAGCGGGGGTCAGCCAGACGTGGGCGATAGCCTCCTTGCGGCGGCCGGTAGCGTTGTAGGGAGTAGTAGACATGGTCAGAAATTAGGCGATGGTTACAGCTTCCGGTTTGTTGGCGGCGTGCGGGTGCTCAGCACCGGCGTACACCTTGAGACGGCCACCCTGAGCACGCCCCTGACGGGTGTGGGGGACCATGCCGAGAATAGCGTGCTCCAGAATCATCTCCGGGTGCTTCTTGCGAAGCTTGGAGGGAGTGGTCACCACCTGGTTACCCACGTAACCGGTGTAACGGGTGTAAATCTTGGCACGCTCCTTGTTGCCGGTGAGCACGACCTTGTCGGCGTTCACCACGATCACATAATCACCGCAGTCCACGTGGGGGGTGAAGATCGTCTTGTTCTTACCGCGAAGCAGGTTGGCTGCTTCTACTGCAACCTGACCGAGCACCTTGTCAGCGGCGTCGATCACATACCACTTGCGCTCGATATCCTGAGCTTTGGCAGAGAAGGTTTTCATATTATTTTCTTTATTTCCGGTTTAGGCTTTCGCCGTCGAACCCATAGTTCGGGGCGCATACTCTACCCCCAATTGACCTGTTTGTCAACCGTATTTTTGAGAATTTGGCTTTTTTTTCACTTTTCAGGGCTTAAATTTGAAAAAAGCGCTTGCTATTCTACACTTTCCGCATTAGAATGGCGCGGCGCACGCGCGAACGGCGCAGTCCGCCGCACGAACCTAAGTATACGAAAATAATGGCAAATCCTCCGAACAGCCGCGGCGGCAAGCCGCAACAGCGCAACAATGGTCCCCGCAATAATGCCCGCCCCGTGAACACCGCTCCCAAGCCCAAGGTGAAGGACGATGACGGCGAGGGCGAAATCGAGCTGGAGGGCGTGGTTTCTGCCGTTCTTGCCGGTACCATGTTCCGAGTTCGCGTTGCCAATGGTCATGAATTCCTGGCGCACATCTCCGGCAAGATGCGCAAGCGCTTCATCCGTCTGGTGGTGGGCGACCGTGTCAAGATTGAGGTTTCCCCCTACGATATGACCAAGGCCCGCATCACGTTCCGCCTGAACTGATTTACCGAACCTGTTTTTATACGCAGAGCTGAGCAGCCACGGCGGTTGTTCAGCTTTTTTTGTGCAAAAAAAATCCCTGTCTCCGCAGGAGAGACAGGGAGAAAATAAATCAGGCGTTTTTTGCTATCAGAACTTGAAGCCTACACCCACGCGCACACCGTTGTAGGTCTGCTCATCGCAGCCATCGGGCTTGGCATAGTTGGCGGTGAACTCGTATGCGGCAAACAGCTCCGTCTTCTCGCAAAGCTGGTAACGCACACCCAGTTCCACCGTGCCGATGAAGCCCCAGTCGGAATCATGATCCTTGACAATACCGGCGGCATCATCGTACTTGTACTTGACGCTCGTGTTAGCAATACCGGCATTCACGGCTCCGTACAGAGAGGTCTTCTCTGTGAGGGCATGCGTGTAGCGGTAGCCGGGCATCAGGTAGAAGCTGTGCACGTCCACTTCCTCCGTGCCGTAGTATACGCCGCGCTGGGCTTCATCGCCGAAATTATAACCGAAACGCAGGGTCACAGCAGACTTACCGCAGATGGGCTTCACCAGTGTCACATCGGCACCCATCACGTCAATTTCCTTGGCAGGGCCAACGTTCAGCATCTCCTTGGCGGCAGACTTGTACACACCGGCCACTTCAAGCGTCAGCGGGCAGCTCGGAGCGGGTGCAGGTGTCACAATCGGTGCGGGCTCACCGGCCATCACCGGAAGTCCCAATGCCATAGCAGCAAAAATAACTTTTTTCATCGTTCTGTAATGTGTTGGAGTTTATGTTGCTGCCGGAGGAGTACCCCTCCTCCGGACTCTTTCTATATAGCAATCTGACGCGCTCACGTCAAGCATTATTTAACAAAACATAAAAATTATCAAGTAATACTCTAAAAAGAACAGAACGGGCGCAACTCCGAAGAGTTGCGCCCGTGAAATAATCAGAATGACAGGCGGTCTTTACCAGAAGATGATGTAAAGAGCCACGGTAGCCACGATAACGGCCAGGCCGAAAGCCGTGGCACGGCCGGAGGTCTTCATCTCGATGATGCCCTTATCCTGAAGCACCACGGACTCGCCGCCGATGATGTGGTTACGGATGGTCAGAATCAGGCCGACCAGGCAAACCACGATGAGGGAGTAACCCATGCGGTTGAGGAAGGAATCACCGGTGCAGCCGAGGATTTCCACCCATTTGAAGGCTGCGAAGGCGACAATACCGACCACAATGCCCAGCCAACCGAAGACGCGGGGGCACTTGGGCACGAAGAAGCCGAAGAGGAAGACCGCCAGCACGCCCGGGCTGAGGAAGCCCTGGAACTCCTGAATGAAGGTGAAGATACCACCGAAAGCGGGGTTATCCAAGAAGGGAGCCACCACAGTAGCGATGACGGCGCAGACCAGCACAGCCACCTTACCCACGGCCACCAGCTGCTTATCAGAAGCACCCTTGCCGGTAGCCACTTCCTTGGCCTTGTTGTAAAGGTCCATCGTGAAAAGAGTGGAAGCGGAGTTGAGCATGGAAGCCAGAGAGCTGACCACGGCGCCGAAGAGAGCAGCCAGCACGAACCAGGCCCAGCCGGTACCCGGCAGCAGCTTGCGCAGCAAGGTAGCGAAAGCATAGTCATACTGGTAAGCAGCAAGCGTGGTGGAAACGGTATAGCCGGTGATATTGGCACGAGCGGCGGCCGTAGCAGTCTTTTCAACCTTCAGGATTTCGTCAGCCTTGGCGGAACGCTCGGCAATCTGCGCAGCGGGAATGGCGCTCAGCTGGGCAGCCAGAGCATCCACGGCAGGGATACTGTCGGAAGCACCGACCGTCTGCAGGTTCTTGCGAATCAGCTCCACGGAAGCAGCAGCGGAATCCTCACGCACCAGACGGCTGGCAGCGATATCGAAGATAACCTTCTTGCCGCTGGTAGCAGCATCCTTCTCTGCTTTCTCAATGATGGCGGCAGCATTGCTGTCGGCCTTGGCGGCCAAATCACCGCGATACAGGTTGTAGGCCAGAATGCCGGGGATAATCACCACGAAGGGAATGAGCAGCTTGAGGAACGCAGCAAAGACAATACCGAGCTGACCTTCCTCCAGGCTCTTGGAAGCGAGGGTACGCTGCATGATGTACTGGTTAAGCCCCCAGTAGAAGAAGTTGGGAATCCACAGACCCAGCAGGTACACCGTCCAGGGCATCACGGGGTCGGAAGCCTCGCGCATCATGTGCAGCTTACCGCCGATACCGTTGGTAGCGCCGCTGACTTCACCGGCATTGAGGTTAATCATGCGGTTGAGACCGTCGCAGAACTGGGAACCGGTGGAAGCCATAGCCTCGCCGGCAGTATTGGCCGTGGTGGTAGCCGTAGCCAGCACCTCCTGCGGCACAGTGTTGAACGCACCCAGAGCCATGATGGCGAAGTAGGCCACCACACCGCCGCCCACAATCAAAGCAGCACCCCAGATGAGGTCAGTCCAGGCGCAGGCCTTCAGACCGCCCACATATACATACACCGTGGCAGCACCGGCAATAATGAGACAGCCGGTGGTAACGGAAAGGTCAAAGTAAATGGAAACCACGCTGGCACCGGCGTAAATCACGGCGGCGGTGGGCACACCCACGAGAATCAGCAGGTTCACGAAAGCCATGGCCACGCGGGCAACGCCGTTGTAGCGCTCCTCCAGGAACTGGGGAATCGTGAACACACCACGCTTCAGCAGCATGGGCAGGAAGGTGAAGGCCACAATCACCAGCACGATGGCGGCCAGCCATTCATAACCGGCAATGGCCAAGCCCAACCAGTCGGCAGACTGACCGCTCATGCCCACGAACTGCTCCGTGGAGATATTGGCAGCCAGCAGGGAGAAGCCCACCAACCACCAGCTCAGGCCGCGACCGGCCAGGAAGTAGTCAGCAGCACCCTTCTCTTCCTTGTCTTCCGTGCTTTCGCCGGAGTCCGAGGACTTCCAGATACCGAGGCCGATAACACCGACCACGACCACACAGAACACAATCATCTCCCAGAGCGGGAGCACATCTGCGGTGACGGCAGCAGCCCCGGCATCCTGTGCCATGGCGGCACCGGACATGAGAGCGAGCGCTCCGATCAATGTCATGAGTTTCTTCATAAGTATGTGTTAGTTGTTGAGAATTTATGCCTGCCAAAGAACCCGGGCACCATCGCCGGGGCGGGTGATGAGGTAATCCGTCTCGATGCCGAGAGCATTGCGATAGGCCTCAATCATCTCCTGAGCTACCTGCTCCACATCGCAGCTCTTGACCAGGGCCACAATGCAGCCGCCGAACCCGCCACCCGTCATGCGGGCACCGTACACGGAAGCTGCGGAGGGAATCGTATCGCTGAGGCTCACCAGCGTGTCCACCTCGGCACAGGATACTTCAAAATCATCTTTCAAAGAAGCGTGGGAGCTACGCATCGCCACACCGGCGGCATCCCAATCACCCTGCTGCAGTGCCTCCGCAAAGGCGGCCACACGCAGATTTTCGCCAATGACGTGGCGAGCGCGGCGGTAGCAGAGGTCGCCCAGCTCAGCCTTCTTTTCCTCCAGCATATCGAGCGTGGCCTCGCGCAGGGAGGGCACGCCGAGGATGGCGCAGGCGTCCTCGCAGTTCTTGCGGCGGGCAGCGTAACCGCCGTCGGCCAGCGAATGCTTCACGGCAGAATCAATCACCAGCACGCTCACTTCCGGATCCATCATGGGGATGAGGCGGTAGGAGAGGTCCTTGCAATCCAGCATGAGGGCGTGGTCCTTCTTACCGTTGGCAGAGATGAACTGGTCCATGATACCGCAGGGCACGTTCACAAACTCGTGCTCCGTGGCCTGACCGATGAGCGCGCGCTCAGTCGGCGTTACCTCTACTCCGCAGAGAGCAGCCAGAGCGGTGCAGGCAGACACCTCAAACGCAGCACTGGAGGAAAGACCGCCGCCGCGCGGCACGTTGGAATCGATGAGCATATCCACAGCGGGAACGGAGATACCGCGACGCTCCAGCATGCAGATGACACCGCGCACGTAGTTACTCCAGAAAGGCTCACCGGGTTTGGTCACATCTGCCGGGTCAATCTCAATCATCTCGTCACCCAGAGCACCTATCCAGCGATGCTTACCGGTGGGAGAGGGAGCCACAGCCACCACATTGATATTGTTGAGAGCCATCGGCAACACAAAACCGTTGTTGTAGTCTGTATGTTCGCCGATGAGGTTCACACGGCCCGGAGAAGCCGCCACCACGGACGGCTTGTGGCCGAAGTATTCTTCAAAGTACGGGGAAATGGTTTCCGCGCTTATTTCGCGTTGCTCTAAATCCATAGCAAAGAGCTTTTACCATATTCATTACCAAAAGTAAACCATAAATTCAGTAAAAAAGCCGCTCTGCTCCTAATTATCAGGAACAGGCGGCCTGTGAAGTGGTTGAAGCACCACCCGCACGGGGTGTTTACTTTTTCTTGCAGGACTTCTTGGCGCAGGTCTTCTTGACTTCCGTCTTGAATACAGAGGAAGGCTTGAAAGACAGCGTGGAGGAAGCAGCAATCTTCATGGCAGCACCGGTCTGCGGATTGCGGCCCGTGCGAGCAGCGCGGGTCTTCATCTCGAACGTACCGAAACCGACAAGCTGAACCTTTTCTTTGCGGGCAGATTCGCCGATTGCAGCCAGAACAGCGCTCAGAGCCGTCTCTGCGCACTTCTTCGTGGCTCCCTCACCAAGCTTGGCCTGAATAACGTCAACAAGTTGAGTCTTGTTCATAGGGCTCTATCTTAGCATGCTACATTCTCATTTCAAGAGAAAAAATAATAGCGATGCTCATTTTTTGCAAAAAAAAGAGCATCCTGCCCCGAAAAACGGACGCAGAATGCTCTAAATGCGCTATTGTGAGGTGTCAATTTACCATTTCAAGGCGGAAATAGCCTCTTTCATCTCGCGAACGGCAGCTTCCAGACCGATAAAGACGGCACGAGAAATGAGAGTATGTCCGATATTGAGCTCCGTCAGGTGCGGAACGGCGGTCAGCTCGTCCAGATTGCTCACCTGAATACCATGCCCTGCATGCACCTCCAGTCCCAGTTCATGCGCCAGCTGAGCTGCGGCAGCCAAGCGGGAAGTCTCTGCCGCGCGTTCTTGGCCGAGGCTGTTGGCAAAGCGTCCGGTATGCAGCTCTATCATGGGAGCTCCCAGCTCTGCACTGGCGCGCACCTGCGCCTCCTCCGGGTCAATGAACATGCTGACCTGACTGCCGTTTTTCAGCAGCGCCGCCACCAGCGGGCGCAATGCATCCATATTGCCGGCAACATCCAACCCGCCCTCCGTGGTCACCTCCTGACGCCGCTCCGGCACCAGGCAAACATAGTCCGGCTTGAGTGCAAGCGCCACCTCCAGCATGGACTCCGTGGCGCCCATCTCCAGATTCAGCGGCAGGTTGATTTCACGGCGCACGGCAAAGGCATCCGCATCCTGCATGTGGCGGCGATCCTCTCGCACATGCAGGGTGATGGAATCCGCACCGCCCGCCTGAGCAGCACGGGCTGCCTCCAGCACAGAGGGTTCGGCATTGTGTGCCTCCGGCATCCCGGCGTAGCGAGCCTGGCGCAGTGTGGCCACATGGTCGATATTGACACCTAATAACATAGTCTTACAGTTCGATTGGAAGTGAAACAAAAAGGGGCTCCCGGTTTCTGACACCGGAAGCCCCCCGAGCATTGAAACTTCTTAGTGCAGGAAGTGGCGGGCTCCGGTGAACACCATGGCGATACCGGCATCATCCGCAGCCTTGATAACCTCCTCGTCGCGGATGGAGCCACCGGGCTGGATACAGGCCGTAGCACCGGCATCGATTGCCGTCTGCAAACCGTCAGCGAACGGGAAGAGACCGTCGGAGGCAATCACGCTGCCCTGCAGGCTGAGTCCGGCCTGACCGGCCTTCCACACGGCAATCTTCGCAGAGTCCACGCGGCTCATCTGTCCGGCGCCGATACCGAGCGTGCCGTTCTTATCCGTGAAGACGATGGCGTTGGAGTGCACCTGCTTGCATACACGCCAGGCGAAACGCATGGCTTCCAGCTCCTCTGCCGTGGGCATGCGCTTGGTCACCACCTTGGCTTCCAGATTGTCCAGCCCCATCACCTCGGCATCACGCTTCATGGTCATGAGTCCGCCGGGAGCGGTGCGCACCATCGGTGTCTTGCAGAACTCTGCCCAGGCATCCATATCGATGCGCATCACGCGGCAGTTTTTCTTCTTCTGCAGGATGGCGCGGGCCTCCGGCTCGTAATCCGGGGCGATAATCACATCCGTGAAGATGGCGCCCACGATGCGGGCCAGAGCCTCGGTCATCGGGCGGTTCATCACGATAACACCGCCGAAGGGAGCCTGCGTATCCGTCTGGTAGGCACGCTTCCAGGCTTCCACAAGGTCCTCGTCATCCTGACCCACACCGCAGGGGTTGGTGTGCTTCAGAATACCGACGGTCGGGCGGCGGAAGTTCATGATAAGAGAGGCAGCGGCATCCAGATCCAGGATATTGGTGTAGGAAAGTTCCTTGCCCTGCAGCTGGGTGAAAATCTTCTCGAAGTTACCGTAGAGCATGCTGTCCTGGTGGGGGTTATCACCGTAGCGCAGCTCCTGGCAGAAGGGAAGAGAGATGCTGAGGTTGGCGCGGGTGCTGTCCTCGGCACGGTGGCCCAGATAGTTGGAGATAGCCGTATCGTAGGCAGAGGTACGCATGAACACCTTGACGGCCAGCTTCTCACGAGTCTTGAGCGTGGTGCAGCCCTGGTGATTCTCCATTTCCTCCAGCACGGTGTCATAATCAGCCGGGTCGGAAACCACGGTCACGGCGCTGTAGTTCTTTGCAGCGGAGCGCAGCATGGAAGGACCGCCGATGTCAATCTTCTCGATAGCCTCTGCCAGCGTCACGCCCTCCTTGGCAATCGTCTCTTCGAAGGGGTAGAGATTCACGCAAACGAGGTCGATGGTGGGGATATTGTTATCCCGAGCCTGCTGCTGATGCTCCTCAAGGTCGCGGCGCTGAAGCAAGCCGCCGTGCACCTTGGGGTGCAGGGTCTTGACTCGACCATCAAACAGCTCCGGAGCACCGGTGTAATCAGAAATCTCAGTCACGGGCAGCCCCAGCTCCAGCAGATAGCGGCAGGTGCCACCGGTGGAAATGAGCTGTACTCCCTGGGCTACCAGCCCCTTGGCGAACTTGTCAAGCCCCGTCTTGTCCGAAACGGACAGCAGAGCGCGTTGAATTTTTAACGTTTCCATGAGTTAAATGATTGATGTTCTCCGACAAGCGGTAACGCACAGTACACTTTTTTTCCTCAAAAAGCAAGCCTAAAAACCCGGCTGCGGCTGATTTACGCTTGCAGCACGCGTGAGAGCTATGCTAGACTACCTCGTGCATACCTGTTTTCTACTCTGCCTGTTGCTGCTGATTCTACCCGGCTGGGCATTACGCAAAGATTGGAATCTCCCCACCCTCTCCCTGCGATGCGCTTTGGGGGAGAACCTCGTCTTTCTCTTTCTTTTTCCTATTTTATGGGTCGATGATGCCTCAGATATCGCGGGGGCATGTTGGCTGGCAGTCATGGCAGCATTATTTCTGGCGGCGCTGGGATTGGCAGCCGCCCGCTTTACACGTTTCCGCCCATTGGTGATACTGTTTGCCTTTCTGCCGATAGTGATTATCTCAGGCATCCGATTGTTCGGCAACCTGTTCATCATGGCCTGATGCTGCGATTCCGGCTTGCCGATTTCGGATGAATATGGTAGGCTCAAGGCCGTGAAAATTGACGCCGAAACCAGCCAGCAGGACTTGCAGCGCATCTACGAAATGACGCTGCGGCGGGAGTTTCTCCGGTGTACTCCGCTGAATCTGAAAGTATTTCTTCGCTATGCGGTCTTATTTCTGCTCTTTCCCGGGATGCTCTTCGGATTCAAGGCGGGTATTCTGGTCACCATCGCCTTTTGCGGGGTGCTGACCGGCATCCTGATTTTCGGGGGCGAGACCGCCTCCACCATTGCCATCTGCGTGTGGCTCGTGCTGGGACTGCTGGCACTGGTGCGGGTGAACTGGGGAGTCATTCGCCGCGCGCGGGATGAACGCCGCCGCCGCTCGGCATACCGTCCTGCCACACCCGGGCTGAAACACACCCGCTCTGCCCCGCAGAAAGCCGTCCTGAAATGGCATCCGGGCGAGCGCGGCAAGCTCGTGGCTCGCCTCACCATCAGCGCCCGGAATAAGGGTGTGTGTGCCATACTGCTGAGCTTCCGCGATTATGACGGCCGCCGCATCATGACCGGCGGGGTGGAGGGCACCTGCATCGTACAGACCAACGGGAAACCCGGGCAGGACTTCCACGCGCTCATTCTCTATCGGCTGGAGGCCGGCAACCACGAGCTATCCTGGGCCATGCCCGGGGATAAAGGCCCGCTGCAGGCAGAAATCAGTCAAATAAACAGACTGTAAAGCGCAACTTTTGCTTGTCATTTCCGGGAGTCGGCGTAGACTGAGTGGCGACATGAATGCACAAGCGGCAAATCTGAAAGCATACTTATTGCAACACTACGCAGCGGAGGAATGGCCCACCCTGCTGGAACAGACAGAGAGCTGGGCAGCATCCCGCCCGCTGGAAGGGCTGACCATTCTGGATGCCACGCCCGTCTTTCACAATACGCTGGCCAAGTACCTCGCGCTGCTTGCAGCCGGAGCAGAGCTGCTGCTGCCGAACAAGCCCGCCATCTGCAACCCGGCGGCTCTCCGCATGGCGGAATCCTTCGGTATACGGCGCGCGGAAAAAGGGCGGGCGGATTTTGACATCATTCTGGATTGTGCCGGGCAATTCAACCGCCTGCATCCCCGACTGGGCTTCTGCGAGCTGACCCGCAGCGGTGTGGCCCGGCTGGAGCGAGTCCACCACCCCGTCTTTGTGGTCGATTCCGGGCGCATCAAACGCATTGAGACGCAATTGGGAACCGGTAATGGCTTTTTCCGGGCCCTGGAGAAACTGGGCCACAAAGATTTGACCGGCAAGTCTCTGGTGGTCGTGGGATACGGCAAGGTGGGACGCGGTGTCGTCAACTATGCCCTCGAACGCCGGATGCGGGTCACCGTGGCAGACATCCGGGATGTCCGGGAAGAGATTCCGGAGGGCGTCCGCTATGTGGGCATGGATGATTCGGAAGCGCTGACCGCCGCCATCACGCGCTCCTGGTGCACAGTCACCTGCTCCGGGAAAATCAACGCCCTGCGCCGCCGTATTGATGCCTCTGCCGTACACAACTCTCCCGCCCTGCTGGCCAACCTGGGGGTGGAGGACGAGTTTGGCGCAGACATTTCGGCAGAGCGAGTCCTCAACCGCAAAGCACCGCTGAACTTCATCCTGGAAGAGCCCACCACCATGTGCTTCATCGAAACCACGATGGCGCTGCACAACGCCTGTGCGTTGGAGCTGCTGACAGCGGATTTACCCCACCACCTCATGCCCCCGCCGCCGGATGTGGAGGAACGGCTGCTGCACATCGCGGCTACACGGGGACAAATCGGTTCTGCCATCAATCTGTTATAACCGGGCGCTGACGCATTTCATCCGGCAATAGAGATTGCAGGTGCGCAGCAGATACGCTAATATATAACCATGCTCAGCAAGCTCATCTTTTCCATGCGTGTGTTGGTGACGGCGGTGCTGGCGCTGCTGTTCCTCTGCTGCGCCTCGTTCCCGGACTCCATCATCCCTCCCGACCCGGCAGCTCAGTATGCCGAGGGACTCACCATCCACTTCTTCCATGAAAAGATGTGGTTCTGGGCCTTGCTGGTGCTGGAATTCTGGGTACTCATCGGCCCGAAACGCAACCGGGTATGGTTCTGCGGCGTACTGCCCGTATTCATCATCGCCTTGCTGCTTTGGCCGGTGCTGGATGCCACCCGTCCGGAACTGGTAAAGGCCACGCACAGCTACCAGGGCGGCATGCTCACCTATGGGCTGGTAATCATGGCTATCTATGTGGCGGCCGGCTCCGTGGTTCGCTTGGTGCTGGCGCACCATCTCTTCCCGGCGGCAGATGAGCCCGCCGAAACCAGCGGCGATATAGAAGCATCCGTTCTGGACGCTCTGCAACCCCGCACGGTGGAGGAAATTGCCGCCGACCCGCAGCGTCCCGCCCCCAATTTCCTCTTCGGAGAAGCGGATATGGAGCGCATCATCGGCTTCCGCGCCGTCATTCGCCGCTACTTCCGGCAGAAGTATGTGCGCTTGACCATCCTCATCTTCCTGATTCTAATGGGAGTGGGATGGGTGCTGCTTTACCCGCAGCCCACGGAGGAGGAAGCGTTGGCAAGGGACATGGGTATCATGTTCAACACCCGCACGCTCCGCAATGGGCAAACCGTTGCCACACCCGCCGCCGTGCATGCAGCCTACCGGGTCATGGACTACATCTCTCGCCATGAGGCCTTTGCCGGTTATACCCCCGCACAGGCAGAGCAATGGCTGCGGCTCGACAAAGTGCCGGAAGCCTACCGCCGCCAACTGCGCGATGAGAGCGATATCGAGCTGGCCTCTGTGGACAACTTATTTGAAAGCCGCACGCGATTCCTCACCGTCACGGATGGTCGCCGCTGGGCGGTGCTCTACATCCGCACCAATGCAGAGGGTGACAAAATCAATGTAGCTGAGGTGCAGGATGCAGGATGGAACGCCGTGGTGGATGCCGAACGCCGCAGCTTCGGCATGGAATTCGGCCGCGACCGTCTCAAATAACAACACCGTTTGTCATTATGCCAGCTTTCACCTATTCCCGCCGCATCGCCTTCCATGAAACGGATGCCGCCGGCATCGTCTACTTTGCCAATTATTTCCGGCTGGCAGAGGAGGCTGAGACCCACGCCCTTGCCTCACTTGCCACGGCAGAGGTCTTCCGCAGCTTCGCCTACCCCCGTGTGCATGCAGAGGCTGATTACCACGCACCCCTGCGCTTCTTTGAGGAAGTCAGCATACAGGCGCGCATCTCCTGCATCGGCAACGCCTCCCTGCACTGGGAATTCCTCATCAGCGGGCCGGCCGGTCTCTGTGCGACCGTGCGCTGTGTCTCTGCCCGCCGCCACATCAGCACCGGCGCAGCAGCTCCTTACAGCGAGGAAGAACGCGCCGCGCTGGCAGTCCTTCTGTGACGACGCGGCTGCTTCTGCGCTTTATTCTCCTTGAGGTAGTCCAGCAGAATCGTGCTCAGGCGCTCCGCTGTTTCCGGCACATCCTGCACGGAATGGTCGGACGGCACGATTGTCTCCGTTCCCCAGCCGATGTGGCTGGACCAGTACGGCACCACACCATCGGTACTCTTCGGCGTATCGCCCCGGCCACGGTCGCCGATGATGGAATGAGTCGGCACCGGACGCACGGAAAGGTTCTGCAAGCCGACGATGGAATATCCGCTCGGGGAGAGCTGGCGGGTGCTGGTGAACCACTCCGTCATACGCTCCGGCTGCATGATGAGGCTGTCCTGCTGCAGGGTGGCAATGTTGTACATCTCGCCCACCAACTGCTGCGGCAGCTTCACCAGACGGATAAGCCAGTTGACAATGCCGTAGGTGGCCATGGGCGCACCGCGATGCGGGGTTGCCAAATACACAACCATCCCGGCCTGCACCGGCTCAAAAAAGTAATCCGAACGGAACGGCTCCATCCCGGCGGGAAGCGGTTTGTGCAGATAATCCCGTCTCAGATAATTCAACAAACCTTTCTGATAAAACGTTCCGCGAACGTGCTCCAGCATCTTCCATGGCTCCACACACTGGCTGTAGCGGGTAATCAGACCACCCATAGAGTGTCCCACCACCACCATCTTCTCCCAGTTCCGATTCTTTTTCTTCGGATCAAGCTTCTCTCGGGCGGCGTTCAACGCCTTGCGGTATTCATCGGCCGTCAGCGTCCAAGCCACCCCCGTGGGGTAATTGAAATACCAGAATTGGTAATTGTTACGGATTTCGGGATAAGCCATCAGGCGGTTCACCAGGTTATTGAACGTGCTCGCGCTGGACATGAGGCCGTGGGTCAGAATCACGGGTATCTTGTTCGGATTGTAGCGCTCCATGCAGGTGAGCCCCATGGTATCGCGCAATTCCTGCGGCCGCAGCATCCCCAGCAAACGGTCTCCCTTCACATTGGTCAGCGACCAGTACACCTCGATAGGAGCAGAGAAATCCGCCGCCAGCACGTATTTACGGTTCCCGATGGGTACGTATTCTGTCTTCAGACGCTCCACCAGATGCAGCTGTGGTTTCTTCGAGCGCGACTCCGGGAAGGTCAGCACAACCGTCAGCGTGCTCACCGTCCCGCGATGCCGGAAGCCCACCACGCGATCTGTCTGCTCCATCTTATCGGCCGGTATCACGCCGACTATCGGTACGCCCAGCCCGCGTACGGTCACGCGTTCCGTCAGCTCCTCCGGCTCTATTTCCTCTGCCGGTACCATATCGTCATACACCACGCGCAACGGGCGGTCCGGACGCTTCCCGGCATAGAACAAATCCACATTTTTCGGGCTCAAATCCGCTTTATCATCGCTGGCCTGCAAGGCATCAAGACGCAGGCGCCGCACCAACGTGATGAGCTTTTCATTGTAGCGGTCCAAGGCGGCTCCCCGCTCTTCTTCGCTCGCGCCGGAGCTCTTCAGGATATTCCACTCCGTGCGTATCGACTCTATCAGGGCAGCATCACTCTGCTCACTGCGGCTCACCGACGGCTGCTGCGGCGTGGGAATCAACGGCGCGGCACAGCCCACCCAGGTGAAAGCGACCAGCAGCAAGAGCCAGAAGCGCATCTGTTTCAACATACTCAGCCTCTTCATTTGCTCATTAAAATATCACCCTGAAAATAATTGTCAAGATTTAACAATTCTATTTTTTAACAATTGGATTAAAAACCATGCCGAAAACGGATCCAACAGAAACGGAACAAACCAATAATCCTCCCCATTCCACCACGGATTGGTACACAGCCCAACGCATCCCACCACCCCGAGAAACAAGGGCGGAAAAGTAAAGCGGAATGCCGGAGGGCGCACCTCGTAATACCACAGCTTTGCGGCCATCACAACAAAGAACAGCAGCAACAAAAAAGAGATAACAACCGTTATACTTTCAGGCATGCCGTCTATTGTACACATTTCTGTTTGCAACTCAAGAAACTATTAGGCTCTCCACGAAGTTAACATCTCGCCTAACGCGGCGGCATCGTCCAAAATGAGCCTCAGCATGAATACCGACAAAAAACTGACCACGGCTGCCGGTGCTCCGGTAGCAGATAATAATAACACCCTCACCGCCGGGCCTCGGGGACCGCAGCTTATGCAGGATGTGTGGTTTCTGGAGAAAATGGGCCACTTTAACCGCGAGGTTATCCCGGAGCGTCGCATGCACGCCAAAGGAGCCGGAGCTTTTGGCGTCTTTCGCGTGACAAACGATATCACCCGCTACACCCGTGCAGCCATCTTCAATCGCATCGGCAAGGAGACGCCTGTCTTTGTACGCTTTTCCACCGTGGCGGGCGAACGCGGTGCGGCTGATGCGGAGCGGGATATACGCGGATTTGCCGTCAAGTTTTACACCGAGGAAGGCAACTGGGATTTGGTGGGCAACAACACTCCCGTCTTTTTCCTGCGCGACCCGCTCAAGTTCCCGGACCTGAACCACGCCATCAAGCGAGACCCCCGCACGGGGCTCACCAACCCCACCTCCAACTGGGATTTCTGGACAAGCCTGCCGGAAGCCTTCCACCAGATTACCATTGTGATGAGCGACCGCGGCATCCCGGATGGCTACCGACACATGCACGGCTTCGGCAGCCACACCTTCTCTATGGTAAACGCAGCCAACGAGCGGGTATGGGTCAAATTCCACTGGATTTGCCAACAGGGCATCCGCAACCTGACGGACGCCCAAGCCGCAGCCACCATAGCTAAAGACCGCGACAGCTCCACGCGAGACCTCTTCAATGCCATTGACCGCGGCGAATACCCCCGCTGGAAGCTCTGTATCCAGGTCATGACACCGGAACAGGCCCGCGCCACCGCCTACAACCCCTTCGATCTCACCAAAGTCTGGCCGCACGGCGACTTCCCGCTCATCGAAGTGGGCGAAATGGAGCTCAACCGCAATCCGGAAAACTATTTTGCTGATGTGGAGCAGGCCGCCTTTAATCCGGCACATGTGGTTCCGGGCATTGGGTTTTCGCCGGACAAGATGCTGCAGGGGCGTCTCTTCTCCTATGGGGACGCGCAGCGATACCGGCTCGGGGTCAATCACATGCAGATTCCCGTCAACCGACCGAAATGCCCGTACCATTCCTACCACAAGGACGGGCAGATGCGTACTGACGGCAACAACGGCGCCGCCATCAACTACGAGCCCAACAGCTTCGGCGAATGGCAGGAGCAACCGGAGTTCCGGGAGCCTCCCATCGAAGTGGACGGCCCGGGCGACCACTGGAACTTCCACGCGGATGATGCGGATTATTACTCCCAGCCCCGTGCGCTCTTCCGACTCATGACCCGTGCGCAACAGCAGTCGCTCTTCGACAACACCGCCCGTGCCATGGAAACCGTGCCGGAGTTCATCAAACGCCGCCACATCGACCACTGCCTCGCCTGCGACCCCGATTACGGCAAAGGAGTCGCCCGCGCCATGGGTATAGAGCTGCCGCTGTGATGCAGGCTCAGCTGAGCTTGCGTCTGGTCACGAGGTAAACCTTGTCGCCGTGACGTACCTTTTGCGGCACGGCGATGAGGGCGGTGGCGCCTTTGGGGGCAGAGGGAACAATTTGCGTCACGCCATTCTCATCATCGCAGCGGACCTCGGGAACGGTTACGCGAACGATGCCGGTGGTGCAGCCGGTGATTTCTATTTTGTCACCGGGAGAAACGGGTTCGGCCTCCAGACGGATTTCAGCCACGCCGGCCTTGGCATACCAGCGCATGACACGGCCCATGTGGCGGCGCTGCTCCAGCGCCAGGCTGTTGGAGCAACCGCTCCAGGTGTCCCATTCCTCACCCAGGTAATAGCCCCCGTGCCAGAACTGGCGGTTGAATACATGCAGCAGCCGTTCCTCCCACGCTGCCACTTTCTCCGGGCTCCAAGTACCGGCGGCACAATCTGCCACGGCTTCCTTATAGACCTGAGTCACGGTAGAAACATAGGCCTCTGAGCGTCCGCGGCCCTCCAGTTTGAAGACGGATACGCCGGCTTCTACCAACTGGTCAATCACGCGGATGGTGCAGATATCCTTCGGCGACATGATATACTGGTTGTCGATATCCATCTCGAAGCCGGTTTCTGTATCCGTGACGCGGTATTTGCGGCGGCAGAGCTGGTAGCACTGGCCGCGGTTGGCGCTGCGGTTGTAGGCTGCCAGACTCATACCGCATTTACCGGAGATTCCGATGCAGAGAGCGCCGTGGGCAAAGATTTCGATACGCACCAGCTCACCGGACGGCCCGGTGATATGTTCCCGACGAATGGTATCAATAATATGGCGAATCTGACTGAGCTTCAGCTCGCGCGCCAGTACCATCACATCCGCATAGGCAGCAAAGAAGCGCACGGAACCCACATTGCAGACGTTTGCCTGCACGGATATATGCACCTCCAGACCGATGCTGTGAGCATAGGCAATGACGGCAAGGTCTGCCGCAATGACGGCATCTACCCCGGCAGCTTTCGCCTCCCGCAGCAGTTGCTGCATGGGCTCCAGTTCCTCGTCATAGATAATCACATTGCAGGTCAGGTAGGCCTTGGCCTTGCAGGCATGGCAAAGACGCACCACCTTCGGCAAATCCTCCGGCTGAAAGTTCACCGTGGAGCGTGCACGCATATTGAACATACCCACGCCGAAATACACACTATCCGCCCCGGCTCGCAATGCCGCAGCCAGCGATTCATACGACCCCGCCGGAGCCATGATTTCCAATTCCTGCATGCGCGGGAGTGTAGCGCGTATTCCCTGCTTGGTCAAGACATTTCACCATTATACCCGATGAAGATTGACCGATTGTTGAAGAAAAATAAAAAAGATTTGAACGAAAGTTCGCCTCGCGGTGTCTCTACATTCAGATAGCCCGCGAGTGCGGGTTCCTGCCAACGAGAGTGCAGGTGTTCTTTTTCATGTAGTTTCAGAGTTGATTGTGCAAAGGCAGGCGTCGGGAGACGCCTGCCTTTGTTTTTATTCCCCCCAAAAAAAGAGGTACGGAAGTCACGGCATCCCCGTATACTTCCGTACCCTCCACCGGAACAAGAATGATTACTTGCAGCACATATCGTTGCGGAGCTTTTCCACTTCCTCTTTCTTGCCGAGGTAGCGTCCGAGCTCGAAGCCGAACTCCAAGGCGGCGCCGGGACCACGACCGGTAACGATGTTGCCATCGGTCACGGCGGGGCAATCGCAAACCTCTGCGGCAGAAATGAGTTCCTCCTTCACGGAGGGGTAGCAAGTCACCTTGCGCCCCTTGATAACGCCGGCGGCTTCCAGCGCCAGCGGAGCGGCACAGATTGCGGACACGAGTTTGCCCGCTTCATGCATCCTGCGGACAATGGAGAGCACGGCAGGCGTGTCGCGCAGCGTCCAGGACGCCGGGCCGCCCGGCAGGATAACGCCGCTGTAGAGCGCAGGCTCCACGTCCACCACCAGCATCTCAGCCGACATGACTATGCCGTGCGCCCCCTCCACGCTGCGGCCTTTCAGCCCGGCCGTAACGACCGGGATATCCAGGCGACGCAGAATATCTATGGGTGCTGTCAGTTCGATTTCCTCGAACCCGGGAGCCATGATAACGAGTATCGGATTCATACGCAGGAAATCGGTTAGTTATCCTCCAAAGCAGCCTGTGCTGCGGAAATACGAGCCGTAGGCACGCGATAGGGCGAGCAGGACACGTAGGTAAGGCCGATACGGTGGCAGAACTTCACGGAGGCGGGGTCGCCGCCGTGCTCGCCGCAGATACCGATCTTCATGCCCGGGCGGGTCTTGCGCCCCAGCTCTACGCCGATTTCCATGAGCTTGCCCACACCCTTCTGGTCGATGCTGGCAAACACGTTGCGCCCGATGATTTCCAGATCTTGGTATGTGCCGAGGAAAGCGCCGGAGTCATCGCGGCTCATGCCAAGGCCGGTCTGAGTCAGGTCATTGGTACCGAAGGAGAAGAACTCTGCGTTCTGAGCAATCTCATCGGCGGTGACGCAGGCGCGGGGAATCTCAATCATGGTACCAACGCGGTAGGTCACACGGCGTCCTTTCTCCTCGAACACCTCTTCGGCCACGCGGTCGATGATGGCTTTCTGAAGCTCCAGCTCCTTGTTGAAGGCCACCAGCGGCACCATGATTTCCGGGCGCACCTCGAAGCCCTCTTCCTCCATCACTTCGATGGCAGCCTCGATGATGGCACGAGCCTGCATTTCCGTGATTTCGGGATGGTCAATACCGAGGCGGCAACCGCGATGACCGAGCATGGGGTTAAACTCATGCAGTTCGGAGACGCGGTGCATGATGAACTCCACAGGCATGTTGAACTTCTTGGAGAGGTCGAGCTGCTGCTCCTTGGTCTGGGGCAGGAATTCATGCAGGGGCGGATCCAGCAGGCGGATGGTGGCGGGACGCCCGGCCAGCGCCTTGAAGATACCCTTGAAGTCGCTCTTCTGGAAGGGCAGCAGATTCAGCACAGCCTCGCGGCGCTCATCGATGCGCTGGGAGAGAATCATGCGGCGCATGAAGTCGATGCGGTTGCCGTTGAAGAACATGTGCTCCGTGCGGCAGAGGCCGATACCCGTGGCGCCGAAAGCGATAGCAGCAGCGGCCTGCTCCGGGGAGTCGGCATTGGTTCGCACCTTCAGACTGGCCAGCCGGTCGCACCACTCCATCACGCGGGCAAAGTCGCGATAGGTGCGGCTGTCCTCCGGCTTCATCGTCTTCTTGATAAGCACCTGCACGATTTCGGAAGGAGCGGTCGGCAGCTTGCCTGCATACACCAGGCCTGCCGTACCGTCCAGGGAGAGGTAATCACCCTCGTGGTAAACCACCCCACCGATGGTGATGGTGCGTTCCTGATAATCAATGGCCATCTCGCTCACGCCGCAGACGCAGACCTTGCCCATCTGGCGGGCTACCAGTGCCGCATGGCTGGAGAGACCGCCGCGAGCCGTCAGAATACCCTCTGCGGCAATCATGCCGCGCAGGTCTTCCGGTGACGTCTCCAGACGCACCAGCAGCACCTTCTCACCGCGCTTGGTAGCCTCCACGCAACGAACGGCGTTCAGGTAGAAACGCCCGGATGCAGCGCCCGGGCCGGCGTTGAGCCCCTTGGCGATGCGCTTGGCACTGCGCAGCGCACTGTCGTCAAAAATGGGGGCCAGCACCTGGTCCACCTGGTCTGCGGGAATGCGCTTCACGGCAGTCTGCCAGTCAATGAGGCCCTCGCGCTCCATATCGCAGGCAATGCGGAATGCGGCAATACCGGTGCGCTTGCCATTGCGGGTCTGAAGCATGTATACTTTCTTGTCCTGAATGGTGAACTCGAAGTCCTGCATGTCGCGGAAGTGGTTTTCGAGCGTCTTGCGGATGGCGCAGAGTTCTTCGTAGGCGCTGGGCATCACCTCTGCCAGCTTGCCGACCGGCTCGGGCGTGCGCACACCGGCCACCACGTCCTCACCCTGAGCATTCATGAGGAATTCGCCGTAGAATTCATTCTTACCAATGGCGGGGTTGCGGGTGAAAGCCACACCGGAACCGGATTCATTGGAGGTGTTGCCGAAGACCATGCACTGCACGTTCACCGCAGTACCCCAGTCGGCGGGAATGCCGTATTTGGCGCGGTAGGTAATGGCGCGCTCGTTGTTCCAGGAGCCGAACACGGCACCGATAGCACCTTTGAGCTGCTCCCACGGATCGGTCGGGAAATTCTTCCCGGCGCGGCGCAACACCAGCGTCTTGAAGCGTTTCACCAGCTCTCGGCTGTCATCTGCCGTCAGCTCCGCATCAGAAATATCGCGGCCATAACGCTCATTCTTGAGCGCATGAATCTCTGCCTCGAAGGGTTCCATATCCTCTCCCTCGGATTTCTGCACCCCCATCACCACATCGCCGTACATCTGCACAAAGCGGCGGTAGCAGTCCCAGGCAAAACGCGGGTTTGAGGTGGCGGTGGCCATGGCCTCCACAGTCTCATCATTCAGACCCAGGTTCAGGATGGTGTCCATCATGCCGGGCATGGATTCACGGGCGCCGGAGCGCACTGATACCAGCAAGGGCATAGCAGCTGTATCGCCGAACTTGCGACCCACCAGCTCCTCCATGCGAGCGATACCGTTCTTCACTTCCCCCTCCAGCTCTGCCGGGTAAGTGAGCGCGTTGTCGTAATAATAGGTGCAAACTTCCGTCGTGATAGTGAATCCGGGAGGCACGGGCAAACCGATGCGGGCCATCTCTGCCAGATTAGCGCCCTTACCGCCCAGAAGGGCCTTCATGCTGCCGTTGCCATCGGCGGTACCACCGCCGAAATGATATACAATTTTACTCATAATAATGCTGCGTATACTGTTCAGAAAATGATGGAACAGCATACACTACTGCGGCGAGTACTGTCAAGCACTCCCTCTGCCACATCCGCATCGACCAACGCCCTGTTGTGTCATGCAGAGGGGAAAACGAAAAGTTCCGCTGCGCGGCACCCGCATTTCGGATTTTCGGAGACCTGCAACTCCCTCAACGCCGCCCCCATACGTGCAGCGGTATCATCCGGAATCATCACCGAGAGACGGCAGGCACTGGTGTCATACTTGAAGAATGTTTTATTCTCCTTGTAGTGCTGCCAAGCGGTGCTGAGTTTTTCACAGAGCTCCTCCGGCAGCGCCAGATAGATTCGGTACTTGCTCTCATCTCCATCCATGCCCCGTTGCCGAACCGTCACCTTGATTTCGTAGAACGTTTCCCCTACCTCGGTAGCATACTCCTCGCGTATCTCACAGTTCTGCACCCCGCGCAGGCGGTAGATTCCGCTCTTGCGGGCATCATCGCGCATATCTGCCAGGATTTCTCGATCACCATCGATAAAGATGAAATCGCTCAGGATAATCTCTGCCTTCATGCTGCCAGTCTACACAGTCTGTCACAGATTGTAAAGTGCAATCTGACAAAAATTGAGCTTGACCCTGCGCGAAAGCTATGGCACACTTCCCCTGCCGCCGGGCCCCCCGGATGTGCGGCTGGAAAACCCCGCCAGGACCGAGAGGTAGCAACGGTATTCAGACCTCACTTGTCGGGGTGCGCCCGGCGGTTTTTTGTACCCATTCCGATTACGTGACTCACTTTTCGGGCAAATTGGCGCCTTCTTACGCTCTCAGAAGACTTTTTCTTTCACTTTTTTGCAAAAAAAAACTTTCAATCGACCCAAAAAAGGGGTTGACTTCTGTGGAGAAAAGCGTAGAATGCTCGCGCACCTTTAACCACTATCAACACGGGAAGAAAAAAATGACTAAAATGATTACCATCATGCTGGGTATTTCCGCTCTGACCGCAGTCGGCAACAGCCTGCCTCCCTGCCCGGAGAACAGCTTGCCTCCCTGCCCGGAGTTCTCCATGCGCTAAAACGCGCCCCGGCTTAACTACCCGGTTCCGCGTTCATTGAACGTGCTTTGACCGACGCGCCTGACGGCTCACCAAGACGCTTTCCTAAAAGGGAAAGGCGTTTTTTTTGCACCCTTATTCAGCAACTCTTGCTAAATAAGTCGGGAAAAGCTTGACTTTCAGGCACCATTCTGCCATATACGGTGCGTGATTGATTGGATTATCGAGCTGATTTCGTCCTTTGTGGCAGCGGTACTGGAAAAACTCGGCATTCGTGGGTGGATTACCCTGCTGTTACTCATCGGTGCAACCGTCCTCGCCTGCGTGTACCTCTGATGCTACCGGCTCAACACGCGATAACACATTGTAATCAATAACTAAAACGCATTGATTGACGAATTGAAATTGCAATTCGTTTTACCCGATTCATGAGTCGCGACTATCACGCAGCGTCAACTGCCAGCAGCCGTGCATCAACAATTCATTCTCCCCGCTGCTCTTTTTTCGGGCGGTGGGGTTCCAGCATCCGACAGGCAGCACGTGCGCGGGCGCGAGCCTGTTTACGGGCCTGGTTGTGGAGGTGGCGCTGCATGGCAAAGGGCTTCTTGCCGTGACCTTCCACCGGGTGGGAGGTTCCGTCCGGCTCAATGAGGGAGGCCTGCGTGTTGTCCTTGAAGCAAGAATCCAGAATATCCTGCACCCGCCGCGCCAGCGCATGATTTTCGATGGGTATCATCATTTCCACGCGGCGGTCGAGGTTGCGGCTCATCCAGTCTGCGCTGGCGATATAGACCAACGGGCTGCCGCCGTTGTGGAAGGTGAGAATGCGGGCATGCTCCAAGTAGCGATCCACGATGCTGATGATGCGGGTGTTGGCCTGGGCCTGCGGAGTTCCCGGCGCCCAGCAGCAGATGCCGCGGATGTTCAGCCGGATTTTTACCCCGGCCTCTGCCGCCCGTTCCAATGCGGACATGATATCCACATCGTTGAGGGAGTTCATCTTCGCGCGAATTTTGGCTTTTTCTCCCTGAAGAGCGCGCTGGGTTTCGGCATTGATGAGATCAAGCAGGCGGGACTTCATCATGGTGGGAGAGGGGAAGGCACGGCGGAACTGCATGAGGCGGGTGAGCCCCATGACGGAGTTGAAGAACTGGGAAGCATCGGCGCCCAGATTCTCGTCGCAGGTGAGCAGGGAGAGGTCGCTGTAGATTCGGGCGGTATTCTCGTTGTAATTGCCGGTGCCGATGTGGCAGTAGCGGCGCAGCGAACCGTTCTCGCGCCGGACGATGAGCATGATTTTGGCGTGGGTCTTGAAACCCTTCACGCCGTAGACCACCTGCACACCGGAGCGCTGCAGCTGCTCGGCCTGTGCCAGATTGTGACTTTCGTCGAAGCGGGCCTTGAGCTCCACCAGCACGGTGACCTGCTTGCCGGATTCGGCAGCACGACAGAGGGCGCGGATAAAGCGGGAATTTTTCGCCGTGCGGTAGAGCACCTGCTTGATGGCCACCACATCCGGGTCAGCCGCCGCCTCCTCGATGAGCTTCACCACAGGTTCATAGCTTTCGTAGGGATTGTGGATGAGGATATCCCCCTCCGCCATATTCTCGAACATGGTCAGTTCCGGGTCAACTCCGGCGGGCCAGCTGGGGGTCCAGGTCTCTATCTTGTACTGGTCATTACCCGGTTCGAAAGCCATCTGACCGAAGTCCACCAACCGCAGCAACCCCGGGACGCGGTATATGGCATCCTCTGCCGCCCCGACGATGCCTGCCACGCGGGAGATAAAGCTCTCCGGGGTGTCGGCGGGGATTTCCAGACGCACGCAGTCAGAGAACTTGCGGGCCACCAGCACCTCGCGCATCTCGTGGGCAAAATCGCCGCCCTCTTCTTCCGTCACGGCGATATCACCGTTGCGGGTCACGCGGAATGGGTGGCAGCGCAGCACCTGCTCCCCGGGGAACAGATGACGGATGTAGGCAGCTGCGAGTGATTCCAGCATCACGTAGCGCCCACGCCCCAGCGCGGCAGATTCCACGCGGCGGGGCAACGAATCCGGCAGAGTGACGGCCACAAAACGCGACTCTTCCCCGCCCTCTTCATTCTGCAGCTCGACCCCCAGAATAATGCTGAGATTGGGCAGGATGGGGGGCATCTCCACCTCCATGGCCAGAGGGGTAAGCAGAGGGGCAATGGAAGAGATGAACTGTTCCTCCAGAGCCGCGCGTTGCATTTCCGTGAGCGATGCGCATGCCAGCGGGCTCAGTCCGGCTTCCTCCAGCTGCGGCATGAGCTCCCGGCTCAGCAAATCATACTGTTCCTCCACCATGCGTCCGGCGCGGGTGCGAATGAGCTCCAGCTGCTCTGTGGGGGTGAGCCCGGTCAAATCTCGCTTGGCCTTACCGCTCTGCCGCAGCAGTGCCAGCCCACCCACGCGCACCTGAAAGAACTCATCCAGATTGCTGGCGGTAATGGAAAGGAACTTGAGCCGCTCCAGCAGGGGTAAATCCTGCCGCCGGGCCTGATTCAGCACCCGTTGGTTAAACTCCAGCCACGATATTTCCCGGTTAATATACATGATGACGTTAAATTTTTTGCCCCGTTCTTCAGACTATCATAAGCACTTCTCCGGGTCAAGCTCGCTTTACTGCATCAGGGGAGAGAATTTCAGAAAAAAATGGTGAGTAAGTGCTTGACAAAAGGAGAATGTGGTGACACGATGCGGCGCATGCAACGATTTCTGATTCTCATGATGATGGTGCTGGGCTTGGCGATATGCCCGGCAATGGCTCAGGATTTGGCAGAACCTGCCGATGAGGCACCGGCAAAGGAGGCCGCCCCGACCAAGGAAGAGGCCGCCGAGATGCGCGAGGCCCGCAAGGAGGCAGCAGCTTATGTGAAAGACGAACTGAAGCGCAATAAGAAGCTGGGCGGCCTGCTCAAGAAAGTGAAGGATGCCAAGAGCGCCAAGAAGCAGGCAAAGAAGATTCTGGAGCTGACCGGTTCCGGCAAAAAGAAGAAGACGGCTCTGGGCGATGCCGGTCCTGCCACGCGTCCCACCGGCCCCGCTATGGATGAGGAGCGCAAGAAGCGCGCCCGTGAGCTGAAGGCCTCCTATGCCAAGCTCCGCAAGCAGGTAGAAGTCTTTAATGAGCTGGAAATTTCGGATTGTGAGGAATTTGATGAAATCAAGGCTGCTGTGGAAAAACTTCCCGGTCTTGCTGAATCCGAGACAGAGTTCGACGAGGAATAAAAATTCTGACTCTATCCCATTTTCGGGCTGCCTTCTGTGGCAGCCCTTTTTGTTTTATCCCGTGGTGTGCGAGTTCATCCCCAGCAGTTCGGATAATTCTTCCGGCGGAAGGGATAGGAGGAGCTTTTCCAAACCGCCGGACAGAAGATTATCTGCCAGAGCGCGTTTGGCAGTGAGCATGCGGTGGATGTTTTCCTCGATGGTGCCGCGGCAGATGAGCGGATGAATAAGCACCGGCTGGGTCTGGCCGATGCGGTAGGCGCGGTCACTTGCCTGATTTTCCACCGCCGGATTCCACCAGCGGTCAAAATGAATAACGTGGCGGGCGCGGGTAAGGGTGAGCCCGGTACCGGCTGCCTTGAGGGATAGGATGAAGAATCGCGGCCCGCCGGGATGCCGGAAAGCCGCCACGCGCTCGCGGCGCTCCGCCAGCGGGGTGCCGCCATGGAGGGTGAGCCCCGGGGCGCCGAAGATACCCGCGAGGAAATCGTGCAGGGGCTCGATGGTGCTGCGGTACTGGGTGAACACCAGACAGGAGTCCCCAGCATCGGCAATGGCGCGTGCCAAATGTCCCAATCGCTGCATCTTGCCGCTGGCGATGGGGTCGAAATAGCCCTCGCCGCGGTATTGGGCGGGGTGGTTGCAGATTTGCTTAAGCCTGCTGAGCAGGGGCAACACCAGACTCAGCCGCATCTGCGGGTCGGGTTCAGCAATGACGGCACGCAGGCTTTCCACCTCGTGGGCATAGAGACGCGTCTGCTCCGGAGTGAGCAGGCAGTACGCCGGCTTCTCGGTCTTCGGAGGCAGCTCCGGCAACAGGGTTGGATCGCTCTTGAGGCGTCGCAGCAGAAAGGGGCGGATGCGGCTCCGCAGCGGGCTCAGGTCGGTACCCATGCGCTGCACCAGTGTGTTGAACTCCTTTTCGCTGCCCAGCAGCCCCGGGGTCAGGAAATCGAAGAGGGCTCGCAGCTCGCTGAGATTGTTTTCCACCGGGGTACCGGTGAGGGCAACGCGGCGCGGGGAGCTGAGTTGAAGGATGGCCTTTGTGCGCTGCGAACCGGCGTTTTTTATGGCCTGTGCCTCATCCAGCACCAGAGCGGGCAACTCTTCTCTCGCCAGCAATTCAGACAGCCGTGTGGCCATGCCATAGGTGGTGAGTGCCACTTCCACCCCCTCCAACAGCCGAGCGGGAGTGCGCCGCAAGGTTTCAGTCTGCCCGGCAGTCAGGGTATCCGGGTGCAGGAGGATAGTGCGCAGCTGCGGGGCGAAGCGGGCGATTTCCTCCTGCCAGTTGCTCAGCAGGGAAGCCGGGGCCACGATGAGTGCCGCGCGTTCGGCCAACACCCCCTGCCGGTGCAGATGAGCCAGCCATGCCGTCACCTGCAAAGTCTTGCCCAGCCCCATATCATCAGCCAGACAGGCTCCGAACCCGCTTTCCGTCACCCCCAGCAGGAACCGCACCCCCTCCCGTTGGTACGGACGCAGGATGCTGCGGAGTGATTCCGGCAAATCCGGCTCTGCAGGGCCGAGGGTAAGGCGGCGCAGGGCCTCCTCCAGCTCCGGGGCTGCGATAGCGGGCACATCTTCTTCTGGCGGGGGCAGCTTGACGGTGTTCTCCGGGCGTTTGCCGAGCAACCAACGCAGGCCCACAACCATGGGGATACCGCCTGCGGCCATGCGGGCCGCCTGCCGCCAGCTGTTGAGCAGGTGCTGCAGCCGCTCGCGGTCCAGCCGAATCCAATCCCCGCGAAACCGCACCAGCCCGTCCTCATCTGCCGCCATCAGCTCTGCCAGCTCTTCATCCGTGAGCGCTTGATTGCCCAGCACTACTCGCGGCACGAAGCGCAACAGAGAATTGATATTGAGCGAGGGAGCGCGGTCATCTTTGCTGTCGCCCGCCTTTTCCAACTGCACCTGCAACTCCGCGCGGGGCGGTTGCGTCTTCCAGAGGTTGACCATGCGGGTTTCGATACCGGCGGATTCCAGCAGCGGAAGGGTCTCCAGAAAATCATAGGCCCTCCGAGCTCCCCAGGCGCAGGGGCGGTAGATATCGCCGCTGCGGATAAGCTGCTGCCAGAACGGGCTGTCTGCCGCCACCTGTTGCAGCGGACGAAGCAGTGCTGCCAGCGCGGTGTTGTCATTCATCTGCGCCGCCAGACCAAGCGGTGCATGCCGCGGCTTGCCATCCTGCCCAGCCTTGTGAATATAGGTAGCGAGAAAGGCAAAGGGGGATTCCGTCGCATCCGCTCCGCCGTTTTCTGCCAGATGCAGGCAGAGCATCCCCAGCTGCTGCCAGCCCTCGCCGAGTCGGCAGAGCCATTCTTCAACGCTGCATCCGCTCTGTGCGGCACGCTCATGCAGCGCGGACTCCAGCCCCGCAAACCAGCTGCGGATATCGCCCGCCCCCACCGTTCCCTGCACCGGCGGCGGCATGGCAGCCAGCAGTCCTGCTGCGCATTCACCCGTTACGGTCAATTCGGCGCCTGCGGCAGCATCGGCACGCCGCAGGGCGCGGAGGTAGCGCATGAGCCGCTGCCGGGTCTGCTCCTGCAGCCAGGAGAGCGCGGCATCTGCCCCCACAGGAAGCCCATGCTGCACCAAATCCAGCATCCCGTGCGCCGCGCTTCGTGCAAAGGCCTTTTCTGCCCGCGGCAGGACACCGCGCGGGGTCAGTTGCAGCTGACCGCTGCCCATGGCTGTGAGTCCGATACCCTCCACGTCAGCCATTTTACCTTTCCGTTGCTGTCGTGGCAAGAAATTTGATTGAAACCCGCGCGCGTATATGGTAAAACCGCAGCCGTATGCAACGCCAAGATAACCGCGCCCAAAACGAGATGCGCCCGCTTCAGTTTGTGCTCAATGTGGCACCCCATGCTACCGCTTCCGTGCTTTCCTGCTTCGGCAACACCCGTGTCATTTGCTCCGTTACCATCGAAGAAGATGTTCCGCGATGGATGAAGAACCAGCACGTGCCCGGGGGCTGGCTCACCGCAGAGTATGCCATGCTCCCCTACTCCACACTCGATCGCAAGAAGCGCGATAGCTCTGCCGGCAAGGTCGATGGTCGCTCCGTGGAGATTCAGCGTCTCATCGGCCGCTCCCTGCGTGCCGTGGTGGATTTGGAAGCTCTGGGGGCGCGCACCATCTGGGTGGATTGCGATGTGTTGCAGGCCGACGGCGGCACCCGCACAGCCAGCATCACCGGCGCTGCCGTAGCTCTCAGCATTGCTCTCAATCGTCTGGTGGCCTCCGGTGCGCTGGAGAAGAACCCCATGCGCTGCCTGGTTTCCGCCGTTTCCGTGGGCAAGCTGGAGGGAACGCCGCTGCTGGACTTGTGCTATGTGGAAGACCGCGATGCTGAGGTGGATATGAATGTGGTGATGACCGAACGCGGCGAGTATGTGGAAGTGCAGGGCTCCGGCGAGGAAGCCGTCTTCACCGCCGATGAAATGGCCCAGATGCTCGCCCTCGCTTCCAAAGGCGTGTCCGATATCACCGCCGCCCAGAAAGAAGCCATCGCCCGCGCTGACCAGCCCGCAGAGTCCGATTTCGAATCCCTCCGCAGCTTTTTTGAAGGACGCTGAGGATATTGTTTCCATCTGCAAAGACAGCAAGCTGCACCCGCACCGCGGGTGCAGCTCTGTTTTTAGCCGTAGAAGAGCAACTTTATCGGCTAATTTAGCCGACAATTAGCCGTCATTAGCCGATAACGGCTGATTTTAGTCGATAAAGTCACGAATCTTCTGTTCCAGATTCGGCACAGGTTTGAAGATAAACTCCCGCGAAACCACGTCAGAGATGAGTAATCCCAGTTTTTCCAATCCGGTCAAATCGGTTCGGGCTGTTTGGCGGACAACGCTGTATTCCCGGCAGTGTAAGCTTACAGAGGTAGAGCTGTTGGGGTGTTGCAGGAAATGCAGCAAGACATTCCTTTGTCTGTAATTGATGAACGGCATACCGGACAGGGACTGTTGCAATTGCTCTTGCAACTGTTGTTTGTCACGCAGATGTTGCATCAGGCTGACAATGGATTCATATATAGTACCCAGTTGGTCGATGATGAAATAATTGAGGTCATTGTCATCTTCCTCCGTATTCAGAAATGACTCATAATAACTCCGGGAGTGCCGATATATTTCACGAGAAACGGAGATGTACTCAAAAAGCCAGTAACCGGCGTGAAGCATTCCCCAGTAGAAGAGGGAGCGCGCGGTTCGGCCGTTGCCGTCCACAAAAGGATGATCGTAGGCTAATTGAAAATGCAAAATGATAGCGCGTATAATGGGGTGAATATAATTTTCATCACCTTTATCATTGGCAAAAGCACAGAGAGATTCCAAACGCTCCTCCAGACTGTCGGCAGCGGGTGGCATGTGAATGATATCGCCGCTACGTGTATCTTCTACGCATACTTTATCCTCGTCCTGCCGGAGCTGCCCGGCCTTTTCGGGAGCTTCCAGCGTTCCCTCCACCATGCTGCGGTGAAGGGAAAGAATGAAGGCGGGCGTGAGCGGCTCATCCTTGTGTTGCAATATCATCCGCATGGTGCGGTAGTTATTCATCACCATTTGTTCGTGTTCATCCCTGGGGGGGCGATTGCTGCGAATGAGTTCCCGAGCCTCTGAACGGGTCACAACAGCTCCTTCCAACATGCTGGACATGATGGCTTCTTCGGCCAGTGACGACAACAGATACTTGTCTCGTTCCGTTACAGAAAAGACGTCATTGGCGTCGGTCATGAACATGGTGCCCGATGCACGGTCGATTCGGTGCAGATATTGCTGGATGTATTGCGTGGGGGCAAAGCTGAATGGCTGACCTGATGCACTTGCGAGCCGGATATCCTGACGTGCCTGGGTGCGATGCAGCTTGAGGCCTAGCCACCATTGCTCAGTACTCAGACCTTCCGGTGCTTTTCTGTAGTATAACTCCTGCCAGCTTAAATATCGATCCATCCGCAGAGCTTCCGGGCGAGCTTTCAGCATGATATCTGCCAAATTTCCCGTATCTTTTGCCAAGAGCTCTTTCAAAACAGGAATTTTTCTGCGACGTTTCATGAACGTATTGTAGCATGCGAGCGCTTCATGTCAATTCATTATCGGCTAATTTAGCCGATAATTAGCCGTCATTAGCCGATAACGGCTGATTTTAGTCGATGAAAACAGGGTAAAAAAAGATTTTTTGAAAAAAACAAAAAAAATGTGTAGATAAATGGAGAATAGCTGCGTTCCGAATAGCGAGGCGAGGAACTAAGGCCTCGTCAATCCACTTAACAACAAACAAAAGACACATTATGAAGAAATCCCTCTTTTTTGCTCTGTTCGCCGCTCTGCCGGTGATGGCTCAGGAGGCTGCCCCGGAGCAGTGCCCTGCCCAGAAGCCCTGCTGCAAGGCTATGCCCTGCGCTCCTGCCAAGCCCTGCTGCGGCAAGCGTGGTGAGCGTCCGGACTTCCGCAAGATGATGCTGGAGAAGTTTGACGCCAACAAGGACGGCCAGCTCGATGACTCCGAGAAGGCTGCCGCCAAGGCTGACTTCGAGGCCAAGCGCGCCGAGATGAAGGCTGCTTTCGAGAAGAAGATGCTGGAGAAGTTCGACGCCAACAAGGACGGCCAGCTCGACGACTCCGAGAAGGCTGCCGCTAAGGCTGAGTTCGAGAAGATGCGCGCCAAGCGCGGCCCGAAGTGCGGCAAGCGTGGAGGCAAGTGCGGCAAGCGTGGTCATCGCGGCCCGAAGTGCGGTTTCCGTGGCCCCCGCGGCCGTCACATGAGCCCGGAGCAGAAGGCTGAGTGCCGCGCCAAGTTCATGGAGAAGTTCGACGCCAACAAGGATGGCCAGCTCGACGATGCCGAGAAGGCTGCTGTGAAGGCTGAGTTCGAGGCCAAGCGCGCCGAGATGAAGGCTGCGTTCGAGAAGAAGATGCTGGAGAAGTTCGATGCCAACAAGGATGGCCAACTGGACGACTCCGAGAAGGCTGCCGCTAAGGCTGAGTTCGAGAAGAAGCGCGCCGAGCGCCGTGGTAAATGCGGCAAGCGCGGCCCGAAGTGCGGTGCTCCCGCTCCGGCTCCCCAGGGTGCTCCCTGCAACTGCCCGGGCAATCAGCCCGCTCCGGCTCCCGCTGAGCAGCCCGCTGCCTAAGCCCTTCGCTTAAACAGGTTTTTCCATGCGATAAGACAGGCCGGTACTCCCGCAAGGGGGTGCCGGTTTTCGCTGTCATGTGATAAAAAAGTTATTCTTGGTGCGTTCCGCCGCTGCGGATGTCGAAGGAGATGGTTTTCCCGCTTTTCTTGGAGGTGACGGAATAGATGCCGTTGCGAAGGGTGGGCTCGGAGAAATCCGTGCGAGAGGAGTAGCGGATGCTGCTCAGCTTTCGGTAGCTACCATCAATCAATTCGTAGCAATCTGCGGTGTAGTGCAGCGTGCCCATGGCATCGGCGTGTACCGCCACGATAATGTTGCCTTCATGCAGGGTATAGGCCCAAATAGAGGATGACTCTGCGGCCTCGTATTTGAGGGTGTTCAGCAGATGCAGCCAACTCAGGGAATGCGGGATGCTTTTCGGGAGGTCGGGGATGGAGAAGGTACTCTGTACTGCCTTTTCCCGGGGGTTGGCGATATCTCCGATGATGATGTGGCAAGGAGAATGGGGTGGGAACAGGTAATTGCCGATGCTCGGAACTGTTCCCGGCGGGCAGCGGAGCTCGCAGGTGAGCGTTCCGTCCTCACCCACGCGCAGCGGTGGAAGCGGATTCCCTGCCGCATCTTTCAGCTCCCCCGGGAGAAAGGAGAAATCCATGGGCTCACCATGCCGGAGGGTATGCTCCAGATAGGCCAACCCGGCCTTTTGATAGACGTCAAATGCCTCCGTCCGCTCCACTCCCAGCGCATCATGCCGGATGTGCATGACCGCTGCTCCAAGCAGTGCAGAAAGGATGAATAAAAGTAGATATTTTTTGAATTTCATTGATGGCGATTGATAAATCGGAGTTTGGCGTTGAAAAATATCGATGCGCGAGACTTCAGTCACGATGAAACGTACCGGACATAAGGCAACATTTTATTTGGCATGGGGAGCAGCGGCGTGCTTCATGAGCTCAATAGGGGTAACATACTGATGGCTTGTGGGTTCATCGGTGGCGTGAATCGTGAACTGCCGCTCATCAATGTCAATTTTTCGGGTTTGATTGGGGACAAAATCGGCCTTGCCAATGATCTCATCATAGAGAGTAAGATATTTGTTGACGGTAGTGTAATGCACATGCCGAACCTCAATGCCCAGCTTCGAACCGGAAAGGAAGCAGAAAGTCAGTTTTTCGTCTATCTTATCCCCTTTTTGGAAAGGGATGGTGCAGATGGGTTTATGTATACCCTGGTACAATGTTCCGTATTGGGTGTGACGCAGGAATTGCCGGGTTGATTTTGTAATGTCAATCCGCCCGTTACAGGGCGCAGTGCCCTGTAACGTGACAGTGCTGCATGAGGCCAACAAAAGACAGGGGACAAACAGGAACTTGTACATGGCGGGGCTGTTTTACGGTTTTTTGCGGTATTCGCGGAGGATTTGTTCGACTTCGGGGCAGAATTCGATGTTGATGGTCGGGGTATAGACCTTTTTGAGTCTGTCGAGCAGCGGGGGGAAGCCGCCGGTGTTTTCTTCCGGGTCGGCCCCGAGGTCAATGAGCTCTTTCATGGCATCCAGCAGGGGTGGCACGCGTTTGGCCTCGTGGTGGTAATTATCTGCGGCGCATTTGGCAATGCCGTAGAGCACGCTTTTTCCCATGCCATCCGTGGCGTTGATATCCAGCCCGGCGGCAACCGCCCCCCGTGCGGTGGTCATAAATTGATCCACTTTCAGCAGCATGTTGCCGTCCAGCATGGAGAGCAGGAGGTTTTCGCCCAGTTCGTTGCGGAGGTTGGGGTCGATACCCGACTCTACCAGCACCTTGAACACCTCGGGCTTGTTGGTGCAGGCAAAGAGGGGAAGCATGGCTCTCCCCATCAGGTCGAGAGAGGGTATATCATGCCGAGCACCATGGGCCAGCAGGATGCGCACGAGCTCCGGGCTGTTCTGGCAGACGGCTGCATAGAGCATGGTATGCCCGTCGCAGTTGCGGTCATTGGGGTTGGCACCGAGTTTCAGCATGGTCTCCGCCATGCGCGGGCGCTTGTTCAGGATGGCAGCCTGCAGGGCAGAGGTCATGCCGTGGTACGGTGCATGCATCTTCAGCAGTTCCGGGCGTTCGGTCATGATGCGTTCTGCCTCTTCGTGCTTGCCGGCACGTATAGCGCCGATGAGGGCTTTGTAGTTTGCATCTTTCCAGGCATCTCTGCCGTATTTGTAGAGGAAAACGCGGGGATGTGACGGCCGGCTGCCGTTGGGGCGGGAAACATCCATCATGAAGCCTCCGTCCAAGTGGCTTTCTCCGGGAGTTTGGTAGAACTCCGGCGTGGCGTTGAGCAGCTGCATGGCGGCTCGCCCGGCTTCATCCCATTCTCCCTTGTCATCCTTGTAGCATACCAGCAGGGAGTTGTATTCCTGGAAATTGGCTCCGGACTCTGCCATTTCTTTCCGGAAATCGGCTTCTTCCGGGCCGCCGCGTTTACCGAGCATGAAGATACGGAGGGTCACATTACGGCGCACGGCATCGGCCTCTGCTTCCGACAGGGAGGTGTGCAGATGCGGGGTCAATTTTTCCTTGCGGGGGAATTGCTCGATGAATGATACGCCTTCATCATCCAACAGATTGACGTAGATTCTGGCGTAAGTGCCGTCCGTTCGGGTGAATTCGGCTTGTCTTCCGTCCGATACATCTATCCCGTTACGCAGGTGTTTTCCGCCGGATTTGCCCTGCACCATGCGGTCAAGTCGCGCATCGAAAGGGGGCTTCCCTGTGTATTGGGTCTTGCGGTAGACCCAGGTGCGGATATTGTTGCGTTCTTTCCAGTCAATGATGTTGGCGAGGTCATCTGCCTGCAAATCATCGAACATTACCTTTATTTTGCGTCCTGTTTCCGTTTCCAGTTCCACCCAGGGAGCACGGCCTCGCTGTTCGTATTGGGTGGAGATGATGCGGGCATCGATGGTGACGCGAGTGGCGGTTCGTTCATCCTGCTCGGTTTCCTCATCGCTTTCTCCCTGTTTTTGCAGGTGCCAAGTGTAATAGGGGGATTCCAGAGGCTTGATTCCCTCCGGCTCCCGCAGTTTTTGCAGCACGGCTACCTCGTCACTTTCATCCACGGTGGGCAGGGCGGTGAGCTGTATCTGTTGCAGCGCGGCGAGAGCCACCGGGTTGGACGCAGCGCCTCGAAGGAGTCTTTCGCGGTAGCTTTGACGGGTATCGGCGGGGATATCCGCACAGGTGAGCAGCGCGGGGGCCAGCAGGGCTGCTGCGGCCGGCATGCGTTCCAGCTGAGCCACGGCGGTATTCAGGAGCGTTTCTGCGGCTTCCTTATTGCCCTGTTGCAGCAGGGCGAGCGCGTGGTACACATCTGCCTGCAGACGCCATGTAATCAGTTCTGCCTGCGTGCCCATGCCGGAAATAGGGGCGGCGTTGCTGCAGAAGCGGGCCAGCGACATCTCTGCCGAGAAAGCGGCGCTGCGGAACTTGCGCTGCTCTGCCAGCCTGCGGGTGAGGTCGGGGCGGGTGAATATCAGGTCTTTTTCCGGAATCAGGAGGAAGAGGCGCTCACTCTCGCGGGTGAATCCGTGCTCCAGCAGGAGACGGTGTGCATCTGCCCAGTGGAAGGTGTAGTAGGAGAACTGATGCATGGCCGCCTGGGTGATGCCCAACCGCTCGTGTTCACGAGCCGCCGCTTCATCTCCCTTCGCGCGTGCTACCAGCGCGGCAGCCAGTCGCGTGCCGGTGTGGCGGTAGTGCTTCGGGTTGGCGGTCATGGCGGTCAACAGCTTCTCTGCGGTGGCTAAATCGCCTTTTTTCAGCGCGTGACTGATGAGGAAGTAGCCGCGCCGACTGCTCTCGCCGGAGATGCGCGCGGCCTCGATATCCGGTGTGTACATGGTGTCGTTCATGCGCCCGACGAGCAGTAGGGATTCCGCTATTCCCTTGCGCGGGAAACGGTTATCAAGCTCCAGAAAGCGTTTCTGAACATCATTCAACTGCTCCTGAGTATGGGGCATCATGCCGCGGTTGATGAGGTAATCGCGCAGCTGTGCAGCCAGCAGCTCCGGCTCCGGGTCGGGTTTATTATCCTCATCCCGGCGCGTGGTGAGCAGATTGGCCCAACTGTACACATTGGTGGCACTGCCACCGCTCGCAAGGGAAACCAGACTGCGCAGGATGTTGTCGCCGCCCTTGCAATGGTGCAGGAGCTGCACGGTACACTCCGGGCTCAGCCCGCGCAGCGCCAGCTCATTGAGCAGGAGCGGCCAGATGCGCAGGCGGTTGCACAGTTCTGCCAGCGCGGCGGCGTGCCGGTTCAGCTCCTCGGTTTTGCCGTCGCGCTCCAGCAGCGCGAGCCGGAGGGCACAGCGATGCAGGGCAACATTCAGATTCCGGCAGCGCAGACGCATCTCCTCATCATGGCGGGCAAAACGGGGGCCTTTTTCATCGATGAGCACATCAATCCCGTTTTCGGACACCTCCACATCGAACGTGGAGGAGTAGCGGTAATGTCCCTGGGTGGGGATTTCCTGTTTGAATTCATGGTCTTTGCGGATGCGGGAACCGTCTGCCAGCGTGAACAGCACCAGAGAGGAAAGCATGTCTGCCTCCTGTTCCTGCAGTACCAGCTTCTCCAGTGCGGCCAAATCCTCTGCTATCCCGCCACTCTGCCCGAGCAGCTCATCGCTCCACTGCGGCATCTGCACCGCAGAGCAGTCCGGCATTTCTGCCAGCGTGGCTGTCGGGTCGCTCAGCTTTTTCCAGGGCATGCATCCGGGGTCTGCGGCCAGCATGTTGCGGACGATGAATCCCTGCATCTCCGGCGGGAGTCCTTCTGCGGCCTTTCGGATGCTGTTGAGCTCCTCCGTGGTGGGGAGTATGCCCTGAGAGCGCTTCTGCATGAGTTGCAGGCCCCGGGCGATGGGTTCCGGCAAATCCTTGCCCCAGGTGTAGTCCCAGCAGGTCAACCCGCTGCGGCGGGCACTCTCATAGATAGCGGAGGTGTCATGCAGCAGGAAGCGCAGCGTGTGTCGGGCAAAATCGCTGCCGTGCCACATGAGGTAGGGAGCGTGCGCTACCGGGTTGCTCCAGAGACGGTTCACCTCTGCCGGGGTGTAGGTGGTGCGGGTGGCGGGATTGACCCGCTCGATGAGCGTGGCGGGAATGCCCCGCTGGGCAGTCATGATACCCAGCAGGTGTTGGATATGAAAGCTCTTGACGAAATCCATCTCGCGGAGCCAGTTGAGCTGGTGGGGCAGTTCCCGTGCCTTTTCCTGTTCATAGGGCTTGAGCAGGTGGGTGAAGAACAGGCGGCGGTCGTAGGCGCAGTGGTGATTCAGCCAGGTGGAGTTTGCCCGAATCAGCATGAAGGTGTTCATGTCGGTCGTGTTACCGTTCTTCATCAGCTCACTCATCAGATAATGCAGCCGCCCGTTGCGGCGGGAGTACCCCTGCTGCTCCCAGGTGCTGCGCAGCATGTCGTAGGTGGCCAGAGTTACCGCTCCGGGTGGGTTGCCCAGTGCGCGAACGGCCTGGTGAAAGTCCCATTTGTCAAATTTGCGTTGCGAGATGGGTTTGCAGATGCCTGCCGTGTAGGGAGAGGTGATTTCTTCAATGGCCGATGTCGGCAGGATGCTCAGCAGAAAAAGGAGGGAAAGGGTATAGTATTTCATGAAAAGCGGGAAGTGAGAGATTATTGTTTCCAGACGGTAATCGTCAGGGAGGCCCCGCCTGCGGACGGCATGCGGAAGACCCAGCGGGCGGCTTTGGGGATGCTGTCTGCCTGACTGCGGATGGTGGCGGGCAGTTTGTCCCAGGTGATGGGGGTGGTGCTGCTATGGCTGACCGGACCTTCCATGGTGAAGGTGGCACGGTTGATGTGTCGGATATCATCATCCCCGGCTTCCGTTTCCATGGTGATGCCGTGTTTCAGCTTACCGTCGGTATGTTGCGGAACGGCGGGCGGGGTGTCACCGCCTGCACCGTGTTCACGGAGCAGCTGCTCGACTTCGGGATGAATCTTCCTGTCTGCCAGACGGGAGAGAAGCGAGGGTGAACCATCCGCCGTTTCGTGTACATCTGCGCCCAGCTCGATGAGCGTTTTCATGGCGCGCAGCAGGTTGGCCCGCCGCTGCGGGTTCTTGCCGTATTTATCCAGAGAGGAACAGAGCGCCAGGTTGAACAGGATGCTCTGCCCTTGTTTATTACGGAGGTTAAGCGGCAGCCCTTTCGGCACCAGCAGGCGTGCATTGGCCTCCAGCTGCCGGAAATCCGCATCCGGTTCCTGTGCTGTGAGCCGGAAGAGGGCGTGCTCTCCGTTCTCGTTGAGCTGGTCAACCCGGGCTCCGTACTCAATCAGGAGGGGCAGCTTTTTCGCTTTGCGCTGGGCAATGAACAGCGGGTAGGTGATGCCGCCGTGGTGTTCCATGGAGGGGCGGTTGGGGTCTGCACCGTGCTTCAGCAAGAGCTGCACCATTTCCGGGGTGCGGCTCAGGATGGCATCGTGCAGCAGCGTCATGCCGCTGTAGTTGCGGGTATCCGGGCTTGCCCCGCGCTGCAGCAGCAGTTCCGCAATTCCTGCCTTGCCGCTGCGGATGGCTACTTGCAGCGGGCAGCAGCCGGAATAATCCACCGTCCGCGTGTGCAGCAGCTGCGGGTGGGCATCCAGCAGCCGCGTGACCTCTGCGGCGTCGTTACGGTTGATAGCCTGCGTCAGCGCCTTGTATTCCGGGGGAAGCGCCCCGCGGAAACGGTGGGCGATGAGGTGGGGCTTGTGATCCAGCGTGATACAGAATCCACGGTCCAGCATCCGGTCATACTCAGGCGTGCCGGGCGGGTCAACAATGGCGGCTTCGCGCTCAATAATACGCATGATTTGCTGCCCCGTCCGTTCCCATGCGTCCTGCTCATTCCGGTAGCATACCAGCAGCACGTACCCGGCAGCCCAGCTCTTGCCCTCTGCATCATTCAGCGTCCGCAGGAACTCTTTTTCCTCCGGGCCGCCGCGTTTCCCCAGCATAAAGACCATGATGGCATCCTTGCGTTGGTAGGCTTCCGCTTCTGCCGCAGGCAGAGAGGTGTGGAGGATGGCCTGCCGTTGCTCCAAGGGGAGGCTTTGCTCTATCCGACGGCGGGATTCCTCATCCAGCATATTGGCATAGATTTTCTGCGGCTCGCCGTTGCTGGTGGTAAACTCCACCACGCGTCCATCCGTCACGTCCACTCCATCCAGAATCAATCGGGAGCCGTTCGTGTTTTCCTGAATGTAGCGGTCGGGGCGGGCTTCCAGCGGGCGTCTGTCGTAGACTTTCTTCTCGTTGATTTTCCAGGTTTGGATGTTGTTACGCTCTTTCCAGTCGATGAGGTTGTTGAGGTCATCCGGTTCCAGCTCCTCCAGCGGAACACTCAGCTGCCGTCCGCTTTCTGTCTCCAGCACCACGCGCAGCGGCAGACTCGTCTGATGGTAGTTGGCGCGGATGATACGGGCCTGCACGGTGCTGCGGGTGGCGTGGCGTTCATCCTCCGGCTCCTCATCCGCAGCTGTTTCTTTTTTCAGGTGCCAGGTGTAGAGGGGAGATTCGAAGGGACGCGGTGTCCGCGCACCCTCGGTGGCAGAGAATGAGACGCTTTCATCTGCCGTGGGGCAGTCGGAGATGCTCAGGGCGGCATGCCGGGATTCGGGAATGCCCTTCAACAGGCGGCTGCGGTACTCCTCGCGGTCGGCGGTGGGGATATCGGCGCATTGCAGGATGGCAGGAGCCAGCTCTGCCGCAAGTTCCGGCATCTTTTCCAGCATCGGCAGGGCATGCCGCAGAAGACACGTGCCGGCATCGGGCTGATTCTGCTGCAGCAAATCCAGAGCCCGATACACATCTGCCATGAGCCGCCAGCGCACCAAATCGGCATGAGTACCCATACTGTTGGTGGGGGTGGCGGTGCTGAGGTAGTCCACCAGGTTGAATTCCAGCCAGAAGGCCGCACTGCGGAAGCGTTTCTGAGCCGCCAGACAACGCACCAGTGCCGGGCGCATGAAGCGCATCTCGTGGTTCGGCAGCAGCAGGAAAAGCCGCTCCGATTCCCGGGTGAACCCATGCTCCAGCAGCAAGCGGTGCGCATCTTCCCAGTAATAGACGTTGCGCGAGTTCAGATTCATGGCGGCCAACGTGATACCCAGCCGCTCCTGCTCGCGGGCGGTGGCCTCATCGCCTTTCGCACGTGCCACCTGCGCGGCCGCAAGGCGGGTGCCCACATAGCTGTAGTGCTTCGGGTTGGCGGTCATACGGGCGAGTATTTTCTCTGCCGTAGGCAAATCTCCCTTGCGGAGGGCGTGGCGCACCAGGTGGTAGCCGTATCGGCTTTTGCTGCCGGAAATCTGCGCTGCGGGCATCTCCGGCAGGTACAGGAGGTCATTCATACGGCCCACGCGCAGCAGCTCGATGATGGCGGCGCTGTCGGGGTGCTGCTCTGCGCGCCGCAGGAAACGGCGCTGCACTTCCTCCAGCTGCTCCGCGCTGTGGGGCATGAGGTCGCGGTTTATAAAGACATCACGCAGACACGCGGACAACAACTCCGGCTCCGGATTTGGTTTGCCGTTTTCATCCGTTCGCTTCGTTTCAAGATTGGCCCACACATGGGGCGCGGAGGAGACGGAGTTGGTGAAGCGGCGGCCCAGGCAGTTGAGCACGCGGCTGTCCGCTCCGCAATGATGCATCAGCTGCACCATGGTTTCTGCCCCCAGATGCCGCATGCAGTATTGGCTGATGAGCAGCGGCCAGAGTCGGTGGCGGTTGAGGATGTCGGCCAGCGCGGCGGTGTGGGTTCTGACTTCATCCGTTTTCCCCTTCTTTTCCAGCATCGCCAGTTGCAGCGCGCAGCGGTGCAGCGCCACTTTCAGTTCCCGGCAGCGGCGGCGCATCTCCTCATCATTGCGGGCAAAACGTGGCCCTTTTTCATCGATGAGCACATCAATGCCGTTCTCCGACACCTCCACGTCAAAGGTGGCGGAGCTGCGGAAGTGCCCCTGCGTGGGGATATCGTGGGTGTAGGCATAATCCGGCAGGAGGCGGGCATCCTCTGCCAGTGTGAACAGGACCAGGGAAGAGAGTCGGTCTGCGGAGGTTTCCTCCTGCACCCGTTGTTCCAGCGCGGCGATATCCTGTGCGGCCGTGGTCGGCTTGCCCAGCCATTCATCGCTCCATTGCGGGAGGAAGACAGCGGTGCAGTCCGGCATTTCTTCCGGGGTGGCTGTGGGGTCATCCACTTTTTTCCAAGGGGTGCTGTCCGGTGCTGCCGCCAGCAGGTTTCGCACGGCAAAGGCTTTCATTTCTGCCGGCAGGGAGTCAGCCGCACCGCGCATCTGCTGCAGTTCCTCCGCTGTGGGCAGAGAGCCGAGACTGCGGCGCTGCATCATACGCAGCCCGAGTTCCAGAGGCAGTGGGAGGTCTTTGCCCCAGGTATAGTGCCAGCAGGTGAGCCCGCTTCGGGTCACTTTGTCGTACAGCACGGAGTTATCGTGCAACAGGCAGCGCAGCATCCTCTTCGCCCAGGGGGAACCGCAGGCTGTCAACAGAGCGGCATTCTCCTCCGGCGCGCTCCACAGGCGGTTGACCTCTGCGGCGCGGCTTTGGCGCATCTTGTACAGGGTATAGCGTTTTTCCGTGATGCGGGCGGGGATACCGCGCTGGGCATCCGTGATACCCAGCATGTATTCGGCATAAAAATCGCTGACGAAGCAGAGCGAACCGAGCCAGTTCTGCTGGTGGGGCAACTCCTGCGGTTTCTCCGTCTCGTAGGGTTTGAGCATGTGGTTGACGTAGAGGTCGCGGTCACGGTAGCTCAGGTACTCGAACCAAAGCCGGTTGGAGAGGATGAGCATAAACGTGTTCATATCCGTGGTGCGGCCTTCTTTCACCAGCTGCTCCATCAGCCTGTGCCGGTGTTCCAGGCGCTCATCCTCCGGCTGTTTCCAGGTCTCTGCCAGCAGGTCAAGGGTAGCCTGTGTGGGGGCGCCGGGCATGGGGCCCAGCGCCTTGATGGCTTCCTGCGGCGACCACTTTTCCCGCTGTTCATCGGAAATGTTGCGGATGTAGGGATAGAGGCTCTGCTCCATCTCCTCTGCAGAAGATGCCACCATGCTCCCCATCAGCAGGAGCAGCGTTATACAAGCTTTTTTCATCGGTATCGGCAATCAGGGTTAAATCATATCGCTCACGACATCCGGCTGGGTTTCCACCGGGGCATCCGGGTTGTCCTTCCAGACTTTGATTTTCTGCATCACCGGCTCTTTTTCCGTGAATTGCGGACGGCGAGCGGCAGCTTTCTTCTTTTTGTCGGAGCCGACACCTGCCCCGCTCTCTCGGTGTGCCCCCATGAGCTTCTGCATCAGCTCAGCGCGGCGATTCTCCTCGCTCTCGTCCTGTTTCTTTTTGAACTCCTCCACTTGTGCGGCGGCTTCGGCGGGCACCCAGAAGGTCCAGCTGCGGGCCTTCGGCAGTTTATCCTCTTGCAGACGGATGGCTTCCGGCAAGTCGGACCACTCCATTCGGCGGGTGGTGCGGGTGTAGAAGGCCACCCCCGTTTCCTCGGTGCCGCGGTTGATGCTGCGGATGTCGTCGCCGCCCGCTTCCGTTTCCATCTGCACGCCGAATTCCAGCGTGATGACGCCCTCTCGGGTGGCATTGCCGCGCAGAATTTCGTCTTCTTTTGACTTTTCCCGAGCACGGAGCACCGGGCGATAGGCCTCGGCTACTTTTTCGGAGAGCTCCAACCGTTCTTTCATGGCTTTTTCCTCATCCTCGGGAGGCGGGGCGGCCAGATGTTCCTCCATGCGGTTGAGGACGAGCTGTGTATCGAAGTCGCGGGGCTCAAACTGCTTCAGGATGCTGCCGGCGCGCGCTACCGCCATGGGACAGTCCGTTTTTTCCGGTTCTTCCACGGGTTTGCCGCTCAGGAGGGTGTCCCGGAAGTGCTCGCGGTAGACCTGCGGCACAAAGGCTTTGCCGAGGGCTTCGCTGACGCCGCGCAGGCTGTCGGCCGCGCGCAGGGAGATGAGCTCGGAGATGTCGCGGCGCAGTTCCGGGGTGACGTCCTGTGACGCTGCGAGTACCGGAACGGTGAAAATCAGGAGGAGGGAGAGTAGTTTGTTCATTGTTTTTCGCGGAGGTGGAGTGAAAAGTTGAATTGGAAGTCGGGGAGGGTTTCGAGCTGGTAGCGGATACGCTTGCGGAGGTGTTCCGGCAGACAGGGGACGGCACCGCGCCCGCTCAGACGGTATTTTTCATCCGCTTTGTCCTTGTCGAAGAATACCTCGGTGGCGACAAGGGAATCCTCATTGCCACGGATGTACAAAAGGCTCTTGCTGCCCCAGAAAAACAGGTGGCAGCACTCGCCGCTCCAATCCTCGCTCCGCAGATTCCGGATTTCTGCAAAGGAGGCGGCGATGGCGGCGGTGTCCGGCGTTTCGGTGGCCAGCTGGGCGGCGATGAGCCGCTGCTGGTGCTCCAGCGCATCCCATTCTTCATCGCTCAGGTGTTTGTCGGAGGGGCGGAACACGGCCTGCGGCTCCAGTCGGTTGCTGATGGTGATGGTGCGGGTGAGCTGCAAGTGCCGCCTCTGCACCACCAGCTTCACCTTGTCGCCGGGTCGGGCAGATGTGAGTACGGTCTGTAACTCATCTTTCCCGGAAACAGGCTTATCATTGATGCTCAGTACGGTGTCACCTGCATTCACCCCGCCGCGATCGGCCGGGCCATAATGCGCCACGGCGGTGACGATGACTCCGCCGCCCTCCATATCGGCTGCGGCCAACCCGGCATAAGGTACTCCCGGCGCTTCCTCCGCAGCAAATGCCGCAGCCAGCCCCGACAGCGCGGAAATGATGATGTGAAACACTTTTCGCATGGTATCTGTAAACATTAATCCATCTGCGCCGACAATCCGCAAGTTTTTTTGAAAAAAAATCACATTCTTCCTCCTCTGCGCGAAGATGAATCGGCCTATTTTGCCGCCGCATGCTCATTTCTGAAACATTTTTGACCATAAAAACAAAATCCCGCAACCCGCATCACAGGCGGCTTAAAGGGGGGCACGAAATAAAAATGGGAGGAAATCTCTTGTCTTCTCCGCTTTTTCTGTTATATCTCTATTCGGGTTAACACTACCCGCTACCACTATGATTATCAATCATCATCATCCGCAGGTCAGCCTCTCGGCTGAGAAGTCACACATGCCCACTACCAATACCACCAACTCCTTTATGAATCAGATAACAAACAATACAAATGCCGGCATTGCTCCCGCGAGCAATGATTCCTCCCCTGTCATGGAAATCCGCACGGAAATTGTCGCGGCAGATACGCCTATCTGTGTGCCGAATACCAATCAGGAGGATTTTGTTCTTGAACAGTTCACGTTTTTCGTTAAACCGGGAGGCGCGCTGGTGACGGCCCGTATCACGGCAGATGACGGCGGCGCTCTGTTCATCACCGACGCTGAGGGGAAGCAGGTCCTCTCGGTTGAAGGTCAGGTTGATGACTGGACCAGGACGCAGGATCCCACCTACTGGCACAATGCGGCTTCCGCAACGCTCGACGAAGGCGTGTATACCGTGTCCGGGTTCGTAAAAAATGACCCCATGCCCACCCCGCAGAACAATCTCGC
>JBGVGW010000008.1:0-40442 GCA_045121855.1 Akkermansia sp.
TCTGCGACCGGCCACGCAGCGGGATTTACGGCATTTTGTGCGGCGCATTCTGCGGGTGGAGGGGGCGGCGGCCTTGCCCCTGCGCGGAATGCGTGTAAGCCATTGCAAACGCATACTGGAGAGAGCATTCGGCACAAGCCGCAGCAGCTATGTGAAGGGGCGCGCGGTGCTGCACAGTATTTTCTCCTACGGGATGAGGCAGGAGTGGTGCGATGCGAACCCGGTGAGCCGCATCGAGGTGCCGCGGGTGGAAGAGAAACCGATACACCCGCTGACGCCGGAAGAGGTGGAGCGACTGCAGGCGGCGGCGCGCCGACCGGAGTTCCGCGAGATGCGGTTTTCGCTGCAACTGCTGCTGTATTCCGGGGTGCGGCCGACAGAGGTGGAACGGGTACGCCCGGAGGATATCTGCCGAAGGGAAAAACAGCTCATCATTCGCCCCCGCACCAGCAAAACCGGCGGCGGGCGCATGGTGCCGCTGCGGCGCACGGAACGGCTCCGCGAAGAGGATTTTACCATTCCCCGTGATTGGCAACGCAAATGGCGTGCGCTGCGCCGCGCAGCCGGCTTCCGCGACTGGGTGCCGGATGTGTGCCGCCACACCTTTGCCAGCTACCACGCCGCGCACTTCCGCAACCTCCCCGCCCTCCAACTGGAGATGGGCCACCGCGATTCCGGCCTGCTGCGCACCCGCTACACCATGCCCACACTGAGCAGCACCGCAAGCCGCTATTGGGGATAGGCCGGAATTCACCAACCGAGCCCCGGCAACAAGAATACGCGCAGAGGGTTCTGTCGCCCGTCAGGGGCTCTATGGATATTTCTTTACCATGGGTCAGGGGCAGCGCGGGCTGAGCGTGCGTTCAGCACGCGCTGCCCCTGTGTCACACAGAAAAGCCCCGTTGCAGGCATCTGCAACGGGGCTGTAAGTATTGCGAAAGCGCAGGGCTTTACTTGTCGGAGGGGCTCCACTCCTCGGACTGCAGAGCAGCGAGGTTGAAGGCCTGCTCCAGACCCACCATGTCGCCGGCACGCACGGTCTCGAAGGCGGCCGTCTCGCGACGCAGCTGCTCGGGATCGTAGTTGACAGCCTTGATGGAAAGACCGATACGGCGCTCGACCTTGTCGACCTTGATGACGCGAGCCTTGATGGCGTCGCCCACCTTGATAACGTCCTTGACGCGCTCCACGTGCTCCTCGGAAAGCTGGGAGATGTGGATGAGGCCGTCGATGTCGCCGTCGAGGTTGACGAACGCACCGAAGGAAGCAATCTTGGCCACGGAGCCGGAGACGAGGTCGCCCACCTTGAAGCGGGAGTCGATGGATTCCCACGGGTCGGACTCAAGCTGCTTGATGCCAAGGGAAACGCGCTGGTTCTCCTTGTCGATGTTGAGCACGCGAGCCTCCACCACGTCGCCCTTCTTGAGGACTTCGGAGGGGTGGTTGATCTTGCGGGTCCAGCTCATGTCGGACACGTGAATCATGCCGTCGATGCCTTCCTCCAGAGCCACGAAGGCACCGTAGGGGGTAAGGTTACGCACAGCGCCGGAGATGATGGTACCAACCGGGAAGCGGGTCTCGATAGCAGCCCAGGGGTTCTCGTCGAGCTGACGGATACCGAGGGAAATCTTCTGCTCCTCGACGGAGATGTTGAGCACCACGGCCTCGATTTCCTGGTCGAGAGACAGGACATCGCTGGGACGGGTGATGCGCTTGGTCCAGGAGAGCTCGGAAACGTGCACGAGGCCTTCCACACCCTTCTCCAGCTCCACGAAGGCGCCGTAGGCGAGAAGCTTGGTCACGCGGCCGCTGACACGGGAACCGATGGGGTACTTCTGCTCGATGTCGGCCCAGGGGTTGTCGGAGAGCTGCTTGAGACCCAGGGAGACGCGCTCCTTGTCGCGGTCGACGTCCAGGATGAGGACGTTGAGCTCCTGACCGATGTGCAGCACCTCGGAGGGGTGGTTGACGCGGCCCCAGCTCATGTCGGTGATGTGCAGCAGGCCGTCCATACCGGAGAGGTCCACGAAAGCACCGAAGTCGGTGATGTTCTTGACGATACCGGTCACGCGGTCGCCCACCTTGACGGTCTCCAGGAAGCGCTGACGCTGCTCGCTGCGCTCGGCCTCGATGACCTCGCGGCGGGAGAGCACGATGTTCTTGCGCTCGTCGTTGACCTTGACAATCTTGAACTCATAGACATTGCCCACGAACTCGTTGAGATCCTTCGGGGGGATGATGTCCACCTGGGAGCCGGGAAGGAAAGCTTCCACGCCAACGTTGACCATGAGGCCACCCTTGACGACGCTCTTGACCTTGCCCTTGACGAGACCGCCGTCCTTGTACACGGCAACAATCTTGTCCCAGTTCTGCTTGTGAGCAGCCTTTTCTTTGGAAAGGACGACGAGACCCTCGTCGTTTTCGAGGCTCTCCAGGAGCACCTCGATCTGATCGCCCACTTCGATTTCCTCGTCCTCAAACTCGGAGATGGAGATAACACCCTCGGACTTGTAGCCGATGTCGACGAGAACAACCTGCGGGCGGATTTCAAGGATGGTACCGTTCACGATGTCACCCTTGCGGAAAGAAGGAAGCTTGGAATCAATCAAAGCTTCCAATTCGGAATTAGTCATTGTAATTATGTTTAGGTTAATATGTTGCCGTTTCCTCAAAGGCCCTTACAACGGTGGTTAAGAGGGCGCCTGGCGCCACCGTGCGGAAAACGGTGCACGATGATACCCGCTCCCTCTCGCCTTGGCAAGCCTTTTTTTACGGATTTATTGATTTTTACTGACTTACCGTCAGCCCAGGCGTGCGAATTGCAGATGCATCCAGTCATAGTTGCGCTCGCGCCCCAGGGAAACGGCTCCGTGAGCCTCCCAAATCTGCCACCAGGCCTCGCATTCCGGGCGGGACAATGAGGCGCGCGGCGATTTGTAGCTGTAGGCGTTGGCATCCGGGGAAAAATCAAGAGCAATCCCCCAGGCATGCATGGAGAGCGCACCGCCGCCGCTGGTGGGGCGGTAATTATAGCAACCGCCGTACAAATCCAGACCGAGCCGCTGAATCGCGGCGCTGCCATAATGGGCCAGGACCTCCCGCAAAACCTGCTGCACATGGGAGGCAATGGCTCCGTGTACGCGGATGCTGCGCACGGGGCTACCCTCATAAAATAACGGATAGGGCGGCGTGATGGCGGTGAGCATTTCCTCATTGCCGGGGCGGCCGAATCGGCTGGTTCCCTGCCGCACTTCTGATTGAGTGGGCCACACCGGAGCCGAAGGCGTTTCGGGAATACGGAGGGCGCGGCTGATGGCGCTGAGGGTTTGCGGGCCGATGATACCATCGGCCGTTACCCCCACTTTTTGCTGAATGCGTCGGATAGTTGGTTTCATGGGGTTGCGTTGGTTATTTATCAATGGTCTGTTCGATGCGCGAGAGTCGCAGGTCCATGGAACGCAGGACTTCCACCGTATGTGCGGAGGTCGATGCCTGATCCTGCACAATCTGTTTGAAGTCGCTGTACACGAAGCACATGAGACAAATGCCACCGAAGGTGATAATCTCGCGGGTATAATCCCGCAACAAGCTGAGGTAATCTCTGAATGGTTTACACATAACCATTCCTTTACAACAAGTTTGCCCATCTGACAAGCCTGTACAAAAGTGTTTCACTTCCTTTTCGTCAAGGAAAAGGAAGTGAAACGAAAAAAAGCAGGTATGTCAGGCTGTTCAGGCAGCCGGGGTCGGTGCCGGAGCAGCTGCGGGAGCCGGGGTCGGTGCGGGAGCCGGAGCAGCTGCGGGGGCGGGCTGTTCAGGAGCCGGGGCCGGAGCGGGCTGCTCCACACGCGGCTGGGGCGGAGAAGTGTACACCACAACACCATCCAGGCTGGTCTGGTAAATGCCACCGGGAATCACGGCAATACCAATGGTACGGCCTGCATACTGAGCGGGCGGTTCAACCTTGTATCGACGAATCTCCGGGGTATCGGGCTTGTCCGGGTCACGCACCACCACCGTAATCGGCCCCTTGATGGGAGCCACATTCTGCATAGGAGCATTGATGCTCTGCATCGGTGAAATGAAACCGCAGGGATAAATCTCACCCTTGGCGTCCTGAGCCTCGATGAAGAGACGACCGGGCGTATTGTTCACAAAATTGACGTTGTAGTTGATATTGCCGCCGACTGCGGGGGCGGGAGTGCCCACGGACATGCCGGGAGTGGTCACCATGGGTGCAGCGGCAGGTGCAGGAGCCGCCACGGGTGCAACAACCGGTGCCACAGCAGCGGTGGGAGTCTGCAGGGAATCGGTCACGGCAACGGGAGCCGTCGGCACCATGGGAGCCTGCGGCACGGCCGGAGTCACCACTGCGGGAACGCCGACGGGGGCAGCAGTCCCCTGCGTGTAAGCAGCCACCTGCTGCTCAAAAGCGGCATCCGTATCTGTGGTCACCGACTGCACAGCCTGACCGGGAAGAGCAATAAATTGACCGGAGCGGACAGGAGCCGCAGGCACTACGTTTGCCTGCGGATGATTACCGACAGTGGGTACAGGATAGGGCTGTACACAGGAAACTACCGCCAGAGAGGCGGCACCGATGATGACATAATGACTTCCTTTCATCTTGACACGAAGTCTATCATACTGCCAGAACAAAATCAAGCCCTATGTGAGCCATAGGGTCTGATTTTTGAATTTTTATCCGAAAAAGGCGATTAATGAGCCACTTCCACGGATTTTGGCGTAATCGGATGCCCCAGGATGCGCTCTGCCGCAGGAATGTCACGCAGCGTTATCCAGTTGATGGGGAACCAGCCTTCAGCATTGGCCCGACTCTCGACATTTTCCGCAGCATTGCGGAGCATCGTCCGGAAATCGGCCCGTTCACCCTCGCTGAGCCTGTCTTTGGAATGGTCGTAGGTGTAGAGAGCAAAGGTCAGGTTGGAGGAAACAGGAACCCTGCTGAGGAAATCGGAATACGAAAATGCCCAGCGCTGCGTCGTTTTTCCATCTGCTCCCATCATTGTGCCATAGCGCATATTGAGGTCACCGGCCAGAGAAGCGGGAGGATTCACCTGCGTGAGCGCCAGCAGAATCAGCCCCGCCATCAGCCCGGTTCCGGCACTCTTCGCAAAGCGACCGGAAACCATGTAGCCAAGCAGCACAGCCAGCCCGATAAGCCCAAAGAGCATCATCTCCCCCGCCACCAGACGGCGCACCGTAAATCCGAAATCATCAATCTGGTAGTAGAGACGCAGGAACACACTGCCGGCCAGCAGCATCGTCTGCCCGACCAGCAGATAGCCCAGACCACGGGTCATCACTCCGCGCCGGGCATTACCACGGGCACGGAACAGGAATACGAGAATAACCGAAGCAATGACGGAAGCCCAGATGATACTGTCGGCCCCCTCATGCAGATACTGCGTCTGCGACACCCCCTCCGGTACGCGACGGAACCACAGATAGGCCATATCAGACGCATTCACAATCATGAATGCCGCATTGATACCCAGCAGCACCATGAGCGGGACCTGCGGCAGGATACTGCGACCGGGAACAACGGGAGCAGCAGGCGGGGGCTCTACCGCCGCATGACGCCGCATGGTGAACAGCCCGAAGAGCAAAATTCCCAGCCCCCAGAGCAGCACATGAACCCCGAAATCCCAGTCGATACGCAGGAAGGACACCAGACGGTTCCATGCCATGGTGATATGATTCCAGATGAGCTCCACCACGGGATTACCGCCGGCAAAAATGCAAAGGAAGAAGATAAAGAGCACCACACCGATGAGAATACTCACCAGCCAGGGCAACAGCGACGTGATACGGGAAAGCCGGTCAGACCGCCGGGCTGCAAACCAATAGCTCCACCACGAGTAATAACCGGTCTTCCCTACCGTGGCAGACAAACGGGTGGGAACCGTAGTAAGAAAAATCAAAGGCACAGTCCAAGCCATCACCCAGCAGATGAGCGAACCGCTCACCGCCAGCGCAGCTCCGCAGCACAAGGCAATCCCGCCCAGAAACATCATTTCCCTGCGCGTCAAATCCCGCCGGAGCAGAAGAATGGCCAAAGACAGCACCACGCTGCCCAAAGCCGGTCCGAGCCCGAAAACGATTTCCCCATCTGCCAGCACCGTGGCGCGCGGAGCTAACAAATCCCCCGCAACAGCAGACAGCAGCAGGACGACTAACGGAATCCATGACGAACGCCACCACAGCGGATACTTAGGAGTGGGAGGCACGGGGAGCTGCGGCTGCGCTGAAGCCGCGGACGGGGCAGACGTGGACGGAGTGGCAGTATTCGGTTGCTGTTCCATGATGAAGAGTAAGATGCGCCATCTAACCGATTCGTTCAATATACCCGAAAATTTCCCCACTTTCGCCGGCAGAGGCATGTCAGATAAAAACTTCAATTTTGATAAGTGTTGGCAGAGTTTTTGCTTGCACCCGGGAAGCGGTAGAGTATATACTTGCGCGCATGGAGTGGAACGACCGATTCATGATGCTATTCCGGGAAGCCGTTGAGCGCTATCATCTCAACACACGCACTCCGGTAGACCGTTTTTTTCTGCCGGAAGAGTGTGATTTTCTGGCAAGCATCGGTCAGCAACCGGGAGAACTGCACGGCTTTATTCAGGACTATGCCGTTTTGGGAGAGCCAAGCCCCAGCTCCGCGCTGCTGATAGCCGCCACCCGTCGCGCCTTCTTCCTGACCGCCCAGCGCGGCATCTCCGGCAATGCCGCCCCGGTGAAAGCCGCAAACCTGCCACCGGAGACAGATGAGTTTCAGGAGATTGCCTACCTGCCCCGCATCATCCGCAAGGCGGAGGCCAAATTGTTCGGCACACTGGACTCCGCGGTCATGTATCCGGATGCGAAGGATCGTCAGTTTCTGCGGGAACACGGGGATATCCACCCGAACGATTTTCTGCAACTGGTATGGAGCACTCGCAGCGACCGGCAGAAAATCATCACCGCCGTGCTCCACGCCATCCAACAGCAGGAGGGGCAGGACAACCTCCCTGCCCCGTCTCCGCAACCGGAAACGCCGGAGCCCACTCAGACCCCGGCTCCGGCTGAACAAACACCTAAACAAACCGAACTCAACCTCGGTTAACTTCCCATGAATCAACAGCCACCCTCTCACTCGGACGAAAGCGTTACCACAGAGCCCCAGCGCATCGCGCTGGAGCGCATGTCGGCAGAGCTGATACACAACCTCAACGTCATGATAGCGGAGCAGGAAGAACGCGCCCGCCTCTTTGCGGAGCAGCACCATTCCACCTCCCCCCTGCCGCAGCATCCTGTTGCAGAGAAACTGCCGGAGCCTCCGACCATTGCTCCTGTACCGGAGCCGGAACCGGTAAAGCCGCTCGTGGCCAAGTTCAAAGCCATAGCCCGCCGCAATGTTCCACCGTTGGTAACAAGCTCGCCGAAGGAGCAGCCGGAGCCGCCGCAGCCGCGCCCGATTCCCATCATCACCAAGCCGCGCAAAACCGCAGAGAGCAAGGAAGAATCCTCCATCGGGGTCGGCACCATCGTCACCATCATCGTCATCGTTCTCTTCCTGCTGAGAGCGTGTTCCTAATCCTTTTATCATTCTCATTATATGACCAGACAAACACTCATCACACTGGCACTGGGCAGCTGCACACTCGGATTGCTGCCGGTAGCCTGCAACAATGGGACAACTGATGCCGACAAGACCGTTGAGGCAGCCCCGGCCATTCGGGTTTTCCCCATCGTTCGGCAAAACGTCACCGACTATGGCGAATGGTTCGGCTATCTTCGCGGAGAAAAAGAAACCGATATTCATCCGCGGGTGAGCGGATTCCTGAAATCTCAGAACTACCGCGACGGTCAATTTGTAAAAGAAGGCGATATTCTCTTCACCATCGAGGACGACCTCTACAAAGCCCAGCTCCGTCAGGCAGAAGCCAACCTGCAAGCCGCCGAAGCCTCTCTGGAATCCGCCAAAGCTCAGCGGGAAAAAGCAGCACTGGACGTGAAGCGCTACGAGAAGCTGGAACCCAAAGCCGTATCGGAAAAAGACCTGACGGATGCACGCCAGACCCTGAAAGCCTCCATCGCCAATGAGGAAGCCGCCATTGCCAACGTAGACCAGATGAAAGCCGCCGTCAAGCAAGCTCAAATCAATCTGGACTACACCGTCATCAAAGCCCCCTACGACGGCGTAGTGGGGGCGGCCCAGGCATCTCAGGGAGACATGGTATCCTCCTCCACGAAACTGGCCAACATCACAGCAGTAGACCCCATCCGCGCCAAGTTCTCCGTAAACGGCAAGATGCTGCTGGACAGCTTCCAAAAGCACGGACAACTCTCTACGGCAGATACCGCGCCGCCCGTATACCTGGTGACGGATGACGGACAGGAATACCCCTACCCGGGCAAATTCAAGGCCATGGAGAGCAAGGTGAGCACGGACGGCACCATCAATTTTGAGGCTGCCTTCCCGAATCAGGACCAGACCCTGCGCGCCGGGATGTCCGTGCGGGTAAAAATGCCGCTTTCTACGCACGAGGCCCTGTTGGTACCGAAGAGTGCCATCCGCCAGGTCATGCGTAACAACTTCATCATCGTGGTGGATAAGCACCATGTTCCGCACATGGTTCCCGTAACGCTGGGTAAGACCTACACCATCCGGGTGAAAGAAGCGGACGGGTACAGCTCAGAGCAACCGTTGGTGGCCATTTCCGACTACGGCGACACCCGGCTGGATGAGCTTTTCCGTCAATACGGCTACGACAACGCAACGGAAGTGCCCGTGGTGACAGATAAAGACCACGGCGTGCAGGCCATGAACATCTCCTCTGCCAACAGCCGACTGAGCAAGGAGGAGAAACCCGCCACCATCAACACCACGGCATTCTCCTTCAAGCCTTCGGTAGACCCGAGCATGATGAGCGGGCAAAAAAATGAAGCCAAACAGGACAAAGTAGCCAAGGCCACATTGCCGCCCTTCCCGGTGAAGGTTGCCCCCCTGCGCTGTCAGGACGTACAGGTGCAGAGCGAGTGGTTCGGCAAACTGCGCGGCGAAGAAGAGACCGACATCCGCCCGCATGTGAGCGGATTCCTCAAGAGCCAGAATTTCAAGGACGGCAGCATGGTCAAGAAAGGAGATGTACTCTTCACCATCGACCCCGCTCCGTATCAGGCAGAGGTGGAAGAAGCGGAAGCCAACCTGGCGGCTGCCAAGGCTGCCCGCGAACAGGCCGGTGCAGAGCTGGATAAAAACACCGTCAACTATCAGCGATTGGAACGCCTGAGCAAGGAAGCGCCCGGAGCCGTTGCAGACAAAGACGTAACGGATGCCGCCACCGCCGTCAAAACCGCCAAGGCTTCCCTACTGAAAGCCGATGCCACCGTGGCACAGATGGAAGCCGCCCTGCAAACGGCTCAGATTAACCTGGGCTACACCACCATCACCGCTCCGTTCGACGGACGAGTCGGCATCCGCAAGCCCTCCATCGGCGCGCTGGTATCCCCGCAGGATGCAGAACCACTGGTCACGCTTTCCTCCGTCAACCCCATGCGGGTGGACTTCCAGGTGAGCGGCAAGAATGCACTGAGCGGATTCACCCGCTTCCGGAAAAACAAGAGTGCCGGCAATGGCCGCAAACGGGAGCAGTTTGAGCTCATCCTCAATGACGGCAGCGTATACCCCCACAAGGGCGACATCGTCAATTCCGACAACGCCCTGAACAAATCCACAGGCACCCTCACCGTCATCGGACAGGTGGACAACAGCAATGGGAACCTGCGCTCCGGCATGCCGGTTCGTGTCCGCGCCGGTATGCAGGGCGGCAAGAACTCCATCCTGGTGCCGGCCCGCGCCCCGCTGAACAGCAAGGGTAAAGACCTGCTGGTGCTGCTGCGCCCGGACAACACGCCGGATATGCTGCCTATCACCAAGGGAGCGCTGATTAACATCCCGGTCAAAGAAGCGGACGGCAAGGAAGTACTGCAACCTATGCAGGTGGTGGATGTAGACCGCCCCATGCTCAGCGCAGCCATAGCCGCCAAAGCCGGAGCCCCGAGTACGGAAGCCATGATACTGGGCGGCGCCGGGGTAAAAGACTGGGGAGACATGCTGCTCAAGCAAAGTGGGGAGCCGGATTTCCGCACGCTGCTGGAAAAACAGAGCGGCGAAAAACTTCCCGATGATGCCCCGCAGCAGGCTCACGTCAGCGACTGGAAAGAGCTCTACCTGCGCCGCAGCGGCGCCCGCAATTTCCGGGAACTGGTGCTGGATAAAGCCGGCGCCAAGGATGAGCTGGACCTCATCGCCGCCGGCCAGGGATTCAAAACGCCCATGGAAATGATGCTCAAAGGCATGGGATACGACAGCCTTGAATCTACCCGCGTGGTGGCAGAAGGCTCCCTGATGGCCGCACAGGCATACGGCGCCAATACGGAGGCCGGAGCACGTGTCAACAAGCTGACGCCCTCAGACTACCATTATACGTCCCCCACCACCGTCGTGGACTCCGTCACCGCCGATTCCGGCAAGTAACCTTTAACCACACAGGCAAAACATGTCACCCTTCTTCATCAAACACCCCATCATCGCGGCGGTTATCTCCATTGTCACCACCATGCTGGGTATCATCAGCATGATGGCGCTGCCCATCTCTCAGTACCCGGACATCGCGCCGGTCACCATCTCCATGAGCGCCACCTACCCCGGAGCCAATGCTCAGGAAGTGGCAGAATCCGTGGCAACCCCCATTGAGCTGCAGCTCTCCGGCATGGAGGGCATGGACTACATGAACTCCGTTTCCTCCAACAACGGTTCATGCAGCATCAATGTTATCTTTGAGCCGGGTACAAACGCCAACACCGCCCAGCAGCTCACCTACATGAAGTACAGTCAGGCAACCTCACAGTTGCCGTCCTCCGTGTCGCAGATGGGTATCACCATCAAGCAGTCCTCCGGTCTGCCCATGATGCTGTACGCCATCGACTCCCCGCAGGGCTTCTTCTCCCCGATTGACCTGACGGGGTATGCCTATGTGAACCTGGTCGACCCGGTCAAGCGAGTCAAAGGCGTGGGCGATGTGATGGTGTTCGGTTCACGCTATGCCGTGCGTATCTGGCTGGATTCCGAAAAGATGGCGCAGAAAGGCATCACCGTCAACGAGGTCTACAACGCCGTCAATACGCAGAACACCATTAACCCCGGTGGCTCCGTGGGCGCAGAACCCATGCCGGACGGCCAGGAATTCACCTACACCATCCGCAACAGCGGCCGTATGACCAGCATTCCGGAGTTTGAGGACATCATCGTCCGTCAACAGGGGACGCAAGCCGTAAAGCTGAAGGATATTGCCACCGTAGAGCTGGGCACTCAGAGTTACTCTATTGCCAGCCGAGTCAACGGTAAACCCGCCATCTGTCTTGCCATCTACCAGGGCGCAGAGGCTAACGCCATTGAAACCGTGGACAACCTCCGCGCTCTCTTTGCAGAGAAGGAAAAGAACATGCCGGAAGGCATGCGCGGCTTCGTCTCTCTGGACTCCACCACCTCTGTGCGTGACTCCATTGAGGAAATCATCCACACGCTCTTTGAAGCGCTGGTGCTGGTAGCGCTGGTGGTATTCATCTTCCTGCAGGGATGGAGAGCCACGCTCATTCCGCTCATTGCCGTACCGGTATCACTGGTGACCACCTTCTGCTTCTTCCCGATTCTGGGTTTCTCTCTCAACACCATCTGCATGCTCGGCATGGTGCTGGCCATCGGTCTGGTGGTGGACGATGCCATCGTGGTGGTGGAAGCCGTGGAATCCCACATGGAAAACGGCATGACTGCCCGACAGGCCACCTTCGCCGCCATGAAAGAAGTGAGCGGCCCGGTGGTAGCCATTGCCCTGGTGCTGGCGGCAGTATTCCTGCCCTCCGTGCTGCTGCCGGGTATCACCGGTACACTCTTCCAGCAGTTTGCTGTCACCATCGCCATTTCGATGCTGATATCCGCATTCAACGCGCTGACTCTCTCACCGGCGCTCTCCGCCATTCTGCTCAAGCCGAAGAAAGAGCATAAATCCCTGCTCACGCCGCTCTACAACGTCTTTAACCGCAGTTATGACGCCGTAGCGACCAAATACTCCAAGTGCTGCCGGTTCCTCTGCCGCCATCTCATTATCTCCATCCCCCTGCTGGCGCTCATCTCTGCCGCCATCATCCCCGTTTCCAAGAAAGTACCGGGAGGTTTCCTGCCCTCAGAAGACCAGGGCTTCCTCATTTGCGGTATCATCATGAAACCGGGTGTTTCTCTCCAACGCGCGGCTGAACAGGCCAAAGTGGTGGAAAAAGTGGTGATGAGCGACCCCGCCGTGGAATACATCACCTCCATCATCGGCATGAACCTGGTCATCAACGTGCAGACCACCAACGCCGCCACCTTCTTCTTCACCCTCAAGCCCTATGCCGACCGACCGGTCATGGAGAACGGTAAAATCCCGACCGCAGATGACATACTCAAGCGAGTCAACGGAGCCCTGGCCATGGCAGGAGCAGACGGTGCCACCTTCGTGACCGCGCCGCCCGCCATTCCGGGCGTAGGTACGGGCAACGACATCGCCTTTGTACTGGAAGACACAGCAGGACAGGGTGTAGCCACTCTGTATGAACAGGTTGTGAAGCTGGAGGCAGCACTGAAAAAAGACCCGGCCATTGCCAACGCCTCAGACATGATGCTGCCGGCGGTTCCGCAGAAGAGCATCACCATCGACAAGGATAAGTGCCTTGCCATGGGCGTAGACTACTCCGGAGCCAACTCCCTGTTGCAATGCTTCAACGGTTCTCGATTCGTGAACTACTACACCGAGTTCGGCCAGCAGTGGCAGGTATACCTCCAGGCCGCCGGCGAAGACCGCTTCAACACCGACCAAATCGCCAACTTCTATGTTACCAATGCCCAGGGCGAACAAGTGCCGCTCAGCACGCTGGTGACCATAGCAGACATCGCCGATACGGAGTTCGTGCAACACAACAATAACTACAACTCCGGCAAAATCAGCGTGGCTCCCGCCAAGGGATACTCCACCGCGCAAGCAATGGCTGCCATTGAAAAGGTGTTCCGCGAGACCATGGACCCCACCAAGTTCGCCATGGAATACATCGACATGAGCTTCCAGGAAAAGAAAGTGCAGGACGGTCTGGGGCTGGGCTCCATCTTCGCGCTCTCCGGCGTGTTTGCCTTCCTCATCATGGCGGCACTGTACGAGAAATGGACGCTTCCCATCGCCATCTTCCTGACCGTTCCCATCGCCGTGTTGGGCGCATTCGTCGGGTTGCTGCTGTACGGCATTGAGCTGAACCTGTATGCCCAGATTGGTCTGGTGATGCTGGTGGGTCTTGCCGCCAAGAACGCTATTCTGATTGTGGAGTTCGCGGTGCTGCAGATGGAAAAGGGCATGAGCCTGCTGGATGCGGCTGTGGAAGCAGCCCGCATGCGTCTGCGTCCGATTCTGATGACCTCGTTCGCCTTCATTCTGGGCTGCGTTCCGCTGCTGACAGCCGTGGGCTCCGGTGCTCTTGCCCGCAACTCCATCGGCGTGGTGGTAGTGATTGGCATGACCATTGCCACGGCCGTGGGCGTGTTCTTCATCCCCTGCTCCTTCGTGTTCGTGATGAAGCTCTTCCGCTCCCGGATTGAGAAAGCCCACCACGGAGCTGACCCGGATGAGGTGTATGCCTACGCCCGTCTGGAGGAATCCGAAAACAGCGAGCAGAAATAACAGTTGCTGCATTTTCCCTCCGCACCCCATTCCCAACGCAGCGGGAATGGGGTGTTGCTTTTTATCCTCCTGTATGCGGCAATTAAACATGGACAAAACGCGCCGTCCGTGGTATAGCAATGGGTAGATGAAGTTTTTCCACACAACCCTCCTGCTGATGCTGTGTACCGCAGCCTCTGCAGCCCCCGGGGATTCCGTACAGCGCCGGCAACCGCAGCGTTGGGACGTGGAAGGGCTCTATATTCAGGCTCGGGCCACTCTGGAAAACCCGGATAATACGCATGTGGAGAGTGTTCCCATGCTGCTGGAAGCCTGTGTGCGCGAGGGGCACGCCGATGCTATGTCGCTTCTGCTGGATGTATATGAAGGTAAATTCAAGGGATTACCTGCCCGCCCGGAGCAGGCATTTCGCACGGTTAAGCTCATTGCAGACGCAGACGACATCCGAACGGAAGAAGGAAAAATCATGCAGCGGGAAGCCTGCTACCGCCTCGCCCTCTATCTGGAAAAAGGCACAGGCTGCCCCCGTAATGCTTACAAAGCATACGAAAGCATGGAAAAGGCGGCGGTACTGGGATTGCGCAAAGCCCGTGTAGAACAATCGCGCTACCTGATGCGGGGATTCGGACACCGCCGCGATGAACGCCGGGCGTGGAAACTGCTGCGCCATGTGGCGACCACCGCACCGAAAACCCCCAATGTATTTTACTACATGGGTATCATTTGCTACGAAGGTCTGGGCAACAGACCGGATTTCAAAAAAGCAGGTAAAATCTTCTCACTGGGAGCCAGATACGGGGATGCGAACTGTCTCAATAATCTGGCCGCCATGTATGAACGCGGGCTGGGCACCCCCCGCAGCGAGGAGCTGGCGCTGCTCTTATACCGCAAGGCTGCTACCATGGGTAGCAAAGAAGCGTCTTCCAACATGCAGCGCCTTGCTTTCAAAGTGGGCCAAAAAGCAGAAAAGAAAAAGGCTCGCCCGGCTATCACGCGCATCCGCAATGCCACCGGCCGCGTCATCCTCTCCCTCCCATTCTCCGATTACACCCGCTCCCGCATTCGCGCCTGGTTATTGGGCAAAACCGATAAAGCATCATGACGCATGCCGCACGCCAGGCTCTGGAATATGCAGCAACTGCGCTGGGATTCTCCGGCGTGGGTGTAGCAGCCGCAAACGCCCCCCAGGGAGACTACCTGCAGCAATGGCTGGAGGCCGGCATGCATGCCGATATGGAGTGGATGCTGCGCCATTTACCCGCGCGACTGAACCCGGAGCTGGTTCTACCCGGAGTTCGCAGCATTATCATCCTCACCTACGAATACGCAGGACTTGACGACCGACGACAGCCCGGACGCATCGCCCGCTACGCTCAGGGAGAAGATTACCACAAGTTACTGGCAACCAAACTGGCAGACTTGGACGAAACCCTGCAATTCTATGGCGGCACACAGCGGTGTTTCACAGATTCCGGCCCGGTGAGCGAGCGTTTTTTTGCCATGCAGGCCGGGTTGGGTTGGATTGGACGCAACGGGTTACTGATACGCCCGGGCAAGGGCTCCTACTGCTTTCTGGCATCCATTCTGACCACGCTGGAGCTTCCCGTATCTCCCCCTATGGGCAATCACTGCGGCAACTGCCACCGCTGCGAACAGGCCTGCCCCACGCAGGCTCTGCGCGATGGCTGTTGCGATGCCCGCCGCTGCCTCTCCTACTGGACCATTGAGAGCAAACAAGAGACTATACCTCAGGGCATTGCCGCAGCGCTACATGACAGACTGTACGGATGCGACATCTGTCAGGAAGCGTGTCCCTGGAATCAAATGAAACCCGGCAGAGAACGCCGCATCGACCCCCACCTGCTCATGCCGGCAAGGCTGGCTCACACATCGCTGCAAGAGCTGGGAGAACTGCAGGAAGAGGATTTCACAGGCTTCTTTGCTCAGTCCCCCATCCGCCGCATTGGCGACAACCATCTCAAGCTCAACATCCGGCATCTCCGGGGCAATTCCGAAAACGATTTTTGAACCACACCCCGTCTCCCGGCATCAGAATATCATAGAAATGATTACACTTTTCACCATTCTCGCACAATACGGCTACTACGGCAACGGGTACTCCACCCAAGCAACGACCGGCGGCTATGATTTCATGACCATCATCGGCTTCCTCATTCTGGCCGTCACCGGCATCATCGGTTATGCGGTACAGCACGCGCTGCAATCCAGCGTCCGCAGGAATTCATCCATACCCGCCCCCATGACAGGAGCCGACACCGCGCGGCTCATGCTGGCGCAGAACGGCCTCACGGATGTGCAGGTCATCAGCACCCCAGGCCAGCTCACAGACCACTACAATCCGGCAAATAAAACAGTCAACCTCAGCGAAAACGTATATAACTGTGCCACCGTCACCGCCATGGCCGTGGCCGCGCACGAATGCGGGCATGCCGTCCAGCATGCCCGTGCCTATCCATGGCTCAACATGCGTTCCTCGCTGGTTCCCATGGTGAACATGGGGTCTCGCCTGGGGCAGATTGTGCTTATGGTGGGCTTGTTTCTGGTAGCGATGGGCAGCGGCACAACGGTGGCTTGGATCGGACTGGCGCTTTTCGGCACAACCACACTTTTTGCGCTGGTCACCCTGCCGGTGGAGTTTGATGCTTCCCGCCGAGCGCTGGCCTGGCTGCAGAGCTCCGGGCTTGCCGACCGCGCCATGCACGGTCAGGCGGGTAATGCCCTGCACTGGGCCGCTATGACCTACGTTGCCGCCGCGCTTTCCTCCATCGCCATGCTGGTGTACTATGCTTTCTATCTGTTGAGTCACTCCCGCCGCGACTGAATCACTCATGAATCGCAGACAATTGCATGAAAGCGTGCGGCAGGCTCTGGGGGGCACAGCCACGGCCATGGCCGCAGAGCTGGCCATAGACGCCGTTGTGCGAGCCATTTCCGACGGCTTGAAAAAAGACGGCATTGTACGCTTGGCGCATTTCGGCACGTTTGAACGAAGCCGAAAACAGCCGCGCCGCCTCACGCTGCCCCACAACGGAGAGCCACTTACCCTGCCGGAACGCACCGTCATCCGCTTCCGCCCGGCACCTTCGGTCATACGCAAAAAGCCGAGCGAGGCGGATAATATGCCGTCTGGCTGAAATTTTACGTTGCCGTCCTGCGTAGATTTTGATAATATACGTAGGTTGATGTACTCCTCAACGCAGACAGATTCAGCAACACAGCTTTCCGAGCTGGAAGAGCGGGCCACGGTACTGGCCGATGAGCTTTTCCGGGTTCGTTTGCTCATTGATTCGCTCCGAAACGGTGAAGCGAACGCTGACTCTCACTCTCTTTGCAGCCCGCAGATTTACCTACAACCGCTCCGGCCCTATGACAGATTGCGCACCAAGTGGAATCTGGGCACGGGGCTGAGAATCCCGGCCGTTCAAGCAGAAGAAACACAATCTGCCACAGCCCGTGCATCCACATGTCTGCGATTATTCGGGCTGCTGGCTGACGGATCGCCATGGGAATGCAGGCTGGATTTTGAAGATATCGCCCAAAGAGGCGGCATCATCTTGGGGCGTGACCCCGATGCATCCGACATGGTAATACCCGATGCCGGGATTTCCCGGTGTCATGTCAAAATCAACCTTTCCGAACATGGCGTGGAGGTCTGGGACCAAGGGTCCACCAACGGCACCGCCATCAACGGAGAAGCCTTTTCCCCCTACCATCCCTGTATGATTCTGCAAAGCGGAGACACGCTCACTATGGGAGATGTCATGCTTCAGGCAGAAATCATCCGCAACACCTCTTTCTGAACCCCACATCAGCACACAACATGACGACATCAGGAAAAATACTCTCCGTCTTCCTCGCCTCAGCCTGTGCCTCCGAGCTCCTCGCAGAAACGCCGTCAGCCAATTACCTGTGGTATAAGCAGCCTGCCGGTATTCAATCCGTATCCTTGCCGTGGAACCCCCAATACCCGGCAGCCGACGGTCACGGCCGGAATCCCGCCCTCTTTCACAATATTGCCCCCAAACCTGCCAGAGATTTCTGGGAATCCCAGACCCTGCCCGTCGGCAACGGCCGTGTGGGTGGCACCATTTTCGGCGGTGATCATCTGGAGCGCGTCAACCTGAACGAGGTGAGCCTCTGGACCGGCGGCCCCAACCTGCCGGGCAATGGTTCCGGCTATAAATACGGTCCGCTTTCCGGAAAAGATGAATTCGGCAGCTACCAGCCATTCGGCAACCTGTACATTGAGTTTATTCTCCCGGAGAAAGAATCGCAAAATTACACCCGCAGCCTGGACTTGCGGAATGGTATCGCCCACGTGGATTTTACCAACGGAGGCGTCAAACACAGCCGCGAATGTTTCGTCAGCGCCCCGGATCAGGTTCTGGTTTATACAGCAGAGGCCGACACCCCCGGCTCGCTCTCTGCCCGCATCGGGCTCCTGCCCTGCCACACCGCCACCCTGACGGCACAAAATGACGCCATCATCATGAGCGGCACGCTCAATAACGGGCAGCAGTTTGAAGGGCGTCTTCTCGTGCGCATTAACGGCGGCAGCATTCGCAAAGTCGGCAAAGGAGGAAAATTAAATGTCACCTACGCCAAACAAACAGCCAACAGGCCTGACTCCATGCAACCGAACATGGATGCAGCAGGCTCTCCCTATCTGGAGGTAAAAGACGCAACATCCATTGAAATCTTGGTATCTTTGGCCACGGATTACGCCATGGATTACACCAAAGACTGGAAGGGTACTGCCCCGAAAGCCCGCAACGCATCCATCATGGGCAAAGCGGCTAAAAAGACGGCTGAAAAGCTTCGCAAAGCGCACATCGCCAATTACAAAAAGCTTTTCAACAGACTGGAGCTCAATCTCGGCAAAACAGATACGGAAGTGGCAGCTCTGCCGACCGATGAGCGTTTGGCGGCCTTCCGCCAGAGCCAGAATGACCCCGAGCTGGCAGAAACCATCTATCAGTATGGTCGCTACGTCCTCATCAGCGGCTCACGACCCGGCAATCTCCCGGTCACCCTGCAGGGTATCTGGAATGACAAAGTACACGCACCGTGGGCATGTGACTACCACAACAACATCAACCTCCAGATGTGCTACTGGGGAGCAGAGGTTGCCAACCTCAGCGAATGCCACATGCCGTTCCTGAACTTTATCCGCGCCATGGAGCAGCCGCTCACCGAAATGACCCGCAAACACTTCGGCGAACACATTGAGGGCTGGACCACCCGCATTTCCCAGAATCCCTGGGGCGGCGGCGGTTGGACCCATTGGAATCCGCCGGTGAATGCCTGGTATGCCCTGCACCTCTGGGATCATTACACCTATACCCACAACAAGAAATATCTGAAAGACCACGCCTATCCCATCCTGCGCAACATCTGCCGCTTCTGGGAAACCCGACTGAAGGAACTGGGGCCGGAGGGCGAGGGCCTCACCAGCGGCGGCAAAGCGCTCTCTGCGGATGCGCATCCCGAGCTGAAGCAGCTGCCGAAGGGAACGCTCGTCTCCCCGGAGGGCTGGTCACACGAATGGGGTCCGGTGGAGGACGGCTGCGCCCACGATCAGCAGCTCATCCGCGAGCTCTTCGACATCACCGCCAAAGCAGCCGCCATCCTGAAAACGGATTCTGTCTGGATTAAGGAGCTGAAAAAGAAGCGCGCCCGCCTTGCACCGGATCGCATCGGCAGCGGCGGTTACCTCCAGGAGTGGATTGTAGACCGCCCGAACATGGTTTCCGGCCAGCGCCACACCTCACACCTCATCGGCGTATTCCCCGGTTCCACCATCACCATGGACGGCACCCCCGATTTGGCCAACGCCGCCATGAAGAGCCTGGAGCTGCGCGGTCTGAGCAATGACAACCGCCGCAGCTGGACCTGGCCGTGGCGCACGGCGCTCTGGGCACGATTCCGCGACAAGGAACAGGCTTACAGCATGGTCTGCCACTACATCAACTACAACCTGCTGGATAACCTCTTCGGCGACCATCCCCCCATGCAGATGGACGGCACGTTCGGCATGACCGCCGGCATCAGCGAGATGCTGCTCCAGAGCCACGGCGACCGCATCACCCTCCTGCCGGCGCTGCCGGAACAGTGGGCCAAGGGCTCCGTGAAGGGAATCCGTGCCCGCGGCAACATCTCCGTCAGTATGGCATGGGAAAACGGAAAAGTGACCTCCTACACTCTCACCACCACAGATGAGAATCCCCGCTCGGTCAAAGTTATCGTCAACGGACAGGAAACCATTGTTAAACCCGGCACGGTAACACCCGCTGAAAGCACCAAAAGCAAAGCTAAAAAGGCTGCCAAAAAGGCCTGATTGAGAAAGGATGTTATTTGAGCGCAGACCGTTAAGTCCGCAGGGACGCATGCAGGCCCTCGAAGCCATCTTCGAGCAGGTGGCGCGGCGTCCCGGCGAAGCTCCCGCCGCCGGCAGAGTTCCTCTGCGCGCGCTGGAAGCCTACGGCGATTTCGAAACTCATCTGCGCTATGTATTGGAGGCCGGAGCCGCCAATGCAGGAAAAGAGCGTCGCGCCGCCATCCGCCGGGTGGAGCGCGCGCTCAATACCCTGCCGGATGCACTGCTGACCAGCCTACCCGCCGGTCCGGAAAACAACTGGCTGTGTTTCTTCCGGCAGCTGGTGCAATTCCATCGGCTGTTGGTACAGGCCGAAATCGGGCTGGAACAGGAGGATTACACCAACATTGTCCTCAAAATGGTCCAGCTGGCAGAAGCGGTGTCGGAATGCTCCACCGTCACGGTGAATGCGGCCTCCATGTTTGCCTTACTCCTCCTGCAGGTGGAACTCCACCAGCAGCGCCCCCGCCGCAGGCGTACCAACCGCCGCAGAAGAACAACAACCGGAAAGAAAAAAACGCCCCCCTCCGCAACGGATGTCTGAGTCCTCTGCCGCAGAGACACGCTTAGAGCTTGACCTGCCGGATGGAACTTGGTAGTATATGCCAGATTCGCCTTTTGAGGGGGGACAAGCCATCCGTCCGGAATGATTTTACCCCCGATAGGAACAACCCGATCTAACGATATGAAACTGAAAAACATTGCAACCTTGGCATTGCTGGCGCTCTTTGCTGTGAGCGGCCTGAATGCTCAGTCGCTGTCGCCTTCCACCAAAACGCATTGGGACAAGGGCACATTGGTCGTTGAGACCCCCGCTCGCCCTGACGGACAGCAGCACGTAGTGGGCCTCAAGGCTCCCAAAATGAAGACCGTTCGCGTTGCATTCGTCGGTCTCGGCATGCGCGGTCCCGGCGCTGTAACCCGCTTCACCCACATCCCCGGTGTGGAAGTTGTTGCTCTCTGTGACTATGTGAAGGAACGCGCAGAGAAATGCCAGAAGGCTCTCCGCAAGGCCGGCATGGCTCCCGCTTCCATCTATTGGGGTGAAAAGGGCTACGAAGAGCTCTGCAAGCGCCCGGATATCGACCTGGTGTACGTTGCCACTGACTGGGACCACCACTTCCCCGTGGCCAAGTGCGCGTTGGAAAACGGCAAGCACACCGCCATTGAGGTACCCAGCGCCATGAACCTTGACCAGTGCTGGGAGCTCATCGACCTTTCCGAAAAGACCCGCAAGCACTGCATGATTCTGGAGAACTGCTGCTATGACTGGTTCGAGCTGGACGCTCTGAACATGGCGCAGAAAGGTGTCTTCGGTGAAGTACTCTATGCCAAGGGCGCCTACATCCACAACCTCGACCCGTTCTGGGGCGACTACTGGGTGAACCCCGCCAATGACCCCGACAAGCTCGGCTGGCGCATGAAGTACAACAAGGAGAACCGCGGCGACGTATACGCCACCCACGGTCTCGGTCCTGTGGCCCAGGTCATGGACATCCACCGTGGTGACCGCTTCCGCACCCTCGTGGCTATGGACACCAAGTCCGTGCACGGCCGTGAGTACGTGGAGAAGAAGACAGGCAAGCCCTGCCCCGAGTTCCGCAATGGTGACCACACCACCACGCTTATGCGCACGGAGAACGGCAAGGTGGTGGAGATTCAGCACAACGTGATGAATCCCCAGCCCTACAACCGTCTCTTCCAGCTGACCGGCACCCGCGGCTTCGCCAACAAGTACCCCATCGAGGGCTTTGTGCTGGAGAGCGGCCACATGCAGGAAACTGCCGGCGCTCCCGATTTGGAAGACCTTGACTCCCACAGCTTCATGAGCGAGGAGAACATGAAGAAGCTGCGCGAAACCTATCGCCACCCCATCATCAAGAAGTATGGTGAGATGGCTGAGAAGGTGGGCGGCCACGGCGGCATGGACTTCTTCATGGACGTGCGTATGGTATACTGCCTCCAGAACGGTCTGCCGCTGGATATGGACGTGTACGACATGGCTGAATGGTGCTGCCTTGCCGAGCTCGGCTCCCTGTCCATGGACAACAACAACTGCGCCGTGACCTTCCCGGACTTCACCCGCGGTCACTGGAACGATGTGAAGGGCTACAACCACGCATGGGCCACCGCAGAGGAAGAAGCCGCTACGGATGCCGCTGCTGCCGCCTTTACGGCTGCTCACAAGGCTGCCACGGACAAGCTCAACCTCTGGGCTCTCTATGATGCCGCCCAATCCGGCAACGCCGCCGCAGTGAAGGCTTACGAGGAAGCAGCTGCCAAGCTCGACGAAGAGACGGCCATCGCCGAAAAGGCTGCCGCAGCTGCCAAGTCCGCTGCTGACAAGGCATACACCGAGACCTACTCTGCAGTAGAAAAGGCTGAAGCCAAGTAAAACGGATTTCATTTCCGAATTTCAGAATGCCCTGCTCAGTTTATCTGAGCGGGGCATTTTCGTCATACAGGCTCATCTCATCGTCCCGGAATCACACGGATTTGCCTTTTCTGAATCGGGTTTTATCCCTTTTAGAGATTGACATAATATATTTTCTGAGATAGATTGAACTATGAACCGTTTTACCGACGATACAGTTTTGAAACTTTTTTCATCCCCTGTCCATTTAGAGAAAGTAATTGCCGGGGTAATAAGCAAACATATCGAGGGTAATACGAACCATCACAGCTTCATCCTGAACATTTCTCAGGAAAAAGTCATTTCTATACAAATTCGTTCAGATTGTTTTGAGATAAAGGCAGTTATCAATACCGTGAAATGGAAATCAGCAATCCATTCCGGGTGGAACCGCTTGCCGCGGGGAAACGGCATATTCTATTACAACGGGACACCGATAGCTCAATACAGAAATGGCGACGTTGTTTTTGATTCTGAGGAGTTGCCACCGATTCATACCATTGAAGATGGTTTTTCCAGACGCTATTTATGGGCTAGGGCGCTGAAACAAAGTCTTCCGGCGGCTCTTGCATACGCGACTCGCAGACGTTACATCTTAAAATCATCGGATTTTGCGTTGGCATCTTTTTGCGGAGACACCGGGAAAGCGACTTTTTTAACATCCGAGGATTTAAACATTGTAGCACAGCTGGAAATCAGGCAGCAAATAGCCATACTCCTCATGTGCTACATGTGGAACAGCTGCGCGCCCGGCTGCGATGCGTTTACCGATACTGACGACTCACAGGGAGGAAAGATTTGCAGCATTCCATCTTTCGGAACAAGTGTCATTCAGGCTAAGCCAGCTGTTCACCCGGCTGACTATTTAGTTTGCTTTATCGCCGAGGGTGGGTGGCTTGTATTCGTTTTGTTATTTCTCTGCTATGCCGTGGCATTGGAGATGTTCTCCTTAGCGGAAACAGGTTCCGGGCGTTCTGTTTTTTATACATGCACCTTCTTCATCCTGATTGGAATAACCTTGGCAGGCATTTTGCTAAAAAAACCTTTCAAGTCTTTTAAGGTGGAAGATATACTTCCCTGAACTATCGTCTTAAAAGTTCATACAGAACATTCAGATAGGGCTGCACTTGTTCATACCTATCGGTTGTGATGGCCATGGCTTCGACTTTTTTGCACAGCAGATATAACATACTGAAATCCAATTTACCTATTTCCCTTTCTTGAAAAGACCTTATCATTTCGATGTTTTTTGCCAGCAACGATTCAACGGATACGATAAACGCCTCCGAATCAAAATCACATTCGCTCAGCACCGCACAACCGGAGGGCTCCCAAGGTATATCACCTGAATAGGTAAACGCCTGAGGATTGCCGAATCTGAGCATGCGGCAGCATTCTTCCGAGCTGAACACTACAGGAACTGTTTGATATTTGTCACAAAAGTTGACGAAAGCGCTATGGTGTTCCTGAAATAACATGTGCGGGATATGATGACAAACATCCCATGCCTGATGATTTTTGTGTTTCGTATATCGCCAGACAAGTATGAGAGAATCCGTCTCCGTGCCGCAATATAAAGACGGAAGGATACAATGAATCGAGTCAAATAGCGTCCGGATATCATTCGTCGCCTGTGGCACGATTTTCCGGTTTAACGCGATAAACTCAATTGCAACATAATTTTTCATGGAACCAGAGATGCTTTTTTATCTACTCTTTCAAGGAGGGGTCTTTAATTCCCGATGGCGGTTCTTTTCCCCCTATAGCACCAAACTCCCTGAGAAACTCTTTAGCTTGGATATCTCCGTCCAAAGCCTGTCTTTTCCACTTCCTGAAATACTGTTCGGCATGCGGGCAATATGTGGACTCGTCTGAGAAAACCTCCTGTAACAATTCCGCTGCTTTTCTTATATTCTGCTCACCACCAAAACCCTCGTAATAATATCGCGCTAAATATGCCTTAGCCGCATTATCTCCGCCGGCGGCTAAGTCAATGACCAATCTTCTTGATTCAGCGGGATTCGGAAGAAGACCTGAAATGTGAGGGAGCTGTGAGCTTGGGTCCTCATGTAAAAGAATCCAAAACCAGACAGCAGAACGGAGCCCCATCTCCGCAGCTTTTTTCATGTGCTCCAAACCTTTTTGAAGATTGCTTTGCGGTGATATGTGCCGGAGATATAAGGTCCCCGCAAGAAATTGTGCATGGGGGTCTTCCGGGGTTTTCAGAGCCAATTCCAGACTTTCTTCATAGCGTTGAAGCTCTGCCAGAATCACAGTCAAATGATTCGTTGCATCAGCAAACAGAGGCTGTATCTCACGGAGAATATCGACAGCCTCATTCCCGAAAACGTCCAAGTGCTTCCTACAGGTCTCTGCCACCTGATAATACCCTGTCCGGCTGCCACGCTTGGCTGCTTCTTTGGCAAAATTCATTCCACGGCGAAGCGCTTGCTCTTGGTTGAGACGAAGGGTTGAATCCGTTCCCTGTGCGATATTGAAAAAATTGGTTGCCATTTCCGTCAAAGCGGTAAAATCACCCCGTTCCGCTCCCTTAATGGCCCAATGCAGCGATTGTTCTTCAGAAAATTGCGTAAAAGCGCTTATGTAGGAAAGATAGTAATAGCCACGGGTAAAGCCGTTTTTTGCAGCCTGTTCTATCTGTTCCATGCCTGCCTGAACATTTTTTCTGAATCCAGCACCACGAATTTGCATGATACCCAGAACACACTGAGCAGCAGGGTCGCCCTTTTCTGCCTGCCGTTGCAGAAGTTTTTTTCCTTCTGTAAATTTCTGCGTGACCACCAACTGTAAGCCTTGTAAAGTATCGGCAGAAAACTTCGATTTAGGCACGAAATCCGTACTGCCATCCGGCAAAGGGAGAGCGGCATATTCCCGGCGCATACCCGGCTTCAAGTCCTCTGACTGAGCATGAGCAGCATACAACGGCAAAATGAAAAGGCCGGCAACCGAAAGAAAAGTAATTTTTAATTGCATGAATAGGGGTAGTTCATATTAAAAACAAAATTCAGTTTCCCAGAAGCGGCACCACATACATGCTGCCCACCGTGAGCCAGATGGGAAGCGTGATGAATGAACAAACGGTCGTGGTCAGCAGGATTTGAGTCCCCACCTCCGGAATGCCGCCGAAACGCTTGGCCAGAATCACCGGAATGACAGCGCTGGGGATGGCGCTCTGTATCACCATAATCCGCTTGATGATGGGATCCACCGGCAACAGCCACGCCAGCAGCAGAATGCAGACAGGCGCCAGCGCCAAACGAGCCACAATCCCTGCCGCCAGCATCCGCGGACGCCACACAAAATTGCGCGACAAATCATACATGGAGCAGCCGAAGAGAATCAGGCAAATAGGCGTGGCAACCGCTCCTATCATCTCCGCAGCTTTCATCACGGGCGGCAAGGCAACATACTGTCCCAAACCGCTCCACGCCAGCAGGAGAGAGACGCACACCGCAAGCAACGGGCCGCGCAACAGCAAACCAAGCCGCAAGTCCCGCGCCCCGCCGCACATGAGCACCACGCCCACGCTCCACACAAAAATCTCGCACCCCATGTTATGGATAAACAATACCCCCATGGTGGGATCACCCGCACTGCTGAACAACATCTGCACTATCGGAATGACAAAAAAGGCGTAATTCTGCACCCCGGCAGTCAGGGTAAAGGTACGCAATCCCGTGCCGATGCGCAGACGCATTACCCGCGCCACCAGCCAGGCCACCAATACCCCCAACGTCATTTCCAAAAACCCGCAACTTATTGCCTGCAACGAAAAACCGATACTTGAAACGGCCGGGTGCGACTCCACCACCATATACTTCATAATGCTGTGGAAAATGAGACAGGGATAGCCCACATCCATAGCCAGCTGCATGATAACATTATCATGCTGCGGCTCTATTGCCTTCTTGTAACGCAACCAACACCCTATGGCAAAAAAGACGAAAACAGGAATCGTGGACAGAAAGGAATAGATAATGACGTCTACCATGATGCCCCTCATTCTACCACAAAGCCGGGCAAATTCAAGAAAATTGGGTATTTACAATATCCTGATAATCGATGCTGATAAGGAACGGCCAGCATCTTTCGGAATGATATTATAATATCCGTGCGCGTTTTATTTTACAGCCTGTCATAGACAGAATAGAGAGAAAACACAACCTGAACACAAACGTAAGCAATCATGACGACAACGAAAGAAATTTTCCAAGCATTTCTGCAGCTGGCAGAAGAGATATTGCCGGAGGCGCAGAATGTTCCGGAGCCGACCACGGCTACACTGAGTCTGCCGGCTCTTGCCGGTCTGGCAGCACGCCGCCGTCGCAAGTAAAAACAGCCTGCTGCACAGGACAAACTCTTGATACAAACCGCTGTCCCTATACGGACAGCGGTTTTCTTGCCCCGACCAAGCGAAAAAAAGCAGGTGCGCAAGGCTACTGCCGCAATAGGTACTTGATTCCCGCGCACGCAAGCGTACAATGAATAGCTATGGAGACTGTATCCCTTTCACTTGGGCGCTATTCCTACAATGTGCAGGTAGGCAACGGCGCATTGGAATCCGCCGGGTTCTTGGTGGCTCGGGCAAGACTGGAAGGAAGAATTGCGCTCATCACAGACTCAAATGTGTACCCGCTCTACGCCGAACGGGTTGTGCGCAGCTTGGAAGATGCAGGTTACGATGTCAGCACGCACGTTTTCCCTGCCGGGGAGCAGAGCAAAAATCTCAGCACCGTAGAAACGCTGGTGAATGAGATGGCAGAGGCAGGGCATGACCGCTCCGGCTTTATTGTGGCGCTGGGCGGCGGAGTTGTGGGAGACATGGCAGGATTCATAGCCTCCATCTATTACCGGGGGATTCCCTTTGTCCAGATACCCACCACCGTCATGGCACAGGTGGATAGTTCTGTCGGCGGCAAAACGGCGGTTGACATAGCAGCCGGGAAAAACCTCATCGGCGCCTTTCACCAGCCACGCCTGGTCATCGTGGATCCGACCACGCTCACCACACTCCCGCCGCGCGTGCTGAGGGAAGGCATGGCAGAGATGGTGAAACACGCCGCCATCCGCAAGCCCGGCATGCTTCTGACCCTGCGGCAGCTGGCAGATGAAATTGATTTGGGCTTCTCTCTTAGCACCATTGAGAATCTGCCCCATATCATTGCTGAAAACATCAGCATCAAAGCCCGGATTGTGGAGGAAGATGAAAAGGAAACGCTCGGCGTGCGAGCATTCCTGAATCTGGGACACACTCTGGGGCATGGGATAGAAGCCAGCGTCCCCTACGGCAGCCTCCTGCACGGCGAGGTGGTGAGTCTGGGATTGCGCGGAGCGCTCAGCATCTCCCGCAGGCTCTGCGGGCTGAACGAGCAGGCAGAACGCGAGATTCTGGAAACGCTGGAGGCGCTGGAGCTGCCGTTGCAGCTGCCGGAGAATGTAAGCGTGGAAAAGGCGCTGGACATGACGCGTCGGGACAAAAAATTCCAAGGGGGGAACATACGATTCGTCCTGCTGGAGGATTTGGGCAAACCCATCCTCTCTGCAGAAGTAACGCAACAGCATTTGGAAGAAGCCATGCAATTGCTTACGACTCCCCTGCACTGATTTTTTAACTTATTATACACAACATTATGACTGACCCTCGTACCACACAGCTGGCCCAGAATCTGATTCGCCACTCCTGCCACGTGCAACCCGGCGAGCATGTTCTGCTGGAAATCATCGATGCACCGGACGAAATTGCCATTGAGCTGATTCGCGCCGTGAGAGAAGCCGGCGGGCACCCGCACATTAACCTGCGCCACAGCCGCATTTCGCGCGAAATGCTCACCGGAGCAACGGATGAGCAGTACGCCGTCATTTCTGAGCTTGAACTGGCCGAAATGGAGAAGATGGATGCCTACATCGCCATTCGTGGGGGGCACAACAGCTTTGAAAACTCCAGCGTGCCGGCAGAAAAAATGGCTCTGGCCATGAAACGCATGCGCCCGGTGCATAACCAACGCGTCAACAAGACCAAATGGTGTGTCCTGCGCTGGCCCACCCCCTCCATGGCACAGGGTGCAGGCATGAGCACGGAGGCTTTCGAGGATTTCTACTTCCGCTGCTGTCTGGCTGACTATGCCAAGCTGCGCGTGGCCATGGACAAGCTGGCAGAGCGTATGATGCAGACCGACCGAGTCCGCATCGTCGGCCCCGGCACGGATTTGACCTTCTCCATCAAGGGCATGCCGGCCATCCCCTGCTCCGGTGATTTCAACATCCCGGACGGCGAAGTCTTCACCGCCCCCATCCGCGATTCCGTGAATGGCACCATCACCTACACCGCCCCCACGGTGTTCCAGGGCATCCCCTTCGATGGTATCTGCCTCACCTTCAAGGACGGCAAGATTATCGAAGCCCACTGCAACGGCAATGATGAAGCGCTGAACAAGATTCTGGATTCCGACGAAGGTGCCCGCTACATCGGCGAGTTCGCTCTGGGCGTCAATCCCTACATCCTGCAGCCCATGCGCGATATTCTTTTCGATGAGAAGATTGCCGGTTCTTTCCACTTCACGCCCGGTCAGGCGTACGAAAACAGCGACAACGGCAACCGCTCTCAGGTACACTGGGATTTGGTCTGCATCCAGCGCAGCGACTTCGGCGGCGGCGAAATCTATTTCGATGATGAGCTGATTCGCAAGGACGGTATCTTTACCGCTCCGGAGCTCGCTATCCTCAACCCCGCACAGGACTGATACCATGACTGACCCTCGCTACAAACAACTCGCCGAGCAGATTATCGGCTACTCCTGCCGCGTTCAGCCGGGAGAACATGTGAACCTGCGTATGATTGATATCCCGGATGCCATGGTGGTAGCACTCATCCGCGCTACCCGAGCCGCCGGCGGTATCCCCCACGTGGATTTGTACCATGCCACCATATCCCGTGAGCTGAGCATGGGCGCTACGGAGGCCCAGTATGAGCTGGAGGGGCGCTATCGCCTGCAGCGTGCGCAGGATATGGATGTCCACATCTGCTTCTATGGCGATGCCAACAGCTTTGAGTCAGCAGACGTCCCATCCGAGCGCATGAAAATCGTCAGCAAATACATGCGCGAGGCCAGCAATTTCACCTGCAACAAGCGCAAGTGGTGCGTGCTGGCATGGCCTACCCCTGCCATGGCACAGGCCGCCGGCATGGCGACAGAGGATTTTGAGGACTTCTACTTCCGCTGCTGTCTGGCAGACTATGCCCGCATGAAAGAGGGCATGCAGAAAATCAAGGAGATGATGGAAAGCACGGATGAGGTACGAATCATCGGTCCGGGCACGGATTTACGCTTCTCCATCAAGGGGATTCCGGCCATCATCTGCTCCGGCGACTGCAATGTACCGGACGGCGAGGTCTACACCGCCCCGGTTCGCGACTCCATCAACGGCACCATCACCTACAACGCCCCCAGCATCTACAACGGCATTCCCTTCGACGGTGTGAAATTCCGCTTTGAAAATGGCAAGATTGTGGAAGCTCACTGCAATGGGAACGAGGAAAAGCTGCTCGCTCTGCTGGATTCGGATGAGGGTGCTCGCTTCATCGGCGAGTTTGCCCTGGGGGTCAACCCCTACATCCTCAAACCGATGCGCGACATCCTCTTCGACGAAAAGATTGCCGGCTCCTTCCACCTGACCCCCGGTCAGTGCTACGATGAAGCCCCCAACGGCAACGAATCCTCCATCCATTGGGATTTGGTCTGCATCCAGCGGGCAGAGTTCGGTGGTGGGGAGATTTACTTCGACGGCAAGCTCATCCGCAAGGACGGTATCTTCACCGATTCGGAGCTTGCCATCTTCAATCCCATCTGCGAATAAAATGAAACGTCCCCACCCGCTGAAATGGTTGCGCAGGCATCGGAAAAAGTTGCTGTATACTTTTGCCGTTGTTGCGATTCTCTGCGGATGGGGAGGTTGTCAGTTCGGGAAATACTCCGCAAAACAGTTGCAGTGCAACACCATCACCCTGCCCCCCGACACGCTGCCGGGGGCGGGGGCACTCCGCATTGCTTTCTTTTCCGATGTCCACAGTAATCCGGCATTATTCGGACGGGTGGTGGACATGATTATTAAGGCTCAACCGGATTTAATTCTTTTCGGCGGCGACTTGGTGACCGCAGAGTACCGCTTCCGCCGGACAAGATGGGCGGTGGAAGGCTTCCGAAAGCTGGCGGCAGCAGCCCCCTGCTACGCGATACTCGGCAATCACGATTACGAAAAGCTCGAACAGGTAGAGCGCGTGTTGTCCACCGCCGGGGTCAAACTCCTGCGAAACGAAACACAGGATTGGACGGCCCCCTCCGGTACGGTCATCCGCCTCGTGGGGTTGGGGGATTACAACGAAGGGGATGAAGCCCCGGCCCGATGCCTGAAAGAGCAGAATGAAGAATCAGCTCCGGTTCTCCTGCTTTCCCATGATCCGGAAAGCCGATGGTTATTGCAACACTACGATTGGGACATCTTGCTCTCCGGGCACACGCACGGCGGTCAAATCGGCAACCCGTTCACCGGAGAAGTCATCTCCTTCCGCAGCTCCATGCCGGCCGGGCTCTTCTCTTTTGGCTGCAATCGCCAAGTTTTCGTCACCCGCGGGGTCGGAGCCATTTTGAATATGCGATTCTTCTGCCCGCCGGAAGTCAACCTCATTGAGCAGAAGTCCTGATGCCGCAGCGGCGGCAGCAGTCTTCCCAGCTGACCGGTTGCGTCAGCTGATTGGTCAGCCATGGTTCATCCGGCAACAAATGAGCCCTGTTGAACGCTTCCGGATGGGTGATGCGGCTGAAAAGAACCCTCTTGATGGAACTTTTGGGGACTTTACGTATCCCATAGCCACCGGGCTGGCCGTCTCTCTCCATGTGCGATGACCACACCTGTACCACATCGCCCTCGTCTTTGACCAGAAAAACGATATGCCCGCGTTCCCTGCCCCCTATTTCATCCGTCCACCATATCTTCATCACATCAGAGGGACGCGCCAGTTTCCAATCCGTAAAATTGACCCCGGCGCCAAGACGATGCACCAGCAGAGCGAAACCGGGACCGTTCGCATTCGCATATCCCCATGGTCCCACCCCATCAGCCACCATCTTCGGCAGTAATGCCTGCCAAGCTTTCTCGGATATCACCCTGCGGCGGTTGCTCTCCTCCCAGCGGAGAATGCCGGAAAGAAGAGCCACATACACTGCGCCGGAACAAAACGACGGTTTCGCCACCTGCGGGTTAAACAGCGGGCGTTTCAACCGCTCATTCCACTGAAACGATGCCACCAGCGCTTCCTTTGCCCTATCTGAGGTACTGTAACCACCGGCGCCGCCTCGCTGAATGTCCATAATAGCGCTCTGAATAGCTTTCCACCACGGGCTCGTGTACCCTTCCCGCTGCAAGCGAGTCCCTGATACCGAGGTGCGGGTCTTGAGCACGGGCGCAGCCCCAGCTACCCACACATTCATCGCTACCGCCAGGCATATCAGCACTATCAACTTCGGAGACATCCCGCAGAGTTTAACCGCTGTCCGGCAACTCCGCAAGTCCAATGTGCCTTAATGCCGCAAAAATCATAGAGTTCTGCTACTTTACCTATTCTTTTTTTATCCTACTTTGCGATAAGACTAATTTCAGCATTCGCAATTACAAAATATTGGCTTTCTTACGTTTACATACTCATTTTCAAATTTTTTAACAAAATTCTCATATTTCGTCTAGACTCCGCATAATGACGGCGACAGAAGAGACAGAAAAAGCATTATTGGCAGAGATGGAACGCATCAAGAAGCTCTATTGCGGAGAGGAAGCATGCCTTACCACCGATGATGCCGTCTATTTTGAAGCAGGTTTAAGGGAGATGATGAAACTGGATGCTGTCCTGAGCCTGCAACAGGTCATCTCCGGTTATCTGGACGCCAAATCCTCCCTGAGCCGCCGCTCTCGCGCCGAATACGGCACCTATCTGCGCCGCATTCTGCGGCTCAATCCGGACATAGGAAAGGGAAAACTGGCAGAGATTTCTCCGGAAGCCTGGGAAGAAATACTGCAAAACACGTTCCCCACACCAACGGGCCGCAATAAGGCGCGGCGTCTCATTCATGGCTTATATGAATACGCCATTACCCAAAGATGGTCTGCCCACAATCCGATGCGACATGTGAGCGTAGAAAAAGAGACCGAACGCGAACTAAGCGTACTTTCGCCGGAGCAGATTCAGACCATGCTTCAATGGCTTCGCCGGCCGAAATACCAGAGCATCGCCGCTGCCGTGGGCTTCATGCTGTGGGATGGGTTACGGCCCTGCGATATCAGCCGCACCCGATGGGAAGACCTGCAGAGGGAGTTACTGCCGCCGGCGTTGAGCCGCTGGCTGGACAGATTACCGCAACACTACCATGGTCCCATCGCTCCTGCAAACTGGGCTCAGCAGTGGCGCTATCTGCGGCAGGCTGCCGGTCTGCTCCCATGGAAAAACGATACGTTGCGCCACACCTACGCCGTATATCATCTGAAGCGATACAACAATCCCGGCATCCTGACCCGCCGATTCAAACACATGAACAGCCAGCAAATCCACCGACGATTCGGGCAGTACAACGATATCAGCTCAGAAGATGTGCAGCATTTCTGGGAAGGGCACCTATTCTGATTCGGTGAAACATCCCCATCATCATCTCAGCCGAATGAGGCGCACGGGTGCCTCCGTGGCGGTAACTTCGATAGTAGCAGCGTCCGTTTTAAGATAGTATCGACCGGTGCGAGGCAATAGCAGCGTTGCACAACGGCGCACATCATCACGCCGCGTAGGCAGCAGCGCACGCGAAACAACGCGCCCTGCTTCATCCAGTAATTCCACGGGGCGCGCGACATCCCGCCGCTCCCGCACGTCCACCATCAAGCGCTGGCAGTCCGTCGGCAGGCCGGCCTGCTCATACCATGCGCGGGACAATTTCCGGTAGCGAGCCGTCACATCCTCGGCAGTCAGCGTCCTGCCGGCAGGAATCCGAAAAGGCACGAAACCACCCTTACCCGCCCCGCCTACGGCATAGATTCGCTGCATGGGCACCTTGTCATCCAGTATCCCGATATACTCCATCACCCACGGGGTATTGAACTCCTTTTCATTGAATTCAATCATCTTCCAGCCGCCGTCCACCCAGGCCTCCACCCATGTATGATTGCCGGGGATGTGGTTCCAAGTCATTACCCATACCACCCGCGCAGGGATTCCCACGGAGCGCAAAGCGCAGACCAACAGCACACTCTGCCCGGTGCAGGAGACTTTTTTCTCTCGCAGAGCCTCCAGTGCATTCATATTAGCCTTGCGCCGCTCCATGCTGTAATACACCCCCGTGGCAGCCGTCATTTGTGAAGCAATGGTCAACACCGCATCTCCGGCAGTTGCACAATCCCGCACCAGGGGGCGAAAAATATCTGCCACAGGCTCTCGCCAATCACAGGCATCCTCACAAAACACCCAGTCGGGCTGCAAGGCCGATTGCACCACCGCCGGCGGCAGGCTCTCCCGCTCCCACGGCAGCGTTTCCGCTGTCACAGCCGACACAGCTGCGACTAACGGCAATAGAGGACGAATGAAGGAAAGAAAGGGCATCTCAGGCATTCAATTCCGAACACAGCAACTCATACATGGCGGCGGCAGCAGCCTCCGCACTCACCTCCGGAGCAAAGCGGCGGGCAATATTCACCCGCCGTCCCTGCGGGGTATAATAAACCACCTGCACATACAGGCTTCCATCTGCTTCCACTCGGGCATTCCCGCCCACAGGCACGGAACAATCCGCTTTCAACAGTCCCAGGAACGCGCGCTCACAGGAGATGCAACGGTATGTGGGCAAATGATTGATAGCTGCTATCATAGCCGTGACTTCCGGCGCATCAGCCCTTGTCTCCACGGCAATGGCACCCTGTCCCAATGCCGGAGGGAAGGCATCTGTCGGCAGCGGGCAAACCGTCAGCTCCACTCCGTCAACGACAATGTGGTCACCATACCCCAGGCGGTTCAATCCGGCTCGCGCCAGAAGAGTGGCGTCCACCTCCGGATTCTCGGCCAGTCTGCGAAGTCGCGTTGCCACATTCCCGCGCACCGGGATCGTGCGGGCGCGCCCCTGCCAATACGTCTGCACCAGCTGCATGCGCCGCACGCTGCCGGTGGCAATCACCGGGGCCTCCCTGTCAGCGTCTTGCTTCATCACCAGCACGTCTTCCACCGATTCGCGGGGGAGAACCGCCGCCAGAGCAAAACGCTCATCCAGAACACCGGGCATATCCTTGAGGCTGTGCACGGCACAATCTATTTCGCCGCGCGCGAGGGCTTCCTCGATGGTGGCGATAAAGACGCCTTTGTCCCCGGTACCGGTGACGGCATTGACCCGATGCAGGGGAATATCCGTCCGCTGGTCTCCGGCAGTGGAAATAACGGTATACTCACACTCCAGCCCGGGGTATTGCTTCCGCAATGCCTCTATCACCAAACGAGTCTGAGCCAGAGCCAGCTCACTCCCGCGAGTCCCGATTCGCAGCGTCTTCATGTGCTGCATTCTACATGAGCCGACCCTTACACTCAAGCATTATGCGTGCCACCGCAGCATTCTGTCCTGCATCGGGCTTGAAAAATAACAGCAGTCTGCTACAATGTGGGGCGGAATTATGGAACTTTCGTTCAGAACAATGATGTATGTGGGCTGCGGCTGCTTTGTGGGCGGCGTGCTGCGTTACATCACGGCCGTACTCATCACCGCCGGATGGGGCATCACTGAGACGGATATGCCCTGGCACACGCTGTTCATCAATTTCATAGGCTGTCTGTTTATGGGGATTTTCTGCGCCTTGGGCGTCCACGGGCTCGTGGAATCCCCGAACCTGCGGGCTGCGCTCATGACGGGGCTCTGCGGCGGGTACTCCACTCTGGCCTCCTTTGCCCTGGAGAACACGTTTCTCTTCCGTGCGGGTAATCACCTGACTGCCGCCGGCTACATCGCCGCCACGCTTGTAGGCAGCATCATCTGCTTCATTCTCGGCTATCTGGCAGCGGGCTGTCTCACCCGCGGCTGATGGAGGCCGACAAAATGCCGTCCCACTCATCCAAATTGCAGTAGAAACTGCCGTCTGCCGCCAGACTGAAGCCCCATTTACGCTGCACCACGCGCCAGGGGGCAATCACCCAGCAGTAGTTCATGATATCCAGATGGTAACAAACGGTGTCTGCCGGCAGGTCCGGCCAATGATTACACCGGTGCTGTTCCGGCAGTATCGACTCCGGCCAATGCAAAATAACACCGATGAGTTCCTTATTCGGGTTCAGCAATTGATGCTGAAGAGAGGTCGACAGAATTCCGGCATCCACCATGCGGGAAATGGCCGCTGCAGGGGCCGGGACAGGCTTTAGTTTCGTCAATTTCAGCTCCGGCAGTGAGCCGAAGGTATCCATTATCCATTTTCGCTGCCCGGGAACCCGGCGGCAGGCTCTTTCCTGTTCTGTGGAGATAGGAGAATAAAAGGCAGCAAACTCCAGACGCTCCAGATAGCGGCTCTCTATGGCAAAAAGGAGTTTCCGCTGTCCCGGGGGCAACAAATCCGCGGCAGCGGCACGTCTCAGCGCCGCGCGGAAGCCACGGGCATACCCCGGCTGCGGCCAGACCTCACCCGCCAGCACCGCCAGAGCCAGCTCCACGGCATCCGCCTCACCGGACTCTACTGCCGCTTTGAAATCCGCCCTGCTCCTGCCGTTGTAATAGAAAAACGGCATCCGTTCCTGTTCCGGAAGGAGGCCGGCATCCTTTGCCCGCTGTTCCATGCGAGAGCGATACGGTTGCAGCGATTGGAGTTTTTTCATTGGCCGAACAGGATTATTTTTCCAACAGATAGAGATATTCCTGCACCTTGAGCGAGCGGGAACGCAGATTGCGGCACCCGCGGAAGGTGGCATAATCCGTCACCATTTCCTGCACACGTCCCAGCGGGGTCAAGAGCTGCTTCATCTCCTGAGGGGTAATAAACCCCTCCGAGTTATAAGACACCAGCACAAAGCGAGCAGGCAGCTCTGCCAGCAGTCGGCGCAAACTCTCCGCAGCCTCGCGGCGGCGGTTATAGGCAGAGCGGTTCCAGTCCGTCGGGATACCAGATACCGGGGAGCAGGCCGCCGGCGTCTCATTCCGCAGCAGCAGGTTCAGCATAAAATAGTTGGAACCGTACGGATGCTGATTATAGGGCGGGTCCACATAGGCGATATCCAGCTCCGGCAAAACGGCAGGCAGTTCCGCTGCATCCCCCTGCAGCACGTGGTGCTCGCAGTCAAAGCGGGAGAACACCGGCAGCTGCAGTTCGATATCCGCACAGATACGTTGCAGCGCATTACGGGCACGCCCGCCGAACTGCCCTACCCCCTCCTCATTCTTATAAAAGCCTTTGAATACGCCGGAGGTGTTGGTATGCACGGAGGCCGCATACAGCAGGGGTGCCAGAAAAAAGGGCTGTACCTCCTCCGGCTGTTCTTCTATCAACCGCCGCGCAGAATCCAGATACACAGCGTTGCGGCGGGTATAGAACACGCGTTCTCCGGGGCAGATATGCGTATCATCCTGCGGAGCATAATGCGTGGCCAACAGGCCGGGAGCAAGCTCCTGCGGCAGTCGCTCCGTCAGCGCAGCAAATCGCTCCGGCAACCGGGCTTCACGAACCGCATCACTGTTCGCCAGATAGCAGGTATTGAGCACGCGGGCGTAATCCTCCAAATCGTTCGTGTACAAACACTCGGAAAATTGCTTCAGATAGCGGGACACGATACCGGAACCGGAGAAAGCATCCACGCAGCGCAGTTTGCTGCGCCCCAGACGCTGCTGCACCATGCGAATTCCCTCACCGATGAAACTCAGCAGATGCCGCTTGTTGCCCAGATAGGTGATTATCTGCTCCTGCAGATAACGCGCATCCTCCATCTGTGCTTCCGATTCCATCCGCAAAAAATTCTAGCAGAACGCTTCGTGAGCGTCAAGCGCAAAGCCCTTCGGAAAAGCTGTTTTGACACCAAAACTCCCACCGCTGCATCTAAGCTTTAACACTCCCCCATATAACAAAATTATGCACCGTACATTCTTATTTCTACTCACCCTTTGCCTGATTGCCGGCACGGTTCAAGCCGACAGCAACATCCTGCAACCCATCATCGACGGTGCTCGGGATTACTCACAAGACCGAGCCCGCGAAAAACGCCGCGAAGCCCGCGAAGACCGCCGCGAACGGGAGAGGAGGCATGACCGCCGAGATGACAGGCGCGACGACCGCCACCACCGGCGCCGCTGATTTTCCGGGACTGTTCCCACCCCGTGCGCCCGGAAACAACGCGGGAGTCCGGCATGCCGGACTCCCGCAGATTATTGAAACGGGTGTAAAATGACTTTATTTCTCAGGCTTGAGCACGGCAATCTTGCCGGAGCGAATGACCATCTGCACATCGTAATCCTCCATCAGGTTGAGGAAGCGGTTGATGCGGAACTCACCGCCGGAAATCTCCAGCGTGATGGTGGAACGGGTGGCATCCAGCACCTTGGCGCCGAAGATATTAGCCGTCTCCAGGATGGAGCTCTTGCTCTCACCCTCAGCAAAGCCCACGCGCATCAACACGATTTCGCGGTAAATGGTGGGTTCATCGCGGAAGTCGATTACCTCTACCACGTTCACAAGCTTGCTGAGCTGCTTGATGACCTGGTCGAGCTTCTCACCGGCTTCCTTCACGTCGATGTTCATGCGGGAGAACCGGGGGTCCTCACAGGGGGCGACGTTCAGGGAGTGGATGTTGTAACCACGGCCGGAGAAAAGACCGGCCACACGGGAGAGCACACCGAACTTGTTTTCAACCAGGACGGAAATCGTGTGTATCTGTTTTGTTGAAGGCATAGCGTGTGTGTTTGAGGTGTAACACACCATACCTGATTCTGTCCCCCGCGTCAAGCCGTAATCAACGCATCTGACAAAATAACCGACTTTTTCCCATCTGATTTCTGAACAATGCCCACCAGCATGAAAAAGCCCCCGTATCCGAAAGGAACGAAGGCTTTTTCGCGCTTGATTGAAAGTAGATTTACTTCGCCATACGCTTCACCTCGCGGATGAGCTGAATCGTCAGGCCAACAGTCGCCTGCAAATCACGCTCATCCAGAATTCCGTTGTGAGAATGAATATAGCGGGTAGGCACGCCCAGCACAATGGAGGGTGTTCCATGCCACTGCGGGTAGGAAGCCGCTGCATCCGTGCCACCCGTGCGCCGTACCGTCGGCTGGCAGGGAATGTTGTGTCGCTGCGCGGTCTCCAGCACGAAATCGGCAAAAGCGGGCGGGGTAATATTGGTGGGGTCAAACAGTCGCACCTGCACCCCCTTCCCCAGCACTCCCTGGCGGCAGACTCCGCTCTGGCCATAGGTGTCATCTGCAGGAGGGGCTTCCAGAATCACGGCATAATCCGGCACAAAGGCATCCTGCAAAGCGCGGGCACCGCGTGTGCCCACTTCCTCCTGCACTGTGGCAATGGCTCGCACCGTGCACGGCAGCTCCGCATCACGGAGGGCTTTCATCACCTGAATCATGCAATACACCCCGGCGCGATTGTCGAACGCCTTGCCCATCCAGCGCTTTTCCACAGCCAACGGCTGCAGCTTCACATCCGGCACGATACAGCAGCCGAGCCGGATGCCCAGAGCCTCCACCTCAGCTTTGGAGGACGCCCCCACATCCACAAAGAGAGCGTCATCAGGCATCACCTGCTTGCGCTGTGCCTCCGGCAGGAGGTGCGGCGGTTTCGTTCCTATCTGCCCGGGGATGCGTTTCCCATCACGGGTGATGACCTGTACCCGCTGGCTGGGCAGTGTATGATTCCACCATCCGCCCAACGGTACCAGCAGCAGATAACCATCCTCCGTCACCCCCTGCACCATGAAGCCGATTTCATCCATGTGTGCCACCAGAGCCACGACCGGGGCTCCCTCCGGTCCTTTTTTCTCGCAGATAAGATTGCCGGAGGTCGTCTGTGTTATTGTTCCGCAACCCGCCAGCTCTGCGGCAATCAGGCTGCGGATTTCATTCTCAAAGCCGGAAACGCCGACGGCGTTACTGCATTTTTCCAATAAATCTTTGTTGAACATAGTCGAAGAGCTTGTCGGCTGCGCATCAGCCGAACCAATCAAGGCGCCGAATGCCAGCAACGGGATAAGATATTTGCGGTATTTCATCGGCATGGAACCGGGCCGGAAAATTCTAGTCTGGAACATGTCTCCACCATCCTAGCAAAGCACTCCTTCCTTGGCAAGCGGTAAGTACATCCTCCTGTTTTTTTCATCGTTTTTTCTTTACAGCGCGTGACATTTACGCCACAATGCATGTGGCGTTTCTTTCACCGCAGAAAACTTGCCGAGTGGTGATTGTTACGGTTATACTACAGGTGTCGCAAGGCTATGGAGGCAAACCCTCCGCAACCGAGCGACTCAACCGAAAAAAGTATGAACAAGAATATACTGACCATGATGGCACTCACTCTGGGTGCAGCTTCTCTCTGCAAGGCAAGTGATGCGGCAGCAGCTCCTGCCCCGCAGCAACAGCCGGCATTCGACCTCTGCAAGTCCATTTCCGACAGACTGGATTTGTTCAATGCTGAGCGGGATGGGGTAGAAAACCCCTGGATTCAGGATTTCCGCGTGAAGTTCCGCGCCCAGTACCAATACGGGTATGTTGACCCGGCAGGCGGCGCCGACCGAGAAAAAGGCGGGCGCAATCATGGTCGCAACACCAACAGCGAATGGAGGCGATTCCGTATC
>JBGVGW010000009.1:0-82739 GCA_045121855.1 Akkermansia sp.
TTGCATCAGGGTCAACCTTTTTGGAAATCTCAGGAAAGATACTTGGCAACTTAGAAATTGCCGTACCAAATAAGCCGGAGCAAGATGCTATTGCTGAGTATTTTGAGCGGCTTGATGACCTCATCACCCTTCATCAGCGTGAGTTTACTCACACAAAACCAAATACTAATTATGTTAAGTACTACCAAAGAAACAGACCTCTTCTGTGCGTACTACGCTCAATGGATAAAAGTGTATAAAGAGGGGGCAGTCCGTAAAGTAACCTTGGGCAAGTATAGCATGGCGCTTACTTGGCTTCAACGTCTTGTGCCCAATCTACGACTACAAGATGTCAATCGCGCGACATATCAACAGCTACTCAACGAGTATGCTGTTACACATGAAAAGCAAACGACCATGGATTTTCATCACCTTATTAAAGGGGCTATAGCTGATGCAGTTGATGAAGGGTTGATCTCCAGAGACCCTACACGTAAGGCAATCATAAAAGGGAAGACTCCGGCACCCAAGAAAATCAAATATCTTAATCAATTCGAGGTTCACACCCTACTGAGCAGTCTTGAATTGCACAAGGGCATCAACTGGGACTGGCTGATTCTACTGGTTGCAAAGACGGGTATTCGATTTTCGGAAGCTCTGGCATTAACTCCTAAGGATTTTGACTTCACTCACCAGGTGCTCTCGATAAGCAAAACGTGGGATTACAAAGGAGAAGGAGGCTTTATGCCAACCAAGAACAAGTCCTCGGTGAGGAAGATTCAGATTGATTGGCAGACAGTCATTCAGTTCTCTGAACTCGTAAAAAACTTGCCGACCGATAGACCCATCTTTGTTACTAAAAAGAAAGTTTACAACTCAACGATAAACGATGTGCTGGCAAGACATTGTAGGCAAGCAAATATTCCGATTATTTCGGTACACGGCTTGAGGCACACGCATGCCTCTCTCCTTTTGTTTGCCGGTGTATCTATAGCGAGCGTGGCCAGACGATTGGGGCATTCTAACATGACAACCACTCAAAAAACATACCTCCACATCATTCATGAGTTGGAGAATCAGGACGTGGATCTGGTTATGCGCTCGTTATCCGGATTAAGCTAATACGCAACATGCGCTCACGCTGATGGCAAAAAAACGCTCCCGGGGGATTCCCTCGGGAGCGTTGAAAGTGTATGGGTTAGAGATGATTACTTGAGAATCATCTTGAAGTCCACGACGACGGCGCGGTCGGCGGTGACGAGGACGGGGTTGCCGTCGATGGCGGTGATTTCGGGAATCTCCAGGACGAGCTTCTGGACCTTCTTGAGGGTGTCTGCCAGGGGGCCGACAGCCTTCGGGGCCTCGCCGCGAACGCCGTTGAGGATGACGCCGACCTTGGTTTCCTTGATCATGTCGGAGAAGTCATCGGTGGGCAGGATGCGCATGGTGGTGTCGCGCATGACCTCGGTGTAGACACCGCCGGTGCCGAAGACCATGACGCGGCCGAAGTTCTTGTCGCTGTTCACGCCGATGATGGTTTCGGTGGCCTTGGTAATCATCTCCTGGATGAGGACGGAAGCGCCCTTGAGCTGGAACTTCTCGATGGAGCCCCAGAGGCCGCTCCAGGCTTCCTCGAAGGAGGCCTCATCAGCGATGTTGAGGTAGATACCCTTCATTTCCGTCTTGTGCAGAGCGTCCGGAGCGGAGAGCTTGAGCACGACGGGGTTCGGGAAGAGGGTCTTGCAGAAGGCAAGGGCCTCTGCCTTGTCGGTGAAGTTGCCGCACTTCGGATAGTCGATGCCGTAGTGGTCCATGAGCATGTTGACTGTCTCCTGGGGCAGGGAGGCGAGACCGGCTTCCTTGGCCTCTGTGATGGCGGCCTTGATGTTGGCGGGTACTTCGCCCACCTCGCAGGTGGCGAGCTTCTTGCCGCGGAAGGCCATCTGGGCCTTGAGGAGGCCGAGGAGGCGCACGATGTCGGCGGGATAGTCGTAGTTGAGAATCTTGGCCTTGTTGAGCAGGACGCGACCCTCATCCACACGAGCACCACCCACGAAGGAGCAGTAGATGTTCACGTTCGGGAACTCGGGAGCAACGCGGATGACGGCCTCTGCGGTGCCGGGGCAGTCTGTGACGCGCTGGGGAGTGAGCAGAACGAGGATGTTCTTGTACTCACCGCTCTCGCAGAGCACGCGCAGGGCGGCCTCGTAGCGGTCGGCCTTGGCGTCGCCCACCACGTCGATGGGGTTGCCGAGGGAGGCCTCCGGGGTGAGGACGGCGCGCAGGGCTTCGATGGTCTTCTCGCTGGGACGAGCGAGGTCAAGACCGGCTTCTTCGCAGAGGTCGGAGGTGAGCACGCCGACGCCGCCGGCGTTGGTGAGCACGGCTACCTGGCCGTCGAACTGGTTGTGGTTGCAGTACTGCAGGACTTCCAGCAGGCCGAAGAGCTCACGGTCGTTGTAGGCCTGGATGGCGCCGGCACCCTGAAGGGCCATCTCCAGCACGCGATAGTTGGGAGCCAGAGAACCGGTGTGGGACAGGGAGGCTGCCTGTGCCTTGGCGCTCTTGCCGGGCTCCATGATGACGCAGGGCTTGGTGTCGGACACTTCCTTGATGACCTTGAGGAATTCCTTACCGTTCTTGAGGGATTCCAGGTAGAAGACGAAGGCGTTGGTGTTCGGGTCGTCCTTGAGGGCGGCCAGGAGCTTGTCCTCACCCATGACGGCCTTGTTACCGATGGAGATGAAGTGGGAGAAGCCGATGCCCTTGCCGGCAGCCCAGTCCATGATGGCGGAGCAGTAGGCGCCGGACTGGGAAACGAAGGCGACGTTGCCCTTGGCGGGGAAGCCGTCAGCGAAGGAGGCGTTCACGTGGTCGAAGGTGGAGATGTGGCCGAGGCAGTTCGGGCCCAGCAGGTTGATGCCGTTGTCCAGGCACTTCTGGGCGATGCGCTGCTCGAGCTCCTTCTCGCCAACCTCAGCGAAACCGGCAGTAATGATGGAGATGTTCTTGGTGCCGTTGGCAACGCATGCATCAATGACGGGCTCGGTGAAGCGGGCAGGGACGAGAACAACTACCAGGTCCATGGGCTCAGGCAGAGCGTCTACGCTGGCGTAGCAGGGCTTGCCGAGAAGTTCCTGACCGGCCATCTTGGGGTTCACACCGTAGAGGTTGCCCTTGTAATCGGCGTCGATGATGTTCTTGAATACGACAGCCCCCAGCTTGGAGGCATCGGCGGATACGCCGACCACAGCGATGCTCTTCGGATTGAAGAATGTTTCGAGTGACATGGTATTGGTTTGGTTAATTAGTAGAAAACAGTAGCCTACACGGCTGCAGGGGCATTGTAGCACTTCGGTATTTTGTTTGCAACTTTTTTCAGGGTAAAATCACCCGAAAATTCGCTTTTTCGGGCAGTAAAATGACAAATAGAGCACTCTCTACTTGACTCCGGGCTCAAAGCTCGCCGAGAAAAGGGGAGGAGAACCAAAGTGCAACGGTGTAGATGATAAGACTGCTGATGATGAAGCAGCACAGGCTGATGAGGGCCGCAAGCAGCCGTTTTTTCAGCGGGAGAAAGACGGCATGGCCTGCAACGGCAGTGGACAGTAGCTGAGAAACGGGGATTGTGAAGGCTGCGCAGGTCGGAGCATCAAGCATGAACACTTCTTCCAGAAAATGACCGGTCAAACCGGTCATTGCCAGCATGAACATGAGAGCGTAGAGGCTCGCTTTCAGGCGAGAGCCTCGCGGTGTTGTTAGCAGTAGTCCGATGAGCGGCGGCGCTGCAATGACTGCAATGGCCGGAAAAAGGATGAGAGAAAAGGGCATGGTTCTATCATCAGAACTCGGCGGGCAGGGTGTCCATCCAGTTGTTGAGGATTTCTACGGCGGCGGCCTGGTCGATGATGGGCTTGAAGTTTTTGGCTTTTTTGCCGGCTTGGTGGAGTTTTTCCTGGGCTGCGGTGGTGGTCAGGAATTCATCCACATAGAGCAGGGGGAGCTCCGGCAGAGCTGCGCGGAGCTTTTCCCCGAAAGCGCGCACTTTGGTGCAGGCTGTTCCCTCTGTGCCGTCCAGCCGCAGGGGGAGCCCCAGTACCAGGGTGCGGATTCCTTTCTGCTGCACCAGCTCGCGGATGCGGGCGATGGGCTCCGTATGCCGCAGGTGGATGCTTTCCACGGGATGCGCCAGAATGCCGCAGGCATCCGTGGCGGCAATGCCGATGCGGGCTTCTCCGTAGTCGATGCCGAGAGCGGGGTGCATGGTGCGGAAGGTGGTGTCAGATGAGATTGTCGGGGAGGTTGGCTACGACTTTTTTGATGTTGTCGGCGGCATCGCGGCGGGCTACCAGAAGGGCATCCCCGGTGTCCACAACGATGAGGTCATCCACGCCGACCAGCGCCACATGTTTGCTGGATTGGGAGAAGACGATGTTGCCGGAGGAGTTGACGGTGCTGACGGGGGTGTTGGCCGAGTTCTCGTTGCCTTTGTCCTCCAGATATTTGCCGACGGAAATCCAGGAGCCGACGTCGTCCCAGTCGAAGGTGGCCTCGAAGTTCAGCACGCGGTCTGCTTTTTCCAGCAGGGCGAAGTCGATGGAAATGGGAGTCAGCTTCGGGAACTCGTCGGCGATGAAGGCGGGAAGCTTGTCAGTGGCGGTCAGGCGGTTGATGAAGTCGGCCAGCTCCGGGCTGTGGGCGGCCAGCTGGGTGCGCACGTGGGCAACGTTCCAGATGAACATGCCGGCGTTCCAGGAGAAATTGCCGGAGGCGAGATACTGCTGCGCCGTGGTGGTGTCCGGTTTTTCGCGGAATCGGACGACTTCGTAGCAGTTGTGCGTGAGGGCGGCGTCCTCCAGCTTGCCGGCGCGCTCGATGTAGCCGTAGGAGGGACAGGGCCAGGTGGGTTTGATGCCGATGGTGATAAGGGCGTTCTCCCGGCCTGCCAGAGAGAGGGCATCTGCCGCCAGCGCACGGAAGGCGGGGCTGTTGGTGATGAGGGCATCGCTGGGGATGATAATCATGTTGGCCTGCGGGTCACGGGCGGCGATGAGCCCGATGCCGAGGGCAACGGCGGGGGCGGTGTCGCGGCGGGCCGGTTCGGCAACGATGTTTTCCGCCGGCAGAGAGACGGCCTGACGGCGTACTTCTTCCTCCTGCAGATGGTTGGTGAGGATGAAAATGTTTTCTGCCGGGACGATGCCGGAGAGCCGCTCGATGGCTTGGCAGAGCAGGGTGCCGGTGCCGAATAAATCCAGCAGCTGTTTCGGACGGGCATTTCGGGAAAGCGGCCAGAATCGGGTGCCGCTGCCGCCGGCAAGTATCAGCGCATAGTTACTCATCTCGGTGCAGATTATAGACTTCTCCGTTGGCGCGGTCAAGGCTGTTTTATACCGTTTTAAGGATGGAATCCAACGCAACGGAAATCTGATTGTCGTGTTTTTGTAACTAAAGAGGAAGTTAAAAAAATACGTAATTATGGTTTTGCATTTGGATTATCCGGCTTTAATTCCAAGCCTCCTCGATTCGGATGCGGCCCGGCGTAGGGTTTAACGTGAGGAGAGCTTAAATCCAGTGAGGCATCGTAATAGGAGGTTGTCATGCCCATGACTCCTAAAACTGTATGAAACAGATGTTCATGCCCCGTACTTACACTCTGATTCTTTTTGAGCTGTTCGATAGCATTACGGAAATGTGGTTTCAGGTTAACGAACTCAGGAGAGTATAAAATGAAGAATGGTACACGGCATGCGTTTGACTTGTAAAAAATATTCGCCGGGGCAGAGACTCGTTTCCAATACCCATTGTCTCCGACATATTCTCCGTGATCTCCGATAAAGAAATAAATGTAGGGTTTTCCTTTCAGGATAGAGGCGATATTTCCAATAAACCTATCCGTGTAATGAACGGTAGAATCATAGGCGTTCGTGAAAATTTCAGCATGCTCAGCGTTCGTTTCCGGAGAGTGTGCTAAGCCGGGAGGTTCTTTTACCGGGAAGGGAGAAGTCTTTTCATCCCTCTGCTCATAGAAAACATGACTCCCGTGATTGTTTATCAAAAGAAATAGATTATCTCCTTCCTCCGTGGTTATGAAGTCTCTGATATGTGGCAATTGATTGAAAATATCTCCTGAATATCCATAATGCTTATGGGCAAGTCTTCCAAAATATCGAACTTGCTGAGACATGAGAGAAGAAGAATTAGGGCTTAATTCTTCTTTGTTCCAGAAAATTCCGCATCTGTAATGGCATGAGGAGAAGAAGTCCATTAAACCGAATGAGCTTGGTAAATAGTTGGGATCATCGGTTTCGAACATGTTGCGCCGTCCGTTTGTCATGATTGTTAATATTGCCTCATTGGTCATGTTTGCTGATGCAATACAATCACTAAAATTAATTAGAGTATTTTGAGCAGAAAGCCACGGTGTCGTATTTCTGGGATAACCGTTAAATGATAAATGCAACGCATTGAGGCTTTCGCCTATATGAAGAACACAAATAACGGAATCTCCTTTTTCTACGATGGATTGTTCTGCGCCTATTTCTCGGGATTTTGGCAGACGCTTTAACATTTTGTCCGAGCGCTTTATTGTTTGAATGGCCCGCCCTGCTTGAAGACTCAATTCCTCAAGACAGCCAAAAGGCCATAATGTGCTTTGGTTAAAAGGAATGTGCTGCTTTGTAGGGGAAAGCGCTACAATAAAGAAGAATAAATAAAGAAGGCTCGTTCTGGCTAATGTTGCTTTGTTGTACTGTTTCAGTATTTTTATTCCCAAAAAACAAACAAAGACGGAAGCAACCCAAGCCAATGTTAATAAACATATATTATACAAAGTGATATAGGGCATTGCATCGAGCCAAGAGGTTTGAAAAATCTGCAGTAAAATTCGTGCTTCCAGTGCAATGCCCATCTCTTTTGTTGCATAAATGATCAGGGTAAGTAAAAAGAGAAGCGGACACAGAATATAGCTTATTTTACGCGGAAGAAGGCATGCGAAACAAAAAAAAGATGATAACAAAAGTACAGAAAAGGGCAGTTGCGGAAAATTATCTTTCAGCCATGGATTGAATAAGATGAACACCCCGGCAGAAAGGGTGAATAGTAGCCACGTTGATTTTGCGGAAATGAATCTCACGCCGGGTTTCTTGTTTATCAGTAACGAAGCGCTAAATAACAAAATAACAGCTAATAGTGAGATGTAGCTATACAGTATATTCCATATTCTTACAACTCTCGTATAAGGAAATGGATGCGATTCGCAATGATAATAGATTATGCTTGCGATAATGAAAATGATTAACATTAGATATGGTGCCAATTTTTTGGCGATCTCTTTCGCTTTCATTTCCGAGAAAAGGTTGTATGTTTTTGTATTAGAACTGTCATCCCTACACAATAGAATCCAGAATAAGTCTTTTTTTCCTGTGTGCGGAAGCGTTATATCACCGCGTTGCCGCCTGTGTCAACCCATTTTTTTTAACGGTTTAGCATAAAAGTTGTTGCATGTCCTTCTTCCTTTGCAATGGTTGGTTTTGTATGTAAAAAGTACATTGGCGTGACTTTAAAGGCTTTTTTCTCATTATGCGCATGACGCGCTTAAATACAATATGCGCTTGCCTAAGCGCGTGCGTGAGGGTATAATACGACTTCACCGATTTATTTTTCGTATGAGCGAAAGTTTAGCTGATAGAGCATTGCGGTATCATGAGCAGCCGCGCCCCGGTAAGTTGGAGGTGCTGCCTTGCAAGTCCTGTTTTTCCATTGACGACCTCACGCTGGCCTATTCCCCGGGTGTGGCCGTTCCCTGTAATGAGATTGCAGCCGATACGTCTAAATCCGCCCTGTACACCAACCGTGGCAACCTGGTGGGTGTCATCAGCAACGGTACGGCCGTGCTGGGGTTGGGCAACATCGGCGCTCACGCCTCCAAGCCTGTGATGGAGGGTAAGGGCCTCCTTTTCAAGATTTATGCTGATGTGGATGTGTTCGACATCGAGCTGGATATCAAGAAGCCCGAAACGCTTATCGAGGTTATCAAGACGCTGGAGCCGACTTTCGGCGCTATCAATCTGGAGGATATCAAGGCTCCGGAATGCTTTATCGTGGAGCAGCGCCTGCGCGAGGAAATGAACATCCCCGTGTTCCATGATGACCAGCACGGTACCGCCGTGATTTCCGGTGCAGCTCTGTTGAATGCGGCGCACCTGACCGGACGGCTGCTGCAGGATATGAAGTGCGTGGTCTGCGGCGCCGGTGCTGCCGGTATTGCCTGCGCGAAGTTCTATATGGCGCTGGGTGTGCGCCGCGAAAATATCTTCATGTTCGATTCCAAGGGCCTCATTCACACCGGCCGTCTGGATTTGCATCCCACCAAGGCCATGTTTGCCCAGAGTGAGGATTGCACGCTGGAGGTGGCCCTGCAGGGGGCTGATATCTTCTTGGGCCTGTCCAAGAAGGGTCTGCTGAAGCCGGAGATGGTGAAGAGCATGGCTCCCAACCCCATCATCTTCGCCTGTGCCAACCCCGACCCGGAAATCACGTATGAAGAGGCCAAGGCCGCCCGCCCGGACTGTATCATGGGCTCCGGTCGCTCCGACTGGCCGAATCAGGTGAACAACGTGAGCTGCTTCCCCTACATGTTCCGCGCCGCTCTGGATATGCATGCCACGAGCATCAGCGAGGCAATGAAGATTGCCGCCGCCCGCGCTCTGGCCGATTTGGCTCGCCAGCCCGTGCCGCAAGAAGTGGTGGATGCTAACGGTGGCGTTGCTCTGGAGTTCGGCCGCGACTATGTCATTCCGAAGCCCTTTGACCCGCGAATGATTGAGTATCTCTGCCCGGCGATTGCTGAAGCCGCCGTGATTTCCGGTGCTGCTGCCGGTCCGCTGCCGGATAAAGAGGCTTACATCGCAGAGCTGAAGAATCGCGTGGCCCGCGTGCATCAGCGCACACATGCTCTGGTGGACAGCTATCAGGCCTGATTTGCTCATTTTAAATAAACAAAAAAGCGCAACGGATTTTCGTTGCGCTTTTTTGTTTATTTGAAAGGTATTTATTATCCGTTATGAACGGATTCTTTCATTCGTTCTATCAGCTTGCGCATGGTTTCCATCACGGGGTGCGCCAGCAGTCTCCCGAAGTGGGTAGCAGCTTCGGAAAAGGCCGGTACACAGATGCGCAGCGGGTGCGGCATGCGCTCCACGATGGCGCTTTCTCCCGGCAGGATGGTTCCGGCATAGTCACCGTCCAGCTGGTAATCCAGAGTGGCCTCTGCGGTGATGGTACAGGAGGCGAACTGGCGCAGCTGGGTGAAATCGGTTGTGTTGCGGTTTGTGGCCCCACGCATCAGCATATAGGAGATGACCTCGAAGAGAATTCCCGTGCTTTCCAGCTGAATGATGGCGGCATCCAGCAGCCCGTCGTTATAGCGGGCGTTGGCGAAGAGATGTCCCTCTCCTCCATATCGTTTTCCGTTGCCCAGGATGACCTGCGTGCCGCAGACTTGTTCGCCGTCGGGCAGGGTAACGGTGATGATGGGGTGGTGCTCCACGGCCACCTGCATGCCGGTAACTACATGTGAGGCTGCCCCCAGATGCCTCTTCATACGCGGTGTAATGCGGCGGATAATGCTGGCATCCGGGCCGAATCCGGCCAACTGCAGGAAGGGCCTTCCGTTGACGGTGAAAATGTCCACCTCTTGGTGCTCATTTCCCCGCATGGCGGCCAGAGCAGTATCGAATCGTCGGGAGCCGATGCCCAGCTCGCGGGAAAAAACATTCATGGTGCCGCAGGGCAGAATTCCGAGCGCGGCACCTGTGCCGATGATGCCCTGTGCGGCACACATCAGCGTGCCGTCACCTCCGGCCGCCGCGACGATGGGTTCGCCGCTCGCTGCCAGTTCATGTGCTTTTTCCGTCAAATCCTCCGCGCTGCCGGTGGAGATGAGCCGGAAATCCTCGCGGTGTGTGTCCAACCACGCCTTGAGCCCGGAGCGGAAGAGACTTCCGGCCTTCGGGTTAATCAGTAATGGAATGGGGGTAGTCATAAGAAAGAGCCCAGAAGTCCCAGTACCGTAATGATAGAAATCGTGAAGGCCGGAGAATCAATCAGGTCAAAAATGCCGCCGATGCCGGGCAGCAGAGAGCCACTATCCTTCACGGCAAGACCGCGCTTGATGAGCGAACCGGCCAAGTCTCCGGCAACGGCCAGGAAGAAGAGCGGCAACGCCACAATCACGTAGCAACCGATTCCTGCTGCCGTTGTAGCGGTTTTATCCAGCAGAACGGGGATGAGCAGCGCCCCGCACACCAGCGTGATGATGATGGAACCGATGATGCCCTCCCATGTCTTCTTGGGAGAAACCACCGGGCTGAACCGGCGGGTGATGAACTTGCCGCCCATCAGCACTCCGCTCACGTATGCCCAGATGTCGCTCATCTTGGTGAACAGAATGAGCCAGAGTAACAGGTTGACGGATTCCTGGTCATTGATGTACCAGAGTGCAAAGGAGAATAACCAGACGGGGTAGATGAATGCCAGCACGGTGCGGCAGACAGAGGAAAGCGCCCGGTCTGCAAGCTTGCCGCGATAATCCATGCTGAACAGTTCACAGATGAATGCCGTGACGGCAAAAATCACCAGCCCGAAAATCGGCACTGCAATGAACGTCAGCTCCGGCTGATGCATTCTGGGAACCACGGCATCGAAACGCACGGCTGCCAGCTGCAGCCAGGGATAGACCACGCCGCCGATGAGAACCAGCCAGCGATTAGTGGCTGACCCCTTGAGCATGTTGAACCATTCCCATGTAGTCAGATTGCAGAGCAGGCATATCAGGATGCCGTAGGCAAGGGGCGTATTAAGCCAAAGCGCACCGCCGAGGATGGCGAGCAGGATGATGGTGCTGAGTCCGCGTTCCAGAAAGGTTTTGAGTTTAGGCGTCATAAGTCTGCGAGAATAATTGATGAGCGAATGCTGACAATCCGCGGCAGAGTTTAGTGTCTTACATTGAATTTGTCAATGTTTTAATGCCTATTTAGGCAGGGAAATCTCTTTTTGTGTGAGGAAGGGACGATAAGGATTATAGATATAGGGCATTATGCTGAGGCTCACTCACATCCTTTTGTCCGTTATTCTTACTCCTGTAAAACCGCTGCATGTGGCCACCGGTGTTGCTGCGGGATAATAGGTATTGTTTGCCCGGCTTTGGTGAAATAAACATTCCGTAAATCCGCGAATTGCTCGATAAATACCCCGAGCAGGAAGAAAAATAGCCGCGAAAATCGACAGTTTTTGCCGATTTCATGCGGGAAATGGGCTGTTTTGTCTTTACTTACCGGATAGGCGGGCGTATAGTCTGGGGTGAAATGCACGCTCCCAGTCTCTTCAAATCTCTCCGCGAGTATAACCGCAAGACATTTTTAGCTGACCTGACATCCGGCCTCACCGTTGGCGTGGTGGCTCTGCCGCTTGCCATGGCCTTTGCCATCGCCTGTGGTTGCTCGGAAATTACCCCATCCACAGGCTTGGTAACGGCGGTGGTCGCCGGGTTTATGATATCGCTGCTTGGCGGCAGCAAGTACCAGATAGGCGGCCCGACGGGTGCTTTTGTGGTGATTATTGCCGGGGTGGTGGCGAGTTTCGGTTTCAGCGGATTGGTGATGTGTACGCTGCTGGCCGGGCTCTTCCTTATTCTCTTTGGCGTGTTCAAGATGGGGTCTCTCATCAAGTTTATCCCGTTCCCGGTGACCACCGGCTTTACCTCCGGTATTGCCGTGACGATTTTCTGCACGCAGGTGAAGGACTTGTTGGGGCTGCAGATAGATGGAGCCGTTCCCGCAGAGTTCATTTCCAAATGGGGGTGTTATTTCGCACATATCAACACGATTAACCCTTGGGCCGTGGGCTTGTCTCTGCTCACTATTGTGGTGATTTTGTTGGTGAAGCGGTTCTTCCCGCGCCTTCCGTTCATGCTCATCGGCATGCTGGTCAGCACCGTGGTGTGCTGCGTGTTCAACCTGCCGGTGGAAACCATAGGTTCGCGCTTCGGCGAGCTGCCGCACGGTCTTCCGACTCCCAGTCTGCCGACAGTGGATTGGGCGCATCTGCCGGAACTGATACAACCAGCCTTTGTCATTGCTCTTCTGGCGGCCATTGAATCGCTGCTGAGTGCCAGCGTGGCAGATGGTATGACCGGTTCCCGCCACCATCCGAATACGGAGCTGGTGGGGCAGGGTGTGGGTAACATCTGCTCCGCGCTTTTCGGCGGTTTGCCCGCCACCGGAGCTATTGCCCGCACGGCTACGAATATCCGAGCTGGTGCTAAAACTCCTGTTTCAGGCCTGATTCATGCGCTCACGCTGCTGCTCATCCTCATGTTGCTGGGGCAGTATGCAGCCATGGTGCCATTGTCTGCTTTGGCTGGCATTCTGGTGATTGTCTGTTGGAACATGGCAGAGGTGTCCACCTTCACGCACCTGCTTACGGGTCCCCGTCAGGATGCGGTGGTGCTGGGGATTACCTTTATCCTCACCGTGCTGATTGACCTCGTTGTTGCCGTGGAAGTGGGCGTGGTGCTCGCCTCTCTGCTGTTCATCGGCCGCATGGCCCAAATCAGCAACGTGGAGAGTGTTCACAACGTGCTGGATGATGAGGAGGCGGAGGAGAATCCCGCCCGTTCCCGCTACCTGCGAGAAATTCCGAGCAATGTGGAAGTCTTTGATGTTCAGGGGCCGTTCTTCTTCGGCGCTGTGGAGCAATTTAAGGACCGCGTCTTCCGCTCCGTCGAGCATGATGTGGATTACATCCTGCTGCGCCTGCGTCTGGTGCCCGCGCTTGATGCATCCGGTCTGCATGCGCTGGAGGACTTTCAGGCATATTGTGGCCGCCGTGGTATTACGCTGCTGCTCTGTGGTGTGCAGAAGCAGCCCATGAAGGTCATTCGCCGCGATAAGCAGTTCATTGATGTGCTGACCCCGGAGAATGTCTGTGAGAACATCGACGCTGCACTCGTGCGCATCAAGGAACTGGAAGATGTGCGAAAAACCATAGAAAGGGGCGGTTGATATTCCGGCCGTCAAAAACATGCTTGCGTCCGGGTGCGTGTCATGGTAGACTGTCGACAATCGCCGACTCTGTTACATGTCGAAGAATATCCTTGAAGTCTCCAATCTCCACATGCACTTTCCGGTGCGTGAGGGGCTATTTGCCCGCTCGGAGAGCGTGGTGAAGGCCGTGGATGATGTGTCTTTCTGCATTGCTCCCGGGGAGACTCTCAGTCTGGTGGGTGAGAGCGGCTGCGGAAAGAGCACCATCGGGCGTTGTATTGTGCGCTTGCTGGAACCCTCCTCCGGTCATATCCGTCTGCTGGGAAAGGATATCACGCATCGTGCTCAGTGGCGCATGAGGAAGCTTCGCCGGCGGGTGCAGATGGTGTTTCAGGATCCGGCGGATTCGCTGGATCCCCGCATGGATGTGCGACACATTATCGGCGAACCGCTGGAAATTCACGATATAGGCTCCCGCCAATGGCGGAAAAAGAAGGTCGATGCCCTGTTGGATTTGGTGGGTTTGCCCTCTACGGCGGCAAACAAGTTCCCGCATGAGTTTTCCGGTGGCCAGCGCCAGCGTATCGGGATAGCCCGTGCTCTTGCTCCCGGGCCACAGTTGTTGATTTTGGATGAACCGGTGAGCGCATTGGATGTCTCGGTTCAGTCTCAGGTGCTTAATCTGTTGCTGGAGCTGCAGCATGAGCTGAATCTGGCCTACCTCTTTATCTCTCATGATTTGTCCGTGGTTCACCATGTGTCTGACCGCGTAGCGGTTATGTATCTGGGCAAAATTGTGGAAATGGGAGATGCAGACCAAGTGTATTATGACCCTCGCCACGCCTACACCCGCGCGCTGTTGTCGGCCATTCCCATGCCCGACCCCACCGTACGCCGTCGCATGGCTGCTTTGCCGGGGGATGTGCCGTCTCCCATCGACCCGCCACCCGGTAGTGCGTTCGGTCGCAGAATTAACCACCCCTATCTGGAGGCCACCTACGGCATGGATTTGACGCCGCTGGAGATTGAGCCCGGCCACTGGGTCGCTCCGGACCCCTGCGCCGTTTCCTTGCGGGACCTCAGCAAGTTGGGGATTGATATTTATCGTTGAGGCCGTGGACTCCTTGCGCGCAGAGAAGCATCACAGCACCAAGGCCATGACGAGCATGCCGGTGGTGACACCGTAGATGGAGAGATGGTGGTGCCCCCAGCGTTCTGCCATGGGCAGGAGTTCATCAAAGGAGATGTAGACCATGATGCCCGCAACGAGGGCAAAGAGGACGGCGAGCATGCCCGGCCCGATGAAGGGCATGAGTATCAGCATGCCGACCACGGCCCCCAGCGGTTCTGCCAGACCGGAGAGGAGTGACCAGAAGAAGGCTTTGCGGCGATTGCCTGTGCCGTAGAGCAGGGGAAGGGATACGGCGATGCCTTCCGGGATGTTGTGAATGGCCACAGCGAGCGCCACGGCTGCGGCTATTTCCGTGTTATCAAAGGCTGCGGCTATGGTGGCGATGCCTTCCGGGAAGTTGTGGATGGCAATAGCCAGAGTGAACAGGAAAGCTGAGCGTTTGATGCCGGCTTTGCCGGAAAATTCACCCGTGGAGCGTACGCAGTCTAGGCATCCTTCGGCGGGGATTTCGTGCGGGTTTTCATCGCTGGGAATCATGCGGTCGATGATGCAGGCCACAGCCATGCCCCCGAAAAAGGCTGCCGTAGCCATCCATCCCGCGAGGTCGGCCTTCTCCAGCAGTTCACCGGCATGCGGCATCAGCTCCATGAAAGAGATATAGACCATTACTCCCGCACTGGCGCTCAGCGCAAAGGTAAGCATCTTCGTGTTGGTTTTGCTGACAAACAGTGCCACGGCCGCGCCGATACCCGTGCTCAGTCCGGCCAGCACGGAAAAGGCAAATCCCATCATCAGATTATCAGAAAACTCCCAGCTCACGAGCCGAGTTTACCCCTGTACAGGGATGTTGTCAATGTCCATGTGTGCTTATTTCATGTGATTATCGCATCTGTCAGTCATTTTTCGCTCGCCTTGGCCTGCTGAATATGGTAGAGTTAGCCGTAATCTGCCATGAGCGAATCTGATTTTATTTACGATAATGTCGATGAGTACCTGAAGCTGGGTAAAACCATCCTCAGCCCGACCATGTACCTGGGCGCAGGGCTTCAGCCATATTGGATGCGGGCCGCTGCCTACGAACCGGTGGACGAAGCCGCCGGTGTGCTGACTCCGGAAGATACCGGGAAGCTGGTGGAAAGCTGCACCACCCCGGAGCAGCGTGCTGAGCTGGAGGCCAACGGGGCGATTGATTTCATTGCCGAATCCCCCTCCGGCAAGTACCATGCCTATATCTATCTCCAGGAAGAAGGGCAGCTGCTCATTCTCATGAGCCTGCATGTGGACGTCTTCCTCAAGCAGGGTGTGGACTGCAAGTGCTCTGATATTCACCTGCCGGCGGCATGCCCGCCCTCCTGGCGCCGCAATGGTCGCTTGCAGCCCATGTGGGAGGGGGCCCCCGCTTTCTCCCGCGAGGATGCTAAAATCCTGGTGGAGAGTTTCTTGGGTGAACGCGAGTGGGAACGCCTCAAGGAGTTGGGCGACGTTGACTTCGCCTATCAGAACGAGCATGGCCGTTACCGCGCCTCCGTGGTGAACCAACGCCTGGGCTACGATATCTGCTATCGTATCATCAATAGCAAGATTCTGTCGATGAAGGATATCAACCTGCCGGAAGAATACGTTGTACCGCTGACTCGTTTCACCAACGGTCTCATTCTGGTGACGGGTTCCGTGGGTTCCGGTAAGTCCACCACACTGGCCTCCATCATTGATTTCATCAACGAGGATCGCAAGGACCATATCATTACGCTGGAAGACCCCATCGAAGCTATCTTCCCCTGCAAATCCTGCCAAGTGAACCAGCGAGAGGTGCATAAGCACACCGAATCGTTCGCCCGCGCGCTTCGCGCCGCTCTGCGTGAAGACCCGGATGTCATCATGGTGGGTGAAATGCGCAACCTGGAGACCATTTCTCTGGCTCTTACCGCTGCTGAGACGGGTCACTTGGTGTTGGGCACGCTGCACACCAACTCTGCCGCCAGTACCATTGACCGAATTCTGGACGCTTTCCCGGTGGAGGAACGCGAGCACATCCGCATCATGGTGTCCGAATCGCTGCGTGGCGTCCTTTCCCAGCAGCTGGTGCCGAAGAAAGACGGTACGGGGCGCGTGATGGCTCTGGAAATGCTCGTGAACACGTCTGCCGTGGCCAACTGTATCCGCGAGGGCAAGACCTTCATGATTCCCGGCATTATTCAGACCGGCAAGCAGCAGGGTATGCGTCTCATGGATGATTCCCTCCAGAATCTCTATACCTCCGGCATCATCAGCGCGCAGGAATGCCGCGCCCGTGCCACGGACAAGGTGATGATGGACAAGTTCCTGGAGGCTCACCCCGAGCCGACGGAGGAAGCCGCCGCTCCTCAGGCATGAGTAACACCTAACTCTTAAATTTTCTGACAATGAGCAATCGAATTGATACCTATTTCCAGTACCTGGTGGACCAGGGCGGTTCCGACCTTCACCTTTCTGAGGGTGAAGCTCCCAAGGTGCGTGTGCACGGCGAAATCACCCCCATCGAGGGCGAGGGAGAGCTGACCCACGAGGATATGATTGAGCTGATGGAGCCCATCTGCCCGAAGCGCCTCTGGGAGAGCTATGTGGAGGACGGCGATGCGGACTTCGCCTATGAGATGAATGAGAAATCCCGTTTCCGCTGCAACTACATGAAGCAGCAGCGTGGCTATTGCTGCGTGTTCCGTCTCATTCCCACCAAGATTCTGACCATGGAGCAGCTCAACGTGCCGGAGCAAATCAAGCGCTTCGGCGAGATGCGAAACGGTCTCGTGCTGGTGACCGGTCCGACCGGTTCCGGTAAATCCACCACGCTGGCGGCTCTGATTGACTATATCAACACCAATTTCTCCCGCCATATCATCACCGTGGAGGAACCCATCGAATTCGTGCACCCTTCCAAGCAGAGTATCATTACTCAGCGTGAAGTGCCTACCAACTGCGCTTCATTCGCAGATGGTCTGCGTGCTTCTCTGCGCGAGGATACAGACATCGTGCTGGTGGGCGAAATGCGCGACCTGGAGACCATCTCTCTGGCGCTTACGGCGGCAGAGACCGGTCTGTTGGTGTTCGGCACACTGCACACGAACAACGCCCGCAAGACCGTTGACCGTATCATTGACGTGTTCCCGGCAGAGCAGCAGGCACAGGCCCGCACCATGCTGGCCGGCTCGCTGCGCGGTGTGGTTGCCCAGCTGCTCATGAAGCGCTGCGACAAGCCCGGACGCGTGGCGGTAAACGAAATCCTCTTTGCCACGCCTGCCGTGGGCGCTATCATCCGCGAGGGTGCCACGCAGAAGCTTGCCGACGTTATTGTGGGCGGCAAGGGGCTTGGTATGCAGTTCATGGATGATGCCATCTGGCAGAAGCTTCAGCAGGGTATCGTTTCCCCGGAGGAAGCCTACATGAAAGCCATCGACAAGGCCCGCTTCAAGAACTTCCTGCCCAAGGAGTCTGCCGGCCTCGCCAACGCCGGCGGTGCATAAGGGATATCTGTGATAAAACTCAGCAAAACCGCCTTCCGACTGTGACCGGAAGGCGGTTTTCTTTTGCGAAAAATAAATCAGGCGCGCATCAGAGGATGAGCATGCAGTCCCCGTAGGAGAAGAAGCGGTAGCGCTGCTCGACGGCCTGACGGTAGGCTTCCATGATGAGCTCCTTTCCGGCAAAGGCGCAGACGAGCATGATGAGTGTGCTCTGCGGAAGGTGGAAGTTGGTGAGCAGCGCATCCGTCACCTTGTATTCAAAGCCGGGATAGATGAAGATGTTGGTGTCGCCGTAGCCGGGGGGCAGGGGGCGACCATGGCGGGCAGCCAGGGTTTCCATGACGCGGACGCTCGTGGTGCCCACGGCGATGACTCGCTGAGCTGCTTCGATGGCGGCAGCGGTTGCCTCCGGCATGCAGAAACTCTCCGTGTGCATGTGGTGGTCTTCAATCAGTTCTGCTTTAACAGGACGGAAAGTGCCTACCCCGACATGCAGAGTCACGAAAGAATGCGGCACGGAGGCCAAGATTTCCGGTGTGAAATGAAGCCCTGCCGTGGGGGCGGCGATGGCGCCCTCATGCGCTGCATAGACCGTTTGGTAGCGCTCCTTGTCGGCAGGTTCGCTCTCGCGGTTCATGTAGTGCGGGAGCGCAAGCCGTCCGTATGTTTCTACATCCACGGGCTTATCCCAGCGAATGAAACGATACCCCTCATCATCAATGGCTTCAACGGTGCCGGTTGCATCCCCCACCTGAACGGAGCGCCCGATTTTCATCTTCTTCCCCGGGCGAACCATGCACTTCCAGACGAGCTCACCCATCATGCCGGCCCGGACAAGCTCTATGCCGCCGTCATTGCTGAAGTAGCGGGCAGGGATAACCTTGGTATCGTTGAGAACAAAGTGGTCGCCCGGCCGCACGTAGTCGAGAATATCGCTGAATCTGCGGTGCTCGATGAGCCCGGTGTCTCGGTGAACCACCAGCATGCGGCTGGCGGCTCTGTCCGGCAGCGGTCGGTCAGCAATGAGCTCTTCCGGCAGGTGATAATCGAAATCGACGGTACGCACGGCTTTGTGAGGGATGAGGCTATCAGCAGGGGAAGATTTCGATGCGGCGCAGCACCTCATCGCGGCCGAGCACCTGCATGATGACATCGATGCCGGGGCCGGCGTGGGTGCCGGTGAGCGCCATGCGCAGGGGGAACATCATGGCGCCGACCTTGACGCCGTGCTCCTTGGTCATGGGCTTCACGAGCTTCATGGCTTCTTCACCATTCCACTCCGGCAGCTCGCGGGCGGCTGCGGCAAAGAGGTTGAGCATTTCGCGGGCGTTGTCCTGAAGCTTGGCCATGGATTCTGCCTCGTATTCCAGCACCTGCACCCATTTCACCCAGGCGGGAGCCTCGCTGAGCAGCTGTACCTTGGTCTGGACGCTGGGCAGAGTTTCGCGCAGCTGCGGTGTATCCTGCAGCCCGGCGGCGGTGCAGAAGGGGAGAGCCAGCTCCACGAACTTCTGCGGTTCCAGGCGCATGATGTGCTGCTGGTTCATCCACTTGCACTTGGTGATATCGAACTTGGCGGCAGCGCGGTTCACATTCTCCAGGGAGAAGAGGTCGATGAGCTGCTGCTTGGTGAACACCTCGTCGTCACTCTTCGGACTCCAGCCGAGCAGCGCGATGAAATTGATGACAGCATCCGGCAGGAAACCCTCCTCCGGGTAGTTGCCCAGCTGGGCGCCCACGTCGCGCTTGCTCATCTTGGAACCGTCCGGATTCTGGATGAGGGGAATGTGGGCATACACCGGCGGCTCGATACCGAAGGCATCAAAAAGCTGGAGGTGCTTGAAGGTGTTCATGATGTGGTCTTCGCCGCGAATGACATGCGTGATTTTCATCTCAATGTCATCCACCACGTTGACCAGATGGAAGATGTAGGACCCGTCCGTGCGCTTCACCACCATGTCCGGGGTGTTGTCCACGTTGTTGTAGTCCACGGAAATATCGCCGCAGACGAGGTCATGCAGCGTCATCACCCCCTCTCGCTTGAAGCGGAAGCGCCAGACCGTGCCCTCGCTGGTGCCGGGAATTTCATCGCCGTTCTTGTCGCGCTTGTTGGGAGCAGGGCACTCATACACGCGGCCCATGTCCACCAGCTTCTGGAAGTAGCGGTCATAGATGTCCTTGCGCTGGCTCTGGTAGTAGGGCGCATAGTCGCCGCCCTTGCCTTCGCCTTCATCCCAATCAAGCCCGAGCCATTCCATGCCGGTGAAGATGGCCTTCATGGCGTCTTCCACGTGGCGTTCCTGGTCGGTGTCTTCGATACGCAGGATGAATGTGCCACCCATCTTGCGGGCAAAGAGGTAATTGAAGAGGGCGGTGCGGGCTCCGCCGATGTGCAGATAGCCGGTCGGGGAGGGAGCAAAGCGTGTGCGGACATTCGTTGACATGCGCGCCTTATACACCTTTTGACCGCTTTTTTCAAGCGTAAACAATGTCGGTATCCGACATGGGGGGCTGTTTCAGATTTGCTGATACCCCTTTTTTTACATAGTAAAGGATTATTGGAAAGGCCCGTGTTTTATCTGAGTGAATATTTTGAAGCGCATAGAGAGGAATACATTGATAGTTTAAATGCGCTGCATCAAGATCCGACGACTGGCTATTCAAATCCCTTTCTAAACTCAATACTAAGTACGATGGCAAAGTTTACGATAATAGAAAAGCCGCAAACGAAGCAGGAAAAGAAGCAGTGAAAGAAGCCAAAAGATTATATAAAAAAGCTGTAGAACATTCTAAACGATTCGATGAAGCTGGTCGTGTAATTATGGAGGAGTATATACAACCTATCCATTCAACGTAAACTAAGAAATCACCTTCTCCATCCTATTCGCTCCTGAATAGGATGGGGAACAATAAAGCTAAACCAAAGCACGAACCGCCGATTTGCATGATATTTGATAAACGCATAGATCGCATAGACCGCGGCTGAAGAAAATAGAAGAAATATACTTGACAGTTATGAAAATAGCTGTGTATATAGAAGTATGCCAAACTTTAGTCATTTCTTTAAAAAAATAAAGTTCCAACTATATTGTATAATCATGTTTGCATTATGTGTTTGTCAACCCTTGAGCGCCGATGTCCTACCAAAATGCATGGAGACAGAGAATACATACCCTATATATTTGAAATGCGATGATGACAAAATTGTTGTGATATGTATAGATAAAGATGTAGGGGAAGGTAGTTTTTCTGCAACAAAAAAAGTTTATCAAAAAGATAGGCTAATCGAGACTGTTGAGGCTCATTATGATGATTTTTTTGTAGGTGAGGATTTTTTGGATACTGCGCAACTTATATCATTTTGTGAAAAAACAAAGGAGTGTTGGGGTCTTTTTCCATCGGACGTACGCTCTGAAGACATATCAGAAATAGGCATTGCGTACGATACTAACAAGCATTTTTTTGTTCTGCAGCTTATAAGTAACAAAGGTTTTACATATATATATGATAGTGACGCTAGAGAGTTCACAAAGGATAATAGCAAGGGTTGTTTATACGTACTAAAAGATATGTACGATGATGGAGAGTGGGAAGATGATGAAGAGTAATCAAAATCAATCTTAATAATCTAATGTTGGCGTGTTTTGTAAAACTTCGAAAACAAGCCTTTTCTGAAACTTTCTGCAACCCATTATGAGATATGGCAAATTTCGGGGTAATTTTCAGAAAATGGCGTCAATTATCATAAGTCGTTTATACACAGCGTTTCGGGGTTGCTAAAAATCACAGTCACAAAAAGGCTATTATGGGAGCGGTCGTAAACAAGACAAAATGGTAACGAGCGCTCCTTTTTTGTGCCTTGATTTCAGCGACTTATAAAATCGCAACTCATAACGAAAACCGGACTTCCCGGGCTGATTATGCATCCATTTTAACCCCTTTTTGCAGCCCAAAGGACTCGCTTAGACCTGATTCGGACTATGTCTCCTCTTTCGATAGATGAACTGCTCATGGTTGTAAAAGGTACTCGCAGTGGCAACAATCCGGTTACGGCAACGGCTCTGGCAGATGGCTCAATTCTCGCTCAGAAGGTTACCAAAGGCTTAGGGTAGACTCTCGTGACCGCCACGCAGAATACTCCGGGCGGCTTCATCTACACCCGCAGCGAACACAACGCCAAGGGGCAGCTCACGAAACAGTATCAGGACACCGGCAGCAACACCGCCACCACCGCCCCGACGCTCTACGAATACGACAGCTTTGGCAATGTGGTGAAACAGTCTCTTGCGCTGGCCGATACCCCCCACCAAGTTCAATTGCCCCGTAGTGGAGATAGCCTACAGCGTAGAATCCACAGAGACCGGCGTATTCTGCATCACCATCAACACCCGCTACAATGCGGAGGGTAATCCGCTGGTGAGTATGCAGAAGTCGCTTATCTCCTATCTATCCAATGCCGTAGAACGCAAAAATATAACAATTGACGAAAGAACGTGTGGGCGAGGGCCGGATTGGTCTTTTCTTTTTCGCAGGAATATGGTAGACTGTTGCCATGCAGGCAACATTCGGTCTCATTTCTCTGGGTTGTGCTAAGAATCAGGTGGATTCTGAAATCATGATTGGTGTGATGGAAGAAGCCGGCTTTGTGTATACGGAGCCGGAGAGGGCGCAGGTGCTTATCATCAATACCTGCGGGTTCATTGACCCAGCCAAGCAGGAGGCTATTGATACCATCTTTTCCGCTGTTCGTGCTCGCGAGAACGGAGAGGCTCCCGCTGACCAGAAAATCCTGGTAGCCGGATGCCTTTCTCAGCGCTATGCGAGTGACTTGTCGGTTTCCATGCCCGAGGCGGATTGCTTTATCGGGGTGGATAAAATCGGTGAGGTTGCTGAGATAGCCTCTGCCTGTCTGAATGGGACGGCAGAGCGTATTTACACCACAAAGGTGTCCCGCCTGATGCCGGATTACGGCATGCCGCGCACGCTCATTTCGCCGCCGCATTATGCCTATATCAAGATTGCGGAGGGGTGTAACCATGCCTGCGCGTACTGTGCGATTCCTCGCATTCGCGGGGGACACCGCAGCCGACCGATGGCCAATGTGGTGAAAGAAGCCCGGCATTGGGTGGAGCAGGGGGTAAAAGAAATCAATCTCATTGCCCAGGATACCACCTACTATGGTATGGATAAGTGGAAGGGCGGCGCGGATAAGACCAGCGGGGTGGATTCCTCTCGCGGAGACTCTTTGGCAGGGTTGCTTCGCGAGTTGAATGCTATCCCCGGTGATTTCTGGATTCGCGTGCTCTATACGCATCCCGCCCATTGGAGCCGCGAGCTCATTGATACCTTTGCGCAATGTGAGAAGGTGGTGAAGTATGTGGATATTCCCCTGCAGCATATCTCTGCTCATATTCTGGATGAGCAGCGCCGTAAGACGGATGGTGATTATATCCGCCGCCTGATACGCGATATCCGCGCGGCGATTCCCGGTATTGGGCTCCGCACCACATTCATCAGCGGCCTGCCCGGCGAGACAGAGGAGGATCATGCCGAGCTGCGTGATTTTGTCCGAGAGTTCCGCTTTGAGCGTGCCGGTGTCTTTGCCTATTCCAAGGAGGAGGGAACGCTTGCGGCCAAAATGAAGCCGCAGGTGCATCATGCCACCAAAAAACGCCGCGCTAATGAGCTTTCCATGATTATGGCGGGAATTGCGGATGAAATCGGGCAGGATTGCATCGGGCAGACGATTCGGGTTCTGGTGGATGCTCCCGGTATTGCACGCGGGCCGTGGGATGCCCCGGATGTGGATGGCTCCATTCATGTGGACCCCGCCTTGCCGATAGGCGAGTTTGCAGATGTGGAGATAACGGATGCCATCGCCTACGAACTCTTTGCGGACGGGGCTGTGGAGGAATGAATTGTTTAACAAAAAAGTCTTGCAAATAAAGAGGAAAGCTGTTAGATTCCGGGCGACTTGTCGGGATTGATATCCGAACAAAAAATTAACGCGTACATATGAAAAAGATTTTTCTTACAATGGTTGCTCTGCTGACTGTGGCCTTTTCTCCGGCCATGGCCGATGATTCCGTGGCTGTTCTGGCTGTAAAAGCTCGCGCCAATGTGTTGGCCAGTGCCATGGAAATGCTTTCCTTGGAAGGTGCGGATAAGTATCCGGTGATGCTGGCTTCCGGTATCAATGACCTCGTCAAACAGATGAAAGTTGTTGAGGATATCATTGACGATTTGGAAGAAAATGAGGTGGCTGAAGCTGAGGCCGGCTTGGCCAAGTCTGCCAATTTTGATAAGCTTAAGTCGGATTTCAGGGCTGCTGCCAATCTTGTTTCGGCTAAAAACTACTACGGCTGTGATGAGCTGGAGGATGCGCTGGAAGACCTGGAGGATGAGATTGAGGATATGGAATAAAGCCGAAATAAGCTTCTAATGACCTGAAAGCCCGGTGGCGAGCCGCTTTTATGCTTGCCAAACCGGGCTTTCGTGCTAGAATAACCTTGTACGAACATATAGTTCTCACGAAATTTAAGTTATGAAACCTACACTCCTTGTACTTGCAGCAGGTATGGGCAGCCGATACGGCGGCCTCAAGCAGCTCGACCCCATGGGCCCCAACGGCGAAGTGATTCTCGATTACTCTGTCTATGATGCCATTCGCGCCGGCTTCGGTAAGGTTGTCTTCATTATCCGTAAGGATTTTGAGGAGGCCTTCAAGAGCCAGGTGGGTGCCCGCTTTGCCGGTAAGATTGAAGTGGATTACGCTTTCCAGTGCCTGGATGACCTGCCTGAGGGTTACAGCGTTCCCGAAGGGCGTGTGAAGCCCTGGGGCACCGCCCATGCTCTTCTGGCTGCTCGCGATGTGGTGAATGAGCCCTTCGGCGTGGTGAATGCTGATGACTTCTACGGCGCAGATGCCTTTGAGAAGGCTGCAGCTTTCCTGACCTCCGAGCCCGGATGCCCCTGCAAGGAGCACTACGGCATGATTGGTTATCCCCTCAAGAACACGCTCAGCGACCACGGTGATGTGAACCGCGGTATCTGCGGTATCAAGGATGGCTACCTCGACAGCGTGGAAGAGTACACCAAGATTAAGATGGAAGAAGACGGCGTATGCCGTGGCGACAGCCTGAGCGGCGAGCGCAAGCCCGTTGACCCCGAGGAGCTCGTTTCCATGAACTTCTGGGTGTTCCCCGCCAGCTTCATTGCCCGTATCAAGGAGCACTTCACCGGCTTCTTGGCTGCCCACGGTTCCGAGCTCAAGAGCGAGTGCTACATCCCCACCGTGGTGGACGAGCTCATTCACAACGGAAAGGCTGATTGCAGCGTTATTAAGACCACCGCCAACTGGTTGGGTGTGACCTATCCCAGCGACAAGCCCGCCGTGGTGGAGAGCATTGCTAAGCTGGTAGAGGATGGCGTTTATCCCGCCAAGCTCGGTTAATCCCAACGCGAGTATTTGATTATGTTCGACCTGAAAGCAATCGCTTCTCTGTTCGACCTGCGTGGGGATTACGTCTTCGGCGAATCCTACGGTTCCGGTCACATCAATGATACGTTCCGTATCGAGATGGATCAGGCCGGTATCCGAGTACGCTTCATCCTGCAGCGTGTCAACAGCAATGTCTTCAAGCAGCCCATTCCGCTGATGGAGAATGTGAAGCGCGTTACCGACGAGGCTCTTCGCGTGCTGCTGGAGGAGGGCTGCAAGGAGGCTTACCGCCGTACGCTCACTATCATTCCTGCGCGTGATGGCAAGCCTTACGCTCAGGATGAGGAGGGCAACGTGTGGCGTGTATATCCCTTCATTGAACGCGCCCGCACCTATGACATGATTGAGAATCCCGGTCAGTGCGTAGAAGTTGCCCGTGCATTCGGCAACTTCCAGAAGCTGGGTGCCAATCTGCCCGGTGAGCCGCTGTTCGAGACGATTCCTGATTTCCACAACACCTCCAAGCGTCTGCAGAACTTCCGCAACGCCATCGCCGCCGACCCCCTGGGTCGTGCAGCTTCCGTGCAGAAGGAAATCGACTGGTATCTCTCCCGCGAGGCTGACTGCCATCGTGTGGTGAACTATCTTGCAAGCGGAGAACTGCCTCTGCGTGTGACCCATAACGACACGAAGCTCAACAACGTGATGCTTGATGACGTGACGGGTGAGGGTATCTGCGTGATTGACCTCGACACCACCATGCCCGGTTCTGCTCTGTATGACTTCGGTGATATGATTCGCACTTCCACCTCTCCCGCTGCCGAGGATGAGAAGGATATCTCCAAGGTGACCATGCGTATGGAGTACTTCGAGGCTCTGGCTAAGGGCTACTGCGAGGCTGCCACGTTCCTGACCCCGCTGGAGAAGGAGCTGCTGCCGTTCTCCGGTAAGCTGCTCACTATGGAATGCGGTATGCGTTTCCTGACCGATTATCTGGAGGGTGACACGTACTTCAAGATTCATCGCCCGGAGCACAATCTGGATCGCACCCGCACCCAGATGGCTCTCGTCGAATCCATCGAAAAGCAGATGGACGACATGATGAAGATTGTTGCCAAATACTGATAAGCTATTATCACTTTATAACAAGCGCCGCTCTGCGAATTCGCAGAGCGGCGCTTGAGTTGATGCTTTGTAAGCTGTGCTAATCATTGAGTGTTCGTTTTTCTTCTTTCGGGAGTTGGTATTTTATGCTTTTATGGATATATACACTCCACATTACGCGTTTTAATTTATTAGGAGAAAGGGCGTAGTTCTTTTCTCTTGGCCCTGATAAGTGGAGTGCTTTCAGCAATGCGTTATAGCTTTTCTTATTGAAGTTGCGGGCAAAGCGTTCCATGCACTTTGTTTTTGATGCCAGAGATTCGTGCTGAATCCAGTTTTTATCCGTCTCTGCATTGATATAGAATGCAAATTGCATGAAAAGTACCCGCCGCTCCTGATGGGAGAATAAGCGCCAGAGTCTGCTTTGATAGTTGATGACAAATTGCTCGATCTCGTTTTTTTCTACCGCATGAGGCGCTTCTTCTTTGATTTTTATGCACCAGTCGGAAAAAGTGCGCCTCCATGTGGCATATTCCTTGAGCTCACCTCTGATGATGTTGATGCTTTGAAGTATGCTCCTCCAATAAAGCGGATTTTTCCTGTTTTCGTAGTAACCTTTGCAATAACGATTAAAGTCCTCAACAGCATTCAGAATGCGCTCAATACGATATTGATGCAGATCCGGCCGAACGGAATGCATGTGCTTAACATATTGGAAAAGTCCTGTTTCGAGTGTCTGTTTGGAAAATTCTTTATTATTGTTGCGCATCTCCTCTCTGGTGGCGCGGAGGTCTTTGGCTTGTTGCCTGATGGTGACGATGAGTCCGGCAAAAGCCAGACCGGCAAAAAGTGCATTCAAGGCTCCGAATGTGTCACCAAAGGCTCCATAATCAAAACCTTTATCTGTTTTGAATTCCGGAAACAGGACAGCTTTCACCCAGGGGGCGAGAAATTGAAGAATCATGATATATCCTACCCAGATCAGCAGGATGCATTTTCCCCATTTCCAGAGAAGACGCTCGTAGTTGGTGTCTATCTCCTCCTCATCTGAATGGTACGTTGTGTTCGTCTCCATTTTGTCAGACTAACACAACTATATGCCTGATTCAAGAATTGTTAGAAAGAATCAGGAGAAAGCAAGACGGAATGAGAGCAGGGGGGCTTTACTCCGGCAGCTTCAGATTGCTCATCCACTCGCTCGCGGCGCGTGTGATTTCGCTTGCCACATTGCCCAGTTGTTTGGCGAATCCGGGGACGAACCAGGGGAATCCGCCCACGAGGTCATGGATTACGGCTACTTCTCCATGGCAGGTGGCGGCTCCTGCTCCGATACCGATGGTGGGGATGCTGCTGCGGCGGGTCAGTTCTGCTGCGAGGGAATGTTTGGTGCATTCGATGACGACACAGAAAGCGCCGGCCCGAATGACGGCGTCTAAATCTCGCGTGATGGCGGCGGCTTCTTCATCAGTTTTGCCTTTCATGCGGTAGCCACCCTCTTCTTTGATGCTCTGGGGCAGGAGTCCGATGTGTGCCTGAACGGGGATTCCGGCATCAACGATGGCTCGAATCTTATCCTCCTGTGCAACACCGCCCTCCAGTTTGACCGCATCCGCACCGGTTGACATGAGCCGCCGGGCATTGGCAACAGCCTGTTCCGGAGTGTCGTAGGAATGAATGGGCAAGTCCACGACGACCAGCGCCTTTTTGACACCCCGCACGACGCATTCGCCATGGTGGAGCATGTGCTCCATGGTGACGTGGGTAGTATCCGGGAAGCCGAGCATCATCATTCCCAGGGAATCGCCGACCAGAATCATGTCCACTCCCGCTTCATCAAGCATGCGAGCCGTGGGATAATCGTAGGCTGTGAGCTGGGAAATGGGCTGTTTTCCTTTCTTTGCCAGTATGGCGTCGATTTTCGGATTCATATCGGAAGGCTTAAAGGGGAAAGAGGGTGACAGAGTGGTCGTCTGCAAGCGCATCGAGATGCTGCTGAATGGTGCGGTTGCTCCCGGGGAGCACCAGTATCGGGTCAATATCGCAGAGCGGCTGCAGAACGAACGCTCGTTGAAGAAGGCGGGGGTGGGGTAAGGTCAACTCCGGGCTTGTATGGATTTCGCCGCCGCAGTAGAGAATATCAATATCGCAGGTTCGAGCTTCGCCATAAATGCCCGAACGCGTGCGGCCTAGTTCCTGTTCAATTTGTTGGCAGATACGGAGAATCTCCGGTGCGGGCATGTCCGTTTCCACCTCTACGCAGGCATTGAGATAGGCCGGGGAGCCCTCCGGGCAACCTAGCGGTTCCGTTTCGTATACCTGAGAGAGTCGCAAGGCTCCGAACACATCAGCGAGATAGTCACAAACAGACTCAAGGGTGACCAGACGGTCACCCAGATTGGAGCCAAGGGAGAAGCCTACGCGGCGAACGCCGTTGGAAGATACCTGCATGAATATCCTTAATCGGTGAGACCGAGTACGTCTTGCATGCTGTACAGCCCGGCGGGTTTGTCCGCAATCCAGAGCGCCGCACGAACGGCGCCACCGGCAAAGGTGCCTCGGTTGGATGCCTTGTGTGCCAGTTCTACACGCTCGCCGTCGATGGCGTAGATAACGGTGTGATCACCTACAACATCGCCGCCGCGCAGCGTGTGCATGCCAATCTGGCGCTGGGGTCTTGCGCCCACATTGCCGAAGCGACCGTGCACGACATCGTTGTCATAATCCATACCTGTTTCTTCGCAGACGACTTCTGCAAGGGTACGGGCGGTGCCGCTGGGGGCATCCAGCTTGTGGTGATGGTGCATCTCTACGATTTCGATATCGAAGTCCTTGAGGATGCGGGTAGCTTTTCGGGTGAGCCAGAAAAGCGTGTTGACACCAACGGAATAGTTGGATGCAAAGACAACGGGAATCTTAGTAGCGGCATCAAAGATGGCCTTTCGCTCCTCGTCTGTGTGGCCGGTAGTTCCGATAATCAGCGGCTTGTTCTGTCCAATGGCTGCTTTCAGCAGTTCCGGAGTGAAGCCATGGAAGGAAAAGTCAATGGCAACATCGGCACACTCAAGAGCGCCTTCGATATCTTCGCCCACATCGTGTGTGGAGCCGATGACGGTGTTGGGGTTTGCCTCCACAGCCTGGCGGACTGCCTGGCCCATGCGGCCGGAAATACCCGTAATGAGAACTTTCATCATAGCTTTTGATGGGATGCGTGTTAGTTACATGAGGCTGAACTGTCGGAGCAGCTCGGCCAACTTATCGTGTTTTTCGGGTGCCAGCGGTACGAGCGGCATGCGGATTTCCCAGCTGATGTCACCGCGCAGCGCATGAGCGGCCTTAATCGGAACGGGATTGGTATCCAGAGACATGAGGCCTTTCATGAGAGGATAGTATTTCTTCTGCAGCTCAAGGGCTCGCTTGCCGTCCCCGGAAAGGGCTGCCGTGACAAGTTCTTTCATTTCTGCCGGTGCCACGTTGGAGGTGACGGAGACAAGACCGACAGCTCCGCAGGAGATGAACGGTACGGTCAGGCCGTCATCGCCGCTCAGGATGGAGAAATCGGCGGGCAGTGCCTGCACCAGCTGGTTGACGCGCTCCACGCTGCCGCCGGCTTCCTTGATAGCCACGATGGTGGGACAGTCTGCCGCAAGGCGTGCAACGGTTTCAACGGCAATTTCAATGACACTGCGACCGGGAATGCTGTACAGCAGTATGGGCAAGTCTGTGCTTTCTGCAATGGCTTTGAAATGCTGATAGAGACCTTCCTGGCTGGGTTTGTTGTAGTACGGGCATACCTGAAGTGTGCCGTCTGCACCCATGGCAGCTGCTTCTTTTGTCATTTCAATGGCTTCCACTGTTGAATTGGAGCCTGTTCCTGCGATGACCTGGCAGCGGCCTGCGGCGAACTCAATCGTGCGGCGGATAACCTCCATGTGCTCACTATGGGTGAGCGTGGGGGATTCGCCCGTAGTGCCGACGGGTACGATGCCGTCCACTCCGGCTGCAATCTGAGCCTCTACGAGCGCCTTGAGGGCATCGTAGTCGACCTCGTTGTTCTTGAAAGGGGTAATAATGGCTGTATAAAGACCCTGGTATTTCATAAGTACGGGTCTATTGTACCACTCATGGGCGAAAAGTCACGCCTTTTTTGGTTTTTCCGGCGCTCCAAGGGATGCTAATTTGAATCAACTGCGGTAAATTCTTGACAATCGGGGCGCTTGGCTCTAACATGCAACCATGCAGAAGATGATAATGGGTGCAGTTGTTGGCTGCGGCATGGTATTGAATGCGGTTGCGGCCGATGAGGTCTCGCTGGCTTCCGTTTGCCAGCGGTTGGAAGTCGCATTGGAGGCTCAGGTGGATGCTCTTTCGGATGTCCGGGATGCAGCGTCTGCCGCCGAAGCCTTGCCTTCCATCCGTCAATCTCTGGCCGACCAGAAAGCTCTATTCGGCGTGGATGAACGCGAGCTCTGGAACTATATTGACCATACGGATGAGGTTAAGATTCCGCTGATGCGTGTGCTGCAGCGGATGGCGGCTCAGATAGACCGCATTGAGAAGGAGAATTATTATGGCTGTGCGGAGCTGAAAAAGCTGCTCTTTTGAGCGATACTATCTCAGCCGCCCGGCGTGTTGATGAAGCGGGTGCTGCTCTTTTTCCCTCAGCAGCTCCTGCAGGTGTTCCAGCTCCTGGTCCATGTACTCCGGCAGGTTGTTGTGGTGCAGGCTCATCTCGCTGAGAACGTGGTCACGATAAGCAACCGCTTCGCGGAGGGATTCTACCTCCGAACCGTAATATAAATCCGAAAAATAGCGGGTGATGATGCGACCACAGCGCTGGATGCTGACTCTCCAGCCTTGGAAGTCTGTGTTTTCGTACGTATAGCGGGTGATGTTCTTGTTTTTCATGAAAGGGTGTTGAGTGGCTTTCGCATGATGTGATTCTTCCTGTTGCGCGAGGCTTCAATAACGGATAAAGGCCACACAAATGAATGTGTGGCCTTTCTGATAAAGACTGTGGTGGCGTTGTATTAACGTTTGCCGTATCGCCGCTCGCGGGCGGCAAAAGATTCGAGAGCCTCATCGAAATCCGCCCGGTCAAAATCCGGCCAGAGTGTATCGATTACGTGGATTTCGGCATAGCTGATTTGCCAGAGCAGGTAATTGGATATCCTCATTTCGCCGGATGTGCGAATGAGTAAATCCGGATCGGGCATGCCGGCTGTATACAGATGGTTTCCCAGCATCTCCGGGGTAATATCCTCCGGTTGAAGCTCGCCCTGCTGAACCTTTGTTGCCAGCGCTCGGGCCGCTGCCGTAATTTCCTGTCGGGAACCGTAAGAAAGCGCCAGAACAACATTGAGGGTTGTGTTCCCGGCAGTAGCATCCATACACTCACGGAGAAGCTTTTGGTTGCGCTCCGGGAGCATGTACAGCTCGCCGATGGCATGCAGCCGAACGCCTTTTTTCTGCATCTCCGGCAATCGCTCGGTCAGATATTTGCCGAGCATGTGCATGAGAGCGGTAACCTCCAGCTTGGAGCGTCCCCAGTTTTCTGTGGAGAAGGCGTACAGCGTGAGCCACTTGATGCCTTTTTCGATGCAGAGGTCGATGGCCCTCTGCACGGCAAGCCCTCCGTTTTCATGGCCCTTGGCGCGAATGACGTTGTGCTGCTCAGCCCAGCGTCCGTTGCCATCCATGATGATGGCGATGTGTTGCGGAACTTTCATTCGCAGATGATTACAGATCGTATTCGCCGTATTCGGCCAGAATAGCTTCTACGCGGGCAACGTCTTCCGGAGAATCCACACCGCTGGTAGTCTTGCGACCGCGATAGGTCACTTCCACCATTTTGACGCGGAGACCGTTGTAGAGGAATCGCATCTGCTCCAAGCCTTCCACGCAGCCCTTTTCGTAGTCGCTTTCGGGCAGCTCGAAGTAGTTTTTGAGAGCCCCGTGGGTGTAGGCATAAAGGCCGACATGGCGGCGCACCGGGCTCTTTTCCATGCTTTCGCGTGCTTTTTCCGGCTTGCGGATAGCGGGAATGGTGCTCTTGGAGAAAGCCATGGCGTAACCGTTTTTATCCACCAGAACCGTAGTGCCGCTGTAGGGCGTGGTCTTCTTGGATTCGACCAGACGGTCATATTCGGCCCAGTCCAGATGAATACAGGGGGTAAAGACGTCTGCGGGGCAGGCTTTCCATTCATCGATGAGCTGCTGGATGACCCAGGGCGGGCAGAGCGGGTTGTCACCCTGGAGGTTGATGATGAAAGCCGGGGCTTCAGCCTGCTGGCTGACGGCATCCCAGCAGCGTTCCGTGCCGCTGCGGCAGGTTTCTGCCGTCATCACGCAGGGGATGGCCGAACCGTTGCAGAAATCGAGGATGCGGGTGTCATCCGTGGCAACCACATAGTTGCAGTTGTCATTGTGGCGACAGATGGAGTCGGCGATATCAGCCACTCGCTTAATCATTTCCACTCCGGCAATCTTCACCAGGGGTTTGCCGGGAAGACGGGTGGATGCATATCGGGCAGGAATCACAATGAGGATGGAATCTGACATGACGGTATGTGGTTTCGGTTAGAACTGCTCCTATATTACAGCATTGTTGACAATTTGCCAAGTAGAAAATGTTAGCCGCGCCGTGTTGACGATGGGCAAAATCGAAAAATTGAATCTATCATGTGTCGGTTTATTTCGGGGATTGACGACAGGGGGGCTTTCTGGCAAAATAGGTGCACAGAGAAAGATATGATGAAAACATACGGTTATTATCGTCTGGCTGCGGCCACGCCTCAGGTGCGTGTGGCGCACGTGGAGTTCAATGTGGATGCTCTGGTGGAGACGATGAAAACGGCAGTTGCCGAAGGAGCTGCCGTGGTGGTGTTCCCGGAGTTGTGTGTAACCGGGGCTTCTTGCGGTGATTTGTTTTTCCAACCCCGACTGCAGAAGGCCGCACTACAGGGTTTGCTGCGTTTTGCGGCAGCGACGGCTGAATGGAATGCAGTAGCGGTGGTGGGCTTGCCTCTGGTTGTGGAGGACGCTCTTTATAATGTGGTCGCCGTAGTGAAGCAGGGGAAAGTGCTGGGACTTGTGCCGGCTAGCGTGATTGCTTGTAAGAGAGAGTGTTACACTGCGCGGTATTTTTGCGCGGCTGAAGAATTGAGGGTGGATACTGTATCGCTCCCCGGGCAGGGAGAGGTGCCGATTGGTACGGATTTGCTCTTCTCTGATGGTGCGGATTTGTGCTTTGGTGTGGAAATAGGCGAGGATGCGGAGAGCGTCATTCCTCCCTCGGCTCGTCTTGCCTTGCAGGGGGCGCGGGTTATTCTTCATCCGGCAGCGTCACCGGAACTGGTGGGCAGCGCCGTGTACCGCCGCCGTTTGGTGGAGGGGCTCAGCTCCCGCTGCGTGGCGGCGTATGTGCATGCCTCTGCCGGGGTGGGGGAGAGTACGCAGGATTCCGTTTCCGGCGGTCAGGCATTGATTGCCTGTCGCGGCCGAGTGCTGGCAGAGAATGAACGATTCGCCCGAGATAATGGCGCCGTTTATGCTGATGTGGATTTGGCGTGGGTGGGGAATGCCCGCCTGAGCGATGGTTCGTTCTCCGTTTCCCGTGCACAGGAGATGTTGCCGCCCGTGCGATTCATTTCCGTGGGCGAGACTGACAACCGCTGCGATTTGCAGTATGCGTATCTTCCTTCCCGTCCCTTTGTGCCGACAGTCGAGGATTTTGAGTCACAGTGTGAGGATATCCTCAATATTCAGGCTGCGGCGTTGGCGAAGCGTGTGGAGCATTCGCATGCCAGGACCATGGTGCTGGGGGTATCCGGCGGTCTGGACAGCACGCTGGCGTTGCTGGTTTGTGCGCGAGTGTGTCGCCTGTTGGGGCGGGATAATTCCTGCATTCTGGCTGTCACGATGCCGGGCTTCGGCACAACCGGGCGCACTTATAACAACTCTGTGGCGATGATGCAAGCCATGGGCGTGACCTTTAAGGAAGTGAATATCCGCGAGGCTTGCCTGCTGCATTTCAAGGATTTGGATTTCGACCCGGCGCTGCGCACCAACACGTACGAGAATGTGCAGGCGCGTGAACGTACGAAAATCCTCATGAACCTGGCCAACAAGACCGGCGGCATGGTGGTAGGCACGGGCGACCTTTCCGAAGTGGCGCTGGGCTGGTCTACCTACAACGGTGACCACATGAGCATGTACGGCGTGAATTGCAGCGTGCCCAAGACGCTCATCCGCTGTCTGCTGGAATACGAGGCCCGCCGCAGCACCCCGGAGCTGGCCGCCACGCTGCGGGATGTGGTGGACACTCCCGTGAGCCCGGAATTACTGCCGCCTGCAGATGACGGCTCCATGGAGCAAAAGACGGAGGATATTCTGGGACCGTATGATATTCATGATTTCCTGCTGTATCATTTCATGCGGTACGGCGCAGAACCGGAAAAACTGCGTTTCCTGGCACAGAAAGCCTTTGCCGGTGAATTCGACGAGGCTTTGATTGACCGCACGCTGCGCATGTTCCTCACTCGCTTCTTCCGCCAGCAGTTCAAGCGCAGCTGTGTGCCGGACGGCCCGAAGGTAGGCACTATAGCGCTCTCTCCGCGCGGTGACTGGCGCATGCCCTCCGATGCCTGTGAAGAATTGTGGACGTCTCCACTCAACTGATAGAACCATTTATTTATGCCGAACAGTCAACTTTATCGCCCGAACGCCGCCATCATCTATCAACGCAATGATGGCACGGTGCTGATATGCGAACGCAGCAAACAACCCGGCGCCTGGCAGTTTCCGCAGGGCGGTATCAAGAAAGGCGAAGCTCCCCGCACGGCGGCATGCCGGGAGGGGATGGAAGAAACGGGATTCCGCCCCAACGAATATGAAGTGGTGGCAGAAACAGGCCCCTATCGCTATGATTACCCGCCGAAGGAACGTGAGCGCGTTCTGCGGAAGCGCGGCATTCCCTATGCCGGGCAGGAGCAGCATTACTTCCTCTGCCTCATGCACCGCGACGATGCGGAACCGTGGCTGGACAATAAGGAATTCCGTGATTACCGCTGGGTGCAGCCTGCTGATTTTGACCTTTCCACCCTGCCGGATTTCAAGCGCCCTGTTTACGAACAGGTAATGCGTGACTTCTTCTCTATCTGATACCTTATGCAGCCGATTGCCCATATCCGCAGCCCGTATGCCGAAAAATTCGGCGTTCCCAGGCAGGGCAATCTGGCGCCGCATGTCATCAGCGAGATTGTTTTCGAAGCTCCATACCGCAACGATGACTGCATTCGCGGGCTGGAGGCTTTTTCCCACCTTTGGATTATCTGGAAGTTCCACCACAATGGTGAGGAATGGCATCCCACCGTGCGACCTCCTCGTTTGGGCGGCAACACCCGATTGGGCGTTTTTGCCACCCGCTCTCCCTTTCGCCCCAACGGACTCGGCCTTTCCGTTGTTCGGTTGGTGTCCATAGAGCCCGGCCCGGTGTTGCGGGTTTCCGGCGCGGATATGGTGGATGGAACCCCGATATTCGATATCAAGCCTTATGTCCCTTATGCGGATTCCATACCCGATGCGGCAGAGGGGTTCACCAGTGTGCCGCGTATACTCCTGCGGGTGGAATGGCAGATAAACAAACCGGCGATGCCGCCCGAGTGGCTTACGGCGCTGGAGGAAACGCTCGCGCAGGACCCTCGCCCTGCCTACCAACAGGATGCGGAAAGACGCTATCATCTCTCTTTCCGTCCCTGTGAAATTACCTTCCGCGTGGAGGATGATACGGCGTATATTCTGGCAATAAAACCGCTGTCATGAAGACGTTGGAAGAGGTTTTCCGTGAATTGCTTGCCTTGGAGCCTTCTTCCGGCTCTGCGGTGGCGGTGTACCGCAACGGAGAAGAAGTGCTGAGTCTTTGCGGTGGATTTGCCCGCCCGGGGGAAGTATGGATGCCGGAGACGGCGGTGCCTGTTTTTTCTGCCACAAAAGCTGTGGCTTCTGCCTGTCTGTTGAATGCTCTTGCAGAGCAGGGGCTGGATGCTTGGCTGGAGATTGGAAAACTCTGGCCGGAATTCCCTCTGCGCCATGCTACTGTGGCAGAGCTTCTGTCGCATCAGCTGGGATTGGCTGCGCTGCCGGAGCCTCTGCCCATGGAGGATTTGGATGCGTTCCGCTCCGCGTTTGAATGCTGTTGCCCCAACGCCGTCTATGGCTATCACCCGCAGACCTTCGGCCCGCTGGTGGACATCCTGATGCTGCAACTGACGGGGGCCCGCGTGTGCGACTATTGGGAACACAGAATCCGCCGTCCTTTGGCTTTAGAGCTTTATCTGGGGCATGTGCCGACATCGGTTTTATCCCGAATTGCTCATTTACAGCCACCACGCCTGCCGGGTGGAAAGATGCCCGTGGATGACTTCTACCGCGCCTATTTCGATGCGGACAGCTCCGTTTACCGCGCTTTTCATAGTGTGCAGGGCTATGATTCGCCCCGCGAGATGAACACCGTTGCAGCCTGGTGCTGCGGCTCTCCCGCCAAGGGTGGGGTGGCTTCTGCCCGCGGCCTTTGTCGCTTCTACCAACTGTTGATGAACAGGGAGCCGGATTCTCCCTTTTCCCCTCAGGTGGCCCAATGGATGGGCACCCGGCAGGCCGGAGGCTTCGATCACACGCTTTTGCGGCATACTGCTTTCGGCTGCGGTGTTATGATGGAGCCTGCGGAGCTCTTTCCCGGCGGTGGATTCGGGCACGCCGGAGCAGGGGGATGTCATGCGTTCTGCGTGCCGAAGCTCGGGCTTTCCTTTGCCTATGTGATGAACCGCATGCAGCTGGGCATCCTGCCCGGTGAACGCGTGCAGCGGCTTTTATCAACAATTCACGTAAAACTCCCCCATTGAGGCATGCCTCTCATAATCCACGTTTCATAATCGATTAACATATTTGTTTCATCGATGATGAAAAGAAGGAGAATGCCAATGCTGCTCATTAATGAGGCAAGCAAAGCTGTCCATTCCGATTGTCTTATGATTATTTAGTCATGAAATAATCAGTAAAAGGATTGAACTCAACTTTTTTTCTTGTTTTGAAGTTATCAAACTTGAATTTATCATGAGGATTTATCGTGCATTCAGACGAAAATACTTTGAGTCTGAACAGAAAACAAGTGTAATAATCAAATAAATCACAGCTGCCGCAGTAGTCTATAAAGTATGCTGTATCTGTCAAAGTCAGGTGTATTAATTCGTTTTTAGATATATGCCTGACATATAATTTGGAAAAACAAAACAAAATACACATCGAAGAAATCAATATGTAAAATGTTATTCTTTTTATTTTTCCTGATTTCATTTTAAAGGAGAACCTGCTGTTTTATATCATTTATGCCCGGGTTAAGTCAATCAATTTTTAAGACTTTTCAAAACGACAGAAAAGCTCTTCTGATGACTGATAGATTGGTAATCCTGGCGAATATTTTACTTCGAGCACAGGAGCGTACAGTCTTAATTTGTCGAGCCGGGAAGCGTAGGGTGTGAATCGACGTAGGGGTATTCATAATTCGCTTGCATGCGGGAAATAATTTGTTACAATAACCGGCACAACAACCATGAAACTGAGTGATACTGATTTGGAACGCTGCGACCGCGAATGGGCAGAGAGAGTGTTGAGAGAGGATGAGGAATTATTACTGGCGTATAAGCCGAAGAGCGATGCGGTCAACGGTGAAATCCTGCAGCCGACGTTCATGGGGCTGGTATTTATGGCGGTTCCATTGTATGGGGTGCTGTACGCCGGAGTGCCATGCACATGGGAGAATGTTCTGATATTGACGATTTTCATTCTCGCCGGAATGGGATTTGTGTTTTTCCCGTGGCGAAAAAGGTCGCTGAAAAAGCGCAGTATGTGTCTGGTGACGAACATGCGCGTGATACATCTTTCCCTTTCGTTGATTCGAAAGTCGGAGTTGATTGCATCCTATGAACTGCGACCGAACGTGCAACTGGACGTTGTGGAGGCGCAGAAAGACAGGACAGGCTGTCTGGCTTTTAATTACGCGAATGAAGAAGAGTCTCTGGAATATGGCGGATTGTTGGATAACGTGCCGCAGGTGCGGCATGTGGCTGCCGTGTTACAGACTGCTCTGAAGGAGCAACAGTCCTGATAGAGATGGCAAAGTGTGACTGCATGCGCTCAGAATGCAAAACAGTCTTGACTTTTAGTGTGTAAGGCGTAGAATGAGCCGCGCTTCCGCACGCGTGTGATTCCGCGGTGCGGTGTGTCTCTCTTATACAAGTTTTTTACTATGAATAGTTACCGTACCCATACGTGCGATGAACTCCGCCCGGCAGATGTTGACAAGAATGTAACGCTTGTCGGTTGGGTGGATACCGTGCGCGACCACGGCGGTGTGATTTTCATCGACCTCCGTGACCGTGCTGGCAAGACTCAGGTGGTGTTCCACCCTGAGGTTGATGCTGAACTGGCCAAGCTGGCTGAGGGCCTGCGAGTTGAGTCCGTGATTCAGGTGAATGGCAAGGTTGTGCGCCGCCTGAAGACGGACGAGGTGGATGCCACGAATCCCGATTTGCCCACGGGCGAGATTGAGGTGGAGGCAACCGCCATGAATATCCTCAACCGTGCTGCTGTGCTGCCGTTCCAGCTTGACCGCAATATCGCCAATGAGGACATCCGACTGAAATACCGCTTCCTGGATTTGCGCCGCCCCTCTATGCAGCGCAACATGATTCTGCGCCACCGCATCACCAAGACCATGCGCGACTATCTGGACGAGCAGGGCTTCCTGGAGATTGAGACTCCCATCCTCTCCAAGAGCACGCCTGAGGGTGCCCGCGACTTCCTGGTGCCCAGCCGCCTTTCTCCCGGTGCGTTCTACGCGCTGCCGCAGGCTCCTCAGCAGTACAAGCAGCTGCTCATGGTTGCCGGTATGGAAAAATACTTCCAGGTGGCCCGCTGCTTCCGCGATGAAGACCTGCGCGCCGACCGCCAGCCGGAGTTCACGCAGATTGATATCGAGGCCTCTTTCATCACTCCTGAGGATGTGTACACTTGGATTGAGGACATGCTCAAGCGCGTGTTCAAGGAATCCGTGGGCCGCGACATCGTGACGCCTTTCCCCCGCATGACATGGCGCGAGGCCATGGATCAATATGGTTCTGATAAGCCCGAGCGCCGCTTCGAGATGAAGCTGACCGATTGTTCGGACATCTTCGCCACGAGTGAATTCCGCGTGTTCTCCTCTGCCGTGGCCAACGGCGGCGTGGTGAAGGCCATCAACGCCAAGAACTTCTCCCCCTCTGTCGGTCAGATTGATTCGCTGACCCAGACCGCTCTGGAAGCCGGTGCCAAGGGGTTGGCCTATATCAAGGTTCGCGACGTTAACAATCGCGACGGATGGAAGAGCCCCATCACGAAGCGTCTGACGGATGCAGAAATTGAGGCTTTGAAAGAACGTCTTAACATTGAGGATGGCGACTGCGTGTTCTTTGCTGCCGGTGATTGGGAGCAGAGCTGCACCATTCTGGGGCGTGTGCGTCTGGCCTGCGGCGACTTCATGGAGCTGCTCAAGGGCAACACGGATGTAGACCTCTTCTGGGTGACCCGCTTCCCGCTGTTCGGTTGGGATGCTGAGGAACAGCGTTTCTGCGCTATCCACCACCCCTTCACCCGCCCGGTTCCCGAGGACGTGGAGAAGGTGCTCAAGGGTGAGATTTCCACCGACCTCTGCGCCGAGGCATACGACGTTATCTTCAACGGCAATGAGCTGGGCGGCGGTTCCATCCGTATCCATGAAAAGGACCTCCAGGATGCCACTTTCCGTGCTCTGGGCCTGGACGATGCCACCATTGAGGAGCAGTTCGGCCACCTGCTGAGCGCATTCTCCTTCGGCGCTCCTCCCCACGGCGGTCTTGCTCTCGGTCTGGACCGTGTGGTCATGCTCATCAGCGAGAGTGAGTCGATTCGCGAGGTGATTGCGTTCCCGAAGAACAATCGCGGCGCCGACCTCATGAGCGAATCTCCTGCACCTGCAGAGGCAAACCAGCTTCGCGATGTGCATATTCAGGTGAAGTTGCCTGAGAAGCTGCGCCTGAAGCTGGAGGCTGAGAAAGCCGCCGCCGAAGCCGGCGAACAGGCATGATAGTCATCTCTGCCGATTGAATTTTCAACGGTGCATGCGCAGGTAGCTGTGTATGCACCGTTTTTAGCAGAAAAAACAAGTTGTTCAAATAAAAACGCGCTGCAAATGCGCCTGAAGTAATGAAAGAAGTGAGAAGTACACCGTCAAAGCAACATTCCTCCGGTGCAGCGCCGGATTGGTCTGCGTGGTTGGATGAAAACGGCGCTAAGCTGTTGCTTTATGCCCGCCAGCAGACCCGTCGCGAGGCTGATGCGGAGGATGTGTTGCAGGAAGCGCTTGTGCAGCTGGTGCAGGCGGTGGAATCCGGTTCTTTTCAGGGCGGCCCGGAGCAGTGGCCCTCCTATGCCTATACGGCGATTCGTCATTTGGCGATGGACCGCGGTCGACGCGAGGAGGTGCGCCGCAGCTATGCTGCCCGTCAACAGGAATTCCTGAGTGAGGGCGAAGAAGATTGCCCATGGCTGGCCTGTGCTGCCGATTCGGAATACCTGCGCCGCCGTGTGGAGAAGCTTCTTCGCTCGCTGTCCAAGGAAATGGCGGAGGTGGTCATCCTCAGAATATGGGGTGAGCACTCGTTCCGCGAAATCGCTGAAATGACTCATACCAACCTTTCCACCATTACGTCCCGATATCGCTATGCTATGCAGGCTCTGCGTAAGGAACTGGAGGATAACCCCATCGAATCATGACTGACCTCAACGAACAGCCCACCGTGCCGGGTGTAACTCCGGCTCCTCTGAATCCCGCGCTCAAAGCCCGGCTGCTGGAGGCTATGCTGAATGCAGGCCGAGCTGAGGAAGAATACCGCTATGAGGAAGAGTTGTTGTCGCGATTGAGTCCGGCTCCGATGGAGCTCGGTCTGAAAGACAGGGCCGGTTTGCGGATGTATCTGGCGGCAACAGAGGTGCGCCGCGCACGTATGGTCGCTCGTCCGTATTGGCGAAAGCTGACGGCGGCTGCGGTGCTGTTGATGTGTTGCAGCTTGGGAACAGGTATCGCGCTGCGTAGTAATGCTGCGGCAGATACGGCGCAGGCGGTGACGAGTCGCAGTATTATCGAGACGAACGGCGGAGATTCCATCCGCTGGGATGCCAATGCGATTCCCATGCAATGTGTGGAGGTGACATACGAGGATACCTTTGTGATGGATGCCTCTGAAGATATGAAAGTGATGGTAACGGTGCCCAATCGGACGGAAGTAACTGTTCCTGCTGACTTGTTATGATGAAGAAATATCTGATGTCCGTGCTCGTCCTTGGTTCTCTTTGCGGAGCTGCTCCGGAGAGGGCCACGTTCGGCGTTGTGGGGGGAGAGCTTTCTCCGGCCCTGCGAGTCTATACCGGCGTGGAGCAGGGGGTGCCTGTGCGTGCTGTCTGGCCCGGCAGTCCGGCTGAGTCGGCCGGGGTCAAACGCGGGGATGTTATCATGAAACTGGATGGTGTGCCAATCAGGGATAAAGCCGCCATGGCAGCTTTCCTGCTGGAACGCAAGGTGGGGGATGAGGTCAAGGCCACGCTGTCTTATGGCGGACAAATTCGCGAAGTTGTGGTGAAGCTACTGCCGCGCCCGACCCAATCGCCGGATGTGCACCATTCTGCTGAGGCGGCGGTGGGTGGTGACCGAATGCATCGCCCCATGACGGTGTCGGAGGAGATTCGTCGCCAATTCCGGGAGCGGCGTAGGAATATCTGTCGTCACTTTGCCACGCTGCCGGAGTCTTTTGATGCACCCGGCGTGACGGAAGAGTTGCAGGCTATTCGCGATTTGGCTCGCGATGCGAATCCGGGCGGTTCCGGATGGATGGTTGGCCGTGCCGGGGTGTCGGCCGTGCAGTTTCGTGATGCAGAGGGGACGATTCTGCTGCGGGGTGCACATAATTTGTTGACTCTGGAGGTATACAGTACGGATGGCAAGCTGATGCTGCGCCAGCAGATGAATACTCCGGAAGAATGGAAAGCTCTACCTGCGGATGTATTGAACCGATTGCAAAAACTCTGATGAAAAGGAAAGCCGGCTGAATGAATCAGTCGGCTTTTTTTGTAAGAAGTCTTCGGATGAGCTCCGCTGTTATCTGCCCGCTATCGCGTAAAGAGTTCGGGCAGATGCGACTCATGTTGTCGCGCGGCGTGTGCCACCAGTCAGCCCCCACAAATACGGCGATAAGATTAATACTCTCCACCCCGGCTTCCAGATAGGGCAGGTGGTCGTCCATGTAGGAACCGGGCCAAATGGTCCATTTATCTTCCCTGAATCCGAGAGCCCGCACGGCTGACATGTAGTGAGCGTACATGAAATCTGAGGTTTCCAATGATGGCGGGGCAATGGTCTTGTTGCGGCCGCCCACCATATCCAGATTTATCTGGTAAAGCGGCAGGTTATCACCGCGCCGCGCCACATCGTGCTTTGAACCGTACAGCCCATCATCCTCACTCATGCGGGGTGCAAAGGATTCTTCGCCGTCCAGAAAGATGAGCTCCACCCGCTCGGCCAAATCGGTCGGCAGCGTTCGCGCCGATTCGAGCAATACGGCAGCACCGCTGGCGCCGTCATCAGCACTTTCAAAATCAGGGGAGATGTTGATTTTCGTGTCGATATGGCAGCTGAGAAGCAACGGACGCGCTGCGGTGCTCTCGCCTTTGACTGCCCGCAGATTGATCATGTTGATGCCGCGAACCGGGAAAGAATCCCTTTCCACCCGCCATCCGGCAGCTTTCAGATGTTTTTCCAGATAATCGAGTTGCGCAGCATAAGCCGGAGAACCGGATAAACGCGGCCCCAATGCACAGATATTGTGGCAATGCAGGTAGGCATTCTGCCCGTCAAAATCCGGGGATGTGCTGAATGACTTCGGAACGATTGATGCCGGTTGTTCAAGCGGGGCTGCCACCTGTTTTTCCTTGCACCCGAAGGCAAACAAGGTCGCCGCCAGCAGCGGAGTCATGAGCCAAACCCGGGGCATGCCGCATCAGAATTGCTCGTGTACACCGAAAATCTGGAGAATGCGCACCAGCTCGTCGCGTCCGGCGTAGGGAATTTCAATGACCCCATTGCTCTTGCCTTTCAGCGAGATATTGACCTTGGTACCGAAGTCATCGGAAAGCTGGCGGCAAATGCGGGCATAGGCATCAGGCAGTTCCGGCAACAGCGTGGGAAGCGTTTTTTCTGCAGGAGGATTCAGCAAATCTTTTACAAGCTGCTCCGTCTGGCGGACGGTCATGCCCAGCTTGACGATTCGATTCGCTGCCATGGTCTGCTGCTCTTCATCCTTGAGCTGGAGGAGCACCTTGGCGTGACCGACGGTAATTTCGCCGTTGTCCAGCATGTTGCGGACGGCAGGAGCCAGCTCCAGCAGGCGAACCATATTCGCTACTACGGCACGGGATTTGCCCACGTGCTGAGCAATGGTCTCCTGTTTCATGCCGAAACGGGTCTGGAGGAGACGATACTGCTCTGCTTCTTCCAGCGGGGTCAAATCTGCGCGTTGCAGGTTTTCAATGAGCGTCAGCTCGGCCACTTCCTGGTCGGTAGCCTCGTGGACGACCACCTTAACGGTGGTGTGGCCCAGACTCTGCACGGCACGCAGACGACGCTCACCGGCAATAAGCTCAAACTTTCCGTCAACCTTGCGAACAACAAGCGGTTGCACAAGGCCGCTTTCACGAATGGAAGCCGCCAGCTCTTCAATCTGCTGCTCATCGAAACGACGGCGCGGCTGGAAAGGAGACTTCAGAATTTCGGCAACATTGGCCAGAAGCACACGGTCGCTCTCGTCTGCAGCAATCTGTACAGGAGTGCTGACAACTTTGCTCTTGCTGATGAGAGCCCCGAGTCCTTTGCCTAATGCTTGTTTTGCCATAGAATGAAAATCTGCCGGTTGAGTTTCGTGAAAAAGGTGCAGCGCATTCTATCTGATTTGCCGGGAAATGGCAACACCTTTTTACGCTTTCCGTGGCATTTTGTCATGAGCCCATAGCTCTGACCATGAGCTCATGACGGTGTACACAAGCAAGAGTCATGATTTGCGGCGCAGACCTCCCAGACTCAGCCCTGTGGCAAGCAGCGCGCACACAATGACAGCCCAGTCTCCCAGTATGGCATAGAGGGTAAATCCGGCGTTGCGGTCAACGGGCAGCACGGCGTAGCTGAAGCCTGCCAGATGAGGAGAGCCATCTGCCTTCTGCAGGCAGTCGATGACGGCTCCATTGGGGGCAATGGCACAAGTCAGCCCCTTGTTGGCGGCACGCACCATGGGACGGCGCAGTTCGATGCAACGGAACGCGGCGCTGCGGGCTTGCTGTACTCCGCAATCAGAATCCTTGAACCATCCGTCGTTGGTGACATTGACGATAACCTGCGGCCCTTTTCGGACATATTTCCGCAACAGGGCTCCCACCGTATCTTCATAGCAGATAGCCGGGATGACACCTACTTTCTCCTCCGTGCCGGGTACCGGGATAGTAAGCGGTTGTGTGCTGTTGCCGGGTTTGATACCATCCCCCGTAGCCATGCCGGTGATAGCTTCGTATGCCTTGCCAATCCATTCAATCTCTCTCGCCAGCGGCACATATTCACCAAAAGGCATGAGATGCTGTTTGGGGTGTGTGGTGATACCGGCAAAATCACCCGTAATCACTGCCATCGAATTGTGCAAGCCCTGCGGCAGCGGTTCACCGTTTTCTGCCCCCCACAGTACTTCATCTGCCCCGGTAAATACCACAAAATCAGAGCCTCCCATGTCTCGTACCATCTTGCGAACGGCCGGGAGTCCTTCATCATGCAGGAAATAGTTTTTCGTATAGGGGTCGCGCAGCAGTTGACCGCCTGCAAGGTCGCGATGCAGGGGAGTGCCCATGGCGCTTTCCGGCCAGACAACCCAGACCGGTAATTGCTGAATGATTCCCACTTCCGAATTCTCCATGGCGCGGGTGACGGTATCCCGCTGAATTTCGTTGAAAGCCATGGCGGTATTCCGCAGCAGCATGCCGTAGTATTCCGGATGCATGCCGCCGCCGGCCATGCGCTCACTCTGATCCAGATTGAGCTGAACTCCCATTACCGGCAACTGCATGGTGGTGTCGCGCCGCATCATTACATTCGGCGAATAGGCCTTGGAGAGAAACATGCCGCCCATAAACAGGCCGAAAAGGATGATGACAATACCGTAAAAGTCCCAGGGAATGCAGGCTTTGCCTATGCCGCGGAAGTGAAGCCAGCTTCGCCGCATTGCGCCCCACAGCACCACAGCCGTGCATACGGGGATGAAAGAGAGGGCCATCGTGCCGACAAATTCAGCCCATTGAACCATGGAGAGTCCGTTATAGAGGGCCATGCCCATGCTGTTCCAACCGCAGCTGTAGTCGCCGTTGCCGCGTACCCATTCCATACAGACCCAGAGAGCCCCGCAGCCTATGGCGCTGCGCAGCGTGGAGAATAAGTCCCTGCGCGCCCAGCTGTTCCAGAGCTCTTTTCTCTTCTCCTGCGGCATGTCGATGGGGGCATCCGGCTTTGCTGCCATTCGGGGACGCAGCAGGGTATTCGCTATTCCTCCCCACAACCCCGGCAGACAGGCAAAAAGAGAAACAAGCGGGATGAAAGCCACCGTAAAGAACAACAAGGGGGGGATGAAAAAAGTGTTTCCCACCTCATTCACCCACCAGAAGCAGCTTCCGTACCACCCCGCGCCATAGAGCCATGCATGACCGAATCCCCGCAGGAACCCCCGTTTGCCCAACCAGAGCACGCACAGCAGCGGTATCAGCCCAACCCATACCCAGTTCCCCAAATCAAACGGAGGGAACGCGAGGGACATCGCAACGCCGCTGCCAAAAGAAATCAGCCCATTCCGGATGCGCGAAAGGTGGCGCTTTATGCTTTCACTCATGGGGTTTGTTCGAGGTTCTTAATTTCAGCCTTGATGCTGCGTTGCCCCAGACGTATGCCTTCCGGAGCTCCCTCCGGACGGTGAATGCAGACGACTCGCCACAGATTCTCCTCTCGATTTGCACGATGAAGGGTAAACAAATCGGCGGAGGAAAAACCGGTCTCCAGCCAGACGGTGGCGGTATTGCCTTCAGATTTGCTGACACGATCCTGACTGTTTTCAAACTGACCATTTTCATAGCGCAGATAGTGAGTGTCTCCAATCTGAGTCCCTAACGGATCCAGGAATATCACGTCTATGCGTCCTTTGCCCCGGGCAGCCCCCAGCTGAATGCGGGCTTCGGGGTACGCATACGTTCGCTTGGCAAGAAACTCATTTCCTTGGCTGGATTTCCAGACGGCTTCGACCTCATTGATGACCAGCCCGGCATGGGACCAAGGCAATTTGTTGCTCAAATCTCTGTCAACATGCATGGGCATTTTAATGTAGAACAGAATAATGCCGGCTATTGCAACCAGTATCAGACCATATCCCATGATACCCCAAAAGGTGAATCGTATTCTTTTTTTCGGCTTATCTTGGCTTTCTCTCTCCTGCATGCGCTTATTTTGACTCGAAAAATCGCACGTTGCAACAAAAAAGGGTTGCATTCTGCAAAAAAAAGGTCAAAATTAGCCATGGGTTAACCCCCCACATACACAAAATGGCCGATATCGACGAAAAAACAGAAAAGAATGTGCCCGGCAAGTTCTATGTCGACAGCAACTGCATCGACTGCGACCTTTGCCGTGAAACCGCTCCCGATTTCTTCGCCCGCGATGATGACGAGGGCCTCTCCTACGTGTACAAGCAGCCCGAGACTGATGCTGAGGTTGAACTCTGCAATGAGGCTCTTGAGGGTTGCCCTGTGCAGGCCATCGGTGATGACGGCGAGTAATAAACCGCGCATTTCTGATTACTTCATGGCAATCCGGGAGCTGCTCTGCTGCCGGATTGCCTTTTCTCTGCTGTATGCCGCCACGACGCAAAAAAAAAGCAGATGAGTTGTCGCCCTCTGTAACGACCTCATCTGTATCGTTGAAAAGCAATCGACCGCCGCGCTTTTTCATGCAACGGCTGTCGGATGGAACGGAGCGAGCCGTCCGTTTTCGTTCACGCACGGATGGATGTCGCGATCAGGCAATGGCAGATTTTTTTGGTTCCGGCCCGGAGCTTGATTCGCGCTCAAATATCCGAACAATGGATTCTCTGCTGGCAGAGGTGATGGATGAGATGCATCTTGAAGAAAATCTCGCGCCGGAAATTTTGGCAAGTGCGTGGCAGAAGGCTGCCGGCAATGCCCTCGTCAAGCTTTCAGAGCTTGTGTCCGTTGCTTCCGGGACTGCCTGTATAAGAGTCGGGCATCCTACGGTCCGTTACGAATTGACCCGTTTGAAAACGAGCATTGTCAAGGCTTTGAACGAAGAGCTGGGTGCAGGGAGTGTGCGTTTTGTGCGCTTTATATCCCGCTGATGATTGTGTCAGTTATCTGTTTTTTTTCTTTTAGCTTTCGTTCCGGGAGTGTAAAGTATACTCCATGAACACGGAGGATTTGAAGTATCCCGGCTCCCGGCGAATTTATGTGCCGGGAAGCATGTATCCTGACATTCGCGTATCGATGCGCGAGGTTGCGTTGAGCGATTCTGTTTTTCCGGACGGGAGCACAGAATCCAATGAACCCGTCAGAATTTACGATTGTTCCGGTCCGTGGGGTGATGATGAATTCTCCGGCAGCGAGGAGCAGGGGCTTCCTGCATTGCGGCGTCCGTGGATATCTGCCCGCGCCGATGTCGTGCAGGATGCAGATGGTGTATTGCGGGCTGCAGATGCTGCAACTCCTCCCACCCAGAGAGCCTATGCACTCCGCGGAATCATTACCCCGGAGATGGAGTATGTGGCCATCCGTGAAAATTTAGGCAGAGAAGCAGCATTCAAAGCGGTTTATGACCGTTTTCCCCATGCTCGAACCCGCCCTGCGTCAGCACAGTGGCTGTTGGATGAATTAGGTACGGGGATGCCGCGCCCCAGCGAACTTGAGGCTCAGGAGGGATTCTCTCCCGATTCGTTAATTAATCGTTCCAATCTATCTTGTCAGCATCCTGCCGGACAATATCCCGGCGGACGCATGCCTGCCTTTTTTACCCCGGAGTTTGTGCGTGATGAGATTGCTGCCGGGAGAGCGCTTATCCCCGCCAATATCAATCACCCGGAGGCAGAGCCGATGATAATCGGTCGCAATTTCCTCTGCAAAATCAATGCCAATATAGGTAATTCCGCTATTTCTTCCGGGATCGTGGAGGAAGTGGAGAAGCTGCGCTGGGCTATTCATTGGGGAGCAGACACCGTGATGGATTTGTCAACCGGGGCAGATATTCATCGGACGCGTGAGTGGATACTTCGTAACAGCCCCGTTCCCATCGGCACCGTGCCCATGTATCAGGCTCTGGAGAAATGCAGTGGCAGAGTGGAGCACCTGTCTTGGCCTATTTTCCGTGACACTCTCATTGAGCAGGCACGACAAGGGGTGGACTATGTGACGATTCATGCCGCGCTGCTGCATCGTTTTGTTTCTCATGCAGCACGGCGGGCAACCGGTATTGTTTCCCGTGGTGGTAGTATCATTGCTAAGTGGATGATGATTAATCACCGGGAAAACTTCCTCTATGAGCATTGGGATGAGATATGCACTATCCTTGCCACATACGATGTGGCCATTTCTATCGGTGATGGGTTGCGTCCCGGTTCTGTGGCAGATGCAAATGATTTTGCCCAGCTGGCAGAGTTGGAGGTGCAGGGAGAACTCACTCGCCGCGCCTGGGCTGCCGGAGTACAGGTGATGAACGAAGGCCCCGGTCATGTGCCACTGCATCTGGTGCCGGAAAATATGCGAAAGCAGCTGGAGTGGTGCCACGAGGCTCCGTTCTATACGCTCGGGCCGCTGGCTACGGATATTGCCCCCGGGTATGACCACATCACCGGTGCGCTGGGTGGTGCCATCATTGCTCAGCGCGGTTGCGCCATGCTCTGCTATGTAACCCGCAAGGAGCATCTGGGCCTCCCTGATAAAGAGGATGTACGCGAGGGCGTTGTGACTTACAAGCTGGCTGCTCACGCAGCTGACCTTGCCAAAGGACACCCGGGAGCTCAGCTCCGCGACAATGCTCTGGCAAAAGCCCGATTCGAATTCCGCTGGGAAGACCAGTTCAACCTGTCCCTTGACCCCCACCGCGCGCGGCAATACCACGATATCACGCTCCCGCATGCCTCTGCCAAGAAAGCTCATTTCTGCTCCATGTGCGGTCCCGATTTCTGTGCCATGAAATTGACTCAGGAAATACGCGAACAAGAAATGAATTTACGCAAATCTTAAATAATTTTACTCATGGGGTGCTGAAAATGCATTCCGTGCTTGCGCCTTGGCGCGGTGTGTGGTATAAGAAACGAGTATCAGTATGCCGCGTATAGCCGTTATCAGCGATATTCATGCCAATCTGCATGCTCTCTGTTCCGTCATGGAGGATGTGCAGCTCATGCAGTGTTCTCAGGTCGTTTGTCTGGGGGATGTTGTTGGTTACGGTGCATATCCGAGGGAGTGTCTGGATTACATTCGCAGCCTGAACTGCCATGTCGTCAAGGGGAATCACGATGATGAGGTGGCGCGTGAGGATTTTTGCCGCATGAATGCTGTTGCTCGTGCTGCGCTGAAATGGACACGCGACCAGTTGGACCAGGAGCAGATAGATTGGCTGGCTCGCCTGCAATACCAGCGAGTGGTTTCTTCTGCATTCACGATTGTGCATTCCAGTCTGGATTTCCCCAAGGCGTGGAATTACATTTTCAATGCCAATGACGCTAAAGCGCATTTCATGCGGCAGTTTTCTCCTCTGTGTTTCCATGGGCATACGCATGATCCCAAGGTATTTGTCTGCAGCCCCGATTATCAGGTGAGTGAATATCCTGATTTCCTGGAAAATCTCTATGGACAAGGATGCTCTGAACTGGAGCTGATGGAAGGGTATAAGTATTTCATCAATGTCGGTTCCGTCGGTCAGCCGCGCGATCGCGACATCCGCGCCTGTTATGTCGTGTATGATACGGATGCTCGTACGGTGACATTCCGTCGCGTGCCGTATGATGTGGAAGCCGCACAACAGGCTATCCTTGCCGTGGGATTGCCGGAATATCTTGCGGAACGCCTTGGTAAGGGGTGCTAATATACTAGATTTCAATAAACACCATGTCATTCATTCGTCGATTTTTACCTGCGGTTATCTGGTTTGTGCTGGGAACTCTGTTGGCCTTATATCTGGTGCCGGGAGAACTGGAACAGATGAGGTGGGAAGTGCCCGGTATGCCCTCATCGTATCCGGTTGAGCAGATGTGTCGCCCCATATTTCTGGCGCTTCTCTGCTATCTGCCCTTTATTGCTGCCGTATTCTATGCTTTCATGGATACCATGAATCGCTATATGACGCGTAACTTCATCAGCTATTTCCTGATGTGTACGCTGATTCTGCTGCTTATCTACATACTGGCAGATTTTACGGACAATATGGAGCGTTTTCGTTCACGCTTTGATGACCCGTTCATCCAGTCGCTGAAGTTCTACGGCACGCAGTTGCCGACTTTCCTGTATCAGATACTTCCGTACACCCTGTTGATGGGTACGCTTTGGTGCCTCAGCAAGCTTTCCGGTACTTGTGAGATTACCGGCATGATGCAGTCCGGACGATCGCTGCTGAAGCTTTGCTATCCCATTTTCGTGATGGCCTCCATCGTGGCCGTAGCATATGGCATTTTCGGGTTCCACTGGGCTCCCAGCGGTGCCTCTTATCGTCAGATTATGCTCAAGCATAGTGATTCGAATGAAAATGGGCCGAAACCCATCATCTACCGTAGTGACGCCACCGCGCGCATTTGGCGTGTGAAGTTTCCGGCTTCGCTGAACAATCCGGGAGCGCCGCTTCGCGAGGTCATCATTGAACAGTTTGACAAACAAACGCGAGGCAAGCTGCTGGAGCAGTATACCATTGGCTCAGCCACATGGAACAAGCTGGATTCCACCTGGACGCTGGAGAAAGTGTACCACCGCGTGGTGCATACTCCGGATTCGGATGATGTGAATCCCGTGGATGATGTGTATTCTGAAAAAATGGTGGTGGATTTTTCGGAGAAGCCGTATCAGATTATCAGCCCCTCCATGGGAAATCGTATAGATGCGATGGGAACGGCCGCCCTGTATGAATTCATTTCCTCCGGTGCCGGTTCCCGCGAGGACCGCTGCAAGAAAAGAACCGAATGGCATGTGCGCATTGCCCGTGTGTTCTCCTGCCTGGTGTTGGTACTGCTTGCCATTCCCAGTGCTGTGACATTCCAGCGAAGAGGCACAATGAAAGGCATCGGCATAGCCGTTCTTCTGGCTGCGCTCATGCTCTTCCTGTACCGTGTATTCCCGTCACTGGGTGAGGCCGGATTGATTCAGGCCTGGATTAGCGCGTGGTTGCCCAATGTTATCTATCTCTTTATCTCCATTTACCTGTTCCGCGTCAATCTGGCACATCGCTCATTCAAGGAATGGCTGCGGGCAAAACTTCAGGGACAGCCATGAGTATTCCCATCCCTCGTGGTATCATTTTCGACTTTGACGGTGTCATTGTCGATACGGAGTGGGTCATATATCAGTCTTGGGTTCGTCTCTATGCCCGAGAGGGGCAGGAGATATCCATACAGACATATTCTCCCTGTCTGGGGGCGGGGTATTCCCGCTGGAATCCGGGTGAGCATCTGGAGCGCCTTACCGGTAAAAACTTCGATTGGGAAAAAGAAACGGCAGAGCGACAAGCGTGGCTGGAGGCAGAGCTGGCACGCAATGGGTTGATGCCCGGTATGCGGGAGCTGATGGATTTTTGTCATGCACGCGGAATTGCCATGACTGTGGCCTCTTCCTCCTCCCGCCGCTGGGTTGCAGGCTGGCTGCAGCGACTGGGCATCGAGCAGGAGTTTAAAGGTGTGTTCTGCCGAACGGATGGCTATCCGGTCAAACCTGACCCGGCTCTCTTTCTGGCAGCTCAGAATTGTCTGGGCCTTCCTGCTCAGGATTGCCTTATTATTGAAGATTCGGAAAACGGCGTTCGTTCTGCCCATAATGCCGGTATTCCCTGTGCCGCCATACCGAACCGAATGACGGAGGTCGGGGATTTTTCTATGGCTGTATACCGATTCGGCAGCCTTGCAGAGCTGCTTCGGAATCTGAGCTGATTCAGAATGAGAACGGCGCAGGTCGGGTGCTCCCAATCCTGCGCCGTACCATTTAAGTTAATCCCGAAGCTCAGGCGTAAATGATGTAATCAGCCTTGCGGGGCTTGGCGGGGAAGGTCCCGCCGTTATCGTAACCCAGCACACAGATGGCTACGCCTTTCATCTGTGGTGCAATACCCCATGCCGCTTTGAGTTCTTCTCCCTCCGGTGAATCAAACATCTCGCGTGCCCGATTGATATAGCAGGAGCCGAGCCCCACTGCATGAGCTGCATTGAGCAGGTTGCCCATGACCAGACAGCCATCGGCAAAGCCATTATTATTGGCGCTGTCCCAGAATACGATGACTGCGGTAGGTGCTCCGTAGAAAGGGTCACTTGTAGCATTCATGACAGCAGCGTTCATGCCGGAAAGACGGTCACGCAGTTCCTTGTCCTGCACCACCACCATTTGAGGGGACTGGGTGCCATGACCGGTGGGCGCGTAAGTGCCGGCTTCGAGCACAGCTTCGAGTTCTTCGCGCGAAATTTGCTCCGGCTTGTATTTGCGGCAGCTGCGGCGGGTTTTGAGCGATTGGAGAACGGGATTCATATCGTGTGTTATTGTAGTGTGGTTGTTTGATTCCGTCAATTAGGAAACATGTCAGGATTGTATGCAGGCGCGATAAATGCGCTCGCATTCGTCCGGCGTGACGGCATGAATGCCGGGCAGATGCGGGTTAGCGGTTCCACCCTTGAGCACACAGGCAGCGCGGGCCATACCGGCAAAATCCGCATCTTCGGGGATGCCCAGTTCCTGCATGGTTTGAGGCAGTCCGAGGGAACTGTACCAGACACGCAGTCGTCGGATGCCCTCACGGATAACTTTATCAGTGTTGCGGTTGGGTTGTACCCCCATGACATTCGTGGCCCACTGGGCGAAGATGCCGGGATTGTGCGGCACCATTGCTTCCAGATAGGCGGGAATGATAACGGCCAGCCCCGCCCCGTGTGGAACATCGTAGACAGCGCTCAATTCGTGTTCCAGCGCATGGCAGGCCCAACTTTGCTCCCGGCCTACACCCAACAAGTTGTTGTGGGCAATGGTCCCGCTGAGGGAAAGCTGCCCCCAGGCTTTTACATTGCCGGGCTCTGCCTTTAACAGAACTGCCTGCTGCATGATGGTGCGCATGGTGGCTTCGCAAAGGGCGTCTGACAGCTCGGTGTCCGGGGTGTTGGAGAAGTAGCGCTCGAAGATGTGGCACAGCATATCGGCAGCACCGTTGGCCATTTGATTGGAGGGCAGAGTAAGGAAGAGAGTAGGATCCACCACACTCAATACCGGACGCAGTGCAGGGTGTCCGTAACCGAGTTTGCGGGCGCTTTCTTCATGCGTCAGAACTGTATTGGGGCTATTTTCACTTCCTGCTGCAGGCAGGGTGAGCACGCAGGCAACAGGCAGGGGGGATGTTGTCGGCGATTCTTCCTTCGTGTAGAGTTTCCACACATCGCCATGGTGCGGAACTCCCAGAGCGATGGCTTTTGCGGAATCAATGACGCTGCCGCCTCCCACAGCTAAAACGAACGAAATGCCTTCGTTGCGACAGAGTTCAATACCCTTTTTTACCAGACTGACAGATGGGTTGGGCTTGACACCACCCAGTTCACAATAACTGATGCCGGCTTCATTCAGGGAGTTTATGATGGTGTCGTACAGGCCTGTGCGCTTGATACTGCCGCTTCCGTAGTGGAGGAGGACTCGGTTGGTCAACGGGCGGAGCAGGGTGCCGATGTTGCGGTGCTCTCCCTCACCGAAGACATAGCGGGTGGGATTGTGATACTCGAATGAAAGCATGTTGCTATATTGGCACAGGCAGACTGGCTGTGCAAGAAAAAAGGCAGATGCTGCCGTATTCATGCAGCATCTGTCCATAAGAAATAATTAGGGCCCTGCTTTTTACTTGAGCTTGATGGAGGGCTTCTTCACATCAACGGAGGGTTTGGTGATTTCCACCCCTTTTTCCGTCACGTTCACGGAGGGCTTGGTCACATCGATAGAGGGCTTCTGGATGTCGAGCTCAGGCTTCTTGAATTCCGGTGCCTTGGGCTTTTCAATAGTGGGCATCTCGATAGAGGGCTTTTCCACTTCAACGGAGGGCTTGGTGATTTCGATACCCTTTTCCGTGGCTTTGACAGAGGGCTTGTTCACCTTGACGGAACCTGTGTTGACTTTGGGCTTCATCGAGCTGAGGTCAAGAGCAGAAGCAGCGGGGAGGGCAATGCAGAAAGCAGTACAAAGAGCAATGATGGTTTTGTTCATGATAATATAGCGTTAACGATTATTCGCAGGGCGAGTATAACGCACGACTGCGGTATAAACAAGTGCAAATGCCGTCAACTGTGTATTATCGAACGCGAATAATGCTTCGCCCGGCAGAAGTGGAGCGACTGCTTTTATCTGTATGTTGGAGCCGATTCCCTTTGGTTCGTTCTTCGGGGATAATGCTGCCCATGTATGGTAACAATTTTTTCATTATCAGTATATTGCCATCGCCCGTAATGTGAACTCTATCTTTCCATCGGATGTCTTTTACCTTGCCATCGGGCATCGTGGCGCGGTGGACGTATTTTCCCTGTTTGTCTGCCAGCAGGGGGCGGGTATCAATGAACCCCAGCTTATAGTGTTTGCAGGTGCGGCGCATGATGTCAGTAATTTTGAGCAGCTGGGTATTAAGCGGTTCTTCATCCATGACCGGAGGTCCCATGAAGATGAGGCGGGCGTGGTGTTTCTGGCAGAGCCCGGCAATTTCCATCAGCTTGTAGGTATAGGCTTTAAGCCATTCTTTGGAACAGGGTTCGCCCAGCCCCTTTTTACCGTATATCCCCTGCGGATCATTTGTCCCGACCCACATCACGACGATGTGAGGACGGTGCTGCCGCAGGTTTTCCTCCAGGACTTGGGGCCAGTTGTAAAAATCCGGTCGGCTCAGCCCGGTGGAGCGTTTTCCTATGGGAATGAGGGTAATATTTTCATACCCTGCCAGAGATTTTTGCATCTGGGGCCCAAGGGCTTCCATGAGGGAATCGCCGGTGAGGAGAATGCGAATGGGCATGGCGGCCTTTCCTCTGCCCCCGCATTCCAGATGCATACCACACAGCGGTGTTGCCAGAAATATCAGCACCGAGAGCAGAAAACAGAACCGAAGGTGCTTCATCATTTTCCGGGAGCATATTTAATGGTTATATCCAGCGGTGCACGCCCGGTGCGGGCTTCTTCTTCTTCGCTTAGCCGCTTTTCCGGATGTTTGTTGCGGAACTCGGCAATGCTTTGTTCCAGAACGGGCAGCAGTTGTTCAATAACAAGTTTGTTGCCATGGGGCGAAAGATGCTCTTTGTCTCTGGTTCTCAGACGGATGGCTTTGCCGCTGCTATCGGTCATATAGGTGCGGAACTTTCCGTTCTCATCGCCTAAAACAGGGACGGTGTCGATATAACGGATGCCTTGTTCTTGACAGCCCTCCCGCTGCGCGTGTGCCGTTTGTTCCAGAATCTTTGCGTAGCGACTTCCCATGGGAGGTAGCCCGACCCATATCATTTTACAGTTGTGTCGCCGCCCGATTTCAAACAATTCGGCCATCTTGGTGCGATAGGCAGACCTCCAGGCTTCTCCGGAATTCGGGTAAACATTGCGTCCGTCTAATTTGATAGGCATGCCGTCATTCGCGCCAATGAAGAAAATGATGATGTCCGGGCGAGTCTCGGCAACTGCATTTTCCATATTTTTCGGCCAGTTGAAGTATTCCGGCCGTGTCAATCCGGTAGAATATTTTGCGGTCAGGATGAAGTGAAGGCCCTTGCGGTGGCGAAGCGTACGATGCGTTGCCGGCCCCAAATCCTCCATGAGCGAATCCCCCAGTAACATGATACGGCAGTGAACCGGCGATTGCTCGTTCTCTCGGCAGAGATCTGCTGGGGTGAGCTCCTGTGCGACGGCCTGTTCCGGCTGAGGCTCAGGTGTCTCGGTAGGAGTCGCAGGTGTAATCGTCTGCGGTTCCGGTGTCTCGGGGAACGGCTCAGGAACTTGAACGGATGGCTCTGCCTGTGTGGGGGTATTCTCCTCTATTTTGGCTGACTCAGCCTGCAATATATCTGTTGTCGGTTCGGTGATTAACTCCGCCGGAATCAGTGTGCTTTCCTTTTCCTTCGGCACGTTTCTGAACGTGTTGAGCTGCCGGAGTGCCGGTACTCGTACATAGACGATTTTCGGCTTGGGTACGGGCGGCAGTACTTCTTTTCTGCTGTCGCCCAAGCTTGGGAGCAGCCGGGAAGCGGTAGCGAATAGTTTTCGCTCTGCTTCGTATAGGTCGGGAAGACCGGTGCTGTATGCCGCATTCTTTACCCATTCTGCCGCTCCCACCAGATCGCGATGGTTGCTTTCAAATTGTTCGCAGTATTCGTCTATGTTCTGCAAACCGAGAATGAGAGCCGCCATGCAGGTGCCCAGACATATCTTCAGGGAGTTCGGAAGCTTGAAACGCATGGCCTATCAGAAATTGAAATAGATGAAAGGAAGCACCCCTTCCGGGCCAATGCTCAGAATAATTCCCCCCAGTAACCCGACGATAATGGCCTGAACAAACCAGGGAAGACGGTTTTGCAGCCCGGCGAATGCGCGGAAACATACGGGGCCACCCCACTGCATAATGAGTCCCAGCAGGATAATCAGTACAGCTATGGACGGTATTGTTGCTCCCTCGTGTACGGAAAGAACGGCCTTCAGCACATGTAGTGCTTCGTCAAAATCTTTTGCACGGAAGAATACCCAGAGCAGGGTGACAAAATGGAATGTCAGCAGCCAGGATAGAATGCTCAGGAGCTTGCTGTGATGAGATTCTGTTGAGATGCTGAACTTCTTTTTTAACTGCCCGAATGCGTGAACAATCACGAGCCCCATGCCATGGAAGAATCCCCAGATGAGGAAATTGATACTGTTGCCATGCCAGATGCCGCCGATAACCATCGTAATGGTCAGATTGACATAGCGATTGCCTCTGCGGTTACCTCCCAAGGGGATATACAGGTAGTCCCTTAACCAACGGGAGAGGGATATGTGCCAACGGTGCCAGAAATCCTGCAGATTGAGGGCGCGATAGGGTGAATTGAAGTTCTGCGGCAGATTGAAGCCCATGAGCCGTCCTATGCCGATGGCTAAATCAGAGTACCCGGAAAAATCAAGAAAAATCTGAATGGAATAAGCGTAGATACCAACCAGTGCAACGCCGGAAGAATAGCTTTCCGGGTCACGGAAGAACGGGTCCACCACGTGTTCCGACAGGTAGGTTGCCAATGCTACCTTTTTGAATAACCCGCTGAGGATAAGGGCCATGCCATCATTAAACGCTCTCCGGTCGTTGGGCCGTTCCTCCAATTGCGGGAAAAAGTCCTGTTCCCGCATGATGGGCCCCGCCATGATGGTGGGAAAAAAGGAAATGTAGGCCAGAACATCGGCAAAGGAGCGCGCCTTGCGATCAGGATTACGGAAGTGGTCAATGGCGTAGGAGAGCCCTTGGAAGGTGTAGAAGGAAAGGCCTGCCGGCAGCACGATATCACCTGCGCCTGATTCCAACAGCCAATGTCTGAGCGGAGAGTCCTGTCCCATGCTGTCATTAATCCACAGGAAGAATGATTCCGCGTATTTAAAAAAAGCCAGTATCAGCACATGGATGCTGACGTCTGCAGCTACGATGAGCTTGCGAGAGAATACTCGCGATGTTTTTCCCAGAAGTGCCGCGCTCCCCCAGTTGAAAAAAGCCACGCCGAACAGCAAAATCAGGTATTCCAGCCCCAGATTCCCGTAGAAGAAAAGTCCGGCAGCTATCAGAAAAAATTTGTAGATTGCCGGACGGGAACGCATCAACCACCCGATGCAGAGAACCGGGAGAAAGAAGAGAACAAAGCTGGTGGTAACAAAGTTCAAGAGAGAGAATTTAGTTGCTTTTCGCGGGGCAACGAAAGACTATCATAATGTCGTATATCTTCAAGCTTTTTCTTTCCTTATTTGCGTTCGCGTATTGATTGAGGTTAATTTCTCTTGCCAGACTCGGGGATGTGGGGTAGACTAACCCCCATGCAAAGAGAAGCGTTGGAACAGAGTTTGGGGTATGTGTTTACGGATGAAAGCTGGCTGAAGCAGGCTTTCACGCACCCCAGTTCTGATCAGAAACGCAGCACGAATCTCGCCTATGAGCGGCTTGAGTTCCTTGGCGATGCCGTGCTTGAGCTGGTGGTCAGTCGCGAGCTCTTCTCTCGATTCCCCAAGGCAGACGAAGGCCTGCTGACAAAGATGCGTGCTGCTATCGTGAGCCGTCAGCACCTGGCGAGCATTTGCGAGCGCCTCGGCTGGGGAGAGCATCTCATCATGAGCCCTCAGCTGGCAAAGAACGGAGGACGCAAGGCTCTATCCATTCTGGCCAATACCTTTGAGAGCGTCATTGGGGCGGTTATGATGGATTCCAACTACAATGCGGCACGCAAGGTTTCATTGCTTCTTTTGGCAGAAAGTCTCGATAATGCACAGAACCTGTTGGAGGTCAATTCCAAGGGTTGCCTGTTGGAAACGTTGCAGGCCATTAATTGCGAAGGCCCGGAATATATTGTGGAATTGGTGAATCCCGAACAACCTGCCGGTCCCTTCAAGGCCACGGTGCATTGGAACGGTATGGAACTGGGACACGGCGAGGGATCCAGCAAGCGGCGTGCTCAGATTGCCGCCGCTGCTAATGCGATAGAATTGCGCTTGTGGGAGCAGGGAAAGTAATCCCTTATTCCTCCACGTTTCCGTAGAGCGTGAAGCCGGTGCATTCCGTGATGCGCACCGGGACGATGCAGCCGGTTGCGGCAGAGCCTCCGGGGATGATAACCGGCTTGTTCTGGGAGGTTCGACCCTGAAGGCGCTCCGGGTTGTTCTTGCTGGGACCTTCCACCAGAATCGTTTGCAGAGAGCCTACGAGGGCATGGTTGCGGGCGGTGGCAATGCGGTTGACGACTGCCAGCAAATCATGGTTGCGCTCTTCTTTGACGCGCAGACAAATCTGGTTTTCCATGGCGGCAGCGACAGTATCGCGGCGGGGGGAATATTGGAAGATGAACGCGTTATCAAACTGAATCCTCTCCACGGCGGCCTTGGTCTGGGCGTAATCTTCATCTGTTTCTCCCGGGAATCCGACGATGATATCGGTCGTGATGGCCAGATCCGGCCGCGCTTCGCGCATGGCTTCGCAGAGTTTAAGGTATTTCTCGTTTTTATAGGGGCGACGCATGAGTTGGAGAATGCGGTCGCTGCCGCTTTGCATGGGGAAGTGGATGTGACTGCAAAGCTTGGGGAGGTAGGTGTAGGCATTCACTAGATCCTGACGGAAGCCGATGGGATGAGGTGAGGTGAAGCGGATTCGCTCCAGCCCATCAATCTCGTGCAAATCCTCCAGCAGACGAACAAAGGCTGAACGCCCGTTGACGGCGGGTTCATCCTTGCCGTATCGGTTCACAATCTGTCCCAGCAGAGTGACTTCCTTGATGCCGTTGCTGACAAGCTCCTTAACTTCGGAGATAATATCTGCTGCGGGGCGGCTGCATTCCTCGCCACGGGTGCTGGGCACGATGCAGTAGGAACAGCGCATTTCACACCCCTGCATGATGGAAACAAAAGCCGTGCAGTTGCCGGCGGGGGGCAAGTGGTCGCGGATGGCATTCTGGAAGCCGTCTTCATGCTCGGTGACGCAAATGTGTGCACCGCGGCGCAGCGGCTCAGTAATTCCTTGTCCCAGACGGCTGCGCAGCAGACGGTTGCAAATGCGGTACACGTTGTGGTACTGGCGGGTGCCGGTGACAACATCCACGCGAGGCACTTCGCGGAAGATGGAAGCCCCTCGGCTCTGGCTCATACAGCCCATAAAACCATATACAACCCACGGTTTAGCGGTGGGGCGGGCACAGAGTAAGCCCATTTTGCCCAGTGCTTTCAGCTCTGCTTTTTCTCGAACGGAACAGGTGTTGATGAGGATGATGTCTGCCTCGCTTTCATCCGTGGTAAGCTCATAGCCACCGGCCAGAAACATGCTGAGAACTTGCTCGGTGTCGCGCTCGTTCATCTGGCAACCGTAGGTCTTAATCAGTACACTGGGCATAGTATAAGAGATTCTGCGCGCAGAGGGTAGCATGCACCATGGCTGATTGCAAGCTTATTCCGTGTGTGCTACAGGTTTTGTACCAGCCCGATGTAATAGGCAGGCGTGGCTGTTGTTAAGTCCCCGATGAACCAGATGAAGGGGCGATTGAAACTGATGGTTGTTGCGGCATTGTCCACTCGCAGCTGCTGTTCATCCCTCGCATGGGAGGGAGCCAAGGTGATGCCGATTTTTTCCGGTGCTGCATCCAGTCCTAGCTTTCGGTCAACGAAGGCCCAGTTTTTCTCGTTGATATCAAACAATTTATCCAACCCGATATTTTTGAGAATCGGAATCAAATTGCGAGTGGGCGGAGACCACCGCATCTGCGGCAGCTCAACACAACAATCTGTGGGTGTGGCTTCTGCCAGGGTCTTGCGAATAGTTCCAAGCTGCTCCGCGGTCAAATCCGCTGCCATTTTGGCAGCGGTTTGTGTGGGAAGGATGGCTACAAAAGCGGTAGGCACACCTGCCGTGGGCGAATGGGGTTTTAAAAGGAGAGCAACTGCTTCCCAATCTCCGTTGGAGTCCTTGACATAGCGAACATTCGCACGAAGCCTCATCATTCGTACTTTCGGGAGAGAGCCATTGGCGTTTTCAAAATCAGCGACGGTGGAGTTACCGGAGAGAAAGGGCGTTTCCCATTTAGGGGTAAAATCGGCGTGCAGGCCAACGACAAAATTCGTATTCCGGGAAAGAAAGTTGCTGCCGACAACAACACCGGATGTCTCATCTTCCATTAATCTCAGCGCGCCGTTGAAAAGACTCATGGCGATGGGAAAATTGGAACGAAACGGTAGCCTCATGAGGACATTATTTCTGTTTCCGTCTGAAAACGGGAGCTCCGCATCAACAGCTACCGTCACATTCATATTCGGGTATGCCGTGTGTTCCGTTATATCGTCACTTATTCCCAGTTTATCAATATGTTGTTGAATGGGCGTTTCTGCCAGCTCCCGCAACACCAGTAAAGCCTCGCTGACGAGAAATGGACAAACGAGGTCGGATGCTCCCGGATTTAATTCCATGGAGGCTTGAAGAAGCCGTATCCCAAAAGCATCAGTTTGAATACCACTCTCAGGGATGGAAATACTCAACGTCCGTTTAACGAGAATTCCGGCCTCCTTGTCCAGCAGGTAATGAGCACCCAGCCCGGCACAGATACCGAGACAGGCGATAATCACCGCTATCCTGATTTTTTCGAACATCAGCTATAGAGAGAAAGTTCTTCATTCAGTTTGGGGCACGGTGCCACGCAGTACCTGCTTCCCAGCTCCATGGTCATCCGATTGCCCAGCGAATTACGGAATGTCATGTGTACCGGCACTTTCCCGGGATATTTTTGGAGAATTTCCTTGATGAGGGCAATATCTCCAGCGTCGTGTCGGGCGGTATTGAGCGTGATACTGTAGAACTGCGGAGTCTTGCTGCCGCGGCGTTTCGGTGCACCGTTTCCACCGCCAATCAGCTCCAGATTGTTGGCAGAAACTTTCTTGCCTCCCGTTTTCTCGTCCTCTGAGATGCGGGCGCGGAATTGAACAAAACTGCCGACCTCCAGAAGCCCCTCCTGTTCAGCGGCTTTGTTGTAGGAATCTCCCCACAGCAGGGCTTCCGTGCTGCCGGTGAAGTCTTCCACGGTGATGATGGCAAACTTCTGACCGCTGTTCTTGCTCACCTTGATGGCCACGGCTCGGAGCATGCCCGCCATGTCTTTGGAGCCGCGTATTTCCTCGCCTGCAAGGTCGGGCAGGGTACCGATTGGCAGGTATTTAGGCGTGTCAATAATGCCGCGCATGCTGTCCAGTGGGTTGCCGGTGAAGTAGGCTCCCGTCAGGAATTTTTCCTCGTCCAGTCGTTTTTCTTTGGGCCATTCCTGAAGGATGGCCTGTTGCTCGGGCACCACGGCGGCAGAGGTCATGTCGAAGAGCGCCATCTGTCCTACTTCATTGTCCTTGTGAACGGTGGCTGCTCCGTTGAGACACTGCTCAATGCTGTCGAAAATCTGGGCGCGGCACACGTGCATCCAGTCAAAAGCCCCGCATTGTACCAACACTTCTATCTGGTTGCGGCGTACATTCTGCGGGGGAATGCGGTAGCAGAAATCCTCCAGACTCTTGTATGGCCCGTTCTTTTCGCGCTCCTCTACAATCACTTTCACCGTTTCCGAGCTCATGCTCTTGACGGAGGCCAGACCGAATCGCACGGCCAGATGACCGTTCGGCATGGTTTCCGGACGGAATTTCACGGCAGAATGATTCACACAGGGGCCCAGCACCTCGATGCCCATGCGGTTGGCTTCCTGGATGAAGACACCGATTTTTTCGTTGGTGGATTCGTTGGACATGAGGCCGCAGAGGAATTCCACCGGGTAATGAGCTTTCAAGTAAGCCGTCCAGTAGGAGATGTGACCGTAGCAGGCTGAGTGCGATTTGTTGAAGCCGTAGCCTGCGAACTTCTGAATTTTATCGAAAATGGCGTTGGCGGTGGCTTCGTCAATCTGGTTGACCTCCCAGCAGCCTTTCACGAAACGTCGGCGTTGTTCTGCCATTTCCTGCATATCCTTGTGACCCATGGCGCGGCGCAGCAGGTCAGCACCGCCGAGCGTATAGCCGGCCAGCAGCTTGGCTGCGGCCTGCACTTGTTCCTGATAAATCATTACGCCGTAGGTCAGTCCGGAAACCGTCTCCAGCAGGGGGTGCTCGTATTCTGCCTGCTTGAGCCCTTTCTTCACGGCAATCATATCGTCCATGAACTGCATGGCGCCTGGGCGATACAGAGCAAGCAGGGCGATGATATCTTCAATGTTGTCGATGCCGTAGCGTCGGCAGGTGTCTACCATGCCGCCGGATTCCAGCTGGAACACGCCCATGGTGTCGCCGCGGTTCAGAAGAGCATATGTCTCTGCATCACAGATATCCACGGCATCATAGCGGAATCCCGGCACGCGGTCGCGCACGTAGTTCTCCGCATCCTTCATGACGGTGAGGGTTTTCAGCCCCAGGAAGTCCATCTTGAGCAGCCCGGCATTGTAAATGGCGCCCATATCGCACTGAGCCACCACTTCACCGTGCGGATTGCTCAAATCATCACGCGTGAGCGCCACATATTCATCCAGCGGGCGGTCACCAATCACCACACCGGCGGCGTGCATGCCGACGTTGCGGATGGTGCCTTCCAGTTTAAGGGCGTATTTCCACACCTCGTTATAGGTGTCATCCTGTTCCACCAGCGTGCGGAGGTCCTCGTTGGCGGCGTAACTCTTCTCCAGAGTCACACCGGGGCCGCTTTCAATAAGCTTGGCAATCTTGTCACTGTCAGCATAGCTGAGGTCGAGCACGCGGGCCACGTCTTTGATGACGGATTTGGCACCCATGGTGCCGTAGGTGATGATGTGGGTAACGGCGCGTTCACCGTATTTTTGGCGCACGTATTCAATCACCTCCGGACGGCGGCTCTGGCAGAAGTCGATATCGATATCAGGCGGGCTGACGCGTTCCGGGTTCAGGAATCGCTCGAAAATCAGGTTGAAGGCGTAGGGGTCGATGTTGGTAATCTTCATGCAGTACGCCACCAGAGAGCCGGCGGCGGAGCCACGTCCCGGGCCTACGGGGATATCATGGTCCTTGGCCCAGTTGATGAAGTCTGCGGTGATGAGGAAGTAGCTGGGGAATCGCAGCTGGTTGATGATGCTCAGCTCATAGTCCAGGCGGGCGCGCAGTTCCTTGTCATTTTCCGCACGTTCCTTGCCGTAGCGTTCCGCAAGCCCTTCGTAACAGACTTTTCGCAGGTATTCCTCACGCGTGGAGCCGTCTTCCGGTGCGAACTCGGGGTAACGCTCGGTGGAGGTGGAGTCCAGCTTGATAGAGGTGTTGCAGCGCTCGGCGATAATGTTGGTGTTCTCGTAGGCGTCGGGGTATTCCGGGAAGAGCTGCCGCATTTCCTCCTCGCTCTTGAAGTAGACGCTGCGGGGGTAGCGCATGCGCTTGCCATCCATGCGCTTGTTGCCCGTACCCACACAGATAAAGACATCGTGGGCATCGTGGTCGGATTCGTTGAGGAAGTGAGCATCGTTGGTTACCACCAGCGGGATGTCGTGCTTGTGGGCAAGTCGCACCAGCTCGGGGGTGCAGCGGCGCTCATCCTCCAATTCATGGTCTTGCAGCTCCACGAAGAGGTTGTTCTTGCCATAGATGTCTACCAGCTTTAGCAGCTCTTCCTCCGCCTTTTCCGGCTCATCCTTCAGAATCCACTCCTGCATAGGACCGGAGACGCAGCCGGTAAGGCAGATGAGCCCTTCGCTGAATTCCCGCAGAGTATCGTAGTCGATACGCGGCTTGTAGTAGAATCCGTCCAAGTGACCGCGGGAGACGATTTTGATGAGGTTTTCCCAACCGATGTTGTTTTCACAGAGCAGCACCAGGTGACAGTACTTATTACGCCCGGGAATCTGTTTTTTTACGTCCAGAGGGGTGGGAGCCACATACACCTCACAGCCCAGAATCGGTTTGAAAACCGGCTTCGGCTCGTCCGGGTGTTCCTTGTTCCATGCCAGCACATTTTTGTTGTGCTTCTTCACGTTCACCATGAACTCAATGGCGGCAAACACATTACCGTGGTCGGTCACGGCAACGGAGTTCATGCCGAGCTCAACGCATTTCTTGATAAGATCCTTCGTGTGAATCATACCGTCGAGCAAGGAATATTCCGTATGTACGTGCAGATGTGTGAAAGCCATGGCGTGTGCAGCAAGTATACACTAAAACCGCAGGTAAGTCAGTAGAAAAATGCCGCATTGACAACATTCGCACCGCTTTACTCTTGAAGAAAGTGACAACGGGTGCTAAAGTGGGGACATGAACGTGCTGAACCACGAAAGCCCCTCCCGTGCCTGGGTGGAGGTGGATCTGGAAGCCATTGCGCACAATCTCGACATTGCCCGTCAGGCGCTGCCGGACACGGAGTTGATGCCGGTTATCAAGGCCGGGGCATACGGCCATGGCCTCGAACCGGTAGCCCGCCGCCTCGATAACCACGGTATTGCTTTTTTTGGAGTGGCCAATGCGGGTGAGGCCCGCCGCCTCAGCCGCGCCGGGATTCGAACCAAACCGTTTATTCTTGGCCCGACTTTTCCCGAGGAAAGGGAAGAAATTGTCCTCAATAACTGGTGTTGCACCATTTCTACGGTGGAGGAAGCTGCCCATTTTCAACAACTGGCTGCCATGTATGATAAGACCTTTCTGGTACATGTGGCAGTAGATACAGGAATGGGACGCGAGGGCTTCCTGCCGGAGCAGCTGCCTGATATGGTGCCGCAGGTGAAAGCTATGCCGAACCTCAAGGTGGATGGCGTGATGTCACATTTCCCTTCGGCTGATGAGGATGTTCCTTTTACGCAGAACGAGATAGAACTTTTTAACCGCTGTGTCGAAACCTTGGAGCCGTATTTCTGCCTGCGCTATCGACACATTGCTGCCAGTGCAGGGGAACTGGGGTATGAAATCCCCGGCGCGAATCTGGCACGCCCCGGGCTTCTGCTTTATGGTGTAGCCCCTATGGCTTCTATTTACGATGGCGTGTTGCGTCCCACACTCAAGCTCTCTTCCCGAGTGTCTCTGGTGCGGGAGTTGCCTGCCGGACATGGGGTTTCGTATGGCCGGACTCATGTTACCGCCGATTCCACGCGGGTGGCCACCATCGGTATCGGCTACGCAGATGGCTGGAATCGCCATCTTTCGGGAAAAGGCGTTCGCGTGTACATCAATGGTCACTACTGCCCCATGCTCGGCAGAGTAACCATGGATCAGATCATGGCAGATGTGACCCATGTGCCCTTCGTGCAGCCCGGCGATGAAGTCGAACTGATAGGCCCGCACGTGCCGGTAACGGAGATTGCCGCTATGGCAGATACGATACCTTGGGAAATCTTTACCGGGCTTGGTCCGAGACTGCCGCGGGTGTATCGCTGATCTGAGTTGCGTTTGCTGTTTGGATTTGAGCGCCGATATTGCCTATTTTGGCGCAGGCTGCACCGATTCCTATGGTGGGGATGAGAGCCCCGGTCATGGCAAGGGAGACCGGTGCGTCTACACCTATTGCGAGGACGGCAGCTAAGGGATACGCATAGTATTGGTGAGCATCGGTGCCCGGGGTGCCGATGACGGCAGATGTGGCTTGCGGCTCGAAGTTTCTGCCGATAGTCACTTTCTTTGCGTGCGAGGGAAGAGCGGTCAGGTAGTTGGAATTGGCTCTGAATTGTTCCGGCTTTTCTGTTTCTCTCCCGGGGATGTTGTGCTGCAGCTCAATGAACACTTCGCGGGGATGTTCATCAGTCAGCTCAAAACTATATTCAGGGTCTTGATAGAGAATACTCTTGATGGGAATTCCACTTTGTATGCCTCGTCCCTTTCCCAGATAGCCGCAGGCATAGAATTTGTCCCCCACCTGCCAGATATCCTGAATGGGCGTGCGCAGTACCAGAACTTCCTCTGCCACAAGGGCACGGCGCGCTGCGTATTGATGGACAGTGCTGATGCAGCCGCTCAGCAGTAAGGGACACAACAGTAATAAGGTATATAATTTCTTCATGGGCATGGGTATGAAATACCCCCGGCACACCGTTGTGTGCCGGGGTTGTGAAAGTGGCATGCTTATCAGGACTGCTCTCCGGACATGGCCTGCTGGATGAGAGCCTCGATTTCGGCGGCTTTCTTCTTCAGGTTCATGAATTCCTTGAGAGCTTCCGGCAGCTTGCGAATGGCGGCAAACTGGCGTGCGGCTTCTTTCGCCGGGCAGGCGGGTGCGCCCCAGTATGCCTGACCGCCGTCCAGACTGGACATGACACCTGTGCGGGCGGCCAAGACGGCCTTATCACCGACGGAAAGGTGACCACCCAGACCGACCTGTGCGGCGATGGTAACGTAGTTGCCGATGGTGGTGGAACCGGCCGCTCCGCTCTGGGCGCAGATGACGGTGTGCTTGCCGATGGTGCAGTTGTGACCAATCTGAACAAGATTGTCGATCTTAGAGCCTTCGCCGATAACGGTTCGTCCGAAACGGGCGCGGTCGATGGTGGTGTTGGCACCGATGTCCACATTATCCTCCAGCACGACGATACCGACCTGGTCGATGGTGTCGTAGCGACCGGTTTCCGGATTGAGCAGGAAGCCGAAGCCATCGCCGCCGATGACGGCGCCGGGCTGGATGACAACCTTGTTGCCGATGATGCAGCGCTCACGCACGACTACACGGGCATAGAACTTGCAGTTTTCACCGATTTCCACGCCCTTGCCAATGACGCAGCCGGGGCCGATATCGGAGCCGTCGCCGATGCTGACTCCCGCCTCAATCACGGCATTGGGACCGATGCAAACCTTCTCCGGATTCAGCTTGGCCGTGGGGTCAACCACAGCCGTGGGATGAATACCGGGAGTGAACTCTGTCACGGCTTTCATGAAATGTCCTACCAGTGCATTAAAGGCAAGGGAGGGGTTTTCCACTTCGATGTAAGCCGGTCCCTCCGGGTACTGCGGCAGTGCGGGGGGAACCAGCACGGCAGATGCCTTGGTAGTAAGGAAATCCTGGAAGTACTTTTCGTTGCCCAGGAAAGAGATGTCACCGGCGCAGGCTTCGGACAAAGTGTTGACTCCGGAGATAGAAATCTCCGGAGTCTCACCGATAAGCTTGCCCCCGGTGAGCTGAAGAACGTCATTCAGAGAGAGGTTCATAACGCTCGGGGTGTTTTAAAAGTTGTTACTTAGCGGGCTGGGCATTGGCGGGAGCGCCGCCGTTGCCGTAAAGACGCTTCAGCTCAGCATCCGGGTCGAAGCCCTCAGGAGCACCGGCATTGAGCTTACCCAGCACCTCGGGGGTGATGTCGAAGCTCTTCTTGATGTGCGGGAAAACCGGAGTAGCGATGCCGATTTCCTGACGGGGAGAGATGGCAACATTGTCTACGATGATATCCAGTCCGCGTTCCTCGGCAGAGGACTTGATGGCGCCCATAACTTCCTCCATGAGCAGGCGCATCTCACGATTACGCAGTTCCTGGAAAGCCACGGAGCGACGCTGCACAAAGTCCTTGAGCTCCTGATCGGCAGCCTTGATTTCGTTCAGTTTGGTGTTGTTCTGCTCGCGAAGTTTGGCCTGAGCTGCATCAGAAAGGCTGGAGTCGTACTGAGAGCGAATCTTTTTCAAATCTTCCTGAAGCTTGAGGAGCTTTTCCTCGCGGGGCTTGACATCAGCCTTGATGTCTGCCAGCTGCTTCTGGAGGGAGTTTTCCGTATCGAAACGCTTGTAGAACTTAGCGTAGAGCTCAGTCACATTGACGGAAGCAACCTTCAGCTCGGCCTGGGCTGTGGCAGCCAGAGCGCAGAGCGACATGATGGCAGTGGTGATAATGGGGAACTTCATATTGATATTTGCGGATTAGATGCTAGCTATTTTACTGTAACGAAAGAGCAAGTCAAGTAGATGATGCGTCAGAAATTTAATTTTGGCTGATTTTTTCATTTTGCTGACACGAGAATACCGTTCTGGTGGGGAAGGGTATGTTAATGCCCTGCTTTCGGAATTCGTTCAGAAGATTGTTGGCGAACTTGAAGCGGACGCTGTGGTAGTCGCCGGTTTTGCACCATGCGCCAATGTGGAGGTCCAGAGAGCTGTCCCCGAAGCCCGTAAAAAGAACAACGGGCGCCGGACTTGTTGCCAGCATCGGTTCTGCTTCCACGAGTTTCAGAATAACGTCGCGCACCTGCTCCAGATTGCTGTCATAATCAACTCCCAGGTCGAAATCGCAACGGCGCAGCTCATCGCCGGTGACATTGACGACGGGGTTTTTAATGATAGATTCACAGGGAATGCGGACGAGGGAGTTGTCTGACTGTCGCAGCGAGATAGAAAGCAGGTTCACGGCTTCTACGGTGCCTTCCACGCCGACGGTGCGGATATAGTCGCCCAGACGAATGCTGCGTTCGCCCATGATGAAAAGGCCGCTGATGATGTTGCTGAGCGTGGTTTGTGCGGCAAAGCCGATAGCAACACCTGCCACACCTGCTGCGCCGAGGATGCTGATGAGGTCAACGCCGATGGCACGCAATCCCTGCACCAGAGCAAATGCCCAGACAAGTGCGTACAGCCCTTTGCGGATGAATGCAGACAGCTGCAACGGCAGGCGCTCCGGCAGATGCCGGGTTAGCTTGCTAATGATAAAGGACAGAATGCAGGCAATAACGATGCTGAGTGAGAGATGAAACCAGCCGCTGCTCAGGAAGGTGCGAAGCGCGGTTTCTGCATCACTCGCGGCTATTTCCACCGCATCGGCGGTGTCGGTGCATAGGGAAACAAAGTTCAGCGTCATTGGACGTATTTTATCTCTAACGGCACCTTTTGTCAGCAAGAAAACGTCAGCAGGACACGAAAACTGCACGCTGGCACATTTTAGACTCGCTTTTTACGCGTAAAAGTGGCAAATTATCACGGAACTGAAAAACTTTCTACATCATGAGCGAGCAGACACAGCCTGTTTATAAGCGAATTCTTCTTAAATTGAGTGGTGAAGCGCTTCGTGCCCCCGGCAGTAAGGATAATATCTCCCCGGAAATCGTTGCCCGCATCGCTCGCGAGATTGCAGCGGCTCAGCAGGCCGGAGACCTCCAGATTGCCATCGTGGTAGGCGGCGGTAACATCTGGCGCGGTGCCAAGGCCAGCGTGCGCGGCATGGATCGCCCCACGGCTGACTACGTAGGCATGCTCGCCACGGTGATGAATGCTCTCTCTATCTGCTCGGCCGTGCAGGAAGCCGGCGTCCCCTGCCATGTTCACAGTGCTATCGAAATGAAGAATGTGGCAGAACCCTACGTGCGTAACATTGCCCGCAAGCAGCTGCGCAACGGTGAAGTGGTGGTTTTCGCCGCCGGTACGGGTAATCCTTTCTTCAGCACGGATACCGCCGCTGCTCTTCGCGCCTGCGAAATCAATGCAGAGGTGGTGATGAAGGCCACATCCGTGGATGGCGTGTACACCGCTGACCCCAAGACTGACCCCACCGCTACGCGATTCGATACCATTTCCTACGAGGAGTGCATTTCCCGCAACCTTAAGGTGATGGATCAGACTGCTTTCACGCTCTGCAAGGACAACAACAAGCCGATTATGGTGTTTGATATGCACCAGCCCGGTAATATCACCCGCGCCCTGCTCGGTGAGAAAATCGGTACCGTTATCGGCTGATAAATAATTTTTTTACAAACAATATACACAGATACAACAATGGACGAAGAAACACTCTTGCTGGAAGTTGAGACCTCCATGGAAGAAGCTCTGGAGCACATGCTGACCGATTTCGGCGGCGTGCGCACCGGTAAGGCCTCCCCCTCTCTGGTGGATAACATGGACATCTTTGTTGCCTCCTACGGCACGAGCATGAAGCTCAAGAGCATCGCCGTGGTCTCCACCCCGGATGCCCGCTCCATCCTCATTCAGCCGTTTGACCCCAGCACGCTCAACGACATCAAGAAGGCTATCGCTGAAAGCCGCCTCAACATCACGCCCATCATCGATGCCCGCTCTGTGCGTCTGCCCATCCCCGAGCTTTCCGGCGAGCGTCGTAAGGAGCTTTGCAAGTATGTGAAGAGCCTGGCAGAGGATACCAAGGTGCGCGTGCGCGCTGCCCGTAAGAACGGCATGGACGGCATCAAGAAGATGAAGGCCGACAACGTCCTGACGGAGGACGGCGTACGCACCGTTGAGGAAAAGGTTCAGAAGCTCACCGATAAGTACACGAAGAAGATTGATGAGCTCTCCGAGACTAAGCAGAAAGAAATCATGACGGTGTAATCCGTTGATATAGCGATTTTAACCCATCATCAGATATGAGTACCCCCACCACCAATGTTCTGGCTTCCGGTATTGAGATTATCGGTTCCATCCGTTTCCAGAACGATATGCACATCGACGGCAAGATTGACGGTGAAATCCTTTCCGAATCCGGCAAGGTGACCATCGGTCAGATGGCCGACATCAAGGGCGATATCAATGCCGGCGAGGTTCACGTGTACGGTCATGTGAACGGCAATGTGCGCAGCAATCGCTGCCACCTCAGCGGGAATGCCGCCGTTATGGGAGACATCACCACCGGTGAGCTTTCCATGGAGCAGGGCGCCCGTCTCAGCGGCCGCGTAGAAATCGGTTAATCCGTCTTTCTCAATGTGAGTTTCACACGCCGACCCAAAGTGCCGACCCATGTCCGGCGGCACCGGTCGGCGTGTTTTATGCCCACGTCTTCCCTCATCGTTTGAAGGTGCGTTTCTGCTGTTATCCGGTACTGTTTCTGTCATTGCTGCTCGGCTCTTGTGAGAAGCGCAGCTCTGCTGAGTTAGCGGCGGAGCAGGGCGTTCTCATCGTGGGAAACAATCAGGAGCCCCTCAGCCTTGACCCGCACAAGGCCACGGCCGTGGCTGACGGCAAAATCATCACCGCTCTCCTGGAGGGTCTGGTCCGCCCGGATGCCAAGGATGACGCCCTCGTGCATCCCGGCGTGGCAGAACGATGGGAGCATAACGATGCGGCAGATGAATGGACATTCTACCTGCGGGATGCGGTCTGGAGTGATGGTAAGCCCGTTACGTCTCATGACTTTGCCTATGCCTTTCAGCGCATTCTGCACCCGCAGTTTGCCGGCAAGTATGCGGAAATGCTGTATCCGTTGAGCCGTGCGGCAGAGTATAACAGGGGCGAATGCTCCTGGTGCGAGGTGGGAGTGGAAACTCCGGATGCGCGAACCCTGCGGCTGAAATTAACCGGTCCTACGCCTCATTTGCCCTATCTGCTGCTGCATTTTACCTGGTGCCCCATCCCTGCACATGTGGTGGAGGCGCACGGCGGTATGCTGGACCGCAGAAGTCTTTGGACCCGCAGCGAGAACTGGGTGGGCAACGGCGCCTATGTGTTGGAGGCTCATCGCTACAACGATTTCCTGAGCGTTCGGGCCAATACGCGTTATTGGCGGGCGAGCGAAGTCTGCAATCGCGGGATTCGTTTTCTTCCTGTGGTCAACGGATATACCGAGACCCGCATGTTTCTGGATGGCAAACTGCACATCAGCAATAATGTGCCGCCGGAATTGTTGTCCATGGCGCGGACTCGCGTGCCCGATGCCTATTGCCAGGACCCGTATTACTGCACGATATTCTATCGACTCAACACCACGCATGCTCCCCTGAATGATGTGCGGGTGCGGCGCGCCCTCTCACTGGCAGTTAATCGTGAATCGCTGGTGCAGAAAGTGGTGCGCGGTGCCGGACGACCGGCATTCGGCTTTACCCCCGGCGGCGCCGGCTACCAATCTGTCACGCCGCAAGAGTCCGCCCTCACCCGCGAGCAGCAGGTGGCAGAGGCTCGCCGATTGCTGGCAGACGCCGGATTCCCCGGTGGCAAGGGTTTCCCGACGCTGGAGCTCATGACCACCTCCCGCGATGTGCAGAGAGTCATGGCGGAGACGGTGCAGGCCATGTGGAAAGAAGTGCTGGGTATTCACGTGGAAATCCGCTCCTGCGAATGGACCGCCTACAAAGCGGCGCAGCAGAACATGGATTACGACATCTCTTCCTCTTCCTGGAGCGGCGACTATCTGGACCCTGCCACTTTCATTGAGCTCTGGCGCAGCGGCGGCGGCAATAACTGCACCGGTTGGGGTAGCTCGGCATGTGATGCGGCGCTGGAAGCCGCCCGCACGGCCGGTTCTGCCGAAGAACGGCAGATTCAGTTACGCATTGCCGAGGAAAGGATGTTGGAAGCGCAACCCGTTATCCCGCTGTATTGGAGTGAGCGCACCTATCTGAAAGCGCCGGGCGTGAGCGGCTGGCACCCGCTGATTCTGGATAACCACCCGCTGGATGCCGTGCGGGTACAACCTGATACATCATCGCCCCTGCCATGATTCGACTCCTCATTCGCCGACTCCTTCAGGGTGCGCTTGTGGTCGTGGTGCTGCAAACGATAACCTTTTTCCTGGTGCGCCTGCTGCCGGGCAATCCATTCCTGGGTGAGCGCAAGCTCCCGCAGCATATCATGGACCAGCTCAACGCCCTGTATGGCTTGAATCAGAGCGCATGGTCGCAATATCTCAATTACTGGAAGGGTATTATCCTCCATGGTGATTTCGGCCCCTCTCTGGTGCGCGAGGGGGTGCAGGTGAGTGATATCATTGCACAGGCATTTCCTATTTCTCTCTGGCTGGGGGTACTGGGCATGGGAATAGCCGTCATCATCGGAATCCCGGCAGGAATGTTGGCGGCATGGTGGCGCAACCGCTGGCCGGATGCCTGTATCATGCTTTTCGCCATGGCCGGTATTTGTATTCCTGCTTTTGTGGTGGCTCCCGTATTCGGCCTGACTCTGGGGATGAATATCCCCGGGCTCAGCGTGGCCGGCTGGGACAATCCTCTCTGTGCCGTGTTGCCGGCGCTCACGCTGGGGCTCATCAATGCCGCTTACATTGCGCGCTTGACCCGTGGCGGTATGGCAGAGGTGCTTTCTGCCGACTTTATCCGCACCGCTCGAGCCAAGGGTGCAGGGGCAGGGCGTTTGTTGTTCGTTCATGCTCTGCGCAGCGGGCTGCTGCCGGCTGTTTCCTATCTCGGCCCGGCTTTCGCCGCACTCATCACGGGCTCTTTCGTGGTGGAGACCTGCTTCCAGGTGCCGGGCATGGGGCTTCATTTCGTCAATGCCACGACTGATCGCGACTATTTCCTCATTCAGGGGCTTGTCTTCTGCTACGGTGTGCTCATCGTGCTTGCCAATCTGGTGGTGGACCTCGTCCTTATCGCCCTCAATCCTCAACTCCGTTCTCAGGGTGCTGCCTGATCCTCTCATGAACCTGCGTCCCGATAAAAAAGCCGGTAATTCCCTCTGGAAAGATGCCCGCCGTCGACTTCTGCGCAATCGGGCGGCAGTCGTGTCGCTCGTTTTTCTGGCGCTCATGGCATTTGCCTGCTTTATTCTGCCGCTTTTCCCCTGTATTGCCAACCCGAATGCCACGAATTTGGACAACATCGCCGCCGCCTGCAGTTGGGAGCATCCTTTCGGTACAGACCAACTCGGACGCGACCTCTTGGCGCGCGTCCTCTATGGTGGGCGCATTTCCTTGCTGGTCGGCGTTGTTGCCACGGTTGTGGCATTTATTATCGGACTCCTCTACGGCCTCATCTCCGGCTATATCGGCGGGAGGACAGATGCCTTTATGATGCGTACGGTGGATGTGCTTTTCGCCCTGCCGTTCATTGTGTTAGTCATCGTCTTTTCGCTCAGCATAGAGGAACCCAGCCAGCAACTGACCGCATGGGTCGTGGAAACGACGGGATGGAGCCGCGAAAGCGTGGCTCCCGTGCTGGGACTGGTACCGCTCTTCATTGCTATCGGGGCGCTCGGCTGGCTGACCCTAGCCCGCATTGTGCGTACTCAAACCCTTGCCGTCAAATCGCAGGAATACGTGTTGGCCGCGCGTTCTCTTGGGTTGAGCCATTGGCGTATCCTCTTCGGTCACATTGCCCCCAACCTGCTGGGTACTGTGGTGGTGTATACCACTCTGGCCGTGCCGGGTATCATGCTCACGGAATCCACCCTTTCTTTCATCGGTTTGGGCGTTCGCGCTCCCAATTCCTCTTGGGGTACGCTTATCAAAGAAGGCGCAGACCGCATGGAAGCCACTCCGGAACTGCTCATTTTCCCGGCTCTCTTCTTCTGCCTTACCTTATTGGCGCTCAATTTCCTCGGCGACGGCCTCCGCGATGCCATTGACCCCAAATCGTCGCGGGATTGAGGTCTTCAGTTTTTCCTTGCGCGGATAATCAGGAGCCGTAACAGAACCAGCGGCAGCAGCCCTAGAAAGAGCACCAGCAGCAGAATGTTCCACCATGTGGGGAAGGAAGGATGCTCGCTTGATTCCGTCCCTCCGCAGAGATTACAGTCGGTTGCGGACGATTGTGGCTGCGCTGTATAGAGCCCGTTTTGCGTGGTGCCGAAATATTTGCAGCGCGCATTGTGAACGCGGCCGCTCTCCGTTACCCAGTATGGGTGGTTGTGCTCATTGGGCTTTGCCGGGCGGGCTCCTTTGCGGAACTCCCATGGCGCTATGGGGTGCGGGTGTTGCCACAGCCCCCATTTCTGTGCAGCGGCCAGCGCCTCCGCTTCTGCCAGCTCTATATCGAGCGGGGCGTAGATGACATAGTGCCAGGCACACCCACCGCTGACCATGGCAAGACATACATCTGTTTTGCCGGTGAACACTTTGGCAACGGCTCGCCCATAGCGGTCTCGGTTCATCACCTCGGCGCGGATTTCTTTGCCAGCGGTCAATTCGGTAAGGCGCTGTTTTGCTTCTTCGGCGTAGTCCTGTTGTTTTTCCGGAGCATCGATGCCGTAGAGGCGAATTTTCTCCGTGCTCTTATCCGGCAGAGTAAGCGTCAGCGTGTCACCATCCGCAATGTCCGTACACTTTCCGAAAAGAGTTTCAGCCTTGAGGCCAGAGGCCGCAAGGAGCAGGCAGACAAGGACTGTACGAACGCTTGCCGACATAAGGTGACCCCATTCTATCATAGTCGGAACTGTTTGGCAAATATGAATTTGTTACAGCGTTATAGTCCGATGGTATGGGGAGGGGTTTACGCTGCTGTTTTTATGCTTGCAGGGGGAGTGTCAATTTGATAGTATGCCGAGAGTAACCTACTGTGTACAGTTCCTGCTATGCTTGAAGCGCGTAATATATGTCTGGAGGTTGAATCCGGGGGTGAGGCCGTTCATTTGCTTCATCAAGTGAATTTCTGTATCCCTCCCGGACACTTTGCGGCAATCGTGGGGCCATCCGGCTGCGGAAAGACGACCTTGCTGAAAGCCATTGCCGGAATTAAGGATACAACAGACGGTTCTTTCTTCTGGTGCGGTCGCGATTTGGCAGAAGATGGTGACTTCGAGTCGGGAGAAGTGGGCTATGTGCCGCAATTCAGCATAGCATACGATGAGCTGACGGTGGATGAATGCGTGGAGAATGCCGCGTGTTTAAGGACAACAGTCACGGGAGATGAACTGGATGCGCTGATAGACGGCGTTCTGGAGGAAACGGGGCTGGATGAGATTGCCGACCGTCCGGTAAAACTGCTTTCCGGTGGTCAGAAACGGCGTCTTGCGCTGGCCATGGAGCTGGTGTCTCACCCGCATATCTTGCTCTGCGACGAGGTGACGAGCGGGCTTGACCCCCGCTCCGAGCAGGAAATTGTGGAGCTGCTGCATCGGCTCAGCCGCCGGGAAGGACGTATCGTTATCTCGGTGACGCACGGATTGTCGCAGGCTGCTCTCTATGATAGCATCATGGTGATGAATGACGGCTATCTTGCCTACCATGGGCCGGCCGAAGTGATGCCGCATTATTTCAGCGCTCCCTCCTTGGAGGATGTGTATGCCCGCCTGCCGAAACGCGAGCCCGAAAAGTGGCATAGCAGCTGGCTCTCCCACCGGTCAGAATATTACGCGCGCCTCGAACAGGAACATGTGGATAAGTACCGCAAGCTCGGCGAGGCTCCCCCTCCTGTCATCTCTCGCGATGAGACCGAAGTCGCAGAGCCCGCCTCTTTCCTGCGCCAGACGCTGACGATGCTTCGGCGCCGTTTTACCTTGTTGTTCCGCGACCGTTCGCAGCTTCTTCTGCAGGTGGCTATGATTGTTATTTTCCCGATACTGGTCGCCCTGTTCTCCGGCAAAGGACAGGAGCAGCTCCTGACCCTGACGGATTCCATGGGAAGCGATATCATGGCAGAGGTGCAGGCGCTGCAGGAACAGGCAGAGGTGCGAGCCAAGGTGGGCTCTGCCGTGTCCGGCATCATCATGTTTCAGGTGATTCTGTTGGGCTTGATGGGGTCCAACAACGCAGCCCGAGAGGTGGCAGGCAGCCGCCTGATTCTGGAAAAGGAAAAGTTTGCCGGAGCATCGCCCGGGGCATTTATCGTGTCCCGTATTATCTACCTGACCCTGTTGGTGCTGGTGCAGAGCGTGTGGATGTTTGCCTTTGTGCAGTATTGCTGGCCGCTGCGGGGTGATGCGATGAATCATCTGTTGTTCCTCGTGCTGGCGAATGCGGCCATGACTGCCGTTTGTCTGGGAATTTCCGCCAACTGCCGCACGCCGGAGCAGGCATCGCTGCTGAGCATTTATCTGGTGGGATTCCAGTTGCCGCTGTCCGGGGCGGTTTTGGCTCTGCCTGATACCATTGAGCGATTGACGCAACCCTTCATCTCTGCCTACTGGGCATGGAGCGGCAGCGTGCAGGGCGGTCTGGATTCCGAGGTGCTCAAAGCGGTCAACAGCATTGTCCAGACCTCATTCTCCGCTTCCGCTCTCTGTGTGCTGGTGCTGGGAATCCATATCATCGCCGGCCTGATTCTGGCCTATGTGGGTGTACGCAGAACCTTCTGGGAATAATCCATTCAACACTTTTATTCTATCATTATGGCAAGACGAAGTAAGCGCAAAAGTCGTCGGGGAAACTCCAACACCTCCATGCTGTTGATTATTGCAGCGGTGGTGGTGCTGGTCGTTGTGGCCGGGGCGCTGGCCCTGAAACCCTCACAGAGGGAACAATCTCAATCCCATGAACAGGGACAGAGCTTCAGCGTGGAGAATTACCGCCGGGATGCATCCCGATTCACCGGCAACGTGTATCGCATCGAGGGACGCGTCGAGCATATCGAGACGCTGGGGAACGATCGCATTGTGGCCGTGGCCGTGCCGGGCAACAGACAGGAACGCCTTCCCCTGCTGGTGCGCAGCGGCGCTGCCGGACGGGTGAACCTGACCCGTGGTGATTCGTTCCTTTTTGAAGTAGAGTGTTGTACCGGGCATACGGATGACCAACGCGAGGTCAAGGGTGTGCTGGTGGTGCGTCGTGTAGAAACGAAATAATAAAGCCATGAGCCTTTCTTCCCGTTATCTGATTCTGTTACCGTTGCTCTGTCCTGCCGTCTTTGCGCAGGGACAGCAGCCCGCCCCCGCCGCTCCGGCAGCTACCGCAGCGGTAGCTCAACCGGTTGCCCCGGCAGCCGCACCCTCTTCTTCCCGTGCACCGGAGCTGTTCGGCGTAGAGTTTCCTCTGCTGGATCCGGCCTCAGACACCGTCAGCTACAAGGGCGGCCTGTTCGATGTGGGTAATAATGCCGTTGTGCGTGCCCGCTTTGAAAAATACCTCCAGCAGAATCCCGATGTCAGCGAGGTTGCCCGCAAATACCGTGACAAACTGGAAGAACTTGTCCATGTGACCCAGCGCAATGCCCGCACCGGCAAGGCCGTGGGCGGCGAGAATATGGTAAAAATCGGCCATGGCCTCTACGAGATGAGCGACTATCCGCCGGATGGCGGGCAGTCCGGTGCGCTGGCCAGCGCCATGGCCAGCGCTCTGGCCGTTCAGTTTGCCAACCAGAAGCGCGATAGAGAAAACGACAAATTGCAGGCAGAAATAGATGAGCTTGTGGCTCACACTAACCGCCTCACCAATATCAACACCGGGCGCGGTGGCCGTACCCCCGGTGTTTCGAGCAGAGGAAACGGCAAGGGGAATGCATCCGGCGGCAACGCCAGCAATACCAACTCTGTTCGCATCTCTCACAACACCAAGAAGATAGCCGGTCATGAGGCCGCACAGGTGAAGAATGATGCCGAGAGCACGGCGGCCCTCGCGTTATCCAAAGTGAATTATCAGTCCATGCTCGTATCGCTCCTGCTGAGCCGCCGCTTCGACCACGCGCTCATCGGGGCTAACTCGTACCGCCACATTTTCCGTGATGGTGATACAACGCTGAAACTGGAGAAGGATTCTCAGGCAGATAAACTGTTCCGCAATACGGCGGGCATGCCGCCCACCATCAACAGCATCGCCTCCGCGGCATCTACTGCTCGCCGAGAGGTTGACCAACACATGGAGGCCGTAAACAACCTGTTGGCACAGGACAAGCTCTCCGATGCCACGCAGCATCTCATTGAAGCCGTGGCCGTGGGTGAGTACATGTCATCCGTTTCAACCTTCCCGGCAGAAAAACGCCGCCGCATTGCCGAGTACTGGAGCCTGCGCCGCCGCGTGCTCACCTCGCTGAACGCTCGCGATTACGGCACGGCAGAAGAGATAGCCAAGCGGATGAAGGAGTTGGACCGCGACTTCGATGATTCGATGGTTATGAGCTACTGTGCCGGCAAGAAGCAGCAGAGCGACCTCGCGCTTCGCAATGCCGTCAAGGCCTTGCAGGACGGAAATGATGAGGAGTTCAACAAGTTCATCACGGAAGCCGGTGAAATCTGGCCGCGCAACCCGCGTTTGGCAGAAGGCCGCAAGAAGCTGGAAACGATTGACAGCCATGATCCGGTAAAGCAGGAATTCAAGACCCTGATTGCCCGCAGCGAGTACCGCACCATATACAATGAGCAGTCCCGTTTTGAGGTGGTGGCCATCGACCCGGAGCTGAAAGAGCAGTACCGCGACGCCATTACGCTCATCGGCACCATCGACGGCATGCTGGCGCAGCTGGATATCGCAGCACAGCAGGATAGAGTGATCGGCCCCTGTATGGCCTATGAAATGCTGCTGGACAAGAAGAAGGAAGACGAGCGCTTCGCCTCTGACCCGCTCTTCACGGATGCTCTCAATCGCTACGCTCTGGCCGGTCACGATTTTGTGCAGGCTCTGGAGCAGGCTGCCGAGTGCGAAAAACGAGATGAGCTGGGTTCGGCTCTGGCTTGTTACTACCGCGCGCAGTGCATTTACCCCGGCTCCCGTATGGCGAAGGCCGGCGCGGAACGAGTGGCACAGCTCATTTTGCAGGCCGAGTTCTGATGCGTTTGCGTCCCATCACCACACGTTTTGCACCTTCGCCCAGCGGACCGCTCCATGTGGGGCATCTGCTGGCGGCGTTGCAGGCGCGGCGTCTGGCAGATGCACACGGTGGCCGCTGCCTGTTGCGGGTGGAGGATATCGACACCCGCGCACAGCATCCGGAAATGCTGGCACTCATGTATGAGGATTTGGCGTGGCTCGGGTTGTGCTTCGACGGAGAGGTGATGGTGCAGAGCCATCGTTTTGGCGTGTATGCGGAGGTGCTGGAAAAATTGCGCCACATGGGGGTGCTTTACCCCTGCTTCTGTACCCGAACGGAAATCAAGACCCAGCTGGCCGAGATGGGGCGAGCTCCGCACGCAACGCTCGGCTACCAGTATCCCGGCACCTGCCGTCACTTATCGCCGGATGAGGCCGCAGAGCGCATCGCCTCCGGGGCGGCGCATGCCTGGCGGCTCAACATGCAGCGCGTGCAGGACCTCATCGGCTGCCCGCAATGGCATGATTTGCTGCGGGGAACCCGGCGCTGTGTCCCCTCCGATTTCGGGGATGTGGTCTTGGCTCGCAAGGAGTTCCCGGCCAGTTATCATCTCTGTGTCGTGGTGGATGATGCGGAGCAGGGGGTCACACATGTGACCCGCGGGGAGGATTTGTTTGACGCCACCCACATTCACCGAGCCATTCAGGGCGTGCTGGGGCTTCCCGTGCCGCTTTATTGCCACCACGGTCTGCTGCGGGATAATGCCGGGAAACGCCTGGCCAAACGTGACGGTGCGCGTTCGTTGGCATCACTTCGCGCGGCGGGGTATACGCCGCAGATGGTCATGGAATCCCTGCAGACCGCACTGAGCAACGGCGGCATCTGGAACATTTGACATTTGGTGGTATTGTGTTATAATGCCTCCGTTATGAACGCCGCAGAACGAGCTCTTTCCGTCTTCCGTTGTCCGCCTCATCGTTATAACTGTGCCCAGGCCGTTTGTGCCGCATTCGGGGTTGATGATTTGCTGGAACCGATGCAATGCTGCGGCGGCGGTCGCGCCCCGGAGGGGACCTGCGGCGCTCTCTACGGGGCCATTCAGGTGGCTCCGGAACTGGAAACGCAGCTGCGCGAGGCATTTGCTGCAGCCAACGGCGCAACCACCTGCCGCCAGCTCAAGGGCGAGGGTCGCGTTCCCTGCGAGGTTTGCGTGCGCTCTGCCTGTGAGATTCTGGAGAAGCTCCGCGCTTGAGATTCCTCCATTCCTGCCAACGGCAGGATTTTTTCACCACGCGCGCAGCGCGTTTTTCACCCAAATGCCGCAGGCATTTTTCTTCACCACAGGGCGTAAGCCCTGTTCTTCACATTTCATTCGAAACTCGCTTGCGCTCGTGGTGAAGAACGCCCTGCCGGGCGTGGTGAAGAATCGGGCTTGCGCCGATGGTGAAGAAAAGTGCCCGGAGGGCACTTGGGTGAAGTACTCAGCGCTTTGCGCTGAGTGGAGGATACTGCCAATACCGCTTCGCCACGCTGCTCAGTGTGGGCATGGTGTAGCGGGTGCGCAGCAGGCCGGAATCGCGGTGGCCCATCTCCAGCTGGAGGGCGGGGAGGTTGCGGAAGTGTGCGGCGTGATAGCTGGCAAAGGTGTGGCGGCACACATCCGGCACCCAGTCGCGGAAGCCGGCGGCGCGGCGTAGGGCGCGCCATTTGCGTTGCCAATCGCGGGGAATGGTAAAATCCTCTTCGCGGAGCCGTTCCGTGCGCCGCAGCGGCACCATGCGCCCGCCGCCGGTCTTGCTGGTGCTGGGGCGAATGATGAGCTGTTTTTCCCTTCGGCAGATATCCTCCGGGCGAACCCGTTCCACCTCTGTCGGCCGCACCCCGGAATACAGCAGCAGTTGCAGCGAAAACCGCATCTCGCGGAACTCCGGTCGGCGCGCCGCTGCCTGCAGCCGCTCCACCTCTTCCGGCGTCAGCGGGTGTATCGGTTTCTCTTCCACCCGCGGCACCTCGATGCGGCTCACCGGGTTCGCATCGCACCACTCCTGCCGCATGCCGTAGGAGAAAATACTGTGCAGCACCGCGCGCCCCTTCACATAGCTGCTTCGGCTTGTGCCGAATGCTCTCTCCAGTATGCGTTTGCAATGGCTTACACGCATTCC
>JBGVGW010000010.1:0-128158 GCA_045121855.1 Akkermansia sp.
AGGTGGGATCCTGCGTCCTGGTCCAGTCCTTAACCTGACCCTCAACCGCGAGAACCTGCTTTCCGTTGGTATCCGTAATGAACAGAGCGCCGCCGTCATCTGCCGTGATACGGGCCGTCACCAGCGCGCCTCCCGGTTTAATGTTAAAGGTGAACGATTCAAGAGGGAAATCCTCCTGATTGGTATTGGGCACACAGATAGGCGTATCTGCCGCGACAATTTCCGTGCGGATTTCCATGACAGGGGAGGAACCATTGCTCGCGGGAGCAATGCCGGCTTTGGTATCGTTAGTTATGGTATTCATAGAGGAATTGGTGGTATTGGTAGTGGGCATGTGTGACTTCTCAGCCGAGAGGCTGACCGGTAGATGTTGGGATGGTTTATTCATAGATGTAGAGGGTTGGGTGTCAACCCGTGTAGAGATATAACAGAAAAAACGGAGAAGACAAGAGATTTCCTCCCATTTTTATTTCGTGCCCCCCTTCAGCCCGCATGAGCAGCGGGAATTTTTGTGATTGTTGTCATTCGTTACGAACGGGATAATTGATGATTTCTTGACCGATTTGGCATCTTTTTAACTTTTTTTCATTATTTTTCCAATTTCTGTTGAATGATTACTTTTAAGAACGTTTCTAAATAGTGACCGAAAGGAGACTAAACATCATGAAAAAAACACAGTTGATAGCAATGTTGGTGGCCGTGGCCGGATTGGGGAGTGTTGCCGTGGGGCAGGATGTGGCTTCTTATCAGATTGGTAAGAGGGCGGTGAAGTCCGGATCCGTGGCGCAGCTGCAGCAGGCCCTGCAGAATGGGGTGAGCCCCGGTGCGCAGGATGCTGACGGCGAGACTCTTCTGATGGAGGCGGTGGAAACCGGAAATGTGGCAATGGTGCAGGCTCTTGTTGCTGCCGGGGCGAATGTGAATGCTGCAGATGATGATGGCGAGACGGCGCTGATGATTGCCGCCGATGACGGACGAGCGGATATTGTCAGGGTTTTGCTGGCTGCCGGGGCGAATGTTAACGCTTTCAACGAGGAGGGCGAGACGGCGCTGATGATGGCTGCAGAGGAAGGCCGCGCAGATGTGGTGCAGGCGCTCATTGCCGGTGGTGCCAATGTGAACATGATGGATCACGAGGGGTGTACGGCCTTGCAGCATGCCCGCGAGGAGGGCCGCTCTCGTATCGTGACGATTCTTCAGAACGCCGGAGCGCAATAAATCTTTTTCCCCTAATGGGTTTGTTTAATTAGTGCAGAAGACATTGCCGGCATCCCCCCACACGGAGGATGCCGGCTTTTTTACAAGATTTTTGCGTTGATTCTCGGGTCAGGCTGACCCCTCAGGGGCGACTTTGTCCAGCCACTCGGCAGGGATGCGAATCGGTCTTCCCTGCGGCATCTGGACAAGGGCGAGACGCTGGCGAACCGTGACGCAGAGCTTGTCGTTGACTACACGGCGAATCTCGAACTTGAAGTAGAGGGATGATTTTTCTGCTCGCTCCAGGATGCCGTTTACCACAACATCGTCTGCCAGAAAGGCAGGGGAATGATAGTCAACCTCGTGGCGAACAAGGACGGTGTGTCGGTTCTGCTCCAGCGCGAGAGTGGCATAATCAATACCCATTTCGGAAGCCATGAGGGTGCGCGCCTGTTCTACCCAACGGAGGTAGGCCAGATTGTGTACCACGCCGCCGGCGTCGGTGTCGTAGTACATCACCTTGTAGGGAAGTGTGTATTGCGGAATCATGGTGAAAAGAAGGGGGATGCTTTTGCAAGACATCCCCCTTTCGGGTGTGGTTAAAGCGTTTTGAGGTAATCCTCCACGGCAGAGGTAATATCCTTCATGTGGTCCAGGGTGAGCTCACCCATGTGGGCAATGCGGAAGGTCTTGTCCTTGAGCCCGCCGTAGCCGTTGCCCAGCTGCATGTTGCGCTCGGCAAGGAAGGCATTGAGCGCCGGGATGGAGATGAGCTCGGAGCGGCCCTTCGGGCAGGCATCGATGACGGTGAGGGTCTTGGAGAGGTACTTGCGGTTCGGGTAAACGCGGAAGTACTCATCGGCCCAGGCACGGGTATAGGCAGCGGTCTGTTCGTGACGGGCGAAGCGGTTTTCGATGCCTTCTTCATCAACGATGTGCCGGAGCTGCTTGTCCAGAGCATACATGAGGGAAAGGCAGGGGGTGGAGGTGTACTGATAGTTCTTCTTATCAATGAAGTCCCAGATGGTGCGCAGGTCGAAGTACAGACCGCGATTGGGTACTTCGGCGGTGCGGTCATAGGCCTTGCGGCTCATGGAGCAGATGGCGAGGCCGGGAGGCAGCGCCAGGGCTTTCTGTGTGGAGGTAATCAGCACGTCGATGCCCAGCTTGTCTGTCTCAATCTTGGAGCCGGCTGCAGAGGAGACGGCATCCACGCACCAGACCACGTCCGGGTACTTCTTCATCACCTCGGCAATCTCCTCAACCGGGTTCTGAATACCGGAGGACGTTTCGTTATGCGTGACGGTCACCACATCGTACTTGCCGGTGGCCAGGGCGGCGTCCACCATCTCGGGGGTGGTGGGTTCTCCCATCTCGCTGGAGAACTTGTCAGCGGGTACACCGTTGGCCACAGCCATCTTGTACCATTTATCACCGAAAGCACCCACGGAGAAAACGGCAGCGCGCTTGGCTGTGCAGGAGCGGATGGCGCCTTCCATGAGACCGGACCCGGAGGAGGTGGAGAGCAGGATGCGGTTCTCTGTGAACAGCACCTTCTGCATGTTGTCAGAGATACGCTTCTGAATTTCAGATGCCTTCTTGGAGCGATGAGCAATCATCGGCAGACTCATCTCCTGAAGAATATCTTCCGACACGATGGTCGGTCCCGGAATAAACAGTTTGATAGCCATGGTTATGGAAAAGAGTTATCTAAGTACCCTCCATACTAGCACCAAAATCGAGTGGATGCGAGCATAAAGTGAGTCGGTGACAAAGAAGAATGTTGCATGTATAACAGAATCGCGCTAGAATGAGGGCGTATGAAACCTGCATGTCGTCTAGTCATCCTGCTGCTTGCCTCTCTTGCGGTGGTGAACGGCGCGGCTGCCGGGGCAGAGGGTGCGCCCGCCGCAAAAGGCGGTGTGGTGAACCGCGTGGCTGCCACGGTGAACGGCCGTCCGATTACCTCCAGCGAAGTACGCGCCCGTCTGGGCCCCTATTTCCGCGAGCTGATGATGCTGTATCCCCGCCAGGGCCCCCGTTTCAATTCTGAGCTGGTGAAAGCGAAGAAAGCCGTGCTCAGCGAGTTGATTGACCGCGAACTGGTGCTCAGCGAGTTCGAAACCAAGGGGTATATGCTCAAGGATGACCAGATTGAGAGCGAGATTAATCGCCGCATCCTTACGATTTTCAACGGCAATCGTAAGGAATTTCTGGATAATCTGCGTAAGAGCGGCATGACTTACAGCGAGTATCGCGACTCTGTTCGTAAGGAGATTACGGTGGCCTCCATGCGTGCCTCCCGCTATGATCGCGGTATTCCGCCGACCCCGGATGAAATCCGTGCCGAGTATAACGCCACGAAGCATGAGTACCGCAATATCCTGAACGACTCCATTCAGTACGATAAAATCTTCATCCCCGCCGGAGATCCGGAAGATCCCATGCTGACGCCTGAAGACCAGTATAAGACGGCAGTAGCGCTGAAAGGAATGCTGGACAAGGGTGAGATTTCCTTTGCTGATGCTGCTCGGAAGTATTCCCGCGATTCCAAGGCAGAGGAGGGCGGTGTATGGCCGAAAATGAAGCGTAGTGACTTGGCTGTGGATTTCGCCAACGTGGTGTTCAGTGCCAAGCCCGGCAAAGTCATCGGGCCTCTGCTTGACCCGCAGGGTTTTACCATCGTGAAAGTGCGCAGCCGCCACCTTGCCCCGGCTCCTTCGCTGAGCAATCCGGAGGTGAAACGACAGGTGGATGATGCCGTTCGCCGCAAACAGAGCGAGAAACGCTACCGCGAGTGGGTGGAACGCCTCCGCGAGCGTGCCGTTGTTCGGCAGTACATCTGATTCTTTCCTTGCCGCCCATCCGGGCGGCAATTTTTTTTGCTAATCCGTAGACATTTGTACGGAGAAGTATAAATTCGCGTCTCTGTAACGGTTTTTTCTTTTCATGAAGTTTCCTCTATGCTAGAATACAGCCGTGATTGGGGTGAACTGTATCCATATCACAACGGGAGCGTATGCTCGGGTTATACCGCGTCTGCGCCGAAACTCTTACCAATACTTATACATATATGGCAATAGATCCCAAATTGCTTGAAGAGCTTGAGGAACGCCGTCAGAAGGTCATTATCTCCGGCGGTCAGGACAAGATTGACAAGCGGCACGAAAAGGGTGACTGGACTGCCCGTGAGCGAATTGACTGCCTGTTTGACGGCGGTTCGTTCACGGAAATCGGTATGCACACCCGCCATCACTGCAGCAACTTCGGCATGCAGGACAAATACATTCCGGGTGAGGGTATTGTGTCCGGCTTCGGTCTGGTGGGCGGTCGCCCGGTGGCTGCCGTTTCTGCTGACTTCATGGCGCAGGGAGGCTCGCTGGGCTACATGCACGCTCAGAAGATTTGTGATGCGCAGCAGTATGCGCTCAAGGCCGGTATGCCCATCATTCAGATGAATGACTCCGGCGGTGCTCGTTTGCAGGAGGGTATTGAGGCTCTGACAGGCTTCGGCAATGTATTCTATAACAATGTGGCCGCTTCCGGCGTTGTGCCCCAGATTTCGCTCATCCTCGGCCCCTGTGCCGGTGGTGCAGCCTATTCGCCGGCTCTGACCGACTTCATCATCATCCGTCAGGGCGGTGCAGCCGGTATGTACATCACCGGTCCCAAGGTTATCGAGCAGGTGACCTATGAGAAGTGCACCATGGAAGAAATCGGCGGTGCTGCCGTGCACGCCACCGTTTCCGGCAATGCTCACTTTGTTGCCCGTACGGACGAAGAAGCTATTTCCATCGCCAAGCGTCTGCTGACCTACCTGCCGTCCAACAATGCACAGGAGGCACCGCATGACCTCTCCACCCCGCTGGATATCGCGGATGACGAGGGCATGAATGACATCATCCCGGATAACAATAACACCCCGCTGGATGTGCAGAAGGTGATTGCCCGATTGGTGGACGAAGGCTCGTTCCTGGAAGTGCACGCAGGCTTTGCCGGCAACGTGGTGGTGGGCTTTGCCCGCATCTGCGGCGTGGTGGTGGGTATCATCGCCAATCAGCCTGCCGTGAAGGCCGGGTGCTTGGATATTGATGCTTCCGACAAGGCTGCCCGTTTCATCCGCTGCTGTGATGCTTTCAACATTCCGCTGGTGAATCTGGTGGACGTTCCCGGCTTCCTTCCCGGTAAGCAGCAAGAGCGCGGCGGTATCATCCGCCACGGTGCCAAGATGATTTATGCCTACTCCGCCGCTTCCGTGCCCAAGGTGACACTTATTCTCCGCAAGGCTTACGGTGGTGCCTACATCGCCATGTGCTCCAAATCGCTGGGGGCTGATGCCGTCTTTGCCTGGCCCTGTGCAGAGATTGCCGTCATGGGTGCAGCCGGCGCCGTACCGATTCTCTACGGCCGCAAGCTGGCAGCCATCGAAGACCCGGAGGCTCGCGAGGCAGAGCAGAAGAAGCTCTACGATGAGTATGTCAAGGCTTTCTACAACCCCTATGCCGCTGCCGCCTCCGACCAGGTGACGGAGATTATCAACCCGAAGGAATCCCGCGCCCGCATCGCGCTCACCCTCCGCACCCTGCTGGGCAAGCGAGAGTCCGCTCCGGTGCGCAAGCACGGCAACATTCCGCTGTAATTCACCCAAAACAAACCAATATGTTAACCATCCAGACACTCGCTGCGCTCGATATGGATGCCGTGACTTACCAGGTCACCGGCATGTGCGTGGTGTTCTGCTGCCTTATTTTGCTGAGCGTCATTCTGACGATTTCCGGCAATGTGGCACAGCGTCTTGATGCTTCCCGCAAAGCCAAGGCCGCGGCTGCTCAGGCAGCCATGGCTCCTGCTCCGACGGCAGCCCCCGCTCCGGCGGTGACGGCTCCGGAGCTGAAGCCCTCTGAGGTGGCTGCTCTTGCGGCAGGTATCTATGATGCTGCCCGTAGCAGCATTACACCGGAGGTTGTGGCTGCCATTGCTGCTGCCGTCAAGGTAACGCTTGGCAATGAAGCTCGCATCCTCGATATCAAACCCGTGGATACTGCCTATGGGCAGACCGGTCGCACGACCACTATCGTCAACAAAAACTTCCCCGTGAGAGGTTAATTACCCTCTCCACCCAATCTCAATAATTCACTAAACAAAAAAAAGAATATAATCGATATGAAACAGCTCCGTATTACCGTTGCCGGTCAGACCTTTGACGTTACCGTTGAAACCGTGAATGGCTCCGCCCCCGTGGCCGCCGCTCCGGCTCCCGCTCCCGTAGCCGCTCCCGTGGTGGCTGCTCCTGTGGTGGCCGCTCCCGTGGCTGCTCCGGCTCCTGCCGCTGCTCCCGCTCCCGCCGGTGCCGGTACTCCCATCTCCAGCCCGCTGGCCGGCAAGGTGGTGTCCCTCGACGTGACTCCCGGCACTGCCGTGAAGGAAGGCGACCAGGTGATGACCCTGGAGGCCATGAAGATGAACACCGTGATTTACGCTCCCGCAGCCGGTACGGTGTCCTCCTTCGCCGTGAAGCCCGGTGACACCGTGGCTGAGGGTCAGCCGCTGGCTTACCTCGGTTAATTTCCGTTGTATGCGGCCCCGCCGATTCTGCATCGGCGGGGGGTATTCCAACATCATCTATTACAGATATGCAAGAACTTATCCAATCGTTTGCCGACTTCATCGGGGGCATGGGCATATTCGCCATGACCTGGCAGATGTATGTCATGTGGGGCGTGGCGCTGGTGATGCTGTATCTGGGTGTGGTGAAGCAGTTTGAACCGCTGCTTATGGTGCCGATTGCCTTCGGCGCCCTTATCGCCAATATCCCGGATAACGGCATGGTCATCACTCAGGCTGACCGCGAGATTGTTGCCATGGAGGACGGCAAGATGACCAAATCCAACATGACGGATGTGGGCTTCCTGCGCCTGACGCTTGCTCGTGTGGAAGAGGCTCCCGTGACCTGCCCGGATACCAAGGCTGCTCCTGAGGAGCAGGAGAAGTATCTGGCTGCCATGGAGGAAGAAATGGTCGTGACCCCCACCGCCCAGAAGGGTAAGGTGCAGGTGAAAGGCCAGAAAATGGAGCACGTGATGGTCATGAAGCCGGAAGGTGGTCTTTTTGACTGGATTGGCCTGGGCATCAAGTGCGAGATTTTCCCGGCACTCATCTTCATGGGTGTGGGTGCTCTCACCGACTTCGGCCCGCTGCTGGCTTCTCCCAAGGCGCTGCTGCTCGGTGCTGCCGCTCAGGGCGGCGTGGCCTTCACATTCCTGTGCGCCGTAGCTCTCGGCTTCACCAAGGGACAGGCCTCTGCCATCGGCATCATCGGCGGTGCAGACGGTCCCACCTCTATCTTCCTGGCCAGTAAGCTGGCACCGGAGCTGCTGGGTGCTATCGCCGTGGCTGCCTACACCTACATGGCACTCGTGCCGCTGATTCAGCCGCCGTTCATGAAGCTCTGCACCACGGAAGCTCAGCGCAAGATTAAGATGAAGAGTCTGCGTCAGGTTTCCCAGGGTGAGAAGCTGTTCTTCTGCTTCACCGTGACTGTGGTGACCATCCTGCTTTGCCCGGATGCCGCTCCGCTGTTGGGTATGCTGATGTTCGGCAACTTCCTGCGCGAGTGTAAGGTGACGGAGCGTCTGGTGAACTGCGCTCAGAACGAGCTGATGAACATCACGACCATCCTGCTGGGTGTGTCCGTGGGCCTCACCATGCAGGGTGCTCGCTTCCTGCAAACGGAGACGCTGCTCATCATCATGCTGGGTGTGGTGGCTTTCGCTGTGGCAACCGTCTGCGGTCTGCTGTGCGCTCAGCTCATGAATCTCGTTCCCGGCTGGCGTAAGAATCCCATCAACCCGCTTATCGGTTCTGCCGGTGTGTCCGCTGTGCCGATGGCTGCGCGTGTGTCCCACAACGTGGGTCAGCAGGCTGACCGCACCAACTTCCTGCTCATGCATGCCATGGGCCCGAACGTGGCCGGTGTGATTGGTACCGCTGTTATCGCCGGTTACTATATCACCACGCTGAACTAATCCGCTGAACATTTTTTGACAGCATACGAGCGCAATCCTCTGATGTGGGGATTGCGCTCTTTGTTGTTTGAGTTTCTGAATCGGCGCGCCGTTTACCGGTCTGGCAATGGTTTGGCTTGATTTGAAGAGGCTGCTATGCTAGAATACATCAACGCATGTTGGTTATCAACCATGGAGAGAAGCACAGTCGTGCGCTTGAGCTGCCGGAGATTGTTTCCGGTTTGCTGGTGATGCTTGTGGTGTTGTGGCACGCGTGCCTCGGAGGGGACTTTTTCGTAGCCTCCCGGTATGTGGAGGATGAAAAGGCCGTGTTGTATCTGCTCAATGGGCTGGTGTGGTTCAACACGCTGGTGGTGCTGGTGCATGTGGCGAGCCGGCTGTGCCGACGCGGGCAGCGCGTGGGGCGTTTCCTGTGGCTGCAATTGCTCACGGGACTTGGAACGTCCCTTTTCTTTTTTGCCGAATTGCGAGCGGAGCATGTCTGGAATTCGATGGGGTGGAGTCTGCTGCCGGGATTGCTCATGGGGCTCTTTTCCTACATCAATCTGCGTTCGTACTGGAAAGATAATTACCGCAGGGCAGGGCGCGCATATCGATCCAATCCCGCCACTTCTTTCTTTACCTACATGGTGGCGGTTGTGCTGCTCAGCACAGTCATGTTAGTTTCTCCCGGGGCTACGCTGCAACCCATCTCGTTGACGGATGCCTTTTTCATGTCGGCCTCTGCTACGTCTATCACCGGACTGACCACCCTGAACGTGGCGGAAACCTTTACCACCTTCGGCAAGCTGGTCTTGCTGGTGGATATTCAGGTGGGGGCGTTAGGGGTGATGACTTTCACCTATTTCGTGCTCATGATGCTGGGTAAGCGTTTGGCCGTGCGCGACAACGTGAGTGTCTCCGGTTTCCTCGACCAGCAGGGGGAGAGTATCGTGCGTCCTCTGCTCATTTCGGTGGGTGGCGTGACGCTGGTGGCAGAGGCCGTGGGTGCCGTCTGTCTGTATTTCCTCTGGCACGGACAGCAGGATATCCCGCAGATGGAGCTGCTGGGTTATGCTATTTTCCATTCCGTCTCCTCATTCTGCAATGCCGGATTTACGTTGTTCCCGGAGAATATGGCCACTCATTATGTATCCCAGGCGTATGCCGTGCAGGGGGTGATGATGATACTCATGTTCCTGGGGACTCTGGGCTTCGGCGTTTATCTGGAGCTGATGATGCGCATGCGCCAGCGGCTGGCCGGAAAGCGCGTGCAGCGCCGATGGAGTACTCATTCCTGGCTCGTTGTTCGGGTCACGTTGATGGTATTGCTCGTGGGGTCGGTGGGGATGAGTCTGCTCGGTTTCCTGGAACCTTCGCAGCATGCTCAGAATGGCGCTTATAATGTGTGGGAATCTCTCTGGAATGCTGTGGGGCGTTCTGCCGGATTCAATCTTACGGATATCAGCGACTACGGCATCGTGTACAAGCTTTTCCTCTGCGTGATGATGTTCGTGGGGGGCAATCCTGCCGGTACGGGCGGAGGGGTTTATGCACCCGTGGTAGCCATCTGTGTGCTGGAGGTGGTGCGCGTGCTGCGTGGGGTGCAGGATGTGGAGATTCACAATCGCCGTCTGGCTCGCCAGACGGTGGACCGAGCGCTGGCCACGGTGTTGCTTTCCGTGTTCTGGATTGGTGTGACCACGATGCTGGTGTTGTTGATAGAGCCTGCTCTGGCTGCGCAGGAAGATGGTTTGCTCAAGGTGTTTTTCATGGAGGTGAGTGCCTTTACCACCACCGGTTTCGATTTGGGTGCCGTTTCGGAACTTTCTTGGTGGTCCAAGCTAATTGTTTCACTGAACATGCTTTTCGGTCGTGTCGGCATGTTTACCTTCATGCTCATTTTCGTTCGTCAGAAAGATCCGTCTCCTGCACGCTACCCGGAGACGCGGCTTCCCCTTTCATAATTATTTCAGCTATACAGTACACATGAAATTCGTCATTATCGGTGTTGGTCAATTCGGACGTGCTCTGGCGCTGCAGCTTTCGAGCTCCGGCTATGAGGTCACGATTGTGGATGAACGCGAAGCCGTTATTCAGGAACTCAAAGACAGCGTAGCATATGCACTGGTGGGAGATGCCACCGATATGCGCGTGCTGCGCCAGCTGGAGCTGGTGGGAGAGGATACCTACGTCATTGTGGCTGTGGGTGAGCAGTTTGAGAGGAATCTGCTCATCACGGCTCAGTTGAGGGAGATGAATGTGAAGAATCTGCTTTCCCGCAGCTTCAACGATTTGCATGCCAAGGTGCTTCGCCTGTTGGGGGTGGAGGATGTGTTCCGCGTGGAGAACGTGGCGGCGCACCAGCTGGCCTCCCGTTTTACCAAGGAAGGATTGATGCGTACGCGCCGTATAGATGATACGCATTCTCTGGCTGATGTGCAGCTGCCGGATGCGTGGGTGGGGCGATGCCTGCGCGATGTGGGCCTGCGCTCGGAGTACAGTCTTAACCTGCTGACGGTGCGTCGCGGCGCTGCGCAGCAAAATAGCACGGCAGAGGACGTCTTTGATGAGCCGGAGCAACCGGTGATTGATTCTCCGGAGCCGGCCATGGAATTCCAGAAGGGTGATGTGTTGGTGCTGTTCGGCAAGGATAGCGATTTACAGCATTTCGTTGCCAAGTTTAATCTTTGATAATTTGTTGCCATGTCTGTTCGCGTTTCTCTCCCTGACAAGGTGTACGGCGGTTATATCTTCGACCTCGATGGAACACTGGTGGACAGTATGCCCACTCACTTCCGCGCATGGCGATGGGCCTTGCGGAAAAACGGGGCTCCGGCAGATATTTTTGAGTGGGATGAGTTTAATTCCCACGGTGGCATGTTTGCCGTGGATATTGTGGCGAAATTGAACCGCGATTACGGCCTGAACATGTGTCCTGAGTCGGTGGCCGATGAGAAGCGCCGCCGCTATTGCGAACTGTTGGAGACAGAGCCGCTGCCGGTTATCCCGGAAACCGTGGAGCTGGTACGCCGGCTTCGTGAGCAGGGAATCCCGTATGCTATCGGTACCGGTAGTATGATTCTCGGGGCTCAGGAAACGCTTCGTTCTGCCGGTTTGGAAGGTCTGTTTCCTATTATGGTGACCCCCGGAGATGTGCCGCCCGGTCGCGGTAAGCCGAATCCGGATATTTTCCTGCTCTGTGCGGAGCGGATGGGTGTGGCCCCTGCGGAATGCATCGTCTTTGAGGATGCTATGCCGGGAATCCGGGCCGCCGAAGCCGCAGGAATGGCTTGCTGTGTAGTTGGCCCCTGTCCTCCGCAGCCTGCTTGTTAATCTTTCCCCTCCCACTACCCTATGAAATCCCTTATTCGTAAAGTCTGCTGTGCTTTCATGGCCTTGGGCTCTCTGTTGGCTCTGTATTCTGCTGCCTGGTATGGCTGGCTGACGGCGGCAGGAAGCCCCGAGCAATTGAGTTATTATCAACTCATGTGTTATCTGAGCATGGCGGCGGTGCCGATATGCTATGGCCTATTTGTTCTGCTGCTGCGGCCCAAGCGCGTTTTTCTCTTCATATTCAACACGCTGGTTTGCCTGTGGTGGTTCATTTCGCTTTGCTGTGCCGCCTATTCAGATATAATGAAAGGAGTGCTGGTTGTCTCTTCCCTTTACCTGTTGTGGCGGGGGGTGACTGCCATCAGGCGCAGTGAGCGAGGCTGCTGAGCCGGGCATCCATTTCTCGGATAGCAGCTTTGCGGGCGGCGCGGTGGCGTTCCAGACGGGAGTGTTTGAGCGGCTTCAGATATGCCGTGCGATGCTTCGGAATATCTTCCCATGGATCCGGCGGCAAGAGTCGAGGGCGGATGCCGGGTGTTTCCGAGTCATGGGTGCAGGCTGCTGCTACTCGGTGGATGGGGCGGTAGCGAAGTGAAATTTGTGATACAGAACGTAGTAGAAACGCTTGTTCTTATCTTCCTTAACGTAATTTGTATACAAATGCTTGCGTTTTTTCCAGCTGTGGCTCATGATGTGTAGAGGTTTTGTTCGCCTTCAGTTTACACATCATGTCCGTATATACAAGAAAAATACATGATTGAAGCATGTATATAATTTCGGTTATTATTACTTCTTAATCATATTTTTGTGGGAGCGCTGCCGCTGCCCCTCTATCCATTGCCCCAGCGCTTGCAGGTGTTTGTTGGTTAGTTCCTCGGCATTGTACAGGGCAACACCGTGGCAGCCAATGGCGAGGAAATCATTCAGCTGAGCCGCCAGTTGTTCTGCGGGAATATCCGGCAGATGCAACCCGGGAGCCAGAGGAATGCGACCATCGGTTTCTTTTGTTGCCCTGCGGGTTATATCAACAGCCCAGGCAGCATCCTCATCGTAAAATGAGTGATAGACCATGGGCAGGACCAGATCTGCGTGAAAACGCCCCCAGTCCTGCCGCACCATCTCAGCGGACATAGAGGGGGTGGGAAATACGGCGCATGCAGAGCGGAGATGATGGCGGCGGGTTTCTGCTGCCAGCATGTTATAGAAATCCGCGACGGCGTTCAGCCGGAATTCCCTCCACTCTTTGTCCTCTTCCGGTGCGGGGCGGGGAAGCCGCCCATATTGTGTGCGGAATTTTTCCTGACAGACGGAGCAGTAACAGTAGTCGTATGCCGGGGAGGGGACACTCATATCTAAGCCGTAGTGCCCCCACAAACGGCGGGGAAGCGTGATATCCGGCATGCGCATGTAATCTGCCTGAATACCGGAAATCCCCGGAACTGTTGCCAGTTGGCGCACTTCCCGGAGCAGGTGCTGCCGCACTTCCTCATGATTCGGACACAGAAACTGATAATAGCTCACAAAGGGGCGGTCTTTTTCCTTGTGACAGGATTTTCCCTGAGCATTCACGGCAAACCAGTCGGGGTGAAGCAACGGTTCGCTGTCCATCGGGCGATTGAGTGCCCAGAGCCAGGCGTATACCTCCAGACCAACGTTCGCGGCAGACGGAGTGAGGGCAGCTATCTGTTCCGCTGTTCCGCAGATGATGAGGGTGTTGATGCCGGCATCGGCATAGCGGCGGCAGGTGTTTTCCCATGTTTCTTTCCTGGTGGAATCGGCTTGAACCCAGAGAAAAATCTCCGGGATTCGAAGCAGTGGAGCAGATTGAGTAAATCTTCCTTCGCTGTCCAGCGTCATTTGAGTCCCGCTGCGGGGACAGGTGGCACTCAGGATGAAGAAATTCTCTGTCGGGAAAGCCATCTGAACGCCGGAGGGCAGGGGGGGCGTATGAGAAAATCGTCCCTCTTTTGCGCGGTGTTCCAATTGGGCATTGAGGACGTGGTAGAGCGCCAGACGGGTTCTTTCCTGCGGCTCCGGTGGCACGGATTCCCATTCGGCGGCGCTGCGGGGACTGAAAACGACACGACCCCAATACTCCGGCAGGTGGATGTTGACCCGGCCTGTGGGAGCCCACACATGATTGCTTTCCGGAAGGGGATTCCCATCGGTATCCGTCAGTTTTGTGTATCCGCAGGCGGATGAGCTATCCGGTTTGACTTTCCAGTTGACTCTGGAGAAATTGAAACGCATGCTGCTGCCCGGCTGCGGAGCCTTTCCTTTGCGTGGTTGAGAGTCGTGGCCCGTGATGCTGCTCCAAGGGATTGCCAGCTCAACGCTCCAACCATCGTCCGTGTCGGATGCATCATTGAGCGTACCTCGCAGATGAACAGCATGACGCAGCCCCGGCATTTCCCAGTCATGCAGAATATACGGACTGTTGAAGCGGTAGGGACGTGTCAAAAATAAATCCCAGGTGGTATTCAGTGCGTTGATTTCCAATTCAATGTAGTTAAGTCCGTCGCCGTCCGGGTCGATGAAAACTTCGAAATCGGGGTCACGATAAATCACGGAATCGTGCTCCGTCAACGTGGCCCACAGGTGCTGCTCCTGCATGTCTGCAAAGATATACAAATAGGCATCATCCCATGCCATTTTGATGAGGCATTCGTGCGGAATGACCGCTCCCTCAATGTCTCGGAGCGGAGACAGCTCCCGCACCTGTTGCCATACGGCATCATCCCCCCGACCATCTATCACAGGGGCGATTTCTGCCCGCCCGCAAACGTAGTTTGGGGGAAGTTCCATGGCTGTGATGCCGGCGACCATGCAGTATAGGGATAAAAACGCTCTCCACATGCCCGACAGAGTAGCGGAGAATAAGGGGTGGGTCAAGCTTGAATCTATTTTTCGCCTTGAAACACGGGAACCCGAATGATAGTATAATCGCATGTCGTTTTACCCTGTGCGTTATGTAACCCTTTTCTGCTCGCTGTTGATTTTGGTGATAGGGGGTCTATGTGTTAATTCTCAGCATGAGTCTGTTAGGGTAGATTCGGAAAAGGAATTTTCAACATCGGACTATCCTGCTTGGGGTGACTGGGTGCAGGGGGTACGGGACTATATCTACCAATGTGTCTCTGATGATGAACATGTGGCGTGCTATTTGTTGCTGGTGAACCCGGAGAGAGACGAAAAAATTGTGTTTGATATGGGATATGCGTACCTTAAAGGGGATACAACGAATCCTTTTCCAACCATTTACTTTGTGCCGGACGGCGTTTGGCTGGCTGAGAGACCCTGTACCTTCTCTCTGGTCTGTCCGCAGGGGAAGATGACTTTTTGCGAGGTGATGAGCAAGCCGGAGTTTGTCCCGAGGGAGGGCTACGATGCCCTGTTGGAGCGCTTTCGCCGTATGGAGAAATACCACGTCAATATCGCGGTGGAGGCCTCGTTGCGTTGGGAACAGTACTGGACACCTGTGAAAAAACTCTACGATGTGGTGGGGATGGACAGGATTATCACCTTCGAAACATGGGAAAATGTCAGCTTTTATCAGAAGAGTGTGAACCCGGAGACGCCTCCGACTCCCGGTGCGGAGACGGAGATAGTTACCGTTATTCAGAAGCTGGAAGAGCTGGTGAACAATAATCATAAGGAATCATCTCCGGATGTGCAAAAATTGTCGGAAAAGCTTTATAAACTTAAACATCTGTATCCGAATGAATTTTCCAATATTATCAAAGTTAAGGCGGAACAATTGAAAGAGGTCTGTTATGGATTTTGGGAATCCTCATTGAATGACGGTAATGGAGAACAGAATTGAGAAATCTTTCTTCAGTAAAGCCTTTTTCAAAATATGTTGTTTGTGTTTCTTGTCTTGCAAGTTGATGTCATATCTGGTATCATTACGGCATGAGCAATGTGTGTTCCAAGTGTGGAAAGAAGTTTACATCGTCTCGCTCCTTTCAGAAGGTATGCCCTGAGTGCCTGAGCGCCGAGTTTACTGATGCTTTTCAGATGGAAGAAACAGAGGTAGCAGCAATCCGGGAGCGGCAGGCTGCAGCCGCTCGTCGGCAGCATGCTCGTATGGCAAAATTGCTGAAAGCGTACAAAGACGGTACGATGTTTAACATGACCGGAAAGATAATGTTTTGCGTTGGCCTTTTTATCGTGGCTTTCAGCAATCTGATTTTCTATCTGGATGGGAGAGCTCTCATTTATTGGGGAGTTGAAGGGATGGATGTAACTGCTAAGCAGGCTGTATCTGTTTCTCTGAGCGTAGTCGGAGCGCTCCTGCTCGTGTTCTCGACCCGGCGCTTCAAAACGGCCATGTTTGGTTTCTCTGTTTTTGTTGTGTTGCTTGGTTGGCATGCTCCGACGCTCTGGAAACCGTCCAAGGGCGTGTCTCTTCATGCTGATAGAGAGAATGCGCTCGCTGCAAGCAAGGATGAAGCAGAGGCAGATACGCCCATTACGGAGGAGGAACTGTCCGTTTTTTATGAGCTGAAAGAGAAGATGCCCAGATGCACCCATTATGCCATATTCATGGATAATCAGGACCCGGCTGTCAGAAGTCTGGTGCGCGATGCTCTTACTCGCTTGCTGGATGCAGAGTATACCCGTGCCTATACGCGTACCAACGGTATTCTTTATGTTGTTGCCAACGCTTCCGGTGCCCGACAGAAAGTGGCTTCCATAGTAGAGCGAATAGGTACGATTATCAAATCGGATGTTTCACAGGGGATTTTCCTGGTGAGATTTGATGGGGAAAAGGCAAATATTGTGAGTAAGTATTCAGCAGAAGTCCTTAGCTCACCGATGAATGCTGCCTTTGTGACTGCCAATATCAGTGAGTTGCAGAGCCTTGATGCGATGCGGATTCGTGTTGCTGCACGCTCGCTCAAAAATGCGGATGTACAGATGCTGCGCGGTGAAATCCGCGATGCCTTGGTCAAAGCATTGATGGATTCCTGGACTCAGGACCAAGATACCTATGTTGCTTTGATAGATGCTTTGGTCACATACGCGCCGAGCAAGGATAAAGAGGCTGTAGCAATGTGTGAGCATTATTTTTCAACCCGTTATGCTTCCATGAGGGAAGTTCTGCCGAATGTTGCCAATTACCTCATCAAAGAACAACCCGATAAGATGGTGGAACCCATCATCGCGTACTGGTTGTCCAATCCTGTGGTTTGGTCACAGTCGCTTCGTGAGTTGTCCTGGCGTGTTCAGCCCAAGCTGTTGGAGATGATGCAGGGTAAGGCCAGTATAAAGGATTTGAACATCATTCTCCGCTACTTGCAGAATAATGGTACGGCAGATGCCATTCCGGTTGTGAAAAAATTGATGGAGCATCCGGATTCTATCATTCGCTATTCTGCCAAGACAACGCTTAAAACCTTGGAGGAAAAGGAAGCTCAGTACAACGAGTAAAATTGAGCGAAGCTGGGTATTATAAAACTTGTAGAATAGGTTCGGCCATGTCATCTAATTCCTTAAGATTGCTTGTAGCCACAGGTATCCTGTTTGCCTTGGGCTTTGTTGCATATCCCCTCTTGTATGATGTGAGTGAGAAATACGATGTGCCAGTTGAACAGAAAACTGTTCAGACTGAGGCCACCGACGGAGAAGATGAGTGGGTAAAAACGGAAGATGAAGAGCCGGAACAGAATGTGGTTACGACGGTCGAAAAGACCGATGATTCCAAACGAAAGATTTTAGCTGCGCAGGATGATGATGCGTATGCGGAAGAAGACGTTCCGGATGATCCCAAGCAGAAAAAAGTGCCGGAAACGCGAGTTCATGCTCAGTATACCACATCGTTAGCTCACGTTAAACGAATTGTTAAAATACTTGAAAAAGAAGATGTGAAGCCGTACAGAAGTACGGATTTGGTGCCGGATGCATGGAATGATCCGGAGGCTCTGTATCAGCTGCTTGCAAAACGAGTCCTTGAGCGTATGGGAAATCTGAAGGAGGAAGGAATCCTCAAGTTCATGGAGAGTCCTGTAAATCGTCTGGATTTGGCTCGTATCAACCTGATACGCCGAACCGGCTCGGAAGAAATTCGCCGAGTGGTTGCACTTCCCAGCGGCCGCAGCATGTTGACCTCCATGGCAAATGATTTGCGCTGGATATGCGGGGTGCTTTATTCCGGACCTTCCGTGAAGCTGGAAGAGTCGCTTACCAACATGGAGCTGATATACCGCAAGTATGCAGAGGATTTTCAGCATCCCGTGCTCAATAAGGTCGGTACGATAGCCGCTCTGGAATTTGCGCGCGAGAATTGGAGCCAGGAAGACATGATGGCTCGTTATGATTATTATAGGACCAGTTATCAGGGAGAGTTGCTCAACTCTCTCTTCGATACGTGGCGCTATTGGGAAATGCGCTGGATTGTCGGCAGTGCTCAGCCGCAACAGCGGGTCGGTAATTGGGGCGAGCCGCGAAATCTGGCATGGATGCGAGATAACATCCGATTGCCGGCCCACCAGTATCTGGGGGCAGAGGGACAGCTTCAGTATCGACTTCGTAACGTGGCCGGCGACTCCGTGTTCTCTTCTGCCTATCTTGCTCCGGTGTTGCCCTACGTGAAAGGAACGACGGCATGGGCCTACCGTGAAATCGGCGGCGTTTGCGGTGCTCTCTCCCACTATGCTACCTATGCCGCTATTGCTAATGGCTTGCCTGCCACCTGTATGGGTGAGCCGGGACACTGTGCCTATGCCATGCGAGTGGATGGTGAATGGAAGCGCGGCAACTCCATCTATTGGCAGCATTCTGTAGGTAAGACCTTTTTCCGTGAGAGTGAGTGGGATTATCTCATCATGACGGAAAATCTCTACAAGGATTACTACAACACGCTGATTGCCGATCAATTGGTTGCCATGGCAGATTTCCTCGGAGCTCGTCGTAAGATGACGGCATCATTCAATTGCTATGAACTTTCTATCAAGGTGCAGCCATTGAACTGGCCTGCGCTGAATCGCTATGCCGGGTATCTGAAAGTGAAAGCCCCCGCCGATTACGATAAGTGGAAGCGACTTCACGACAATATTGTAGACGGATTGGGCAAAAAACACTACAATGCGGCGTCCCGTCTGTTGGTTCGGAAAGTGTATCCCAATCTTGCACCCATGGTGAAAGACAGAGCTACACTCAATAAGATGTATTCCGGATTGTTCAAGAATTTCGATGGGTGGGGTGAAAATCGCTGGGATATCAATCCTACACTCGACGCGCAGATTTCTGTATACAAGGACAATGATGACCGTAAGGTGTATATGCGGGAGGTTGTCAAGGTCTTGATGGCCAAGCCGGAGTATGCGGGTGCCGTGCTTTCCTGGGGGTTGAATTACATCGGTCAATCCCTTTCCGGAGAGGAAAAAGTGCAGGACGAGTTTACTGATATGTTGGTGCGTATGATGAGTAGTCATACCGGACGAACCAAAAAAGATTTGGATGAGACGTGGGCTACCCTGGGTGAGGCTATCAATACTGCTACCGAAAATAAGGAACGCCGAATCTTCCAGGCAATCGGGCGTTTGTCGTATCGCAAGTGCAAGTCCAAATTCCCTGCCAAACTGCCGCTTCGCATCCGCCCGTTCCCGGGGCGCGTAGTGTCGGAATCCGGTTTGATTGATACGGCAACGACGCTGGGCTCCGGGCAGGTGGCTTCCAGCTGCCTTCACTGGGGCGTGCTGCAGCGCCATGGCGGCTCTATGCCCGGTAAGTTTGAAGGCACATCCGGGGTGACGCTGTTGCTGGAGAAACGCAGTGAGCTGACCGGTGTGGTGTGCGTATCTGCGGAGAAAGAACTCAAGAACGATCGCCCCTTCTATCTGGAAGTATCTTCTGATGGTCAGAACTGGACCCGCGTGCGTGGCAACGGAGCTATTGAGGGCGGGGTCATCCGTTTTGATATGCGCCGGGAGAAGCCCGTGTGCAGCTACGTTCGCATGCTGCGTGAAGGTGATAAATATGAACCCGGCATCGTGGGCTTTTATGCCTACGGTAAGTATGAGCATTAATAGATCCTACTGATATGTTAGTTCGTCAATTTCTGAAAGTGTCGGCATTTGCTCTGATGGCAGTGGCATCTGTGGCGCACGGAATTGTGGTACGCAGCTATGCGGATGCTATCTCCAAGGCCGGGGATAAACCCGTAGTCATTTTTGCCTATGGTGCCAACTATGACAAGTTCAGCACAAAAGTGCATGAGGAGTTTATCAAGAAAAACAAAATCATGCAGGCTGTTCGCAAGGCAGTCTTCCTAGTTGTGCCCGTTTACCAGAATCCTACCCCGGCAGAGCAGAAAGAGCTTGATAAAATCATGGGCAAAAATCGCTTGCCCGGAGGTATCTGGAGCTACCCCTGTCTGGCCGTGGTTGACAAGAAAGGCAAATTGAGAGGCATCGTACAGGGAGCTGCCAGCATGCAGAAAGCAGAAACGGCGGCGGCAGAGATAACAAAGCTCATCGACGCCTACGTCGAACAGGAAAAACTGCTCGCCAAGGCAGAGTCTGCCAATGGCGCCCGCAAGGCTGAGCTCCTGTTGCAGGCTTCCAATATCAACATTGCCATGCCCGACCTCGGAGGAAAAGATAATGGAAAATCCGAGGATATGAAGGATAAAATCGGCTTGAGTTCTCGATTGTCCTTTGACCCGATTGCGATTGTGGAAAAACTCCAGATTATGTCCTTTGCGGAGGCTGATGCATACATCCGCGGCATGATTGCCAACGGTTGTTATTCGCGTCGCCAGCGTCAGGAAATGATGGCCGCATACGCCGGACACCTGAGACGTAACAATGCCTCGCCGGAGCGTTTGCGCGCTCTGTATACCGAGATGCGTAATTTAGACCCGGATTCCATGTACGGTGCTTACGCTGAGGGGGCCATTGCGTTGTGGGTGAATAATGAACAATTTGATCCTTCAACGGTTCCCGTTGAGGTGCGGCGTTCGGATTCAGATGTTTCGGCTGTCGCCTCTGTCCCCGGTTCTGCATCCGTGGATACCAGTACGAACTCGAGCAAGACGGCACTGGGAAGCGCTAGTTTGGAAGATGAGGCATTGATTTCAGATGATGATGATACGCCGTCAGAAGCCGATTTTGAAGCGGATTCGGATGTTTCTGAAGACGAGCAGGAATAAGCTGCTCAATCAATACAGGGTTTATTCTGCCATGCTTGCAGAATAGCCTTGTTAATTTCTCTTTTCGGGTGTATGGTGCTGCCAGTTATGACGCTGGGACTGGCAGTTTTTATTTTGTGTATTCTGGCTCTTGCCTGTGGCTATTTTGTGTATGGTCGCACAGCTGAAAGAGTATATGGTATCAACCCGGATTTCCGAATGCCGTGTGTAAGTCGGGCAGATGGTGTTGATTTTGTGCCGTTGCCGACGTGGAAGGTGTTTCTCATCCAGTTACTGAACATTGCCGGTTTGGGCCCCGTAGTGGGAGCTGTGAGCGGATGCCTGTTCGGCCCGATAGCGTTGCTTTGGATTGTTCTGGGGTGCATTTTTGCCGGTGCCTTGCATGACTTTTTAGCTGCATTAATGTCTGCCGAGCAGGGGGGGAGCAATTTGCCCGAGGTGATGGGAAGCGTGATGGGACGTTCTGCTCGCTTCTTTATGAACCTGATGTGTGTATTCCTGTTGCTCATGGTGGGAGTCGTATTTACGCTCTTACCTGCAGGGATGTTGGAGGGGCTTTTCCCCGCGTTGCCTCTGTCCAAGCCCGTGTGGGCCGGAATCATTCTTCTCTACTATTTTCTTGCGACTATTTTGCCTATTCAGGCGGTCATCGGGCGAATCTACCCGTTGTTCGGAGCCTTGTTCCTTTTTATGTCTGTCGGGCTGATGGTGGGGCTTCCCCTCAGTGGGCATGAAGTCCTGCCGAATCTGGATTTTCTGAAGAATTGCCATCCCTCCGGATTGGGGGTCTGGCCCATGATATTTGTGACCATTGCCTGTGGCGCCATATCCGGTTTCCATGCCACGCAAAGCCCCATGATGGTGCGTTGCCTGCGGGACGTCAGATTGATGCGGCGAGTGTTTTACGGCGCTATGATTGTGGAGGGAATGGTGGCTCTGGTCTGGGCTGTGGTAGGCCTGAGCCTGCGAGATGTGATATTCTCGCTCGGCGGAGAGGCGGTTACCTTTGCACAGATGACGCTCCGTAATCCATCTCAGGCTATCAATGAAGCCTGCCGAATGCTGTTAGGTAATGTCGGAGCCATTGTTGCTGTACTGGGGGTTATTGTGCTCGCCGTTACCAGCGGTGACACGGCAATGAGAAGCTGCCGACTCATGATGGCTGATTTGGCCCATTTATCACAGCGCAGCATCGGGTCCCGCCTTGCACTGGCCGTGCCACTCTTTCTCCTTGTCTTTGTCATTGCCCAGCTTGATTTTTCCGTCATTTGGCGGTATTTCGGATGGGCGAATCAGACACTTGCCTGCCTGACTCTTTGGTGCATCAGTCTGTACCTTCGCAAACAGAATAAGTTTTTCTGGATTTCTCTGCCTCCCGCATTGCTGATGACAAGCGTTTGTTTGTGTTATCTTCTGCATTCGCCGGAGTGCGGAATCGGGATGAGCGTTCAGCTGGCATCCACGTTGGGGGTATCTGTTTCTGCCATATTGTTGGTGCTTTTTCTGGCTTTCAGAAAAAAAAGGTGATAATAGCGGGCTCCTACGGAGATGCAGGCATATTTGCCGCTTGCTTTCAGTTGATGAATCTGCTAAAGTAGGGCAAGACTGTAATGGATGAACTGGACGAATATCAGGCCCGCAGGTCTGCCGCAGAACAGCGTCGCCGCAAGGCTATGCGTAGGGAGCAGTCTAATCACAGGGAATCAAGTCTTTTGAAGCGCATCTTCCTGCGTATCTTAATCGTGGGTGCTGTGTTTTTTATGGTATGCGCAGGGCTTGGATATCTGGTGTTTCATGCCGTTACGGCAAAGTATCAGAAGTGGGCAGATGAGTTTAACCTCGAAGATATCAATAATCTGGACCACCCCTGTATCATATACGACAGAAATAAGGAGGAAATAGGTCGTATCTATGATGAGAACCGGAGTTATGTGACGTATGATAAGATTTCCCGCTCCATGATTGATGCGCTGGTTGCGCAGGAGGATAAGACGTTCTGGACGCATAAGGGATTTGACCCAATCGGCATCTTGAGAGCAGCTCGTGAGGCAATGGCTGCCGGTCAGGCCAATCAGGGAGCTTCTACCATTACCCAGCAGCTTGCACGTGGTGCCTATGATTTGGAGCAACGCACGCAGGCCATAGGCGGCAGCCGCTACGAACGCAAGATTGTGGAAATCTTTCTTGCCATGCGTATTGAGAAGAAATACGATAAACAGCAGATAATGGAATTTTATCTGAATCGTATTTACTTTGGCAAGGGATATTATGGTATTCGTGCCGCATCTCTGGGCTATTACGGTAAAGAACCTGCGGATTTGACCGTGAGGGAAGCCGCAAGTATTGCTGCGCTTATCAAGAACCCGGAGAATTATAATCCTATCAAGAATCCTGAGCTGAATCGAAAGTGGCGCAATGATGTGATTGATCGTATGCAGCGCATCGGTATGCTTACTTTGGAAGAGGCAGAAAGAGTGAAGCAACAACCGCTGGAATTGAATCCTAAGCCGCTCCGCCGTAATACGTCTTTCCTGCACGCCTTGATTCAGCAGAAGGCGACGGATATTTTCCGCGATCCGAAACGGGGAGAGGAGATTATTAAAAGCAGGGGGATAAAAGTTTACACCACCATCGACCGCCGCATGCAGGAAGAGGCAGAGTCTGCCTTGCGCAAACAGCTGGCGGCGATTGAGAACAGAGCGGATTATCAGCACCCTCGCTTTACGGATAAGGTAAAAGACGGTGAACCTGCTCACCGTTATCTGGATGGTACGGTTTTTGCCGTGGATAATGCAACGGGGGGCGTGTTGGTATATGTGGGTGGTCGTAGTTTTGAACGTGATAATTTTGATATACTTCAGTTCGGGCGCAGACCGTTGGGTACGGCTATGCTGCCGTTCCTGTACATGTCTGCTTTCGAGAACGGTTATTCTCCTTGCTCTCGCCTGGTTGATGATGCTTTGGATAATCGTCTGGCCGGTATCGGCGGTTCAGAGGGTGTCCTTGGTGAGTGGGGGATGGAGGTGGATAAAGGACGATATCTGGATTCTGTCACAGCCCGGCAGGCATTGGAATGGTCGAAAATCGCCGCATCCGCTCGTTTGGGTATAGCACTGGGTTCCCATCCCCGCAAAGGTGCCCGCCCCTTCATTGATACACTCACCAGTGTTGGTATTACCCCGCCCAAGAGAAATCCCGGAAGCACAGAGGCAAAACCCCTGTATTATCCCCGCGTGTATCTCGGAACGGAGCCTGCATCGTTGCAGGAAGTAACCATGGCATATACCGTTTTCCCGAATGTGGGAAGACGCCCTATAGCATCCTTTATTGTCACGAAGATTACGGACAGCAGCGGGAATATTCTCTGGGAAGAACCTCTTGCGGCAGCACCCCGTCTAGTCAATGCCATCGGCAGTTGTACGGCCTATCGCCTGCATACCATTCTTCGCGAATCCATCAATCGCGGCGCGGCGCAACGCATGCGCACCTATCTTCCCCAGAACTTTAATGGAGCTCTCAAGAGTGGTACGAACTACGATTTCAGCGATAATGTCCTCATTGCCTATAACTCCAGTTTAACCTGCGGAGTGTGGATAGGATATCTCAATGACCATCATGCCATTTATCCCGGAGCTTTTGGTACCGATACCTGCGGGCCTATTATTGGAACGCTGTTTGATAAGGCATCAAAACATTATAAGGATGAACCGATACAGATGCCTGAAGATACGGAAGAGGTGGAGATATGCCTGACCTCCGGCCAGGTCGCCACGAATTTTTGTTTTGAGTCTGTGATGAAAAACGGCAAACCCGGATATGTGCGACGCACATACAGGGAGTATTTCCCGAAGGGGGATGTCTCTTTGGGCGTTTGCTCCATTCACGGGGATGGCAGTCCGTCTCTTATGGATTTCATGGAAACAACGGCCAATCAAATGTCTTCCTCTCGCGTCTTGCCGATTGTTCCCATTCTTCCTAAAACGCCGGCTATTATCGGTAGTGACCCTTATGAGAGTGAAATCTCGCTGTCTCCTCGCTACAAAGATGCCACCGCGTTGGTATCGGCGGCTGATGATGCGGAGGAAGTGGGAGGGGTAGATGACGATACACCGGAAGAAGTCGATGCTCCGAGTGTGGATTCTACGATAGAAATCTCTGCCCCCCGTCCCATGCGACATCTGCCTCTGGTTCCGCTGGAACTCTGATAATTTATTCTGATACATCAAGTTATGTCTACATCTGCTCAAACTATTGCAGCGACACAGGAAAAGGCTTTTATCATCAACATGGATAAATCCCTGTACGGCTCATTCGCAGAGATTGGCGCCGGACAGGAAACCGCTAATTGGTTCTTCCGTTCATCGGGTGCAGCGGGTACTGTGGCCAAGACGATTTCTGCCTATGATATGACGGTGAGCGATACGCTGTACGGCACAGCTCGGCGGTATGTATCGGAGGAACGTCTCTTGCAGATGATGGATTATGAGTACAAACAACTCATCAATCGACTCGGGGAGAAACGCGGAAAGGAGACTTGCTTTTTCTCCTTTTGTAATACCGTCAAATGTAAGGGGTATCGGGATAACGGCCCCTGGTCGGCCTGGGTGGGGGTGCGATTCCAGCTCAAGCCGGAGGCTCCTCCCAGCGATTTGGTGATGCACGTCCGTCTTTTGGTTCCGGACCATGATTTGCAGATGCGTTTGCTGGGTATTCTGGGCGTGAACATGTTGTACGCTCTCTTTTATAAGAGAGAGCGAATGGAGGAGTTTGTAGAGTGCATCGGCGAGAACGTGGATTCCGATTCGTTTGAAATTGATTACATGCGTTTCTCCGGCCATGGATTCGGTATGTTCGATAACCGTATTCTGGCGTTGCAGCTTGTTCGCAGCGGATTGTCCGAGCTCACTCTTTTCTGTCCGGATGGTTTGGTTGCCCAGCCTTCCGACCTTTTGTACAAGCGCCCCATTGTCCTGATGCGTGGCAGCTTTATGCCGCTGTGTAATATTCATCTGGAGATGATGGAGAGCGTTCGAAGCAAATTCTGCGAATCGTTGCCCGAGGAGCAACGGGGGAAAATCGTGGATTTGTGTGAAATATCGCTTTCCAACCTGCTGCGTGGCTCGGAGGTGGATTTGCTCGGCTTCCTGGATAGGGTGGATGCTCTTGCGGCCCTGGGCAAGACGGTCATGGTTACTAATATCACGCATTTTCACCGTATTTCAACCTTGCTGAATCAGTTTACCAAAGAACCGATAGCCATAGCTCTCTCGATTGGTTTGCTCAATGAGTTGTTTAAGGATAAGTGGGCAGATACACCCGGTGGTATTCTGGCCAGCATGGGGCATATCTTCATTAATAAGACCAAATTCTATGTGACGCCTTGGATTAACCGCAGTACCGGTGAATTTGTGACCGCCGGTACTTATCGGGCTCCGGAAAAGTATCGTTATCTCTACCAGCATCTGCGTGAGAACGGAGACGTGATAGAGGTTCCCTACTTTAACCAGAAACTTCTCTTCCGTACACCACGGGATATTATTCGCATGATATCATCCGGTGATGTGCAATGGAAGGAATACGTGCCGGAAGCCGCTTATCGCATGGCAGAGCATCTGAAAGGAGGCGAAGTCTGATGTTTCCGAACCTGCGTGACCAATTTCCGATTCTTTCTGCAAAAGTGGGCAGGAGGAATTTGGTGTATCTTGATAATGCCGCTACGACTCAGAAACCATCTGTCATTCTGGATGCGGAGAGGGAGTATTATGAGAAAATTAACTCCAACATTCATCGTGGGGCGCATCTTCTGAGCCGCCTTGCTACAGATGCACATGAAGAAGCTCGTCAGAGCGTGGCAGGTTTTCTCGGCGCAGCATCATCCAAGGAAATCATTTTCACCCGTGGGTGCACGGAGGCCATCAATCTAGTGGCTCAGACTCTGGCGCTGTCCGGCTGTATCAAACCCGGTGATGAATTTATTCTCGCAACGGATGCCCACCACTCCAACATTGTTCCCTGGCAGATGCTGGCGGAACGCACGGGTGCGGTAGTGCGTCCCGTGCCGCTGACAGAGGCGCTTACCTTTGATATGGAGGCATACGAAAATATGCTCTCCTCCCGGACTCGTCTGGTCGCGATTCCCTATATTTCCAATGCCCTCGGTGTGCTGAATCCCGTGCCGGAGATTATTGAACGCGCCCGGCGGAATAATCCCTCCACATTTATTCTGGTGGACGGTGCGCAGAGTGCAGCGCATGTGGCGGTGGATGTTCAGTCTCTCGGCTGCGATTTTTACGCTTTTTCCGGGCACAAGGTATATGCGCCAACCGGCACGGGGGTACTGTGGGGCAGGGAAGAAATTCTGGAAATGCTTCCTCCATGGCAGGGCGGGGGTGAAATGATCAGTGAAGTGACCTTTGCCGGGACAACTTATAACACTTTGCCGTTCAAATATGAGGCCGGTACTCCCAATATCTGCGGAAATATCGTGTTGGGTAAAGCGCTTCAATATGTGAAAAATCTCGGAGTGGAGCGTATCGGCTTGTATGAGCAGGAGCTGACGAACAAGCTGTACGACGGCCTCCTCTCCATGCAGGGCGTGCGACTTCTTGGCCCCAGAGATAACCGAGGAGCGCTTATTTCCATGATTGTGGAGGGCGTTCATCATTATGACCTCGGTACTCTTCTTGACCAGATGGGGATTGCGGTGCGTACGGGACATCATTGCTGCCAGCCGCTCATGCAGTATTTGAACATCACCGGCACAACTCGTTATTCCTTTGCTCTGTATAACACCGCGGAAGAAGTGGATGCCGCATTACAGGCCACGGCTCGAGCTCTTGACATGCTGCGTTAAAGGATGATGAAAGCCAATGTCTCACAGTGGATAGGCACGCGTTCTGCGCAGGAAGACGTATACAGAATACGTTTTTTTCCGGAGGGGTTATTGGTGCTCGTGTGCGATGGAATGGGCGGGCATTGTTATGGTGCAGAGGCTGCCGCAGTAGCCGCTGATGCATTTGTTGATTTCTTCGCCTCATCGTCTTCATCACCGTTGTCGGAGCGCTTGCATGGCGCGTTGAATGCCGCGAATGCTGCTGTTCGGAAGCTGATGAAAGAGTACGCCCGGTATGGCGGGACCACGCTCGTGGCCGCTTTTATCGGTTCCGGTGTTGTCCGTTGGATAAGTGTGGGGGATTCGTCATTATTGCTCTGGCGTCGCGGTCGGCTTATCCGGCAGAACGCAGATCATTCATTGCGCCCGGTCCTAGAGAATGCTTTGCCCGGCAAGGGAAGATTGTCACACATGCTGCGTAGTGCGTTGACCGGGGAGGAAATTACAATGATAGATGCTCCACCGACCCCTCTGCCGCTACTGCCGGGAGACCGCCTGATTTTATGCAGCGACGGAGCTGATGAACTGTTGAGCCCCGGGGGCGTGTCGTCTGAGGTGGACGCGTTGCTTAGTGCATGCGGGGATAATGATGCCGCCGCTCTCGTGGGTATGCTTTGTAAGAGGGATAATCCTATGGCAGATAATGCCACGGTTATCGTGGTTGATGTATAATTGTATATCTACTTGATACTGAATGCAGCGATGGAATAAGGCATCCCATCTGCATGGAAAATCATTGTTGTAACGAAGGATTTGCCGGGGGGGTGTATGTGCTGCCTCCCTTGCCGTGCGAACCGTCCGATTATGAGCCGGTTCTGGATGCAGAGACGGTACGTCTGCATCACGATTGCCACCATGCTGCCTATGTGGCCGGTGCTAATAGCGCCATGGCTGAACTGCGCCGTATGGCTGATGGAAAAGAAGATGTGAATGCCGCTCCGTGTGCGACCCGCAAACTCGCTTTCAATCTGGGTGGACACCTCTTGCATTGTCTGTACTGGAACAGTATTTGTAAAGAATCAAAGCCGGTGACTGATGCTGCTCTGATGGTGGCTTTGATTGAGCAATTCGGTGATATGGACGGTTTTGCCCGCCTTTTTAAATCTGCGGCCATGGGAGTGCAGGGGAGCGGGTGGGCCGTTCTGGCTGTGGAGCAAATGAGTCGCAGGTTGATGATATTAGCGGTGCACAGGCATCAGGATGCGTTAGTAAGCGGAATCTTCCCCCTTCTTGCCTGCGATGTCTGGGAGCATGCCTATTATCTGCGTTATCAGAATAATCGGGCTGCGTATGTAGATTCATTTATTCGCCATATCAACTGGGAATGGGTCTCCCGCCGTTTCTGTAAAGCCTTTAAACATTAAGATAACATGAGTGCTGTAATAAAAAAGAAAGCTTCGTCTCTGATGGCGTCTCCCTGGCTTGCCGGTGGAATGGCCGTGCTGGAGCTCGCATTGGGTTTCCTTCTGCTGGGTTTCCCTTTTCTATTGGGAACCTCTGCCGTCTGGGTGGGTGGATTTGTACTGGGTGTGCTGGGCATTATGCGTGTGGTTCAGGGCTTCATCTACGCCTATAATCGTTGGTGGAATTTTCTGGCCGGCGTATTATTCCTGATACTGGGAGTGTTGATGATTACTCTTCCGGTTTTATCGCTTCAGATGTTTACGCTGGTGATAGGGTGTGCCCTGTTGTCCTCCGGTATCCTCCGTTTGTTGTTTGCCATTTCTTTGCGCCGAGAAAGCGGCAGCGGCTGGCGCTTTTTCAACGGCTTGGTATCATTGATTCTGGGGGGACTTGTCTTATGGCAGTGGCCTGCATCATCTCTCTGGCTGATAGGGACCCTGATTGCCATCGAGATGATTTTCTCCGGTTGGACTCTGCTTTTCCTCGCCTTAACTCCGGCTCGCCGGAGTTAAGGCAGAGGCCTTATGGCGAATTAATCGTTGAGTCTGTTGGATAAGGGGATGCTTAGCTGCTCTGACGGTGAGGCAAGCCGGAGAATAAGGGGTAATTGAGTGCGTTTGAGCGCAGAGGCGGCGATTTTTCGCTGGATGGAACGCACGGTGTTCTCCTGTAATCCATCCCGATTGTTGAGCAGCATATCAGAAGCGCTGATGTTACGTTCTGATAAATCGTGGATGATCCGGTCTTGCTCCGGCTGGGTAGGCTCCGGAATCGCGTGCAACATATCCGGCTCTCTGTCCGCAATATGTCGGCAGAGCAGGAATGAATCAATCCGATACAGATTACCCAGCGGTGCGAGATAACCGCAGGATTCCCCATAGAGCTCGAACTCGCCCAGCATTATCGAATGCCTGTCCAGCGTGGATAACAACATGAGCCTTTTCTCTTCTGCAATGCCGGACATCAGACTTGCTTTCAGTCGCTGTTCCAATGCGCCGCTGTCGTTCGTGCTAAGGTGTTTGCCGGCAAGTTTCAGCAGTTCATCAGCCTGAATATTCATACACTTGATGCCGGGATACTTCTCGCCTGTAAAGCTGATGGCGAACACGCGGTCTGCTCCCAGCGCCTGCACGCAAAGGTAGGCCAGCAGCTTGCTGTTGCGATAATCCAGAGAGAGACAGACTCCCGTGTATCCTTGCTGTTGAACGGTATCTTTGATTCCGAACAACAGGGCTTTCTCTACCTGGGTAATCAGTTCCGGGGTCTTGATGCCTGTTGCCTTTGGTGAAGTCGGGATGCGAAGTGTGCAGCAAGCTGTTTCAAACAGAGGTAATAAGCCCACCAGTTTGTTCCGATGGTAGAGGGCTGAACCTCCGCCAAATAACTGCCCGGATTCACTACCTACAGGATGCACGCACACAACGGGCGCTTGGGATGCGTGCGATTCCCAGCAATATATGTTCTTTTCCTTCTCCGTGCTGAGGTTATGCCAAGGTGTTTCCGGCATGTGGATGATTAAATCCACTTCGCCGTCCGGTAAGCTTTCCTCGCCGGAACTTGTTACGTGGCACAAGATGTTACCGATAGTTGCCGTCCCTCCGTCTGTCAGGATTCGTATTGTACCACGGTGTATCAGGCAGGGTACTGTAATGACGGATGCGTGCATGCTGTAATCCTCTTCCTCTGCATCATAGAGTAGCCCATCATCCATTTCCCATGCGCTGTCATCATCATCGTCGTCAGGAAGAGTGAGGAGCGGATTGATGCAATATCCGGTGAGCAGGGGCGTATCCGTAACCGCCAGTTCGGCGGCCAGAGTTTCCGCAGCCTCTTCCATCTGGCGCAGAAAGGAACGGCGGCGCTTTAAGTCACCTGTTGCAGGGCCGCTTAGCGCAGTCAGTGGGGCAATAACGATATCTGCTCCGTGATCCAGACATTCGCGATAACCTTGCACAATCTGTCTCAGATTATCAGGAAATGCCCCCGGGAGGGAGCGGGATTGGATGACGCCGATTTTTTTCAGGAATTTGGACATGATGGTTAGGGGTAGGGTATATGAAAAAGGGTGTCATCTGTATCAGATGCTCACCCTGTATAGTGTTGTGATTGAGTAATGTTTCGTCAGATATCCAGCGGAAGTGCAGTGCCTGTTTCAGACAGGGTGAAAGAAATGCCAAATCCTTCCTCATGCTTACCCCCGTTATCTCGTACGAAAATGGTTGCACCGATATACCACGGCCCAACATTTCGGAAGAGACTGAACTGCTGGATGGGGAGTCGCCCATGCGTGAAATCCCAGGTAATACGAGCCGCTCCGGTATAGCGTTCGTTGAATCGTATGTTAAACTTGGTTTCAAGCTGTTCAGAATCCTGATAGATGGGATGCCCCTTGAAATAACGCCACCCTAAGTCTGCTTCCAACCAGGAGAATGGCATGGTGACCATATTGATGTTGTAGCGATTGTAGCCGTCACCATTTTGTATGGTTGGGGTCTGCATTTCTACATAGAAGCGAGTCTGCTTGGTAAGCGTCAGCGTTGCACGGTTGTACAGGTTGGAGAACTCCGTTTCTGTAAGGGGGTTGCTCAGATAATAGTCCAGAGACGTATCCCAATCCAAAACTCGCTGAGTTTCTCCGTCTACTGTTGTATTGATAGAGTTCCGAACACCCCATCTCCAAATGGTCCATGAATCCCATGCGTCTATGCCTGTGAATCCAATCAAATCGAGGGGCATGGGGGAGTTCGTACTGCTGCCCAGCGCACTGGACCAGGAATCGATTTGCGGAAGCAAACCGCGTGAGGAGGATAGATTGGTATGGCTCAGAGAGGCATACGGATGGAACACATGCGTCAGCCCTTTATACCCGTATGGCTTGAACGCAAAGTTATCAAGATGATTCCTGAACTTGATATCAAAGTCTACTCCCAGATAGCCGATAAATCTGTTATCTGCCCCGGCATCCTCCGCTCCGTAATATCCGGAGTAACCAAAGCCTGCTTTGGGGGTGACATTGAGGAACTTCAGTATTTTTTGACTGGTTGTAAACTCGTGTGTGGAGTTGACGCGTGCGAAGCTTGATGAATTGAGAAGCCGTTCGTAGTAGGCGCGAAGATTCGGGTCTTTCAGGTTATTGAGTTTATTCTGATACGATATTCTCTCATCAATCGGCAGATACTGGTGCATGATGCCGGCGCTGTTGCGCGTTTCGTAGGTAATACCCGTATCTGCAATAGGTTGACGTACCCGGTAGAATGTCCCCTCGAGACGTTCGTCAGATGCGTAGAAATTGTTGGGCGCGAAGCGGGTGTACACCATGCTGTGAGTGCTCTGCGTTCTCCGTTCTACGCGTACGGTGTTGTCCGGCGAGCTGTCTACCCGACTTAAATCTTCGAAAAAGTCTCGCAAAACGTAGCGGTCACTCAGGATGTTGACATTGGTGGCAAGCTGCCAATCCGATTTTTTGTCCATGTCCGGAGTAATATCCCAACATGTCTGCAAGGCAATACGGTAGCGGTTATGTCGAGTGTGTTTGCGCTTCCCCCTCTGCGGATTAATCATGGGGTTGCGGTCAAATACCAGATAGGTTTCCAGACCGCTCATGGCAGAGTATTTTTTTGCCATGGCGATGTTTTCCACATCCAGACCCGTCGCCAGCCCACGGCGCGTGCGTATGTCCGCATGAACGGTTGCGAGGTAATCCGCAGTTGGCATGATTCCATCGGTGCGTCGATTTCCTAACAGAATACCGTAGTGGTTGAGCATGTAGCCACCCCATGTAGAGCGGGAGCCTATTTCCGGATACCAGCCTTCCCGTGGGTTGAGAGAGTGTTCTATGGGAATCCACCCGAGTATGGGCACGGCGATGTCTGACTCCGAACCGGCAATGCTCAGCCTGGTCATTCTGGCGCTGTCGCCGGGGTAGATGCGCAGTGTCCCGCATCCAATCCAAGTGCCGGGGCTCTCTGAATCATCCGTGGTCACATAGGCGTTTTCTATCTGAATATAGCGCTGGCCCTTCTTAGCCGGGGATTTGCTGTCGGTGTCCGTCGCATAGGTGATTTTTGACCCGCGTACGATAAATCCGTTAATTTTTGCCCGGATGCCGTTGGCTTCAATGATTTCTTTTCCCCAGTCGTAAAAGGCATCGGGGGTGTCGTTTGTCCCGGTTCCATCGACTTTTGCCATGACGGCTCGGTCGTACATGATAACAGGCCCCCGCAGTTCAAGAATCTCGCCCTCAATGTTGGCAGACGCATACGGCGCCAGCAGTTCCGTGCCCTCGCTGGTATTTACCTTGATATTTTTGCCGGCTCCATCGTAGGCCAGACGGGACGTCTCGCTGTCGTATACAATTTCACCACCCTCATTTTCTACATTAACGGCAGAAGGCAACGCCGGTCCGGTTGCGGAGCGCGCCATGGCATCCGGCAAGTCTGTCAGAACATTGCCGTCTTTTTTCTTCAACTCATCGCTTTGAGTCGGCAGCCCATCCTCCGGCAGGGGAAGCAGCGGAGCCGCACTTGTGTATGCCATGCCGCTGATAATCAGGGCTGCGGCGATACCTGTATGAATTTTCCTGGCGCTGGTGTTCTTCATCCCCATGACTGTTACTATTCTGCCTGATTCTGTTGTTTTTGTCAAGAAAGGAAAGGTCGCTTTAATCAGAAATTCCCAAGTATCTTTGGCGCACGCGGGTATCGGTTGCCCTGGGCTCTACGATGACGAGGCAGTCCAGTGTATCCCCGAAGTCATGGTCGATATTGAAGGCTGCCATCGTGCCGCCCAGTCGCAGGTATTGCCTCAGCAGAACCGGAATCCCCTTGCCGTCCGGCTCAATTTTACTGACGAGCGGTGCAAGCAATTTGGCCTCTTCCAGTGCGGTGGGAATAAGCCTGGCATCCTCGCTCAGCAGCTCCATATCATGCGGCGGGCATTTGGCCGTAACCGTATGCTGCAGCTCCGGATGCATGCGATTTTGTCGGAGGTAGGTGAGCATCAGCGCGCGCGACAAGTGGGTGTATTCGCTGGAGATGCTGACCGTTCCATACAAGTATCTGTACTCAGGGTGAGCGGCCAAGTACCTTCCCAGCCCCATCCAGAGCGTGTCGAGCGATGCAGGATGCCGTTGATAGGCTTTGGTGATGAACGCCCGTCCGAGTTCCAGCCCGTCTTTGGCAAAGTCGAGGAACTTTTGGCTGAACTCAAAGAACATGGAGTTATAGATGCCCTTGGCGCCTTTTTCGCGGAGGATGACATCCGTGCGACCAAATCGATAGGCTCCCGCAAGCGCTTTTTTGTTGCAGTCCCACATGATGAGGTGGACGTAGTGGTTGTCGTAGTCATCCAAATCGCAGGCTGTGCCGGAGCCTTCGCCGACGGCGCGGAAGGTTATTTCTCGTTGTACCCCGATTTCGTGCAGCATGTGCGGAATCTGTTTTGCCTCCGCAGCAAACACTTTCAAACCGGTCTTGCTGTTTTCATAGCAGAGTGTTTCGGAGGGCAGGGCGTTGATTTCCGCTTCCAGTACGTCCGAGGATTCCGCTTCATCGATGTCGACCATGTTACGCTCTGTCGTCACCTGCTTGGTCACCCGCTTTTCGTAGCGCAGCAGCATGGTGCAGAGGCGCAGGTAATCGGAGAGAGCGGCATCGTCCTTGAACATGCTGAACGATGAAGGTGAAATGGGCTTGCCGATGCGGATGGTGTGGCGCATTCGGCCATCACGCTTGATTTCTCGCGCCAGTAGCGAGGAACGGTGTTCTTTTGCCACACGTGTAACCAATTGGAACAATCTGCCGGTGTGACCGGAAATGTGCATGGGGACCACCGTTGCATTCGTCTTGCGAATCAGGGAGGAAATGTTGGTTTGCCAGGGGTCGTCAATGATGCGTCCGTCCTGTTTGGAGTAGGATGCCGCAGAGCCGCTCGGGAAAACGAGAATGCAGTGACCTTCTCGCAACCACTGCAGAATCTGCTTCATGCCCAGCATGTTGGCGCGCTTGGCCTTCTCCCCTCCGTATACGTCCACCTTGATTTCATAGGGCCTCATGCCTCGCACGCAGTCCAGGAATTCATTGACAATAATGCGGATGTCACTTCTGACCCGCATGGCGATGTCGCCAAACATCAGCCCGTCAGACATGCCGTGCGGGTGGTTGGCCACGATGACACAGGGACCCTCCTTCGGAATGTTTTCCAATCCCTCCAAGTCGTAGAGCAGGTTGAGGTGTTTGCAGGCAAGCTTGAAAAAATTTTCCTCACTCCCATTCTCCCAGTCATCTTCAATGTGTGCATGCGCTACGTTGAGGGCGTGGAAACCGAGAAATCTTTCTCCGAGGTTGATAAGCCACTCCGGCCAAACGGAGCCGGCGGGTATATAATCCCGTAAATCAACCATTTTTTGTCGTTTTTTCATGTTGTTCAAAGCTGAGGAGTAAGTGCTGTTGTCAGAATAACACAGAGAACTTTTCAGGTCAATGAAATCTGAACAATAAACATTAATTAATTATCTGAATGCCGTTTTTTTTGCTTCATCTGTTAAAAAAATGACGCGGGACGCATTTTTTCTGCTTCACATCGCGCAAAATAGAGTTATAATGCCCGTGTTCACAATTTTTTTAATGATATGAAAATTTGGCTCGATGGTAAGCTGGTTGATCGCGAGGAGGCCAAGGTTTCCGTTTTCGATCATGGTGTGTTGTATGGAGATGGTTGCTTCGAGGGTATTCGTTTCTACTCCGGCAAGGTGTTCCGGCTGCAGGAGCACATCACTCGCCTGTTCGATTGCATGCGCTATCTGATGCTGGATCTCCCCTGGACCTACGATGAGGTTTGTGCTGCAACGGAAGAAACCGTGGCTGCAAGCGGTCTGGAGGATGGTTACATCCGTCTGGTGGTGACCCGCGGCGTGGGTGATCTGGGCCTTAATCCCCGCAACTGCCCGAAGCCGAGCATGTTCATCATAGCTTCCTCCATCTCACTCTATCCCCCGGAGATGTACGAGAACGGCCTGAGCCTTATCACCAGCTCCTATCGTCGCGCAAATGCAGACGTGAATTGCCAGCAGGTCAAGAGTCTGAACTACCTCAACAGCATTTCTGCCAAGATTGAGTGTGTGCAACAGGGCGCAGGCGAGGCCATTATGCTTAACTCTAACGGCAACGTGGCAGAATGCACCGGCGATAACATCTTCCTGGTGAAGGAGGGCGTGGTGATGACTCCCCCGCTGACGGAAGGTGCTCTGGGCGGCATCACCCGCCATGCCGTGATGGATATCTGTGAGGAATTGGGTATCCCCTGCGTGGAACGCGTCATCAACCGCTTTGATGTTATTCGTGCGGATGAATGCTTCCTGACCGGTACGGCAGCAGAGGTCATTGCCGCCACCAGCCTGGATGGCCGCACCATCGGTGCCGGCGTGGCCGGCCCCATCACCAAGCGCATTTTGGCTCGTTATCAGGAGCTTGTGCGCCTGTAACCCCTTTTTTCAAATCGGAACGGTAGCTGCATCAGCTGCCGTTCCTTTTTTTTTGACCTTGTTGACATGGAGACTTTGTACGAGGGGCGATTCCTGAATATGGTCAGGGATGGGAGATGGGAATATTGCGAGCGGAAAAACGCTATCCCGGCGGTTATGATTTTTGCGCGGACTCCGGAGGGGAATATCCTGCTGGTGGAGGAGTTCCGCCCGCCCATCGGCAGCCGCTGCCTCTGTTTTCCCGCCGGACTCAGCGGGGATGAAGGCCCCGAGGCGCATGCCGACGCCGCACGTCGCGAGCTGTTGGAAGAGACCGGGTATAGGGCAGAGAGCGTACGCTACCTCTTTACCGGTCCTTCTTCCCCGGGGCTTACCTCCGAAACGCTGCACTTCTATCTGGCAGAAGGCCTGGAGCGCGTGACCTCCGGCGGCGGGGTTGACGGGGAAAATATCACCGTGCACGAGGTCCCGGAATCCCGAATCACTGAGTGGCTGGCAGAGAAAACGGCAGATGGCGTAGCCGTTGACCCACGTATCTATACCGGACTGTATTTTCTCTCCGTGAACTGAATTGCGGATTGACAGCCCCGTGGCTTTCGGGTATGTTGGATGGCGTTATGGCAGGTCTTATCATTGCGCCGAAGGCGCGTATTTTTCACGGTCACGATTGGGTGTACGGCACAGAGGTTCGGGCGGTTTTCGGTAATCCGAAAGCCGGTGATGTGGTGTTGCTGAAAGACCAGCGCGACCGCTATCTGGGCTCTGCTATGTACAACCCTCAGTCGCAGATTGTTGCGCGACGTTTCTCCCGCAGAAAACAGGACTTGGACAGAGACTTTTTTGCCCGCCGTATCTCCCAGTCCATGCTGCTGCGTGAGCGCTATCTGCCGGGTGAGGAAATGATGCGTTTGGTCTGGAGCGAGAGCGACGGCCTGCCCGGTCTGATTGTGGACCGCTACAAGGATGTGCTGGTGGTGCAGACGCTTACCATGGCCATGTACCAGCGCCTTGGCCTCATCAAGGACATCTTGGGTGACCTGTTGCAGCCGCGCTGCATTCTGGTGCGCAATGATTCCCCCATGCTGCTGGCAGAGGGAATTGAGCCGGAGACCTATGTGGCCGCCGGTGAGATGCCGGAGCCCTTTGTCGGCACGGGGCGCGGTATCAAATTCCTCGTGGACCTGTCCACCGGTCAGAAAACCGGGCTCTATCTCGACCAGCTGCAGAACTATGAGGAGGTGGCGAAGTTTGCCCGCGGTCGCCGTGTGCTGGATTGCTTCTGCAATCAGGGCGGTTTTGCGCTGGCCTGTGCCAAGGCCGGGGCAGCGAGCGTGACCGCCGTGGATATTTCTGAGGATGCCATTGCTTCCGTGCGGCGCAATGCAGAGCTCAACGGGGTGCAGGTGGAGGCAATCGCCGAGAATGCTTTCGATTTCCTGAAACGGGAGAGCGATGCCGTGCGCAACGGTGCTGATCCCAAGTGGGATATGATTATTCTGGACCCGCCCAGCTTCACTCGCAACAAGAAGAGTCTGAACGGAGCTCTGCGCGGGTACAAGGAGATTCACCTGCGTGCCATGCAGATGCTGCCCGTGGGCGGCATGCTCTCCTCCTTCAGTTGCTCCCACCATATCAGCTCCACCCTGTTCCGCCAGACCATCTGCGAGGCAGCCGTGGATGGCCACAGCACGCTGCGTCTGGTGACAACCCATGGCCAGAGCCCTGATCACCCCGTGCTTCTCAACATTCCGGAAACGGAGTATCTTAAAGGCTTTACGTTCGAAATGGTTCCGGGCAGATAAGGGATGCCGGAATAATGTTGTTTTGCGGTGGACAAGACGGTGCTCCATCGCTATAATGTGCCGCACATCATGCTGAAGCGAAGCTACAGAACCCAGGAGAGTCTGGTGCGCTATTGGGCGCAGCAGGCCGTGCTCCTGTGCGATGATATAGATGACGCTACACTTCAGGAACCGGCACAGCCCGTGCTGCAGAATATCCGGCTCCTCAATGCTCCCCGTCGCATCATCATCATCGGCGGGGCCGGCTGCGGCAAATCGTCTCTGCTGGGGCATATGGCCGAAAGCACAGTCCCCGTCGCTGCCGCGTGGGAGGGGAATTACGTGCGCTGGCGCTTCCGTTGTGAAGACGGCGATGCAACGGCTTCGCGCTTCCTGCCCATTGATTCTCTGGAGGGGCTGGAACTGGTGGATACAGTAGATTGTACCCCCGCACCCGTTCAGGACGAATTACGCAGCCTGATATCCGGTGCGGATGTGGTGATAGCTGTCATAGATGCCCGCGCACCGGGACAGTCACCGGCCTGGGAGCTCCTGTCATCTCTTACTGAGGCAGAACACGCCGCCTGCATGATAGCGCTCACGCATACCGATACCATGCCTGCGGCAGCAGCGCTGGAGCTGAATGACACCATGCGTCAGATTTGCCGCGAGCGTCTTACTCGCGCCATTCCCGTGTATCAGGTCTGTCCTACCTCCGCGCAGGGGGTGGAGGTGTTTACCCGCCGTGTGCAGGATGCGTTGGGCAACCAGCGCGGCGTTCGCTCGGCTATTCGCTCCGTGGTGAATGCCGCTGTGGATTTGATGTATAAACAGGGCAGCGTGCTCAAGGTGCGTGGCGATGTGGCGCGCACGGACAGCGGTTTCCTTGCCGGAATTGAGCAGGAGATAGACAACTTCCTGGCGCACCAGATGCTGGGTGTTACAGCTTGTGCCACAAATTATGCGGATGCCGTTCGCCGCGCTCGGATGCCTTTGCTTCGCCGTCTGAGACATCGTTTCGGGTATTTCCTGTCGCCGGTCACGCTGTTGCGTCTGGAATATATGGGGGCCGGGGCAGAGGAGTACTTCTGTGCCGCCATCCGTGACGATGTGTTGGACTTGCAGCAGGAGTCCGACCGCCAGTTCATCCATGCCTGCTCGCTGCATTGGAAGCACGTGCGCCCGCGCATGAAACAGACGCTGGAGTGTGAAATCGGCGATTTCCCGGAGCAGGATATTGCTGCGGATTTGGAGCAGCTCCGCTCCGGCCTGGCTCATGATTTGCGCGAACCCTTCAAACGGCAGCAGGTGCGCTCCTCCCTCGGCAAGTTCTTCAAGAATCAGGCCGGATGGATGCAGTCATTTATCGTCATCTGTTGTTTCCTGATGATGGTGGCCGGGCTTCTGGGCTTTATCGGTCAGGATGTTCTCGCCATCGGTGCCGTTGGGGTGGCGGGCTGTGTCTGGTTGCTGGGGTCTGTGGCTCATCTGATTACTTCCCGCGGTATTCGCCCTCTCGTTAATCGGGCAGAAGGCATCATCTTTGACAACCTCAAGAACAAGATTCAGGAACTGGTGAAAGGTGTGGTCGTTTCCCGAGTGTCGGCCTATCGCCGCCTGTATACAGCCCCCCGCCGCAAGGTGGCGGAGCACGAGGCAACGCTGCAACCCCTCATGGATCGCCACAGCGAAGTGTACCGCCAGCTGCGTGCTGCGTCCCCGCATCTGTAACGCTTTTTCGGATTCTGTTCAGCCATGCAAGCCGACCTTTTCACTCCTCATGGTTCCTTCCGCGACCCGCAGCCGGAGTCGCAGAGCGGCAGCATGCCGCTGGCCGCCCGCATGCGCCCGGAATCGCTGGAGGAAGTGGTGGGGCAGCAGCATCTGTTGGCACCCGGCAAGTTGCTGCGCCGCGCCATTGAAACAGACCGTTTCTCCTCTCTCATCTTCTACGGTCCTCCTGGTGTGGGTAAGACCACTCTGGCCTACGTGATAGCCCGCTCCACGAGCTCTTTTTTCGTGATGCTCAACGGCGTGGAGTCCAACGTGAGCGAAATCCGCGACAAGATTGCCGAGGCTCGCACCCGCATGGCGCTGCACGGGCAGAAGACCATCCTCTTTGTGGATGAGCTGCATCGCTTCAACAAGGCGCAGCAGGACGTCCTCCTGCCGCATCTGGAGCGCGGTACGGTACGCTTCATCGGTGCCACCACGGAGAACCCCTATTTTGCTATCAACTCCGCTATGCTTTCCCGCTCCCAGATTTTCCCGCTGGAGCAGGTGTCGGACACAGATATCGAAGCCCTTTTGAAGCGTGCCCTGCAAGATGATAAAAAGGGATTGGGGCAAACCCCGACAGAGGTGACGGACGAAGCTCTGTCACATTTGGCGCTCAAAGCTGACGGCGATGTGCGTAAGGCGCTGACCGCATTGGAAGTGGCCGTTCTGTCCACCCCGGTGGCAGATGATGGGGTGGTGCATGTTGATTTGGCGGTGGCAGAGGAGTCCATCCAGAAAAAGGCCGTTAAATATGACCGTACGGGGGATGGCCATTACGACACCATCTCCGCCTTCATCAAATCCATGCGTGGCAGCGACCCCGATGCCGCCCTGTACTGGCTGGCCTACATGCTGAATGCGGGGGAAGATATACGCTTTATTGCCCGCCGTCTCGTCATTTGTGCCAGCGAGGACGTGGGTCTGGCCGATTCCAACGCCCTGCGTGTAGCGCTCTCCGCCGCGCGCGCCGCAGAGATGGTCGGTATGCCGGAGGCACGCATCCCTCTGGCCCATGCCACAGTCTATATCGCCACCGCTCCCAAGAGCAATTCTGCATACAAGGCCCTGGATGCAGCGTTGAAAGACGTGCGCGAGGGGAAGACGCTGGCCGTGCCTGACCATCTGGCGACTCCTACCCGCAAAAAACTGGCGCGGCTGCGCGGCGTTTCAGAGGAAGCGACGCAGTACAAGTACGCCCACGATTACGGCGATGACCATTTTGTGCCGCAGGCCTATCTGCCGGAGGGCAGGGTATATTACCATCCCACCACCAACGGCATGGAACTGCGAATCTCCGAACGCATGGAATACCTGCGTCAGCGTCAGCAGGGGCAGGAGTGACGCTGCATAAGCTTTGCTGATTTACGGTGTTTTGCCGCGAGAATCTGCAGCTCGAGCAGACATACAATGACACAGAGCAGTCATTTTACCCATTTATTCCTGAGCACGCGTGTATTATGCCGCAACAGGCAGAGCCCGGCCAATCTTTTTGTCTTGCCAATACCGGGATAAGGTGGTAGGATGTCCGCGCATCCTGCTCCGGTAGCTCAGTTGGATAGAGCACGAGCCTTCTAAGCTTGGGGTCCCGCGTTCGAGCCGCGGCCGGAGCGGTTCATCGCGCCACCCGATTTCTTCGTGAAATCGGGTGGCCTTTTTTTACTCAGACAGAACCAAAATTTCAACAAAATAAAAATCCCTACAAGTGCTTAACTTTTAGGGATTTAGCGAACAGGGAGGGATTCGAACCCTCGGTACGCTTTTGCCGTACACACGATAATCCGGGTGTTCACTTGTTTTTTCGCGGTCAGGCGTCTATCAGTTCCGGGTGTTTTTCCAGGATGCGCAGTAGTTTGCTGGTCGCGCCATCCGGGGTGCGGATGCCTTGCTCCCAGTGCCGGATGGCGGCAAGGGAGAGCCCCAGAGCCGCGGCAAATTTGCTCTGGCTCAGCCCAAGCTGTGCCCGCAGGGCTTTGATGCGTTCCGGGGTGAATTCCGTGTCTTTCATGGTGGAGGTGGGGTAAGAAAAAGCCTCCGGTGTGACTCCCGGAGGCTTTAGAGGAGGTGAGAAAATGATTTTCTTACTCCCAGCAGATGCCCTTATTTAAGCATAAAAGAGCTTTTTGTCAACTCTTTTTTTATCGCCCCGCCGCTGAGTCACCAACGGCGGGGCTTTTGCTTAGCGGGTTAACAGCCAGAGCAGCTCTAAAAGCATTTCTACCATTAACCATTCTGCTGGGGTAATAGGTCTCATTTTCCGCTCACCTCCTTTCCGGGTTGTTTCTTAATCGACCTAGCCGCACCTTGCGGCGGGGTTGCTATACTACAAAGTATATCTAAATGCAAGCTTTTTCTGCAAAAAAATGCAAAAAGAAAAAGCCCCCGTTAACGGATTTTCCGTGGCCGCCCACGCGGGCGCTTGGGTTTCTCTGGTGCGGGGGTGCCCTTGCGTCTCCATGTTGTGCTCTCTTCGCTCACATCGATGCCCGATGCTGCCAACTCCGCGCGGCACAGCCCCAGAATCAGAGCGCTGAGCGTCTGCCCCCGTTCCTCTGCCAGCCGGTGCAGACTCTCTGCTTCCTGTTCACTGACGCGCAGATTGATGCGTGTTGCCTTATTCATGTTGCTGAAAAGAAAAAGCCACCGGTCTGACACCCGGTGGCTTAAAGGAGGTGAAAAATGATGTTTTAACACCACAAGACGGCTTTATTTAAGCAAAAAAGAATCTTTTGTCAACTATTATCTCGCCCCGATGCGGAGTCCCCAAGATGGGGCTTTTGCTTAGCGGGGCGCTAATTAACTCGAAAAGCGACATGTCTGCGTGACATGCAACGTTATTCTCCATTATCCCTAAAAATATGCAAGAAACACGAGAAAATAAAGAAGCCTCATAAATCAACCTAATGTTGAAATATGAGGCTTTTCAGCGGACAGGGAGGGATTCGAACCCTCGGTACGGTTTTGCCGTACACACGATTTCCAATCGTGCTCTTTCGACCACTCAGACACCTGCCCATGGGCTTGTTGCCGGGGGCGCTTAGCAGCGCAGGCGAAATATACGCTAATCTTAACGAAATTGCAAGCTTTATTTTTAATTTTTTTTTGTTTTTTTGTGAGTAAACACCTGTGTAAGCTCACGGAATCGTTGTTATTCAGCGGTTTTCACGATGCGCTGTTGTTCTGTGAGCCTCGGGGAATGGGGGCCCATGGGGTGAACTATAGGTTTTTGAGCTTTTGCTGCGGGGGTGGGGTCATAGCTGCATGGACCAGGAAACAATAAAGGAAACCGGAGAGAAGGTCAGGCATTGGCTGGATGATAAGCAACACCGCCGCTGTTGCAAGGTGGCGCTGGGTGCTGCCAATGCCGTTGTGCTGATGGGGCTTACGGCCGGGGTGACCCTGCTGTGGATAAATGAGCTGTGCCGCTCCCGCATGCATCAGCATTGCTGTCGCCCGAAAGAGGATAAATAATCGGCGGAGTGCAGTATTGCCTCTGTTGCGGCTATCCGCCCGACTCAACCGCACGCCTCTGCAGGCGTGCGGTTGATTGTTGGGGTGAAACGGGCAGGGGATTGTTCTCCCTTGTTTGCAAACAGCCCCTTGCCGATGGTCAATCCTGTGTATACACACTTATTCTGCGCTTGCCAACAGGTGGGGAAAGGTGTACACTACTCGTCATGAACATCAAGCTTTTCAAAGACCTCTGCGAGGCTACCGGCGCTCCCGGTTTTGAGTATGCTATCCGTGAACTCATCATCAGCGAGATGACCCCGCTGGCAGATGAAATCTCCGTGGACAACATCGGCAACGTGACTGCCCTCATCAAGGGTAAGAGCTCGGAGAAAACCATCATGTGCGCGGCTCACATGGACGAAATCGGCTTCATTGTCCGCCACATCGATGACAACGGCTTCATCCGCATTCTGCCCTTGGGCGGATTTGACCCCAAGACGCTGACCGCTCAGCGCGTCACCGTCCACGGCAAAAAAGACCTCCCCGGCTGCATGGGCGTGAAGCCCATCCACGTGATGAGCCCGGAGGAGCGCACCAAGATGCCCGCCGTCACCGATTATGTGGTCGACCTTGGCATGCCGAAGGATGAGGTGGTCAAGTATGTGTCCGTGGGCGACTCCATCACCCGCGTGGGCGACCTCGTGGAAATGGGCGACTGCCTGAACGTGAAGAGCATCGACAACCGCGGCGGCTGCTTCATGCTGATTGAGGCCGTGCGTTCCATCATCGCCTCCGGCAACCGCCCGGACTATGACCTCTACGCCGTCTTCTCCGTGCAGGAAGAAGTCGGTCTGCGCGGCGCACAGGCTGCCACGCTGTCCATCCAGCCCACCTTCGCCTTTGCTCTGGACGTGACCATCGCCTTTGACACTCCCGGTTCCTCCGCGCACGACAAGTGCACCGAGCTGGGCAAGGGCACGGCCATCAAGGTGTACGACGGTACCCTTATCACCGACCCCCGCATGGTGAAGTTCATGACCGCACTGGCAGAAGAGGGCGAAATCCCCCACCAGCTGGAGCTCCTCTCCGCCGGTGGCACAGATGCCGGCGCCATGCAGAAGTTCACGAGCGGCGGCTCCATCTGCGGTGCCATCTCCATCCCCGTTCGCAACGTGCACCAGAGCATCGAAATGGCTCACAAGGTGGACGTACAGGCCAGCGTGGATCTGCTGACCGCCTGCTTCACCTCCCTCTCCCGTTGGGACTGGTGCTGGAAGCCCGGCGACCGCACCCTCGCCCCCAAGGCCTGATATAGGTGCTGCAACCATCTTTCCCGACAACGGGTGGCGGTTTTTCCGCCACCCGTTCCTGTTTGCCCGGATGCTACCCATTATCGTCCGGACCAATACCGCTTGGCTTCCTCCACCTGCGGCAGATTCAGGTAGCGACTCCGCAACAAATCGGTACTACGGTGCCCCATCTCCAACTGCAGCGCGCCCAAATCCCTGAACCGTGCTGCATGAAAACTCGCAAAAGTATGGCGGCACACATCCGGCACCCATTGCCCTGCGGCAAAGCCCGCCGCGCGCCGCAAACGCCGCCACCGTTCCTCCCAGTTGCGCGGAATCCGCAGCCGCCCACCGCGCAGCGCCTCGCGCCGCCGCAGCGGCACCACACGCCCGCCGCCTGTCTTGCTGCACCGCCCCGGCACCACCACACAGCCACGCTCCGTCTGCACATCCCGCGTCTGCAAGCGTGCCACCTCCTGCGGGCGCAACCCACAGTACAGCAACAAGTGCAGAGATAAGCGCATCGCCCGGTGCTCCGGCAACTGCACCGCCGCCTCCAGCCGCGCCACCTCCTCCCGCCGCAGCGGCACAATCTCCCGCTCCTGCACCTGCGGCACCTCCACCCGCGCCACAGGATTTTCCGCACACCACTCCTGCCGCATCCCAAATGCGAACACGCTGTGCAGCATCGCCCGCCCCTTGCGAAAAGAACTAGCACTCCCGCCAAACGCCGCCTGAAGCAGCTCTCGACACTCGCGACTGCTCATTGCCCGCAGCGGTCGCGCCGCAACACCCTCCACCCGCAGCAAGCGCCTCGCATAATGCCGCAAATCCCGCCGCGTCGTCGGCCTCCGCTCCGCCCGAGCCTCCACACTCGCCCACACCGCCGTCTCAAAAGACACCGTATGCTCCTGCCGCGCCAGCTCCTCCACCCCCAGCCGAATCACACGCCGCATCAGACAAATCAGCTCCCGCTTATCCAAACCCTCCGCACGCGCGCCCAATTCCTCGCTCATCTCTAATGCTAAGCGTGCCGCATCCTTGCAGCTCAGCGGCAACTCCTCTATCATTCTCTCTGCTGTTTTCATAACTTTTTATCGGTAGATGGGGTAAGTATTCCGAATACTGGGTCAAGATAATAATATCTGTTTTTTCTGAATCGGATGTTTATTCTGTACAATACAAGGGGTTAAGCAATCCGTCAATATCCGAGCGTTCTGTTTCGCTTCATGCCTCCCCTTTAATGAGGGCATGGCATTCAGATGGGTAAATCTCGTTTCCGGCGGGAGTATTCGGAAAGATGTACAATACACGCGGAGCGTGGACTCATTGTCAGTGCCCATTTGGCTATAAAAGGCTTATAAAAACTTATAATATATACCATGAAACTCGCTTGTTATGGCTCGTTCTTCCTGTACAATGAAGGGAAAATACAGTCCCTATAACGGAGCCATCACTCAAGAGCAGTTTTTGTTTTATGAAATGCGTACAACGGCTGGTTTGATGACCGAGTGTACGTTAGAAGATGAGGTCATCTCCCGCATTATTGAGGAGAACCTATACCAATACCCCTCAGAGCGCTCTCTGCGTAAGGTGGCGTTGGGCTGTGTTCGCCGACTTCGGGCATTGGATGATATGTCGCTGGTGGAGGTTATCGCCACGCAGCCTTTTGATGTTGCCAAACAGGTCTGCCTGTATGCCATGATGAAGCAGAATCGCCTCGTGTGCGATTTCATGCTGACCGTGATAGGCGAAAAATACCGCACGCACGATAATTCGTTCAGCAAGGCTGATCTGAATGCCTTTTTCCTCCGCCTACAGGAGCAGGATGATAAAGTCGCGGGTTGGAGCGATAGCACTATCACCAAAATCAAGCAGGTTCTCAAGCGAATCCTGCTGGAGAACGGCTATCTCGAAAAAGGCAAGGAAGACCGTCTTTTCCCGGTCTTGCTGCATTTTGTACTGGAAAACGCCCTCCGCAATAACGGAGATGAGCGCATGTTACCCGCCTTCAACCAATTTGCGTAACCCGTCGGCAACATGGCAACAATAGGAGAGAGTCTGGATAAGCTTCGCAGCCACATGCAGGAGTCTGATTTTCTGGAGGGCAAAGGACTGAGCAATGAGGTCAACATCCGCATGTTCTGCTACAACGCCAAGGATGAAATGACTGTGCGTCGCTTCATCGAACAGATAACCGCGGATTCCTCGCTGGCCTGCCGCATTGTCGAACGCAATCTTTACGAGGTATTCCTCTCCCTTTGTGAAGAGCAGGATATCATGGACGGCATTCTGGAAATGGAAGAAGCAGATGGCTCTGACTATCTTCTGGAGCAGCTCCAGATGTCTTTCGGCGTAGATGAATACATCGGCAAAATCCAATACGAGCCACATCAGAAAGGCGATATCCTGATGCTCACCGGCGTGGGCGATGTCTTCCCGTTCATGCGTGTGCATTACCTGCTGGAAGCCTTGCAGCCTCATTTCGATGACATCCCTATTCTGGTGATGTATCCGGGCACCTTTGACGGCAATTCCTTGCGTTTATTCAACACCTTGGCACCTAACTCTTACTACCGCGCATTCAACGAAATCTAATACACCTATGAAGATTCAGAACATTTTCCAGGAGGACATCAACCGCTCTATCAACGGCGTTATCAAAGTTGATCAGTCGGCGGTAGATGTCATCGAGCAGGAAGTGCGTGAGTACGTTATCACCAAGGAACTCCGCAAGCACTTTGCTGCATTCTTCAATTTCTACAGCGAATCCTTTACCGTCCCGACTCACGATATCGGCGTCTGGATTTCCGGTTTCTTCGGCAGTGGTAAGTCTCACTTCCTGAAAATGCTTTCCTACATTCTGGAAAACAAACCCGTGGGAGCTTCTGACACCGTGTCCATGTTCCGGCGGAAGTTTGCGGACGATCCTGCTTCATTCCTGGCCATCGATCGCTCCACAAGAGGCACCACCGAAACCATTCTCTTCAACATTGACGTTGCCGGCCTGAATAAAGACAAGGATGCCGTGAAGCGCGTCTTTGCCAAGATGTTCTACAACCATCTCGGATACTTCGGCGAAAACCTGGAGGTGGTGCAGCTGGAGCAATTCCTCGCAAGTACAGGTAAGACGGAGGCTTTCAAAGCTGCATTTGCTCAGTCCGCCGGCAAAAGCTGGGAAGATTCACGCCGCAACTACAAGTTTGTTGCCAAGCATGTTCGCGCTGCGCTGGTGCAGGCTGTCGGCATGAGCGAGGGTGACGCCATCCGTTGCACGCAGGGCAAGCAGACGGTAGAACTCTCCGTTGAATCTCTGGTTCAGGATATCAAGAACTTCGTGGATTCCAAACCTGCCGACTATCGCCTCCTGTTCATGATTGACGAGGTGGGACAGTATGTCGGCACCGATACCAGTCTGTTGCTCAACCTGCAATCCCTTGCCGAGAATATCGGTAGCGTGTGCCAGGGCAAGGTCTGGATTGTCTGCACCGGGCAGGAAGCCATTGATGAGATCATCAAGGTGCGTTCCGATGAGTTCTCCCGAATTCAGGCACGTTTCAAGACCCGTCTTTCTCTCTCCTCCTCCTCGGTGGATGAAGTGATTCAGAAGCGCGTGCTCAAGAAGACACCCGATGCAGAGCAAGAACTGGAATCAGTCTATGGCGTCAACTCTGCCACCCTGCGCAATCTTTTCACGTTCAAAGATGCCCAGGCTGACATCAAGGGCTTCGCTTCTGCTGCTGACTTTGCCATCAATTTCCCCTTTATTCCGTACCAGTTCATCATCATGCAAAAGGTCTTTGCAGAGATTCGCCGCCACGGCAACTCCGGCAAGCACCTTTCCGGTGGTGAACGCTCCATGCTTTCCGGTTTCCAGGAAGCTGCACAGAAAGTACAGGAGGGCGACGAGAACACCCTCGTGCCGTTCTTCCGTTTCTACGATACCGTCCATTCGTTCCTCGACAGCACCATCCGTCAGGTTATAGAGCGTGCTGATCGCGCAGCACAGTCTGAGGATGTGCTTAAGCCCTACGATGTGGATGTCCTGAAGCTCCTGTACCTCATTCGCTACATCGACAACGATATCCCGGCCAACATCGACAATATCGTCATCCTCATGGCAGATGATATCCACGCGGATAAAATCACCATGCGCCAGCAGGTGCGAGAATCTCTCGATCGTCTGCATTCGCAGAACTACATCGGGCGCAGCGGGGAGAATTACAACTTCCTTACCAACGAGGAGCAAGATATCCAGCGCGCTATCCGCAACGAAACGTCGGTTGATACTGCCACGATTGTGGATCGCATTTCACAAATCATCTACGCTGATATCTACTCCACTCGCAAGTTCCGCTACAGCAAGGACTATGACTTTGATTTCGACCGTTACGTGGACGGTTGCGCTGTGGGTAATACCACAGGTGGCATGTGCTTGCGCTTCCTGACAGTGGCCACCGATGCGGCTGACAAGGAGCCCATGAAGCTCATGACGGATTCAGTCAATCAGGCTATTGCCGTGCTGCCTGAGACCGATTACTTCACTTCCCTGGAACAAGCAGAGAAGATTCGCAAGTACATCAAGCAGCGCAATGTTTCCGTGCTGGCCAAATCCACGCAGGATATCATCCGAGCTCAGCAGGAGGAAGCCACCCGCCTTGATGCTGCCGCTAAAGAGGAGCTCGCCAAGGCAATCCTTACCGCTGATTTCTACGTAGCCGGTGAGCATATATCTGAGCGTGCGGTCGATGCCAAGGGTAAGATTGAACAGGCTTTGCGGTATCTGGTGGTGAATCTTTATCGAGAGCTGGATCAGATGGAGGTGCTGTCCGCATCTGAGTCTGAAATCAGCACCATTCTCGCCGGTAATGCCGGCAATCTGCAGGGGCTGGAAGATAACAAGGGCGCTCTTGCCTTAGTGGAAGATTATCTCACGCTTCAGCAGGCCAAAGCCTTGCCCACTTCCATGCACGACATCCGCACGCGTTTCACCGCCATTCCTTACGGCTGGCGCGAGGTAGACATCGCGGCACTGGTCGCACGCCTTGTCGTGGCGCAGAAGGCAACCGTCAAATACCAGGGCAATACCATTCCTGCATCTCATCCCAAATTGCCGGACATGCTGCTCAAGAAAACGGAAATCGGCAAAACCCAGATTTCCAAGCGCGAGGTGATTTCTGCCAGCAAAATCAAGGACACCCGCGAGTTCTTGCGAGAGTACCTGGATGTCATGGATGTCCCCTCCAAGGAGGACGATTTGGTGGCGTTCATCATCGAGCAGTTCTCATCCCGCCGTGATGAGTTGAAGAAGCTGGAAAGCCTTTATTCCGGCCACCCCTACCCTGACCGTCAACTGGTTGGGGTGGCTTTGTGTCTTGTCAACGAAGTCCTCGAGCAAAAGGCCGACAATATCGCGCTGATTAACTTCATCGTCAAGAAACAGGATGCTCTGCTGGATAGTAAGGATAATCTTCATCGTGTGGAGGAGTTCTTCAAAAACCAGCGTCCTGTTTTCGATGCCGCAGTTAAGATCTTGCTCAGCCTGAAATACGATAAAGACTATCTGAATGATGTTCCCGAGGCTGAGGTCGCGCTGGCTTCCATGCAGGATATCTGCTTCATGCAGCCTGGGCAGAAGTTCAATTACCAGCGCATCCCTGAGCTGAACAGTCTGATTTCCACGGTGCAATCCATTCATACAGATATGCTCGCCGCTAAGCGTGAGGAATTGCTGGAAACCGTGCGCCAGTGCATGAGCGATGTTCACTCCGCTGCCGGTACCGATTCCCGCTTCCGGGATGTCATCGCTCAATCTGACCGCTACTATCAGCAGAAGAAAGCCGACATTGCCGGGTACGCCACTCTCACCCTGCTGGATGGCCTTACCGCTCAGCTGGCCAAGGTGAAAGACGAAGCTCTGGAACGTATCGAGGAGATCTCACGCCCGCTTCCACCCAAGCCGGAGCCCAAGCCTGTTTCCGGAGATAAGCCTCAGCCCACCCCCAAACCGGTGCCGCAGAAAAAATATCGTGTTCTCAATCGTGCTGTGGCATTCCCCACCCGCAAGCTGGAGACGCCTGCTGATGTGGATGCTTATGTGGAAAGTCTGCGCGCCAGCCTGAAGAAGTGCCTGGCTGAGTGTGATGGTGTGATTATCAAGTAAGCCTTTACCTTATACAGAATGATGAAAGAAACATTATTGATAATTATCAAGGATGCCTTGGACTTCGATTCAGAATTGAACGAATATGAGGTAAGTTATCACGATGATGGTGCACCGTTCTTGTGGTTGGATTATGCATCATCCACAGTTGGAAGATTGCGTATAGGGGTGACTATAGGTACGGATGATATCCGTATACACATCATTCCGTCACTATACAACGAAGAACAATCACATATCTGGGATAATCCTGTATCTTACATGAAGCTGAATCATGCCAATATATTCCTTGGCGATGGTTGCAAAATGCAAGCTCCAGATCATTGCATCGGAAAAAAGAACTTCACTATACACTCTGCACCGATTTCACTCGGAGAAGTGTTGATGAACAAGTATGTAATTCCGGGAGCTATCCGAAGACTGATTTGGAATACAGAATACGGTATGGGCAAATTCAATGAATTATAACGAGTCCCTCCTTTCCCCATGGATAAAAACGCCATCAAAAAGTTTGCCATATGGGCACGCCGTGAGCTGATTTCCCGTGTTTCCCAGAAAGCCTTGCAGTTTGGTATTGCTGCCGATGCTGCTGAGCCCGCCGATGCCACGAGCATCAACGGCAAGGTGCTGTCTACTGCCGAGGTGCAGCAGCGCCGCGCCCTGTTGAAGCAGGTGCAGAGCAAGGGCTATGAGCAGGTCATGGAGGAAGAGGCCTACACATGGTTCAACCGCTTCTGCGCCCTCCGCTTCATGGAGGTGAACCAGTATCTCCCCTCTCGCGTGCGTGTTTTCACCAATGAGGAGGATGCCTTCAAGCCGCAGATGATTGATGAAGCTCTTTCTCTGGAGCTGGAGGGGCTTTCCATGGAAGCGGTCTATGCCTACAAGGAGGCAAATGACAAGGAGGGGCTGTTCAAGTACCTGCTCATTACCCAGTGCAATGCCCTCAGCCCCGTTCTCCCGCAGATGTTCCAGCACATTGCGGACTACACGGAGCTGCTCTTCCCGGATAATCTGCTGCGTGAGGGTAGCGTGATTCATCGGATGGTCACTGACATCCCCACCGAGGATTGGCAGAATGCCGTGCAGATTATCGGATGGCTGTACCAGTTCTATATCAGCGAGAAAAAGGATGCGGTACTGGCAAAGAAGGGCAAAGTCACCAAGGAGGAGGTGCCTGCACGCACCCAGCTCTTCACGCCTGATTGGATTGTACGCTACATGGTGGAAAACTCCCTCGGTCGCTTGTGGGTGGAGGGGCATCCCAACGAGGAGATGAAGCAACAGTGGCGCTACTTCCTGGAAGAAGCGGAACAGGAGCCGGAAGTGCAGGCCCTGCTGGCAGACATCCGCAAGGAGTACGCCACCATGAAGCCGGAGGATATCAAGTGCATTGACCCCTGCTGCGGTAGTGGACACATCCTCGCCTATATGTTCGATGTGCTGGTGCAGATCTATGAGTCCTGCGGCTATACCACGCGTGATGCCGTGCGCTGCATCGTAGAGAAGAATATCTATGGTCTGGATATCGATGACCGTGCTGCCCAGCTCGCTTACTTTGCCGTGATGATGAAGGCCCGGCAGTATGATCGACGCTTCCTGACGCGTAAGGATGAGGCCGATAATCCGGATGTACCGCAGCCCAAGGTCTACGCCATTTGCGAAAGCAACAGCATTGATGAAAAAGTCTTGGAATACTTTGCCAATGATGAGGCGAAGCTGCGGTTGGCTTTGCAGAACATTGTTCGAGAACTAAATGACGCCAAAGAGTACGGCTCACTTCTGACCTGTTCCGACCTTGATTATTCAGGCTTGCGAGCCCGTCTCGATGAAATTAGAGGAGACTATCATATATTGAATGAGACAGCTATATCGCTTCTCACCCCGCTTATCCAAGTCGCGGAAACGCTGGCTCGGAAATACGATATTGCTGTGACGAATCCACCCTATATGGAATCTTCTGTCATGAGTAACAAGCTGCAAAAGTTTGTTAACAGTACTTATCCGGATTCCAAACGTGATTTGTTTGCAGTATTTATCGAACGCTGCTCCGAGTTGCTCTTGCCTTGGCGGCATTTAGCCATGATTACTCAGCACTCATGGATGTTCCTGAGTAGTTTTGAGAAATTACGTGCTAAAATGCTTCAAAACCAACTCATTAATATGGCACACCTCGGGGCTCGTGCATTTGAGGAAATTGGAGGTGAAGTTGTTCAAACGACCGTTTTTGTTCAACGTACGGGGCGAGTACCCAACACCAAAGGTGTATACTGCCGATTGGTTGAGCCTACTTCGCAATCGGGCAAGGAAGAATTGTTCCTAGCCAAGGAAAATCGTTACACTGCTCAACAGGAATCTTTCTCCAAAATCCCCGGCTCTCCGATTGCTTATTCATTACCCCCATGCCTTGTAGATTCATTCAGTAAAGACGATAAGGTTGCGGATTTAGGAACTACAAGATTAGGTATGACTACAGCAGATAATGCCAAGTTCACACGCCAGTGGTACGAGGTTAACATCTATAAAATTATAACAGATGCTACAACCTCAGACGTGGTGCTTTCTTCTAAGAAAAAGTGGGTTCCTTATAATAAAGGAGGTCAATTTAGAAAATGGTACGGAAATCTTAACTGCATTGTAAATTGGGAAAACGACGGCTTTGAAATAAAGAACTTTGCTGATGATAATGGCAGGATTCGTTCAACAGTTCCCAATACAGAATATTATTTTAAGGAGTGCATAACGTGGTCAAAAATATCCTCCGGAAGTATAGCTTTTCGTTATAGACCTCATGGCTCAATTTTTGATGTTGCAGGTGCATGCATTTTTGGCTCTGATATATACTATTTGCAAGCTTTTTTGAATTGCAAAGTAGCTTTGGGTATTTTGCAAATTTTAGCACCAACATTAAACTTTGAGGGTGGGCAAATAGCATCCTTACCGGTAAAATTACATCACAAGAAAAATGAGATTATAGCAACGGTTCAACGGAATATTCTGATTTCCCGCCTCGATTGGGACAGCTTCGAAACATCATGGGATTTCAAACACCATCCATTAATGATAAACTTATCCAGCGTAAAAGAATCCTACAAAGCATGGCAACGCGAAGCTTCCAATCGTTTCTACCAACTCAAAGCGAACGAGGAAGAGCTCAACCGCATTTTCATCGACATCTACGGCCTGCAGGATGAACTGACACCGGATGTAGAAGAAAAGGATGTAACGGTACGCAAGGCTGACATGGGGCGTGATATCCGCAGCCTCATCAGCTATGCTGTGGGCTGCATGTTCGGCCGTTACTCCTTGGATGTGGAAGGGCTGGCCTATGCCGGCGGTGAGTGGGATGAAAGCAAGTACAGCACCTTCCCGGCGGACAAGGACAACATCATCCCCATCTGTGATGATGAATACTTTGAGGATGACATTGTGGGGCGCTTTGTGAAGTTTATCGAGGTGGCCTACGGCGCGGACACGCTGGAGGAGAACCTGCGCTTCATTGCTGATGCGCTGGGCGGGAAGGGGACATCCCGCGAAGTTATCCGCAAATACTTCCGCGATGAGTTTTATGCCGACCACCTGAAAATCTACCAGAAACGCCCCATCTACTGGCAGTTCGACAGCGGAAAGAAGAGTGGATTCCGTGCTTTGGTTTACATGCACCGCTACGCTCCGGACACGATTGCCCGCATGCGCACCGACTATGTGCACGAGCAGCAGAGCCGTTTCCGCACGGAGCTGGAGAGCCTTGAGCAGCGCATGGCAAGCGCTACTACAGGAGAGCGTGTGAAGCTGAGCAAGGTACAGAAGAAGCTGCAGGAGCAGGACAAAGAACTGCACGCCTACGAAGAAAAGATACACCACCTGGCAGACCAGTACATCAGCATCGATTTGGATGATGGCGTGAAGAAGAACTACGCCCTCTTTGCTGATGTGCTGACAAAAATCAAATAAGGACAAGAGAGCATGGATTGGGAGAACATCACCCGCGAATTGAATCGGCGCTTTGCCGAGCCCCCGGCAGAGTTCTACAAGCGACGCATTATCTTCTGGTACGACGAGGAGCGCGAGTTTGAGGACAAAGTCGCGGAGATGGAATTGGAGAATGCCAGGCTGCTCATCCTGACCGGCACCAACAGCTTTGCCGCCAAGAAGTTGCTGGCCGCAGACGACACAGAAAGCAATTATCTGGTCTATTGCCCGCTGCGTTTCCAGAAATCCGAGGACAACTGGCTGTTGAACATCGCCCTGTACAGCGAGGAATACCGGGCAGACCGCAACTCCATGTGGATGGATGAAATGGGCTTGCCCCAGAACCACCACATGCGTCCGAAAATCAAGGAGTACAGCAAGTTCTTCCAAGTCAAAGAGCATCGCGCCCGCATCAAGGCGATGTCGGCGCATATTGCCATCGTGCCGCAGCTGCACCTGGCTGTCATGGCTACTCTGTGCGGCATCCGTACCCCCCAGCCTTCGGGCATTGTTCTTGCCGTGCTGTCTCAGGGAACAGACGCGAAGAACAACCCGGTATACTGCAAGCTGAAGAAATACGGCGCCGAAACCGCCTTCTGGAAACTGGTGCAGAAGATGTGCGGCTACAACGGCGGTGCTGAACCGGAACTGAAGAAGCTGGCTGCACACCTGCTGCTGACTGCTACTACCCGCACCATGCGGGAAAACCTGTTGAACGGACTGGAGGCCTATATCGCCGATACGCATCAGTCGCAATGTTATGATCTGGTGGCTGACTGGTTGCAGACAGATGCGGAGGGCTTGGGCGACATTTCCGGGGATGTGGAGTATGATCTGAGGCTCTACCAGCGCTTCAGTAAAGTAGAAGCTGAGGAACTGGTGGAGACGGAATGCTTCCCCTGCATAGACGAGTGCATTCTCGCCACGCTGATGCAGGAGATATGCGACGGGCTCGTCCGCGTGGAGAGCATCCGTAATCTGGTAGCCACCCGGCGTACGAAAGCCTGGTTCAGCCGATACGCGTCCTATTATGAAGGCTTGTTGCAGGTGGCCAACATGCGGGAGTTTGACACCGCGCACCACGAGGGATTCCACCTTGCCAAGCCGCAGGAAATATGGAAGGCCTACGAAAGCGACTATTACCGCATGGATAGTTACTACCGCCGCTTCCACCTGTGCTTCAACCGCAGCCTGACCCTGAGCCATGATGGACTGGATGACCTCTTCAAGCATGTGCTGGATGTGGTGGAGAATCTGTACGGCAAGTACCTGAACCAGCTGAGCAGCAACTGGTCAGCGGTGAGCGCCGAGGCATTGGCCACGCAGGGCTATATACCCGATGTGAATCGCCAGCGGAGTTTTTATTGTAACAAGGTTGAGTCGAGAGATAGAAGGCTCTATGTAATTATCTCCGATGCGCTGCGCTACGAGGTGGCAGCTGAATTGACAGAACAACTGCGCCGGGAAAACCAATGCACGGTGGAGCTGGAAAGCATGCAGGGCATATTCCCGACCATCACCAAGTTCGGGATGGCTGCGCTGCTGCCCCACCTCAAGCTGGATGTGGTAGCAAAAGCCGGCGGTGGTGTGAGTGTGCTGGCTGACGGCGCAAGTACCGAAATGCCTAACCGCGACAAGGTGCTGAAAGCGAAGCACCCCGCCAGCGTAGCCTTACAGTACAAGAATATCATTGGTCTGAAACGCGCTGCCCGCCATGCTCTGGTGAAAGACATGGACGTGGTGTACATTTACCATGATAAGATTGACGAAGCCAGTCACAGCTCGGATTCGCAGGTATTCTCTGCATGTGGGGATGCCATCAACGAGTTGAAACATCTGGTACGTATCATCTGCAATGAATTCGGTGGCACACGCATCTGCATCACGGCAGATCATGGGTTCCTGTACACCTATAGCCCGCTGAGCGAGCTGGATAAGGCGGATAAGAGTGCATTCCGGGAGCAGCTGGTGGACTATGGCCGCCGCTATGCCATCACCGAGCCCGGCACCGAGGCGGAGTACCTGATGCCGGTGAAGTTCACGGACGAGCTGTCGGCGCTGACCCCGCGCGAGAATGTGCGCATCAAGATGAGCGGCGGCGGGCTCAACTTTGTGCATGGTGGCATCAGCTTGCAGGAAATGGTGGTGCCGGTCATTGATTTCCGACATCTGCGCAATGCCAGCGCACAGTACAAGAAGAACAGGGAAAAATACGATACCAAACCTGTATCGATCTCCTTGCTCTCAGCTAGCAGAAAGATCACGAACATGTTGTTCCCGCTGAGTTTCCTGCAAAACGAGGCTGTGGGCGATAACCGCATTGCTTGTCCCTATAAGCTGTATTTTACGGATGAGTACGGTAAGCAGATCAGCGACATCGTGAAGCTGATAGCGGATAAGGAGAACGCCAACGCTCAGGAACGAGTGTATCGGCATAATTTCAACCTCAAGAACCTGAAATACAACAACTGGGATACCTATTACCTCGTCATTGAGGATGAGAGCGGGGCTCAGTTGCAGCAGCGTGAGGCATTTCAGATTGATATAGCTATGGCTATTGATGATTTTAACTTCTTTGATTGATAAGACGATGAGCGCAAACACACGAGAAGTGATCAAAGCAAAATTGCGGGAACATTTTGATGGCAAGGTTGTACGCAAAGACCTGACCAAAAAGATAAAGGAAGGTGCCAATGTCCCGGTGTATGTGCTGGAGTTCCTGCTGGGGCAGTATTGCTGCTCTGACGATGAGGAGATTATTCAGCAGGGCGTGGACAAAGTGAAGCGTATTCTGGCTGACAACTTTGTGCGACCTGATGAAGCTCAGAAGATTTTATCGGTACTGCGCCGAAATGGCTCGCATACTGTGATTGACCGCGTGACGGTGCGTCTGGATATCAAGAGCGATAAATACCTGGCAGAGTTTTCTAATCTCGGACAGGTGAATATCCCTATAGATGACGCATACCCGGAAAAGTACGACAGGTTGCTTTGCGGTGGTATCTGGTGCATTGTACAGCTTGCCTATGAGTACAACGAAGAGGATAAGAAGAACGGGCATCCTATTCAGATAAGCAAGCTTACGCCTATCCAGATGCCGCGCGTGGATATCGATGAGTTGAAACGTGGTCGTGCAGCGTTCACAAAAGAAGAATGGTTGGATATACTGCTGCGATCCACCGGCATGGAGCCGGATTCTCTGACAGAGCGAGAGAAGTGGCTGCTGCTGACTCGCATGATTCCGCTGGTAGAGAACAATTTCAATCTCTGCGAGCTGGGGCCACGAAGCACGGGCAAATCTCACTTGTACAAGGAGATATCGCCGAACAGTATTCTGGTATCGGGAGGGCAGACCACGGTAGCCAATCTGTTCTACAACATGGGGCGCAAGACCGTGGGGCTTGTCGGGCTCTGGGACTGTGTGGCCTTTGACGAGGTGGCGGGCATTAAGTTCAAGGACAAAGACGGCGTGCAGATCATGAAGGACTACATGGCATCCGGTTCCTTTGCCCGAGGTAAGGAGGAAAAGGCGGCATCGGCCTCCATGGTGTTTGTGGGCAACATCAACCAGAGCGTGGATGTGCTGCTGAAGACCTCCAGCTTGTTTGATCCGTTTCCGCCGGAGATGGGAACCGACACGGCATTCCTTGACCGCATGCATTGCTATCTGCCGGGGTGGGAAATCCCGAAGTTCCGCCCTGAGCATTTTACGGATGACATGGGATTCATCACGGATTATCTGTCTGAGTTTATCCGCGAGCTGCGCAAAGAGCAGTACGGCGATGCTCTCGACAGGTATTTCCGCCTTGGGAAGAACCTGAACCAACGCGACACCATAGCTGTACGCCGTATGGTGGACGGGTACCTGAAACTCCTGTACCCAGATGCCAAGTTCGGCAAGCCGGAGGTGGAAGAGGTGCTGCGACTGGCGCTGGAGATGCGCCGACGTGTGAAGGAACAGCTTAAGAAGCTGGGCGGCATGGAGTTCTACGATGTGAACTTCTCCTACATTGACAACGATACATTTGAGGAGAATTATGTCTCTGTTCCCGAACAGGGCGGAGGCAAGCTCATACCGGAAGGCATGTGTAATCCCGGTCAGGTGTACACGATTGCCCGTGGTAAGTCCGGCATGCTGGGCGCGTTCCGTCTGGAATCGCAGATGTTGCCGGGTGGTGGAAAGCTCACGCTGACGGGCATAGGCTCTGAGCGCGAAAGCAAGGAGGCGGCAAACACGGCTTTCAGCTTCCTGAAGGCAAACGGTAAGCGCATTAGTGCCGGCATCAGCACCACGCAGAGGGACTATATCGTCAACTATCAGGATTTGCAGGGCATCGGCATGACCTCTACGTTGGCTCTACCGACCTTGATTGCCCTGAGTTCCATCGCTCTTGGTAAGCCCACCCTGAGCACGCTGGCAGTACTTGGTGAAATCAGCATCAGCGGCACGATGATTAAGGTAGACGAACTGGCTAACGCTCTCCAGGTTTGCGTGGACAGCGGCGCTAAAAAGGTGCTGCTTCCCATGACCTCTGCCGTAGACTTAGGGACCGTGCCCTCCGATCTCATTAGCTGCTTCAGCCTCATCTTCTACAGCAGCGCCGAGGAGGCCGTGTTTAAGGCCTTGGGAGTGGAGTAAATCATATTTTCTTCATAGCCGAAACCAAAGGCTCCATGACATCCATGGATTTTTCTACTATAGAGAAAAGTAAGCTCAAGTGTGCTGAAAAACTGTTCAACTCCATATCAACCGCTAATGTGAAATATCATGAAGTAGCCTGCTATCAGGGTTTGCAGGAGCGAATGAGTTCATTACGTTAAATCTTTCCGGTTCGCGGAGTGTTCTATGGTACGGAACTACTGCCGCTCGGTAAGGGGAATGTTGCTTTCCCGATATCGGCACTTTGAGTCGAGGTTTTATTCTTTAGAAAAAGTAACAAAATTCATGCAATTTTGCAATCGCGCTGCAAAATTGCATGAAAAAAGCAAGCCTGTTTTGATAATTTGGCTGTCCGGGGCGGCCAAATTGGGGATGAGTGGTGGGGATGGAGATTAGTCTCGCCTATTTCTTCACTCAGGGTAAGGCGCAGAGTTCTTCACCCAAGCGTCCCTGCAGGGCGTTCTTTACGGCGAGTGTCAGTGAGTTGGCTGTAAGGTGAAGAACCGGGCTTACGCCCTGTGGTGAAGAAAAATGCCTGCGGCAATTTGGGCGAAGAACGCGCTGCGCGCGTGGTGAATAATTCCTGCCGATGGCAGGAATGGGGATTATTTGTGGGGGGAGGCGGGAGCAAAGAAAACCGCCTTTTCCTGTGGTGAGGAAAAGGCGGTTGAAGTGTTGCGTTGAGGGGGAAGGGTTACTTCTCCTCGATGACGACGTCGTACTCGCGGCCCATGATGTTGAGCTTCATGTTGCGGCCGGAGATGGCGGCGGAGACGCCCACGGTGGTGAGGGCGGCGGGTGCGCCGAAGTTGTCGTTGGTGGGCGGCTCGGGCTTCTTGCCGGCGTAGTAGTCTTCCAGCTGCTGGGGGAACATGGCGTAGATCACGCAGTTCTCATCCGTGACGGGAAGCCCCTTGGCGGCGAGCTTGTCGCGCAGGTCCTGCATGCCGGGCTTGATGCGGTCTGCGGGGCGGCAGGTGATGACTTCCTTGCCGGAGCGCTTGGCGCATTCTGCCTGGAGCTCGGGGTCGACGGGGGCGGGGGTGTGGCCGTAGTAGCCGAGTGCCACGTCCATGGTCTGGGGGGTAATCTGCTTCCAGCGGCCGAACTTGACGTTGAAGGCGGCCTGGGAGCCCACGATCTGAGAGGTGGGGGTGACCAGGGGAATCCAGCCGAGGGCCTTGCGGACGACGGGAATCTCTGCCATCACTTCGTCGAACTTGTCCATGATGTTGAGCTCCTTGAGCTGGTTGCGGAAGTTGGAGAGCATGCCGCCGGGCACCTGATAGAGCAGGGTGGCGCTGTCCACAATCTCGTTCTTGTGGCTGGTGAAGCGGCTCAGGCTGCCGTAGATGGGCTGGAGCATCTCGGAAATCTTGGTGAGCTTCTCCTTGAAGTCGTCTGCCACGACGGGGCAGCGGTCATAGCCCTGAAGCAGAGCAAGCATGCGCATGCAGTCGGGCTGGCCGGTACCGTTGGCGAAGGGGGCGATGGAGCAGTCCACGGCGTCTGCACCGGCGTTGATGCCTGCCACGTAGGCGCCGGCACCCAGACCTGCGGTGTCGTGGGTGTGAATCCAGACGGGGAGGTTGGTGCTCTTCTTGAGGGCTTCTACGAGGGCTGCGGTTTCGCTGGGGGGGATGAGGCCGGCCATGTCCTTGATGACGATGCCGTCTGCGCCCATCTCAGCAATCTTGCGGCCGAGCTCGGCGAAGTATTCCAGGTTATGCACCGGGGAGGTGGTGTAGCAGATGGTGCCGTGAGCGGTGGCGCCGGCTTCCTTGGCAGCGCGGATGGAGGTGCGCATGTTTTCCGGGTCGTTCAGGCAGTCGAAGATACGGAAGATGTTCATGCCGTGCTTGACGCTCAGCTTGATGAAGGCTTCCACCACGTCGTCAGCATAGTGCGTGTAACCCACGAGGTTCTGACCGCGCAGCAGCATCATGTGCGGGGTGTTCGGTGCCAGCTTCTTGAGGGTGTCCAGACGGTCAAACGGGTGCTCACCCAGGAAACGCAGACCGGAGTCAATGGATGCACCACCCCAGGTCTCCAGGGCGGAGAAGCCCATGGTGTCAAGGATGGGGGCGATTTCGAGCATCTGCTCGGTGGACATACGCGTGGCTGCCAGGGACTGGTGGCCGTCGCGCAGTACGGTGCAGTTCAATGTTGCGGGTTTCATAAATTTGTAAAATGGTATGAGAGTTATAGGTAAATCTCTACGGTGATGATAGCACAAAACGCCCTATGGCGTCAAGCTTCTATTCTGCATTCGGGCGGCGAAAAATGCGGAAGGCGGCGCGGCAGAGGGCATAGACGAGGAGGGCGGCGGCGGTGCAGGAGACGAGACAGCCGAGCAGCAGCTCTGCCGCGATGCCGGGGAGCTGGGCGCCGAGGTCTGCACAAGCGCTTGATAAAGGCCCATTTAAGATAGCCTGAACGGTCTCTTTTGCCATGTGGAGAGAAAAGGCCGATTCGAGGCCGAACGGGGTCAGCAGAGCGTGCCCGAGCCACCACTGGGCGGGCCAGATGATGAGTTGATAGCCGGGGAAGGATATCCAGCAGACGGCCAGGGCGATGGGAATGTTGGCGCGGTGCCACATGGCGCAGAGGATGGCAAAGATGCTCTGCATGGGAACCGGCGCGAAGGCCCAGAAGACGCCCCACGCTGCGGCTGCGGAAACGCTGCGTGGCTGCCAGAGCCAGAGGGATGGCTCAAAGATGCGCTCCGGGAGCAGGATGCGCCACAGTCGCGATTGGCTGCGCTTGCGGCGCAGGAATGCGTCTGCCTTGTCGATGATGCCGGAGTAGGAAATGTTCAAGCAGCGGTGAGAGGACGAGGGTTTCGGGCGCGTTTAATATCTGGTTTCCACCAGTTCCACGCTGCGGCGGGTGGCACCGGAATGCACATGCAGTGCGGCGTAGGCGGCTTCTGTTTTGCGGCGGGTGGCTTCCTTGTCGGTGAGGACGGAGGAGATGGTTGCCGCCAGTGTATCGGCGGTGCAGCGGCTGATGCCGCCGGCCTGTTCCAGCAGCTTGACCAGGTCCTCAAAGTTGGACATATCCGGGCCGGTGATGACCGGAATGCGGGCGGCGATGGCCTCCACAGGGTTCTGGCCGCCCTTGGCGAGGAAGCTCTTGCCGATGACGACGGCATCTGCCAGGTTGGTCCAGTCGCGCAGCTCGCCGGTGGTGTCGGCGATGTAGCAGGCGTTGTCCGGCAGTTCTTCCGGCAAGGGACCTGCGGTGCGAAGGATGGGGGTGAATCCGGCTGCCTGCAAATCTGCCACAACTGTGGCGCGGCGCTCTGCATGGCGGGGGACAATGAGCGGGCAGGCGCCGGCGGTGCGGATGGCCGTGGCGATGAGGGCTTCTTCTCCTGCGTGGGTGGAGGCGGCGAGCACAACGGGACGGTTGTTGCTCAGACGGTTGAGAATATCGCGGAACTCGGCGCGCTCACCTTGGGGGGTGTCGCCGAGGACGTCGAATTTGATGCTGCCGGTGACGGTGACGATATCCGGATTTACGCCGATGCCGGCGAAGCGGTCGCGGTCATTCTCGTTCTGGGCACCGAGGTCATTGAGCCGTGAGAAGAGCAGGGAGGTGACACCGCGAATCTTGCGGTAGCGGCGCTCGCTGCGGGGGGAAAGACGGGCGTTGAGCATCAGCATGGGGATGCGGCGGCGGTGGCAGACCTCTGCAAAGTTCGGCCAGAGCTCGGCCTCGATGAGGACGACGGCACGGGGATTGAAGCGTTTGAGACAGCGGCCGGGCAGCCCGGGTAAATCCAGCGGGGAGTACAGGGGCCGAACGTTGGGCAGGGCGGCATCGCGGATAATCTGGTGCCCTGTGGCGGTGGAGGTGGCCAGCACGACCGGCTCGCTGTGGGTCTTGCTCCATTCGCGGATGAATTTGAGGGCGATGAAGACCTCGCCCACGCTGACGGCGTGCACGTAGAGCCCGCCTGTCGGTTCCTCATCCCTGCGGCGGCGGTAGATGCCGAAGCGCTCGGAGAGCCCGGTGCCGAACCCGCCGCGACGCTTCATTTTGATGAGGTAGCCGGGGATGGAGATAATCAGGAAAAGCGGGATGAAGAGATTGTAGAGGAGGAGGAAGAGGAACCGCTTCATAAGCCGGAGAGAGCTTGATTTATTGGGGAGAATCTGTTTGATAGAAGAGAATGGTGTTGCCGCCGTAGCTGCGCGTATCCACCAGCTTCCAACCGGGGAAATCGCGTTGATGCGCGTCGCCCACGCCATAGCCGAGCTGGGCTTCTGCGATAAAGTAGCCACCGGGTGCCAGCAGGTCCGCCAAGCGGTCCCGGAGCAGCTCGGCAATCATATCGCGATCACCGATGGCCTTGCAGTAGGGAGGGTCGGCAAAAATCAAATCGTACTGACCGTAGTCGCGTTTGACGAATTGCAGGCAGTCGCTCAGCACCACCGAGCCGCCGGAGAGCCGGGAACGCTCCAGGTTTTTGCGTGCCATGCTGACGGAGTGTTTGGAGGCATCCACCATGCGGGCAGTGGCAGCGCCTCTGCTCAGCGCCTCAATCCCCACGGAGCCCGAACCGCAGAACAGGTCAAGCACGCGGGCGTTCTCGACAAGAGGCCCGAGGATATTGAAGAGAGCTTCGCGGACTCTGTCCTGCGTGGGGCGCACCTCACCCTGTGGAATTTGGATAGGCAGCCCTTTTACTTTGCCTGCGATGATTCTCATGGTTGCTCCGATACGGAAAAAAAGGAGTCTGAGTGAGACTCAGACTCCCGGATGAATGGTTGTTGAATCAGCGGCGGCCCGGCTTGGTGGCGTTGGCGCGTGCCGTCTGAATCGGGAAGAAAAGGATGTAGCCGTGATTGGCGATAACGGTACCGCTGATGGCAGAAATCTCATTCATGGCGTAGGAGATGAAGACAGACTTGCCGTCCGTGGTCTTCGTAATCAGCAGAGTCTCCTTGAGCTTGGAAAGGGAGTCTGCTTTTTCCATGCTCCATTCCGTGCCGGTCTGGGCGCCGAAGTCATAGTTCTCATCAGCGGAGAAAGCCTTGGGCTTGAGTTCGCCGTTGTTGGATTTCCACACATTCTTGCCGGCATCGTATTGCAGAGAGCCGATGGTGAGGGGCATGGTGGAACCGTCTGCCATACGGGTAGCAGAGAGGACGGAATAGGTGTTGTCGCCGTTATCCTGCAGACCGACGGCCACATCTGCGCGGGGAATGATGCGGCTCTTTTTCCATGCCTCCTTGTAGCGCTCGTATTCTGCCTTGTCCGGCCAGATGTCGGCGGAGTAGGGCATCAGACTGTTAGCAGAACCGACCTTGTTGAGTTCTTCCTGCTTCTCCTTGGGGAGTTTGATAAATCGCTGAACGGCAGCCTGATGCAGCTCGACGAAAGAGGGGTCGCGGCCAATTTGAACCACGGCTCCCTGTCTGACGGAGCCGTCGCAAGGCAGGTAATCACTGATGTTAGTTTTGACGTCCTGAGCGCTGACCGTGGTGCAGATCGCGGCAGGGATGGCTAACAGCGTGCAGAGCAGTATAGAAGCTTTCATATATGTACCTGTCAGTCTACCACTTTTTTTTTGCTTGGCAAGAAAGAATTTCGGTGGTATTGTCATGCAGAAAGGCGAAGAAGTATGAGATGCGCAAAGGGAATGCTGGCGGCGGCACTGAGTATCTGTCTGATGGGGCTGGTATCCTGCTCCGTCGTAACCCCGGCGGATCGTATACGGGAGAACCCTGCGATGTATCATAACCTGCCGTCGGAACAACAGACGCTGGTACAGCAGGGGCGCATTTGCAATGGCATGAATCAGGATGCCGTATTCCTCGCGTGGGGTATGCCCAATGACAGGCCGTTCGTGGGTCAGACGGAAAAGACGAACTTTGAGAAATGGGTGTACACACGGATGCGCCCGGTGATGGTGGACAGCCCGTGTTGGGGCGGTTTTTGCGGACCGTATTGGCGAGGCGCGTACATGGGTGACGGCTGGGAAACGGCCTATGTGCCGGAGGTGTATGCTACTGTCACCTTTGAGAAAGGTAAGGTGACCGGGTGGGAAAGGCGCGAAGCAAGCCTCCCGGGCAATGCCCCGGCTGCACCCTATTGCCCCTGATGATTAATTTTTTTACTACTCACCTTATACTATATATACTGCAATGATGAACGAATTTTCCATTTATACGCTGAAATCTCCGGAGCTGACGGTATCGCTCACCAATTATGGTGCTCGCCTGCTGACCTTTGAGTTTGCCGGTACGGATTGTCTGTACGGCCCCAAGACGGAGGCGGAAGTAAAGGCAGATACCTGCTACTGCGGCAGTATCTGCGGGCGCGTGGCCAACCGAATCGCCGGCGGGCGTTTTGAGCTTGACGGCGCTGGCTACGAGCTTGCGGTCAACAATGGGCCGAATCACCTGCACGGCGGCTTGGTGGGATTCAGCGACCGCTTGTGGGCGGTGGAGCACGCCGATGAATCGCGCGTGGTCATGTCCCTTGTCTCCCCCGATGGCGAGGAAGGATATCCCGGCACGGTGAGCGTGCGCTTGGAGTACGCGCTGGACGGTCGCCGCCTGACGCTGAATATGACGGCAGAGACGGATGCTCCAACGTTGCTGAACCTGACGAATCATGCCTATTGGAATCTGAATGGCATCGGTACGGTGGATACGCATCTGCTGCAGGTGAAGGCTTCTGCATATACGCCCATGGTATCCAATATCCCCACCGGGTCAATCTCCCCTGTGGAGGGAACGCTCTATGATCTGCGCCGCCCTGCTGCGTTGGGGGAGAGAAATGCCCCCGAGGCATTGTCCGCTGGATATGATGATAACTATGTGCTTCCCACGCAGCCGGGCGTGAAGACGGCGGCTGTGCTGACCAACGGCAGAAGAACGCTCCGCGTGCTGACGGATGCTCCGGGTATCCAAGTGTATACGGGAGATTATCTGCCTCTTCCGCGTGGCGGCGTTGCGCTGGAGGCGCAGAACTATCCCGATTCGCCCCATCATCCGCATTTCCCCACCGTTGAGCTGCGTCCGGGGCAGACATACCGCCGCACTATTGCCTGGGAAATCGATTGAGCAGCGGCAGATAAATCAGAGGAGGAGCAGCCACGCCGGAATGACCGTGAGGAGCATGGCCGGCGCGGTGGCTGCGGGCATATTTTCCGGTGATACGTGCCGGAGGACACGGGGGAAAGCGTACAGGCAGGCAACACCGATGAGGAGAGTGTAGTGCATGAACTGCTCCGTCGGCGGCGCGCCGTTGTATAGGTGCATCAGACTGATGCCGACTATGGTCAGCATGCCGTAAAGACGTACTTTGCTCCGGGAATCGGCAGAATGCTGAGTGGTTGCTGTTTCACGCAGGAAAAGGAAGAAAAGCAGCCCCAGAAGCGGGAGCGGAGAAAAACGGAGCAGTTGCAGCGGTTGCGCGAAACCGCTTAATTGAAATGCCGGCACAAGACAGGTGGCTGCGAGAGCCGTGCAGAGGAACAGGTTCCCTATGTTTCTGCATCTGACCAGATGAGCTCCCCCGCTGAGCAGAAGCAGAATCACCGGCAAAACGGAGAAGAACAGGTAGTCCTGACCGATGCAGAACAACATCATGATGTTGGAGCTGAGGAGGAGCCCAAGTATCAGAAAAAGGTGCAGCGGAAAAAAACGGCGATAAAAAACATCTCTTGCCCGCAGCCCTCGGTTGAGCCGCAGAAAAAGGGTAAGCCCCCAGATTTGCATGCAGGGAATACCGATAGACAAAGGAGCTATAACGGTGATTTGCATCTGATTAGCGATAAGTAACATCCAACACAGCGCAGCGAGAGCCATATCTGCGCCGAACAGGTAGGGCAGTTGGTACAGACGACGGCGCTGGGGTGGGGAAGACGGCATGCCGGTGCTATTTTGTCACGTCGCTGAGTCAGTTTCAATATCCGCGCGCGTCATTCGGATGAGACTCTGAGCGGTAGATGGAAATAGGTAACTTTTGTGAATTTTTTTGTCCTAAAAGCGCTTTCGGCTTGACTTTTTTGATGTTTAGGAGTTACATATTGCCCCGTCAGGTTCAGATAAGCCCCAACAGGCAGTCAATGAACCCCGATTGCAGGAGGAGTTAATCAGCCTGCGCGACAGTTCTCCCTTCAGAGAAACAACAAACGAATCATAAACGATTATGGGATCGCTTAAGAAGAGACGTAAGGCCAAGATCAACAAGCACAAGCGCAGCAAGCGCATGCGCCAGAACCGCCACAAGAAGCGTTTGCGTTACAAGTCCTAAGCTGCGCGCTTAGGCCACGTCCGCAAGCGACGCTGTTCTTTTTCACGGCACTGTCTTTCCTTGGGAAACGACGGTGCCGTTTTTTTGCAGCAGGAAGCATGCGGTGCATGACTTCAAAAGGGGTTGCCAAAGTGGGGGCGGGAAGGTAGAATACTCGCGTTATGCGTACGCTGATTGCAAATGTCATCGTTTGTGGATTGATTTTTCTGAGCGGAACGGCCTGCCAGCAACAACAGCAGCAGTCCGAGTCTGTCTCTGCCGTGCCCGGAGAGGTTATTACCGCTTCGGAAACGAAAAAAAATACGAAAAAGAAGAGAACCAAGCTTCAAAAGCAGACAGAAACTGTTGCGTCCCCGACCGCTCCTGCTGCTGCATCTGCGCCTGAAACAAAAGCTGCTGCCGGCAGCATTACCCCACGGAAACCCGGGTTGCGTGTTTCCAGAGTGCAGACTCCCCAGATGCTGGTAGCTCTGACTTTCGATGACGGTCCCAGCTCCGCGCATACCCCGCGTGTGCTTGATATCTTGGGTCGCCACGGTGCCAAGGGGACGTTCTTTGTGCTGGGGAGTAATGCTAAGCGGTGTTCCTCCATCGTAGCGCGAGCGGCGGCAGAGGGGCACGAGGTGGGTGTACACACCTGGAGCCACATCAATATGGCTCGCAGCAGCATGAACAAGATTGACAGCGAGGTGAGCCGAACTTCCGAAGTGATTCGCTCCATCACGGGACAATCGCCTGTTGTGATGCGCCCCCCTTATGGTGCGACCACGGCCGGTATCGTTAAGCACATGTATGACCGCTATGGTATGCGCTCCATCATGTGGGATGTTGATACGCAGGACTGGAGAAAGCCCGGCGTGTCCACCGTTATAAGCCGTGCCGTCAACAATGCCAAGCCCGGTTCCATCATTTTGGTGCATGATATTCATGCCTCAACTCTGGCGGCGATTGAGGGTATTGTGACGGGGTTGCAGGCTCGTGGCTTCAAGCTGGTGACAGTTTCGCAGCTGATGGCCAGTGTGGGGGTGTATGCTTCCCCGAAAGTTGCTCCTCCGGTATCTCCCGCTGCGGAGGAAACGACGCCCGGGGCTATCGATGTCACCATTCCCGACACCACGGAAACCACTGTGCCGGCTGTTGCTGCGCCTGCAGTAGAGACAACTCCTGCGGCACCGGCTTCCGCAGAGTCGACGCTTACCCCCACTCAGGAACAGCCGATTCCGGAGCCGGTCGCTGCGCCTGCGGTGAACACTCCTGCAGCAGAGCCGATTCCTGTTGTACAGCCGGCATCCGCCGCCACGGAAGCCGCTACGTCCGCTCTTTAATCTGTAATCGCCTGCGTCTTAACATTATATGCGCGTAGATAATCAAAAGATTGGTAAAGTATTCCTGATAGGTGCAGGTCCGGGAGACCCCGGGCTGATGACGCTGCGGGGAAAGGAGTTGCTGGAGCAGGCCGATTGCCTCGTCTATGATGCCTTGGTAGCTCCGGCGCTGCTGGCTTGGTTGAAACCCGGTTGTGAACGAATTTTCGTGGGTAAGAGAGCGGGCAACCATGCCATGCCGCAGGAGGAAATGAACAGTCTGCTGGTAGAGTGTGCTGCCAAGTATGATTGCACCGTCCGTTTGAAGGGGGGCGATCCCTATGTCTTCGGTCGCGGCGGCGAAGAGGTGCTGGCATTGCGCGAGGCCGGGGTCAGTTTTGAGGTGGTGCCGGGTATCAGCTCGGCGATTGCCGGACCGGCTGCTGCCGGTATTCCCGTGACGCATCGCGGTATCTGCACGCAGTTTACCGTGTTTACCGGCCATGAGGGGCAGGGTAAGACTGAGTCTCAGCTGGATATTCCCGGCATTGCTGCGGCAAGTGGTACGAAGATTATGCTCATGGGGATGAGTCGGCTGCGTGAGACGCTGGAGGCCTTGATGGCAGCCGGTCAGTCGGGTGCAACCCCTGCAGCGGCGGTTCAGTGGGCTGCCACGGCGCGCCAGAAATACGTGTGCGCTACGGTTGAATCCCTGGCAGATGCCGTTGAAGCAGCAGGACTGGGAGCGCCCGCCGTGGTGGTCATCGGTGAGGTTGTCTCACTTTCTTCCGCGCTTGACTGGCGCAGTTCGCTGCCGCTTGCAGGGAAGCGTATTGTTGTAACCCGCACGCGTGAGCAGGCCGGTGAGCTTTCCGGTCAACTGGCTGCACTGGGGGCAGACGTCATGGAACTGCCCACCATCCGTATAGCTCCGCCGTCGGACAAGCGCGATTTTGCAGAAGCTGTGGTTGACAGCCCTCACTACGACTGGCTTATCTTCTCCAGCCCGAATGGAGTAAAGAAGTTCTTCCGGGCATTCTTTGCCGTGTATGAGGATATCCGCGAGCTGGGCGGCGCACGGTTGGCCGCCATCGGCTCCGGCACGGCGGCAGAGCTGAAAAAATACGGCCTGATGGTGGATGTGATGCCGAAAAAGGCTGTTGCGGAGGAGCTGATTGCCGAGTTTGACCGAAAGGCAGATGAGTTCGGCGGTGTGGCACACAGTACCATGCTGTGGGTGCATAGCGAACAGAGTCGCAGGGTTATACATGATGAGCTCATGAAGCGCCATGCTATTGTGGACGAATGCATCGCCTACAGCACCGTTCCGGAAACGGAGGACCCGGCGGGAAATCGTCTCCGCCTACAGGAAGAAGGCGCTGATATCATCACCTTTACCAGCTCCGGCACGGTTCGCCATTTCATGGACTTGCAGATTCCGCTGCCGGAGGGATGCCGCATTGCCAGCATCGGCCCTGTGACAACGGCTACGCTGGCTGAGTACGGGTTGAAGCCTGATGTGGAGGCTCCTCTTCATACGATTCCCAGTCTGGTGGAGAGTATTGTCAAATTGGCTGCCGCGAAATGACGGAAGTAGCATCGATACCGGGCATGTACTGTTTGGGGGTGAATTATCACACCTCAACAGTAGCTGTTCGTGAGCGCTTTGCCGTGACCAAGGCCAGAGTGCCGGAGGCGGTGAAAAAGCTTCGGCAGCTGCCCGGCGTTGATGAGTGCGTGTTGCTCTCCACCTGCAACCGCACGGAGATATACTACTGGAGCACCTGCCCGGAAGAGGCTCGTGCTTCCATCCTTTCGAGCTTCCTCGGGGATGCCTATGACAGCCGGGCAGAGTCGTGCTTCTGCTTCTATGAAGGTGAGGAAGCGCTGGCGCATCTGGCCTGCGTGGCCGGCGGGCTCGATTCCATGGTGTTGGGCGAGACAGAGATATTCGGCCAGCTGAAAGATGCCTATCAGGTGGCATTGCAGGCGGGAACGACCGCAGCCTGTTCCAACCGGGTATTTCAGCAGGTATTCACCATCGGAAAGAAAATCCGCAGCACCTCCCGCATCACCAGCGGCCCGACATCGGTGGGCGCTGCGGCCGTTCAGCTGGCTCAGAACTGCTTCGGCGAGCTCGCCGGGGTCAGCGTGCTGGTCGTTGGGGCAGGGGAAGTAGCGCGGACAACGGCACAGAGCCTCAAATCCCGAGGTGCAGAAAGCATTTTTGTTGCCAATCGTTCCTATGACAAGGCGGTGGAGTTGGCCTCTGTGGTCGGTGGCAGAGTTGTGCGATTTGCCGAATGGTTGCCTTATTTGGAGCATATCGATATTGTCATCGTTTCCACGGCGGCTCCGGTCTATGTGGTGAATGCCGAAGTTCTGCGTCAGGTGCAGCAGATTCGGAAGCGCCCTCTTTTCTTGGTTGATTTATCTGTGCCGCGAAATGTTGACCCCGGATGTGCAGATGTAGAGGGGGTACACCTGTACGATATGGATGCCATGGAGAGGCTGACGGCTGAAACCCGCGCCCTCAGACAGGCAGAGGTGTCCGGTTGTCAATCGCTGGTACTGGCCTGGGTGGAGGAAAATCGTTCGAGCCTTCTGGAAAATCGGAGATTTTTCTCCGGTAAATAATTTTTTTTTGGTGGTAAGTTGTTGAAAATGAGAATGCGATAAAATCTTTCAACTTTTTTTGAACATTTTCTGCAACAAATTAGTCTACAAGTTAGCACTTATTGGATTTGTCGTATGGATTCTCGCAAAAAAGAAGAAATGGGAGAGGCTCAGCTGTTGACGCTACTCGCTTCGTTGAAAGTGGAAGCAACACCTGAGGCTAACTTCGAGGAGCGTTTTCTGTACGACTTCCATGAGCGGGTGGCGAGAGAGACGGTCTGTTGTCCTGCTCATCGTCGAGTATGGGAGCACTTGATGCAGATTCTGCATAATTTCGGCAAACGTAAGCTTGTTTTCGGCGCTTCCACACTCGGAGTCGGAGCCTTGACCATGGGGTATATGGTGGTTCCCTCATCCACGGATGAAAGCACCAATCCCAGAGTGCTGGTCGCCAAGCGTTTCGATGATGCCGTTTCTGCGCTTGTACCCGGTTTGACGAAGGATTGCGGCGCCTGCACCAGTATCCGCATAGACGGGGCAGACAAGAACGAATCCGATGACTTGCTGGGTTCTGTCGGTCAGTCCGGTCTGTTTGATTATCCGGAGACTGTGACGGAGAGCGCGGATGCTGATTTCTTCCGCTATTCGGAACGGATTCCCTTGATGAATTTCCCGTATTCGTATTGATTCCGCGCCAATTGCTCTGTTATTCCGAATGGGGGCAACGGATGTTTTTTTGACAATGAAACTCCTGTTGAAGCTCCTGTTGGCAATTGCTGTGTTCGTGATAGCGGGCGGGATGGTCTACTCGGCAAAAAATCGGATGGTCGCGTTGACCTTCGGTAACCCGAACGCTTCTTGGTTTATAAGTGTCCAGAGTGATGACTCGACGGACTTTCATAGACGCTATACGGAGGGTGGCGAATTGGACAGACCTTGGCAGCGAGAGGGCTCGTTGTATTCTCTGAACCTTTCGGTCGGTCAAACATACAGGATTAACTCCATAGAGGATAAAGACGGGAATCTCGGGACAACTTTTTTCGTCCGCTTAGATGAGAAGGGGAAATATGCCCTGGTTTTTCCGGAAGGTGAGGAAAGCAGATGGGATGGCGAATGCCGGAGGCTGGTGGTCAGGGATAAAAAAGCCGTAGAGAAGTTACGCCGCCGACTGGCAGGCGTGAACCACATGACTCGGGAGGAGATAGTCGCACTCGCCACAGAGCTTGCTGCGTCGGAAAGCGAGCCAGCCGCTGATACCGTTCCCTTTGATTCGGAAGTGTTGGTGTTGTTTACCCCTCTGCCTGCTGATGTCGCACAGTTGGAGTTGCTGCCGTTTCTTTACGTCAGTTTGAAGTGAGCTTGCGCGGATTAGCTGAAAGCTGACTTAATAGTTCCTTTACAAGCGGAGGTAAAGGTGCTATGTTTATTGTCTCTTGTTACAAGTCATGAACAACCTGCTTTCCATTGAAGAGTTGACCGGCGATCAGATTCGTGAGCTGCTTGCTTTGGGCCACAAGCTCAAGGCGGAGCGTGGTCGCCATACCCATTGCCCGCTGACCGGGCAGACCTGGGCTCTCATTTTCTCCAAGTCTTCCACCCGTACGCGTGTTTCTTTCGAGGTGGGTATTGCCGAGCTTGGCGGCCGCCCGATGTTCCTTTCCACCCGTGATATCCAGCTGGGACGCGGTGAGCCCATCAAGGATACGGCACGCGTGCTGGGGCGCATGATTCACGGCGCGGTTATCCGCACCTATGCTCAGCAGGATGTGGTGGATTTTGCCGCCTATTCCAATCTCCCCACTATCAATGCTCTGACGGATTTGGAGCATCCCTGCCAGATTCTCGCCGATTTGCTCACTATTGAGGAGCAGTATGGCGTGGGTGCCTGGAAGGATATGAAGATTTCTTTCCTCGGTGATGTGGATAACAACATGGGCCGTTCCTGGATGTGGGCGGCAAAGCACCTTGGCTTTACTCTGGCTCTGGCCGGTCCTGAGCAGGCTCTGCCGAAGCCGGAGACTCTGGCTGCTCTGGACTGCAGCAACATCATCTGCACAACGGATGCGGCAGAAGCCGTGCGCGATTGCACGGTGGTGAATACGGATACTTGGATTTCCATGGGGCAGGAGGCAGAGAAGGGGACGAAGGAAAAGGCTTTCTTCCCCTATCAGGTGAATGCGGATTTGCTGAAGCTGGCCACCCCGAATCACGTGGTGCTGCATTGTCTGCCCGCCTACCGTGGCTATGAAATCACGGAAGAGGTGCTGGAAGGGAATGCTCCCGTTATCTTCCGCGAAGCTGAAAACCGTCTGCACGCCCAGAAGGCTGTTCTCTATACGCTGGCTACCACCCGTCAGGCCTGATTATGAGTACGTATAACGAACGTATCGAGGAGCTTCTGGATGATATGTCCGTCTTTGAAGACTGGACAGAACGCTACGAGTACATCATTTCTCTGGGGCGCAAGTTGCCGCCTATGCCGGAGGCGTACCGCCGCAACTCCAATCTCATCAAGGGCTGTCAGAGCCGCGTCTGGGTGGGCACGGAGATGTTCATGGGGCAGATGCAGATATACGCAGACAGCGATTCCCTTATCACGAAAGGTCTTATTGCGCTCTTTATCCGGTTGCTCTCCGGGCTGACACCGGCGGAAATTCTGGCGGCTGATCTGAGCCGACTGGATGAGTGCGGTATCCGCGAGCATCTGGCCTCTACCCGTGCCAATGCTCTCACCGCCATGGCCGGGACTATCATTAAGGCTGCAGAAAAAGCACAGTAATTGCTCTCCTGTGAATCTCTCTACTGCCATAGCCGGACGGCTGCAGAAGCTCCCCCCTGCGACTGATGCCTACCGCGTACTGGACGGTACGGTCTGGCCGGGGGTATTTGTGGATGCTCTGGCAGAACGTCTGCTGGTTTCGCTGCGGGATGTTGAGTTGCCTCGGGCTTTGGCCGAACAGCTGCGTGCCACCGGGCGCTCTGTGTATGTGAAGCGCTTGGACAAGGATGTGAAGGAAGCGCCGCTGCATTTCTGCGGACCGGAGGCCGAGCTGCAGTTCGAAATATCGGAGAATGGGGTGCGCTATCTCATGGATATGGGGGCAGGGTATTCCCAGGGAATTTTCCTGGACCAGCGGGATAACCGAGCCGAAGTGCGGCGCCGTTGCCGTCCCGGAACCACACTGCTGAATACCTTTGCCTACACCGGGGCTTTTTCCCTCTGTGCGGCTTTGGCCGGCGCCACAACCACCACTCTGGATTTGGCGCAGCCTTGTCTGACTTGGGGAAAACGCAATATGGAGCTCAACGGAGTGAACCCCGATGAACACTTCTTCTGCAAGGGAGATGTGCTTCACTGGCTGGAGCGTTTTGCTCGGCAGGGGCGGCGCTTTGATGCCATTGTGCTGGATCCTCCCACATTCTCCCGCGATGAAAAGGGGCGCATCTGGCGCGTGGAGCGTGATTATGGCAAGTTGGTGGAAAAGGCTGCGGCCTGTCTTGCCCCCGGGGGCTGGATGCTCTGTACGACTAATTGCCGCAAACTCTCTCATTCTGCCTTCCGTCAGCTTGTCGGCTCAGGTTGCCCCTCTGCTCGCCTGAAATCGGCTCCCATGCCTTTTGATTTTGACGGAGAAGACTACCTTAAGTGCATTTGGTTGCAAATATGACACTTTTTTTGCGCTTGCTTCCCTTTCTGCATAGCCGCTAGATTTTGTGGAGGGCGTTCCGGTCGCCGATGAGTTCTTCTCCGGCATTTTTACCGAAGAAACATCCCTTAACCCCCATTTCTCATAGGGTCTCGGGGATTTTTTCTTAGAAAGATTCTTAACAAAACTAAAATATCTCAATATACAAGATATGGTGTAGTTTGAAAAAATGAGCAACTATATTTTGTGGATGAAAAGTTGAGAAAGAAACAATTTTTTGCTTGCAATGAGAGGGTTGGCGTGCTAAATTCGGCCCAGTTCGCGCAACGGCGGGCGTGTGGGGGGAGAAGTCGACCCACGGCGCAGGCAGAGGCAGCGACGAAACTCTCTCCCAAACGATTTATACACAACAAATCAGCTCTACAATCATGTCTGAAATCATCAAACGCAACGGAAAGCGCGAGCGATTCGAGGCCTACAAAGTGCAGCAGGCCATCGAGAAGGCTTATCATGCCTCGCAGGAAGAATATAATCCTCTGGTATACGCCAATGTGCTGGATGCCCTCAAGAAAGAGGAGTATCTGCCGGTGGAGAAGGTGCAGGACATCATTGAGAAAGAGCTGATGAAGGCCGGTTCATTTGATACGGCTCGTAATTTCATCAAGTACCGCTTCCTGCACAAGCTGCAGCGCGAACAGATTGCCGGCATGTACCAGGGCAACACTTGGGTTGATTGTAAGCAGACCATTGAGGAGTATGTGGGCAATACCGACTGGCGCATTAAGGCCAACTCCAACACAACATACTCCAACGCCGGTTTGGTGAACAATACGGCCGGTAAGGTGATTGCCAACTACTGGCTTGACCAGGTGTACACCCCGGAAGAAGGCGCGGCACACCGTAACGGCGACTATCACATTCATGACTTGGACTGTCTGACTGGCTACTGCGCCGGTTGGAGTCTGCGCAACCTGCTCAACGAAGGTTTCAACGGCGTGCGCAGCCGAGTGAACAGCTGCCCGCCCAAGCACTTCCGCGAGGCTCTGGGGCAGATGGCCAATTTCCTGGGTATCCTTCAGTCCGAATGGGCCGGTGCGCAGGCATTCAGCTCTTTCGATACCTACCTTTCCCCCTATCTTTTCAAGGATCAGCTGCCGTACAGCGCTGTGAAGAAAGCGCTTCGTAACTTCGTGTACAACCTGAACGTGCCGTCCCGCTGGGGGCAGAGCCCGTTCACGAATGTGACGATTGACTGGACGGTTCCCCGCGATCTTCGCGAGCAGTCGCCGTTCTCCGGAGGTCAGCACATCTTTGAGGGACTCAATGATGAGAAGCTGCTGGCCATTGCCCGCGAACGCGGCGTGGACTCTCTCACGGCGCTGACCTATAAGCACTTCCAGCCGGAAATGAAGGTTATCCAGCGTGCCTTCTACGAGGTGCTGACGGAGGGTGACAGCACGGGCCAGCCCTTTACTTTCCCCATCCCCACGGTGAACATTACCGAGGACTTTGACTGGGATGACGAGAACGTGCCGCTGCTCTTCGAGAACGCTGCGAAGATTGGTTCTTCTTATTTCCAGAACTTCATCGGTTCCCAGTACAAGTTCGATGAGAACGGAAACAAGATTATCGATGAGGAAGCCTACAAGCCGGATGCTGTGCGCTCCATGTGCTGCCGTTTGCAGCTGGACCTGCGCGAGCTGCTCAAGCGCGGCGGCGGTCTCTTCGGTTCTGCGGAAATGACCGGTTCTATCGGCGTGGTCACTATCAACATGGCTCGTCTCGGCTATCTGTACAAGGGTAATAAGAACCTGCTGTACACCAAGCTGGGTGAGCTCATGGATCTGGCCAAGGAAACGCTGGAGAAGAAGCGTGTGTTCATCAATACGCTCTATGACCGCGGCCTCTATCCCTACACCAAGCGCTATCTGCCGCACCTGCGCAACCACTTCTCCACCATCGGTCTGAATGGTATCAACGAAATGCTTCGCAACTTCTCCAACGATACCCTCAACACCGCCGTGCCGGAAGGTATCGCCTTCGCTGAGGAAGTGCTGCATTTCATGCGTGAGCGTATTCGCGGCTACCAGTCTGAGACCGGTAACCTGTACAACCTGGAAGCCACACCGGCCGAAGGTACGACCCACCGTTTTGCCCGCGAAGACCAGAAGCGCTACCCGGACATCATCCAGTCCGGTACTCCCGGCCACCGTTACTACACCAACAGCTCCCAGCTGCCGGCCGGTTATACGCATGACCTCTTCAAGGCGCTCAAGATGCAGGACAAGCTGCAGTGCTGCTACACGGGCGGTACCGTCTTCCACATGTACATGAACGAGGCCATTTCCTCTCCGGAGGCTTGCCGCGACATCGTGCGCAAGGTGCTGACCAACTTCAAGATGCCCTACATCACGGTGACCCCGCTCTTCTCCGTCTGTGAGAAGCACGGCTATCTGAAGGGGCGCCACGACTTCTGCCCCATTTGCGACGAGGAGCTGATTGCCCGCGCTCGCAAGGAAGAGCAGCCGGAACTTCCGCTTTTCTGATACAGAAAATCATAACCACCAACCAATAGAATCATTACCATGAGCGACATCAAACCCGTACTCAAGACCGATGCGCAGATTCTGGCTGAACATGCCGAGGAGCGCACCCGCTGCACCGTGTTCACTCGCGTGATGGGCTACCACCGTCCGGTGGAAACCTTCAACGCCGGTAAGCAGGGCGAATTCGAGGAACGCGCTCACTTTGCTGAGCCCGGTTGCGGTTGCTGCGAGGACGTCATTCTCAAGTAATGCGCCATCCCGCAGACATTACCCCGCTGACCTTCCTGGATTATCCCAAGAAAGCGGCTTGCATCTTCTGGTTCACAGGGTGCAATCTGCGATGCCCGTACTGCTATAACCCCGAGCTGGTTTTCGGCAAGGGGGGCGGTGTGGATGAAATGGCCTTCCTGCAGGAGCGCGCCGGCTTTTTGGATGCCGTCGTCCTCTCCGGTGGGGAGGCCACTCTCAATCCTGACATCGTTGAGCTTTGCCGCAAGATAAAATCCATGGGCTATCTGGTCAAGGTGGACACCAACGGTTCCAATCCGCAGGTGATGCGGGAGCTGTTGGAAGAGCGCCTCGTTGATTATGTGGCCATGGATAACAAGATGCCCTCATCCCGTTCTTGGCGTGTGCCCGGAGGAGAGCGCCTTTTTGACCGTTACAAAGAAACGCTGCGAGTGCTGCAAATATACGGAGTGGAGCACGAAATACGCACGACCGTGCACCCCGGCCTGCTGGATGAAGCCGATATCCTGCAGATGATTCGCGAAACCCAGCAACTGGGGTACTGCGGAACCTACTACCTCCAGTTTTTCTTCTCTGAGGGGAAGGTAAAGACCCTTGGAAACTTGCTGCCGCCTACTCGGCGCTACGATCGTAAACTGCTGGATGATATGGCTCCGTTGAAAATCGGCTACCGAAACTTCCCGGAGGATCGATTTAAATAAACGATTGCCGTTTTTATCTCGCCAGTGGGATAGGTTGGGCATGGGCATTCGGGGCTTTCCCGTCGGGGAGGGGGATACGCCGGAAGCTGGGCAAGGTATCCGTTGAGTTTAGTATCTGTTGACGGTGCTGATTTATATATAAAGAGCTTGCAAAATAGCGAGTTTGCTGTATGCTGAAACAGGCTATGACTGTTCCTGAAAAGAAACGCATATTGTTCATCATGACCTTGCCTCCGCCATTGCACGGTATGAGTATGGTATGTAGACAGATTCAGCAGAGTTCTTATATTAATTCTGCGTTCGAATGCCGTTATGTCAATTCAGCAACATCTCGCACGATGACGGAAATAGGGGGATGTAGTTTTCTGACAAGCTTTCGCAAAGTGAAACGTCTGTTGGGAAGCTTTATGTTATTACTAAGGGAATTGATAGTATTTCGCCCGGAGGTGTGCTACCTGACAATTACATGCCACGGATTGGCTTTCCTGAAAGATGCCCCTTTTGTCTTGCTGTGCAAGATGTTCGGGAAGCGTGTGGTGATTCATCAGCATAACAGGGGTATGTCAACCTGTGCTCATCGTTTCCCTTATCGTTGGCTGTTACCGTTGGTGTATCGCAATGCAACGGTAGTGTTATTGTCCTGGAAGTTGTATGACGATGTTTCCTCTGTTGTTCGGCGGGAGCAAGTACGGATATGTCCCAACGGTATTGTCTAAACAAGCGTCTTGCTATGTATTCGTTTTTATTTCTGAGTAATCTGCTGGAGGAAAAGGGGGCGTTGCTTGTTTTAGATGCCTGCCAACGATTGATGAATCGGGGCAGGGTATTTAGATGCCATTTTGTAGGCGGCGAGAGCAAAGAATTATCGTTTGCCTGCATGAAGGATGAGGTGAAGGCAAGAGCGCTGCAGTCTGTTATTTCCCTCCACGGCCCTTTGTATGGGGGGGATAAAGAAAAGATTTTGAAGAATGCAGATGCATTAGTGTTTCCTACCTTTTATCATAATGAGTGTTTTCCTTTGGTGATTTTGGAGGCGATGAAGCACGGGCTTCCCGTCATCTCTACGAACATTGCCGCAATTTCAGATATTGTTGTTCCCGAAGAAACTGGGGTGCTGGTAAAGCCTCGAGATGTAGAGTCTTTGGTAGACGCGATGGAATATTTTCTTGATAATCCGGAGAAAAGTGCAGAGCTCGGCAAGAACGGACAGCTGCGTTTCCGAAATTATTTCACTGTTCAGAGCTTTGAGAATACGTTGTGCGATATTTTGAGAGAGGCATAGCTCCTATTTATCAGATATTCCATGGCGGAGGATGGAGGCAGGGGGGAATGGATTAGATAAAAGAGGTGTGTTTCCCGACAAACCTCCATCACAAGCCAATGCTGAAACTCAGTTCCGAGTGGAATATTTGGCGTAACGAATGAGCTTGCCGTCCTGCAAGTCTGCAAAATAGGGGGTCGCGTGACAGAACCATGCTCCGGTGTTGGCGATGGTGCGCGAGCCGAACTTCCATCTGCCGGAGCGATGAAAATGCCCGAGTATCAGATTTTTCGACTGCGGGAAATATCGATTCATGAAGCTGTTGGCCTTGTGGGCACTAACTATCCACCCCCATACAATGCCGATGGGGCGTTGCGGAGGCCAGAAGCAATGCATGAATCCGCGAAGCAGGGGATTGCTGATACCCTCCCGCCGCATGATGGGTGCAGTCAGTTGGCTCATGGCGCGCGAGAGTTCGAGCCGCTGCTCCAGCATGGTATCGGCCTCCGGGTATTGTTCAATCAGCTTTCTGCAGGAAGGCTTATTGCGAAGGTATTCCCAGCTCCAGGGGGCTACTTCCTTGAAGATGGCGTGCCCGTGCATGATGATGGTTTGCCCCTCCCAGAGAGAAGCCACCATCGGCATGATATCCGGATCATGGTTGCCGGCCAGCTCAATGAGCTTGACTCCATGGAGCCTGCAAAGCTCGCGAAACTCCTGCCGTAGAGCTAATCCTCGTGACTGCCATTCACAGGGGCGGGTTTCTGCCATGTCTCCGGCAACAACCAGATACTGAATTCCTTCCAGCAAGGGTGAAAGCTCTGCCACCGCAGGGGCTTCACAACGCTCATGTCCCAGATGAAGGTCTGAGATAACGCGAACAACGTCCCCCGGGCCCGGGTTCAGATGGTGAATGAGAGCTTCCTCCATGAATAATTAAGATTGACGTTGTCGGAGCGCTTCATACAGGCATACGCCTGTTGCTACCGAGACGTTGAGGCAGGGCACGCTGCCCATCATGGGAATGCGCACAAGGAAATCACAGTTTTCTTCTGTCAGTCGGCGCATGCCGTCGCCCTCTGCACCCATGACAAGAGCGATACCTCCCTTGAAGTCAATATCGTATACAGAACGGTCACCGTGGTCAGATGTCCCCACAAACCAGATGCCTGCGTCTTTCATGTCCTTCATGGTGCGAGCGAGATTGGTCACCTGAATGAAAGGGACTTTTTCTGCGGCACCGACAGAGACTCTCAGCACGGTTTCGGTGATGCCGACGGATTTGTCCTTGGGGGCGATAACGGCCGCAACGCCGGCACCATCTGCTGTGCGGAGAATGGCTCCGAGATTGTGCGGATCCTGGATGCAGTCCAGCACCAGATAAAGCCCTTGCGGCTGAGCCTCCAAGATATCTACCAGCACGGCTTCATTCTGTGCTTTGATGACAATGCCGGCTGTTTTTTTTTCGAAGCGGTTTTCGGTGCGCGCCGTGTGCTTATTGGGTCGCGCAGTCTTATCGTGTCCGTGGGGTTTCATATTATCAGTTTCCGGTGATGATGTTGAGTGCGGCTCCGGCCAAGAGGAATCCGAACGTGCCGGTGACGTGGGTGGCAGAGCCAAATCCGCTGGCGCAGCCTATTCCTCCTTTCTGCCCGGGTTCGCGTTCACAGCTGACACTTCCGTCGCATTTGGGAAAGCGTGGACGCTCAGGTGAATAGACGCACGGTATGCCGATTTCCGGGCATCGGTCATAAAGGGGAAAATCATAGTCTTTGCGCAGATTTTTTCTCAGCTGCGCCAGCATGTTATCGCCGCAGGTCCGTGCCAAATCTGCCATCCGGATGCAGGACGCGTCGATGCGGCCTCCGGCGCCGCCGCAGGTGACAATGGGTATGCGGCGCTTGTAACATTCTGCGATGAGATGTGTCTTCGGGCGCATAGCGTCGATAGCGTCGATGACGATGTCCGGTTTCGTGTCAAAAAGCCGTTCCGGGTGGCTGACAGTGTAGAACGAAAATAATTCCTCTACGCAGACATTCGGATTTATCTCCCGTATGCGCTCGCCCATGACCTCGACCTTGGCTCGGCCATAGTGGTTGCCCAGTGCATGAAGCTGTCGGTTGGTGTTGGTGATGCACAAATCATCCATATCCATCAGGATGATGGTGCCGACTCCGCTGCGAGCCAGTGCTTCCGCTGCCCAGGACCCGACACCGCCAATGCCGACAACGGCAACCTTGGCCGCCGCCAATTGTTCAGCCGGTTGCATCCCGTATAGGCGGATGATACCGCCGAAGCGTTCCGTATCCATCATGGTTCGTTGCAGGGAATGTTAATGCGCGCGATTTGCCGGGCTTGGCCGCAAGAGCTATCAATGTCAAGAACCACGCCGCTAACCACTGCCGGAAAACCGCCAATAGGTAATTTGCAGGGTAGAGTGGTAATTTGGGCCTTCAGAACAGCTTCCTTATCCCGGCCAATCACCCCAACGGAACTTCCGCACATCCCGGCATCCGTCAGGTACGCTGTGCCTCCCGGCAGTATTTGCTCATCCGCTGTTTGCACGTGGGTGTGTGTGCCGATAACGGCAGATACCAAGCCGTCCAGATGGTATCCCATGCTGATTTTCTCACTGGAAGCCTCCGCATGTATGTCCACCAAAATGGCATTCACGCCTTCATCTTTCAGGCGAAGCGCTTCTTCGCGGCCGTGCAGAAAAGGGTTATCCGCCTTTGTCGGCATAAATGTTCTGCCGATAAGGTTAATGACGGCAAGCTTACCTGCCGGGGTATCAATGATGCAGGAACCGACTCCGGGCGTATCTTTCTGATAGTTGAATGGACGGAGAACGGTAGGGAACTCCGGCATGGCTTCAATCATTTCATTCTGATCCCAGGCATGGTCTCCCAGCGTGATGACATCCACTCCATTATCAAAGAATTCCCGCGCCAGACGAGGGATGATACCACGCCCGGCGGCCGCATTTTCGCCGTTCACGACAACGGCATCAGCTTCGTATTGTGCTCGAAGTTCGGGTAGAACTCGATACAATGCCTTTCTGCCGGTTTCCCCGACAACATCACCCAGAAAAATGACAACCATGAATCCGTATCACTTGCTCTGCGTGCAGGGGACAACCGTCACGGGGATGGATGCTGCGCGGATGATTTTCTCTGCCGTATTCCCTAACAGGATGGAGGTGAGAAGGCTGTGGTGACGATTGCCGATAACCAGCATGTCTACATGATGCCTCTTGCAGAAGCTGCTCATGCACTCAACAATGTCATCAGCCTCTTCCGCCTTGCCATAGATGGGAATATCCCATTTTTGGCTGATTTCCTCTGCGAGCTGTTTGGCTCGATTGTCGGCCATTTCCAAAACCTCGCAGCCAATACCTACTCTGGGTAATTCTATGCCCGGAATACCCTCCGGAATATCACAAGCAGAGAGACTTCCGGCGGCATCAATGACACAGGGCTCAACGGCGTGGAGCAGGTACATCTTCCCTCCGCACTGGCGAACCAGATTGGCGGCATAGTCCAGCACGGGGCGGGACTCCTCTGAAAAATCAGTTGCTGCAAGTACTCTCATCATAAGATTGTGGAACTGTTAATGTTGGAATAAAAGGTTAACCTCTGAACTTGGCTTTCTGGTGTTGCCAGATGGCGAACGCTGCGCACAGAACATTGGGAAGCCACAGTACGATGTACGGGGTAATACCCCCGGATTTGCGGGAAAGCTCGCAGAATACCAGCGCCATGAAATAGACGGCGGCTACCAGAATGCCGATAGCAAATCCGGTAGAGGTGTCACGGCGGCGTGCCGTAATGGCCAACGGGACCCCGATGAGGGAGAATACAATGCAGGCACAGGCGAAAGAGAGTCGCTGAATTCCCTCCGTGCGGAAGGCTCGAATGTTCTTTTTGTTCATCTGTGCCATGAAATCGGATGCGTCCTTGCGGGTTGCTGCCCAAAGTCGACCCGCGCAGGGGAAAGGAGCTTTTTGCCCTGCTGAACTTTCGCACCGGTGTATGATGTTTATATCCACCCCATTCAGAATGGCTAACTGGTTCAGCACATCGCTGATTTCCGTGTTGGTGAAACGGTTGGGCTTGAACTTACGCGTTGTGCGAATGGGGATATGAACCTGCATGGGCATTTCGCTGATGATTGGCAGGTTCGTTACCGTCCCTTTCTTTTTGTCTACGGAAGAACTTTCCAGGGTAGCATTGATGAGGGTCAGGTTCAGAATGCGTGTTTTAATATCAAAAGAACCGATTCTTGCAGATTCGGCATGGATGGCATCGAACTTAGGACCTCCGGAGCCGGTTAATGCTTCTTCTGAAGGGTAAATATGGACACCAAGCAAATCATCCCCGCTGCGTTGCTCAATATAGAGCTGCACTTTGTCCAGTTTGGTGGAATCCTGACTGGAGCTGAGCAGGTTTCGCGGGTTATCCATGGCGGCCTTGACCACCAGTTCCGTCATGGCCTGCTTACCTTTGGGGGCAATTTCAATATTGATGTAATAGCAAAGGAAAGAGAGCGCGATGCCCATCCCGATGGCCGGTGCGCTCAGTCTCCAGAGACTCAATCCCGCCATGCGCATGGAAGTAAGCTCATTGTCCGCCGCCAGACGACCATACACCAGCAGAACGGCGGTAAGGAATCCCCACGGCACGGAAAAGGTGAGCGAGAATGGGATAACCTGCAGGATGAAGTCAATCACGATGGAAGGTGGAGCTCCGCTTTCTACCAGGAGGGAATGCAATTCCTTGAAGAGCTGTCCCAACAGCAGCAGCATGGTGAGCGACAACACCCCAAGGAAGGTGATGGCAATCAACTGGCGGAGAATGTAACGATCCAGCGTTTTCATGTATGGTACTGAAGTATTCTATCATACTTGCCCGTTTTTGCAAACAGGAAATCACACAAATCCGTAATTTTGCACAGTATTTGTTATCGTGTCAGATGTAAGACTCTTTCTCTCTCTTTTTGAATTGGCATTGACAGGGGGAGAGAACTCTGATACTCTTTGCCGCATGAAGGTACGTAAGTATTTACTGGCGCTGTTACTTGTGTTCTTTGGCTTGATGTCTGCTCCGCTGTCGGCTCAGGACTCAGCAGAAGAGATGGATACATTTGAGGAAGCGACGGAAACCGCTGATGCTGAAGCTGCGGATACGGAGGAAGAAGAGGACTCGGAAAAGAAGAGCAAAAAGAAAAAGAAGAAAAAGAGCAAGAAGGGCAGCAAGTTCAAAAAGGACAGTAAAGAGGATGCGGATGAGAAGTCTGAAAAGTCTGCCTCTGCTGAAAGTGCCGTTGTGGAAGCTTTCGGCAAGTTCAAGAATGTTGGTGGCAAGCTGAACAAAAAGGCCGATTTTTTCATTTATCTGGTGACCTCCAGTACGTGCGTGCATTGCCAGCGCTGTATGCCTGTGGCCATTGAGCAGTACAAAAAGATGAAGTCTCGCAAGGTGGAGTTGATAATTATCGATGCCGACACTTCTGAGGATGCTGCCAAGAAATACCTCAAGTCATACAAAATGAAGAACCCCTGCATCATGTTCTCGGAATTGCAGGCAACCAAGTTCCAGGGCTTGCCCGGTTGTGGGATGCCGCTGCCGCCCTCTGTCTCCGTGGTGAGCAAGGACGGCAAAATGCTTAAGAATGTGGTGGGAGCCACTCAAGTGATAGAGACGCTCAATGATTGGAGAAATCTCTGCTCGAAGTAACATTTTCTGTTTCTCATCATAAACAAATCGCCCCGCTTGCCAATATCTGCGAGCGGGGCGATTTGTTGAGGTAAGAAACCGGGAATGATTTTACTCATCTCCCTGTTTCCCCTTACCGAAAAGCTTGCCGATACGAGAAAAACTGAAACTCTTGCCGACGCGGAAGCCGCCGATGCTCTTGTTGAGGCGTACGCCGCTCTTGCTTACCGTAGCCCGACCGGTAGTGGAAGAACCAAAGCTCAGGGAGATGCCGGAAGCACTCAGGTTGATATAGAGAATACCCGGAATGATGGGGATTCTCGTGTAGGCCGGGGAGCGGCGGTAGCGTCGTCTGCTTGTCATGCTCACAGTATAGAGGGAGAGCTACAGAGAGTCAAGAAAGAATGCCGTTTTGGCATTGATTGAAAAATATCTTACTTCGCGCACCAGGAGCTGGTGCGATATCATTGCGGTAGATGGACTTGCCCGCAAGGGGATGACGATTACCACGCGCGCCGGGGATGCCCATAATGTGGCCTCTGCGGTTCCCCCGTCTTTTGTTCATTGTTGGCGTATCAGTTGCTCAATGTAATCCTGTCGGACGTACTGGTGCCACAGTTTCAGCTCTTCCTTGCTCAGTGACACCTGAGACGGTTGCCAGCCTTTCTCGGATGCCACTTCGGTAGTAGCAAACTCTGCCAGAATTTCACCCTGCGCATCCATGAATTGAAGGCGGGAGGAGTATTTTTTGCTCACTTTTCTCAATCTGTAGTCAGCCACAACCGGCTGCATGCGCATGATGAGTTTCCGTATGCCGTCCTGCTGTTGACGGTTCAGCGGGATGAGGACGGGGGCTTTTCCTCCTCGGCGGAGAATTACCCTGATTTCGGCGCAACTCTGAGCAGTTTGTTGGAGTAGAGAGAGGTATCGGCGGCTCTCCTGCATCCTCTCTTCTATGTATTGGGGGGAGACGCTTAAGGCACGACAGTTGTTGCCTGTAATCAGGAACAGCAGCAGGAACAGTGGGAGTATCTTTTTCATGGTTTGATTGTTGCTCTCATTTCACGTGATGTTCGGATAATCCGCTCCTGTTTGACGGACTGATACCGGAGGCGGGTATTCTCTGCAGTACAAGTGCGGAAAGGATTGTGGATTTGGTGATGCTCATGTCTGTCAGGGAATGGTGATTTCCGTTTGTTGCCGACCAAAGGTCTGTCCGTCATTGCCTATGGCGGCGGCGTAGATGCGGTATGTGCCGGAACGCAGCCGGAGCGGGACGCGGAATTCTCCGTTCGCATCCGTTCGTAAGTCCGCATCCCGGAGCAGCTCGGTCTCTGATGATTCACTAAGCGTCAGCGGTGAGAAGGGGAAAGGGGAGAATCCCATTTTCCACGCGTCCTCCCAGGAGACTACCGTAGCGTGTGCCATGCCGGCATACAGATAGTTCGGCGGCATGTAACGATATCTTGTTTCATGATAAATATTGTCAGAGTCGTGCAGTTTTTCAAAGGACTGATGTCTCACGTATCCTCCTACCATGGATATCCGGTCCGGTTCTTCATTATAGCTGTCATTGCCGGGGGATTCGGCGACGGGGAAATGCAGGAAACTGCTGATGTCCCTTTCCTCCGGGAAAAACACGTGTTCCAAGCTTGTCAGCAGATTTGCTCTATGTGGTGCCTCTGTGATTTCTTGGGCAAAAAGATACAGCTCGGCGCTTACCGGATTCCCTTGAGCGTCTGTTACCTGACCTTGCAGAAAATGGTCGCTATTCCGCTCCTCTTGCCGTATGCGGAGATGAAGTCTCGCAGGCGAATCCTCCGCTGTGCAGGTGGCATCCTCTACCGCAAGATAACGCAAAAAATCGTCGCGGTTCGTGTGGTCATATGAAAGAAGTCGGCATCTGATAACCCTGTTCTCCGTTGGAAGCAGGGGAATCTGCAATTCTTTCTGCCCGCCTTTCAGGAAAACAGGAACGGCGCGGTTCTCATTCACCAACAGCAGAGCGTGAGCGTCATGTTGCTGAGGGGACTCAAAATGCAGCGTCAGTACTCCTTTGTCCGCAGATACCCACATGCCTCTGTTCCTTTCTGCGTGCGGTAGCCAAAAAGACTGCTCCCATCGGTAGGCATGCCCGTCGGTATCCGTTGCCGAGAGGCTGATGACGGCATCGGGCAGGGGATAGGGATTGGGAGGTGTGATAAGATTTGCCAACTCTTCTTCATGAAAGGGGATTCTGATACCCTCCCGGCACGATGCGGGGACTGTGAGTTCCCCGTCGTAGAGCATGCGCGTTTCCCTGCGACGCAGTACCACTCCGTTGTCGAGGCGATGCTCCGCAACATGCTCGGCAGAGATTTTCGCCTGCAGGCATTGCTCCCGGTTCAGGATATTGCCCTGCAAGTCAAGCAGCACAAGGCGGCCGCTCCGTTGCACAACCCTGAAACCGGCTGCGGCAAGGATACGGCGTTCGTCCCGTACCCATACATCGTTGCCGTTGGAATCGACCAGTCGCAGACGGAACCATGCAAACTGCGGAAAATTGTTCCCGTCCCCGATTCTGCCGGAAAGGGATACCTCCCCGGATGACCTCAAAGGGGCGGTGTAGTCTTCCGATTCATCGTTGCCGCAACAGACGGTGACCACTGCCTTGTATGATTCGGTGCAAGCTGGCAATTCTGCGGGATTAACCTTTAGGGCGACATGCCAGGTGTCGGAATTCGGCGGTGTCTCCACTTGCAGACGGGCGTTGACTCGTAATTGTTGTTGCGGTTTGGGGACGATACAGATGCTTTCTTCTTCCGTCAGCATGTTGTCCCCCACGGAGAAGGATAGCTCATAGTGCCCTTCTTCCTGCGGTAGTGGCATGGTGGCAGCGAATGTCCCTGCCGTGGAGATAGGGATGTTTGCCTGCCGAAGCAGCGTATTATCATCCTTTTTCAGGCAGAGCGCCCCGCAGGAGATGTGTTCCTGGCCGGCAGTACGCACGATACCCCGGATTCGGGCATTTTCTCCTGCAAAATAATGATGTTTGTCTGAGAATATCTCCACCCGGTGTTCCGGCGATTTTTCTTTTGCCCGTGGTTCCCAATCTTTGATATTGACGAGCAGACTGTCTTCCCCACTGCGGATGAGCAGGAAATCGGGCTTCTCTTCAACCGGAAGCCTGATGAGGCCATCGGCAATTTCAACGGCGGCACCATCTTCCCGGTACTGAGCTCTGCCGGAGCATACCGGCTCCCCGGCATCTTTGCGGAACACCGCCAGATGCCCGGGAATCGGGGTGCAGGCAACGCTCAAATTGCTTTCATTCAGCAGGAAGTATTCCGGTTCTCTGCCATGGTTCAGCTCTGCTTTCAGCACATAGCAGCCGGGGGAATAAAGCTGGTTATTATCAGGAAGTACGGAGAGAAGGATGTCGTTAGCTCTTTTAATCTGTATGGTTTGAGATGTTATGTTTTCAGCCGCCTCGAGAAGCTGCTGTCCTGTTTCCGAACAGTGATGAAATTGAAAGAGTGTTTTCCGCAGGGGAATCATCTTTTCCGCAGGAATCTTTCCGACGGTGAGAGTAATGCTGTCCGCCCCTGAAGTCCGAAGGCACAGGGAACCCTTCTTATCCCGCACCGGATATACGGTGGGCTCCGGCTTCCCAATGCGGAAACAGTGGCGGCATTTTCTCAACAAGGGGGGCGTGTCTGTGTCATTTCCCGGATGCGGAGGGATGATGAATTCCACCTCATCCCCCGCCTGGACCCCGCGCAAACGGATATTGAAAATGAAAGAGCCTTCCGGGGCAAGTGCGAATGCCTCGATATTGCCCACAGGCTTCTCCTCCTCATCCGGCGGATGATTGGAATATAGCATGTAGAAGCCGTGTTCATTAACGCTGAGCGGAGCGGGCGGCATGGGGATGACGCTGATGTTTCTTCCTCTGTCTGACAGGGATTTTTCCTCATCCCCCACAGCTTCGGCTCCGTTAACACGGAATTTCATGCGACGGAAGAGCTTCATGAACGCATCCCGGCGGATAGGGGTGTTGAACTCCAGGCAGATTTCCGGGATTAGAACATCGTTCGCTTCAATCCCCCGGCTGTAGTGTGTGGAAACATTCATCGCCATGGATTGGTTGCAGGCATCGTAGTCAGAAACAAGTGTGCCGCTTTCGAATCCGGAGCTTGGCTCAGCCTGAATAATCAGTGACCACCGCTGATTCGGCGTCAACGGGTGTTTGGCAAGCACGAGAACGGATTGGGGCAGCGGGGTATCGGACTGTATCTGTTCGGGGGAAGTCGCATGGCGCTGAAGCAGCTTTTGCAGAACCGCTGGGGAGATTCCGGTAAGCAAAACCTCGCTTTTGTCTCCCCATTGATTAGGGGAAACGGGAAGATGCTGCAATTCTGCCGGGAGTACTTCGGTCTGCACCTCTTCTCCGAACTCGTTGCGGAACAGGTAACGAAGCGGTGATGCAGCGGAGAAGTTCAATGATTCTGCTGTCCTTCCGGGTGCAGTCACCAGAAAGGCAGAACGCCCCATTCCGGGGACTTCGGAGGCAAACAACGGTGCGTTCGGGCAGCGTACGGTATAGCGCGTCTGTTCCATGGGCTTGCCGCTGAGGAATTTCGCCCGGTGCGGGGGAAACTCCACGCTGTACTCTGTGCGGCAGCTGCTGCCCACAGGGAATTCCAGTGCCAGGATATTGGACCTAATCCAATAAGCGTGGGGCAGGTGCGCATCATCCCCCTTGATGGTGATATCCTTCTCTTCCTCATGCATGAGGACGGTGATTCCATGCCTGAGTTCCTCTTCTGAGACTGGAATCATGTCCTCTGCCAATTCAATGAAAGCTAGATTCGGATGCCGGGCTGACAGCTCCTCTGCTGTTATCTCTGCCTGCGCAGTAAAAGGGAGTAATGAGATGCTGATATACAGCAGAAATAAAAGGTGGTTTTTCATGAAGCTTCCATGTTTATTAATCCACGAACACGGTAAATCCGCAAGAAAATAATTACTTTTTTAATTTTTATCTGAATTGAGCTGAGGGTATTGCAAATAGGTGAGAGACATCTGCATGAGTGAATAGTCGGGAAAGTGTGTCTTTCCTTGGGTGTTCATTTGGTAATTATCCTTATTGTTCAACACTGAAACCTTATATTGTCAGAAAAAAATATCTGCTGTCGCAACTGTATCCAATTTAGCTTGACTTTTGGTGTGAGTTCATGCACTCTCTCGGCACGATGAACACAGTACTCATTATCGGTGCAGGTGGTGTGGGCCATGTGGTGGCTCACAAGTGTGCTCAGATGAAGGATGTTTACAAGAACATCCATCTTGCTTCGCGCACCAAGAGCAAGTGCGACGCCATTGCGGCAGATGTGCTTGCCCGCGAGGGTGTGACGATTACCACGCACGCCGTGGATGCCGATGATGTGGCGGCTACGGTGGCACTGCTGCGCGAGATTAAGCCTGATTTGGTGCTCAATGTGGCGCTGCCTTACCAGGACCTCCCCCTCATGGATGCCTGTCTGGAGGCCGGATGTCACTACATGGATACGGCAAACTATGAGCCCCGCGATGTGGCAAAGTTTGAGTACAGCTGGCAGTGGGCCTACCAGGAGCGCTTCCGCGAGGCCGGTCTCTACGCCCTGCTGGGTTCCGGCTTTGACCCGGGGGTGACCAATGTGTACACAGCCTGGGCTCTCAAGCACCATTTCGATGAAATTGAGTATCTGGACATCATCGACGTGAACGGCGGTGACCACGGTCAGGCTTTTGCTACGAACTTCAACCCGGAAATCAACATCCGCGAGGTAACGGCGCCCTGCCGCCACTGGGAGAACGGCGATTTCCAAGAGACCGGGGCCATGAGCAAGTATCAGGCCTTTACCTGCCCGGACGGTGTGGGTACTTACGAGATTTATCGCATGTACCACGAGGAGATGGAATCCCTTGTGAAGCATATTCCCACCATCAAGCGCGCTCAGTTCTGGATGAGCTTCTCCCCTAACTACATCAACCATCTGACGGTGCTCAAGAATGTGGGCATGACCCGCATTGACCCCGTTGTGTACAACGGTGTGGAAATTGTGCCGCTGCAGTTCCTCAAAGCGGTGCTGCCCGATCCCGGGGATCTGGGCAAGACCACTCACGGTCGCACCTGCATCGGCTGCGTGATTCAAGGTAAGAAGGACGGTCAGTACAAGGCCATCTATGTGTACAATATCTGCGATCACGAGGAATGTTTCCGCGAGGTCGGATCCCAGGCCATTTCCTATACCACCGGCGTTCCGGCTGCCATCGGCGGCAGCATGATTCTCTCCGGCACGTGGAGCGGCAAGGGCGTTTTCAACATGGAACAGAATGACCCCGACCCCTTCATGGAGGCTCTCAATCTGTACGGCCTCCCCTGGAACTGCATCGAGCTCACCCGCGAGCAGGCTGAAAGCCTCACCGTGGCCAACTGATGCACTGATATCGTCTCCGGCGGCTTTCTCCTTTCCAACAAGGAGAAAGCCGCTTTTTTTATTGCATTTTTCAGAAAAAGTTGCGGATTTGGCTCGCCGCAGGATTAGTATAGGTGTAGAATGTCATGGTAATGTCAGATATGAGACGTATTTGTATCAATGTTCTGTTGATGATGAGCATACTGCTGGTAGGAATGCTGCAGGCGGGGACGATAGATGTTAATCACAGACAACAGACGGTAACGATTCGTTTTCCCGAGCCTGTGGTACAAGCCTCAATGGTGCAGGACCCTATCGACGAGCCTGTACCGGCAGCGTCTGAATTGTTCAGGATAACTGGGGATTCACGGCATGTACCGCTGACTCGATGGGTAGATCAGGATTGCCTGAAAATCAGTTTCCCGGCAGGCAGTAGCTGCAAAACGCAGTATAAGCTGACTTTTCATGAGGGAACCTGTTATCTGGGTGGGGAAGAAATGAAGAATCGCGAGTACGTTTTCCGCTGTCCGGATAATCAGCTGCGCATCTGCCCGGTTGCAACTGCTCGTGGTTGCGCTTTGCTGGTGACCCCGCAGCGACACCATACCCGCGAAGCTCAGCAGTTTTCGGAAAAAACGGCGGTGAATTATGTGTTCCGTCGCGTGAAAGAGAGTATCTGGACGGGGAAACGCTATCTGGGGCGCAGCGTGGCGGCTACGGTGGAACCTGCCCGCGTTTGTGACGGTATTCTGGAGGAAAGTCTGGAGAGGCTTGCCGATGCCGGCCCGAATGTTTGGGGAAAATTGAAAGCGGAGTCTGTTCTGCCCGGACATGTGCTGGTGCGCCCGGTGGAGGAACTGGATGCAGATGAGACCTGGATGCTGTGTTACAGCGGCGCGCCGGACTCCGGGGTCGTTGCAGCACAGCAGGAGGCAGACCCGAACATTCCTTCATCCATGCGTGGAAATTCTGCGGATTTTCACCCCACCAATGAGCTGTTGAGCGGATTGAGTGTAGCGGAAAAGGCAACAGACGGCAGCGAGGTGGAGATGACGCTGTTCTTTTCCCAGCCTATCCCCGAAAAATCGCTGCCGGAACTATTCTCCCGGCTGGGGTTCAGTATAGATGGAGAAGGAGTGACGGAAAATACCGAAGTCGGAAGAAAATTGACGGTGAACGAGAAAATCTGGCTGCTTTTCCGCTATGACGGAGCCCTTCCGTATCAGCCTCATGGGGAGTGGTTGCCGGGCAGAGAGGAGAAACATCTGGCGTATCAGGCTCCGGGTATGGCAAGTGGGATGAGGATACGCGTGAGTGGGGTACTGCCCGCTGTGGTGGATGTTAGCGTGCCGGCCGGCACGACGGCGGTCAATGGTGCGATGACTCGGGACGAGCATGTGCACCGTTTGGCGCTTCAACCGGCATGGCCTCAGATACAGGCGCAGACGGAAGATCCGATAGTGCTGCCCTTGAAAGGTGCGCACAAACTTCGCCTCCCTACAAGCAATATCAGTAAGGTAACGGCCACGGTCCACCGCGTTCATCCCCAACAGGTGGTGGAGGTTCTGATGGAGCCCGCGTATGATTCCCGCAAACGTGATCAGTATCAGTATGAGTACCGCGTTCACCGCGAGCGTGAGAGCAAGGGTTTCCCGGTAGAGAGGCCAACAGCTGATGCACGCGAGGCTCTTCTGGATAGGGAAGAGGAAAAATTGGAACTGAGGGAGGAGCAGAGGAAACGCCGTATAGCGGATGCACAGCATTATCCGACCCGGCATTTTGATTTGAAAGGCAGTTCCCTGTTCCGCAGCTCGGAGCTGGTGCTGGATCTGGATGCTCTGGCAGGTGAATCATTATCGCCCGGATTGTATCTGGTAACGCTGAACGTAACCCCGAATGCTCATGTGCAGTATGCGCTCTCGCTGCAGGGACAGCGGGCAGATGCTCTGAATTATGAGCTGGATATTCCTGTGCTGGTGACTGATTTGAACGTTATCTGCTCCGACCAGGGAGTACTGGTGACCCGTTTTTCTGATGGTGCTGTCGTGACCGGGGCAGAGATGAAGTCCATGGAATGGAACAAGGAGAGCCGCACATACGAGGAATCGCCCCTGCCGGATTGCAGCGGTGTTGCCTTCATCAAACTGGAAGATAAGAAGAAAGTAATTGCTCGCTGTGGTCAGGATATAGGCATGGGACGCGTTTTCGTGCCATATTACCGCTGGTTCGGCGGGGAGTCCGCAGAAAAATCATCCGTGCCTCGTATTTTCCTGTTGAAAGACCGTCCCCTGTACCGTCCCGGTGAGACGGTGCATCTGCGCGGGCTCGTGCGGAGGCTTAGAAACGACCATTTTACCCTGGCTCCGGAAAAGAAGGTGAAATTAAAACTGATTCGCCCGAATGGCGAAAAACAGTCGGAACAGGAAGTGGCATTAAGTGACTTTGGTGGATTCTCTGCAGATATACGGCTCCCGGAGGGAGAAGAAGACGTGGCGGGGGATTATGCCGTAGAGGTACAGGCCGGAGCAGGGGAAGAGACGATGACCATTCCTTGCCAGGTGTTCCGGCGAAATGCCTTTGTGGCCACCCTGACTGCCGATGTGGAGGAAGTAGCCCCTCAGCATGTCTCTCTGCGTGTGCAGGCAGATGATTATAGTGGCGTGCCGCTTTGCAATGCGAAAGTGGAGCTGAAATTGCGCAGCAATTCGGAGGAAGAAACACACCGACTGGTGACGGATGCCAATGGGGCGGCTGAGTTGGTGCTGCCGATGAAAGACTCGTGGCTGCACAGCGGAGAGCTTGAAATAGAGGGGAGTATTGCCAATGACCGAGAGGAATATGTCACGCTGCCGCCTCAGACCAAGACGTTTTCCTCCGCTGATTTCCGGATAGATTATCGGAATAATCATCTTTACCTGACGGATGCCCGGACCGATGAACCGTTGGGGCGAGAGCAGCGCATCAGCATCACCCTGAACGAGGAGGTGCATCGTTCCCTGAATCCCCGTTCCTGCTTTGCCGTGGTGGAATCTGTGAAACAAAAGCTGGTCAGCTGTGAACTGACCATCCCTGCTCACAGCCGTCAGGGCGTTCCCCTGCCGCCGAAGATAGGCAATGCGCTGCGGGAGCTCGGGTGGTATGATGATGAGGATGTACGCTACCATCCGGAGCTGGAGTTGGAGCTGCGGGGGCGGGATACCGCAGGGCGGGAAGCGGTGTGCAATACCAGGCCTTCGTCCCGCACAGATGAAGCCGGCGAAAAACTGTTCCTGCGAGCTGAGCCGGTGAAGGGGGCGCTGCGACTGCATTTTCATTCCCCCCGCAAGGGGCCGGTGCATGTGTTCATCGGGTGCGGAGAGCGTTTGCGCCATGTGCAGAAACAGGCCGGGCAGGGCGAACAGACCATGGATGTCCGCTTGCAACGGCTGGAGGAGGGAACGGTGAGTGTCTCGCTGGTCATCCCGGATATCGGGAAAAAGGCCACTCGTCGGCTGTTGACGGATGATGCTTCCTGTTTTGTGCCGATTGAGCGGCAGCATCTGGATGTCTCCCTGCAACTGCCGCAGGGCGCATCCCGTCCCGGTCAGAAAGTGATGATGAGCGGGCAGGTGTTGTCCGGCGGTAAACCTGCGGAGGCAGAGGTGACGCTCTATGCCGTGGATGAGGGGATGCTGTCGCTGCGACAATATGACAAACCTGACCCGGAGCGCTTTTTTGCCTCTGATAAGGCGTTGACCTTTGCTCCTGTGTTCGTTCTGAAGTCTCCGCCGATGCTGTCTGCCGGGGTGATGGATGCCGTCTGGATGGGGGACATGCTTCGGGGCAAATCGGTCAGCCTGTCACCCGTACTGAAAAAGAAGTTTGCGTTGAATCGAAAATCGCTGACAAAGAAGGCATACGGCGGCGTTCTGACGGCCGGGCTTCGCAGCGGTAGCGGGGTGCTGACCCCTGAGGATGTGGATTCGCTCATGGTTTCAGATGAAGATGATTTCCCGGCGGAGCCTTGTCCCGTGTCTCCCATCATGGGAGATTATGCCGAGGATGTTTTCCGCAATGACTTTGAGCCGGTGGCGGTCTGGAAAGCGGCGCTGAGAACGGATGCTGAGGGGCGTTTCGTTGCAGAGGCCGAATTGCCGGATACGCTGACCACTTACCGTGCGTTTGCCGTGGCGGCAGACAAATCCGGCTCACGCTTTGGGTCTGCTGAGGGTGCTTTTGTGGTGAACCTGCCGGTGATGATTACCCCCGGTATGCCTCTGTTCATGAGCACGGGGGATGAGCTGAAACTGCCGCTTTCCATCACCAATGCCACGGAGCAGACCGGCGTCTGGACGGTGTCGCTGGAAGGCTGCGATACCCCTCAGCAGGCAGAGCTGCCGCCGGGTGGAAGCGCCACGCTGTATTTCGATGTAACCCACTCGCAGGAAGGTGAATACCGCTTGCGCTGGAAAGCGGAGGGTGCTCCCGGTACAGATGCCGTGCAGGGGATTTGTCGGGTGCGATTCCCCGCACCCCTGCTCAAGGAGGTTCACCGCCCGGAAATCCTTCCCGGCCAGGCTCCCCTGAAGCTGTCCTCTCTCTTTGCCCCGGAGGTGGCTCAGTCCACCCGCTTTGATGCGGAGGTGTGGCTTTCTTCTTCACCCCTGCTGCATTTGCGGGGGTGTCTGGATTTTCTGCTGAGCTATCCCTATGGCTGCACGGAGCAGAAGGCCGCCGCCCTCATGCCCCGCTTGCTCTATGAGGAGCTTGCGCCTTTCTGTCCGCAGCTCGCTGCCACTCCGCAGGAAGAAGTCAGAAAGGAGGTGGAACGCGAGATAAACGCCCTTTTTGCCCGACAGTGCGAGGATGGCGGCCTGGGATACTGGGAAGCCGGGAAGAAAAGCAGTGGTTGGGCAAGCGCCTATGCTGCCATGGTGCTGACTGTTGCGACAGAACGCGGTTACACGCTGCCGAAGGATAAGATGAAACGTCTGCTGCGTTTTGTGGACCGACTGGATAAGGACGAACTTTTTGCTGATGCTGAGCTGATGGCGGCTCGGGCGCTGGGAGATGAGCGAAAAATGGAACGCGCCCTGAAGAAAAGATGCGAGGATTTGGATGAATTACAGAAAAAAGGAATTCGTCCCGGGGTGTATGGCGCTACCATTCGTTTTATGAAAGAGATGTGCCATTCCGGAGCTGTTCATGGAGCTTTCCGTGACTGGATGCGAACGGTCGGGAGGGATTACCGACATTATAGCACCGCTCACTCCTCGCTGATGTTGCTGGCGCTGCATGATTTTCTCCGTCAACAATCCGTAGCGGATTCCGAGGTGTCAGTGGTAACGGACTCCGGCAGGTATCAGCTGAAGCGAGAACCGTTGAAATTATCGCTGCCGCAGGTGAAGAGCCCGGCAGAGCTGCCCACCTCGCTGGCGGCAGAAGGCGGCCCGGTCTACGCTCTGGTGCAGGTCAAAGCGCAGCCGGAACAGACAGAGTTCCCCGGCGTGACAGAAAAGGGCTTACAGGTGACTCGTGTCTACGAGGTGAAAGGCGAGGACGGCAAGTGGCACCGGGCTCCGGCTCAACTGAAAGTCGGCGATGTGGTGCGAGTCACGCTCACGTGTGCCAAGGTGGCAGATAATCTGGAATACCTCGTGCTGGAGGATTATCTTCCTGCCTGCATGGAGGCCATCAACCCGGAAATACCGAGCCAGGCCGCCGGACTGGAGTTTGTGCCGTGGAGCCGTTGCTTTGACCGCCGGGAGTATTTGGCTGATAGAGTGCGCGGATTCTGTACCCGCTGGAGCGGTCGAGATTTGCTGAATATGACCTATTTTGCCCGGGTAAAGCGCGCCGGTGTCTCAACGGCTCCGCCTGCTCAGGCTCAACTGATGTATGAACCCCAGGTGTATGGCCTTTCTCCGAACGCCCGAGTGATAACCATCCCCACTGAATGATGAAAAAAACTGCCACCGATAAGTTGTTCAACGCTCTGAAGGTGCGCGATGCCGCTGCCGCCCGCCGCGCGATTGCAGCGGGGGCAGACGTGAATGCTCGGGACCGCTATGGATGCACTCCCTTGCGTTACGCCGATTCCGCGAAATTGTGCCGACTGCTCATGGATGCCGGGGCCGTGCCTACGTCAGATGATGTGGTTTGCGGGCATTATGTTGACAAGCTGCGGCTGTTTGTTGACAGGGGCGTTGATGTGCGCCTACACAGACGCATGGGGGAGACGGCTCTGTGGTGGGCGCTGGAGGCGGATGCTGCGCGTTTTCTGCTGGAGCAGGGGCTTTCCGTGCATGATAGGGATGATTCGGGCGCGACGGCTCTGTTCGGTAATATCTGGCCGGAAGTGGCAGAGGTTCTGCTGGAGGCCGGTGCGGATTTGTTTGTGCAGGATAACGCCGGGAATACCTTGCTGCATGGGACGGATGCCCGTCTGGGCTGTTGGCCGCTTTTTCTTTCTGCCGGACTGGATGTGAATGCACGCAATAAGTGGGGAGAGACACCGTTGCACCGGGCTGAGTGTGCAGAGAGCGTGAAACTGCTCATGCAATACGGTGCTGATCCCACGCTGCGGAATAATGACGGGGAGACTCCCGCAGAATATTGGCAGGAGGAGGAAAATGCCTCTTTCCTTGCGGATGAGTTGCCGCTGATGCTGAACTATGTGCGCGAGGTTGGCGATTGATTGAATATAAAAATCCGACAGCTCTAAGTTTAGACTGGATATTTGCGGTAAAAAGCGTATAATTGCCGCGCTATGTCAGAAAATCAACCTGCTAATAACGCTCCGGGTTCCTCTGAGGAGGAACTGATTGCCGTGCGTCGCGAGAAGGTGGGCAAGATTCGCAGCCTGGGTGTGAACCCCTACGGCGGTCGATTCGATGTGACCACTAATGCGGCGGAAATTAAGGCCAATTTTGCGGAGGGTAAACAGGTTAAATTCCTGGGCCGTATCACGGCTCTCCGTGATATGGGTAATACTCAGTTCTTTACCGTGGGCGATGTTTGCGGCGCTATCCAGTGTATGCTTACCAAGAAGGCACTCAGCCCGGAAGCATGGGCTCTGTGGAAACTTCTGGAGCGTGGTGACTGGGTGGGTATTGAAGGCGAGACTTTCATCACCCGCACCGGTGAGCCCTCTGTTCGCGTAGCAGAGTTCAAGGTGCTGTCCAAGGCACTGCGTCCCATGCCGGATAAGTTCCATGGCCTGGCCGATGCCGATTTGCGCTATCGCCGTCGCCACATGGATTTGATGAGCAATGCTGCCAGTGCAGATCGCTTTGTGAAGCGCTCCCTCATCATTCAGGAGATTCGCAGCTTCCTGACCGACCGCGGCTTCCTGGAGGTAGAGACTCCCATGCTTCAGGATGTGGCAGGCGGTGCTGCTGCCAAGCCCTTTGAATCCTATTACAACGCGCTCAAGAAGCAGGTGACTCTGCGTATTGCTCCCGAGCTCTTCCTGAAGCGTCTGCTGGTGGGCGGTTTCCCGAAGGTGTTCGAGCTGAATCGTAATTTCCGTAACGAGGGCGTGGACCGTCGCCACAACCCCGAATTCACGGTGCTCGAGGTCTACGAGGCCGGTGGTGACTATGAGACCATGGCCGAGATGATGGAGGAGATGATTACCTACGTTGCGGAAAAGGTCTTCGGTACGCTTAAGTTTGATCAGTACGATGACGAGGGTAACCTGCGCTGGACGGTTGATTTGACCCGTCCGTGGCGTCGTGCCGACTACAATGATCTGGTGAAGGAAGTTGCCGGCGATGACTGGTTTGAGCTCACTCCTGAGCAGCGCCGAGACCGTGCGGAGAATCAGCTGCACCTCCAGATTGGTGAAGATTTGGATGACACGGGTGTCACCCAGCAGGTGTATGAAAAGCTGGTGGAAGAGAAGCAGGCTAACCCGCTCTTTGTCTGCCACGTTGCCCGTGACCTCGTGCCGCTGGCTAAGGCTAATCCGGACAATCCGGAAGTGGTGGATGTCTTTGAGCTGGTCATGAATGGTCAGGAGCTTTGCCCGGGTTATTCCGAGCAGAATGATCCCGTGGAACAGCTGGAGCGTCTTATGCACCAGGCCGGTGAGGAAACGCAGAAGATTGACTACGATTTCGTGCAGACTCTGGAGTCCGGTATGCCCAGTGCCGGTGGCATTGGTATCGGTATCGACCGCCTTTGCATGCTGCTGACCGGTGCCAGCTCCATCCGCGATATCATCCTCTTCCCCCAGCTTAAGAACCGTAGCTGATGAGGCTCTGATAAAGAAATATTTTACCCGGATGGCGAAAGCCATCCGGTTTTTATTTGTTCAGGATTGAGGCGTTTTGAGCGCTCAAATAGGCGATGACTGCCGGTGCATAATAATCAGTTGCCCTGTGGGGGGATGGGAGTGCGCGGCGGCGGGTCTCCATGCGGGCAGATGTTGTCCGGGTCACTTGTCTCATTCAAAAAGGGAGCTGCCAGTACACCGACTGGCAGTAGAACGGCCCCCGCAGCGATGCTTGCTGCTGTACAGGCTGTTGTGGCGGTGGCGCTCAGCGGCAGGTCTATGCACCATGCGGTCAAGGCGGACAGGGGCATCCGTGCATAGTTGCCCACGCTGCGTTCTGCCGGAATCCCCGGTATGGAGTCGGTGGTATCCAACGTAAACGTCAGACCGGGACGCGGCGTTGCAGAATCCGGTATGAATTGTTCTGCTGCATAGTAGCAGAGTGCCTGCTGATAGGGAAACTCACTGTGCGGGATGGGATTTTTCCCATCTGCGCAGGATTCCGTTTGCCCCAAAACCATACGCTTAGCCTCTTCATCCTTGAGCGGAAAAAGATAACGAACGCTTTTTTCCGGGCGCGGCGAACTTAAGCTTTTCGGCCATTCCTCGTGCGTCGTTGTTCCTTTGTGATTGGTGAATGTTTGCCGGATGGCGGCTTTTTCTTCCCGGTAGAAATGCACCTCCAGAGGCATGTAATAACAACCATCCAACAAGTAGACAAAAGGGGTGCAAATGCGCGGGAGCTGAGCCTTGGGAACATTCTTGCCCAGAGAATCCAACTTGCTTCCCAGAGTACAGTGAATCGCGATGCAGGAATGCAGGCAGAAACAGGTAGCTGCCACCAGTAGATGAATCAGGTAGTGTTTCATAAGTGTTGAGCTTTTGTCCGTCGTATGTGGAGCCCTTTTATTCCGCCATAGCCCATATCCTGTGACATTGGATGAAGGAAAAGAGCGGCAACATGATGCCCCGGAAGAGACATGACGCCCTGTGCTTTGCCGGAATGAAAGAATGCGCCGCTAACGATACATCCATTTGGATATCAGCCGGCTCCGGGGCATCCGCTGCAGTATAGGGACGAATCTTCATCGGCACTGATTCTACCATAAGCGGTGCAGTCCTGCCAATAAAAATATCTCGAGGCATTTTTGGGGCGATACACCGGACGAGGAAAAGAATCCGAACACCGAAAAATCGAGCTTTTGCGAGACTTCAAAAAATGCCTTGGTGCAGATGGGGACAAAAAAACAGCTGAATCCGCAGGGAATTCAGCTGTTTAGTTTGATAAAAAGGATGGGGTATTCAACCCTTGTTCTGGGCAGCCTGCATCTGGCGCTCCAGCGCTGCGTACATGCGGCGGCAATGCTTATAACCGCGACGGCCGGCAAGCTGCTGCATACTGCGGGTGGGAGACCCCCACTCGATAACCTCGATTTCTACGATTCGGGTTGCCCACTTGCGCATGAGCGCCTTGGACGGGTGGTAGATGTCTATGGTGGCGGTGCCGACTAGAGCACTGCCGTAATCATCTACAATATAGGTATAAGGCTCGCCCTTAATCTTGAACTTGGTTCCCAGAGGATAGACGGACCAGTCGGCGGCTGCACTGCGAACCTCGTCGGTATATTTGAGGTAGGTGCCGGCTGCGCTTTTCGGACCATAGGCGATGTGGTCGCTCTCTGAATGGGTGTAAGCAGTTGTGCGTACAACTCGGTTCATCTGCTTGGGATGGTAGTACGGCAGTCCGTGCTTGTCGCGCCCGAGATTGGGTAAATCCTTATCCGGGGCCGCGTCCGGACTCGGAGCAGCAGGGGGAATGAAACCACTACTGGTGGCGTGGGGATTGGCCTTGGCAGCATGTGCAGGCACAGCGGTGGCCGTCAGCAGAAGCCCTACTGCGGCGGTCAGAGCGGTGGTGAGTTTTTTGAACATGTTGTCAGTTTGCATTAAAAACTAAAATCCCTGTTTGTGAAACTAACAGGTGTGTCCGATGAGTGTATCACAAGACGGAATTTATGACAAGCAAATTCATGCCTGTTTTGTCAAATTTTGCAAAATAATGAAAAGCCGATGAAAGAAATCAATCAGCGTCTGCGTACGGGCTTGTTTTTGCCCTTATCCTTCTTATCTTCAGTATCTTCCTCTTTGTTTGTCTCCGGTTCAATGAAGGTAGCTGTCGGGTTGATGGCCGGAACAACATTGATGGCAGATAATTTTTTTCCGGTGGCACGGGCGTGTTCCAGAATCATGTGCAGACGATCCACCTGCTCGTAGATGCCGTATACCTGCATAATGACGCTGATGCCTCCCTCCAGCGTAAGGACGATTTTCCAGGATTTTGAGCGGAAAATCTCGCGGACAGAGGGAATTTGGGTCAGTTGGTATAAGTTAAGCGCGGAAACCAGTTCAGTGATGGGGCGATACAGTTCCTCGTCAATGCGGATGCCGGGTTTGAACTCTTTCACGTCTGATGCGTTGAGATACCACACGGGGAGCTCCATAACCTTGGTATGGTACTCCTGCATCACCGGGAAGAGAAATCCGTGGGGATCCATGAAGAGTTTCTGCCTCTGCCCTTTGTCCGCTGCGTGCTCCATCTCGACATAGACAATGGGGATACGCTCCTCAATTTCAATGCTGAGAGTATCCGGTAATTCGGCGCGGATATGGGCTGATTCGATGCAGGGATTGCTTGTCAGTATGGCCTCCATACCGGAGGCATCCAGAGTGGCCATATTGATAGCCCCCTCGATGCCGAGCATCTGCATGACATGCTCTTTGGCAATAAAGCCTCGAGATGAAGTATAATCGACGTGTTCGATGCTGAGGCTGTATGCTTTTTCTATGGTATAGGTAATACCTTTGAAAATACCATAGCAGATGGGGACTATTAGCAAGAGCAGCAGGAAAATCTTTCGGAGTCGCTTGGCTCCGCGGCGAACAGCCAGCCGACTGAACAACGCATCCTTGATGGAGAGCGCTTTCTCCAGGATTTTCACGTTGCCCTGTCGGCGATAGCTGTTTCTTTTTTTCATGCTGTCCGCAATCGCTGCTTCATCAGCTTCTCGGCTGATTCAAGGAGACTTCTGCAATGCGTGTGCAGAGCTCTCCATAGGAAATCCCGACCGCTGCAGCGGCTTTCGGGAAGAGGGATGCTCCGGTCATGCCGGGGATGGTGTTGATTTCCAGTACGTAAGGCTTGCCATCATCGGTCAGAAGAACATCCACGCGGCCGTACACCTCTACGTTCAGCGCGTTGTAGGCGGCGAGGGCTGCGGCCTGCACATCTTTGGTCTCCTGTTCCGTGATATCGGCGGGGCAGATATAGTCCGACCCGACTCCACCGTACATGGAGGGATACTTGTTATTCATATCGTAGAAGCCGGAGCGGGGGCAGATATGGATGACGGGCAGGGCTGTGCCATTGAAAATGGCTACGGTCAGTTCCTTGCCGGAAATGTATTCCTCCACCAGCAGTTCCTTGCCGTACTTGCCGGCTTCGGCCACGGCTGCGGGCAGCTCTGCGGCATCTTTCACAATCTGGACACCGACGGAAGAACCTTCGCACGGGGGCTTGATGACGCAGGGAACAGGGATGGTCGGCAGCTGGTCAGCCGTGATGGTTTCACTGAGAGGAGTGGGTACTCCGGCTTCTACAAAGGCCTTTTTTGTCAACACTTTATCAAAGCAGTTACGGCTGGTGACAGAGCCGGCGCCGGTATAGGGAATGCCAAGTTCTTCCAGATAGGATTGCAGTCCGCCGTCCTCACCGTAAGTGCCGTGGATGATGTTGTAGCAGAGCTCCGTGCCCGCGGGAATGGCCGGGCGCTCTGCATCCACGATAACAGGGGTTACATGGGTGAATCCTTCCCCTCGCAGGGCTTCCAGTACGCCGTTGCCGGAGGCGATGGAAACCTCGCGCTCAGAACCGGGACCTCCCATCAGCAGGGCAATCTTTGTGTCTTTTGTAAGTTCTTTCATATGAATATTGTGTTGAAAATCAGAATTCTGTGTCGCGGTCACCGATGACCTGGACTTCGGGGCGGAGGGTTATGCCGCGTTCCTTCTGAGCCTTGGCACGGATGGCGTCAATCAACTCTGTCACATCTGTTGCCAGTGCATTGCCGGTATTCACGATGAAGTTGGCATGCACTGGGGAAACCTGAGCGCCGCCGATGGAGAAGCCCTTGAGCCCCAGTTCATCAATAAGCTTACCTGCCGGAATGGTGTCCGGGTTTTTGAATGTGCATCCGGCACTGGGCTCGATGGGTTGGGTCGTCTTACGTCGGTTACGGAAATCAACCATCGTGGCCTCGATATCTTTCTTATCGGCCGGAGTGCCGGCAAATGTGGCCTGCATGACCATATTGTGGCGGAACTCGGGGATGCAGCGATAGCTGGGAGTCGCCATGCTGTCGCGGTCAAATTCAACCTGTTCGCCGTCTTCATCCAGAGCAACGGCAGATTGGAATACCTGCCACATATCGCCGCCCAGACAGCCGGCATTCATGCGCAGACTGCCGCCCACGCATCCGGGGATGCCGTCCATCCACTCAAAACCGGAGAGGCCGTTTGCCGCGGCAAAGGCTGCCAGCTTCTTGAGGCGCACTCCTGCACCGGCCACAATGTTGTTGCCCTGCAGTTCAATCTTGTCAAACTCTCCGCCGGTGGGGTGAATGACCGCGCCGCGGATGCCACCGTTGCGAACGATGAGGTTGGAGCCGCGTCCGATAATGTGCACGGGAAGGTTGCGGTCCTTGAAGAAGTTGACCACGGCCTGCATATCCGCGAAGCTGGAGGGCTCAATCCAGTACTGGGCCTCGCCGCCCACCCCCATGGTGGTGTGCTTGCTCATGGGCTCGTAAAGACGGCAGGGGATATCTTTTCCGCATTCCTGCTGCATTTCTGCCAGCACACGCAAATCCTGTGCAATCTTGGTGCCGGCTTCGTGTACGTTGCCGGCACCAAGAGTCAGGAAGAGGTCACCGGGGCGCAGCTGGTTGCCGACAACATGGTGGGCCAGTGCCAGATTGGGCAGGAAGGTGGCATCGGTCGGGCCGTGTTCCTTGACTGCATCCACAATGGTCTGCCCGGAAATACCGGGAATGGGCTTTTCGCTGGCCGGGTACACATCTGCCACAAACAGCTTGTCCACATTCTGCAGAACGCGTCCGAAGTCATCGCGCAGCAGCTGGGTGCGGGTATAGCGGTGCGGCTGGAACAGAATAACCAGACGCCCGGGTTTCAGGCTCTGTGCCGTCTGAACCGTGGCGCCGATTTCTGTCGGATGGTGGCCATAGTCGTCTACGATACGATAGTCCCGGGACAGATACTTGGTCTCAAAGCGACGGCGGGCACCTGCAAAGCTGACCAGCCCGCGGGCGATGCTGGCAAAGTCGCAGCCCATTTCAAGCGCGGCTGCTGTGGCGGCCAAGGAGTTGAGGACGTTGTGGCGACCGGGAATGCCCAGCTCCACGCGGCCCAAGGGCGTGCCGTGGTGGTTGATGGTGTAAAGTGTGCGGCCACGTTTAACTGTCACGTCCGTGGCGGTGTAATCGGCATCCTGCCAACCGTAGGAAATGGAATTGGGGTACTGAGAGCAGACATCTCGCGCGCCGTCATCACTCTTGCAGTAGAAAATGGTGCCGCGGGTCTGGCGGCAGAGTCGGTGGAACACTTCCTTGATGTGGTCCAAATCACGGTAGAAGTCAAGGTGTTCGGCCTCAATGTTGAGGATAATGCTGTGTTCCGGGAGGTAATTCACGAGCGTGCCGTCGCTCTCGTCACCTTCGGCAATCAGGTATTCGCTGTCAGTGTTCCAGTGGGCGTTTGCGCCGAGAACGGGGATTTCTGCGCCCACATAGTGGCAGGGTCGCATACGCCCCTCGCGCAGGAGGTGGGCCGTCAGCGAGGAGGTGGTGGTCTTGCCGTGTGTGCCGGCTACGACAACGCCTTTCTTGTTATTGAGAATGGCCGCCAGGCATTCTGCTCGGCGCAGACAAAGACATCCGTTCTGTCGTGCGGCATGCAGCGCCACGTTTTCTTCGCGAATGGCAGAGGAATAGATGACTACCTCGGCGTCGCTCACGGCTGCGGCACTATGAGGACAGGAGAAGACAAGCCCGGCCTGTTGCAGGCGTTCGGTTTCCGTGCTGGTCACACGGTCACAACCGCTGACGCGATGCCCCATTTCCAGCAGCATGCGGGCAAGCCCGCTCATGCCGGAACCGGCAACGCCGATAAGATGGATGCGAACGGGATGCTCCCGGTCCAAAAGTCGTTTACGTAACTGGTCAATCATAAGTGCGCGCTTGTAGATGTGCGCGCTATTATATACTAAAATCGCTTACAAGCAAGGCAAATATGAAAGAGAGTTTCACGTGAACAATACTCAAATGAGAGGCCTCGTTTGATGAGGGATGACTCATTGTGTTTCATCATGAGTTAGTTAGCGATGATTCTGCGGGTTCTTTCATTCTTCTTGCAAGAAATCCGGCACCCACCACGGCCAGTCCGCCGATAAGGAATACTGCTTGCGGCCCGCCCGTCAGATCCCAAATGATTCCGCCGACGATGCCATAGCTGATGGATGCGACGTGGTTGATGGCAATACCTGTGTAGATGCACGGCGTGATTTCCTGCTTACGGTCACCGCAGATGCGGGCAATGTAGGTGGTGCGCGCCATTCCCATGGCAAAGAGCAGGTTGTCCAGAACAAAGCAGGTGCCCACAACCCCGACAGCCCAGCCCAGCGGCAGCAAGCCCGGGGCAAAGGCATATGCCAGACACAGGGCAGACAGTGCCACGCTGTCGAATATCGTGACTTTTCGCTCACCGAAACGCTTGATACTCCAGCCGATGAGCGGTTGCGTGAACAGTCCGATGATGCCGGCAATGAGCAGAATAAAACCGATGCCGGAGGGCTGTTGCCCCAGAGTGCTGACCATCAGCCAATAACCGAATGTCAGGTAAAGCTGCTTCCGGATGCCGTGCAGGATTTCAAGCCCGTAGTAGACGCTGTATTCTCGGCGGATAATGAAGCTTTCCTTCCAGGAGCGTCGGGCAGGGAATTGTGTGCCGCGTACGCAGCACAGCAAAGCCGCAGCCAGCAACATCATGATTCCCATGACAGCGTAATCCACAGAGAAATCATTGTTGATTTTCCACTTGATGCCTATGTAGAGCGCCCCGGTCAGGGTGGCAGCCGTTCCCAGTGCTCGCATTTGCCCCAGGCGCAGACTGCGATTTTCCGGTCGCGCTGTGTGCATGACGATGGAGTCAATGGTGCCGATGAGAATGTGTGCCCCCAGACTGGCGGTGATAATCCACAGACTCAGCGTCAGCAGGCCGCAGTCGGCTTCCAGCTGCATGAATCCGAATGCCCCGACGGCTGCCAGAATGCATGCCAGAATGGTCAGCTTAATCTCATCCAGAAAGAAAAGGGTACAGATAACCACAAAGCAGAGAATCCCCGGCAGCTCGCGCGGAAGCTCCAGAAAGCCGCGCTGGCCGGCATCCAACCCCTGAACATCTCTCAGATAGTTGCTGAAGAGTAAGTCCCAGATACCATGCCCCAGCTGGGCCAGAAAGATGGCTGCCAGCAACAGAACCATGACCTTGCGGATGCGGGGGGATTTGTCAGCACTCATGCGCGCCTAACATATCACACTTGTGGGTGCTTGACAATGCCCGATTCTGACTCCAATAGCTCAAATATGACTAAAATTTCTGTGTTTATAGGCTTTGTGGCAGAATTTTGCTTGACATTCCTTAACAAAGGAGTATTCTTTCGGTCCACCCTTACTTTCGCTGGTCTGGGTGAGACAAACCCGGCGGGTGACAATACACCGCTCACCGACGTCGGAAGAACTCCAAACAAACCTCAATTTCCAATACATAGAATCATTATCATGACTCCGTATTCTCTCAAGGTGACCAAGCGTGAGGCTGTCGGTACCGGCAAGCTCAACGCTCTTCGTGCTCAGAACATCATCCCCGGTGTTATCTACGGCTGCGCCGTGGAGGGCAATGTGAACGTGCAGGCTACTGCTGCAGACGTTCGTACGCTGCTCAACGCTGCTCCTTTCGACAATGTTCTGGTGAATCTGGACCTGGACGGCACGACGGTGCTGGCTCTGGTGAAGGATGTGCAGCGCAACTTCCTCACGGACGCTGTTTCTCACATCGATTTCTGCGCCGTGACTCCCGACACGGTGGTGAAGACTCGCGTTCCCGTCAAGCTTACGGGTACTCCCGTTGGTCTGGCCATGGGTGGTGTGGTGCACCAGATTGTGCACTCCATGCCGGTTAAGTGCGCCGTGAAGGACATCCCCGCTGCCATCGTTGCTGATATCTCCGGTGTCAAGTACCAGGAATCCCTGCGTCTGAGCCAGGTGGAGATGCCTGCCAACGTTGCAACGCCGTTCAATGGTACGGTGGTGTTGGCTTCCGTCATCAAGCCCTGATTCGACCGAAAATATCGCTTTTTCAACCGCATCCCGTGCAACCGGGGTGCGGTTTTTGCTTTTGTACGGATCGGTTCTCTATGCCTCTTATCTCCAGTATATAAAAGTTAGCGGAGATGCTGCATTTTACGGCTTGCCAATTTCAGAAAATGGGGTATAATGTCCGGGCATATATGAGGAAATTGGTGTACATGGCCGGCGTTGCGTCTTTGGCGCTGGGGTCATACTCTCCGGCGACCGAGGGGGCGTTGCTGGTGGATGGCGCAGCTGTGGCCACACCTGCCGATACGGAGCGAGTGGGGCAGGAGTTCCTCAAGACCACCTCGGATATGTGGTTTCTTCTGTCCGGTATAGGCAATAAGGAAGAAGCGGATACTGCCGCTCCCCGCTTTCTGGAGCTGGTTCAGCGAGTTGCAGAGCTGGATGAATTGCTCAGCCGTCTGCCCATGGTTCCCGACTCTATTGAAGGGGCTTCGGAAGACTCTGATGAGGTGCAAGTTGTGGGTATGATGGACGGGGTTCATCTGCGCATTCTGGAAGCGTTCGAGGATTTGAATGCCGAATTTCTGGGGCTTTGTCGTGTGCGTTGCTACGGCTCGGAGCGTCTGCGCGTGGCGTTTCGTCAGGCGGTGGCTTCCGGCATGTTTAGTGAGGAAGACGTTGATTTGCTGCAAACGCCTCCCGCTCCGCTTGACGAGGAAGAAACACGGATTGAGCTCGTGCGTCTGAAGCGGCTGTTGCCCCCGGACAAGGCTTTGCTGGAGGCTTTGGAGCTGGTGCAGGATGCACCGACTGCGAGAGAGGCCGCCGATCGCTTGACGGAACTGACTGAACGGCTTCAGGCTCTGTTGCCGGAGAGCTACATCATGAATCGTTCTTTTGCCGATTCTTCCGCTGCTGCTGTGCTCGAGGTCACGGCTCCTCTGGAACCGATTTTATGGGGGATTCGCAGTGAAATCGTGCGTATCGCAGCGCTTCCCGGATATAACACGGAGCCTTTCGATAGTTTTTCGGACGCTCTCGATATGGTGTTCGAGAGTCTGGGTGAGACCCATAGTTTCTGTTTTGAGACCGTCTTTGACGCATCTTTCCGCTCGGATTTGGATGAGGCGGCACGCACCAACATGACATCTTCCAATTAAAATCGTATTCTGTATCATTTATCATGCCTGTTTCTGATTATCTCGTTACCATTGGTCTGGAGGTTCACTGTCAGATTAAGACAGAGACCAAAATGTTCTGTTCCTGCAAGGCCGGATTCGGCTATGAGCCCAATACGAATGTGTGTCCCACCTGTTTGGGGATGCCCGGAGCTCTGCCGGTTCTGAATGAATTTGCCATCGAACGCACGGTTCTCACGGGCATGATGCTGGGCTGCAGCACTCCTCCCGTTTCCAAGTGGGATCGTAAGAATTATTTTTATGCCGATATGCCCAAGAACTACCAGACCAGTCAGCTGGATTTACCGCTCTGTATAGGCGGTGAAGTGCCACTGTATGCCTGGGCATATCCTGCCAATTCCAAGGAAGCTGCCGGGGCAGAGGGCGCTGTGGTGCGTAAGGTGAAGCTCGACCATATCCATCTGGAGGAAGATGCCGCCAAGCTGACCCACTACGGCAATTACTCTCTTGTGGACTACAACCGTGGCGGCACTCCGCTCATGGAGATTGTTTCCGCTCCGGATTTGACCAGTCCGGATGAGACCTATGCTTATCTGAAGAGCCTGCAACAGATTCTCATCTGCGGCGGTATTTCCGATGCCGATATGGAAAAGGGGCAGATGCGCTGCGATGTGAACGTCTCTCTGCGTCCCAAGGGGCAGAAGGAACTGGGCGCCAAGATTGAGATGAAGAATATCAACTCCATGTCTGCTGCCCGCCGCGCGCTGATATACGAGATTGCACGTCAGGCAGATGAGCTTGACCGTGGTATTGCTCAGGTGCAGTCCACCCGCCGCTGGGATGATGATATGGGCGAGAGCATCGTCATGCGCACCAAGGAGAATGCTCATGACTACCGTTATCACACCTGCCCGGATCTTATTCCCGTGCAGACGGCTCCCATCGTGGAGAAGGTGAAGAGCGAGCTGCCGGAGCTGCCGGATGCACTGCATGCCCGTCTGGTGGCCGAATACGGATTGCCCGTGGCTGATGCCAATACGCTGGTGGGAGATGTGGCGCTGTGCCGTTACTTCGAGACTGCAGCGGCTGCGTCAAAAGCCCCCCGCAAGGTGGCCAACTGGATTATCAATAACCTGTCTGCCGCCCTTTCCGCTCGTGAAATTTCCATCGCTGACTGCCCCCTTAGCCCGCAGACGCTGGCGGCTCTTGTCGGTATCATCGAGGAGGGTATCGTCTCCACCAATCAGGCCAAGGAAGTGCAGGAAGTGCTGTGGGAGAATCCCGGCATGGATGCCACGGCTGCCGCTGCCTCGCTCGGTTACAAAAAGACCGATACCGGCGCGCTGGATGGGGTAGTGGACAAAGTGATTGCTGAGAATCAGGACGTTGTGGAGCGTGTAAAAGCCGGCAATCTCAAGCTGCTCAATGCGCTCACCGGCATGGTGATGAAAGCCAGCAATCCGAAGCCCAACCCGAAGATGGTGACGGAGATTCTGACTGCCAAACTCGGGCTGTAAGCAACTTGCCACCCATGCGGAGCAGGGGGCGCCATTTCCGTGTCCCATGTATTTACTCTTCGACTGCAATAACTTTTTTGCCAGTTGTGAGCAGGTGTTTCGCCCCGACTGGCGGCGGCGTCCCCTCGTGGTGTTGTCCAATAATGACGGCTGTGTCATTTCCCGCAGTGCCGAGGCGAAAGCGCTGGGGATTGCCATGTGCGAGCCTTATTTCAAGTGCCGCCAGCGGCTTGCGGACGCAGGCGGTATCGTCTGCTCGGCCAACTTTGCGCTTTATAGCGATCTTTCGGACAGGATGATTCGCATCCTGGAGGATTCTCTCCCGGAAGTGCAGCAGTACAGTATTGATGAGGCATTTGCCGTGGTGCAGCCCGGACCTGATTGGGAACAGGAGGCACGCCGCATTCGCAGAAAAATACTCCGCTGGGTCGGCATCACCGTCAGCGTGGGGTTAGCTCCCACCCGCACCCTCGCCAAGCTCGCCAACGAAACTGCCAAGAAACTTCCGCAGTACCACGGAGTCTTGGCATTGAACGCCCCGGAGCAGATACAATCATTGCTGGAGACAACCCCGGTGGAGGATGTCTGGGGCGTGGGACGAAAACTCCGCGAGCGCATGCGCGGCGCAGGTATTAGAACGGCTTCTCAGCTTGCTTCTGCTCCGGCCGGGCGTCTGCGGCGGCTGTTCGGCGTGCATGGTGAACGGCTGGCGTTGGAATTACAGGGTGTTTCCTGTCTGGACGAGATGGAAGCACCGCAGCGGACGCAGGTGATGGTTTCCCGTACGCTGTCGGAAGCCATTGATGACCCCGTTGTGCTGCGGGATGCACTTTGCCGCTTTGTGGAAAAAGCGGGGCGTATCCTGCGGAGTGAGGGGCTGATGGCGGCGGCGGTACATGTGGTGCTGCGGACATCTCGCTATGAGGATACGGAGCGCCTGTATGCGGAAAGTACGGGATGCGCGCTTTCCTGCCACACGGATGATACGCGCGTGTTTACAGCGGCTGCAACCGCTTTGCTGGATTCTATCTATCGCCCCGGCTATCGGTATCGGAAGGTGGGCGTGTTGCTGGCAGACCTTATGCCGGCCGAGGAAGTGCAGCCCACCTTTGAGCACCCGGATGCGGCGCCCAGCCCGCTGATGGAGGTGCTGGACAAGCTTCAGAAATCCGGCCACAACATCCGCTTCGCCAATACATCAACCGCCCCGTTGGCTCAGAAAGCTCACGTTTCGCCCGCCTTTACCACCTCGTGGAACGATTTGCCGGAAGCACGCTGAAAACGCTTGATGCGGGGCGTGAGCGGGTGTAGACTGAGGACATGAAGATTCATGTCCTGATGGAGAATAGTGCATCCTCTGCTGATTTTGCCGCAGAGCACGGTCTGAGCCTTCTGGTGGAAACCGCCGGACGTTTTATTCTGTTTGATTCCGGTGCTTCTTCTGCATTTGCTGATAATGCGGAAAAGTTGGGGCTAGATTTGTCCCGGGTGGAATTAGCAGTACTGTCTCACGGACACTATGACCATGGTGGCGGCCTGACTCGTTTTCTGGAAATGAACACCCGGGCATCCATCTGGGTGAGCGCGCATGCGTTTGAGCCGCATTTCAATGCATCGGGCAAGGATATCGGCCTTGATACGGCGATGATGCATCATCCTCGCATCAGAAAGGTGGCGACTCCTGTCTTTTCTCCGGCAGAGGGAATGACGCTGTTCTCTGCAACGGAAATTCCTGTTCCATACGGGCTAGATACTTCCGGAATGAGTGTTCAGCGGGAGGGAAAACGCATTGCTGATGATTTTCGGCACGAGCAATACCTGCTGGTGGAGGAGCAGGGGAAACGCGTGCTGTTCAGCGGGTGTTCTCATCGCGGTATCCTCAATATAGCAGACTATTTCCGCCCGGATGTGCTGGTGGGTGGCTTTCATTTCATGAAACTGAGCCCGGTCAGCCATGCCGCGCTGTTGAATCAGGCGGCGGATGTTCTGTTGCAACTGCCTACGCAATACCTGACCGGCCATTGCACGGGAGCCGCTGCCACACACTGCCTGAAAGAGCGCATGCAAGACAGATTGCACTCCTTTTCTGCCGGGCAGATTATTTGCCTTTGAGCCGCTTTTACTGCTTCTCGGGAGTTTCTTCCTGCGCGCGGATATAGGCTACCTCTTTTTTCAGCACGGCACCCACTCGGTGTTTGGCCAAATAAACCTGAGCAATGCTTACGCCCAACTTGCTGCGTACCTCGCCGGCACTCATGCCGCGCAGTACATTGTAATCAAAAATCTGAAACTGCTGGGGTGAAATCTTCATTTTCACCCGCTCTATGGCCGCTTTCATGACGTTGTTCTGCCATTCGCGGTCCCATATTTTGGTAAAGGTTTCACCGGCGGTGTCCGGGATGTCTGCCAGAGCCTCTCTTTCTGTGCCGTCAGAAGAGGTTACGGTTGCGGCGGTATCTTTCCTGCGCTGGCGGAACTGGTCATTGATGCGCCAGCGGGTGATGTGCCAAAGCCACATCTTGAACGAGCCTTTCTGCGGATCGTACATGTTCTTGACGCTCTGCTTGGCAATCGTCAGCACGGTTTCCTGCACCACATCCCATGCCTCATCCTCCCGCAGTCCCGCCTTGAGCGCTACGGAGTAGATGAGCCTCCAGTAGGTGCGATAGAACTCATCCCAGCTTTTCTGGTCTTTCCAGTCTCCCAGTCTCATGATGAGACTGCGGCGCGTACGGGCGGCGAATTGTTCCAATTCATCGTCCGTGGGAATGTTCAGTTTTTCGGTATCAGGCTGCGCCACGGCGCGATGTTACCACAAACGGAGTCATGTGGCAAGGAACAAGTTCACTGCTACCCCCTTTGGGTTCGATTTTATTTTGAGGTAATACGCTTCAATTCTTCTTTGAGAGCTGCGAAATCGGACCCCCGGTATTTGTCACTGACTAGCCTGACTTCTCGGGACGCGAAAACGCTCCGTCAAGCTCTCAGAGTAGAGAGCTTGCTATTTGGTCAAGATGGGTGGCTATATCCCGGAACTCCCGGTTCATATCTAAGGTGAGCACCGTGATGGTGGTGTCGTGCATCGGTATCTCTACGTCAGGCTGGAGCAGGGCATTCGTGCGGGCGTAGAGCAGCATCCCGTATACCTCTTCATTCGGGTGTAACCTGCGATAATTGTCTACATAGGTGTATATCTGGTACAGGTTGTGGCTGTGAATGCTGTGGCTGTCTCCGAAACGGTGCTGCAGATTATCGGCGTAGAACTTGGCATCGATGATGAGCGTTTTCTTTCCGCCTCTCAGGATGACATCCGATTGCATGACCGGCAGGAAGGGACTGCGATTTCCCACCAGCGCCCAGGCAATCTGTTCTGAGCTGCTGCGCAGCTCCGGATGCTCCCGCCGGAAGTAGTTAAGGATGAACTTCTCATACAGTCTGCACAAATCCTTATCATCGAAGAACTGCTTCAGTTTCATGCTGCCGTCCTCCTGCGTCTGGAGCAGGTTGCGGAGTATCATGCTGCAAATGCCCATCAGCAACTGATAGTTCTCATTATTCCGGTTGTACTGCTGCCTCCAATGGATGAGTTGGGGTGCAATTTCCTCCACATCCCGGAAATAGTGCAGCAATTTCCGCAGACCTTGTTTCTGTCTGTGGCAGATGTTTTGCCGGAGCAGGAGTAGCATGGTCGTTTTCAGAATGCGATTCCTGTAACAGTTTTCGTCAAAGCAATCATACTCACAAACCATCCTGCCACTCAGCCGAGAGAGCGTGCGGACTGATTCGGAAAGATTGATTTTGCCGCGAAGGCTCTGCGTGTTTTCGGTAATAGGGTGATACCCCTTTTCCAAGCCGCGTTTCAGTTGGGCCGAAATACCGTGGATGAGTATCTCTGCCAGCAAATCAACCACGTTCGGAAAATCTTCCGTTGAGCAACGCACATACGCCCCGTCTTTCAGCTTGTGAAAGACATAGGAAAGCATGTAGTACACGTTGCGGATGGGTATCATCTGATACTGCTGATGAGGGTTCTGCTCCAGTTCTCCACCTTATCCGTTTCATCAAACCAGTATTCTTCCAGCAGGGGAATAAGCTCATAGTTGATGATGGATTGCAGGTGCTCGTCCGTTATGTCATCTTCCAGACAGAAATAGCTGTGACCGATTCGGAATCCTTTGCCAAGAGAATCATCCCGGCATATTTCTGCATTGAGCTGCTCAATAGTCTGAATCAGTTGCTCCAGTTTCTTGTTTCCTGCAGACTGTAAGAAGCGTACAAAACCCTCCGTCCGGAACGCCGGTTCCAGCTCAAAAAAGGCAAAACGGCGGCGCAGCGCGTAATCCAGCATGGCGAGACTACGGTCTGCCGTATTCATCATGCCGATGATGTAGAGGTTTTTCGGAATGTAAAAGCGTTCATCGGAGTACAGCAGCGGCATCGCATGTCCCGAACCGCGGTAATGACTTTCCATCAGCATGAACAGCTCGCCGAATATCTTACTGAGATTGCCGCGGTTAATTTCATCGATGATAAAGAAATAATCATTCTCCGTATCTGCGGCAGCCTTCTTGCAGAATTGATAGAAAGGACCGTATTTCAGCACAAAGTCGCTGCCGTTCGGTCGGTATCCCATGATGAAGTCCTCATAACTGTAACTCTGGTGGAACTGAATCATCATGATTCGCGTATCATCCTTACAGCCCATCATCGACCACGCCAGCCTCCTGGCACTGTAGGTTTTACCCACCCCGGGCGCACCTTGAAGGATGATATTCTTTTTCTGCTTCAGCTTAGCTAACAGTTCATCATATTTGCCTTCGGAAAGATAAACCTCCTGCAAAAACTCTTCTTTCCCATAGCTCGGGATATCTTCTTCTTCCAACATATCTGCCTCCGGTGCAGGGCTCTCAGCCAAACCCAATTCCTCTATGGCCTGTACCAGTTCCTTTCTTAACTTCCAGATAAATTGCTCGTTTTCATCGTACCACCCCTCAAAGGGAATACACCAGTAGGTGTCTTTTTGCGCATTTTCACGGACAACTTGAAATCGGTTTAACTTATCAATGATGTGTTTGCCAAGGGCTGTTACTGTGCTGTATGGAAATCCTTGAATTGTTGATTTGCTTTCGGTGATGATTTGTTTTATGCTAGCTTGATGATTTGGCTTTCTATACCATGCCAGAATCATGTCGAACGCATCCGGATAGAAAACTCTTTTCGTTGTTAATAAGCTTTTCCATTCTTCCACCGTGATATCAATTTCAGCAAAATATTTGCCGTCTTTTTTTATCAGGAAAATTGTTTTAAGTTTCTCTTTACTGATTCTCTCGGATTCTACCCACAGTTTGTAGGAGAAATCAACGAAATTGTTGTATTCATCACTAATTGCTATATACTGGCGTATTGATTCTGAGAGAATGAGATAATCTTCTGCTTTGGGTACGCTGTTAAGGTTTACGGAAAGAGAGGGGAAGTTCGTGGCATCTTTAATGAAATTGCGATTGATTGAGTCCAGACTGAGGTACATATTCGGCCGAATCCAGAATAATCCCATGGACAGATTCCACTTTACTCCTTTTTGCGTTTGACATTGGTCATAAAGATGTATGAAGTTCGCCTTAGTCGCTTCGGATGGGGTGTCCGCATATTCAATCGCAGCTGTAAACATATCCCACAGATTGGGAATATCTTCCGAAGGACGCCCGGCAAACCAGTAAAAAGTTGATTTTTGCGGATTAAGAACAGGGATGCCGTCAAAAGTTCGTGGACATTTTTGTTCCATTTTTAATTCCCGCAGAATAGCCCTGAGTATTTTTTTTCGGTTGTCATCGGTCATTAGCTTGTTGAATAAGCCAAAGACAGTAAAAGGACAAATATCCGTCAGTTCTTTCCCTTTTTCCTCCAACAACGGAAGATTCATCTCCGCTGCGGCGAACGCGTTTTTGATGTGTTCAATCAGCGCCGGGCGATTTTGCTTGAACTCCAGAAGCTTGTCTGCCAGCCGGGTGTACACATTTACCCATTCATAGTTGCCTTGCGGTGCGGAGGTAGAGAGAGAGGTTACAGATGTTTCGGGCATGGGAAAAGACTAACACCTTTTCCTTTGGCTGTCAAGAAACATACACCGTTGGGTCGGGGATGCCGGCGGCAGCGAAAGATTCACGGCGTTCACGGCAGGTGGCGCACTGTCCGCAGTGCAGTTTTCCGCCGCAGTAGCAGGAATAGGTGTGGGAGAAATCGACTCCCAGTTCGGCGCCGATGGCGGTTATTTCCCCCTTGGTGTTGTTGATGAATGGCCGCAGGATTTGCAGGTTCGCATAAGTCCCCAGAGAAATGGCGCTTGCCATGGCGGCCATGAAATCCTCACGGCAGTCGGGGTAGAGGGCATGGTCGCCATTGTGGGCGGCGATGACGATGCCCTCAGCTCCGTTGCTCTCTGCAATGCCGGCGGCGATGGCCAGAAAGATGCCGTTGCGGAAGGGAACGACGGTCTGTTTGAGATTTTCCTCTGCGTAATCTGCGGTGGGAATGGCATCCGCCCCGCTGAGCAAGGCGCTTTGCAGATGGGCAGAGATGCTGCGCAGGTCTATCTCCCGATAGGGGATGCCGAGGCTTTCCGCCTGCCAACGCGCGCAGTCCAGCTCTCGGGCAGCATGATTGCTGCCGTAGTCAAAGGAGAGGGCGCAGACCACCGTGTGCCGGCGGTGCGCCCAATGAAGTGCGGTTGTGGAATCCAGCCCGCCGGAGAGTAGGACGGCTACGTTCATGCAGGACGGTTTTCCGGCTTGTGCTCTGCGGTGCAGGTAAGCTGAATGCCGCCTCGGGCTCCGAACTGGCCTTCCACCTTCATCCAAGCGGGGTCAACCGCCGCCACGAGGTCGTCCAGAATACGGTTTACAACCTGTTCATTGAAGGCGGCGTAGTTGCGGAAGGAGACGAGGTAGTATTTCAGACTCTTGGTCTCTACTACCTTATCGGCAGGGCAGTAGGAGATGGTGAGGTGGCAGCTGTCGGGTTGCCCCGTGACGGGGCAGAGCGAGGAAAACTCATGCGTGGTGAGGGTTACCACGTAGCGGCGCTGCGGGCTGCGGTTCGGGAAGGCCTCCAGTTTGGCGTCCTCCGGGCTGCTGTAGAATTCGGTGTGCTTACCGAGCAGAGAAAGATCTTTGTTGTCCATGTCCGAGATTATGCTTTGGTGAGTTTGTAGGCATCCTTACCGTCTTTCATGGCCCAGCCCAGCTCTGCCAGCTTGCCGCGCAGGGCATCGGCGGTGGCCCAATCCTTAGCCAGACGAGCCGCCCAGCGTTCATCCGCAATGGCTTTGATGTCGGCCGGTACTTCAATGTCAGCATCGGGGTCAGGCAGTTGCAGACCAAGAGCCTCCATGATGAAACGGAACGCCTTCCACATTTCACCGGCAGTTGCGGCATCCATTTCCGCAGGCTTGACTCCCTTGATGGCGCTGAACACATGACCGAGAGCCTCCGGCCCGTTCAAATCGTCCTCCAGACTATCCCATGCAGGCTGGAAGATATCGAGAGCCGGTGCCTTCTTCACTAAATCGCGATAGGTGGGCTCTTTTGCTCCGCTGGCCTTAGCCAATTCTTTGTCGAATCGACCCAGTTTGTTGAGGGCGCTGGTGGCATCTTTCATGCCGTTGAGGGTAAAGTTAAGGGGGCGACGGTAGTAGGCACCTGCCAGCACATAGCGCAGGGCGGCGGGTGTATAGCCCATTTCCTGCAGCTGGTCAAGGGTGTACATATTGCCCAGACTCTTGCTCATCTTGGCGCCATCCACCAGCAGGTGGGTCACATGGAACCAGTGGCGGGCAAATTCACCGCCGCAGGCGCAGCGGCTCTGGGCAATTTCATTCTCATGATGCGGGAACACCAGGTCGACACCGCCGGAGTGCAGGTCAAAGGTGTCACCCAGATATTTGTGGCTCATGGCAGAGCATTCCAGATGCCAGCCAGGGCGTCCCTCGCCCCAGGGGGACGGCCAGAAGTTCGGACCATCCTCCGGTCGGCGTGCTTTCCACAGCACGAAGTCTGCCACGCTGTCTTTTTCGTATTCATCCGTATCCGCACGGGTGTTAGCAGTCTTGCCAAAATCGAGTTCCTGGCGGTCGAGGTGAGCCAGTTTGCCGTAATCGTTATAGGAAGAGATGCGGAAGTAGACGGAGCCGTCCTCGCTTTGGTAGGCGTGTCCTGCGTCCATAAGCTTCTGCACGATGTCGAGCTGTTCTTTGATGTGGCCCACGGCGCTGGGCTCCACATGCGGGGTAAGGCAGTTGAGTGCCTTGCAGTCATCATGGAACTTGGATGTCCATTTGGCGGTGTATTCTCCCAGGGGCATCCCCTGAGCCTGAGAGTTGCGAATCGTCTTGTCATCCACGTCCGTGAGGTTTCGTACATGCTTGGTACGCAGACCTCCCAGTTCCACCACGCGGCGGAAGACATCCTGCACCACAAAGGTGCGGAAGTTGCCGATATGAGCCGCAGCATACACGGTCGGGCCGCAACAGTAGAAGCGCAGCTGCTTGCCGTCTTCCGCCTGCACGGGCTTCATTGCCCCCGACTGTGTATCATATAAGTTCAACATAACGCGCGCGAGTATAGCGCGAAGCCGCAGCAATGTCAAGCGAATGGCGAATGATGGTGTGAGTATGACGTCGCGGATTATGCCGATGGGCAGGTATATTTTCTTGACCGATACTATTGTATGGCTTATAACGCTGCTGTAATGAAGCAAATCCTCTATGTCCTGCCGTTTATTGCACTTTTTTGCAGCTGTGACAGCGTGGAAAGGTATCTGAACTGGTTTGAGTACAAGGAGGCGGCTCTGCGGGAAAAGATGGTTCCGCTCAAGCCCGAGGAGCTTTACCCGGACAATCCGGAAAAGGCCTACCTCTGCGATTGGAATCGCTTGTATCTGGCCGGAGCCCCGATGAAAGACGAACGGCGGGCAAAGTTAGTGCAGGCCATGCAGCAGGCTGCGTTTGTACAGGTGCGGCAGATTCGAGCGGCAAATGATGACCATTATTGCAAGGAGACCTTGGATCGTACGCTCCCCGCTGTTCCGGTGAATGCTGAACTGCGAACTATGCTGCAACGTTGGGCGACGGCACCTCAGTGGCTCAATCTTTCTTTCTGCGACTTCGATGTTGCGGGGTGGTTCTGTTATAGGGATGAGTTTGTTTTCCTGGATGTCACAGGGAACGAAATAGACCGCCTCAGCATAGGGCATCTCGATATCGTATGCATGCCGGAGGGACAGGACAGCTATGAGCACATGAAAGAGAGCCTTAACAGGCTGTTGCAGGTGCCGGAGTTCCCATAATCAGAGCTGATGCAGTTTCAGCAGCTGGTCGGCCCGCTCAGCGCAGAAGGCGACACAGCGTTCGCATGGGCGTGCTGCGTAGTAGGCGCTCGTGCGGTCGGAGGGGCGGGCGGATTCCTGTTCTCCCTCCTCCAGATGCAATAGCTCGCGGCAGAGCAGGGTGCCGAACTCCGTTTTGAAACTTTCTGCCAGCTCGCGAGTGAGAGCGAAAATCTTTTCCTTGTCCTCCGGATTGCCGCTCAGGTTGCCCTTGCAGAAGCCGGCCACCATGCAGAGCCCGGAAAAGGCACCGCAGGTACCGCGCATGCGCCCCAATCCGGCACCGAAAGCGGAGGAAACGCGCAGAGCCGCATCCTCGCTCAGTCCGAGCCGTTCCGCAAAAGGGGTAAATACCGATTGTGCGCAGTTGAATCCGCGATGAAAGTATGCCAGAGCCTGTTCCTGTGCCATAGGGGGATGATACGCTGCTGTGGTGGCTACGTCAATTCTAAACGCGTTATTTGCTCTCGGAAGTCAATCTTTTCCTCATGGCATTCCAGTCGATTTGGTGCAGGAGTTTGCGGAGGTTACCGTACCAGAACTCGTGGTGTCCAAAGCGGTCATCGGTGAATTCCTTTTCTGCTGCTTCAACGGAATGCTGCTGCTCAATGATACGGTAGGCTGCTACAACGATGCCTGTTCTGTCTGAGCCGTGCCAGCAGTGGACCAGTACTGGTTTGGGAGCCTTGCTGAGCATGCGTAAAATGGCTTCAATATCCTGTTCGCTCACTTTTCCGGCGGCAACGGGATAGTGCAGCAGTTGCAGAGAAGTGCCTTCTGCCTCATCGTCGTCGCTGTGGTACTCGCGCAGATTAAGCACACTACGAATGCCGGCGGCTTCTATGAGCCGGAATCCTTCCTCTGTCGGTTGCCCGCTGCGGTAGAGCGTGGGGCTCACGCGGTAGGCATTCTCCACTCCCGGAAGCGCAGGGGTGGCTGCGGGTACTTCAACAACATCGGCTGAAAGCGGGAGAACCGGGAGAAGCGCCGGAATAAGGTAGCGAAGCATGGGCGGGAGAAATCAGTACGGTTTTTCCTCTGCCAGCAGCCCTTGCAGCTGACGGCGGGCATAGTGAAGTCGTGAACGGAGCGTCCCTTCTGATATGTTGATGATTTTAGAGATTTCGGGGTAGGAAAGCCCCTGAATATCACAGAGATTGATAACCTCTTGGTGAGCCGGGGAAAGCTGGCTGATGGCGCGTTGGAGTTTTTTTCGCAGTTCCGCAATATTGGCCTGCCGAACGGGATCAGCCGCGCGGTTGGTATCAGACAAATCGGCGTTTTTTTCCAGAGGATCGCCATTTTCATCGTTATCCAGGCTGTAGGAGTTGTCTCGCTCCCGCTTGCGCTTGCGGAGGAAGTTGCGTGCCTGGTTGAGCGCGATGGAGTAGAGCCAGGTATAGAAGCTGCTCTGGCCCTTGAAGTAGCGCAGGGAGTGAAATGCTTTCAGAAACGAAGTCTGGGCCACATCGTAGGCATCTGCTTCGTTGTTCAGCATGGCAATAAGCATCGCATTGAGCTTGCGGCTGTGTCGGCGCACCAGCTCATCGAAAGCCCGCGTCTGTCCGTCGAGGGTTCTCCGGATGAGTTCCTCGTCTTCCAGATTCGGGTAATTTTCTTTAGCGTTGTTGTTCATTCGTTTGGGTGGGTCTGGGTTGGGTTGGGCGGGGTGCCGCGGCGGGCGGTTGTGCCGCTCCGCCGTGGCGGAAAAAAGAGGGGGCTGAGAGGTCGCCCCTCTGAAGGAAGGGGATATCAGAGCTGATAGTCGCGGGAATCGCGGCTTTCAAACCACTTGATAAAGGCTTTGTTCACCACGGTGAAACCACCCGGGGTGGGGTAGTCACCGCTGAAATACCAGTCACCACACGGACCTTCCACAGCTTGGTGGAGACCCTCAAGGGACTGATAGACGACCTGGATTTCGCAGGGGCTGTTATCCGGCGTGACCATGCGGGAAACCTCGTCCGTAATCTCATCATCCGTGAAGGGTTCGTAGATTTTCTTGACGGGGTTGGTGCGCTGTTCGGCCGGGAGCGTGAGCTGGCGCTTGCATTCCTCGTACACATCGATGATGTGGGTGTACATGCCGCGCTTCTTCAGCAACGTGATGGCTGCCTGGAAGGCGATGAACTTGCCCATCTCACTCATGTCGATGCCGTAGCAGTCCGGGTAACGAACCTGAGGAGCAGAGGATGCGATGACTATCTTGCGCGCTTTGGTGCGGGCCAGCAGGCGCAGCAGACTCATCTTGAGTGTGGTGCCGCGTACGATGGAGTCATCGATAGCCACCAGTACCTCATCGCTGCCGACTGCACCGTAGGTGAGGTCATACACCATGGCTGCCAGCTGCTTACGGCTGCTTTCCTCAGAGATGAATGTGCGGAGCTTGATGTCCTTGTGGGCAATCTTTTCCGCGCGCGGCCAGCGGCGCAGAATCAGCTCCTCGATGAGTTCTTCGCTCATGGTTCCGTTGCGGTAGGCGGTCAGCATGGCTTCCGTCACCTTGTTGCGGCGGTAGGCTCGCAGACCTTCCAACAAACCGTAGTAGGAAACCTCGGCGGTGTTGGGGATGAAGGTGATTGCAGCTTTGGAGAAGTTTCCATCCAGACTGTCCACCACCTTTTCCGTGAGGTTAGCGCCGAGCTGCTTGCGCTCGCGGTAGATGATGGGGTCATTGCCGCGGGAGGTGTAGACGTCCTCGAAGCAGCAGGGGGTGGGCTCCAGCGGCTTGGTGTATTCACGGATGGTGACGGCGCCGTCATATTTCACCACAATCATGTTGCCGGGATTGAGCTCCTTCACCTCGTGCTCTTCCACTTCCATCACGCTCATCAGCGGTACTCGTTCGCTGGCGACAGCCAGATACTCATCCGTCAGGACATAGTAGCAGTAGCGGATGCCGTGCGGGTCGCGCAGGCAGAAGAAGTCGCCATTACCGATGCCGCCCATGATGGTGTAACCGCCGTCCCAGTCCTTGCTGGCTTTGCCGATGATGTCGAACAAATCCAGTTCAGAGGAAATGATGTGGGGGATTTCCCGCCCGTCTACGTTCTTGTCTCGCAGCTGGCGGTAGAGGTCGGTGTGAGCTTCATCCAGATAGTAGCCCACTTCTTCCATGAGGGTCTGGATATCCGTGCCGAACACGGGGTGTTGGCCACGGGAAATGAGCTTTTCATGCAGCTCGGAGATGTTGGTGATACCCATGTTGCCCTGCATCATGAGGGTGCGGGTCGGCCAGTTGGTGCGGCGCATGTACGGGTGGCAGCTGCCTTCGTCATAGTGCTCTCCGCTGGTACCGTAGAGCAGGTGCCCCATCAGTACCTCACCTCCGAAATTGAAGTTGCTCTTGTAGCTTGCAGCATCTGTACCCTTGATGATGCCTTCCTCCCTCATATGGCGCAGGTGCCGCTGCTGGTTGGAGAAGATGTTGGTAACGGCATTGGCTGCTGTGTCGCGGGCTCGGAAGATGTAGGGGTCACCCAGCGGCATGTTGAGTTTGATACAACCGATGCCGGCACCGTCCTGACCGCGGTTGTGCTGCTTTTCCATGAGCAGGAAAAGCTTGTTGAAAGCCCACTCCGGCGTGCCGTACTTCTCAGCGTAATAAGAGAGCGGCTTCAGCAGGCGAATGGCTGCGGACATATATGGGATGGGGGTAAACGTTTATTTCTTCACCGAAACCTTGATGCCCTGACCCTCGCGCATGGTGCCGATAATGGTGCCGCCGGGGCCGGCTGTCATGGCCTGTTCTGCCTGCTCGGGGCTGACGATGGCCACCCAACCGATACCCATGTTGAAGGTGTGGAAGCGGTCCTCTGCGTCCACGAAGGTAAGAACCTTCTGCGCCGGGGCGTTGTCCCAGTAGGGAATCTCCAGATCAGCACCCTTGTCGCCCAGGAAACGCTCCAGGTTTTCCGGCAGGCCGCCGCCGGTGATGTGGGCGTAGGCCTTGGGAGTGATGCCCAGCTTTCGCATATCGTAAACGACATCGTGATACAGGCGGGTGGGTGCCAGCAGGTCGCGCAGCTCTGCCTCTGTGAGCAAATCCGGGTTTTGCTTGAGAATGCGGCGCACAAGGCTCCAGCCGTTGGCGTGGAAACCATCGCTGGGGTAGCCGATGAGCACATCGCCCACGGCCACTTTGGAGGGATCAATCATCTGGCTCTTTTCTACGCAACCGATGCTGAAACCGGCCATCTCCACCAGATTCTCCGGTACTACGCCGGGCATTTCTGCCGTCTCGCCGCCGGCGAGGATGCAGTTGCAACTCTCCAAGTAATCGCACATGCCGGCCACAAGACGGGTGATGCGAGGCTTTTCAACCTCCAGGTTGGAGATACCCAGATAGTCCAGGAACACGAGCGGATCACCACCGGTGGTGAGGATGTCGTTTACGTTCATGGCCACCAGATCCTTGCCTGCGGTTTCGAGCATATCCATGTCGAAGAGAATTTCTGTCTTGGTGCCCACGCCGTCCGTTCCGGTCACGATGACCGGTTCCTTGTAGGAGGAAAGGTCGTAAGCGGCTGCGAACAAACCGAAAGCATTGCAGAGCTGACGGTTTTTCTGCGTGCGCTTGACGTGTGCACTGATATCTTTAACAAAAGACTGCGCCTCAATGGTGTCGACGCCGGATTGCTTGTATGTGAGATTGCCGGACATAAGTATTAGCACCGTGTCGGTGCACGGTCATTATACGCTTGTTGGGGTGACTTGGCAAGCCGATTTTTGAGGACTGACGCTCTAATTGGTAGAAACAACCTGCGTCATCTGTCCAACGCAACAGAGTGTTCGCTTGCGGTATGTGTAATGCAGCTTTAATCCGTTTATTTAGACAGGCTGATTCCGGTAGCTTTTTTTTTGTATGATGTCACGCTGCCGGAAACAGGGGGTGACGGCACTGAGTGAAAATGACACGGCGGCGCCCTGTGTGAAAAAAAACTCGGCGCGTGAGCGCCGAGTGAGAGGAAATTAATGATTGCGATGGCGAAGTTTCATACAATACTTCACGCGAGGCCCTTCCGGGGTATCTTCCGTGCTGGTGTCGACTCCGTTGCACAGGAGCTTGATGACGGACATACGCTTGCTGTCTGACGGCGGCAGGACGGATTCCATGCCGGGCGGCAGCAGAACTTCCACACTCATCTGTCGCGTTTTTTCTGAGTATCGGAAGAACATGTCCACGGCGCCTTTGTCGAAGGGGATGAGGCGGAAGAGGGACACGCCCAGTTTGAGAGCCTTTTGCATGGTCTCGCGAGTCAGGAAGTACTTGTTGCAGTACTGCTGCCATTCGGATTTGAGCGCGTAGCGGTCGTAATCCCGGCTGTGGAAACAGAAGTGAAAATCGCGGATGCGATTCACGAAGACGCGGGTAAGTTCGCGGGTAGGGTGCTCAAAAATTTGCTCCGGCGTGCCTTCTTCGTAGATGGTGCCCTTGTCCATGTAGAAGACGCGGGTGCTGACATCGCGTGCGAAGCTCATTTCGTGAGTGACGATAGCCATGGTCATGCCCTGGCGTGCGAGGGAACGGATGACGGAGAGAACCTCACTCACCATGGTGGGGTCAAGGGCAGAGGTCGGTTCGTCGAACAGGATGATTTCCGGTTCCATGGAAAGGCAGCGGGCGATGGCTGCGCGCTGTTTCTGGCCTCCGGAGAGCTCTTCCGGCATGGCGTGAGCTTTTTCGGCCATACCTACCATCTTGAGTAGTTCCATGCCGCGCTCTTCTGCCTCTTTGCGACTCTTTTTGAGCAGCTTGACAGGACCGATGCAGACATTATCCAGCACGGAGAGATGGTTGAAAAGGTTGAACGATTGGAACACCATGCCCATTTTCTGCCGGATGCGGGCCACGTTGACCCCGTGGGCCAGCAGGTCTTCACCGTCAATCATGATGCTGCCGCCTGTCGGCTGTTCCAGCAGGTTGAGACAGCGCAAAAAGGTGCTCTTTCCGGCGCCGGAGGGACCGATGATGGAGATAATCTCACCGGGGTGAATGTGGGCATTCACATCATTGAGGACGTTGAGCTTGCCGAAGCTCTTTTGAAGGTGACTAATCTGAATCATGGCTGTTCTTCATCGTTGGTGGTGGTAGCATTGAATCTGCGGCCAATCCAGTCCAGCCCTGTGCCGAAAATCCAGGCAAGCAGGAAGTACAATACGGCGGCCATAATCAGCGGGAAGAAGGGGTCGAAGGTGCGGCCTCGGATGATGTCGGAGGCCTTGGTCAAGTCCTGAATGGCGATATAACCCACGATGGATGTGGTCTTGATGAGCGAAATAAGCTCGCCCTTGTATACCGGGAGTACGCGCTGGACGGCCTGCGGTAACACAATGTAGACGAACGTACGCAGCGGGGTGAAGCCCATAGCGATACCGGCTTCTGTCTGACCGCGATCGATGCTGGAGATGGCGGTGCGGAACATCTCGCTGACGTAGGCGGCAAAGTTGAGGGCAAAGGTGATGATGGCTACGGCTGTGCCGCCGTTTTTCCAGTTGGCAAAGACTACGTAGTTCATCAGCAGAAGCAGTACCAGAATCGGAGTGCCGCGCATCAGGTCAATATAGGTTTTTGCTATGCGCTGCAGCATGGCAGATTTCCGCATGCGCAGGTAGCAGACCCCGGCGCCCAGAATGGTTCCCAGCAGTGCTGCCCAGATAGAGATGTAGATGGTGAGTTTCAATCCGTCCCAGAGCAGCATGTAGCGCTTCTCTGCGATGATGTTGCGGTGGAAGCTGCGCTTGATTCCTGCCCAGAAACCACGGGTTTCCTGTGGTGCGGAGGGGGCTCCGGCTGCGATGGATTGGACGTCTCCTGCGTTTTTGGTCAGCACGGCGATGCAGGAACCGCTGGCATAATAGGGATCGGAGAAAAGGACGTTTTCCGCGCGTTCCTCTGTTACCAGCAACCCGGAGGCAGACATGTCTACCTTGCCGGAGACGGCCGCAGGAATCAGGCCGTCATAATCCATGCTCATGATTTCCACGGGGCGGCCGATGTGTGCGGCAAAGCGCATAATCAGTTCGGCGTCAAGACCGACGATTTCGCCGTTGCGGACAAAGACGGTCGGCTCTGTGCAGGGTTCCATGCCCACGCGGATGGGCTCT
>JBGVGW010000011.1:0-81582 GCA_045121855.1 Akkermansia sp.
CTCGTATGTGTTCCATGACTCGGCTCACGCCGCTGCTCGTTTCGGTCTTGCCGATGCGGGTAACATCTACGGCAGACTTACCAACTCCACCCAGGATGTTTTTGAAAAGAGAATCGCCGCGCTTGAGGGCGGTGTAGCCGCACTTGCTCTTGCGTCGGGTGCAGCGGCAATTACATACACCTTGCAGGCGCTGGGACAGAACGGCGGTCACTTCGTAGCGCAAAAGACCATCTACGGCGGCAGCTACAACCTGCTGGCGCACACCCTGCCCAATTTCGGCATCACCGCTGATTTTGTGGATATACACGACCTCGCAGCCGTGGAGGCCGCCATACGGCCGAACACGCGGTGCATCTACATCGAAACGCTGGGCAACCCGAACAGCGACATCCCCGACATGGAAGCGTTGGCAGAATTGTCTCACCGTCATGGGCTTCCGCTGGTGGTGGACAACACCTTCGGCACGCCCTACCTCATCCGACCGCTGGAGCACGGCGCGGATATCGTGGTGCATTCAGCCACCAAGTTCATCGGCGGGCACGGAACCACACTGGGAGGCGTTATCGTGGACGGCGGCAGCTTTGACTGGGCGGCGTCCGGCAAATACCCCGCGATATCGGAGCCGCACCCATCCTACCACGGCGTGAGCTTCACCGCAGCAGCGGGTACAGCGGCTTTTGCGGTCTACGTCCGCGCCATTCTGCTGCGCGACACAGGCGCCTGCATTTCCCCCTTTGCGGCCTTCCTGCTGCTCCAGGGAGCAGAGACTCTTTCCCTGCGGGTGGAGCGCCACGCCTCCAACACGGCAGAAGTTGTACGCTACCTGTCGCAGCACCCGAAAGTGCGGAAAGTGAACCACCCGTCTCTGCCGGAGCATCCGAACCACGAGCTCTACAAGCGCTACTTCCCGAACGGCGGCGCCTCCATCTTCACCTTTGAGATAGAGGGAAGTCAGGCAGAAGCCTTCCGCTTCATCGACAGCCTCCGTCTCTTCTCCCTGCTGGCCAATGTGGCCGACAGCAAAAGTCTGGTCATCCACCCCGCCAGCACCACCCACAGCCAGCTGACGGCAGAGGAGCAGGCTGATCAGGGAATAGGGCCCAACACCGTTCGGCTCTCCATCGGCATCGAAAACATCCGAGACATATTGGAGGATTTAGAGCAGGCATTGGACACCGTCTGACAGAAAAAAGCTTGATATCCGAACCCCTCGCTACTAGAATAGGACATGCTGATATCTACACGGGGCCGCTACGTACTGCGCATGATGATAGACCTGGCTGAACACGGCAGTGAAAAGTTCACCCCGCTGAAAACCATTGCCGAGCGCCAGGGTCTCTCCCTCAAGTACGTGGGACGCATCATCCCGGATCTGAGCAATGCGGGGCTTCTGGAGGGCGTGCAGGGCAAAGGCGGCGGATACCGTCTTTGCCGGCGGCCGTCCGAATACACGGTAGGGGAAATTCTTCGGTTGACGGAGGGGAATCTGGCACCCGTATCCTGTCTGGATTGCAATGCACCGGGCTGCGAAAAGAAGGGCGACTGCCGAACGCTTGCCATGTGGACACGCTTCCACCGGCTCATCAACGATTACTTTGACAGCATCACGCTGGAAAGCCTCATGCAGGACAAAGACCCCGCACTGCTGAGCTCCGAGAAAGCGTGAGCATCAGCAGATGAGAGCATTCTTAGCCAGACCTGCCAGCGCTGTTTCACGATAGCCTGCGGCCAGCGCACGGCCTGTCTCATCCATCGTGGCAATCACGGAATCCAGGCTCACATAGTGCGAGCCGTCACCGCGCAGCGCCAGACGCGCAGCATTCACCGCCTTAACCGCGCCGATGGCATTGCGCTCAATGCACGGCACCTGCACCAGCCCGCATACCGGGTCGCAGGTGAGCCCCAGGTTATGCTCCATGGCAATTTCCGCGGCGTTCTCAATCTGTTCAATCGTGCCGCCCATGGCGGCAGCAAGCCCGGCAGCAGCCATGGAACAGGCCACACCCACCTCTCCCTGGCAACCGACCTCTGCCCCGGAAATGGAGGCGTTCGCGCGGTACAGACTGCAAATAGCAGATGCCGTCAGCAGGAACACCGAAGCCCCCGTATCTCGGGAATAGGGTGATTCCTTGCAGCCGAAGCGGTCAAAGTAGCGCAACACGGCCGGAATAACCCCGGCAGACCCCATGGTGGGAGCTGTCACCACACGCCCGCCGGCGGCGTTTTCCTCTGCCACGGCAAAGGCCCAAAGGTTAATCCAGTCGATAATCGTGAGAGCATCCACATCGTTGTTGTGGAATTTTTCCTCCAGCCGCTTGTAAATTTGCGGGGCTCGTCGGGACAATTTCAGCCCGCCGGGAAGAATTCCGGAGGTGGCAATACCTCGCTCAACTGCCTGCTGCATAGTCTGCAACACCAGTCGCACCCGGCTGTTGACCACAGGAACCGGACGCAGCGTGCCCTCATTCACCCGCACTACGGCGGCTATCGTCATGCGCTCCCGGCGGCAGATATCCACCAGCTCCGCGCAGGTGCGAAAGCTGTACGGTACCGGCTGGGGCTCCTCCGGAGCCTTTTCCATTTCATCCGCCCGTCGCACAGCACCGCCGCCGATAGAGAAAAACACATCATCTGCCAGAGTATTCCCCTGTGCATCCAACGCCCGGAATCGCATACCATTGGCATGCTGCGGCAGCGTAATCTCTTTTTCCAGCGAGATATCGCGTGCCATATTGAAATCAACAGGATGGTTTCCTCCCAGCTGCAGGCAACCGCTCTCCTGCAACTCCCAGATAAAATTGCGGCCCAGATCGATAGTCTCTGCCTCCTCACCCAGAAGCCCGTACACCACGGCAGAAGGAGTGCCGTGTCCCTCGCCCGTCAACGCGAGCGAACCATAGAGAAACACCTTTACAGCAGAGGTTTGCTCCAGTTTGCCGGCCTTTTCAAGCTCCCGCACAAAGCGTGCCGCTGCGCGCATGGGACCCATCGTATGCGAACTGGACGGACCAATCCCGATGGAGAAGACATCAAAAAAGCTCGTGTACATGCTCTACAGTACGCAAAGGATTTCATCATTTTTTCACCAATTCCCCGTCATAAGACAAGAAAACGGCCGTTGATTCCGGATGCTCAACGTGTCACACACCACGGCGGCCTTCGAGGGCTCGCATGAGGGTGATGGGGTCTGCGTGACCGAGCCCGGCACCGGCAGGCATCCCCTGGGCGATGCGGGTGACGGTGCAGTTGAGGGCTGAGAGCTGCTCTGCCAGATAAAGGGCGGTAGCTTCCCCCTCCACATCGCTGCCGACGGCCAGAATAACCTCGCAACCGGGCGCGGAACGAACGCGGGAAAGGAGTTTTTCCACGCTCAAATCCTCCGGCATAACGCCGTCAAGCGGGGAGATTTTACCGCCGAGGCAATGATAGAGTCCGCGAAACGTGCCGCAGCGCTCAATGGGCAGGACGTCTGTGGGCTGCTCCACCACACAGAAGAGGTCGGCACGGCGGGTGGGGTCATCGCAGGCTGTGCAGCGTTCCCCGGCCGTGGCAAAAAAGCCGCACTCCGGGCAGGTAGAGATATCCTGCGCTGCGGATGTCAGGGCAGCGGCAAGACGGTAAGCATCGTTGCGCCCATGCTGCAAAAACCAAAGGGCCAGCCGCTCTGCCCCGCGGCTTCCCACGCCGGGCATACGCTTGAGGGAAGCAATCAGTTCCAATACGGCGGGCGGGTAATCCTGGGCTTTCATGCGGCGGGGGTATTCTTTCGGCGGTGACGTATATACCAGCGGGCGAGCCAGTTCAGCTCTGCCAGCAACCAGCAGCCCAGCGAGCAGATAACGGGTGCGGACATGTTCAACACGCCGCCCCAAAGCACACAGAGCAGCCCGGGCAGCGCCAGAGCCGCAGTGGAGATGACGGCTACCTGCAACCGCCCGGCAAAGCGGGGCTCACGCAGGTACACCAGGCCCAAGTACAAGGTGGTGATAATGCAGATACCGAAGATACCGCCGATACCCAACAGGGACACCTGCGCTTCCTCTGCACTGATGAAGAACGGCGAACCGCCCAGAAAGCGAATCTGCTCCAGCTCAATCTCATACAACACCCCGGTCTGCATGAGCACCAGTACCGTCACCAGCACGAGCAGACAGATAACCACCCAGCGCAGCAGTCCGAAATCCGCAGCGTTGAGTTTGCCGGGGCGCAGAAAGACGGGGAACTTCATCAGTTAAACGAAAGCGTGGCGACGGACTGCCGAAACATCCGCCGCCACGAGAGAATGATTATTCAGGAATCAGTCCACATAGCGCTTCACGATAAGGGAAGCATTGTGACCACCGAAGCCGAAGGAGTTGCTGAGGGCAACATTCACCTGCTTGGCGCGGCCCACGTTCGGGCAGACGTCCAGGTCACACTCGGGGTCCTGATTGAACACGTTGATGGTGGGCGGGATGAAGTTATCCTTGATAGCCATCACGCAGGCCAGCAGCTCAATGGCACCGGCAGCACCCAGCAGGTGGCCCGTCATGGACTTGGTGGAGCTCACCACCAGACCATTCTTGGCATAATCACCGAAGGTGCGCTTGATGGCGCGGGTCTCACAGATATCGCCCAGCGTGGTGGAGGTACCGTGGGTGTTGATGTAGTCCACGTCCTCCGGCTTGAGCCCGGCGTGATCCAGAGCCATCTGCATGCAGCGGCTGGCGCCCTCGCCCTCCGGCATGGGAGAGGTCAGGTGATAGGCATCGGCACTCAGACCGTAGCCCACAAGCTCTGCCAAAATGTTAGCGCCGCGAGCCTTGGCGTGCTCCAGCGTCTCCAGCACGATGATACCGGCACCCTCAGCCATCACGAAGCCATCGCGGTCGATATCGTAGGGACGGGAAGCCGTGGTGGGGTCATCATTGCGGGTGGAAAGGGCCTTCATGTTGGCGAAACCGGTGATACCGATGGGCAGGATGGCAGCCTCTGCACCACCGCAAATCATCACGTCCGCATCACCGAACTTCATGATGCGCCAAGCCTCACCGATGGAGTGGTTAGCGGTGGCGCAAGCGGTGGAAATGCTCATATTGGGACCGCCAAAGCCGTACTCGATACTGATCATACCGGCGGCCATGTTGGTAATCATGTAGGGGATGCAGAAGGGAGACACGCGACGGGGACCGCTCTTGATAAGAGTCTCGCAGTTATCGCCGTGGATACCAAGGCCACCGATACCGGAGCCAATCATCACACCCACACGGGTGCCATCCACCTTTTCCGGGTCGATACCGGCATTCTCCAAAGCCTGGGCGGCAGCACCCATAGCAAGCTGCTCAAAGCGGTCGCAGCGGCGCACAGCCTTGGGATCCTTCTTAAAGTAGGGGGAAGGGTCATAATTACGCACCTCGCCGCCAATATGGACGGCGTACGTCTCCGAGTCGATATTCTCAATATTGCGAATACCGGAACGGCCGTTTTTCATGGCATCCCAGTTCTCTTCCACGGTGTTACCGAGAGGAGAAAGAGCGCCCATACCTGTAATAACGATTCGGCGGTCAGTCATAGCTTATGTCTGCATGTTAGCCAAAAGCTAGTGTTAAGTCAAGCTTAAAAGATTATTTCCCGGCTGCTGCAGTCGGCAAATCGCCCGAAAAACTGCCCTTTTCCAGCGATTTAAGCAACAATGGGATGAATTCCGGCAAAAAAAAGACCGAGTTATGGTCTGCCTGCAGCACATACTCCGCAGGAGGGGTAGGATAGGCCCGCAAAAGCGCCGCCGTATGCGGAGCCGTCACCAGCGTATCGGCCTCTGCCCGCAGCACTGTGACCGGGCAGGTAATGCGCGGGGCAAAATCCGTTGAAACAAAAGTATTCGGCAGCAACAGACGCGGCAGCAGGGGCACAAAATCGCAGGCAACCTCCGTGATGCTGTCGAAGGGGCAAATCAGGGTCAGCGTAGTGGGCGATTCTGCGGCTGCCACCTGATTAGCCACACCGGAGCCGATGCTGTATCCGACAATATGCAGAGACGAGGGCTGCCCCCCGATGCGGCGGCGCGCTTCTGCTATACAATGCCGAGCATCTGCCACCAAACAAGCCTCGGAGGGAATCCCTTCACTATCGCCATAACCCCGATAATTAAGCATCAAGTATGAACGGCTCGTATCAGCCAAGGCCAGAGCCAACATTCCACCCACATTCATGTTGTTACCGGTATAGACCGCAACCAACGGGCTGCCCTGACCGCGATTAAAAAACCAACCGCGCAACAATGTACCGTCTGCCGCTGAAAACTCGCTCCGATACGCTTCATGGCCATACATTGCGTCCGGGCGGTCGGCAAAAAATCCGGGAAAGATACTCAAGCGAACCAGATACACCACCGGAATCAACAACAGAAGTAAAAACAGCACTATCTTCAGGAGTCGGGTCTTTTTCATACGCTTCTTGCACGGGATTCTGGCATGCAAAAGCTTACCTGTCAAGCGCAAATCATGGGTTCATCACGCGCGCAAATTCGTGCGTGTATGAATTCGCACTTGAACCCGGCGCCGATAACTGCTAAACTATTGCGGCTGCATGCAACAACTCAATCCATATCTGAACCCTCTCTGGCCCGATGCCGAATGGGATGTCTCCGGCGCGTTCGTCAATGATCGCGAGCTTGTGGCATTCTTCGACTTCTGCAAACTGGTGCTGGGATTCGAGCCGTTTCATATCGTCCACGGAGCACCGCTTTGCGAATGGAACAGCGGACGCGTGCTCACCCAGCTCATCCGCACTGCGGAGGAAATCCGCACCGCCGGTCTGGAATACGAAAAGCGCAACATCGCCGTCTACACCACCTTCACCAACCTTTATCTGGAAGAGAAACACATGAACGACCGTCTGGGCAATGCCATGTGTACCTTCCTGAGTCGGCACAATCCCACCGGACGCAATGCCATCATCGCCGCATCCGACGTGTTGCGGCAGCACATACGGCGCGAGTTCCCCACCCTGAAACTGGTATCCTCCATTCTGAAAATAACCAATGGCGGCGGCAAGGGAAAAATCGATGTCTACAAAAAACTGGCAGAGGAGTATGACGAGGTAATGGTGCATCCGGACGATGTGCTGAACTACGATTTACTGGAGCAGATAGAGGATAAGGAGCGCCACATCCTGCTGGTGAATGAGTACTGCATCCGTAACTGCCCGCTGAGGCCTCTCCATTACAAAACGCTTTCGGAAAGCGCCTTCAACTTCCTGAGTTATGACAGCTCTGATTTCGAAAAGCGGCAAGCCACTAACGGATGTCAGGATTTAATGACGCTGCTGACCGACCCGAAGCGAAGCGTTCTGTGCCTGAACACCCCGGAGATTCAGCGACTGCGCGAGATGGGTTTCCGGCATTTCAAGCTGCAGGGGCGCGGTCACAACAACGCCTCTTCCATCCTGTTCGATTTGCTGCGACTGGCGCTCAGGAATGACTCAGCGGATGAAAACGCCATGCACTTTGTCGGCCAGATGTTCTGGGAATCTCTCACCCCCATCCCTCAGGCATGAATACGGAATCCACACCGACAACAGCCCTCAACAGCCTGCGCGGCGATTACCTGACACAAGCTACCTGGACCATAGGCGGAGCTTTCCGTTTCGACCGTTCGCTGCAAGTCATCCTGAACACGCTGAGTCAAGTCGGCAACATCTTTCCGATTACCCACGTGGCAGGTGTCATGCCCTGCAGCTGGTCGCTTGATTGGGTGGCCCAGCGGCGTCCGGTATCGATGACAGACTATGCCAACGCACTGGAAGCGTATGCCCGAATGGGGCTCGGCGTGGTGCTGGTGTTTGACAATCCCTTCCTGCCGGACGAGCTGCTGGAGGATGCGTACATCCCCCTGCTGGTGCAGGAGCTGTACAACCGCGACCGTGTCCGCAAAAACGCCGTCTGCGTTGCCTCGGACAAAATGGCCGCTCATATCCGCAGCATCTGCCCTAAACTCCCCGTGTATTGCCACGATAACCGATTGGTAGCAGAAATGGGCAAACGCACCCCTGCCCTGTACAACAAACTGGCAAGCATCTATGACCGCGTGTGCCTGCATCCCACGGATGCCTCCCGCCCTGCCATCTTCGGTGCGCTGGAGCAGCCGGACAAGTTTGAGGTCGTGATGAATGACCCCTGTCTGCGTACCTGTCCCGTGCGGCGCGACCACCTGCGCTTGCTGGCGCAGATGCGCCGCGAGCCCTACAACACGGACTTGATGTCGCAGCGCAGCAGCCTCATCGCCCGCACCGGCTGCCAGGCCATCAACAGGAGCGAGCCGACACAGAAAGCCAGTGCCAACCTCACCCGCCGGGAGGCACAGACTCTTCATGACGCCGGATTCCGCCGTTTCATCGTCTGCGGTAGCCGATTCCGCAACGAAATGACCCTGCTCTGGGACATCCTCCGCTGCCTGCAGAACGACACACCGGAGACATCCAACAAAGCCGCCCTCATCGCCACCTCCGCCATGGCAGAGTTCGGCAAACCGGCCTTCACCCTGCCCAGCGGGTTGAAGCGCTTCTCCTTTTCAAATTACGAATAAAACCGCATTATATTATGAAACACCTGCACATATTCACCTCCGAATCCGTGGGCGAAGGCCACCCCGACAAAGTGGCCGACCTTATCTCGGACTCCATCGTAGATGCATGTCTGGCTCAGGATCCGTCCAGCCGCGTAGCCTGCGAAACGCTGGTGAAAGACAACCATGTGGTACTGGCCGGAGAAATCACCACCAAGGCCGTGCTGGATTATGAGAAGATTGTCCGCGATACAGTGTATGAAATCGGCTACCGTACCGCAGCAGATGACGATATCTTCAACGCCGAGACGCTGCATGTGGTCAACTACCTCTCCACCCAGAGCCCGGATATCGCCCAGGGTGTGGACGCCCGCGCCGCAGAGGGCAAGGACGGCAGTGAACAGGGTGCCGGCGACCAGGGCATCATGTTCGGCTATGCCTCCAACGAGACTCCGGAACTGATGCCCGCCCCCATCATGTTCTCCCACCGAATCATGCGCGAGCTGGCCCGCCGCCGCCACGCAGGCGAGGTGGCATGGCTGCGCCCGGACAGCAAGAGCCAGGTAGCCGTGGAATACGGCACAGACGGCAAGCCCGCCCGCATTCTCAACGTGGTACTCAGCACCCAACACACAGAAGATGTGGATATCGAAACCATCCGCACCTACTGCCGACAGCTGATTATTGATGTGCTTCCTGCCGAGCTGATTACCCCGGAGACAGAATACTTCATCAACCCCACAGGCCGCTTTGTGGTGGGTGGCCCGCACGGCGACTCCGGCCTCACCGGCCGTAAAATCATTGTAGATACCTACGGCGGCATGGGACGCCACGGCGGCGGCGCCTTCTCCGGCAAGGATTGCAGCAAGGTGGACCGCTCCGGCGCCTATATGTGCCGCTGGGTCGCCAAGCATGTGGTAGCTGCCGGACTGGCAGACCGCTGCGAGCTGCAGGTAGCCTACGCCATCGGCAAAGCCAGCCCGGTCTCCATCATGATTGATGTGGAAACCTACGGCACCGCCACGGTGGCAGACGAGGTCATCATCGAACGCATCAAGAAGGCATTCTCCTTCAAACCGGCCGATATGGAGAGCGTGTTGGGTCTGCGCCGCCCCATCTTCCGCGCCTCCACCAACTACGGTCACTTTGCCAAGGATGAGTTGCCATGGGAACAGCTTGACCCCGCTCGACTGAGCATCCTCAAGGGCGAATAACCTTTCATTCCCTTTCCCTATACTAAACGAGCCGCTGATACAGCGGCTCGTTTTTATAATTTCAGAGGGAGCGGAGATACTTCAGATACGCCTCCAAAGCCTCAGCGGCACCGGGCATGGGCGGAGGGGGTGGCGTAGGCAGCTTCGGCAGTGCCGCCATCTCTTCCGGAAACCGAAGAACGGCGCGGGGTGCTTTTCCACCCTCTATCAGCTTGCGTACAGCATCACGCTGCCCCACATAGACCTTCCCCCCGCGCTCAGCCATCAGCGCTTCATCATCCGAATTGTAAAACAGTACCTGGCATTTCAGATTGCGCGACAGTCGCTCGCGGGAGCTGCGGGATGCATCCTCTCCATACCCCAACAGCTCTGCAATACGAAGAACATCCCGCCGACCGGCAAGCTTTCCCACCACCTCCAGCACATCCAGTTGTGCCACGGCCGGATAAAACTGCACCCCCGGGCCGCCACCGGAAGAAAAACTCAGCACCAGACGCCCTCTGTCATTCAAGGCCACTTGCTTGAATTCACCGGTATTGATTAACGAAACAAGCGTCTGCACCCCGGACCCGCTCAGAAAACCGGCTTTTTCCATCTGTTGGGCGAGCTCTTCGGGAAGAATCAATTTCCCCTCACCGATAGCCAGAGACTTCAGCGAATCTTCCTGCCCGGCAAACAACAGCTTTGACAAACGCTCTGTCACCCTCTTCACCTCGGCGCCGTACTCAGGCTTATCCGGCAACACCAGCAGCGCACAACTATTGCCTGCCTGCATGACCATCACACGGCAATTCTCCGTACGGAAAGCAAGATGCCCGCCCATAATCTGGACAGGCTTCACTTGTGTCGCCAACTCGGCCGGAGTCAGGGAATCAGCTGCAACGGCTCCGCCTGCCACCAGCGAAACCAGAAGACAACCGATACACCTGAACAGCCGACACCTCATCGGGGTTTCTTGAACTGAGTGGCGTACGACTTCATCAGACGCCGGATATAGCGCTGCATGCGAGGCAGTTTCTCATCGATACTCTGCGCCAACTTCAGCTGGTTGCGAGCGCGCACGAGGTTATGCTCCGGATATTCCGTGCGGAAATACAAGTCCCCATCCAGATAATCCGTCAGGAATCGAATCCCGATTTCCGTGGTAATCAACCATCCGGCAAAAGCCAGATTATCAATCTCGGACTGTGTCAAAAACTCGTTGGTGGCATCCAGATATCCCTCTACCAATGATTCAAAGAAAGGCATTTCCAGCTTCACCTTGCTGAGGTCTTTCTCATCCTCCTCTGCCTCACAGGTGGCGGTACGCACCATATCCCCGAAGTCGTAGAGAGAAAGCCCCGGCATGACCGTATCCAGGTCGATAACGCACACCGCCTGATCCGATTCCTCATCCAGCATCACATTGTTGATTTTGGTATCATTGTGTGTGATACGGGTGGGGATTTCGCCGCGGGCCTGCATATCAGTCAGCTTGCTGTAGCGATCTGCCCAACCGGCCAGCAGCTCCAACTCGGCCTGACAATCAGCAGCGCGTCCTTTCACATCTGCCGCGACACTTTCCAGAAGCTTCTGATAACGCTTGGCCGTGTTGTGGAAATCAGGGATAGATTCCTTGATATCCTCCGGGTTCATATCGCTGACCAGCTCCTGAAACGAACCGAACGCATATCCGGCCTGATAAGCCTGACGGGTATTCTCCACCACATCATAGGTGTGGGTTCCCTCAATATTGTTGTAGCAACGCCACATGCCACCTTCCTCCGGCAGTACGATGTAGTTGCGACCGCCGCGCGCCGGATACAGCGTCAGAATCTGACCGGCATTGCAGCGACCGCGACGCCGCATCAGCTTCCATGTGATATGGCGGGTTACTTTTTCCACATTGCGCATCACCTGCGCCGGATCCTTGAACACGTAATCATTAATACGTTGCAGGATATAGCGTTCCTCCAAGCCATCCTCAGATCGATAGCAGGCTCGGTAGGTGGTGTTGATATGCCCGTTGCAAAGCTCTTCACCATACATGAAATCCCCGCTGATGGCGAACTGATTGCCGATGTGCGCAATGCGCTCTGCAATCGGCCCCTCTGTATGTTTACTGTGAGGCATAATCGGAGATAGTTTGGTATAATTTACTTATCTTCCACCAGCTGAATGGACAACAGCTTGGGCGCATTACGTGAAGCATCCTTCACCACCATATTAATCTGCGCCTGACGGCCGGAAATAGAGAACTGCGAAACTTTGAAGCGTTTGAACTCCTTCGCATCCTTATCCTTATACATCAGCGCAAAAGCAACACTCTTGCCGACATTTTCGCTCGTATAGGACCATGTATTGTTGGCAGAAATACCCTCATCCCGGCGGAAAACGCCAATCGTCTTTTCAGAGGGATCAGAGAAATCACCCTTTTCCGAGGTGATCATCTTGAGCGGGTAAGACGAGAAATTGATAAGGTGCATCCCCTTCTTCGGGAAATCGCTTTCTTTCAGGAAATAGGTCTGCGTCTGTGATACCTCCTTGCCGGGCACAACGATGCAGAGCATCTTTCCACCGCCGCTCGGCACGGGAATGGACAGTACCGGCTCCGGCATCTTTTTCTTGCCGCCTTTCTCCTTATCCTTTCCGTCGGCGGCAGCTTCTGCCGGATTTTCATCCCAGAACTCCACCTTACCCCCCTCCGGGCGGATACGACGACTGGGCACGCGGCTGCTGATATTCGCCGTCTTGAACTCTTTCCCGGCCTTGTAATAAAGCGGTGAAGGCAGCTGAGCATTGGAGGGAGAGCAAATCACAAAGCGCACACCGGACTTCGGAGCGGCAGCCTCCTTGGCGGCATCGTCAGAAGCCGCCCTACTCTGGGCATACAGGGGAGCAGCAGCCAGCATAGCTGCACAACAGACAACAAAAGTAGCGATTTTCATGACTTCTATCTTACCCGATGATATTAGCAATCATCCCTCAAGAAAGCAAGCAGAAAAACGCAACCCTCACCGGCATGCCGCAATCAGGCAAAAATGACGACATTTTGAACTCGCCAAGGCAAGGAGCATGTGATAGTATGGTGGAGTATCATCTCGAAATCATGCTCAGAACACTTTTCAAATCTGCACTTATCGGCGCATTCTGCTTTTGTGGCCTGACATTCGGACAGGAAGAAACAGCCCAACAACCTCTCCCGGTACCGGAGGTTGCTCAGCCTGAAGTAGCGCAAAATCGTGTTATCCCGCTCTCTCTCGAAAAAATCCAGCAGGATGTCCGCGAAAAAGAACAGATTATTGACTCGCTTAATCTGCCGAAAAAGACACGCGATGCTCTGCTCCAAGCCTCCGGTGCCACCAGCGTTCAGGGCATGAAGGAGTACCTCCAAGCGAAACACCACGCCTACGACGGCCACAGCGTACTGGAGCACGCACGCCTGAAAGAGGGTTTCCGCCCGCCTATGAATCTGTGGCCCTGCCCGGACTGCGGCGAGGTGACATACAACATAAACCCGGAAGGCCCTTTCCCCGCCTGGACACACCACTACACCAACAGTAATCCCCAGTACAGCCGATTCCCGATTCCGCTGAAGGTATACACCCCGGCAGAAAAGGATATGGGGCTCTGGGACAAGCTGAAGCACCGTGTGGATGTAGACCCCTTCAACCTGGCGGCAACACTCATCTTTGTGCTGGCCATTCTGCACACCTTTATTGCCCCGAAGTTCCAGCAGCTGGCCCACCATCTGGAACAGGAACACCGCAGAAAACTCAAGGAAGAAAAATTCCGCATTCTGCACCCGGAGCAGCGCATGCCCGTCTCCTTCTCCTCCACCCTCTGCCACTTCCTGGGCGAAGTGGAGGTGGTATTCGGGCTGTGGATTATTCCGTTTGCGCTCATTTGCAACCACTACTACTCCATGGAGGACTTCCTGCTCTACATTGACCGCGACACCAGCTTTACAGAGCCTCTGTTCGTGGCGGTCATCATGGTGATTGCCTCTTCCCGCCCGATTTACCGACTGGCAGAGAACACACTGAAGTTCGGCGCCTCCATCGGCAAGGGGACTCCGGCTGCATGGTGGCTCTCCGTGCTGTGCATTGCACCGCTGCTGGGGTCATTCATCACCGAGCCCGCCGCCATGACACTGGCAGCCATCCTGCTCTCCAAGAAGTTCTACCAGCTCAAGCCGAGCATGAGCCTGCGCTATGCCACCATTGCCCTGCTCTTCGTCAACGTGTCCGTGGGCGGTACGCTCACTCACTTTGCCGCACCGCCCATTGTGATGGTCGCCGGCAAGTGGAACTGGGACATGATGCACATGCTTACCCAATTCGGATGGAAGGCCATGCTGGGTATCTTTGCCTCCAACATCATTTACTTCATGATATTCAAGCAAGAATTCCGCCGCTTGGAAGAGGTGCAGCGCATCAACAGCGCCTTCGACGGTTCCGTCCCCACCACATGGGAAGACCGTCAGGATATCATCCCGCCCTGGGTGTATGGCGTATCCATCTTTTTCCTGGCCTGGACGGTTTATTTCGCTCACCATCCGGCCATCTTCATCGGCGGTTTCCTCTTCTTCCTGGGCTTCACTATGGCCACACCGCAATACCAGAATGCCTTTTCCATCAAAGTGCCGCTGCTGGTAGCCTTCTTCCTGGCAGGTCTGTTGATTCTGGGCGGTTGCCAGGGCTGGTGGATGCAGCCGGTGCTGCAAGCCCTTGCGGAGCTGGGTGCCGCCACCACCATGGGACTGGCCAGCATCCTGACCGCTTTCAATGACAACGCCTCCGTCACTTTCCTGTCCAGCACAGTGCCCAATCTGGCGGATGAAATCCGCTATGCCATTGTGGCAGGCGCCGTGACCGGCGGCGGTCTCACCGTCATTGCCAACGCCCCCAACCCGGCGGGGCAGGCCATTCTGGGCAAGTACTTCAAGGGCATCAGCGCTCTGAAGCTCTTCCTGTGGGCCATCGGCCCCACGGTGCTCATTTTCCTCATCTTCAACTTTATCCGCTGACGAAAAGACGCCATGTTTACCGGATTAGTGGAATGCACGGGACGGGTGCTGGAACTGCAGCCCGTAGAGACAGGGGCGCGTTGCGCCATTGAAATCCCCTTTGCGGCAGAGCTGGCCTTGGGCGATTCCGTTGCAGTGAATGGCTGCTGCCTGACAGTGGATAGGCTGGCAGAAGGCAATCGGGTGGAGTTCGACCTGCTCACCCAGACCATGCGCGTTACCTCACTCGGCCAACTGAAAGCCGGTTCGCTCTGCAATCTGGAGCGCGCCATGGGCGGTGGCGGCCGCTTCGGCGGACATTTCGTCATGGGCCACGTGGACACCGTAGGCGAAGTTGTCTCCATCACCCCGGTGGGGCAGGACCACATGGTACGCATCCGTATACCGAAAGAATACATGCGCTACACCATTGACAAAGGCAGCATCGCCATCGACGGCGTATCGCTCACCATCGCCTCCATACCGGAGGAAGATGTGCTGGAGTTCTGGATTACACCGCACACTTGGCAGCGCACCATCATGCACACCTACGCTCCCGGCAGCATCACGGACATAGAGGTTGACATGATTGCCAAGTACATTGAGCGGCTGCATGTGCCGCGTGCTTGACACAGCCGCCGACGCATGATAATAATATCTGCGTGATGGACATGAATCAAATGGTGACAGAGGGGACCGGCAATATCCCGGAGCAGTCGGTTCTGGTGCTGCCCAACCGTGTCAATGCAGCCATCATGCAGGAGCTGGAAAAAGCTCTGGGCGGAGCAGGAAGAGTCTCCTGGCTCGTGCAGAACGAACTGCCGCCGGAGCCGGCCATCATGGAGCACCTGCAGAAAACGCGGGCTTCCGGCCTGATGTTTTCCACCCGCCGACAAACGCAGGCACAGGTTGTGGAGCGACTGCGCGCTTTCGCAGCGGATCGGCGCTATATCGTTCTCCTGCCGGGGCGTCCCACACAGCTGCGGGGCACGCTGTGCGACTATCCGGCAGAGCTGTTGACCTTTTTCGACAACTCCCCCATCCCGGCGCTTCCCGTATTCTGCGGCATGCTCAACGACAGCCCGGATGACACCATCTGCACCACCGCTCCCTGCGATGCGACCCACCTGCGCATTCTGCCGCCGGTCAAGCCGGGCCCTGCGCAGAGCTCCCGCGTGCTGAGCGCATGGCTGGAAGCCTCCGCCGATTTGCTGAACCGCCACAGCGTTGTGGAAAACGCCTCCCTGCCACATCTGCTCATCAGCGCCCTGAAAGCCCACCCGGAGGCCTGCATTATAGACGGCATTGATGATTCGGAGCTGACGCACCATGATTTGCTGGTGTACGCTTTCCGTCTCTCCCGCCTGCTGAAGCGGCATACCTCCCACCGGCGTCTGGGTATCATCCTGCCACCCGGCAAACTGGCCACCATCGCCAATGTGGCTTGCATTCTGGCCGGCATCTCCCCGGTCAATGTCAACTTCAACGCTCCGGCTCCGGTATTCCGCGACATGGTGAAAAAATCGGGTATTTCCCGATTCATCACCGAGGAACGATTTGTCACCAAATTACAGAGTTTCTCCTGGCCGCGCACCCGCGACCTCATCTTTATCGAGCAGGAGCTGTCCGACATGAGCGGCAGTCGCCTGAGCATGTGGCGCATGCTGCTGCGCATGCTCACGCCGGAACAAATTGCCAAGCGGCTCCATCTACCGGACAATCCGTCCTCGGATGCCGAAGCCGCCCTCCTCTTCACCAGCGGCTCCTCCGGCAGTATCAAGGGAGTTCCGCTCACCCACCGCATGCTGGTGGCCAACCTCGTGATGTCGCAGAGCCGCATCGACCTCACCACCGGCGACCGTTTCCTTTCCTCCCTGCCCATCTTCCACTCATTCGGGCTGACCATCGGCATGCTCATGCCCTTGGTGTACGGCTACGACATGGTCACCTATCCCAGCCCGCTGGCAGCACGCCGCCTCTGCGAACTCATCCGCAGGTACAAGGTGCGCCTTACTGTAGCCACACCCACTCTGGTGCGCCACATGTTCCATCTGGCCACGCCGGAGACCTTTGAATCGCTGGATTATTTCATCACCGGCGCGGAGCGTCTCTCCCCGGAATTGGCTACCGAGGCACGGCAGCGCTTCAAGCTCAACCTACTGGAAGGCTACGGACTCACCGAAGCCTCCCCCGTTGTCTCCGTCAACCTCCCGGTGCCCATCCTGCCGGAAGGCGGGAGTGCCATTCCCTCTGCCCGCGGCGGCACCGTGGGCGCCCCCCTGCCCGGCGTTGCCGTGCGCATCATGGATGCTTCGCGCGAGGACCGGCTCCAACCCTTGGGCACACCCGGCATGATTTGGCTCAAAGGTCCGTCCATCCTGAAAAGCTATCTGGATGATGAAGACGCCACCCGCGAGCGTACCCGCGGCGCATGGTTCTGCACCGGCGATATCGGCAAACTGGATAGTGACGGCATGCTGACTATTCTGGGTCGCCGCACCCGATTCTCCAAAATAGGCGGCGAGATGATATCTCACGAGCATGTGGAACAGGTACTCTCCCGAGTCCTCAAAATCAAGCCCGCAGCCCCCGGTGAGCCCGCACGCCGTATTGCGGTGGTAGGTGTGCCGGACTCTGCCAAGGGAGAAAAACTCATCCTATTGTCCACGGTACACAAAATCTCTCATCCGCACGACCTCATCACCATCCGCTACGGCATCATGAACGAAGGCTACCCCGCCCTCTGGTGCCCGGATAGCATCCTGCCCGTCCCCTCTATACCGGAGCTGGCCAACGGCAAGCTGGACTACCCGCTCTGCTACAAAATGGCCGTGGAGCAGCTCAAAAAATAGCAAGCGTTACCCGACTCAACGGCGGTGATGCGGGTGACGGGAGCGCAGGATATGCAAGCGCTGCTCCATGCGCTCGCGCAGGTTTGCATCAATCCAGGCATAGGCCGCCTGCAGTCCGTCCTGTTTGAACACGCGGCCGATTTGCGCTTCCACACCGGTGGCATTGCCCGTGAGCCGCAGGAAGTTGTTGCTGGTAAACTCCACAAAGAGAGAGCCGTCGATAGCGCCGCCATTGAAGGAAAGAATCCACTCACGCACATAAAGCGCCAGCACGGCATCGCCCACCCACGCCTGCGCGCGGATGACCGGGTCCTGATCAGGGGTTAACTGAGCCATATCTGTTCGTCTGTTGAGCTTTTATACACGAATGCGCGCCGGTTCGGGCGCGCATCGGTCAGAAAATTAAGCGTTTTCCGGGCCGGCATCAGCCTTGAGCACGGGGCTCGCGGGCAGCAGCCGTCTGCACACCGGGACGGGTGATGAAAGGACCACCGGCGGTGGGAGCTTTCTGCGTAAAGGCCAGACCGGCCTGCTCGAAATCTTTACCGGCCACCGGGAAATCCTTGCGCAGCGGGTGGTAGGGATAGCCCTCCCACATCATGATGCGGCGCAGGTCAGGGTGCCCCGTGAACTCGATACCCATGAGGTCGTACTGCTCGCGCTCCAGCCAGTTGGCAGCACGCCATACGGACACCAGACTGGGCACGGCGTTCTCTGCCTCGCTCACCGGGCAGCGCACCAGGAGGTTCGCGCCGGTCTCTGCCTGGGTGATGGTGTAATTGGTCTCAAAACGGGGCTCACAGCCCAGATTATCCACGGAAGAGACACACAGCAGCATGTCGAAACCGCAGGCTTCGCGGGCGTAGCGCATCACAGCCAGCAAATCGTTGGGCTGAACGGTCAGGGTGACATCACCGCGGAACTCCTTGCGACCGACCTGGGGGAAACGGGCGCAAATGGTATCAGCTGCGGCATTCTGGCGTTCGGAAAGCGTGGGGGCAGGCATATAGGTGAATGGAAAAAGGTTATCAGCTGGGGTTATCAGGCCTCCGGGTTCATGGATTCCATGGGGATGGTATCAACATTCTGCGGAATGCGGGCATCATGCTGCTTGAAGAAGCCCTTGAGCGGATGCTCCGTGGCGGAAATCTTGTCCTGAAGAGTCATGAGACCCTGCAGCAGCGCCTCCGGGCGAGGAGGACAGCCGGAAATGTACACATCCACCGGCACAATCTTGTCCACACCCTGCAGCACGGAGTAGCTGCGGAACATGCCGCCGGAGCAGGCACAGGCACCGCAGGCAATGCACCACTTCGGCTCGGGCATCTGCTCCCAAATGCGGCGCACCAGCATGGCCATCTTGTAGGTGATAGTGCCGCAGATGAACATGAAGTCGGCCTGGCGGGGGGCGTAGCGGTTCACCTCTGCACCAAAACGGGAAATATCGAAACGGGAACAGGCCGTAGCCATGTATTCAATAGCGCAGCAGGATGTACCCATCGGCATGGGCCACAGGGAGCTCTTCTGCACCCAGTTGATTGCCGCCTCGACCGTGGTGAAGACGAAACCGCCGTCCGCATCCGGGTCACACATGTAGTTCTGCTCGAGTTCCTGAAGATTATCGCTGGCCATAAGTGTACGTTACGGGGGAATGGTATAATCTGCCCCGCTGCCCCTAGCATACCCTATTTCGCCTGAAAGGCAAGACAAATTTGCCCCGCTTTTTGATATCGACAGAACGTTTGTTCTGATTTATAATACGAAAAGCATGATAAAAACACTCTCCAGCCTCGCTCTCCTCGCCGCCGGGCTACTGGCATTCACCGCCTGCCAACAGCAGCGCTATACCCAAAAATTTCCGGTTTACAAGGGCTATAAGAAAGCACCCTACACCCTCAAGGGGGTGCGCTATTACCCGCTCAGCGTGGAGGATGCCCTCCATTACAAGGAGGACGGCATCGCCTCGTTCTATGAGGCAGACGGGGACCCGGGAGCCATCGGCCAGCGCCTGTATCGCCACCAGTTCTATGCAGCACACAGGACACTGCCCCTGCCCTGCGTCTGCCGCGTGACCAACCTGAGCAACGGGCGCAGCTGCTATGTACGCGTGGCCGACCGCGGGCCGTATATCGACGGGCGCCTCATCGATGTGAGCACCCGCGTGGCACGCTTTCTGGGTTTTGAGCGAAAGGGGCTGGAACGCGTGCGCGTGGAGGTGATTTCCGTGGGCGACGGTCCGTGGAAGCGCACCCGCTGACGCATAACGCAGCCGCACGGCATTATCAAAAGCGGCTGCTAACGGAAATTTAGGATTGCCAAGCAGGAAGTAGCTGATATAATAGGCGCGTTATGAGTACCGATACTATTAAAGCTGAACTTCCCGCTTCAGTAAAGCGCTACGCCACCTACCTGATGGTGATGGCCGGTCTGGGCGGTCTTCTCTACGGCATTGACGTAGGCGTGATTGCCGCTGCTGTGCCCTATATTGAGGCAACCTCCAGTTACACCCCGCAGGAAATTTCCATCGTGGTGGCCGCCGTGCTGTTCGGCTCGGTGCTCTCCTCCCTCTTCGCCGGTATGCTGGCCGAATGGCTGGGCCGCAAGAAGGTGATTATCATTTCCGCTTTCCTGTTCACGCTGAGCATCCCCGTCATCTGCTTCTCCAACGGTGTGTTTGAAATGCTCATGGGCGGCCGTATCCTCCAGGGCGCTTCTGCCGGTCTGGTGGGCGTGGTTGTTCCCATGTATCTGGCCGAATGTCTGGATGCCAACTCCCGCGGTAAGGGTACCGGCATGTTCCAGCTGTTGCTCACCGTGGGTCTGGTATTCGCCGCCGTCATCGGTCTGGTGGTGACCATGCTCGTGGGTGCCGCCACAGATGTGACCGTCTCCGCTGATGACAAGGTCATGGCCTGGCAGACCATTTTCTGGTGCTCCGCTATCCCCGGCATCATCCTCATGATTGGTGCCTGCAAGCTGAAGGAATCCCCGCGCTGGCTGTACTATCGCGGTCGCAAGGAAGAGGCTCTGCTCTCCCTCGCCTCCAACAACGGTGATGTGGCCGCCAAGGAGATTCTCGATGAAATGATTGCTGCCGATGAGGCTGAGAAGGCCCAGAAGGAAGCCATGAAGGAAGCCTCCAAGGGCGACTCCCTCCTGCAGCGTAAGTATGTGATTCCCTTCATTCTGGCCGTGATTGTGCTGGCCTGCACACAGGCAACCGGCATCAACTCCGTGCTGAACTACTCCGTGAAGGTGTTCCAGCAGGCCGGTCTGGAAGGCTCTCAGGCCAACTGGGCTGACTTCTCCATCAAGATTGTCAACATGATTATGACCATCGTGGCAGTCTCTCTGGTGGACAAGAAGGGGCGTACCTTCCTGCTCAAGATGGGCACGCTGGGCATCATTGCCGGTCTCTGCGGCGTGGGTGCCATGTTCTACAGCGTGGAGAGCAACCGTGTGGACGTCACGCAGGAAGTGACCGCCGCCCTCTCCGACAACAGCCTCAACATCTCCGTGGCTGATGCCGTGAAGCAGGCCGTCACCAAGCCCGAAGTTGCCGCCGCTCATCCCGAATTCATGCAGGGTGAGTCCGTGACCCCCGGCATGCAGCTTATCGTCACCTACAAGCAGGGTCTGGACAACAAGCAGGATGTAGCCGAGCTCCGCGCCGACACGGCTGAAGGCTCTGCCATCTCCGTGAAGAAGGACACCGCTCTGGCTCCCACCTTCCTGGACAAGATTTGCTTCTGGAGCACCCCGCTTCCTGAGGGCGCCGTGAAGGAAATCTCCATCACCCGCGCCGAAATCGGCATGAAGCCCACCCCGACCACCGGGTGGCTGGTCACCGGCTTCTTCGTGGTGTTCATCTCCTTCTACGCTGCCGGTCCCGGCGTGTGCGTCTGGCTGGCTCTCTCTGAGCTGATGCCCACCCGCATCCGCGCCAACGGTATGGCCATTGCCCTGCTCATCAACCAGGGCGTGTCCACCACCATCGCAGGCGTCTTCCTGCCCTGGGTCGGTGCTCTGGGTTACTCCTCCGTCTTCTTCACTCTGGCCGGCTTCACTGTGATTTACTTCATCACCGCAGCCTTCTTCATGCCGGAAACCAAGGGCCGTACCCTCGAGGAAATCGAGCAGTACTTCTCCACCGGTAAAATGCCTGAAAAGAAGGATGAAGAGGAAGCCAACGCTTAATTAACTCACCTCCTTTCCGAGTTTTTCTCCCCGGCACGCTCATTTTGAGCCTGCCGGGGAAATTTTTATTCTAGACTATGCTCTAACTTTGTGATAGACTATGGGGCGATGCGATACAACGTCCTGACACCGGAACAGGCAGCCGCCATGGTACGCGATGGCGAGGTTGTGGGATTCAGCGGATTTTCCAACGCGGGTTCACCGAAGGTGATGCCCACGGCGCTGGCGCAGCATGCCCGCGCAGAGCACGCCGCCGGCCGCCCGTGGAAGATAACACTCATGACCGGCGCTACCACCAGCACCTTGGTAGACGGCGTGCTGGCAGATGCCGGGGCGCTCAGCCGCATCATGCCCTACCAGAGCAGCCCGGAGACGCGCAACGGCATCAACAACTGCGATATCCAGTACGTGGAGGCGCACGTCTCCATGATGGCGCAGGCCATGCGCTACGGGCACCTACCGCGTGTCACAACAGCCATTGTGGAGGTGTGTGAGGTGACGGACAACGGCGAACTGACGCTGACCACCAGCGAGGGCAACACCCCCACCTTCTGCCAGCTGGCAGACCGCATTATTCTGGAGCTGAACAGCTTCCACGACCCGGAAAAACTGCGCTGTCTGCATGATATCTACATGCCGGCCGACCCGCCCCACCGCGTCTACATCCCGCTCAACCACCTGAGCGACCGCGTGGGCACCCGCACACTGAAGGTCGACCCCGCCAAGATTGTGGGTGTCATCCACACGCACGAGCCCAGCCATATCGCTGCGTTCAAGGCAGTCTCCGGCGTGACGGAGCAGATTGGCGACAACATGGTACGCTTTCTGGAGAAAGAATACCGCGAGGGTCGCATCCCGCCGCAATTCCTGCCGCTGCAGAGCGGAGTGGGCAATGTGGCCAACGCCGTGCTGGCATCCGTGGGTAAATCCAAAATTATCCCCGCTTTCCAGATGTATACGGAGGTGCTGCAGGACACGGTGATGGATCTAATGATTGAGGGGCGCTGCATCTTCGCCTCCAGCGCCTGTCTCCATATCTCCGACGAGAAGCTGCAGTACCTCTACGACAACTTCGACTTTTTCCGCAACAAAATCATCCTGCGTCCGCAGGAAATCTCCAACGATCCCGCCTTTGCCCGCCGCGTGGGACTCATCTGCATGAACACGGCCATCGAGGCCGATATCTTCGGCAATGTGAACTCCACCCACTTCTTCGGCAACCGCGTGATGAACGGCATCGGCGGCTCCGGTGATTTTGCCCGCGCCGCCGCCTACACCATCTTCTCCTGCCCCTCTGTGGCCAAAGGCGGTGCTATTTCCGCCATTGTGCCCATGGTCTCGCACACCGACCACACAGAGCACGATGTGGATATCATCATCACCGAACAGGGCGTGGCAGATTTGCGCGGCAAATCACCCCGTGAACGCGCCGTGGAGGTTATTGAGAACTGTGCCCACCCGGACTACCGCGACCTGCTGCGGCGCTACGTGGCCCTCACCCCCAAGGGTCATACCCCGCACAACCTCTCCAAGGCCTTCGCCTTCCACACAGCCTTCACCGAAACCGGTGACATGCGGAATGCGGAGCTTTGACGTTCTGATTGACAAATATAATACATTAGCTGTCTCCGGCAGCAGAGAGCTTCGGCAGAGCGGTTTCATTCCGTCTCTGCCGAAGCTTTTGTCTTTCTCTCCGTACAGCTCTTTTGTCGGACTTGATAGGCAGCAATAAAAAAGCCACCGCCTTGCGGCGGTGGCATGAAATAACGAGCCGGAGGCTGCTTAGAAGTTGATGCGATAGCCAACCGTACCATTGATATTGGTATAGCCGCCACCCACTTCCAGCGAGGCATCAGCAAAGACGGAGCCGCTTTCCGAACCCACGGGGATGGTAATACCCACGCCGAGTTCCATACCGACCACACCCTTCTCTGCACCCACGACGCTGCCGGTGGCACCGGGAATCAAGCCGAGGGCATTTTCTGCCTCAGCCTCGCGGTCACCGGCGCGCAGCTTGACGAGGGCGCGACCCTCCAGAAGAGTAGCGCGGTTCAGCGTACCCGTGCCGACCTGTGCCTGCGTACGGGCACCCAGACCGAAGGTCACCGTGGTCATCTCCACATCTCCGGTGGAGAGGGCGGCATCACTGCCGGTTTCCTTATAGCCGTTGAGGCAGCTGTGGGACAGCATCACGTTGAACACAGGCTGCAGGCAGGCTGTGGCGCTCTCGTTCATGGCGGCCACATAGCCCACTTCGTACAGGAAGCCGAAGCTGAGGGCATCGGTATCACCCTCTGCGCTGTAGCTGCCGTTGGCATGTGCCACGGTGCGCTTGAGCGAGGTATCTGCCATACCGACGGTAGCCACGAAGGTGTGCGACCAGCGGTGTGCCGCGAAGCGGGCGAACGTCGTCAGATAGTAGGTATCCATATCACCCTCTGCATGGTCTGCAGACTTGGCGGTGAAATCGCCGTACATGGCCGTAGCGGCCAGACCCACGGTGAAGTTCGGCGTCATATCCACATCGAAGCCCACAGTACCACCCCAGGAGTTCAGCTCATAACCGGCAGCCGTACCGTCCTCATCCATGCGGCGGAAGTCACCCTCCGCATTGATCCAGGCGTTGAAGTAGGGCATATCCAGATTCGGGCTATTCTGATCCACACCCATAGTGGTGGTGCGGTTACGGAGGGCCATCAACTGGCGCTCCACATCGCCCGCTACGGCAGCACCCAACGCCGCCACGGAGGCACCGCTGACTGCGGCTCCCAGCGAGTCGGCAGCAGCGTTATTGCCGGCAACGACAGCAGCATCCAGCGAATCCAGCACGCCGGCCAAATCCTTGTATTCGTCGCGCTTCGCCTGCGGGTTGACCTGAAGCAGGGCCACATCCGCCATAGCGGCGCCGGTCTGTGCATTCTCGCTCAGCTTCAGGTTTGCGGAATAGTAATCCGTGACACGGTCCACCGTGATGGCACCGTCCTTCTCCAGACGGGCATTGGTGTAGTACTTGGCCAGCAGCGTCTGTATCTCCGGCGTGCCGGTCAGCACCACGTTGTTACCTTCCACCGTACCGCCGGTCACCAGCTGCGCAAGCTTCAGATTCGCGACGTCACCCGTGGCAATATCCAACACGCCGTTCTTCACGCCATTACCCAGCATATTGACGGTAATGGAGGAACCGGTCACATCCGCAGCACCGTCAATCACCACAGGAGCATCTGCCGTACCCAGCGTGCCGGCGGTCTCGGTCAGGCCCAAGGAAAGCGTGACAGCGGTATTGCTGATGTAGTTACCCTCCGTATCGGTAAGCGACAGGGTGTTGTGGACAATACCCTTATCCGTCGTGGTGGTATTGAGCAGATTCAGCGTAGAAGAACCCGCCATGCGGGCCATAGAGGCCCCGCCCACTCGCAGCGATTTCATGCTGCCGTCCTGACCGGCGGAATCCAGAGTGACCTTGCTGCCGTTTTCGGCCAACAGGCTCATTCCCTTGCGACCGCCCGTGCGCAGACGCAGGTCGCTGCCGCCGGAGGCGATAATCTCGGCATTTTCACCGGAGCCGGTGTAAACGCCACCCTTGGTCACACGAATGGCACCGCTGACAGAGGCTTTATCCGTACCGCTCAGCATGTGGGTGGTCAGGATGCTGCCCTCTGCCACCTGCAGCGCAGAAGTGTCTGCCAAATCGGTATCACCCAGCACCTCGGTATCGGCATTCACATCAACCAAGGCGCCGTTCACCAGTGACAGAGAGGCCAGAGTCGGACTCTCCGCACCAAAATCGTCATCCATGATGCCATCGCTGTCGGCCGGCAGCCCCAGATTCACACGAGAAGCATCCACCGTCAAGCCCACGGCTTCCGCAGCCGAGGTGACCTTACCGTCCGTATTGAAGAGAGAAGCCACGTCCTGAGCCGCGCTGTTGCCCTTGATGGTCAGCTCACCGCCGCCGCGCAGGTTGCGCACCGTCAGGCCAAGCTCCGGCTTGCTGGTGTTGCCCGGTTCCGCATCGCCCACGGCATCCGTCGTCAGGTCAAAGGTGGTATCATCCTTCACCAGAACCTGCTGCACATAATCCAGAGCCTTGTAGAAGCCATCCTCCGTATCAATCTCGGAGCCGGTACTGGTGGTGGTATTGCCACCGGTGGCATCCCAGACCAGACCGATTTCCTCGCCTTCTTCATCCATGGCGGCGGTGATGCTCAGGTAGAGGTTACCCTTGCTCACCGACAGCGTGGCATCACGACCCGCAGCGCGCAGGGCATCCAGTCCGGAGCAGTCCGTCAGGCTGAAGATATCAGCAGAGGCCACACCATCGATGATGAGGTAGTCTGCAATGCTGTACAGACCGCTGGCTTCCTTGTCCAGAGCGGCGAATACAGACTCGCTCAGGCTGATAGCCACTTCCGAGGCATTCAACACACGGAAATTGTCCACCGTCAGCAGAGCATCCGTCGTGCTGAGTGTCAGTCCCTCTGCCACGGCAAGCGTATCGGCCAGCACGCTGCCCAGCGTACTGCCGGAGGCCTGCAGCTCGAGGATACCGGCGGCCACATTGGCAGAGCTGGTAATCTGTTCCGTCAGGCTCAGCTTGCTGTCTACCTGCAGAGCACCCATGCCACCCAGACTTGCCAGTCTCACATCATCGGACACCGATACAGTACCATGCACCGTCAGGTGTTCCGTATTCAGGGTGGTGATGCTGCCGTTGGTCAGGCTGACGGCATCGGCCGTCAGGCTACCGGTGGTCACATCGGCAAAGACAGCCGAACCCGCCACGGTGATGTTATCAGCCTGCACTGTTCCGCCCTGCGCAACAGTAGAGTTCACCGTCAGGTCACCCAGAACGCTGAAGCTGCCGCTGCCGGAGAACTTGTCCAGCGTGACACCACTCTGTACGGTGCCCGTTCCCCCATCCGTGATGGTGAGCGATTCGGCATCCAGAGAGGCAGCTTCCAGAGTCGTCACCGACAGGTTGGTTGCATTCAGACCGCCCGTCACCTTCAGGGTATCAAGCGTGGCATCCGACTGCAAATCAGCCTCTGCGGCGAGGATTTCGCCTTCAGATTCCACAGCGTCGCTTACCGTCAGCTTACCGCCCACCTCCAGCACACCATTCACGGAGAAGGTGCCGAGGCTGGCGTCATTCGTCACCGTCACGGTATCACCGGCCAGGCTGGCCAGTTTATCTGCCGTCAGGCTCTCCATGGTAGCCTTATCCACCGTCAGCTCCTTGGCCGTCACGGCACCGGTCACCTGCAATTCAGCCAGCTTGGCATAACCCAGGTCGGCAGAAGCGGCCTTGATGACACCACCGGTAGCAGTAGCCGTCACCTTCAGAGCCCCTTCGACGGTCAGCGTGCCGGCATTCGTGAGGGTCTGTAAATCCGTATCACTCTTAATCGTGAGCTCACCGCTGTTATTCAGGTAGCCGTTACCGGTAAGCGCACTGATGGTACCGCCGTCGGCACCGATGGTCAGCTGACCGGTGCTGCTGATGGTGGCTTCTTCTGCGGATACCCCGCCCACGCTCAGGTTGCGGCTGTTGGTCACCGTAGCATCCTGAGCCACGGTCAGCGTGCCAATGATGGTGGTCTCACCCTTGTTGGTGAACTTGGCCTCGTTCAGCACCGCCATATCCGTGCCAACGGTCAGCTCCTTACCGGTGTTCACCGTCAGGCTGCCCTCACCGCTCACCACGGTTGTGCTGAGAGTCTCCACACCCTCGTTGTTGATGGTCAGGCTGCCGGCATTCACCACCAGCTTATCTGCCACCAGAGCGCCGCCCTCAAAGGTGTAATCCGTGGTGTGCTCTGCAGCGGAGACCATCACCGTCTTCGCGGAAGCATCCACCCCGGCGGCATCGATATTGACCGTCCCGGAACCATAGCCGGCGAACAGGCCGATGGAGCCTTCCCAGTTGGCATCTGCACCGGCGAGCGAGTCTGTCGTGGTCCAGACATCCGTTTCATCACCAATCCAGCCGTTCTGATACAGCTTGGCGCTCACCTTCACCACCGTATGTCCCGTGGTGTCATCCTGTGCCAGCGTGTAGGTGTACTGGTAGCCGTTATCATCGCTCATCACCAGCGATTCGGCAGGAGTGCCGTTTCCGGAATCCAGAAGCAGACCCAGTGTGGCGTTGTTGGTGGCGATATCTGCCAGCGTGATGCTCTGACCATTGCTCATGGTCAGCAACAGGTCAGAGCTGATCAGTGCAGACAGATTCAGCGCACCGCCTGCCGTACCGACATTCAGCGTGCCGATGGTCAGGAGCGCCTCATCGCCCATATTAAGCAGGGAATCGAGTCCCATGGAGGTCAAATCAATTCCCAGCGTTGCAGAATCCGCCAGGGTCAGAGTGCTGATGCTGTTCTTCCCGGCAATCTTCAGCGTGCCGTTGGTGGCATCCAAGCCGCCGTTGAAGGCGTTGTCAGCACCCAGCGTCAGCTCCGAACCATTGGTCAGCAATACAGCGGCCGCATACGTGCCACCCTTCAGACTGCCGTCCGTATCATCCAGCTCAATAGTAGAACCGCTGATACCCAGACCGCTCAGATTCGCATCGGTCAGCGCCGCGCCGGACACCTTCACCGTGCCTGTCCACTTGGCATCCGTTGCCGTACCCATCGTGATACCGGAGGCCAGCGAGGTACCCGTACCCAGATTCAGCGTACCATTGCCCACCAGGACAGTAGCAGCACCTGTGCCCAGGCTCAGCTTATCTGCCGCCAATTCCGTGTTCAGCTCCAGCGTGGTGCTGCTGCCCGTCACGGCGATACCGCCCGTGGTCACGGTGCTGTCCAGCTCCTCACTCATCACCAGCTTACCGCCCACCAGCTGCAGTTTCTCTGCCGCATAGCAACCGGCACCGGTCTTGTACTCCACGGTGTCGCTGTTGATATAGTACACTTTTCCGGCGGTGTCGCTGACCTGAATGACGGTAAGATTCTTACCATCGAAGCTGACATTCGTCAACGCCGAATTGGCAACCGTTGAGCCATCAATCTGCCATGTCGTGCCTGTGGCAGCCGTAGCAGCCGCTCCGCTCACCAGCGTGTAGACATCCTGCGAGCTCTTGTACCCGTTGTCACCAAAGGTACTGCCGCCATAAATATCTGCATAGTGGGTTGTATTAGCGCCATCCAGCGTCACATTCTGCGTACCGCTGAGTACCAGAGCACCGTTATTGGTGATGGCTGAACCGATGGTGGCATTATTCAGGGTCAGCTTATTGGCATCCGTCGAGGTCACAGTTATACCACCCACACTCACTCCGCTCACCGTCGCATTGGCCGTGGCATTCGCTGTGCCGCTCATCACCAGCTTGTCATTACCGGTGATATTACCCGTGATGGTGGTATTGGTCAGCGTCACCATGCCGGCGCTGTTGGCATCTGCTGCTGCATTACCCACACTTGCACCGGTCAGCGTCCAACCGGAGGTATGAGATGCTTTCAGGCTGCCGCCCGATACCGTGGTGCTCACAGTATTGCCCAGCGTAACATTTTCCGTCACATCGAGAGTGCCTCCGGTGATGCTGAGAGAGCCGCTGCCCAGAGCAGCCTCTGCGGCTACCTCCAGCGTTCCGCCATTAAGGCTCGTACCGCCGCTGTAGGTATTGGCTGCCGCCAGTTTCAGCGTACCGACACCTGTCTTAACCAGCTTTCCGCTGCCCACCAAAGACGAGTTAATCGTGATGGTGTGGCCAACATTGCTATCCGTTATATCGCCCGTGTCGATGATTGTACCGCCGTTAGCGCCGATAAGCTGCACATCGATAGCTGTTCTACCCGCATCATATCCCATCGTCCAATCAGCATAAGCACCCAGCGTACCATTACCCAGCTTGACTGTTACCTCTGCACCGGAGGCTCCGTTATTGATTCCGTATATACCTTCGCTGCCTATATTGACACGAGCGCTGCCGCCGCTTTCATCGCCCAACAGGAAAGCACCTCTGTAGTTATTTCCACCCCAATCCTGAGCCCGGAACGAAATACCCTTCAGCGTGGCTGTACCGGACTTCGCTTGATACGTGCCGGCACCCGTCCAACCGGTATACATCACCGCACCGGTGGCATTCAATGTACCTCCGTCCTGCACCAGTGTAGAAGCATGCCCCCAATGAGCCAGAAGAAGGCTTCTGGATGTAGAATTATTATTGATCGTTCCTGTTACATTAAGCGTTGAACCCGCATTAAGGTTGAGTCCTGATGTCCCCTCCTCCGACATGCGGAGTCTGCCTACGGTGTACGTACCGTTCAAATCCACTACAGGGGACGTATTCCATGCGCCGATGCCTAAGGACTCTATGCTGCCTGAACCATTCAGGTAGACCTTTCCGTTACCGCCAATGGTAAGGAAGCTATTATCGGAACCCGCGACGGCACTCAGCGATGTTACCGTCAGCGTGCGATTATTTGCAGCCTTGAGCCTCGTATCATTACCGACTTTGATGCTCAATGAATCCGCATCAAAATCAGCTTCCAGGCGCGCGGTATTATTCAGCGTAATATCTCTGATGCTCAGGTCGCTTCCCGTATAGCGGAAGACAGAGTTGGAACGACTGTTTTCTACGCGGTTTTCATTAACTACCAGAGCCGTGCTCAAGCTGCCGCCGGTTGCAGCAGTGGCACTCACAGTTGCACCATTGCTGAGGGACAGCCCCTCCGTCATGGTTGTTGCCGCCTCTACATTCAGATTCAAGGTCATGGCATTGGTGACAGATATACCCTTGAAGCTGACAGCCTCCGTTGAGCCGGTGCTGATGGTCGCTTCATACGTAGAGCCACCCTTCGTGAGAGAAATGGCACCCTTGTATCCCTGCAGCGATTGAACACTCAAGCGGAATTCTTCAGATGCTCCGGAGGCCGCAACAGATGTCAGATTTCCGACGCCGGTCAGACGCTCAAAAGCAACGGCGCCATCATACTGAGTCGTGAAGTTTAAATGTCCATTGAGCGTGGTCACGCCCACCATTTGCACGGCATTATCTCCATTGGCGTCAATGTAATACAGATTTGCCGTACCTTCCTTAACAGTAAAATTCTTTATCGTGGTATTACCGTTACCTTGGTAGTTCAGAGTTGAACCGTTATTCAAGATCACGGATGAGAATGAATCGACATCAATAACCTTGCCGTCACCGCCACTACCGGCTTCTGCCTTACCCAGGGTGAAAGCAATACCGGAAGCCAGCTCCAGCTTACCCTCAAATACAGTGGTCAGGTTGGTATTGCCGGTCGCCATACCTGTCTCTGTGATTTTGATAGTACCTGTGGTACCCTCTGCTGTGCTGAGAATATTGTAGGCATCTGTGGTCACGTTCAGCGTACCGCCATTGATGTAATACTTCTTGCCTTCACCCAGAGCAACTGAATCCACAGTGGTATTCACATAGAATACGGATTCATCTGTGGAAGTTGAGGTCAGCACACCGTCTGCATAGGTTCCTGCCACCCCGGAAACCGCAGTAATGGCATCATCATTCAGTGTACCGGTGTTCTCAATCAGGGTGTATGCGCGCTCACCGCTCAAATAGCCGTTCTCCGAGGGATTACCCTCTGCATCCACATAGGTGAGCGAGCCGTTTACGGTCGGAGTAAAGCCGCTGAGATCAGACACCGTCAGCGTGCCGGAGAGCGTCAGATTACCCTTATTGACAATGGGTGCGGCAATAGTAGCGGAGGCAATGGTGGCAACGGCTCCGGTATCCACCGTCACTGCTGCGCCCTTGGCTACATTAAGCACCTGAAGGGTGTTGTCAAAACCTTCTGCCGTTACACCCTTGAAATTCAATGCTCCGGAGTTGACATTGATTACTCCGTTATTGTTAGACTTGAACGCGCCGACCAGATTCAGCGTTCCTCCCTCGATATTAGTTCTGATGAAGAATCCGGAAGTACCATTCAGATTCGCCGTACCGCCGAGGAAATTAGTGTATTGACCGAATTCCGCATATCCGGAAACATTCAGTGCATTGACGCTGAAGTTGTAGGTACCGCCGTTGCTGGTAGTCAGAGAAGCAACATTAACTACACCGGTGCCGGTAATAAGGTTATTGGTAGTGCTGTTGTTACCACCGGTATGCATGTACAGATTTCCCTCAAGATTGAGAGTACCATCCGCCGTCAGAACTCCCATACCCCAGGAATTTACCAGAGCGCGTCCGTCCGAATTAGCGGCTACCGTCACAGTAACACCGGAATCCACACGAATGTTACGTGCAAAGTAATTATTTGTTGTGGTGGAAATGGCACCGGTGGTATAGGTTTTACCTGAGCCGGTAAACTGTAAGTTCGTGTCATTGGCGGCAATCTCTATAGAGCCCAACGCGCCGCCGTTTGTAAACAGCAGATTACCGCCGGAAAGCTTGTAGCCGATGCCGCCATTCAAAGCACCGTCGGTAAACTTCAAAGTACCGGCACCGTTTTTAATCAACTTGCCATTACCTTCGCTACCAGAGCCCAATGTACCGGAAACGGTCAACGTAGAATTGGAGCCAACGGTGATGGCAGAATCATTCTGGCGCAGTTGCAAATTCGTGCTGATACTTGCATTTTTACCGTCTCCGGTGACAATCTTGGCGCTGCCGCCATACAAATCCCAGCGTCCGTTACCTTCCAGAGTTCCGTCCAGATTAAGCGTACCGCGGAATGTCTCATTAACACCATCAGTGGTATCCTGGATGTTCATAACCAGTTTACCGCCTTCATTAATGTTGATAGTGTGGGTGTTATTGTTTGTATAACCGGTGACATCCTTAGCATTGAACTGCAGCGTACCGCCATTCTGAACAGTCACCTCTCCGCGAAGATATCCGGTGGCATTCGTTTTAGTATTCAGCGATAATTTTGCACCATTACCCACCACAACCTCATCTCTCACCACGATATAACCACCGGTAAGAGACACTTCTGTTCCTTCTCCGGAAACGGTCAATCCGGTCACCTCTACACCGTCATTCTGAACAGTCAGGACGGCATCAGCCGTAAAGATGGCACTATCGCCCGCCGCAAAAGCAATGGGGGAATCCGAGCTATCCTGAGAAGTGTTCCAAATAGTATCCGTATAATTCCAGTTCTGTGTGCCGGCGGTGCTCATATCCGTATACACCGCACCGTAATCTGTAAACGTAATCCCCTTCTCCGAAAGCGTGTACTGCGTACGGCTACCGATTCTTACTCCCTGAACGGTAAAACGATCCATTGTCAGAGAATCCCAGCCACTTACCGTGATATCTTCACCAAAGACAACATATTCCTGATTGAGCTGCAGGCGTGAAATATCACCCAACTCCACAAGAATATTGTTCGCCAAATTAAACTCGCCTGTTCCTTGCACCGCAGGAGCTGTACCCAACGCAGCATTCGCCAAATTGAAAGTACCGATGAGGGTAGCAGAACCTCCGGCAAAGGTAATGGAGGAAGCAGAGGAGGTCAGCTCATCAATGGTCACAGACTTGGTGAACACCACGGCATCCGTTCCGGAAAGCTTTACCTTGGAAGTACCGCCGTCCTTGGCAATGGCATTGGTAACATAGACCGTACTGCCGCCGGAATAATTGTACTCCAGCGTATTTTTGGCCGTTTTGAAACTGATATCGCCAATACCGGAAACACCTTTTTCAGAAGAACTTACATTAGTAGAGGAAAAACGAAGAACAAAACGATCGCTCGTAGATCCCAAGTCTATACCACCGCTGAAATTTGACACATTACCGGTAAAGGCCAGAGTCATATCTGTACCGGCACCTGTCTTACTCAGCAAACCGTCTCCGGTTACACTCCCGGCAAAAGTCATCGTTCCGCTACCGCCGTTGGTAATGCACATACCCGTAGAACCGTCATCCCCTCCGTCAATGAGAATATCCGCATTGTAGGTGGAGTTCACGAACCAGTTGGTAGTATTCGTATTCTCCATGGCAAAGGTAAGAGTCTTACCATCGGGAACAGTCACAGGCGTTTGATTGCTTGCCGTGCCGAAGATGCCCGGGTTATCCGAGCCGGAAAGAACAGCGTTGGTCGCGTCATAAGCCGCCAGAGCCTGACTACCGGCGATGGCAACGGCGAAAGCCCCGCCGACAATAGCACCCGTAGCGAGGGTGGTGGAGAACGAAGTCACGACTGCGAAACAGGCGAGAACAGCTGCGCGAAGGCGCGTGGGGAGATGTAATTTCATGGTATTGTGAGCATTAAAACGTAAGTAAGGTGACAGCGGGTTGACACAGTTTGCCCAACCTATACGCTTATCCTGAGTTATACCAAATTCCCCCCGCGATGGCAACAGAAAAAGAACAAAAGCCCAAGAACAAAGGACATTTTTTATTTTTCGTTTTTTCGTAGAAAACGAAATCTTCCTCCGTTCGGACGAAATCGTTACACGACAAAATCTGCGTACTCCATTCCATGAAATTTAGGCTTGTGTTCTCAACAATAATACGTTATAGTGCAACAAACATGCGTAAAGTACCATCATTTGCCCCTTTTCTAACCATTGATTATCTGAAAACAGCCAATGAAAACAAGCTATTCGACAGGAAAGGACGCAATGTAAAACCATCCTCTCTTGCAGAACTCATTTCCGCTTTTGCAAACGCGGATGGAGGGACAATTGTCGTGGGTGCTGCAGATGACAAAAGTTTCGAAGGAATAAAGGATATTAGCAGCGAGCGGCTTAACCAGCTCATTAACGCTCCTAAGGATTATTGCAAACCCTCTCCTAAGTTCAGTTATGAATTTTTACCCATCATCAACAAAAAGGGAGAAGTAGATAACCTGCTTTTGCTCCATATTGAAGCTGAAACGGATCGTATCATCCAGACACAAAATGAATCCGTCTTTCTTCGCATAGGAGACCGAACCAAGGAACTGAAAGGGGAAGATCTTCGTATGCTCGAATATGGTAAGAACCAAAGGCGTTACGAAGATGAATGTGATGAAGAGGCCATCATTGAAGATTTAGATCAAGAACTTATTCAGGAATATAAAGCACACATCAATGCAGAGGGGCTACCGAATGAACAGGTTCTGAGAGCACGTGGATTAATGAAACGCAAAAAGGGAAATTGGTATCTGACTCGCGGGGCTCTTTTGCTGTTTTCCCGAGAAGTAGTTCAGGCTCATCCCAATTGCCGAGTAAGATTCACACGCTATAGCGGAACAACTGCCGGGGTCGGAAGTAATCTCAATATCATCAAAGATGTCAATATGGATTTACCCATATTGAAACTCATTCCTCAGGCAAAACAACTTCTTGCTGCCCAACTAAAGGATATTACAAAATTAAATCCGAGAACCGGAAGATTTGAGACGATGCCTGAATACCCTGAATTTGCGTGGTCAGAAGCGCTTATCAATGCTATAGCTCACCGAGAATATGCATTGGAGGGAGCTTTTATTCAAATTAATATGTTTGATGATCGTCTGGAAATCATCAGCCCCGGTAAATTACCTAACATCGTTACTGTTGACAACATTCAGCACACGCGATATTCTCGTAATCCGCACATCGCGAGAATATTAGTAGATTTCGGATGGGTTAGGGAACTTAATGAGGGAGTCAGACGCATTTTTGCAGACATGAAAGCATCAGCTCTGTCTGCACCAACCTATTCAGAACCGGATCAACGCTATGTACAAATCATATTGCGAAACGGATACGAAAACCGGGAGATGGCAGAAAAACAAATCAATGATATGGTAATCTCCCTGTACCAACGTGAAGACTTAGATGTACTAGAAAAGGAAATCATGCTGCATTTAACCAAGTGTTCCCGATTGAAACTTCAGGAGCTGATGAAGTTGACCGGAAAAGCGCGCAACACTGTATCCAAAAGAATCAAGATTCTCATGAACAAGGGACTCATTGACACCGTCGGAGATATCAACTCACCCACGAGATACTACTTCCCCAAAACAAATTTGAGCAAGTAACTTGTCATATTTGAGCAAGTAACTTGTCAATTTTGAGCAAGTAAACTCTATTCATCTATGCAGCACGTGACGCAAAATTATACATAAAACATTCATTATTTGTGTTATATATATCAATTACTTAACCCGACTCAAAGGATAGCAAGTCTGATTGCCTTATTTGAAAACACTGCCCCTTTCAGGCTAATTCCTCCACCACCCGCCGCTATAAGCAGCGGATTTCATCCTGACGAAAGGCAGGATTTCGTCCGTTCCGACAAGGAACGGATTTCGTTTCTACGTAAAGCGAAATCCTCGCGCAGCGCGGACGAAATCGGCGACCAAGCGGCCGGTGAAATCCCGCTCCGGCGGAGCGGGGTAGCTTTCTCCCCCCCTGTCAAGCCTCGGTATCAGAGCTGTGCCAGGTCAAGCGCAATCTGTTTCCGCAGGGATTCGATGCCGTCAAAGCGCAGTTCCGGGCGAATGAAACGGGTGAGCGATATTTCTAACCGCTTGCCGTACAAATCGCCGCTCCAATCGACAAAATGGGCTTCCAGACGGATGGGTTTCTCCGTTTCATCAATGGTGGGACGCAGGCCGATATTGGCCATCCCGTGAAGGGTGGTGTCACCATAGCGACAGGTGACGGCATATACGCCGAAAGGCGGCAAAGCAGCGTTAGCCGGCAGCGTGATGTTCGCGGTGGGGAAGCCTAATTGGCGCGCAAGATGCTGGCCATGCTCCACGATACCGCAGACGCTGAATGGACGCCCCAGCATTTCTTCGCATTCAGCCAACCGTCCGGCGGCCAGAGCAGAGCGGATACGGCTGGAGCATACGGTCTCTCCCTCTTGCTCCAACAGGGGCTGAACACAGGCACAAATGCCATGGCGAGCAGCATACTCCTGCACAAAATCCGTATCGCCGGCGCCATCTCGACCGAACCTCCAGTTGTTGCCGACAGAGATGCCTGCTATGGGACAAGCGGCACGCAGCCTATCCAGAAACTCCGCCGGGCTGAGGGCTGCGACACGGCGGGTAAAGGGCAGCCGCAACATGACATCCACGCCCAGTTGCCGCAGGAGTTCAGCTTTCTGCTCTGCCTCCGGCGTGAGCAGTTTGGGCTGGATTTCCGGCCATAACAACGCCAACGGATGATCTGCAAAGGTGAACACGCCCCGCAGCGCCCCCGGGGTGGAGGCAGATTCTATCACACGCCGATGGCCGCGGTGCACGCCGTCAAAAAATCCCAGAGCCCAATGCACCGGCTGATGCAGGGAACGCAGTTCATCAAGGGAAGAGAGGATTTTCATGCACCGGAATGTGGCTGTATATTTATGATGAGCGAGCGGCAAGCACCTGTTCGGGAGAGAGAAGCCGTGCCAGCAGTTCTTCCCGCCCGGCGGCTTTCAGCGTGGGAACATCCACCGCCTGAGAGATATCAAACATGCCGGAGCGGATGCGCCGCAAAGCGGTCAGGTGTGCGCCGCAGCCCAGCCACTGCCCGATGTCATGTGCATAGGTCCGCACATAGAATCCCTTGGTGCAATGAACGGTAAAATCTACCTCTGCGGCGGCCAAGTCCATGCGGGTGATTTCATAATCCAGCACCGCGACATGACGAGCCTTGCGCTCCACTTCCTTTCCCTTGCGCGCCAGTTTGTAACATGGTACGCCGTTTATTTTGACGGCAGAATACATGGGCGGCACCTGGTCAAAAGCGCCGTAAAAATGCTCAAATGCCGCGCGGATATCCGCTTTCGTGATACCGGCGGTGGATTTTTCCGCTACCACCTCACCATCCGCATCCTGACTGTTGGTCTCAATGCCCAGCTTCATGGTGGCGGTGTACACCTTATCCTCGCCCATGAGCATGTCCTGCATTTTGGTGGCTTTGCCGATGACCACGATGAGCATGCCTGTGGCCATGGGGTCAAGCGTGCCGCAGTGGCCCACTTTTTTGGTTTGCAGGATGCGGCGGCAGAGAGCCACGGCATTGTGAGAGGTGAATCCGGGGTCTTTATCCACAAGCAACACCCCGCTGGGTTGATTTTCCGACATACTCATTCTGCTTTATTCAGTTGTTCGCGGATGGCAGCCAGCACGCGGGCGCGCACATCCTCCATCTCTCCCTGCATACGAATGCCTGCCGCCATAGCATGCCCGCCGCCGCCGAAGCGGGCCGCGATATCGGACACGTTTATCTGCGGGTCTTTGGAACGCAGCGACATGCGGATGCGACCATCCTCCAGATCTTCGAAAATGATAGAAACGCGCACTCCCTGCACCGTGCGGATGATATCCACCAAATCTTTGGTGTCCTCCAAGCTGATGCCCAGCTCTGCCTTACGGCCGGCCGGCATGGTGTAGTGCGAGAGTTGGCCGCGGCATTCCACAACCATGTGATTGAGCACCTCGCGGTTCACCATGAGGGTGGAAAGGGGGATTTCCTGGTAGATGCGGCGGTTGATATCGCCCACATCCACCCCGACAGCCAGCAGCTCACCCGCCGCCTGCATCACCTCCGGCGTGGTGGAGGAATACTGGAAAGAGCCGGTATCTGTGCTGATGGCAGTATACAGCGCGGAAGCAATAGCCGGCGTGATACTGCATCCCCAATGCCTCAGCATGTTATACAGCACGAATCCGCAGGCTGCGGAGCCTCCCTCCACCAGATTTTCATGCCCGTAGCAACAGTTGGAGGCATGGTGGTCGATATTGACAATGCGAGGGAATCCGGCAAATAATTTCACAGCGCGGTCACCCAGACGCTTCCAATCCCCGGTATCCACACAGATGAGCAGCTCCAGCTCCGGCGGTACCACCGCAGGCAGCGGCTGTATCAGCTCCGTACCCTCCAGAAAGGCATAGCGAGTCGGCACTTCATCCTCATTCCACATGGTCACAGACTTCCCCATCTCCCGCAACGCCAAGCCGAGTGCCAGAGTCGAGCCGATGGCATCGCCATCCGGTCGGAAATGAGAAATGACACCTATGTGGTGATACGAGCTTATCAGAGAAAGAATCCTGTCGTACATCATCCTGATGCGGATTATAGCATCCCTGCTCCCGAATGTCGAGCGGATTGCAAAGGTAGCAGCGGGAAATAAGGTTGTTTCAGTTTTTACGGTTAAAAAAGCGAGAGTGTTTTCTCTGCAGTCGGATGATATTTCTTTATCGTGAATTTTTCGGAGCAGCAGTAAATCAGAAACATCCTCGCAGATAAAATGATTCAGAAAACAATTTTCTGGACATCTTGGTTTAAATTCGATAGACTTTCCATGTCTTTTTTTGGTTTTAGGGGAAGAATCAGCAACAAAAACGTCATGATGGACAATTTATCACATAAGCGACTCAAGGTTCTTTTAGGGTGCTACGCCTGCGATCCATACAAGGGCTCTGAACCGGGTACGGGATGGAATTTTGCCATTAACATTTCTCGTTATCATGATGTTCATGCTATAGTGGAAGAAGGTGAATTCCGAGCCAATTTGGAGCGTTACTGCAAGGAGAACCCGGATGATGTGAAAAATATTACTTTCCACTATGTGCCGAGAAAGCATCATGAACTCCTTCGTAAAATACTACCTTCCAGTTATTACTGGTTTTATAATGCATGGCAAAGGAAAGCATACAAGTATGCCGTGGAATTGCATAAGAAAGAAAATTTTGATATTGTACATCATGTTAACTTGGTGGGCTATCGCGAGCCCGGCTATTTATGGAAATTAGGTAAACCATTTATCTGGGGCCCTGTGGGCGGATTTAAGAATACGCCGATTAGTTTACTGTGGGGGTTGAGTGCACGTGATTTTGTACACTACATTTGCAGAAATATAATCAATGCATACCAAATGCGTTTCTGTTTGGCTGCCAGACGTGTTTCAAAGATTGCTCATACGATTTTTGCTTCTGACTCGTTAGGTGCAGATGTCATTAAGAAACTATGGAAACGAGATACAGAAGAAATGAGAGAGGTGGGTACGCATGAGGAAGCTCATTCGCCCGAGTTGGTTCCTCACCTGAAACATGAACCGCTGAAACTGTGTTGGGTTGGCATTCTTGAAGCCCGTAAAGCTTTACCCATCCTGCTCAAGGCGATTCCCCTTTGCCGACAATCCGTGGAAGTGGAAGTTTTAGGCAGCGGGGAAAAAGAAAGTGAATGGAAAAAACTGGCTCATGATTTAGGAATAGAGCGATGTGTTCACTTCCATGGTCATATACCGCATTCTAAAGTATCATCCGTGATGAGGAGTTGTCATGTCATGTGCATAACCAGTATTCATGAAGGCGGAACCCCAAACATTGTTATGGAGGCCATGCAAGGCGGCCTGCCAATTGTTGCGCTGAATCATTGTGGGTATGCAACCGCCATCGATGATACATGCGGTATTAAAATTCCTATTCAATCCCAAAAGAAAATATCTGAGTGCCTGGCAAGGGAATTGGATAAGTTGGCGTGTGATGAAGAATTGCGCATGCGCATGGCTCAGAGTGCCATAATGCGCGCACGAACGTACACATGGTCCGGGAAAATGGAGAAAATCAATCGGGCCTATGCAGCCGCTGTCAATAAGTAAAGATTATTGATTATAGCGAGGGTAGCGGATGGAGGGGCCGTAGCAGTTCGGGCCGGGGATGGTGTCGCAGAATATCTCCCGCAGCAGCACCTCCACCCCTACCCAGAGCCAGACCATCGGCTCCAGATGGTCAAAGGCGCACCAGACGTGGGAATTGACGTGGTCGTCCATCGCCGCCCGGATTTGCTCCGGCAGGTCGCTCCAGGAGCCGTCGCGGTCGTGCAGGCGGCGGGTGAGCAGGGTACAGAACGGCACGATAGCCAGCAGGTGGTAGATGCTGAGCACTATCAACAACAGGCCGCAGAGAAAATCTGCCCCCGATACCAGCATGCGGCACACCTCTATCCACCACCACACCAGTAGTGCCAGATTGGGCAGGAAAAAAGCGTAAAATTCCTGTGGGGTGGCCCGCCCGGTGGAGCTGCGCCAGAGCTGCCAGCTGCGGCAATACCAGGTCCACGGATTGCGCCGGCGGGGGCAGAAACGCAGTCCGCATACCGGGCAATGCTCCGCCTCCGGCGCCAGCATCTGTTCGCAGGCCGGGCAGTTGCAGTTATGTTCCTCAATGGCCATGAGGAAGGCTTAAACATCAGATAGTACGGCCCTCCTTGTCATCAAAGCAGCCGCAAATGATACGGATGATATCGATGACCTGCCAGATGATGAAGCCGCCACAGGTCAGGAATTGAATAACACCGGTGATAACTTTTCCGGCATAGATGCGGTGGACACCGCCAAAACCGCAGAGGATGAGCAGGGAAAGCAACAGGGTAGTGAAACGGGAACGAGGGGATTGTGACATAACTATTAGACAGCAGAAAAAGAAAAAGGTTCAAATTAGTTTTCGGGCAGCATCTGTGAGTGCTTCCGGGTCATTCGATAGCTCATCTTCCTGAACAGCAAGCAGTAGAGTCTCCAGCACCTGCCGCATGGCGGGGCCGGGTCTCATGCCCAGCTGCATGAGAGTGTTGCCGTTGATGGCAAGGTCTTTCACGGTAAAGGCCGGCTCCATCTCCAGTACATCCTCCAACAGCTCTGCGGCATCACGAATGAGGGCATCACCGGAGGCGTGGTCGTAGTCTGAGTGGGCGGCGTGGTCGGCGCGCTGCACATCCAGCAGTCGGCGGACATTCTCCACCCCCAGTTTGCCGACCAGACGACGCATCCCCGGTACGGTAGTGGGCATGGTCATGTCATGCACCCGCACCAGGGTGCAGACAGTGGAGAGGGTGGCGTTGTCACTCTTAAGGCGTTGCAGGATGGTTTTGGTGAGTTTTTCACCGGCGGCAGGGTGCCCGTAAAAGTGCCCTCTGCCGTCATCACCCATGGAGAAGCAGGAGGGCTTCCCCACATCATGCAGCAGCATGGTGAGCCGCAGGATTTCATCTGCCGGTGCAGCCGCCACGGCATAGGCACTGTGCGTCCACACATCGTAGCAATGGTAAGGCGTATGCTGGTCAAAGCCGATGGAGGGGGCCAGCTCCGGGATGATGCAGCTGAAGACCTCCGGAAAGGCTAACAGCATATCCAGCACGCCGGCACCGATGAGAATCCCCTTCAGCTCCTTGAAGATGCGCTCCGCGCTCACGTTTTCCAGCAGGTGACGGTTGCGCCGCACGGAAGCAGCCGTCTCTCGCTCAATAGCAAACCCGAAGCGCGCAGCAAAACGCAGCGCCCGCATGATGCGCAGCCCGTCCTCGTTGAACCGGGCATCCGGCTCACCCACGCAGCGGATAAGCCCCGCTGCCAAATCTTCCTGCCCGCCAAAGGCATCTACCAGCCCGCGGGTGGGGCTGTACGCCATGGCGTTGATAGTGAAATCACGCCGAGCCAAGTCTTCCTCCACTCGGGAGACAAAGCTCACGGCATCCGGATGGCGGTTGTCACTATAATTTCCGTCGATACGGAAGGTAGTCACCTCCACCGGCTGCTTGTCCGACATGACAGTGACGGTGCCGTGCTGCAGACCGGTCTTGATGACATGGAAGCGCCGGAACACCCGCAGCACATCCTCCGGCAGCGCATTTGTACAGACGTCCCAGTCGTTCGGCTGCCGCCCCAGTAAGGAATCACGCACACAGCCGCCCACTACGTAGGCTTCGTAGCCGCGGCTCTCCAGGCGCTCCACCACAGCGAGCGCGTACTCCGGCACGGTGATGACGGGTGGCAGATTCATCATGGTCACATCTGCGGTTCAGCAGGGGCGGGCTGCGGTGCGGGCGCAGCAGGCAGTGGCGCGGGGAGCTGCGGTGCCGGAGCAGCTGCCGGCGGGACGATGCGGCGAATCGCATCAAAAAGCGGGGAAACCGCCTCGCTGCCCACCAGAATGTGCGGGAAGCGAATCTTATCCATGTTGCGAATAGTTTCCATGCGGATGATATTCTCACCGATGGCCTCATCCAGAGCCTTTTTACCCTTGGCTTCCAGAATCATACCCTCTGCCTCTGCCTGTTTCATGGCCAGCAGGGCGGCAGCCTCCTGTTGCTTGGCGTAGAGCTTCGCATCTGCCTCTGCCTTGGCACGCAGCAGCTCGCCCTGCGCTTCCTGGTTCATCTTGTTGGCCTTGGCGCGACCCTCGGCATCGGCTATTTCCTCGGCACGCTTGGCAATCTCCAGCATAATGGCCTGGCGCTCGTACTCCTGAGAGGCCTCCACCTTGCGGGTGATACCGGCGGTCACGGATTCCGGGGGCATGGTGGAGCCAATGGTGACGGACTCCACGATGAAGGGGGAACCCTCCAGCTGCTTACGCAGGCTCTCTTCCACCATGAGGGTGATTTCCGGGATGCGAGCCGGGGCATCCAAGCCGCGGAAACGGGCAATAGCGGTGCGCACCGCCGTGCGGAACGGTTGGCGGATGAAGGACTCATACGCATCCTGTGCGATTTCGTCCGGCTTGTTGGGCACATCGGCAATGGCGCCGTACTGTTCCACGAACTCGCGTATCTTGTTGCTGTCGATGCGGTATACCAGATAGGCCTGTGCCGTCATCTTGAGCTGGTCTGCCGCGCGGATATCATCAAAATCCTCCGTCATGGTATACGGGGTCACGCAGATTTTGATGGATTTCTGGCGCCACACATAGCCCGTGCCGCCCGGGCCTTTGATGATGCTCTTGAATTCCTTTACCCCCACAATCGGGTTGGTGTAGACGTAGGCGGCATAACCGCCATCCACTTTTTCATTAGAACAGTTGGCTACTATAACCAGTCCGACTGCTGCCAACGCAGCCAATACGCCGGGAATTACCCAGGAAAGCGGCTTCTTTACTTCCAAAATCTTTTTATTCATAGTCGTGCCTCTAATGAATCACATCCCCTGCCATTCGTCAAGCAAATGCGGTGCTGCATACAAAAAAAGCCGGTTAGTCAAACGACTAACCGGCCGAAAAGCAGTTCAGGGTCAACCCTGCATGCCCTTGAGGGTCTCCACGGCGGCCTGCAATGTGGCCACATCCTCAATGGAGATGACGGTGGCCTCTTTGCAGATGCGGGCCATCATGCCGGCCAGCGTCTTGCCTGGACCCATCTCGATGAAGAGGCGCTCACCCTTATCCGTGAGGTCTTTCATGCAGGCAGCCCAGCGCACGGAGCCGCAAACCTGCTCGCCGAGCATGGCGCGCACGTCATCCGGACCGGTCACGGGGCGCGCCTCATAGTTGCAGTACACGGGAACAGCAGGTGTCTGCATGGGGGTGGACTCCAGCTCCGGACGCAGAGCCTCCTGGGCGCTCTTCATGAAACGGCTGTGATACGCACCGGCCACGTTGAGCTTCTTGGCAATTTTGAACCCGGCAGCCTTCGCACCCGCCACGGCCTTGTCCACGCCTTCCACAGAGCCGGAAACCACCGTCTGCCCGGGGCAGTTGTAGTTCGCCACATCGATGTCGCACTCAGCGGCAAGCGCAGCCACAGCCTCATCGCTGCCGCCAATCATGGCAGCCATGGTGCTGGGAGCGGCATTGCAGGCATCTTCCATGAATGCACCGCGCTTCTGCACCAGCTTGAGCCCGTCCTCCATGCTGAATGTGCCGGCAGCGGCATGGGCGGTGAACTCACCCAGAGAAAGTCCGGCAGCAGCCACGGGCTCAATGTCCACCATGCTGCTGAGCATCTTGTAGAGCGCCAGACCGTGCAGGTAGAGTGCCGGTTGGCAGTTACAGGTGCGGGTCAGCTCTGCATCCGGCCCCTCAAACATCACCTGTGTGAGGGAATAGCCCAATGCGGCGTCTGCGGCATCCATCATAGCCCGTGCTTCCGGGTATGTATCGTACAAATCCTTGCCCATGCCCACTTTCTGGGCTCCTTGTCCGGGGAACAGTAAAACAGCTTTCATATCTCTTGTTGCAGCTTGGCTGGCTGTCCTAATCCTAACGAACCCTGTGCCTCAAGTCAAGGGAATTCGATAAATTACCCCTACAAAACTAGAGAATACTCTACATTTAATCCGTTTTCAGAAAAATTCTTATCTATTCCAAACTTTAGGATTGCCAAAACAGGTTTTGGAGTGTAGAATCTCGCGCTTTTTTGTCATAAAAAGCAAATCAACCTCAATAAACCAAATCAGACAATGGACCCCAATACATTATTCTGGATCGTTCCCGTTGCCTCTCTGCTGGTTCTGGCCTGCGCGGCCAAGTTCTTCTTCGACATGAAGAAAGCAGACGAGGGTACGGATCGCATGAAGGAGATTGCGGGCTACGTGCGCGAAGGCGCCATGGCCTATCTGAAGCAGCAGTATAAGGTTGTTTCCGTCTTCTTTATCATCATCGCCGTTATTTTCGGCGTCATGGCCTACTTCGGCCTGCAAAACAAGATTGTTCCCGTAGCTTTCCTGACCGGCGGTCTCTTCTCCGGTCTTGCCGGTTTCATCGGCATGAAGACGGCTACCTACGCCTCCGGCCGTGTGGCCCAGGCCTGCCGCGATGCGGAGGACGGTCTGAATAAGGGTCTGCAGCTTGCTTTCCGTTCCGGCGCCGTGCTGGGCCTGACGGTGGTGGGCTTCGGTCTGCTGGATATCTCCGGCTGGTACCTGATTCTGGACAACTGCAACTGGATGGTGGCCGGTGAAGGCGTGAACAAGCTGGTGACCATCACCACCATCATGCTGACCTTCGGTATGGGTGCTTCCCTTCAGGCTCTCTTCGCCCGTGTGGGCGGCGGTATCTACACCAAGGCTGCCGACGTGGGTGCTGACCTTGTGGGTAAGACGGAGTATCACTTCAACGAGGACGATCCCCGCAACCCCGCCACGATTGCTGACAACGTGGGTGACAACGTGGGTGACGTGGCCGGCATGGGTGCCGACCTGTACGAGTCCTACGCCGGTTCCATTCTGGCTACCGCTGCTCTGGGTGCTGCCGCTGCCGCCGGTGCCGGCTGGGCATACGAGCAGGGTCTGCAGCTCGTGATGGCTCCGATGATTATCGGTGCCGTGGGCGCTATCCTTTCCATTCTGGGCGTGTTCATGGTGCGCACCAAGCCGGGTGCCAATCAGACGCAGCTCATGGCTGCCCTCAACAAGGGCATCAACTTCTCCGGCGTGCTTATCGCCATTCTTTCCGCTGTGATTCTCTGGGCTCTGGGCATCAACAACTGGCTCGGCATCTGGGGCTCCATCGTCATCGGTCTCGTGGTGGGTATCGCCATCGGTAAGGTGACGGAGTACTACACCTCCTTCGAGTTCAAACCCGTGAAGTTCATTGCCGAAAACGCCACCACCGGCCCGGCAACCGTCATCATCTCCGGTATCGGCGTGGGTATGATTTCCACCTGCTGGCCGGTTATCTTCATCGTTCTGGGTACCATCGGTGCCTACCTCTGCTCTGCCGGTGAGTTCACCTTCTCCGCAGAGAACATGAGCATGGGTCTCTACGGTATCGGCATCGCTGCTGTGGGTATGCTCTCCACGCTGGGTCTGACCCTGGCCACGGACGCCTACGGTCCCATTTCCGACAACGCCGGCGGTAACGCCGAGATGAGCGCTCTGGGTGATGACGTGCGCAGCCGCACGGACGCTCTGGACGCTCTGGGTAACACCACCGCCGCCACCGGTAAGGGCTTCGCCATCGGTTCCGCCGCTCTGACCGCTCTTGCTCTTCTCGCCTCCTACATCGAGGAGCTCAAGATTGCTGCCGTGAACTACGGTGAGACCTTCAAGACCAGCTTCTTCGGTGACACCGTTCTCAACAGCGCAGAGGTTGCCAAGATGAACATCGCAGAGTTCATGACTGCTTTCGACGTGACGCTCATGAACCCGAAGGTGCTGCTGGGTATCTTCATCGGTGCCATGCTTTCCTTCCTGTTCTGCGGTCTGACCATGAACGCCGTGGGTCGCGCTGCCAAGAGCATGGTGGAAGAAGTACGCCGCCAGCTGAGCGACAAGGACGTGTTCGAGGGCCGCAAGAAGGCTGACTACGCCCGCTGCGTGGGTATCTCCACTCAGGGTGCTCAGCGCGAGATGATTGTTCCCTCCCTCATCGCCGTGGTGGTTCCCGTGGCTACGGGTCTTATCATGGGTGTTCCCGGTGTATTCGGTCTGCTGGCCGGCGGTCTTGCCGGCGGCTTCGTGCTGGCCGTGTTCATGGCCAACTCCGGCGGTGCCTGGGATAACGCCAAGAAGTACATCGAGACGGGTGATGCTTCCTTCTGCGGCAAGCACACGCCCATCCATGACGCTTCCGTGGTGGGTGACACCGTGGGTGACCCCTTCAAGGATACTTCCGGTCCTTCCCTGAACATCCTTATCAAGCTGATGAGCATGGTCTCCATCGTGACGGCCGGTCTCAACATCGCCTTCTCCCTGCTGTAAAGCCAAGCGAAGGCATTATAAAAGCTATTTCCGCAAGCCGCCGCTCTGCCGACCCGCAGGGCGGCGTTTTTTTTGCTTTATCTCGCCAATATCACCTGTATAACAAACAAAATACGGAGATTTTTGCCTTTTTCGGTTGATTTTACACGCTTGGAGGTGTAGTATACTCCAAGTGAAGCTCTGCTTCCGTCAAGGGAGTACTGTCTCCACCCATCACCTGATTTTAAATATTCACTATTATAGCACATGAACACTACATACAGCACCATTGATGCTAACGAGGCAGTAGCCTCCGTAGCATACCGTTGTTCGGAAGTGGCCGCTATCTACCCCATCACCCCGTCCTCTCCGATGGGTGAATCGGCAGAGACGTGGACCGCCGTAGATCGCAAGAACCTCTGGGGAACGGTCCCCAGCATCGTGGAAATGGAAAGTGAGGCCGGTGCCGCCGGTGCCGTACACGGCGCTCTGCAGACCGGTTCTCTGGCTACCACGTTCACAGCCTCTCAGGGTCTGCTGCTGATGATTCCGAACATGTTCAAGATTGCCGGCGAGCTGACTCCCTGCGTCTTCCACATCGCCGCCCGTGCTCTGGCTGCTCAGGGGCTTTCCATCTTCGGTGATCACAGCGACGTGATGTCCGCCCGCTCCACAGGCTTTGCTATGCTCTGCGGCGCCAGCACCCAGGAAGCTCCGGATATGGCCGCTATCGCCCACGCCGCCACGCTGGAGAGCCGCGTGCCCTTCATGAACTTCTTTGACGGCTTCCGCACCTCCCACGAGGTGGGCAAGATTGCCGACATCTCTGACGACACCCTGCGCGCCCTCATCGACCAGAAGCTGGTGGATGAGTTCCACGCCCGCGGCCTGAACCCGGACGCCCCGGTCATCCGCGGCACTGCCCAGAACCCGGACGTGTACTTCCAGGGCCGTGAGACGGTGAACAAGTACTACACCGCCGTGCCCGGTATCGTGAAGGCCACGATGAAGAAGTTCGGCGACCTCACCGGCCGCTACTATGATCTGGTGGAATACATCGGCTCCCCGGAGGCCACCCGCGTCATCATCATGATGGGTTCCGGTGCAGAGGCCGCTCTGGAGGCCGTGCAGGCCATGGGCGAGGACGTCGGCGTGCTGAAGGTGCGTCTGTATCGTCCCTTCCCGGCAGAGGATATGATTGCCGCTCTGCCCAAGACGGTGAAGAAGATTGCCGTGCTCGACCGCACCAAGGAGCCGGGCAGCCAGGGCGAACCCCTGCTGCAGGACGTGGTGCAGGCTCTGGCAGACGCTCTGGTAGCCGGCACGCTCCCCTACGCTATGCCGAAGGTGGTGGGCGGCCGCTATGGTCTGGGTTCCAAGGAGTTCACCCCCGCCATGGTCAAGGGTGTGTTCGACGAGCTCAAGAAGGACGAGCCGATGACCGGCTTTGCCGTGGGTATTGAGGATGACGTGACCGGCAAGTCCATCGCCTACGACCCGAACTTCACGACCGAGGCCGACACCGTGACCCGCTGCATGTTCTACGGTCTGGGCTCTGACGGTACCGTGGGTGCCAACAAGGACGCCATCAAGATTATCGGCAAGCACACGGATTTGTATGTGCAGGGCTACTTCGTGTACGATTCCAAGAAGTCCGGCTCCTCCACGGTGTCTCACCTGCGTTTCGGCACCACGCCGATTCACAGCACCTACCTCATCACCAGCGCCAACTTCATCGCGCTGCACCAGCCGAGCCTGCTGAACCTCTTCGACTTCCTGAAGAACGCAGCCAACGGCGCCACGTTCCTCATCAACACGAACGTGCCCGCAGACAAGGTGTGGGACAGCCTGCCCGCCCGCATGCAGCAGCAGATTATCGACAAGAACATCAAGGTCTACTGCATCGACGCCTTCAAGGTGGCCAAGGCTACCGGCATGGGCGGCCGCATCAACATGATTATGCAGACCTGCTTCTTCCACCTCTCCGGTGTGATTCCCTCTGATGAAGCCATCGGCTACATCAAGGAAGCCATCAAGAAGACCTACGGCAAGAAGGGTGACGAAGTGGTGGCCAAGAACATTCAGGCTGTGGATGCCTCTCTGGCCAACCTGTATGAAGTTCCCCTGGGCAGCACCATCACGGGTCATGAAATCCCCGCCGCACTCGCTCCCGGCGCTCCCGCATTCGTGCGCGACGTGCTCGGCAAGATTGTTATCGGCGAAGGCGACAGCGTGAAGGTTTCCGAGATGCCCGTGGACGGCACCTTCCCCAGCGGCACCACACAGTACGAGAAGCGCGACCTCGCCCTCGAAATCCCCGTGTGGCAGCCGGAGAAGACGGAGACCAGCAAGGCCTGTATCCAGTGCGGTAAGTGCACCACGGTCTGTCCGCACGCCGCCCTCCGTGCCAAGATGGTGGAGCCGGCAGAGCTGGAAGGTGCTCCGGAGAGCTTCAAGTCCGCAGATGCCAGCAAGATGCACAAGAACTGGCAGGGCCGGAAGTTCATCATTCAGGTATCTGCTTCCGACTGCACGGGCTGCACACTGTGCTCCCGCGTCTGCCCCACGAACTCCCTGACCATGACCCCGGCTGCCGAGGCTCTCAAGCCCGAGGCAGAGAACTGGAAGTTCTTCGAGAAGCTGCCGGATGTTGACCGCACACAGGTGAATGTCGGTCAGGTGAAAGACCAGCAGTTCCTGCGTCCGTTGTTCGAATTCAGCGGTGCTTGCGCCGGTTGCGGTGAGACTCCCTACATCAAGGCACTCACTCAGCTGCTGGGCAACCGTCTCGTGGTGGCCAACGCTACAGGCTGCTCCTCCATCTACGGCGGCAACCTGCCCACCACTCCCTGGACGCATGATTCCGACGGTCGCGGTCCGGCATGGGCCAACAGCCTCTTTGAGGACAACGCCCAGTTCGGTCTCGGCTTCCGCGTCTCTCTGGACAAGAAGCAGGAGTACGCCATGGAGCTCCTTGAAGCTGCAGCCGACAAGGTGGGCGCCGACCTGGTGGAAGCCATCAAGTCCAACCCGCAGAAGACAGAGGCAGAGGTGGTCAACGCCCGCGAAACCGTGGCCGCCATCAAGGCTGCCTGCGGTGAGGATCCGGAGCTGGCTGCCCTCAAGGCACAGGCCAACCACCTGGTGAGCAAGTCCGTGTGGATTCTCGGCGGTGACGGCTGGGCCTACGACATCGGCTACGGTGGTCTGGACCACATCCTGGCTTCCGGGCGCAACGTGAAGGTGCTGGTCATGGATACGGAGGTGTACTCCAACACCGGCGGTCAGTGCTCCAAGGCAACCCCGCGCTCCGCTGTGGCCAAGTTCGCCACCCGCGGTAAGGATCAGGTGAAGAAGGACATCGGCTACATGGCTATGACCTACGGCAACATCTATGTGGCCTCCATCTCCATGGGCTCCAACGATGAGCACACCCTCAAGACTCTGGCAGAGGCCGAGGCCTATGACGGTCCTGCTCTGGTGATTGCCTACAGCCACTGCATCAACCACGGTATCAACATGGCTCAGGGTCTCGACCGCCAGAAGGATGCTGTTGACTGCGGACGCTGGTTGCTCTACAACTTCAACCCGGACAACATCAAGCAGGGCAAGAACCCGCTCACCATCAAGAGCCGCGCTCCCAAGAAGTCCGTGCGCGAGGCCCTCATCGGTGTGGACGGCAAGGGCGGTGAAAACCGCTTCAAGATGCTGGCCAAGACCAACAAGGCCAACTTCGAGAAGCTCCTCGCCCTCGAAGAGCAGGATATCGCCCGCCGCTGGCGTCTCTATCAGGCTCTCGCTGCCATCGACTACTCTGCCGAGGCAGAGCAGCAGCCCGAGGCTTAATTGCCTCCCCTGAACATTCATCCCTCTGCGGACGGCAGCCACGCGTTGCCGTCCGCATTTTCTTTCAAGAACTTACATCTTCATAAAAGTATACTTTAATGATAACGCATCATATCATCAAAGTATACTTTTATGTTTATTTAATGCGTTATATATCAATGTTGTATAATATCATTAAAGTATACTTTCATGATAAATAGGCTCATTATAAAAGTATACTTTAATGATAGTTTAACCTGCGTATGATGAAGCATTTACAGCTCCCAGCAGGTAACAGAGCACGGCAGCGGGAATGCGGATGAGGGGCAAAGCACCCTCCGCCGGACAGGAAATCCCGAAATCCTCCATGTTGCGAGTAGCCAGAAAGGCTGCTGCAGCGGCTTTTTCCCGGCACAGAGTCATGATGGCATCATCCGCCGTGAGGGATGAGTCATTCTTGTATTTCACCTCGCAGAGCAGACGTTCTCCTGCGGGGAAATCGACCGCTACATCGACTTCCCGCTGCTCCCGGCGCAGATACCCCACGCGGCAGGGCGAGGTATAAGCGTTGCGGAAATGGCGGTACACCGTTGTTTCGGCCATCAGTCCGCGCTCTTCATCCGAGAGTCGCTCCGGGTTACGCATGAGGGTAGCATTGCGGAGAGCTACGTCTGCAACATAGATTTTCGGCTGAGAGGAAAGGCCTTTCTTGCCGGAATAGTCAATGGAATGGCAGATGTAGATGAGATTGGCATCCTGCAGGAACTCCATGTAGCGGGAAAGAGTGGGCTGCGAGATACCCTCAAGCTGGCGGCACATGGCCGCCGCATTGATAAGGCTGCCGGAGTGCAGGCAGAGGTAGAGAAACACTTTTTCCAGCTGCAGGGTGTTGCGAACATCGAACAGGGAGGGGATATCGCGCTTGAGAACCTTGTCCACCACATCTTCGCGGAGGATGCTCTGCGCCCGGAAGGTGTTGTCCAGATGCAGCAGCTCCGGGAAGCCGCCGATATTCAGATAGCGGTTCCAATGCGGTGCCATACCGGCAAAACGACGCATCAGCCCGGCCAATTCTGCCGGGTTCATCCGCGCAAGCTCCTCCGGGGATACCTCTGCCGGGAGCTCCGGTTTCACCCGCATCAGCTCGCAGTATTCGTAGAAGTTCAGCGTGGGCATGCGCAGCACTCGCCACCGCCCCACGCCGCTATCGCGGGCGCCTTTCTCAATATAGGGGCTGGCAGAACCGGTGGCCACCAGCTGCAGCTCCGGCCGCTGGTCATAGAGCACCTTCAGCCACAGCGACCAGTCCTCGGCGTACTGAATCTCATCCAGAAAGAAATAACGCGTCCCTTCGCGCGGGCGGGCGCGGTCATAGGCATCTATCACGGGTTTAATGCCGGTGAGTTTCAGAACGGGGTTATCGAAAGAGAGATAGAGGATATTATCCGGATTCACCCCGCGGCTCAGCAGCTCAGCAATCATCTGCCGCATGACCGTAGTCTTGCCCACACGGCGTGCTCCGCTCAGCACCACAAAGCGCCGAATCCCGGGCTCATCCAGAATGCTCAGAGCATCGTGATACGCCCGCCGCTGCATCTCCGGCAGTTCGAGGGTACACCGCCGCTGCTCCCACCAGGGGTTGTATTCCTGCAACAGGTGAATCAGCTCCGTCTCGTTGAAAATAGTCATCTCTCCTCCTTTCAGAGAGAATTATAACCATTGATGCTCAACATGTCAAGCCATAATAAAAGTATACTTTAATGATAATACGCCACATCATTAAAGTATACTTTTATGATAATTTAACGTATTGATAATCAATTCTTCGGGAGGAAGTACCCGCGCTGCTTATCAGAGATAGGCAGGCCGGCGGTTTCCATGACATAGAGCATTTCTTCCCAGAGGCGGCGGCGTTCCGAGAGGTCGGAGGTGCGCAGGAGGTAGCTGGGATGATGCGTTACCACCACGGGGATGCCGTTGTAGGAGCCATGCTCCTGTTGATAAGCCGCCAGCGGAAGATTGCCGCGTTGCAGAATACCACGGGCGGCAATCACCCCGAGCGCTACGATAACGCGGGGCTGCACCAGACCAATCTCAAAATCCAGCACCGGGACAGAGAATTGTATTTCCTTTTCGGAGGGGGGGCGGGTGTTGAGGGTCTGACGCGGTTGCTCCGGTCGGAACTTGACGAGGTGGGTGATATAGACCTGTTCGCGGGTGAGGCCCATGGCCTTGAGCATGCCGTCCAGCTTACCGCCGGCAGCGCCCTGAAACGGTTTGCCCGCTTTCTCATCATGATAATTCACCGCATCCCCCACAAACATGATATCAGCGGCGCGATTTCCCTGCCCGAATACCGGTGTAGGTCGCAGCGTGCCGAGTCCGCGCAGCGGTTTCCAGTTCGGCAGCAGACGCTGCATGGCCTCCCACGCCTCGGCGGGATTCTGTCCACCGGGGCGGAAGAAAGGCACATCATCCTCCGGGCGGGGGTCTTCCGTAGACAGCACCGGCTCCGGTATATCATCCAGCCGCAAGGCGGGCCGAGGGGGAGCTTCCGGCTGCGGCTCAGCAGAGGGGGACGAAGGAGCCGTTGCCGCCGGGGGCGGGGAGGGCACTCTGCCACCGTTGCGGGCGGCCAGCATCCAAGAGCGGAGAATGGCGCGGGCTTCCTCATCAACAGGCAGCCGCTCGACACCCTGCTGCTGCAGGGTGCGTAGATAATTGAGCACCATTTCCCGCGTATTCACCGTGTCAGAGATAGATTGAAACTATGCGCGGAATGTTACCACAGATGGCAGTAAAGTCAAGCTTTCGGCTTGCAAGCAGACACAAAGCAGGGTATGCTTTCAAGCGTGAGACGCTTTCTGACTCTAATCATTCTGACATTTACCCTGTGCACCGTGGCACAGGCTTGGCAGCAGGTGAATGAAAATGCACCGGAGCCTCCGCGTGAATTCCGCGCCGCCTGGGTGGCCACGGTGTTCAATCTGGACTGGCCCTCGCGCGCCGGGCTCTCTGCCGAGCAGCAGAAACAGGAACTGCTCAACATCATCACCCATGCCCACAAGCTCCGGCTCAACGCCATCATCCTGCAGGTGCGCCCCAACGGCGATGCTCTGTACAAATCCTCGCTGGAGCCCTGGAGCGCCTGGCTGAGCGGTCCGGGAGTCAATCCCGGCTATGATCCGCTCGCCTTTGCCATCACAGAGTGTCACAAACGCGGCATAGAGCTGCATGCCTGGTTCAACCCCTTCCGTGCCACCATCAGCAACCGTCCCGTGGGCAAGGGACACATCTCCCGCCGCAGCCCGGGCTGGATTCTGCGCGCCGGCGGCACCACCATGCTCAACCCCGCCAGCTCCAGCGCCCGCAGCCATGTGATGCAGGTGATTCTGGATGTCGTGCGCCGTTATAACATCGATGGTGTGCATCTGGATGACTACTTCTACCCCTACCCGCCGCATCACAAAGTGGCAGATGGCAAGTCCCCCGCCCAGCGCCGCGCCTATATTGATGACTTTGTGCAGACCCTCTACACGCGTGTGAAAGGCATCAAACCCTATGTTCGCGTGGGTATCAGCCCCTTCGGCATCTGGCAACCGGGCCATCCCGGCAGTGTGGAAGCCGGGGTGAACGCCTATGAGCATCTGGCCTGCGACGCCCGCAAATGGATTCGAAAAGGCTGGGTGGATTACCTCTCCCCACAGCTGTACTGGCGCTGCGAAGGACCGCAGAGCTTCAACGCTCTGATGGCCTGGTGGAGCAGCATCAACCCCTCCCGCCCCATCTGGCCCGGCATCGCCAGCGTCCGCGTCAACAGCTCAGAAGACCCCGGCCGCCCCGCCTCCGAAATCGGCCGCCAGATTGATTACTCCCGCAAACTGGCCCGCCAGAGCTGCGGCCAGCTCTACTGGAGCTGGAAGTCTCTCGGCACCAACCGCGGCGGCGTCTGCGAAGAGCTGGCAGAGCGCTACACTACTCTGGCCGTCCCGCCTCCCATGCCCTGGAGCGGCTCCACCCGGCCTACCCGACCCACCGTGCAGGCACAGGACACCCGCAGCGGCTGTCAGGTGGTCTGGCAAAGCGATGGCAGCGCCCGTAAATGGGTGGTGCAGGTAGGGCGCGGCGGCAAATGGTGGCCCATGTATGTGCTTTCCGGTGCCGCCCGTCAGGTCATCATCCCGGCAAAAGTGTCGGCCAATATCGACCGCATCGCCATCCGTCCCATCTCCGGCACCGGCGTTTCCGGAACTCCGGCCGTGTTGGCCAGATAATCCCCCCATCGCACCGCCCGCTTCGCGGGCGGTTTTCACCCGCACGAAGTGCGTTTTCGCCCAAGGCGGCAGCCTTGTTTTCACAGCACCCGAAAGGGTGCTTTTTCATCCATCGGCAGCATGATGAAGCAAAATTATTCCATATTGAATCTACTTTTAGTAGTATTGATGGATTTAATCAACATAAATCGTATACGGTTGCATTTTTGCTCCAAATCCTGCGCCAGAGTAGTGGATATAGTCTTTGTATTTTTCAGTAATTCCAACCAGTAAAGAGTTTCATTACATTCCTTTAAAGCTATTTGGAGCTTGAAAACAAAATCGTTTTTTGAATATCCATATTGAGCTTCATGAATATTTGCACCTATACTACAGGCAGATCTTAATATCTGATTCTTAATGTGAGCTCTGTTGCGTATATCGTCACATACAAGTATGACAGATGTGGCAAATTGCATAGACAGAGTCGCAAGATGATTTTCCATGTTTGAAGCTTAGCAGGCTTAGCGTAGTTTGGCAAGGTGAGAATGAATCGACAGATGAAAAAGCCTGCTGTTGCAGGCTGATGAAAACCGGCGTTGCCGGAGCGAAAAAGAAAAGCCTGACGGCTTTTCTGCGAAAACCGCCCGCTTTGCGGGCGGCACTGTGCTTTCCTGCACCCCAAATACCTGCAAGTCTGACCGTATGGCTTTTTTTTCTTGTCAAGGCAAGTCCGGGGGGGTAGGATAATGCCATATAGATATTTCCGGCGTTCCGTTGGAGCGCCGGACGCAAATGAACAACACATCAGCACAGTAAAATCATTATGGCAAATCTGAATAAAGTAATGCTTATCGGCAATCTGACAGCGGATCCGGATGTCCGCACCACGCCGCGCGGCACTCCCGTAACGGAGCTGCGTATTGCCGTCAACCGCGTAACCTCCGGCCCCAATGAAGGAGAGCGCCGTGAGGAGGCAACCTATCTGGACGTGACTTGCTGGGGACGCACCGGTGAAATTGCCGCCCAGTATCTGGCCAAGGGGCGCCCCGTATTCATCGAAGGCCGCCTGCAGCAGGATACCTGGGAAGATAAGCAGACAGGCCAGCGCCGCAGCCGCATCCGCATCATTGCTGAAAACCTGCAGCTGCTCGGCGGCCGCGATGGTGCTCCCCAGGGCGGCAGTAACGGCGGCTACCAACAGCAGCGCTCCGGCGGTTATAACAACGGTGGCGGCAATTACGGCAACAACGGCGGTGGTTATAATAACGGCGGCGGTAACTACGGCAATAACGGCGGTTACCAGCGCCCGCAGTACCAGCAGCAGAGTCGCCCGCAGCAGTCGCCCGCACCCATGCCTGCTGAGGAAGAGGACGATATCCCGTTCTGATGCCCTTTTTATCACGCGCAGGGGTGAATTTGTGCCCCCTGCGCGTCATTTTTTTGTCAAAAACGCATGCGGAGGCTTCTCTGTTCAGGATTCATCCTTTCGGGTCTGCTGTTGACTCCTGCGCTTGATGCAGAACCGCAGCAGGCAGAGGACGACACCATTGTGGACATGGGAGAAGCCCTACCGCAGGAATCTGCAGCCACCCCTGCCCCGCCTCCTGCGGCCGAACTGAAAAACGGGGAACAAGCCCCGGAGCCAGCCCCCTTCATCTCACCGGAGGAAGAGGCTCTGCTGCGGGAAACCGCTGCCAATCGAGCCGCCGCTGCGCCGGGCATACCACCCGCCCCGGTTCACGCGGACCAGCACGTTGTCTCACAGAGCCGCCTGTTTTCCGTGAGCGGTGGGGACTCGCTGCGCATGGGTGCCATCGCCTCCCGCGCAGATGATGTCTTCAAACGGGTGTGTAACCTGCTGACCTTCGATACAACCTGGAAGCATTCCATCTCCATCCGCCTGCTGGGGCAGCATTCCGACCCGCCGCGCCTCAACCCCATCCGCATGCGCGTACGCATCATCGGCGGGCAACCCAACTTCCAGATACGCATCTATCCCGGCGGGGGCATTGATTTGCAGAAGCTGGATGGAGCCGTTACAGCCATGGTGCTCTACGAGCGCGCCCTGCGCGAGCTGGAAACCGATGCCTACCCGGACAACATTCAGCTGCCGGAGTGGCTGGTGACAGGCATCCAACAGGCCGTGCTCTGGAAAAACGGCCAAATTGACCGCAACTTATACCGCAACCTCTTTGAACGCGCAGAAATGCTGCCGCCGGAGGAAATCATCTCCATCGAGGAACCGCATCGGCTGGATGCCACCACCCGCCAGATTTACGACGTGTCCTGCGGCGTGCTCGTGATGAGTCTGCTGGACAGCCCGGGCGGCCCCATCCAGCTCAAGGCTCTCATCACCGAAGGTGCGTTGGACGAAGGTACTCCACGCGAGATGATTACACGCTACTTCCACGAATTGGGCGTGGATGAAAGCATGCTGGACAAGTGGTGGGCACTGGAACTGGCTGCGCTGGCCCTTCCCAAGGCCTCCGAAGCGTTGACCCCGCTGGAAAGCGAAGAACAGCTCTGTGAAGCTCTCTCGCTGGTCTATTTTGATGATGAACTGGGCATTGTCCGCACGGTCAGTCTGGATAATGTGTACCGCCTCCGCGAGCTGCCGGACTGGCAAAATCACCTGCAACCCTGCGTGGAGCGGCTCGTGGGGCTCAGCGCCACCTGCTTCCCGGGGTATCGACCCATCGTCATTGAGTACAGCCGCGTGCTGGGCGATTTGCTCAGCGGTACCGACCCCGATAAGTTGCAGGAGACCCTTGGCCCGCTTAACGAATTGCGGCGCGCCTATGTAGCGGCAGCAGTGCGCGGGCGTGATTATCTGGACTGGTATGAAATCACGCATCTGGGCCACACGAACACCCGCTCGTTCGACTCCTACCTGGCAGCCATGGAGTTACTGCGGCGCGAGGATGCGGGAACGGAGACCCCGATGAGCCGTTATCTGGCGGATATTGAGGCCCTGCATACGCAGAAAGCCGGTGAATCCCTGCCCTCCCGTCTCCGCGAGCAGCTGAAAGCCGCCACCACTCCTCCGGAAGATGAACCCGAACCCCAGCCCGACGATGCCCAGGCCGAAGAAGAGTGACATCGCCCTCCCCGCAGACGGAAAGCCTGATATGGAGCACGAGGAGGCTGCCCGGAAGCAGGGCTATACCCGTATCTGCGGAATAGATGAGGCCGGACGCGGTCCGCTGGCCGGGCCGGTAGTGGCGGCGGCAGTCATCCTGCCGCCAGGATACGAGCTACCGGGGCTGAACGATTCCAAAAAGCTGACCGCCCGCCGCCGCGAGCAGCTGTTTACTGCCCTCATGGCGGATGATAGCGTGCAGAAGTGCATAGCTCAAGCCTCCGTACAGGAAATTGATGAGCTCAATATCCTGCGCGCCACCCATCTGGCCATGCAGCGCGCAGCCCTCGGTCTGCCCGATTCTCCCGATTTCTGCCTGATAGACGGACTGGCTGTGCCGGGATTCCCCCTTCCGTCTCTCAATCTGGTGAAAGGTGATGCCCGCTCCCTCAGCATCGCTGCCGCCAGCATCCTGGCCAAGGTCAGCCGAGACCACTATATGGCAGAGCTGGATACCCTGTACCCCCAATACGGTTTTGCCCGCCACGCCGGGTACGGCACGAAAGCGCACATGGAAGCTATACAACGATATGGAGTTACGGAACATCATCGCCGCTCGTTTGCACCTGTTGCACAAATGGAGCTGCCCTTGGGATTCTGATGCGCCGCCACCGGTGCGCTACCGGGGTGAATATGCTGAACTGGTTGCAGCTTCCTGGTTGCGCGCTCATGGGGCGAAAGTGCTGCGGCGTAACTTCCGCTACGGACACTCCGGCGAGGTGGATATCGTCTGCAGAGAGGGCGACACTCTCGTGTTTATCGAGGTAAAGAGCACCATCCACCCGGAGCACGGCACCCCCTCTCGCGCCGTCAACCGCCGCAAGCGCCAACTGCTGCGCCGAGGCGCGCGAAACTGGCTTCGACTCCTCGGTTACACCGTTCCCATACGCTTCGACATCATGGAAGTCTTCCTGCGAACGGATGCCGCCCCCACCGTCACCCGCAGGAAAGCCGCCTTTACCCTGCACGAAGGCGCAACTCACCATTGATAAAATAACCGTGTAAAACGCGCTTTACGCTTCCGGTTCATTTTTGAGCCGATACAAACCGGCAGCATAGGCTTATCATGGCTTGTTTTCGCATTGCCAGAAGCGGGAATGTAGCGTATACTCACCGACAGAGAAAACCATTTCCGGCTTATGACTCACACGCTGCGATACGAACCGATTCCCGCTTCTTTCTACACCCGTACCCGCGATAAACTGGCGGCGCAATTGCCCGCCGGCAGTCTGGTGATTGTGCATGCCAATGATATTTACCCGACAAATGCAGACGGGACGCTGGCGCACCATCAGAATGCCAACCTGTTCTACCTGACAGGCATTGACCAGGAAGAAACAGTGCTGCTGATGAGGGTGGGCGAGAATGGCAGCCACGAGGACACCCTGCTGCTGCGCGAGACAAATGAACATATCGTCATCTGGGAAGGCGCTCGCCTCACCCGCGAGACGGCTACGCAGCTCTCCGGCGTGCAGGACGTGCGCTGGACGGATGAATACAACGCGCTGCTGGCCGCATGGGTACCCACGGCAAAGGAGCTGTGGCTGGAGACGGACAATCATCCGCGACGGCTCACCTATGTACAGACGCGCAATGAGCGTATGGCTGCCGCACTGAAGGCCTCTTATCCGGATGTGAAGACAAGCAGTGTCTATCCCCTGCTGGCGGCGATGCGTCTGGTGAAAGAACCGGAGGAACTTGAGCAACTGCGCCGCGCTTGCCGCATCACCGGCGAGGGTTTTACGGAAATCCTGCCCGGTATTCACCCCGGCATGGGTGAGTGGGAAATGGAGGCAGCCCTGAGCGCCGCCTACATCCGCCGCCGTGCCCGTAAGTTCTCCTTCCATCCTATCATTGCCTCCGGTGCGGACACCTGTGTGCTCCATTACATCACCAACCACAAGGAATGTCAGGAGGGCGACCTCATCCTCTTCGACATCGGCGCCGAATACGGCGGCTATGCCGGTGATATGACCCGTACTGTACCCGCCAACGGCAAGTTTACCCCCCGCCAGCGTGCCGTGTACGACGCCGTGCTGGCCGCTCATCGCTACGCCATTTCCATCATGCGTCCCGGTGTGGACAAGATGGATTACGAGCGCCGCATCCGCGTATTCATGGCAGGTGAGCTGGTGAAGCTCGGCCTGCTTACTCAGGAAGAGGTGGATGCACAGCCGGAGAACCCGCTCTGCGTCCGCAAATACTTCATGCACGGCACCTCCCATTCGCTGGGACTGGATGTGCATGATGTCACGCCGGACAGCGTTGTCTTCGCCCCGGGACAGGTCTGGACAGTGGAGCCCGGCATCTACATCCCGGAGGAAAATATCGGTATCCGCATCGAGACGGACATCCTCATCCTGGAGGACGGGACCGAGGACCTCATCCCCAATGCTCCGCTGGATGCGGATGATATCGAGCGCCTCATGGGTATCTGAATCGAAATCCGCCACACATAGTGCGTTTTCGCCCAAGGCGTCAGACCTTTTTTCAAAGCTCCCGAAAGGGAGCTTTTTCGTCCATAGCTTGCATGATAAGCACCGGATAAAAAAAGAAAAGCCCGATGGCTTTTCTGCGAAAACCACCCATTGCACGGGCGGTACGGAGGGGTAAGCCATTCATTTGACTTGACCGCAGGGGATAAGGGGCGTATAGTCTTGCGCGAACATCATGAAAGAACGGATAGCAAGCGTACAAGCAGAGGCCCTGGAGCGCATCGCCGGCATCGCCGACATGAAAGCTCTGGAGGATGCCCGTGTGGGTATTCTCGGCAAAAAGGGAAGTCTGACCCAGGTGCAGCAGGGGATGCGCGATGTGCCGAAGGAGGAGAAGCCCGCCGTGGGCGCTCTGCTCAACGAGGCCCGCGCCGCCATTACCGCTGCGCTGGAAAACCGCCGCGATGAGCTGCAGCAACAGATGGATGCCGCCGCCGTGGCCGGCGTGGACTTTACCATGCCCGGTGCCACCCTGCCCACCGGCGGGCTGCACCCCATCTCCATCGTGCGCGATGAAGCGGTGCGCATCCTGCGCCGCATGGGATTCACGCTGTCCGACGGTCCGGAGATTGAGGACGAGTGGCACTGCTTCGACGCGCTTAACACGCCGGATGATCATCCCGCCCGCAATGAGAAGGACACCTTCTATTTCGACAGCGGCAAGCTGCTGCGCACGCAGACCAGCACCGTGCAGGCCCGCACCATGGAGCGCCAGGCGCCCCCCGTGCGCATCATCTGCCCGGGGTCCGCATTCCGCCGCGATGCCATTGATGCCACACACCTTTCTGCCTTCAACCAGATTGAGGGTCTGTATGTGGATAAGAACGTGAGCGTGGGCGACCTGAAAGGCACGCTGGAATACATGCTCAAGGCCCTTTTCGGCAGCGACACCGCCGTGCGCTTCCGCCCGCATTTCTTCCCCTTCACGGAGCCGAGCTTTGAGATTGACGTGCTGCTGCAGGCGGCGGGTCAGGCTCCGCGTTGGATTGAGATTGCCGGTTGCGGCATGGTGAACCCCGCTGTGTTCGAGGCCATTGACCGCGAGACCGGCAAGCAGCTCTACTCCGGCTGCACCGGCTTTGCCTTCGGTATCGGCCTGGAGCGTCTGGCTATGATTCGCTGGGGCATCCGCGATATCCGTCTGCTCATCGAGAACGATGTCCGCTTCCTCGCCCAGTTCCAATAACCCTTTAACTCTCCTTACACAGTAATGAACGTTTCTCTTAATTGGCTTTCAAGCTACATCGACCTGGAGGGCCTCGGCACACAGGAGATGGCCGATATGCTCACCTTTGCCGGTATTGAGGTGGAGGGTATCCAGGAGCGCGGCGTAAGCACCGACCTCGTGGTCGTGGCTCAGGTCATGGAAAAAACGCCCGTAGAGGGCAGTGACCACCTCAACGTCTGCATGGTAGATGCCGGAGAGGGCTCGCTGCGCCAGATTGTCTGCGGAGCGCAGAACTACAAGGTGGGGGACAAGGTGCCCTGCGCCCTGCCCGGAGCAGTGCTGCCCGGCGGCTGGGAAATCAAGGATGGCAAGCTGCGCGGCGTAGAGAGCCGCGGTATGCTCTGCTCCGCTTCCGAGCTGGGGCTGCCGGACAAGGAGCACGGTCTGTGGATACTGCCGCAGGAGTATGCCGTAGGCACCCCCGTGCGCACCTTTGTTCCCACAGACACCATTTTCGAGCTGGAAATCACGCCGAACCGTCCTGATCTGCTGAGCCACTGGGGCATGGCCCGTGAGCTGGCCGGCATCACCGGCCGCACCCTCAAGCAGGACCCGGCAGAACAACCCACCACGGCCATTCAGACCCGCCCTGCGGGTGATTACATCACGCTTTCCGCGCCGGAAATCTGCCCTCTCTACACCGCCACCCGCATCAGCGGTGTGAAGATTGGTCCCTCCCCGGCATGGCTGGCAGACCGTCTGGTCTCTATTGGTCTGCGCCCCATCAACAACGTGGTAGACATCACCAACTACTGCCTCTTCGAGCTGGGTCACCCGCTGCATGCCTTTGATGCCGCCAAGCTCACCGGCGGGCTCAACATCCGCCGCGCGGCCGAGGGCGAAACCTTCACCAGTCTCATGAATGAGCAATACAGCCTCACCACGGAAGATATCGTTATCTCCGATGCCTCCGGCGCCGCGCTGGCGCTGGGCGGTGTGATGGGCGGGCTGGATTCCGGCGTGACGGAGAGCACCACGGATATCGTGCTGGAATCCGCTTGGTTCCTGCGCAGCAACATCCGCTTCACCAGCCGCCGCCTGGCCCTGGGTTCCGATTCTTCCTACCGTTTCGAGCGCGGTACGTCCCCGTGGAACGTGCTGCGCGCTGCTGCCCGCGCCATCGAGCTGATTCTGGAGTGTGCCGGCGGCACGGCTGAACCGGTGATGGTGGGTGGTCAGGCACCCTGTCTGGTACCGGAGGAGAACGCCACCAACGCCACCGTGTTGGAACAGGGCACGGAGGGTAAGATTTACTACGCTCTCGACCAGGTACAGCTGAATTGGAAGGAGCTGGACGTCATGACCAACGCCTCCATCCCCCATCTGGAAGCCGCCCGCATCCTGCGCCAGCTCGGCCTGCGCGAGATTGACGGCAAGGGCACATGGGATTGCCCGCCCTGGCGTCTTGACCTCAAGCGCAGCTGCGACCTGCTGGAGGAAGTGGTGCGCGTGTACGGCATCGACAACATCCCCGCCACCAACACCTCCATCTATGTGGAGGAAAGTGCGCATGACCGCGCCAGCGACTACCGCATGGCGCTCTCCCGCAAGCTGGCCGGTGCCGGTTTCTGGGAGGCTCAGACCTTCAAGCTCATTGCCGCAGAGAGCATTGACCCCACCATTGCCAGTGTGGAGCATGCGCTGCCCATTAAGCCGCTCATGGAGGGCGATATCATCCGCGTGTCCCTTCCCATCTCTGAAGATCACTCCACCCTGCGTCCCTCGCTGGCTCCCGGTCTTATCTCCGTGGCAGCCCGCAACATGAACCAGGGGCTGGAGGTTCTGCGCTTCTTCGAGTGCGGCCGCGTGTTCCGCAACACCGGCGGCGGCAAGGGCAAGGATATCGAAAACGAGGTGCTGGGCATCTTCATGGCCGGCAAGCTCAACCCCGCCAGCTGGGCAGATACCAAGCCGGGTGAGGCTCATTTCGAACACCTGCGCGCCGTGCTGGACATCCTCGTTCCCAAGGCAGAAATCACGCTGGTGCCCGCCAAGCAGCCCCGCAAGACTGCTGCCGTGGGTGCTGATATCCAGATTAACAACCAGGCCTGCGGCTACGTGGCCCGCATTGCGCTGGCAACCTGCCGTGCGCTGGGTCTGCCCATGGAGTCCTACTACGCAGAGCTGGACCTCCGCAAGCTCCAGCAGGTGGCTACCGCCCCCTTCAAGGCGGCAGACCTGCCCCAGTTCCCCGGCTCCGGCCGCGACGCATCGCTGGATGTTCCCGCCGACACTCGCAATGCCGACATTGTGAAGGCTATTCAGGCTACCAAGCAGAAGCTGCTGGTCTCCTACCAGCTCAAGGACGTGTTCTGCGACCCCTCCGGCGAGAAGCTTGCCGCCGACCGCAAGGCCATGACCTACACCTTCCTCTATCGCGATGCGAAGAAGACCCTCACCGCGCCTGAGGTCGATGCCGCCCACAAGCAGGTGCTCGACACCCTCGCTGCCAAGGTGAAGGACCTCAAGTTCCGTTAATTCGGCACTTCATCATCTCCATTTTTCCGCCCGACCGTGGTTTATTCTGCGGTCGGGCGTTTGTTGTAAATCATGATAACCCGGCAGCGCAGCCGCTTTCCTGAATGCAGAGGAAAGGAGAGACTTGATAAAAAGAAAGGTAAAGAGTATAATCCACAGCATGAAGAAAGTAATGCTCGTGAATGGTTCTCCGCATGAAAAAGGGTGTACATACACCGCTCTGCGGGAGATGGCAGATGCTTTGGAAGCCGAAGGAATCGGCACGCATATCTACCACATCGGCGCGGAAGGGGTGAAAGCCTGCACCGATTGCCGCGCCTGCTATACCCTCCGCAAGTGTGCCACGGATGACCGGGTGAATGCCTTTGTAGACATGATGGCAGAGTACGATGCTCTGGTGTTGGGCTCTCCCGTGCATTACGGCTCTGCCAGTGGAGCAATCGTGCCGTTCATGGACAGGGTGTTTTACTCTGCCTTCATCGGGCGGCGGGATGTGTTCCGCCACAAGCCCGGCGTGGCCGTGGTGAGCGCCCGACGTGCCGGAACAACGGCTGCTCTCGACCAGCTCAACAAGTACTTCCAGATATCTGAAATGCCCATCATCTCCGGCCGCTACTGGAACATGGTGCATGGTGCCACCCCGGATGAGGTGCGACAGGATGCGGAAGGTATGCAGAACATGCGCATCATCGCCCGCAATCTGGCCTGGCAGCTCAAGTGCCGGGAGGCAGCCGAAGCCGCCGGAATCCTGCCTCCGGCCCGAGAAAAAGCAATTTTCACTAATTTTATACGCTGACGGCAAGCAAAACAGAGGGTTTGCCGCGCCTGACAGAGTGGAGTCTGACAGATAACGAACTCCACCTGTCACCATGAAGAAGCAAGCCTACAGATGGGCAGGCGGCATGCTTGCTGCAGCCGCGCTGAGCTCCTGCTACTACTATCCCGTAGCGGGAGGAGTAGCCGGAGCCCCTCCCAACACCCCCTATACCCCCTATGCGGATGAAAAGAGCGGCTCCGTTCCTGTGTATCAGGAGGATTACGTGCCGCAGCAGCCCGTCGCCCCGGCCCCCGTGGTTGCCCGTCCGGCCTTTACGCTGGGCATTTCCCTGCCGCCGATTATCTTCGGGCATCACCACGGCCACCACCATCATCACCACCACGGCCACCATTGCCGGTAATACTGATGGTTACTCTTATTCCGACGGCATCAGTTCGGACACGCGCTGCGCTTTTCATCTGTGGCCGCAGGAGGGAGAAACAGGTAAAAAGCGCCGCTGCCGGGTAAAAAGAAAAGTCTTGAGGTAATCCGTTAGATATGCTATGCTGCCCCGCAGATAACGTATGAAGAGACTATTACACCTGATTACCCTGATACTGATGCTTGCCACGGCTCCTGCCATGGCATTGCAGCTGAGTGAAATTAAACCGACTCTGACCCGCACGCAGGCAGACCAGACACTCTCCAAGGACTATTCTTTCAGCGTTCTGGAAGACTTTACCGTACGCCGCACTTGGGTTATCGCCGGCAACAAGCGTGTTTCCGTAGATTTCAACCCGCAGAACGAAAAGTTGCTCATGGTGATGCTGGAATACGGCAGCGGAGTGGATCCCCAGAAAGCCGCTGCCGATGTGCGCCGAATTACCAACGGTGGTAAGACCAAATGGAAAAAAATGGACAAGAAGAAGGCAGAGAAATACAACGTTCCTGCCAATTCTCACAACGCCAAATCCGGCAGTTGCTATGCTTTCATGGAGATGTCCAAGACCAACAAATGCCTGAAGGTTACGATTTACCCCACCCTGCCGGATTCCAACCGCAGTCTGCTGGATGAGGCTGATACGACTCACGGCGGTGAAACAGCTCTGGGTAACAGAGCGGGTTCTTCCATTGGTAAGGTGATTGCCGAGCAGGAAGCAAGAAGACGCCAGACCCCTCTGGCTGCCGAGTCTTCCTCTTCCGGCAGTACAAAACCCGTTCGCCGCGTCACCGTTGTCAGAAGAAATGTCGAAACCGCATCCGATTCTACCGCAACGGAATCCTCTCGCTCTTCTGCCGGGAAACCCTCCCGCGAGGTTGCCGTTGAAGAGACGGAAGAAGAGGAAACGGAGGATGAGTTCGAAGATATCAAGGTGGAATCCCGATTCAGCCTTTCTGCTATTCAGGCTTCCATTGGGCTCAAGGGTGTCAGCCCGACCACATTGATTATCGGTGCCGTTGCCGTTGTGGTCCTACTCACCCTCATCGGTATGCTCCGTAGCTCCGGCGAGCGCAAGAAGCTTTCACGCTATCGCAACGGTCGCTACTGATCTGCCATAATCCCTTTTTACACCCCTGCCGGAAAAGCATCCGGCAGGGGCATTTTATTGCCTGTTAATCAGCTCATCCTGAAATGAGACAGCTCAATTATCAGCGTTTTTTCATTGATATCCGGTAAGTTGGGCAATTCGTATCTTTTTAATATACTACATCATTGATAATAAGTTGATAAAAAAGCAAAACAAACAAACATCTTGATTTTCGGCTAACAATATGTTAGAAACGGAGGACTTTCTAACAAAAGAAAGACTACCCCAATGAATAACAAGCAAGAAACGAGAGATGCGCTGCCGGAGGTGGCGCAGAGATGGTGAGCTCTGCCCGGCTGCCACGAACACTGGTAGGAATGGGAGGCATACGGCTGATCAATGTACCCGGGGTGAAATACCCGGATAGATTGTTTCATGCAGAAGCAGGGATGGATCCGAGCACGGGGCAACCCTACGATCAGCCGTTGTATAATACGGTATCCACAGCAGAAGCAGCAAAGATTTTGGGGAGGGGCAACAGTTCTTCCCACGCGCTGTTGAGGAAGAAAGACATCCCTTTCTACTACGTTCGATTGAAAAGAGACGGAAAAAAGCTGATGTATTGGGACAGAGAAGCGGTGAAGAAACTGGTAAAGGAACTGCCGCCTGTGCAAAAGCAACTTCCGCCGACCATGATTAAAGCCCGGGATGTGCTATTGCTTCTCGGGGTAGTGCGCAGTACCCTGTATCGCTATGTGGCATCCGGTAAATTGACGGAAATCAGGCGACGGGTGATGACGGCGAAAGGATACCGCCACCAGTGTCTGTATTTGAAATCGGAAGTAATGCAGCTGAAAGCCTGGCGCAGAGCCCGCCGGGAGCAGTTCACCCACTGGCAGAATATCCGGGATAAGGCAGAAGATGAGGTAAGCTCCACGGAACAGGTGGAGAGTTAGCTTGAAAAAGCGGTCCTGCCATGCAAAAAATGGTGCATGAGCAAGACCGTAGCAGAGCAATGGTGCGACATCCTGGCAGCAGGCGGGCAGCGGCAGCTGTACAGCCTGGCCGGTGAGTGTGACAACGTGTTGATGGAAACGCTTCATCGCGAAAGTCGTTGGAAACGCCGCACGGAGTTACAGCAGGAGGATGCCGCCGTATTGGCGGCATCCGCAGGCGCAAGGCTCACCGGCGAAACGCAGGTGTGCTACGCCGGTTGCCTGCCCGGACTGTACCGCATTAAGGCTGCCATGGCAGAGGCGGCGGCTAACAAAGACCGCCTGCTGGTATTGGGAATACAGCCGTCTGACAGGAGCTTGCCGGACGGGCGGGTAGAACTTTGCCATGTGAAAATCGTGCAGCATCCGGAGGAAGCAGCAGGAGCCCTGACCGAAGCTCTACGGCGGGTGGACACCGGGAGGGGACCGGTTCTGCTGCTGATTCAGGAAGAAGTCGCCGGGATGCCGGCGGGGGATGCCATTTGTACGCCGGTGCAACCTATCAGGGTACAGCCGCTGCGTCCCCGACAGGTAGACCTGGCAGAAATGGCAGCTATTCTGAACGAGTATGAACGCACGGTCTTTTTATGCGGTCGTGGCTGCGAGGGAGCGCGGGAGGAACTCCTACTGCTGGCAAAGCGGCTGCAGGCACCGGTGGCGTTCACCATGGCCGGCAAGCAGGTTATGGAGGGTGACAACGAGCTGAGCATAGGCATGACCGGAATCATGGGCTGGGGGGCAGCCCCCACGGCCGTGATGGATTGCGGCCTGCTGGTGTTGTGGGGCACGGATTTCCCCTATCCGGAATACCTTCCCGCGCATGGAAACGTGATACAGGTGGACCATGACCCCGTCGCCTTGGGCAGAAGGTGCAGTCTACGGCTGGGCATAGCCGGGGATGTGAGGGAGGTGGCCCGGGAGATTCTTCCTCTGGTGAAGCGCCGGCTGAATGATGATTTTGCCACCGCCATGCGGAGTCTGCACCGCAAGGAGCTGGCACGCTCGGAACAGTACGTGCGCAGCACGGATGACCACCAGCCCCTGCGCCCGGAGCTGATTACGCGTGTGGTGAGCGACCATGCGGAGCCGGACGCTGTCTTCTGCGTGGAAGTGGGAGCTCCCATGCTGTGGTGTGCCCGCTACCTGCACCCCTCAGGAAAACAGCGACTGACAGGTGCTTTTCGCTCCGGATTGGGAGAAAGCGCGCTGCCCATGGGTATCGGTGCCAAATCCGTCTATCCCTCCCGCCAGGTCATCGCAGTATGCACGGCAGAGGGCATCCTGCGGTATCTGAACGAACTGCTGACTCTGCAACGAGAGCATCTTTCCCTCAAAATACTGGTATTGCAGCGATTATTGCCGGAGAGCATGCGGATAGACAGGGCAGCTGCTTCCTCTGCTCTCTTTTCCGTGGCAGACACCGCTGCAGCCATGGGTCTGAAAACCGGGCGCATTCATCAGGCGCAACAGATTCACCACGCCGTGCGCAGCTGGCTTGCCGATTCCGAAGCCTCGTTACTGGAGGCCATGGTGGATGCCTACGCCATGTCTGCACCCCCGGAAGTGATGGTGCGGGGAGAAAACGGACATCACCGCCTCGTGAACCGTGCCGCCGGAGAGCATTTCATCCGCATCATCTACAACAACCGCCGCTTCCTCCGCTGAAGCGGTCAGGATTCAATCCATCCGCAGGCGCGCACCGCCGTTCATCCTGCGGCGCCGATCGGCATCCCGCCGCTTCTCTGCCTCCGCATCACGGGGAGCTTTCCATTTGTTGGAGGGCCGGAACTGCCAGCCACTCTGCCCTGTTCGCGGACGGCGGGTATCATTCGGCTCCCATCCACCGCTCGGCTCCGGGGATTCCGTGGCGGTCCAACGGTCGCGCCGGGTATGGTCCACTCCATTCTGCGGGGGAGCTATACGAACGGGCGATGCAGCCGTCGCAAGGAAAGGCAACAGGACAATCAGGCAGAGCTGCTTCATCAGATATACTTGCGGTCGCGGAAGAGATGAGCCCGCATCGGGTCTGCCGCCACCAGATGGGAATAGCCGATAGCCAGTGCATCTGCCGCATCCGGGTCCGGGGTCTCGCTGAGCTGCAGCAGAGCCCTCATCATGAAAGCCACCTGCGGCTTGCCTGCCCCGCCGCGACCCACCGTAGCCAGTTTCACACAGGTGGGCGGGTATTCCATGATGGGTAAATCATGCAGCGCGGCTGCCAGCACCGTGGCTCCGCGGGCAGAGCCCATGGAAATGGCCGTACGGTGAGATTGCACATAGATGATACCCTCAATGGCCAGCTCATCCGGCTGCCATTCGCGGATGAGGGCGCAGACATGCTCGTGAATCGCCCGCAAACAGGCACTCTGCGGCAGTTTGGCAGGCAGAGAGAGCGTGCCGTAGGCCAGAGCCCTCGGCGAGCGATAATCGCCCTCCAGCACGGCATAGCCCGTGTTGCGAATGGCGGGGTCTATGCTGACGACACGCATGGCAGATTCCTCAGCGGCGGCGGCGCTTGGGTGCAGCCGGGCGCGGTTTGCGCAGCGGGCGCACGGGGGAAGACTCCAGCAGCGCCGTGTAGGCATAGTCAAAGCCCTCCAGTTTGCGGCGCTCAATCTTGTGGTTGATGAAGGCTTCCACGCTCTTGGCGAAGTCCACCTCATCTGCCGTCAGCAGGGTGAAGGCATCGCCCGTTGCCTCGGCGCGTCCGGTGCGGCCGATGCGGTGCACATAGTCCTCCGGGTTTTCCGGAACACGGTAGTTGATGACGTGGGTCACGCCATTGATATCAATACCGCGGGCGGCCACATCCGTGGCCACCAGAATGCGGAATTTATCCTCCTTGAATCCCTTGAGGGCGGCCATACGCTCCTTCTGGGGGATATCCGAGTGCATACAGGTGACCTGCTTATCCCAACCGGAGCGAGAGAGCATGTTGGACACGGCGTCTGCCTCCTTGCGGGTACGGGTGAACACCATCAGGTTTTGGAAATCCGTGGCCTTCACCAGCGCGAGCAGCAGCTCATCGCGCTGGTCTAACCCCACCGGATAGAATGCGTGGGAAATCGTGGAGGCTACCTCGCGGCGGGCAATGGCTATCTCCACCGGGTCCGTCAGACACCACTTGGCAAAGCCTTGCAGAATCTGCGGCATGGTGGCAGAGAAGAAGAGCGTCTGGCGACCCTCCCAGGGGCAGAGGTTCACAATCTTACGCACAATGGGCAGGAATCCCATATCCGTCATGCGGTCCACCTCATCCAGCACCAGGGTTTTCACTTCTTTGAACTTCATGTTGCCGCGGTAGAAATGGTCGATGAGGCGGCCGGGTGTTGCCACAACCACATCCACCCCTTTCTGCAGCTCTTCGGACTGCTTGCCATAGCCCACGCCGCCATACAGCAGCCCAATGCGGATATCCGTGTGGGCGGCGTAGGCGCGGAAAGCCTCCGCCAGCTGATCTGCCAGCTCGCGGGTGGGTTCCAGTACGAGAATCTGCGGGCGACCGGTGTGTTCTATACGGCTGAGCAACGGCAGCGCAAAGGCGGCGGACTTACCGGTGCCGGTCTGTGAGGCACCGATGACATCCTTACCCTGTAAAATCTGCGGGATAGCCTGCTCCTGAATCGGTGTGGGGGATTCATACCCACAGTCCTTCACAGCCGCCAGGATGGGCGCGGCCAGCCCCAGTTCTTCGAATGTCATATAGCTTCTTGTTCTTGTTGAAATGGTTACGTAAATCAGGCGATGTAAGGGTTATTGAGCATCTCCTCACCGATGGATGTGGAGGGGCCGTGCCCGCTGAATACCTCCGTATGCGGGTCCAGCGACATCAGGTGCGTGCGAATACCGCGCACCAGCTGAGCCATGCTGCCCCCGGGTAAATCCGTGCGCCCTACCGAACCGGCGAAAAGGATATCCCCCACAAAGACGCAGTCTTCATTCTTCAGCAAATACGCCGCCCCATCCTGTGCATGACCGGGTATGGAGAAAATCTCCCACTCCAGACCGGCCCAGTCAGCGCAGGGCGTGCTGCTGCCCAGCACATCATCCACACGGAATGCCGGTACCGGGGGAATCCCCCAACCGCTCGCGGCTTCTTCCAGCGTGAGCGCGGTGCTGTATGCGCTGTGAGCATGCACGGTGCAGCCAAAGCGCTCCTGCACGGCGGCGGCATCCTGCACGTGGTCGAAATGCTGGTGCGTGATGAGAAGGTGCGCCAGCCTTGCGCCTTCCGGCAGACGGCTTGCTACCCACGCTGTTACCCCCTCCGGGGCATCCACCAGCACGTAGCCGTTTGTCCCCTCTATCAGGTACGCATTACACCCCATGGAACGACTGGTAAAAATCTGTATCCTGCTCACGCGCCCATTCTACACGCGCAACTCCCTCTTGGCGAGCCGAAAATGAGGCAGTATACAAAACAGATGAACCGATGCATCCCTGCACCGGTTCATCTGCAATGAAAAAACAATCTTTCTGGTATTGACCGCTTATTTTCAGGCAGCAATGCCGAAATGACGCTGAATATCCTCGAAGATACGGTCGCGGAGACGGCGAGCCTTCTCAATATTGCGCGTCTTGAGGGAGAAGCGCAGGCGCTCAGCCGTGGCATCCGGTTTGTGAACCGTCACATGGCACCACCATACACCGCGGTTATTCCACAGGTGGTGGTTGAGGTTATCATCGTTGATACGAAGCGCGATTTTGGTCTGTTGAGGTGTCATTTGATGGAAAATGCTTAAAGTAAAATGTGAGCTGCCGTACTCACAGGGCATCCGCGTTCGTTTTGGAACGTTGGCGGCCTCCCCGTATACCTTTATTCAGGAGACCCAGGTAGCCGCCGCTACGTTCAAAAAAAATCCGGAAAAGATTTTAGTAGAGGATACCGGCCTTTTTCAGCGTATTGTATGCACCGTTCTTGGAGATGGTGCGCAGGGCCTTGCAGGAAAGCTTCATGCGAATGAAACCACCCTTGCCGCCGTTGAGCTCGGGCACCCAGATACGCTTCTCCTGAAGGTTCGGATATACCGTACGGTTCACCACCTTGGTGACGTGACGACCGATACCGCCCTTCTTCTTGGCAAGACCGGAGCGATGAATGCGGCGGCCTTTGTGAGGCATGGCAAACGTGATATTGCAGATTCTGGACATAAGATTTTAAGGTGACGTTTTAGTTTTGCGGAGCGCCATTATACACCATTTCCCCACCTCGTCAAGCAAAACCCCCAAAAAAAATGAAGAAAATGCAGAATTTGCAATACTGAATGTAAATGGACACTCTCTGCCGGCGGGTCTGTCTGCCCCACACAAATGTCTGTGTCAGCATGACGCAATCAGCGTTTTCGCCTTTGTACTTCACAACATATTTCCGGTTCTTTCCTGCTCCGGTGGGTTATCATCGGAATCACGCCAAATGGGTGCATCGTGCGGCATGTTGAATGCCAACCAGACGGCTGTCAGGTAGGCTATCACGGCTGCTGCTGCACTTGCCGCCCAACAGCATAAAGCCTCCCACAAATCCTCGCGGTTTATCCATACCAGCGTCATGATGACCAACCAGAACGGTACCATCAGCCCACCGAGTACGCCGACCAGAAACAGTATAAACCCAAAGTCATAAATATGCTCTATCCACAGGTTTGCTTCCCCCATCATGAGAGATAGCTCGGCGGCCACCCTCATGATCACTGCCCCTATCACCAGAAATCCGGCCGCACCAAGCGGCAACTGCCATCGACTCTCCACCAGCCGTCTCAGCATCCGTCCAAATCTCCTTAATACACCATCAGCCGGATGAGATTCTTCAAACTGTTGTAAGGGCGTTTCCATACGTATCCGGGGGTGATTTTACCTGTCTGCATACTACAAAGCAAGTCAATTAACGTTTTATCCGCCACTCGATGAAAAAAATAGCTGTTTGACAAAAATTATTCTTTATTTTAAACAAAAATTCGGGCACTATACGCCTGTATGAATGAAACCGGTTGAGAACCGGATGCGTATCAACCTCATGTACTTTTAGAGTTATGAAGAAGAAATCCATTTTTCTGGCCATGCTGGCGGCATCATCCGTGATGCTCAGCTCGTGCTTTGTGACAGTGGGGCCGCACGGAGGTGTGACCGTGGGTGGCAGCGGCGGTATCGCCGTGGATTCTCATGGTAATGTGGCCGCCTGGACAGATGCCAGCTATGATGCAGCCGGTTTCCCCATTTACGGTTATTATTACGGACGCCCGGTGTATGGTTATGATGCCTACGGCGCCGCTGTGTTCACGTTCGGGGCTTTGACAGCCGCCTGTATCGTGCCTGCCTGGGGTCCGGCCCCCTGGTATTGCGGTCACTGGCACTATCCGCGCCACATTCACCGCTCGCATTGCCCGAGCCACCACCCGCACGGTCATCATCCCGGCCGTCGTCCCAGCGGTGGTCACCATGGCCCGTCACATGCCCCGCATCACGCCTCCCATCATAGTTCACACAGACCGTCCGGACCCACTCACCATTCCGGGAAGCCGCATAACCAGCCGTTCAAACCCGGCAATCACGCCAATCGTCCGGATAATCGCCCGAATCACGGGGTATCATCCGGTCGCCCGAACAACCGTCCGAGCAACAGCGTGAGCCGTCCTTCCGGGCTGCACAACCGCCCGAGCAACAACGTGAGCCGTCCTTCCGGGCTGAACAACCGCCCGAGTAACAGCGTAAGCCGTCCTTCCGGTGCAAGCAGCCGCCCGAGCGCTAACGTGAGCCGTCCTTCCGGCATGGGGCATCGTTCATCCGGAGGCGGTCAGCGCAGCGGTGGCGGACACCGAGGCGGCGGTGGCCGACGCTGATGCTTTTTTCAACTAACGGAAAACCCGTGGCGGACTGCCACGGGTTTTCTTCATCCTGAAATCAGAAAAAAATCATCAGAGTATACGCGTCAGCTCCAGGTGGCGAATCATACACTGATTTGTCTGCCCATTGGAATTGGTACAGCGGTCGGAGAAGCGCAGGGAGAAAGTATGCTGACCGCCCGGCAGCTCCAGGATATGGGAGGCAGAGAGGGAGTAATCCTCCCAGTTACCGGCTTCGGTATTATGCGGTAGCACGACCATGCCGGCGTATTCATCATCAACCAACAGCTCGCGCAGGGCGCAGGTATCGCCATCGCGAAGGGAGTTTGTGGCGTTGCAGTACAACAATCGCAGGCGGTAAGTACCTGCTGCCAGCGTGGCGAGCTCAAAATCAAGCCGCGAGGTACAGGGGCGAGTGTCCAGCCAGGCCTGACCGTTCTCCACGGCATATTCGGCTTCCTGCCCGATGCGGTGTGGTTTCAGCAGGCGAATGGAGGCGGGAGCAGAGCACTCAAAGGGTCTGCTGAGGCAGGAAACGGTGTTACCGTTGACGGCCTGAACACAGAAGCTGTTGAAGTACAACTCTGAGCGCGACACATTGCAATGACAGTCCGGAACAGTGGCATAGGCTCTGCCGTTCCGATAAACACAGTAGGAGCTGGCGCCCGGTACCGGCAGCCACCGCAACTCCTTTTCCGTGGGGTTATCCCACTGCGGTTCCGGCAGGTCATTCACAGCGGCGGGGAAGTGAGCGACGGCTTGCTCCTCATCTGCCGGCATGAGTTCCAGCTCAATCTGCACATTGCCCTCCGCATTCAGAGGGATGGTCGGCAGGCCGGGTTTACCGTTCACCAGTACGGAGCATATCTCCGTTCCGTAGCCCTTCAGGTGGACGCTGAGCGTCATTTTTCCTATGTGCAATCCGGTAATCCAGTGGCTACCGGCATATTCTTTCGGCACACAGGGGTTGAACACCAAGTTGTTGCCCTCGAATTGCAGCCCAAAGAGACCGTGATACACAGCACCGAGCATCCCGCAGATGCTCCACAGCTGGCTGTCAGAGTTCTGCACCGTTTCATCTGCCTCGCCGCTTTCGGCGTTGAAGTTCTCCTTGTGGGAACCATTGACCAGGAATGCCCCCAGGAGAGAAGCCATACTGAACGCAAATCCGGCACAGTCGCGCAGCTCCGCATGCGCCTGGAGCACCCATCCCTCCACAAAAGGCCAGATGGCGCGATTGTGATACGCAGCCTGCTGACCCGCCTTGTAGGGGGAGAACACCGGCGTGCCGTAGGCAGAGCGGGGTAGTGCCTGCATGGCTCGCTCGCCGTGTTCACCGGCGATACCGTAGCGCACGGCCAAGGCATTACCCAGGGAATCTACCCTCTCATCAAGATAGCCATGGAGGGAATAGAGCATGCCGTATTGCTGATTGGCACGACTCCAGAAGGTCTTGTTGATACTCTCCACCAGGGTATCGTATTCCTCCGCGCGGCGGTCGGCTTCATCCTGCCGCCCCAGCAGACGCAGCATACGCATGTGGAGACGGCGGCAGACGGCATGCACCACATTGGTACCGAAGGCAAATCCGGCGCCAATATGGGCGGGAGTGGCCCAATCGGGGTAGCTTTGCTCCCGCCAGTCGATAAAGGAGGTTTCACCGGGCTGCAGCGGGGTATCCTGCGGCAGGACGCGGGCATCCTGCTCCAGCGTGTTGGTGATGATATCCGCGCACTGCTCCAGCCACTCCCGATCACCCGTGGCACGGTACACCGCCCAAGCTCCCAGAGCCCAGGCCACTCGGTCGGTGGAGACGGGCCAGCCGCCGCCGGTACCGGTGTCCTGCATGATGATACCATCGCGCACGCGGCTCATGAGGCTGCGGCAGAAGTCCTCCGGAGCAGCCAGAGCCCCGCCCATAGCGGCGGCGTAGGCTGTATCACGGGTCCAGACGCCCTGCCAGGAAGCCCCGGCGCGCAGCAAGCCTTCCTCCGTGCGAATGGCGGTCAGTTCCTGCGCGGCGCCGTTGTACGCCGCCACCAGCACGGGAATATCCCCCACATAGCGGGGGAATCCGGCGGGTACACCTTTGGGCAGCTCCTGCTCGCGCACAGCACCGTTGCGGGAAATCCGCAGGATGCCGCCCTCCACACCGGCTTCCGTGCCGTTGCGGTAGGCACGCCGGGTGGTAAGCCGCCACAGCGCATTCTCAAACAGGAGCTTTTCCTCAGGGGGAGTCATACGAAAAGGGCAAATCAGAGAATAGCACCGGGGGTGTAGCCCACGCCCTCGGGATAGCGGCCTGCCAGCTCAGCAACCATGTCGACAAAGGCATCCACCTGTTGTGCGGCCATGCCGGTATCGCCGGCGTTCGCATCATAAATCTCCTGAATTTCCTCGCGGGTCAGCTTCAGGCGGGCATCCGCACCCAGGCGGTCCAGCAGGTCGTTCTGCGGGATGGCGCCGTTGCGCAGGTCGTTAGATACAGCCACGGCATGCTCCTTGATGACCTCGTGCGCTTCCTCGCGGCCCACGCCACGCTTCACAGCAGCCATCATGATGGTTGTGGTCATCAGGAAGGGCAGATAGCGGTTGAGCTCCGTACGCACCACCGGCTCGTACACACCCATCTGGTCCAGCACCGTCAGGAAGGTCTCAAACAGGCCATCAGCGGCCATGAAGGCATCCGGCAGCACGCAGCGGCGCACCACGGAGCAGGACACATCGCCCTCGTTCCACTGATCACCGATGATACCGCCTATCATGTTCAGATGCCCCTTCAGGATGGCGTGGAAGCCGTTTACGCGCTCGCAGGAGCGGGGATTCATCTTGTGCGGCATGGCGCTGGAACCGGTCTGACCCTTGGCAAAGCCTTCCGTTACCAGCTCGTGCCCCACCATCAGGCGCCAGGTCTTGCAGAAGCTGCTCGGACCGCTGGAGAGACCCACCAGACCGGAAATAACCTCGAAATCCAGAGAGCGGGGGTACACCTGGCCTACGTTCATCCACTTGGAGGCGATGCCGAGGTGGGCGCAGATGCGTTCCTCCAACAGGCGCACGGTGTCCGCATTCTTGGCAAAGAGGGAAAGCTGGTCCAGCTGGGTGCCCACGGCACCCTTCAGCCCGCGCACGCGGTAGCGATCCATGATGCTCACCCAAGCCCAAGCCCAGTGTACAATCTCCTCGCCGAACATGGCCACGCGCTTGCCCAGCGTGCTGGCCTGTGCGGCCACGTTGTGGGTGCGAGCAGCCAGCACCAGATCGCGCCAGCCGCCGGCGCACTTGGCCATGCGGTCCAGCACGGCCACAGCCTTGTCGCGGATGATGCACATGGCGCGCCAGATTTGCAGCTGCTCCACGTTTTCCGTCAGGTCGCGACTCGTCATACCCTTGTGAATATGCTGGTGGCCTGCCAGATCGCAGAACTCTTCGATGCGGGCCTTCACATCGTGGCGGGTGATACGCTCGCGAGCATTGATGGATTCCACATCCACCTGAGACTTGACGCTCTCATAGGCATCGATGGCTTCCTGCGGGATATCCAGACCCAAATCTTTCTGGGCCTTCATCACAGCAATCCAGAACTCGCGCTCCAGCACGATACGACCCTCTGCGGACCAGATAGACTTCATGGCGTCGGAGGCATAGCGGCCTGCCAATACATTAGGAATTGCGTTCATGTCTCTTGAAAACTAGGTTGATAGATGATGAATCACCCTGCTCGGGTGCGCGCGCAGCATAGCATTAAACCACCGCGTTGGCAAGCTTAAACGGAGTGAACGAGGCCGAATTCCCCGCACCCTTAGCGGAAAATTAACACTAGGCGTTTTTTTTGCTTTACTTGATGCAGCAAAAAGATAGCATAAGTGCATGGCAAAGAACCCCTCCAAACGCCCGATATCTTCCCCGTCAAGTGCCCGCAATCCTAAAAAATCCGGTAGCAACGCCGGGCTCATCATCATCCTTTTGTTGGTTCTGGTGATTGGAGGCGGCGGTTATTATTATTACGATATGACGGAGAAGGAGCGCATCCGCATGGAAAAACGGGAAGCTGCCCGCAAAAAAGCAGCGGAGGAACGCGCCCGCAAGGCGAAGGAAGAAGCCGAGCGACTCGCCCGCGAAAAAGCTGAGCAGGAGCGGCTGAAAGCAGAGGAGGAAGCACGCCGCAAGGCAGAGGAAGAAGAGGCCCGCCGAAGAGCGGAGGAAGAGGAGCGCCGCCGCCGCGAACAGGAGCAGCAGCAGGAAGAACCGGACGAAATCCCTGAAGAACCGGACGAAACCCCTGAAGAACCGGAAAAACCTGAGGAGCCGGAAAAGGGTGATTATGATGAATCCGTTGATTTGACGGGGACTCTCTCCCGCGAGGAGCGAGAGAAGTTCAACGCCATGCTCGAAAATGTGCTGAAGGAAGGTAACTACGCCGAATTTTCCAAGGCATTCACGGCCAAGACGGTGGAAGCGGTGCAAGGATTACTGGGCGGCAGCGGTGAGAAGCTGAACTACCACGCCTACCGCTCCTCTCGTAACCTCATGAACGCGGTGGAACTTTGCGTTCTCATCAACTATTCCGGTCAGGAATCACTGCGCTACATCACCCACCCGGAAGATAAGCTCGGCTCCAAACCGCTGAAGGGGTCCAGCCCGGAAACAGGGCGCGAGTTCATCCGCTGGCTGGTGAACGACCGCAGCCGCCCGCTCCACGCTTTCATCCAGAACTACATGCTCCAGGAGGGACGCCCGGAAAATATGCCTTTCGCCATTCAGACGTTCTACAACATCTGGTTAAACACCCCGGAGCGCGACCGCGCCAAATACCTGAATCTGGCCATTGCCTGTTCCCTCGTCAATCCCGGCACCGCCAATTCCAATGGTCTTATGCGCAACCCCAAAACCCCGGTAATGAAGATGCCGGAGGTATTTGAATACTACCGCCAGCGCGACAGTAAACGCAAGCTGCTCACCGATGTGAAGAAGATGAGCGTGGCGCGCCTCCTGATGGTGGTGGATGCCCGTCTGACCCGCTCCGAGTTCGAGTGGGTGGAAAAGAATCTCAGCTACGACCGCGCCTCTTGGGCAAGCAAAGCCTACAATTCCATCAAATACCTGATGGAGCGTGCCAAAAACGGCAAGGACCCCTACACTCATTATACCTTTGCAGAAATTCGCAAAGAGGGTGGTGTGTGCCGTGACCAGGCATATTATGCCGCTAACACAGCCAAGGTGATGGGCATTCCCGCCGTTTATGCCGTGGGTGACGGCGACCGCGGCCCTCACGCCTGGGTGGTCTCCAATGATTCGGAAACCCAGTGGAATCAGATTAACAATTACGGCTACAAGACCGGCACCTACGCTAACCCCTGCTCCGGTCGTCGGCACCATGAATCCATGCTCCTGCTCCAGACCAAGAAGGAAAAGCCCGGCCAATATGACGGCGCAGCAGACTGCATCGGGCTCTCCCGATTCCTGCTCAGCAACGGCAATGTGGATGAGGCTCGCGGCGCGGCACGCTACGTCTCCGGCGCTTTCCCCACCCTCACGGCTGCGTGGAGCAACCTGGTGGAAATGCTGGGGCAGGATGGCGGCTCAGAGGTCAACATGGGTGAGTGGCGCCGCATCCACAACATCCTCACGGTACAGAGCCGCAAGAATACGGAGTTGACGGATATCGCTGCCGATGTGGAGGATAAATACATCATCAGCGGTCGCTCCTCTGCCGGCAAGAAACAGGCCATGGATCGCAGCCTGCGACAGCTCCGCCGCAATGGCGGTGAAGAACGCAGCGACCTCGTTATCGATGCCATCGGCCGCCAGGCCTCCATGTTGGCAGAGAATTCGGATGTCCGCGGTCTTTACAACCTCTACCGAAAGGAGCTCAAGGGCTACACCAAGCGCGGCGATGTCTTCGGACAGCTGCTCTCCCAGTGCATCAGCAACTACGATAAAGCCGACGCTACCCCGCGCGACTGGGCCCAGCTGGCCAAAGAAGCCGAAAAGCTCTTTGAAAAGGAAATTCGCTCCGGCGGCGGTGACTACTTCAAGCTCTCCAAGGAAGTCTCCATCCAGAAACAGGTTGCGGATATCTACGCCAAAGCCGGCAATTCCAAGAAAGCTGAGAAGATTGCCAAGGATGCCGATGAGCGCCTCAGCAAAGCCAAAAAATCTGAGTAAAACTTCCCCGGTGCCCGAATGGGCTCTGCCGGCCTAATTGAATAATAAATGAAAAGGCACCTGCCCTACCAAGCAGATGCCTTTTCATTTGCACTAAGCGTTTTTTCAACTCCCATTCCCCCCGCCTGCAAGCCGTTTCAGGACAAAAAAAAACGTGCCCGATGAAGTATCGGGCACGCAAGAATGATAAGTCGGAAGTGTTAACTTCCTGAGGTCCTTACTTCTTGATGGGGGCCACGGGAGCCGGCTCCGGAGCGGGAGTCGGAGCAACCTGCTGCTGCTGCTGCTGCTGGCAGGACACGAAAGCGGCGGCCGTAAGGGCAAGAATAGCGATGGTCTTCATATTTATCTAGACTAGTGTTTGATGTTTGAAGTTCCCCATCGCCCAAGAGTAGGACGCGGGGTGGCAAGAATTTATCACAAATCTCCCATAAATCAAGCCTAAAATGATTTTTTTTAAGCAAAAAGTGATAATTTTCATTTTTTAAGCAATGTCTTACACATTGTAATTCAATATATAACAAAATAGCTCAAAAACACTCTTTTTTATCTAAAATTTCCGCTTAAGGCTTGTAATTTCGTATTTTCGGTAGATTTAATGAAGAAAAGGGGCCCTTCTGCAATAATTGTGGAATGAGCGCCGCAAGGAAGAGAAGAAGACGGAGAAAAGTATTAGCAAAGAGCAGAAAAACATTGAGCATGGAGGAGAAAACTCCTACCATGCCCAGTGTTGTGTTCTTGAAGTACTTGAAGATTACAGGAGAGGGCGTGGATAGTCAAGGCAAATTTGCTTAT
>JBGVGW010000012.1:0-102521 GCA_045121855.1 Akkermansia sp.
TCATCCTGTCTGTGTTTCGCCTCCGGCTTCCTTCCCACCCCACATTACTGTGACGCAGTTACCTTTGGCTATTTGATTCCGCCCTGTCAGCGGCTCATTGGGGACTTTCACCCCAGTTGCGTGTCATGCCTGACGTACCAAAAAACCGCCCGGCATGGTATTGCCGGGCGGTTTTGTTATGCAAAGGAAGAAAAGAAGGAATCACTTCTGCTGCAGAGCATCCACACAGATGGCAGACCATGTCTCCAGCTTTTCGTACAGCGGACCTGCCAGCTCCTCCAAATCGCGGAAACCGAGGTTGGCCAGAGCTTTCTCATTGGAGCGCACTTCTTCGCTATCCAAATCAAAGCGATGCACAATGCCGAGGTGAACGGAGCCGACCTCATTCGTATCGTCATTGATAACGGCGTAGAGCTGCTGTTGAGCATCGCCGGAGAAGGTGATTTCCTCGCGAATCTCACGCTCCACCCCGGCCAGATAGGTGCTGAGGTTCTCTGCCAGGCCGTCTATGGGGTTGATATGACCGCCAATGCCCAGCGACCACTTGTCGTGCAGGCGGGTCTCATTACCTTTGGCCGTACGGGAATATGCCAGAACGCGGCCCTTATGGCAGAAGATGGCGTAAGCAATAATCTGCTTGAACTGCGGAGACTGCTCAGCCAGCTCGCGATCCATGAAATGAGCAACTCCCGGCTTCAGGAAAGCATTGAGATACTCCTGCGGATTGAGCCGCACACCGTTGAAAGCACCCACGGCCTCAAAGGCTTCGCGCGGCACCACCAGAACCTGTTCTCCGTTATAGCGTGACATGTGCATACTCTAACGCAGTGAAGCCCATGCGTCAAGCGCAAACTCCGCCCCCCTTCCGAGTCCGCAAACGAGGGAGCATAAACATCTTCCGGCGCAATTACCTGCTTGACCTGCGACAGACAATATGCTATAAGGCGCGATAAGTGAATCCGCGCACGTTTGCGATGTTCGCTATCAAAACACCAAATAATGACCAACCATGAAGAAACTTCTCATGCCCTTGGCCCTGCTGGCTGCGCTTTGCGGCCAGAATCTCACGGCAGCCACACCACCCAAGCCCTGCGGTGCCACGCCTACTGACCAACAGGTTGACTGGCTGCGAATGGAATGGTACGCCTTTGTGCACTTCAGCCTCAATACCTACACCAACAAGGAATGGGGCTACGGTGATGAAAGCCCGAAGCTGTTCAACCCGACCCAATTCGATGCCGACCCCATCATCCGCACTTTCCGCGATGCAGGCATGACAGGGATGATTTACACCGCCAAACACCACGATGGCTGGTGTGCATGGCCCACCAAATCCACGAAGCACAACATCACCCAATCCCCATGGAAAAACGGCAAGGGCGACGTGGTAAAAGAGTTTGCCTCTGCCTGCAAGAAATACGGCATCAAGTTCGGCACCTACCTCTCCCCTTGGGATCGCAACTGCGCCGAATACGGCAAAAAAGGCTATCTGAATGTTTATTACAAACAGATTACAGAATTGCTCACTAACTACGGCCCCATCTTCGAAATCTGGTTCGACGGCGCCAATGGCGGTGATGGCTACTACGGCGGCGCCCGCGAAAAACGCAACATCGGCAAGGCTGATGACTACTACGATTTCGCCCGCGTGGTCAAACTCATCCGACGTCTGCAGCCGGACTGCATCATCTGGGGCGCAGCGCAGCGCGGCGATGTCACCTGGGGCGGCTCGGAAAAGGGTCATGTGAAGTACCCCTGCTGGAATCTTGTCGATAAAGACAGCCCGAAAGAGAAATGGATATCTCTGGAAGGTGACACCCCCATCAACCATGCCGGCTGGTTCTGGCATCCCGGTCAGGAGACCAAGGTCAAGTCCCCGGAACACCTCATGCAGGTATATTTGGACAGCGTGGGACGCGGGGCCAACCTCATCCTCAACGTAGCGCCCAACCGCGAGGGTAAACTCGACCCGGCAGACGTGGATAGCCTGCTCGCCTTCGGTGAAAACCGCCGCAGACTTCTGGCTACCGACTATGCCCTGGGTGCCGCCGCCTCTGCATCCGAGGTGCGCGGCAACGACCCGCAGTTCGGTGCAGACAAGCTGACGGACGGCGATATCGAGAGCTACTGGTGCCCGAATGATGGGACCACCGGCGGCACGCTGGAAATCACACTCAAGAAACCCACCACTTTTGACGTGGTACGCATCCGCGAACAGATTCGGCTCGGCCAGCGCGTCACCGGTTTCAAACTGGAAGCCCGTGTCAACGGCAGCTGGCAGGTAATCGATGATGCCGGACAGACCATCGGGCACCAGGTCATGCGCAAACTGGCCGCCCCGATTACGGCAGATGCTGTACGCCTGACCATCACCGGCTCCCGCGCCTGTCCCTGCATCAGCGAGCTCTCCCTGCTGCGCATGCCTGTCCAAATGCCCAAACCGGAAATCTCCCGCGAAGGCGACAAGCTCATCATCACCCCGCAGGAGGGCCTGACCATCCGATACACCACCAATGGTAAAAACCCCGGCCTGAATTCCCCGGAGTATAAGGGCAAGATTACCTTGGACAAAGCCCCGACTCATCCGGTCAAGGCCGTTTATGTGGACGCAGAGGGCAATGTCTCCTCCGTGGCCTCCGTCCTCTTCGGCATCAACCGCAGCAACTGGAGCTGCGAGGGCGAGGGCAAAGAAGCCATCGACGGCGATTCCTCCACTATCTGGGAGGCAGACAAAGCCCCGGCATCCATCACCATCGACATGCAGGAACCGCTCTATATCAACGCATTCTCCTACCTGCCCCGACAGGACGGCAGCGTGCAGAATATGACAGATCGCTTCACCTGCGAGGTGAGCCTCAACGGCAAAAAATGGACAACCGTGGCCGAGGGCGAGTTCTCCAACCTGCGGGCTAATCCTATTGAGCTCACCGAGCAGTTCAAGACCCGAAAAGCACGCTATATCCGCTTCACCGGCACCCGCTCCGTGGAGGGCAAGGGCGTCTCTGCCGCTGAAATCAAGGTATACGCTGCTCCCAAGCCCGAAAAGAGCAAAAAGAAAGACTAACCCCGCCAATCCCGGTTTTTCCGCCCCCCGACTGCCCGTTAAGGCGCAGCCGGGGGGCTTTTTCCCCCTGAAATGCCCGATATAACAGGCATTTTGCTTTACAATACAGAGCCTCATCTGGTATAATGCCACCAGCATGAACACCGAAATTTTACAGAAAGCAGCCAACCAAGCCCGCGGACTTGCCATCGATGCCATCTTCGACAAAGCTTCCGGTCACATGGGGCTGCCTCTGGGATGCGCAGAAATCGGCGCCGTGCTCTACGGCGACCTCCTCAACATCAACCCCTCTGAACCCCGCTGGATCAATCGCGACCGATTCATCCTCTCCGGCGGTCATGGTTCCATGTTCCTGTACGCCTGGCTGCACCTGAGCGGTTTCGGTGTCACGATGGATGATGTGAAGGCTTTCCGCGCCAAGGGCTCCAACACCCCCGGCCATCCGGAATACAAGTGCTGTCCCGGTGTGGAATGCACCACCGGCCCGCTGGGTCAGGGCGTGGCCAACGCCGTGGGCTTCGCCATCTCGGCCAAGCACGCCGCCGCCCGCTACAACACCCCGGAGCACGAAATCTTCTCCCAGAACATTTACTGTCTGGCCGGTGACGGCTGCATCCAGGAAGGTATCTGCCGCGAGGCTGCCGCCATTGCCGGCACGCTCAAGCTCGACAACCTCATCCTCATCTACGATGCCAACGGCATCACTCTGGACGCCCCTATCGAAAAGACCCAGGTGGACGACATCGCCGCCTGCTTCACCGCCCAGGGCTGGGATACTTTCACCATCGACGGCAATGATATGACCGCCGTGGACAGCACCCTGCGCGTGTGCAGTCTGGAAAAGAACGGCCGCCCGAAACTCATCATCGCCAAGACCATCATCGCCAAGGGCGTGCCCGGTTTTGAGGGCACCACCAAGGGCCACGGTGAAGGCGGTGCCAAGCTGTGGGCAGAGGCTCACGCCAACTGGGGGCTGCCCACCGACACTCAGTACTACGTCTCTGACGAGGTGCGCGCCTACATGGCAGAGGTAAAGGCCGCCCGCGAGGCCTCCTACGCCGAATGGAAAGCCACCTACGAAGCATGGCGCGCCGCCAACCCGGACAAGGCCGCAGAGCTGGACGCCGGTATTGATTTGGCAGAGAACGGTCTCTGCTGCTGCAAGAGCGGTGACATGATTCCCGAGTTCGCCCCCGGTGCAAAGCTGGCCACCCGCGCTTCCGGCTCCGTGGCACAAAACGCCATCGGCGCCGCCTGCCCCGGCCTGCTCTCCACCAGCGCTGACCTCTTCTCCTCCAACAAGAACTATCTGGAAGGCGCCGGCGACTTCTCTGCCGATAACTACAGCGGTCGCAACTTCTGGTTCGGCATCCGTGAGCACGCCATGGGCGCTATCTGCAACGGCATCGCCTACGACGGCCTCTTCCGCGTCTCTGCCGGCACCTTCTGCGTGTTTGTGGACTACATGCGCGCCTCCATCCGTGTGGCGGCTCTCAGCCACCTGCCCGTCACCTACGTGCTGACTCACGACTCCGTGGCCGTGGGTGAGGACGGCCCCACCCACCAGCCCGTCGAGACTGTCACCGGTCTGCGCGTCATCCCGAATCTGGACGTCATCCGCCCCGCAGATGAAGAGGAAACCGCCGGTGCCTGGATGTGTGCCATGCGCCGCCGCAAGGGTCCGACAGCTCTCATCCTCACCCGCCAGAACGTGCCCAGCCTCGCCTCCGTGGCAGACATCCCTGCCGATGTGCGCCGCAAGGGCGTGCGCAAGGGGGCCTACATCGCCCTGAAGGAAAAGACGGAGAAGCCCGGTCTCATCATCATTGCCTCCGGTTCAGAGGTCATCCTCGCCCTGCAGGCAGCCCAACAGCTGGGGGATGATGTGCGTGTGGTTTCCATGCCCTCCATGTTCCGCTTCAACATGCAGACCCCGGAGTATCAGGAAGAAATCCTGCCCGCCGCCTGCACCCGCCGCGTCTCCGTGGAAGCCGGTAAGCGCGACCTCTGGTATCGCTACGTCGGCCCGCAGGGTGCTATCATCAGCATCGATGATTTCGGCTTCTCCGCCCCCGGCGATGTCGTTCTGCACGACCTCGGCATGAATGTGGACAACATCGTGGCCACGGCCAAATCCTTGGCCTGATTGTCCCGTTGATAAACAATCTTCAGCACCTGCCCGCTATTGCGGCGCAGGTGCTTTTCTCTTTCTCATATTGGCATTTTCCAGCAAATTTGCTTGACAGATGAGAAAGAAAAAGGCAAAATCGCCGCGCTGCATCTGCAGCCCCTCAAAACAGGGTAAGGAGAGATGGCTGAGTTGGTCTAAGGCACTCGACTCGAAATCGAGCGTGGCAGAGATGTCACCGTGGGTTCGAATCCCACTCTCTCCGCTTCAAGGTAATGCACTTCACCGTCGATTTCTTCGGAAATCGGCGGTTTTTCTTTTCGTCATTGCGGATTTTCCGCTTGTACCATGGGGATGAACATGCTAGACTCAGAATAACCTATGGGATTTCATCACTTGAAGCAATGGCTGATAGTCACACTGGCGCTGCTGGTGTGTCTCGGCGGACGCGTGGCAGCACAAGACGTTTACAACACCGAATCCATTGATGGTGTTGAATATGTACGTCTGTCGGAGGTATGCCGCAAATACAATCTGCGTCCTGTTGCAGCGAAAGGAAACATGCTGTCCTATCAGGGAACGCACCGTGTTTCCCTGCGCAACAATCATCAGGATTTCTATGTGAATAACTACCGCTATGTGCTCTCCTATCCGATTCGCACCTATGCCGGCAGACTGATGATATCCAGCACGGATGTGAGCAAGCTGGTAGACCCGGTGCTCAATCCCCGTTTTTCCAAGAATGCCGGCATCCTGCGCACCGTGGTGATTGACCCGGGACACGGCGGGCACGATGCCGGAGCCGTCAGCCCCTATGCGCGGGAAAAGGACTGCAATCTGGCCGTGGGGCTGAAGCTGCGCCAACTTCTCCGCGAGCAGGGATACCGCGTTGTCATGACCAGAGATACGGATGTTTTCCTGACCCTCCAACAGCGTGTTGCCATTGCTAACCGTTGCCCGGACTCCATCTTTGTGAGCATTCACCACAACTCCGGACGCCGTCTGGCAGAAGGTATTGAGACCTTTACACTGGCGCCGCACGGCACAACCTCCCCCTTTGCCCGTACCCGCCGCATGGCAGACTTGGCAGGCAATGACCAGGACAGCGAGAACATCGCGCTGGCAACGGCCGTCCACAGCCGCGCCATCAAGAGCACCAATGCCACCGACCGCGGCATCCAGCGCGCCCGATTCTCCGTACTCTGCACGATTCAACGCCCTGCCATTCTCTTTGAGGGAGGCTTCGTTTCCAACCCGGAAGAGGGGCGTCTGATTTCCAGCACCAAATACCAGGACAAGCTGGCGAAGAGCATTTGTGAAGGTATTATGGGCTACAGCAGCGTGGTCTGCCGAAAGAGCCCCGGGAACAGCAGCCGCGTTGCCTCCACCCGGAAGGGCAGCAGCGGGCGCGTCCGCACCAGCGTACCCGGCGCACAGATGGGCAAAGCCACCATTGGTTCCCGCAACCAGAAAGGGAACAAGCGCGGATGAAATCACTCGCTCTTCTTCTCGCATGGGCGGGGATGGTATTACCCTGCACCGCTGTAACGACTGACGGCGCTATGTGGAGCACCACCAGCGTGGAGAACGTAGGCTATGTTTCGCTGGAAAACATCCGCAGCTTCTACAAGCTCATGCCGATTGCTCAGCCGAAAGGAAGCGGCACCCGCGCCGTCGGCAACGGAACTATCACCCTCATCTTCGGCCCGGGGCCCAAGGATGTGAGCATTCATGGCCTGCGCTGTACCCTCAGCCACCCCACCCGCTCGGATGACAAGGGGGATTTGCTCGTCTCCAAGACGGACTTGCTGAAGCTGATAGACCCGGTGCTTCGCCCCACCTACATCGCCGAAAGAAAAATCATCAAAACGGTCGTAATTGACCCCGGCCACGGCGGGCACGATCCGGGAACGGTCACCGACTATGCTCGCGAAGCCAATGTGGCGCTGATGGTGGCAAGCAAACTGGCCGGAGAACTTCGTCAGCGCGGGTTGGAAGTTAAACTCACCCGCGAGGTGAATCAGCACGTATCGGATCAGTCGCGGCAGGACATGGCCAACCACACCGCGGATGCACTGTTCATCAGTCTTCATGTCAATAGTGGCCGCAGCGATGCGAGCGGCATCGAAACCTATACAGTTGCTCCCGCCACCCCCGGCGAAACAGGCTACCCGGCCAACAAGCACGATGCAGCCAATGCCGCCCTCGCCGTTGCTCTGCAATCCGCACTTGTCGCCAAAGCCGGAGCAAAGGACGGCGGTTGCCGTAGGGCTCAATACAGCCTGCTCAGCTCCCTGCACTGCCCGGCGGCTCTGGTAGAACTGGGATATGCCACCAATCAGGATGAGGCAGAACGCCTCAATACTGAGGAGTACCAAAGCAAGCTCGCTCTGGCGCTTGCCGATGGTATTTCTGCCTTTGCAGCTGTCATGAATCCGGAAACGCAGCTCAAGGCGCTTCCCCCGCCTCCGCCCCCGCCTGCGGAGCCGGCTAAAGTGGAACCACCCAAAAAGAAAGCGGAGCCTGCGAAAAAATCCACGCCGCGCAAACGGCGCCCGGCGCGACAGCAAAAAAGCAAACCCCGCAGAAAAAAATAATCAACAAAACCCCCGCCGATATCCGAAGATAAAGGCGGGGGTTTTGTGATGGACTGAGAGAAGCGCTATCAGTCCACGTTATCAAAGAGCTCGCAGTCAGCGAAGAAGCGCTTGATTTCCACCTCTGCGCTCTCGGGAGAATCGGAGGCGTGACAGATATTGAGCATGCTGTTGGTGCCGAAATCACCACGTATCGTGCCCTTGTCAGCCTTCATGGAATTGGTCGGCCCCAGAATAGTGCGCACGCGGGTAATGACTCCCGGACCGGAAAGCACCAGCGCCACCACGGGGCTGCTCTGCATGAACGCATTGAGCGTGGGGAACAGCGGCTTGCCGTCAATCACCAGATCAATGATGTGGCCGTAGTGCTCACGCAGCAGCTCATCATTCAGCTGCATCATCTTCATGCCGCGCAGGCGGAAACCCTCCGCCAGCAAACGCTGCAGAATCACACCGGAGAGGTTCTTGCGGACACAGTCCGGCTTGAACAGAATCAGAGTCTTTTCGTCGCGATTGTACATATTCGTATGAAATTGTGTTGGCTCATTCATACGCCCCACCTCCCAAAATGTCAAGAAGATTATGGGATGGAGAGCCATTTAACGATGATACAGTGTGCCTCCTGCCGGAGGCACGCGAAATTCTCGCTCCGCTCGAGCGAAATTCATGGCTGGCACCATGAGCGAAATTATCCTCTGCGAGGATAGCGAAATTACCGCCGGAACGGCGGTAGTGAACGAATTGGGCAGCCCGGCAGGGCTGCGGTACTCCATCACTGCTGCCAAAGGCAGCAATTTCGCTGACAGCGCAAGCTGTTAATTTCGCTCCGCGCAGCGGAATTTCGCTCTGCCGCGGAAGCGTCAGCTGACGCGGCAGAATTTCGCGTCGAGCCTTGCGAGACTTAACAATATTACTTGCAAGATTCCCCCTTATCCTGTACCGTTTCACAATCATGGAAAAAGGAAAATTGAAACGCGCGGCTATCGAATTTTCGGTAAAGCTTATTCACCTATACGATAATGTCGAAAAAAAGGCATTTCTTAAAAACCAGCTGGCAAGATCCGGCTCGAGTATCGGAGCAAATATTCACGAGGCTGAATATGCCGAGAGCAGGGATGACTTTGTGCATAAATTGAAAATCGCCCTCAAAGAATGTAATGAAACAGAATATTGGTTACAGGTTTTTGCTGCCACATGCCCTGAATTTGAACAAACAGCGAATAATTTGAGATACGAAGCCGGTATTATTAGGAGAATGCTTATCAGCTCTATACAAACTTGTCGACACAAACGATGATACAATGTGCCTCCTGCTGGAGGCACGCGAAATTCTCGCTCCGCTCGAGCGAAATTCATGGCTGGCACCATGAGCGAAATTATCCTCTGCGAGGATAGCGAAATTACCGCCTATCGGCGGTAGTGATTGAAAGCCCTGCGAGACTTATTTCCCCAGGCAGAAGGTGGAGAACACATGATCCAAAATATCCTCCGTATCAATACGGCCGGTGATTTCGCCCACTCCTTCCAGCGCCTCTCGCAAGTCCACGGAAACGAACTCCGGCGAGACTCCGGCTACGATAGCTTCGCGGGCGCGCAGAGTGGATTCCAGCGCAGATTGCAGGGCATGACGGTGGCGCAGGTTGATGGCCGCCAGAGTATCGGTTTCTGCCCGTTGGTGCAGGAAAAGCTCGCTTATGGCTGCTTCCAACGCCTCTCGCCCCTCCCCGGTCCGGCAGGAGATACGTAGCGCGGGGCTTCCCGTCCAGTCCGGATGCTCCGGCAAATCCGCTTTGTTGAGGATGCAGAGGCGGTGGGCACCGGTCTGCTCCAGCGGCAGCTCAGCGCGCGGAAGGGAGGCATCCGCCACTTCCAACAGCAGGTCGGCTTCCGCGCCGGCGCGGCGGCTGCGCTCCATACCGGCACACTCCAGAGCATCCTCGCTGTGGTGCAAGCCGGCGGTATCAATCAAACGCAGGCAAAGCCCGCCAACGGTCACCGATTCCTCGATTGTATCGCGTGTAGTTCCGGCGGTGTTGCTGACAATGGCGCGTTCATATCCCAGCAGCATGTTCAGCAGGCTGGATTTGCCCACATTCGGAGCACCCACGATGGCTGTGCGAATCCCCTCGCGCAGTATGCGCCCCTCATCTGCCGTATCCAGCAGGCGCCGCAGTAGCAACGCGGCATTATCCAGTCCGGCGGTAAGCTCCTGCATGGTGTCCGGTGTAATATCTTCCTCCGGGAAATCGATGTAGGCCTCCACATGAGCCGTCACGGCAATGAGCTGTTGTGCAATCTCTTCCACCCGCCGGCGAATCGCCCCCTGCAGCTGGTTCTGGGCCGCCCGCAGCGCCAAATCACTGCCGGCAGAAATGATATCCATGATGGCTTCGGCCTGCGTCAAATCCATCCGACCATTCTCAAAGGCGCGGCGGGAGAACTCCCCGGGCTCGGCCGGGCGCGCGCCGCAGGCCAATACCCGCTCCAGTACCCGGCGGCTCACCAGCATACCGCCATGGCAGCTCAACTCCACCACATCCTCGCCGGTAAAGCTGGCAGGCGCGGCAAACCATGTTGCTACGGCCTCATCCAACACGCGACCCTCTGCATCACGCACCCGCACCAGCGTGGCGCGGCGGGGCTCCGGCATCCGACCGCCCGTGCAGCGTTTCAGTACTTCCGTGGCTTCCGGGCCGCTGATACGCAGAACGGCCAGCGCCCCCGTTCCGGGCGGTGTGGCCATGGCGGCTATCGTGTCGGTATTCAGCATGGCTGCATCCTCTCACAAATACCCCCCTTTTGCAATACTTTTTCTGCCCACGGTCAGTGAATTACCTTGCAGCCCCTCCCAGCCTGTGCTAAAAAGCATCTGTTATGAATCCCTACTTCTGTCTTGTTGCTCTTGCCTCCTCTCTTCTGCTGGGTTCCTGTTGCTGTAGCCAATGCCTCGGCACCGGCGAAACCTCCAAGGGAGCCTGCCCTTATTGCGGCGGTAACGGCGGGTGGAATGTCTCTCCCACCCCCTTCTCTGACCAAGAATGGTAATTATTTCTTTCTTTTTGTCACTTTTCTTTAAATTTAAGCTTGCTTTATTATTATAAAGGTTATATATATGATATTAGCTGAAAGACCTGTAGACATGGGCTTTTTCAGTGAACCAGCAAACCAAGAAAGACAACCGATATGAAGTACATCACCGTTCTCGCTCTTACCGCCGCCGCATTCGTGTCCTGCCAGCAGCAGCAGACTCCTCCCGCTGTTGATACTCCGGTGGAACCCATCGTGGTGACTCCCGTGAAGAAGTAAAAGGCTTCGCACAGATCGTTCCTTCGCGCGCTCGGCATTCCCGGGCGCGATTTTTTTGTATGGATGATAGTCACCACCCATTCTTCCGGGGTGATGGAGCATGAAATGAAAAAAAATAGATAAAAAACAAATTTCCTCCGTTTTTTATCTTGTCAAAAACAGGGGATGTGTTATAGTGAGATAGTTCCCCAACCGTATTATTTCCGGCGAACGGAACGCATTAACAACAAACAACAAGAATACAACCATGAAGTACATTACCATGCTCGCCCTTACGGCAGCTGCTTTCGTTTCCTGCCAGCAGCAGCAGCAGCAGACTCCTCCTCCGTCTGACCCCGTTCCGCCCCCCGTGGAACCTGTCAAGAAGTAAGAGCATTCAGCAATTCAACAAAAAAAGCGCATCCGGTAGTTCGGGTGCGCTTTTTCATCATCATACCCAATCCCCCGCCTGACGGCGGGGGTGTTAGCCATGGTGCAAGTCTCAGCAGATGCCGCAGCGTTTCAGGAGCGCTTCGGGATCCGGGTCGCGCTGCATGAAGTCGCGGAAGAGCTCCGCAGCGGGGCGGGAATTGCCCTGCGAGAGGATGCAGCGGCGGAAATCACGCCCGGTGGCAGGGTTGAAGATACCTTCCTTCGCGAAACGTGAGAAGGCATCTGCCTCCAGCATCTCTGCCCATTTGTAGGAATAGTAGCCGGCCTCGTAGCCGCCGTCAAAGATGTGGGAGAAAGCTCGCAGCATGCTGAAAGTCTGCTCCGTGACCGGCACGCGGTAATCGGCCAGAATTTCGCGGTCGACTTCCTCGATATTGCGGTTGAGGTAGGCAGAGGTGTTGGTGTGCAGCTCCAGGTCCAGCTTACCGAAGCAGAGCTGGCGCATGAAGAAAGAGGCAGCACCATAGTTGCGGGCAGCCAGCATCTTGGATTTCAGCGCTGCGGGCATCAGCTCCCCACTCTGCCAGTGGCGGGCATAGCGGTCGATAGCCTCGCTCTCCCAAGTCCAGTTCTCGTTAATCTGGCTGGGCAGCTCCACAAAGTCCCAGGCCACGTTGCAGCCGGAGAGACTCTTCACCTCCACATTGCTGAGCACCTGGTGCAGCAGGTGACCGAACTCGTGGAACACAGTCTCCACCTCATAATGGCTCAGCAGGGCGGGTTTATCACCCACGGGGCGGCTCATATTGCCACACATGAGGGCCAGATGAGGCACACGCGGTGCGCCGTTCATGGGCGGCAACCCGGTGGAGAGGCAGTTCATCCACGCCCCGGCGCGCTTGGATTCGCGCGGGTACCAGTCGGCATAGAAGGAGCCGAGGTGCTCGTTGCTCTCCTCATCATACACCTCGTAGAAGAGCACCTCCGGGTGCCACACTTCCACAGCGCCTTCCGGCAGGGACTCACCCTCTGCCACACAAGCCGTGGTGCGGGAAACGAAGCGGATGCCGTACAGCCCGGCGTAGATGGAGAACATGCCGTCGAGCACGCCCTGCATGGAGTAGTAGGGACGCAGCTCCTCCGTATCGAAATCATAGAGAGCCTTGCGGCGCTTTTCGCTCCAGTAGGAAATATCCCAGGGCTTCATGACCGGGATAGCGGTGCCGGTCTGTTCCTCTGCGTAGCGACGGATGGCCTCCTGTTCCTCCGCAAAGGCAGCTTTCACGCGGGCATGCAGGTCGTTGATGAAGCTCAGCGCCGTCGTGCCGCTGCCGGCCATGCGGCGGGAGGTCACATAGTCGGAATAGCGCTCATAACCCAGCAGAGCAGCCTTTTCCACACGCAGCGTCAGGATTTTGTTGATGAGCTCGGCGTTGTCGTACTCTCCCGTACCCTTGGCACCCATGGCGCGCCAGACACGCTCACGCAGGGATTCGCAGTCCGCAAAGGTCATCACCGGCTGAACAGAGGTGAATTGCAGTGTGAAGCGCCACTGCGGGGATTCCTCCGTACCGTGGCCCTTGGACAGGGCATCCAGGCGCGCCGTCTCGCGGGCAGATTCCGGCAGCCCGGCAATTTCTGCCGGGTCGGCGGTCACGTATTCCCAAGCGTTGGTGGAGTCCAGCACATTCTCGCCGAACTTCTGGGAGAGCTGCGCCAGCTCCGTAGACAGCTCGGCATAGCGCATCTTGGCCTCATCCGGCAAATCCGCACCGCTCTCGCGGAAATCAGCCAGAGTTTCCTGAATGAAGCGTTGTTTCACCGGGGAAAGCTCCTGCACCCAGGGCTGCGCGGCAGCATTTTTCAACACGGCGTAAAGCCGGGGATTGAGGGTGACACTGCTGGAGAACATGACCACCTCCGGCATCAGCTCGTTCATCACCTCGCGGCAGGCGGGGGAATCCATGACGGATTGCAGGTGGGAGAGCCGCTGCCAGCCGCGCATGAGGGCAGCGCTGCTCTCTTCCATGGCGGCAAAGGTGTTGTCCCAAGTGGGTTCCTGCACCGCGCAGATGGCCTCTATGGCGGCCTTGGCCTGTTCTATAGCCTGCGGGATTTCCACGCGGGCGCGCTCCGGGGTCAGCCGACTCCACGCCGGCATCAGCGTATCTTCTAAAAAGGGTGTATCAGTCATTGTTGAACTTTAAGATTAACGCAAAAAATCGTCCTAGATAATCAGTCATGGCAGTGGCACTCGCCGCCGCAGTCACAATCATGCCCGTGGTGGTGGTCATGCCCACAGGTGCAGTGGTGGTGGCCGTTATCGCCCTCCGGGTCCAGGTCTGCGTCCTCAATCTCCGGCGGCAGCGGCACATCGTCCTCCGGATGGTAGGGCGGCTCCAGCTTCGCTGCCAGAGAGGGAGTGGCAGCCACCTCTGCGGCAAAACGGCCGTGGACATTGCGCGTGCGCAGGTTCGCACCGGCAGCCAGCAAACGGTCCACAATCGTCTCATAGCCGTAGTGGGCGGCCAGATGCAGCGGAGGCTGGCCGTAGGCATTGCGGGCATTCACATCTGCCCCGACCGCGAGCAGCAGAATGATGAGTCCCTCATCCGGCTCCACCCCCATGGCTGCCAAATCCGGGGAAAGGTCTATTTCATCCTGCAATAGCAGCGTGGCCGCCTGACGCAGCTCGGCGGGGTCATCGACACGCATCAGTTCCTCCAGAAACTCCTGAACGGGCTCATCGAAGTCATCCGGGTCGAGGTCTGCCGCCATATCACGCAGCTCCTCCACGGAAACGCGAGGCTTCTCGTCCTCCTCAATCGTCACACTGTTCCATTGCAAATCACTCATGCGCCTATCCTACCGCAAACAACCCCGAAACGCAACGTCAAAGCATTGCATACCGGCAAAAGTAATAGGCGGGTCAACTCACTCTATCACCGTCCAGAGGCGACCGTTGGCGGCGTGGATGAGGCGAATGTCCAAATCATAGGTACGGCGGAGGTTCTCCTCTGTCAGCACTTCGGAACGCTCGCCGTAGGAGAGGATTTCGCCCTGCCGCAGAATCATGCCACGGGAGAATTCCGGCAGGATGTCCTCGATGCGCTGGGTGATGAAGATGATGGTGAGATGCGGGTGGGATTCGGCAAGCTCTGCGATGGTTCTGAGGAGAAATTCGCGACCGGCGATATCGAGGTAGACGCTGGGTTCATCCAGTATCATCAGCTCCGGGTCGGTCATGAGAGCACGCGCCAGCAGCACTTTCACCTGCTCGCCGCTGCTCATGGTGCTCACCGCGCGCTCTGCCAGCTCCTCTGCCCGCAGGGAATGCAGCAGGGAAGCCGCGCGGGTCTCCTCCTCCGGCGTGGGCTCGCGGAAGAGGCCGATGGTGGCATCCGGACCGGAGAGCACCATTTCCCGGCCTGTCCAATTGCGCTCGCTGTTGAGCCACTGGTGCATGAGCGGGCTCACCCAGGCAATGCGGCGGCGGACTTCCTGCAGATTGACGGTGCCGAAGCGGTGGCCCAGCACCTCTACCCGCGCTCCGAAGAGCGGCCAGGCATAGCCCATGAGCATGCGTACCAGCGTGGTTTTGCCCGCGCCGTTAGCACCCAGGATAAAGCAGCGTTCCCCGCGCTTCACCTGCCAGTTGATGTTCTTGAGAATCTCCCGCCCGGAGAGAAAAACACGAGCGTTTTCGATATTGATGATATTCATGCTCAATGAGGTAAAGGAAGAGGCCGCAGCCGGAGCGATTGGCTCGGCTGCGGCCGGAAAATCAGGCTGCGGCGTATACCGACGCAGCAACGGGACGCATTAGTTGCGCTCGAAGAGGGCGCGAATCTTGCTGCCCACGATTTCGACCGGATGCTCGGCCAGAGCAGCGCGCTTGGCCATCAGGTTGGGGGCGCCGGCGGCAGCCTCTGCCAACCAATCCTGGGCAAACTTGCCGGACTCGATGCGCTTGAGGGATTCCTTCATCTTCTCCTTGACCTCCGGGCCGAGAATCTGCGGGCCGTTGTAGTACTCACCGAACTCAGCGGTGTTGGAGATAACGCCGTTCATGGCCTGGATGCCCTTGTTGTAGATGATGTCCACGATGAGCTTGGCCTCATGCACGCATTCGAAGTAGGCCATCTCGTGCGGATAACCGGCCTCGATAAGAGTCTCGAAACCATACTTCATGAGGTCGACCAGACCGCCACAGAGCACGTTCTGCTCACCGAAGAGGTCCTCATAGGTCTCCTGCTCCATGGTGCATTCCAGCACACCGCCGCGGGTCAGACCCTCAGCCTTGGCCATGGCGAGCGCCACGTTGCGGGCGTTGCCGGTGGGGTTCTGCCAGACAGCGATAAGGCCGGGGCAGCCGAAACCTTCCTCGAACACGCGGCGAACCTCCGTGCCCGGCCCCTTGGGAGCCACCATGATGACATCCACATCTGCCGGGGGAACGATGGTCTTGAACACATAGGCAAAGCCGTGAGAGCAGCAGAGCGTCTTGCCGGCGCTCAAACCGGGCTTGATCTGGTTCTCGAACACCTCACCGTGCTTCTCATCGGGCAGCAGGATGTGGATAATGTCGGCACGGGCAGCGGCGGCATCCACCGTCAGCACCTCGAAACCGTCCTGAACAGCGGCATCCCAGCTCTTGCCGGGACGCAGACCGATGATGACGTTCACACCGCTGTCGCGCATGCAGAGAGCCTGGGCGCGACCCTGAGCACCGTAACCGATGACGGCCACGGTCTTGCCGTTGAGAACGCTCACATCGGCGTCCTTATCGTGCAGAATATCCATGATAATGTAATATGATGGGGGTTAAACTTATCCAATATCCGATACGTGGGGATGGATGTACGCGACGAATTTAGCATCCGGGGGCGATAAAGCAAGCAAAAAAACAGGCATGTCCGCCCGCAGGTGCCAAAATGGCAAGAATTTCCTTGCGCGGCGGCGTAAATATGGTACATTGGGTGGGTATGAAAAGCGTTTGCACCGGAAAATATAAAGGATTTACCTTGATGGAGCTGATGGTGGTTATCGCCATTCTGGCAGCATTGATGGGTATCGGCGCCCCGGCCGTGTACTCTCATATGGGGCTGGGAAAAGATGCCAAATGCCGCGCCAACCTCGAACAGTTGGTACAGCTGGGTACCAAGTACAGCCAGGACATGGCGCACAAGACTCTGCTGCCCACCAGTGGTATGGATGATGACGAAGACACCGAAACCATCTGCGAGACGGATGGTTGGTGGGTAGCACTGGCCCCCATGGCCGGCAAGGGCACCTATGTCATCCCCAAAGAGAAGGACGGCATCATGAAGGTCTCCTCCCTCTTCCACTGCCCGGCTGATGACCGCAAAAACATCGACAACGACAGCACGTTCGAAGCCAACGAAAAAAGCGTCTCCTACGTCTCCTGGACGGATGGCTCCGAAGACCCGGACAACGTGAACTCCTGCATCCGCACCACCGCCAAGCAAAATCTGGACATGCTCCCCTGGCTCTCCGACGGTAATCCGGTGAAGGGTAAGAGCGTGACCGATGCCGAAACCTTCCGCAAGATGGTGATACCGGCTGCCGAACGACACAGCGGCTCCGTGATGATGGCCTACGCCAGCGGCGTGGTCAAAGCCGTGGAAATCGACAAATCCAAGCCCGAGGAACAGTTCCGCAAGCTTGCTCCCGCTCTGGCCAACCGGAAGGTGAAGACGACCTCCAAGGATGACGAGGAGGACGAGGAAGAGTACGACGAGGATGAAGAATAAAAGCATCCCCCTGCAGCCGCATCCCGCCTGCATCCCGCACCTGCACGGTGCGGTGCTGGTGGGGCTGAGCGGCGGTCGGGATTCCGTGGCCCTGTTGCATGTTCTGTTGCAGCAGGGCTGTTGTGTGCATGCATGCCATGTGCACCACGGCATACGCGGAGCCGATGCCGATGCCGATGCCGATTTCTGCCGCACCCTCTGCGAGCGCCTGGGCGTCCCCTTCGAACAGCACCGCATTGATGTACCCGCCCTGGCCTGCGCCAATCGGGTATCATTGGAAACCGCCGCACGTACTGCCCGCCGCGAATTACTGGCCGCTGCCGCCGCCCGCTGCGGAACAAGCTGCATTGCTCTGGCACACCACGCGGATGACCAGGCGGAAACCGTACTGTTCCGGCTGGCACGCGGCGCTGCGGGATACCGCGGCATGCAGCCTGTGCACGCCGCCCAGGGCCTCCTCTGGCTGCGCCCTCTGCTGGAATACACCCGCAGCGACATCACCCGCTATCTGGAATCACTGGGAGAAAGCTGGGTGGAAGACGCCACCAACGCCGTGGCTGATGTGGCACGCAACCGCATTCGGCTGGAAGTCCTGCCCGCGCTCAATCGCGCACTGGAGCGTGATGTGGTCCCCATCCTGAACCGCAGCGCTGCCCAACAAGCTGATACTCTGGCAGCCCTGGAAGAGGCTCTCGACCAACTTCCCCTCACCGACCCGCAGGGGCGGCTCTACCTCCCCGCCCTGACAAAGCGCAGCCCGGCTTTCCGCCGCGCCGCGCTGCACCACTACCTTACCCGAGCCGGAGTACCGGGGCTCACCCACGCCCACATCTGCGCGGTAGATACCATCCTGCCGCCGGAATCCCCCATTCACAGCGTGAACCTACCCGGCGGCTACCGCGCCGTACGCCGGCAAAAGCGCCTGCTGGCAGAGCGAACGGAGACGTCTCTTCCACCCGCGCAATAACAGGAAACTCCGGCAACTACTGAACTATCTCGTTTTCTCAAAAAAATCCCCGGCAGGAGCAAACCTGCCGGGGATTGTTGAATCATCATACCGGATGCAATCAGGCATCGTTCTGGAGGGCTTCCTCTGCCAGCATGCGGCAGGAGCGCAAATCCAGCTTACCCGTGGGCAGCGTGGGGATGGATTCCACGGGTACCACGTACTTGGGAGCCCAGAGGTTCGGGATGTTGTGAGCGGCCAGCGCAGCGCGGATTTCGGCCAGGATGGCCTTTTCCTCGGAGGAGCGCTGGTGCTGCGGCAGGGCAGAGAGCAGTACGAGGGCTTCACCCTTCTGCTCATCGGAAATACCGGTCACGGCAATCTGCACACCACCCTCAGCAGCGGGGTCAATCTGCAACGCTTCGCAGATGGCCTGCTCCACACCCTCGTGGGGCACCATTTCACCGCCCACCTTGGAGAAGCGGGAAAGTCGGCCACCCAGCGTAATGAAGCCGTTGAGGTCTACGGAACCGATATCGCCCGTCTTGAACCATCCGTCGCGGAACAGCTCGGAGTTCATCTCTTCCTTGCCCACATAGCCGTTGAAGATGTTGGCACCCTTAATCCAAATCATCCCTCGCTCAGAGAGCGGAATCTCACGGGTATCATCATCCAAATCCGTCACACGCACGGCAATGCCGGGCAGCGGGGCGCCGATGCTTCGCTTCACCGTGCCGGGTACATAGAATGCGGAGCCGGGAACGGCGGGAGCATCCACCATATTCACGGAGCACACAGGGGCGGCTTCTGTCAGACCATAGCCTTCCAGCAATTCCACACCAAAACGTTCCTTGAACTCGCGCTCCAAATCAGGCTGCAGCTTCTCTGCACCCACGATGAAGTTGCGAACGCAGCGGAAGGTATCCTCCTTGGCACGGCGCAGCATGGCGCGGGCAAAGGTGGGAGTGGAGCATACGAGCGTGATACCGTACTTCTCGATCAGCTCGCAGAGGCTGCGGGCATCCGTCGGGTTCGGGTAGGACACCACGGGATAGCCGGTCAGCATCGGCAGGAACATGGTCACGGTCACACCGAAGCTGTGGAAAATGGGCAGACTGCCCAGGAATACCTCGTCGCGCAAATCCAGACGGCTGGCGCACTGAGCCACATTGGCCAGCACCATGCGGTGGGTCAGCACCACACCCTTCGGCTCGCCGGAGGAACCGCTGGTAAAGAGCATCACGCATTCATCGTTGTTGCGGCGGGCGTCGGTATCAAAACGCTTGCAGATAAAGTTCGCAGGCGCCAGCTTGGCCATCAGCACATTCGCAATAAGCTTCTTCTTATCCAATCCACCCAACAGGTCTTCCACATAGATGCACTGCTCATCCGGCGGCCAGGGGAACGTATCGAGCTTCTGGCGGAATTTGCGAGCCGTAATAAAGGTCTTCAATCCGGCCTGGCGAACTGTGCTCTCAAAAGCGGCCTTGGAGGAGGCGTAGTTGATGAGAACAGGAGTCACGCCGGCCAACAGGCAGGAAAGCGTACCAATCACGCCACCGGCACCGGGCGGCAGAATGACACCCACTCGGGCTTCCCCGCGCTTCTTCAGCATGGGAGCCACCGTCATGGCCACACCCAAAGCCTTGAAGAACGGCAGCTCCGAACCGGTCATACCGTCAATGATATTCACCTTGCCATTGGCGCGCATGCTCTTGACCAAGGCGGTGGTCACAGAACCGCAGAGCTGCGGGCAGGCGCCGAAAAGCTCTGCACTCTTGCTCATCCAGGCGGAGAGCACACGCTCACCGGTACGGGGGCCGGGATGAAGCTGCGGCATGATGCACAGTTCCTCGCGGCAGGGCTGCGAATTGTCATCGCGGAACAGGTTGGCCAAATCTTCCGTGTAATATCCCAGGAACACGGGGATGGGGGAAATATGCAGACTGCCTACGGCAGAAAGGAACGGAGAGGGCACATCTGCCAGCGTGCCGCGGCACTTGGCCACCTGCCCCGGCAGGAATACCACGCTCTTGCCCTCTGCCATGCGATCCAGAATCTGTTCACGAACGCGGCGAGAGGTTGTGTTGCGGAAATCAAAGTACTCGATGTCTACCTTCTTCTTCTGCAGGTAGTCCATAATCTCCGGAGCAGGCGGGAATGTGGAATCCACCAGATAGCAGACCTGACCATTGAGAAGATGGTGCAGCGCCTTACCTGCCTCCACGCTCAAGCGGTTGGGCATGTAGAACGCCGGACTCTTCACGTTTTCCTGCCCGCTGATATTCAGCGGATTATTCAGCACGGGGAGAATAGCCATAATGTTTGATGTAAAAAAATTAATCCGGGTTACGAAAAAGACCACCCGCTGATGAAAAACGGGTGGTCTCTTTTTACCCGCAGGTATATTGTAACATATAACCTGCCATTTTCCAGTAAATTCTTACTGTTTTCGGTTTATTTAGAAGGTGTAGGTCAGAGAGACGCTGCCCACCACACCGAAGTCACGGAAGGGAACCATGGAGGAGTTCTCTGTGTAGGCCTTGAACTCGGAGGCCTCATTAGCCTTCACACCACCCTCGCCGAGCCAGTTGAAGCTCACGCCGGGGGTAAGGATGAGGTTCTTCTTGATGAACCAGGGTGTGGAGAACTTGATCCAGAAAGCCTGGGTACCGTTGTCGCAGGCGTTGTAGCGACCATCGAAGTAGTCAGCCGTAGCGCTCAGGGCGAACTCCAGAATACCGGCCACCTTGATGTCATCCGGCGTACCGACGATGGGGGCCTTGAAGCGCACATACGGTTCGAACCACCAACCACGGATACCCTGGAAGCTCAGGCTCGTGGTAACACCGACGGAAACCCACTTGGCAGGAGTCCACTCCGGAGAGATGAACAACTCATTCACACAGGAAGCACCCTGATCGCGATAGTGCTTGGCCATCACACCCAGCAGACCACCGTGCACAAACTTGTGACCGAAGGCAACATTCCACTTCTCCTTCGTGTACTTGAGGTCACTCACGATAGCGAACTCGTTCTCGATGTTGGCCGGCTTGATGTGCTTCTGCTGCATGGCCTGAGAAACAGCACCCATCTGACCGGAGGCAGCAAGCTGCTGCGGGGTGATACCCATCTGGTGGCAGTAGGCCAGTACACCGGCATTCGGGCCGAAGGTGGGGTTGCCGTACAGCGTGTGACCGGAGCTGGGAGCCTGGTAGGCAATCGTGTTATTGAAGGTCCAGGCACCCTCACGACCGAAATCATAGCTGGTCTTGAGTGCGGCAAAGAGTACGCTGTCACCCTCAGCAACGGAGTGGGACACCACATAACCGCGGCCGGTGTAGTTCGTAGCATAGCCACCCGTCAGGGAGCCGGAGAGACGCTTGAATTCCGGAGCCTGCTCGAGAGTAACGGCGGGAGTTCCGGCGAGGGCGGTCGTGCTCAGCAGAGCAGCGGCAATCAGTGTATAGCTAAGTTTCATGTGATATACGTGTTGTTTTCTTGTTGAAGGGATCCGGACCTTCCTGTTATGAGTCGGTCGTTCTCCGAGCTCAGATTAACTTTTCTAACCGTTATTGTCAAGAAAATATGCTAGAGTATAGTCTATTTCATGCTTTTTTCTCACTTTTTTTACCAAATTTTGTATTTTTTTTGGGGTTTTTTGGCGTTTTTCTTTGTCATTTATCATCTTTTTCGCGTCATTTACTTGATTTTTTAACATGAAATATGTAGCTTGAGCACACTCCAACTTTATTCGCCGACACATAACGTCTTACACAAAAAAAAGAACTCCGCGCGGGAGTTTTTTCACAAATTGACACCTCTGTTGCCACAGCCGCCTCCCCCGCAGGGTATCAATGCAGGGGTCTCCCCTTGATAATGGGGCGATAGACCGGCTGGGGAGATGCGCAATACTCACGAGTAGACGGAAGCACGGCCTTCTTCACACGCTTTGCACCGCAACCGGAGTTCAGGTCACGGGAGCGATGAGACCGAGCCTGCGTCGCGCGATTTCGAGCCACACGCGCCTGCGCCGCAGTAGACCTGGCGCGTTTCGGGCGCACAACTACCTGATCAAGACGCTTACAGAACGCCAACGACGGGTTGATAAGCGCCGCCTCTGCCTCCGCAGTAAACGCAACGCAGCCCACCATCAAAGCAGACAGAACTGTAATAAGTGCGCGATTCATTACTTTTTGAACTTCTAACCGACTTCCATAACTCGGCTCAAGGAATGTACCACACTATATGCATATAACAAGGTAAATTCAGGGAATCACTCCGGCCGGTTATGATGATGACAGAAATACTGCGTCTGATACGGTCAAAAAAGCACGGGATTGGCTCCACCGGAGTCAATCCCGCGCGAGAAGAAACAGAGGGAGAACTTACTTGATGAGACCCAGCTCGCGACCGGCCTGAGCAAAGGCATCGATAGCGCGGTCAAGCTGCTCGGTGGTGTGAGCGGCAGAAATCTGGGTACGGATACGGGCCTGTTCCTTGGGCACAACGGGATAGAAGAAACCCATGGCGTATACACCCAGCTCCAGCAAGCGGGCGCTCATGCGCTGGGAAAGGGCTGCATCACCAATCATGACAGGCACGATAGCATGCCCGGCACCGGCCAGATTGAAACCGCACTGCTCCATTCCCTTACGGAAGTAGGCAGCATTGCTCTGCACGCGCTCCGTCAACTCCGTGGAGGCTTCCAGCATGTCAATGACCTTGATAGTGGTGGCGGCGATGGCGGGCATCACGCTGTTGGAGAAGAGGTAGGGGCGGGATTTCTGGCGCAGCATATCCACCACTTCCTTGCGGGCGGAAACATAACCGCCGGATGCACCGCCCAGAGCCTTACCAAAGGTACCGGTGGTGATATCCACCTTACCGAAAAGACCGCAGTGCTCATGCGTACCGCGACCGCGGGCACCCAGCACGCCCGTGGCGTGGGATTCATCGAAATGCACCAGAGCGCCGTACTTCTCTGCCAGTTCATGAATCTTGTCCAAGCTGGCCACAATACCGTCCATGGAGAATACGCCGTCCGTGGAAATCAGGATGGTTCGGGCACCGTTGGCCTTGGCTTCCTGCAGCTTGGCCTCCAGGTCAGCCATATCATTGTTGGCATAGCGGTAGCGGGCAGCCTTGCAGAGACGCACGCCGTCGATAATGGAAGCATGGTTCAGCGAGTCGGACACAATGGCGTCCTCCTTGGTGAGCAAGGCCTCGAAGAGACCGCCGTTGGCATCGAAGCAAGAACCGAACAGAATGGTATCCTCCGTACCGAGGAAAGCGCTGAGGCGCTCCTCCAGCTGCTGGTGCAGCGTCTGAGTGCCGCAGATGAAACGCACGGAAGCCATACCGAAGCCCCAGCGGTCGATAGCCTCCTTGGCGGCCTTCTCCAGCTCAGGATGATTGGCCAGACCCAGGTAGTTATTGGCACACATGTTAATGACCGTGCTGCCATCCTTCAGGCCCACCTCAGAGAACTGAGGGGTGTTGATATAGCGTTCCTGCTTGAAGAGACCGGCCTCCTTGAGGGCAGCGAGGTCGCTTACCAGACGATTCTTGAAATCAGTATTGTACATAAGATGATAAAGCTGCAACGAGCCGCGGGGATTGTACTCCCCGAAATGCTTTCTGTCAATGTTCTATCCCGCCCGCCGTAACCCTTTTTCATTTTTTTTACATTTTTTTTGAACAAAGAGCGAACCTGATGCATCTTACCCCTATCAGTCAATAAAACCCGGCGGGGGAGTGAAGGAGAGAGCACCACCCCGTCACTAAATGGGAGAGGCTGAGTTTCATAAGGTAGTAAGTAGAATGCGGGCGACCCGATGGGTCGCCCGCGTTTTCTTTGCCCCGGCAGGCATGGTGCCAGATTTTTCCCTTGCGGGGCGGGAATGAATCAGGTAGAATGGCGGACGTGAGTTATCAGGTCTTTGCCAGAAAATATCGCCCGCGCACCTTTAAGGATGTGCTGGGTCAGGATCATGTGGTGCGCACACTCTGCAACGCCATCGAGCAGAAGCGACTGGCGCATGCCTATCTCTTTGTCGGCCCGCGCGGTACCGGCAAGACCTCTACTGCCCGTATCTTTGCCAAGGCGCTCAACTGCAGCGGCGGCCCGAAGGTGGATTTCGACCCGGATGAGGACGTGTGTCTGGAAATAGCAGAAGGGCGCAGTCTGGACGTGCTGGAGATTGACGGTGCCTCCAACCGCGGTATTGACAACATCCGCGACCTGCGCGATAACGTGCAGTTCGCGCCTACGCGCGGTCAGTATCGTATTATCTATATAGACGAGGTACACATGCTCACAAAGGAATCCTTCAACGCGTTGCTTAAGACGCTGGAGGAACCGCCTGCACACGTGATGTTCATCTTTGCCACCACGGAGCCGCACAAGATTCTGCCCACCATCCTGTCGCGCTGCCAGCGTTTCGACCTGCGCCCGATTCCGGCAGATATCATCGCCCGCCATCTGGTCAACATCGGCGCGAATGAAGGTGTAGCCGTGTCAGAGGCAGCCGCCTTTGCCATCGCCCGTGTGGCCGACGGCGGCATGCGCGATGCCCAATCCATGCTGGATCAGCTGGTCTCCTTCTGCGGCAACCGCATTGAGGAACAGGATGTGAACGACATCTTCGGCGTGACCAGTCGCGAGACCGTGGCCCGAGCGCTGGCCTACATCCTGGATCGGCAGCTGCCCAGCCTGCTGCATCTGGTGCACGAGCAGGCAGAGACCGGGCGCGACATGGGCCAGCTGCTCTCCGAAATCATGGGAGCCGTGCGCGAGTTGCTCATCACCAAGGTTGCCCCGGAGGAAGCCTCCATGTCCCTGCCGGAGCAGTGGCGCGAAACCCTCGCCGCCCTCATGAGCCGCACCCCGGCAGACAAAATTGTGCGCCTCATGGAAATTCTCTCTACCGCAGAAGAGCACATGCGCTGGAGCACCAACAAGCGTCTGCATCTCGAAATGGGGCTCATCCAGGCCGTACACTCACTCGCAGAGGCCAACATCAGCGATATCATCCGCGCCCTGAACGGTGCCCCGCTGCCGGAGACCCCCATCGCCACCACACCCCTGACTGCTGCACCGGCCATGCCCACCTCTCCTGCTCCGATACCGGCCACCCCGCCGGCCCCGGAAGCACAGCCGCCGGCTCCCCCTTCCCCCATGCAGGAACCGCAGCCCGAACCGATGCCGGAAGATGTCCCCATGCCGCCGGGATTGGAACCCATCGATGATGCGCCGCCCTTGTTCGGCGATATGCCGCTGCCGCCGGACGAGCCGGCAGATGCACCGCCCGCTGTCGGCCCGATGACACCGGAGATGTGGCAGGCTCTGGTGGCAGAGCTGCAGAATCGAGCCCCGCTCAAGGCCGGCATGATTGGTAACACGCTCTTCACCGGCGATGAGGACGGACTTGTCACCATCGGCATACATCCGGAGGACACCGATACACGCGACGCCCTGCTGGAGGATGACCTGCGGCAGCTGATAGATGAGCTGGCACCCGCCATTTGCGGCCACAGCATCACCCTGCGTCTGGTCATGGACAACAGCATCCCCCCGCCTGTGGTGGAAGCTCCGCCGCCTCCGCCGCCCCTGCCGGAGCCTGCACCGCGCCCCAAGCCCCAGCCGAAACCTGCCCCCGCCCCGGCAGCCGCACCTGCCAAGCAGGAAGCGCCGCCATCCCTGCGCCCCACGGAGGAAGAGTTCTACCATGACCCGCTGATTGAGCTGGCGCTCAAAGAATTCCACGCCTCTATCATCAAGCAGTAACCTTTCTATTCACCATCAACCATACGTACAATCACCATCCATGAACCTCCAGAAACTCATGAAGCAGGCCCAGGCCATGCAGGCCAACATGGCCAACGCTCAGGCTCGCCTGGCAGAAAAAGAATTTACCGCAGAAGCCGCCGGCGGCAAAATCAAGGTCACAGCCAACGGTACCGGCATGGTAACCGCCCTGAGCATTGATGCTGCCGTGGTGGACCCGGATGATGTGGAGTTCCTGCAGAGCCTTCTGCTCAAAACCGTGCAGGACGCCCTCAACGGCTCCAAGGAAATGGCAGAAAAAGAGATGCGCAAAGTGACCGGCGGTCTCGGCTTCCCCATGTGACCCCTCCCATGATACGCGGATTTCTCCATGGCCTGTCATTTGCCGCACTGCTGGGCAGCACGCTCACGGCAGCACCGGTGCAGGTGGGTACCTACCCGGCCAAAATAGTGCCGGAACAGGTAACCACTCTGCCGCTGGAACGCGGTATCGTGAGCGATTTGGCCACCCCCGGAGAACCGCGCAAACGCGGCGATGTGCTGGCCGTCCTCAACAAGGAGCAAATGGATCAGGAGCGCGAGGAAATGGAGCTCAAGCTCGCCCGCGACCGCATGAGCCGCAAGGATGAAATCCGCAAGCTGGAGGCCCAGCGGCGCAAAATTGTCTTCTACCTGAGCCTCTCTACCAGCGAACGCCGCTATGCCCGGGAAACGGGCGGTGAGAATGATTTGCCGCCCTCCGAAGAGACGCTGTCAGATATCGATGAACGCATCGCACTACTGAAGCGGGAGGTGGAAAGCATGGCGCGCATCCGCAATAATGAACTGACGCGCAAGCACGCCCGCAACACCCTGCGCATGCCCTTCAACGGGCGGGTGCAGTACCACTTCACCCTACCGGAAAATACCGCCGAACCCTTTGAATACAGTGCTACCGGCTCTCTGCCCTTTGCCACCATCTGCGATGACTCCGCGTTCTACATCACGCTGAACATCTCCCGCGCCGAGCTGACGCAGCTGCCGGAGCAACAGTTCCAAGTCCTCATCAGCCTGCCTGAAGGCCAGGAGCTGCGCGGCGAGTTCTCTCACCGCCGCGTGGAGCAGGGCAACGGCGGCGATATGCTCGTCTACTTCTTCCGCATCCCGGAACAAGACCATGAGCGCGCCTTCGGCATGCTGGGCAGCAACGCCCGCGCCAAGCTTCTCTTCAACGCACCGGACGGCACCATGGAACTCGACAAGGGAGAGCTGGCGCGACACCCGGCCGCAGCAGACTGCCGGAATTGGGAAGAGCTGGTACAGAATCTTTACCCGGAATACCACCTCCTCCTCATCGGCGAGCATCAAATCCTCATCCGCCCGCGCTGAATATGAACCTGACCTGCCGCAACGTCTGCTTTTCCTACCTGCGGAATGTCCCGGTGCTGGAGAACTTTTCCCACGTCTTCCATCCGGGCATCACCATTCTGAAAGGGTATTCCGGCTCCGGAAAGACGACCCTGCTCAAGCTGCTGGCCGGCTACCTGAAGGCCCGCTCCGGCAGCATTGAAACACCCACGGGCAACAAAGTCACCGGGCGCCGCTACCGCCGACAGGACGTGGCCTACATGTTCCAGGGTATCAACTTGCTGCCGCTCATGAGCGTGGAGCGCAACCTGCGGCTCGCGGCAGAGATGGCCGCCCTGCCCGGCAAACAGTGGAAGCCCCGCTGCGAAACCCTCCTGCGCGATTTGGGGCTGGAGGAACTGCGCCACCGCCGCGCCGACAAACTCTCCGGCGGCCAAGCTCAGCGCGCTGCTCTGGCGCGCACGCTGATGAAGGATGCCCCCACCATCCTGCTGGATGAGCCCACCTCCGGTCTGGATGACAGCAACACCAACATCATCCGCAAGCTGATTCAGCAGGATGCCGCTGACCGCATCTGCATCATCAGCACCCACGACAGCCGACTCTTCGACCTGGCAGATGATCTCATTGATTTCGACACTCCTGTATCTTGCTAAGGATACGCTGCACCGCTGGCTTTCGCGGCTCTCCAGCCCGTTGGCTCGCGTGCTCGTGGTGTTCTTTCTGTCGCTCTGTGCCCTCTTTTTTCTGGGAACCTATGTTATTTCCGTCAACATGGTGCGCGACCGCATCATGGCCGAAGGCGGCGATACAGTGCATGCCATCGTCTCCCCGGAGCACGGCGGCAGCTTCCATGTGCCCGATCAGTCTGATTTGAGCCGGTGGCTGCAAGCCGATTCCTGGAATCTTCTGGTAGTGGGAAGCGCCCGCACCTCCGACCGCAGCTCCGTCACCATCTACACCACGGATTTCGGGCGATTCGGGCAGCTGCTGCCCCTCATGGCACAAGGCGGCAATCCCACGCTGGTCTGCCCGGCGGAGGGCAGCGACAGCTTTCCGGAAGGGCTTATGGATATCAGCACCGGCGGTCGCCATGGCAGCACCCACACCGTCAGCGTGCGCCATCTTCCCGACGGTCACCCGCTGGCACGCAGCCTGAAACGCGGCGGTCTGCTGCTCTCCCCGGAGGATGCAGCAAGCCTCATGGGCGAAGAGCGCCTGCAACAGGCCACCCGCCAGATTCTGCTGAAGGTGCACCACCTGAACACCGCCGATGATATCCGCTCCGTGGAGCACTACCTCCGGAATCTCATCCGGCTGGAAGGCGCGCACGGCAATGTGACCTCTGCCGTGCGACTGCTGGAGCAGATGGATATCGTGCTGAGCAACCAGATGCAATGCCGCGCCGGCTTCTGTCTGGGTATCGTCCTCATTGTCGGCATTCTGCTCACCTCTCTGGCCGGTATGGAGTACCGCCAGAACGAATACATTTACACCCTCATGAAGAGCTTCGGCATCCACCCCATGCTGCTGGTGTGGAGTTTCCTCTGCGAAAACCTCCTGCTGGTGGCTCTCTCGTTCGCCGCAGCCTTTGCCGTCTTCATGCACAGCCAGGATATCATCCTCACCCAGTTTTTCAAATTGAGTGAGTATCGGCTCAGCGCCGCGGAAATCATGCCGGAAATCCGACTCATCAGCGCTGCGCTTCTGCTCTGCGTGCTGGTTTCTTCTCTGCCCATCATCGTGGCCGCCAACCGAGAAATTGGCCGCGTTCTCAAATAAGAGACAGTCTCGAGACCTATCGCCGAAAAGCACGAAAACTTCCTTTCTCTGTCAGCTTTTCGGTACAGATGTAATTTTAGCTTGAATCCCCGTATTTTTGTGCTAGAAATAGCATATCTTTTCCCTTTACAGGGCTTTTATCACCTCATTAACAACATCAATAATACCATGGATATCCAAGTTGCAGTCCTTTGCGACTACGCCGCCGATTATCAGGGCAAGCTCTGCGTGCAGGGCGCCTTTGATACTCTCTTCGCCCGTCAGTTCCCCGTCATCCACCCCTCCTGCGCTCTGGCTCTCCGCCTCTGCATGACCCCCGAGGACGCCGGTGACCACAAGCTTGGCATCGCCATCGTGGACGAAGACGGCACTCCCCTCGACAAGGAGCGCATGCCCATCGTGGGTGACCTCAAGGTGGCTCTGCCCGAAGGCGCAGCTTTCCTGACCCGCAACCTCATCATGAACTTCCAGGGCCTTCGCTTCGAGAAGACCGGCAACTACAGCATCGACATCACCCTTGATGGCGAGCTCGTGCAGCGCACCCCCCTGCGCCTCGTTCAGGTTGCCCAGCCCGACCAGCAGTAATAAATCGTTGATTTTATCACAAAAAGAAGCGGGAAGCAATTGCTTCCCGCTTCTTTTTGTATGCATACATTACTGATCCTCAGTTCTTTTAAGAGGCGGCGGATTAGCCGGGGTCCAGCTGTTGGTATAAATCATACTACAATTCTTACCGACAAAGGATTGAATAAAATTCGGCTTATCACATATAGACGCATTATGCACAAGCATGGTTACTCTTTTTTCATGCAGCTTCTGCGTAATTTCTTTCACTTCCGGATCCGAATACAACTGCGCATTCAACACTAAAAGAGGTATACCATCAAATGAAGCCCATTTTAAATTCCATTTACTATTAATGGTCAACGCCGGATAATTAAATCCCAGCTCCAGCGCCCGCGCATATTGATACCTACTTCCCACCTCTACTATCATCCGATCCGGATAAAATATCTTCTCCTTCAGAACCTCCATATCCTGTATTCTGTCTGTAACCAAAATCATCTCAGGATACGTATCCATCAATCGGCAAACATCTCTATCACTCAAAACGGTATATTTACCGGCTATACGCAGCTTTTTCAGCTCCTGTAGCGGCATCTTCTTAACCTCCTTCACGGTTTTTCCCACATACGCGGCCAGCTCCTCCAACGTATGCATGGCCACCAAATGCCCATCAACCGTCTCGTACAGATCAAGTTCCACGTACCTGAATCCTTTTCGGAGAGCATCTTCCACAGCCTCCAAAGAAGTCATGTACGAAAAATCACACACGGCGCCGGTATGGGCTATTAAAGATGGCTTTCCATAGTTCAATGAATTGTTATGAAAGACTCCCATCTGCTCACGCACAGAGCCCAATTTCCAATATATACTCTGCGAATATACAATCTGATGCGGCAATAAGCCCTTTGTCCAAACTCTGCTCTGCCAAGATGGCGGCAGGAGCCAATACACAAGATATACACAAATATTGACAACCAGGATGAAATAAATCATCAAACGATTTTTTTTCATACGCGACCACGGTAGAATATGACTCATTCTATCGAGGAGCGATAATATCGCATTTTAATTGCGATGTCCAGAAAAATGATTATAACGCCTTTATTTAAAATAAATAAAAAAGCCATTCACAAACTCCTTTTTTATATTCGATAAAATAAAATATTTATTTAACACATAGAAAAATCAATATTTACATGTGTATCGCAATTAAAATGCGATACACTACCGGGCAATGACTTTGGCACAAGATAAATCCGTCATCCGAGCACCTTTCCTCGATTTATTCCGCATCATTCTTTGTTTAGGAGTAGTAGTGTACCACTACATTCCCAATCGACCGAGCAGTGGACCCTTTATGGTATTGGGTTTCTTTGTGATGAGTGGTTTTCTTCTCGGTTTGTACTTTGACAGGTTAAACCAATTCGACGTAGAAACATTTTACAGGAAAAAAGCATTACGATTACTGCCCATGTTTATAACAACGGTTATACTGGGATTTTTATTACGCTCCGTAGGCGAAGTCATCTTCACCGGGCAACTATCGCTTCTTCCGGACTTCAGCACAACAGAATGGGCGCATTGCAATCCGGCCAGACTCATGACTCACTATAATACACCCACTTGGTTCATGATTGTGGTACTGAACATGCTTATTTGCGCACCGTTACTTTACGTGTTGTACCATAAGAAAGCGGGACTGGATATTTTACTCATTGCAGGATTACTTGTTTCCCTGTTGCTGTACGCACAATTACCTGCTAAACCGACGTTATTTGCCGATAATCTTTATTATTTGACACTTTATCGAGCTTACCAATTCATAGCAGGAATATACGCTGCCAAGATATTCTGCCATCTTTATCGAAAGGTAAAAACAGAAAAGTATCGAGCTATAAAAAATGCGTTAACCGTATTTTTGTTCAGCCTTTTTATCATTATTTCAACTTTGCTCATCATCTGCAAGCAGGAGAAAGATTTGCACTTTTTTAACTACAGCATTCAGTTTGATATCATCTCTGTTGCATTTTTCTGCGGGCTCATTCCACTGCTATACAGCAGCCGTATTACCCTTCGTGATTCCACTTCCTCATGCATCAACTACATGGCAGCCTTAACTTATCCCATGTATCTGGTCCATGTTATCACCTACAAACCCGTGTACCTCCTTGCTGAAAAGTATGCAGATTCGTTACCTGGCTGGATACCGCCCGTTTCAGCTTTTATACTAAGCGCAGGGATTAGTGCCATCCTATTGCACGCTCAAAATAAATATTTCAGAATAAAGCCGTAATTGCTCGATTGAGATTCAATAAAAATCACCGTCTGCGGCGGGCAAGATTCAGGAGGGCGGCATAAGCGCGTTTCTCGCCGCCGGCAGCGGCCTTGCGGTACCAGTAGGCAGCCAGCTCTGCGCTGCGGGGCGCACCCAATCCCTGCTCAAAACAGTCGCCCAATTTCAACGCAGCCGCGGCGTGTCCCCGCCCGGCAGCGGCTTCCAGGCAGCTGACGCCGCCGGAGGGGTCACGGCGGCAGCCAAGGCCTTTCAGATAGCATTTACCCAGCCAATAGAGCGCATCCGTATCACCTGCGCGAGCAGCTGCATCAAACCATTCGACAGCCTCCTCAAAGTTGCGCCCCTCTCCGCGCCCGCGAATCAGGCGCTTCGCCAGCTGCATACAAGCCGCCACATCACCAGCCGTTGCCCGTGCTCTCAAATCCGTCATCATCGCCGATATCAGAATTCCTTGCGGCTGAAAATCCAAGTGGCAGTCACCACATGCAGCATCAGATACCCCAAGGCTATCACTGCCAGCATCCCCAGCGCCGCCCAGGAAAGCGGAGCCCCTGCAGATGCCGTATCTGCCACGGCAAAAATACTGAAATCCGGAAGCAGCACGCTACAAACCGTTTCCACTCCGCGCATGAGGGCAGATGTGCCCTGCCCCGCCGTCAGCGAAACGAAGAGCGAGCTTTGGAACATACCCACAAAATAGCCGCCCAAACCAAAGATGATACTCACGATACTGCCGCTCGTGCAACAGGAAATCAGCAGCGTAAAACCGGTCAGCACCACATATCCCAGCAGAGAGGCCAGAATGCCGCGCTGCAAGTTCCAGCTGTTGCCGGCGGCACTCACCTGCTCCAGATAAGGGCGCATCTCCTCCGCCGTGTAGCCGTGGGCCGTCAGGGCCGCCGTCAGCTCGGCGGTGATATCGGCACTGCGTATTTGCAGCAGCAGACTCATCAGCCCATCCATCAGCCCCAGCATCAGCCCCAGCAGGGCCACCACACCCAGAGCCTTGCCCAGCAGATAATCAAAACGCGGGACAGGCTTACACAGAATTGTGTAGAGAATCCTATCCTCCGTATCCCGCGGAATCAGCAGCGCGGTCGCCGCCACACAGAAAATCAGGCCGAAGAGGTGCATGCACCCCAGACAAACATCTTTCAGAAACTGGAGCTGGGCTACCCCCTGATACTCCATGCTGATATTTTCCTGATACGGCACAAACTGCAGCGCCAAAAAGAGCACTGCCACCACCGCCGGCACCAGGAAAAGGCGCATCCGCACCAGCTGCGTCAGCGTCACCCCTGCCACAGCCGCCACACGGGCAGGCATCCGCAACACGCCTGTGAGCAAGCCTCCCATGTGACTCCCCCCCACTGCGGGTTTTCAATACTTACTTACGGGCAGCCTGCTCGCCGTCATCAATCAGCTGCCAGAACGAGCGGGATTTACCCAGCGATGCATCCTCGGAATCTCCACCCATACCGGAGCGGAAGAGGAAATCCTTCAGCGAGTCTGCATGCAGCACGCGCTGCACCACCACCGTCTCCTCATTCTCCACGGTAAAATAAATACGATAATCCTGAGAACGGAAGCGGTAGATACGGCGACCATTGCGCTCCACCACGCCGAAACGTGAATCCGTCGGGTTATCCTTCAGACAATCCGCATCCACCTGAAAGCCGTTGAACAACTGCAACAACTCCAGAGCAGGAATAGCAGAAACCTCTGCCGCACTGATTTCATTAAAAGCGATTTGATGCACGGGGTGACTATACTCTACCCCCATCCATTTAGCAAGCAAAATATGCGTCCTCTCCATACCCGCAACTCAGGCGGTTATATGCATCCGATGCTTCAGCATGCAAGCCGGGTAAGAAAAAACTCTCTGACGGGAGCTGTGAAAACGCACTGTGTCCTTGCCGGTACTATAACAGGGAATAACCTTGACAATGGGGGCTTTGTTATGAGACACTAACGACCGTGCTGGATATATGTCTGCTGGGAACGGGCGGCACACTGCCGCTGATGAATCGCTGGCTCACCTCGCTGATGGTGCGCTACAAGGGTCACGCCGTACTGATTGATTGCGGCGAAGGCACACAGATTGCGGCGCAGCGAGCCGGAGTAACGCTCAAACCGGTTGATAAGATATTGTTCACGCATCTGCACGCCGACCACATTTCGGGGCTGCCCGGCCTGCTGCTGACAATGGGTAACCAAGGTCGCACAGAGGAGCTTTCCATCGTGGGTCCCGTGGGAACGGAAAGGGCGGTAAATGCTCTGCGCAGCATTGCGCCGAACCTGCCGTTCGACATCCGAGTGAGCGAGCTGGAGACGGAGGAGGAGCTGATGTATTTTCTGGAATGCGATATCCGCGCGTTCCGGGTAAATCATGGCGTGCCGTGCTACGGCTACAGCTTCGCCCTGCCGCGGGCGGGGCGTTTCGATGCCGCCCGGGCACGGGAGCTGGAGGTTCCGCTGCCGTTCTGGCACCGACTGCAGAAAGGCGAAACGATTGAGCACGAGGGAACCATCTACACACCGGAAATGGTGCTTGGAGCACCGCGTCGGGGATTGAAGCTGACTTATTGCACGGATACACGACCCACTCCCTCCATTGCTGCTGCGGCAGCTGATTCTGATTTATTCATCTGCGAGGGGATGTACGGCGAGGACGAGATGCTGCCCAAAGCTCTGGAGAACCGCCACATGCTGTTCAGCGAGGCAGCACGGCTCGCGGCAGATGCCGGCGGGGTGCGCGAGCTGTGGCTGACGCATTACAGTCCCTCTCTGCCCAACCCGAAGGCCTTCCGCGAGGTGGCTCGCGCTATTTTCCCCAACACGTTCACCCCGCGCGACGGATGGACGAAAACACTTGTTTTTGACGAAGAATAATCATGTTTGAGCTCAGCGATATCCTCTCTCTGCTTTCCGGGTGGTTTGACTCAGCAGATGTCAGCCGTCTGCTTCCGGCAGCTGATACCTCTGTGGCCGGCGTGATAGGCATCGTACTGTTGGGGGTATGGATTCTGACCAAGGTAATGCGCGCGCTGGTGGGTACCATCTGTGTGGTGTGCCTGCTGTATTTAGCGCTCAAACTGGGGCTGGGAATTGACCCCCTGCCGTATATCATTCCCTGACGGGGTGCAGCCTCACCTCGCACGGAAGAGGCGGCAGCAGAGAAAACAGCATATCCTGTGTATCTGCTCCGGTGAGGATGAACTCCCGGCTCAACGGTTCTGTCACAGCAGCCACCGCCAGCACACTCCCATCGGACACCAAGGCGATTTGCCCCTGCGCCCGAGCCAGGGGAAGCGTCAACCGATGCAACCGCGCTGTGTCCTCCGGCAACAGGCGAATCCTCACACCTTCTCCCATGCCACGGACTTCACCGGCAGACACGATTTCCACCTCATCCACACCCTCATTACCCACAAGCAAGCCTTCGTTGCGTGCCACTTCAGGCGCACGCACAATGAGGTAGGCGTAGCAAATATTTCCCTGCTCATCCACACCGGGATACTCGGCCAGCATGTAGCCGGCAGTATCTCCGGTATCCGGCAGGTGCGGCAGACGCGGCGGCGGCGTGGTGCGGGGACTCTCCATCCAGGCGGTCATTTCCAGCTCGTAGCGAGAGATGAGCTTGATGACAGCCGCACTCTCCAACAGTTTTTCCTGCCGGGGATGAACCGCCAGAAAGCAGGTCTGAGACCGCCGATTGAGGAAGTGTTGCAGGATGACGGCAGCATTCTCTTCCGGACGAAGCTTTAACGGGCAATACAGATGCAGAAACACCTGCCCCTCGTGCCGCACCAGCCGCGGTGCCGCACTATTCGGTGCCAGCAGCCGACAACGCTCTGCCACCAAGCGAAGGGCGTCCCGCTCCTGTTTTGGTGTCAGGATAGCGCCACCTGCGGGCAGCAGTTCCACCCGCCACACATCATTCGGCTGCCGGGGCTCCGGCACGGTAAAATCAATCCCTTGGGCAACGGGTTGCTGCCCGGAAACAACATTTCCGGAGCAACACAGCAGAAAACAAATCAGCACTCGCAAATCCACTTTTATCGTCTCCTCAGATTCATCTATTCGCCATCCTCAGCCTTTTTATCACGACCGAGGAGCTCGCGGGTGCTTTTGATGGACTGCCGATAATAATCACGGAAGTTGGTGATGGTAGGCTGCGGAGTCTTATCGCGGCGGTCTTCCACGTACCAGTTGGCATCTTCGCGATTGTATTCTGCCTCCGATGTAGCATAGGCCGCATCATGATAGCCGGGGCCGACCAATCCGTCCATGGAGGAGCGGTGGGTGCTATCCACCCCGTAGCGGGTTGAATGGCTGATACCGTGGGTGGGGTTCATGAAATCCGGGCGCATATCGCTGCCATAGGCCATCTTGCGGTCCTTTTCGCGGCGATCGTCTTCCCGTGAATAACGCTCATCCGCACCGGAATAAATGACGGCTCGGGAATCATTCTCGCGCAGGGCACCGTAGGATTTGGTGTGGTATTCATCCTGCATCCTGCGGGAGTCATCCAGATGCTTCTGGAACGAGCTAACGCGGTTGGAGGAAGTCTGCGGAACGCCATCCTGCCCTTTCTTCTCCATAAAAGCGGATTCAAACTCCTTCTCAAAGCGGGAATTGAGGTCGGACTGTGTGGCACCCTCGCTCTCCTTCACCTCCTGACCGTACTGGTCATACACTGTACGCACCGGGGTGCAGGCGCACAGGAACAGAACAGGCAGCAGTGGCAGCAGGTGCTTCATCAGCGGCAGTAAAAACTATCAGGCCGGGGGTGTGTCCGGGGCATCTCCGCCCTCCAGCATCTCCGTAGTCACCTTGTAGACAGCGCCGCAGCGCGGGCAGGACGCCTCCACATAGCCCTGCTCAGAGAGCTGGTCCGCAAAGTTATGCCGCATGGAGCGGATGATGGGCAGAATCTTATCCACTGTGCATCCGCATCGGAAGTAGAACTTGCGGGCCTCCAACACTTTCGTCTGCTCTACGTCGTCAATATTCTTCACATCCTCAGCGGTGATTGCCTCCAACCAATCATGGTCTGCACCGGGCTGAGCCGTGAGCAAGGCAAATCGATCGTTCCCCAAATCAAAGGCGCGGGCCATGCGCTGCTCACTCTGGCGGTAGTAGGACTCCACCCAGGATTCCACACTACCCTTATCCAACGTGATGGCAGAGGTCTGCGGGTCTTTGTTCGGCATCAGGTTCTGCGCAAAGAGCATGTTGGTCTCCGTCTCACGCACACCCTCGGTAAAGGCACGCCCGACCACTTCCTCATCAATGGAGGAGCCGGAGACGAAATAGTTGGCCGGTCCGGGGGTGCAGGTGTTGAAGGTCCAGGCGTGATATTCCTGCCAGGGGCGGGAGACAAGATGCAGCGTAAAGTAGGCGAGCAGCTTCTTGAGCACACTGTCTTCGCGCTCCGCATTGCGCTGTCCGTGCTGCATGAGGTGCAGGTAATAATCCACATACAGCGGTGACACATCGGCACGAAGCAGCAGGCAGTTGCGCTGTCGCACGAAAACTGCCTGCACCGTGGTGAATTCCGCTACCGGTTCCTGTTGGCTTGCCATGGGATAAGGGTTGGTTGCTTTCTGCCCTACATCATACCCCATCTCTCCCGCCCCCGCAAGCGCAAAAGTGCCGCATGCCGAGTAAATTGCCATCAGAAGGCAAATACCCCCTGCAGCTGAAAGACGACGGCGTGATCGCGGGATTCCGCATGCACCGGATTGAAGATGTACTGGATATCCGGCTGCAGGTAGAAAGTGGGCGTGAGCTGTACCACCGCCGTGAGTTCCAGACCGTACTCATCCTTGTGAGTGTAGGGCTTTTCCGTGCCGCCGGCACGCTGCCAGAGGAAACCGAAGCCCACCTGGTCATTATTCCGGCGGCTGCCCCAACCGGAGGAAGTGAAGGGCGCCTGGAGCACCAGACCGGCCGTGGCAGCGGAACGCACCCCGGTCACCGCGGCGGCATCGCTGTCCAGATACCCGCAGCGGGTGAAGAATCCCAGGCGGGAATGATAGCCCAGCTGCTGCTGGATATTGCAGGCAATGCCGTCGCCCGTTGCCCCGTCATTGCGGGTGATGGAGTATTGCAGGCGGTAGGTGCCCGGCCCCATTCCCCAGACGTCATCGAAAACGAAGCCGATTTCGCCCACATGCACCCAATAATCGTGGCTGATGTGCCGGAAAGGATTCTGATTGATACCACCGTTGCAGCCGGAGGTGGCATACATGGCATAAAAGTTCTCCGAGGGTTGCCATGCCGTCATATACCCCCAGTTACCCCACTCCAGCGGCAGGCAGGGGTTGCTGCCGAAGGCAGAATTGGTGAGATTGCCATGCCAGGAGCCGGCATAGGCATTCTGGTCCAGATAATTTGAGACATCCAGCGTGCCGACCATACCCACCCATTTACCCTCAAAGGCGCTGAAACCGAGGGCAAGCTCCGGCAAAAAGACACCGTTGCCGCCGCGCAGACTGCTCTGCGGCTGGCTAAGGCTGCCTAGGCTGTTTTGCACGCCGCCGCGCCGCTGGCTGAAGTTCACTCCCACCCCCCAATCCGCTTCAAAGGACAGGAACAGACTGTTGGCATTATCACGCGTCTTGGCCAGAAACCACTTGCCCGCCGCCTGAAAATTGAATGCGGAAAAATTGTTGCGGCGTCCGTGAATCGAGGGCGCAATGCGGGCATAGTTGTAGGTCGCCACCGCATTGTACTGCAAGCCGTATTCGGAGAGGATTTTTTTCACGCGCTGCGCCCCGCCGGAGATGGGGTCGCACTGCACAAAGGAGCAAGGCTCGGCACAGGTATTACCGGGTACGAATACGCCGTCCAGATAGGGCATGAACCGCGGGGCACTCGCCGGAAAGAACTGCCAGCAACCCCAGGTGAGCGTTCCGTCCGTAGCGGCTGCATGGCGTCTGCTCTGCTCCAACACCGGACCGGATGTCGGAACACCGCTATGGCGGCGCGCCTGCTGCTGTTCCGGCTTCATCCCCTGCCGCAGACTGGTCGGCACCGTACTCTCCGGCATCATGCCCGGCAACCATCCGAAAGCCGTATCGAGGTACTGTGAGAGGGGTTCCTGCGCCGCAGCAGCTGCGGCTGTTATCAACAATGCACAAATGCTTCGGGTCTTCATAGTAGCAGTGCGACACCCCTGCCCTGCCTAACCGTGAATAACAAGTAGAAATACCTGCACCCGTGCGACACCGTCGCTGTGAATTACTGGTTTTTATCCGTATCAACCGTCTCGAAAAGCGGACGGTAGGAGGGGAGACTCCAGTTGAAGTACACGGCAGCCATTCGGATGACGAAGACCACTATCGTGCCCACGATGTAGGAAGCATCCACCGAACTGCCCAGCCACTGCAGCCCCAGAAAGGCCAGGCAACCGGCAAAAGAAGCAGAGGCGTAGATTTCCCGGGAACGGAAGACGTAGGGGACATTGCCGGTGAGCACATCTCGCAGGATACCCCCGGCCACCCCGGTGCAGACCCCCATGCAGATGCACACCAGATTCGGGCAACCGAGCATCTGCGCCTTGGCGGCACCCAGCATGGTGAAGAAGGCCATGGAAAAAGCATCCGCCACGCGGATGGTGCCTTTTGGCATGCCGATGTAGCGGGTCACATAGAAGACGACGACAGAGGTGATGAGCGCCATGTAGAGGAACTGCACATCGCTATCCGTCACCCAGTAGATACGCACAGGGGTTCCGTCCGGCTGCAGGGTCCCGCTCAACAGGATATCACGCACGGTACCGCCGCCCAGCGAGGCGATGGTACCGCAGATGATGATACCGAAGAGATCCATGCGGACGCGGGTGGAGGCAGTCGCGCCGGCGATGGCGCCCACCACCGTGGCGAACACACAGCTCAGATAAAAAAGGATGTGGTCATCAAAACCTGTAATCTGTGCCAGCGTTATCATGCGGATATCTTACTTGAAAAGCTGGTTGAGCATCCAGACGACCGCCACAATCAGCAGCACGGGCCAGAAAATGCTCAGAGCTCCAACTGCCAGCAGGGCAAAGATAACCAGACCCAGCGCCACCAACAGCAGCGGCACCAGCATACCGCTGCGCCAAAGGGCTTTGAGCAGACCGGGATTGGCTTCTTCTTCCTCCTCTTCTCGCAGGTTGACGCTGTGCAGCGGACGCCAGGTACCGGAATCCTCCCGGCGCACCCAGGTGTTGTCATCCAGCTGCCCGGCAGCGCGCAGACGCACCAGCTCGTTCCCGGTGACGGGGCCGATTTTCTCGCTGCCGGTATCGTAGTAGAACTTGCGTGCCATGGGAAAGAGGTACGGAATCAGGCATGAATAGCGCGACCGTCAGCTGCCAGCACAGCCTCGTGAATGGCCTCCGACAGGGTGGGGTGCGCGTAAATCATGGCGTTGAGGTCGGCATCGGTCAATTCGCTGTTGAGAGCCAGCTCAGGTGCAGTCAGCAGCTCTGTGGCATTATCACCCACGATGTGGGCACCCAGCAGCTCGCCGTTCTCCTTGCCGAAGAGCAACTTCACAAAACCCTCCGTATCGCCGCCGGCCACTGCGCGGCCGATGGCCTGGAAGGGGAACTTGCCCACCTTGTACTCCACGCCGGCTTCCTTGAGCTCGCGCTCGCGCTTGCCCACGCTGGCCACCTGCGGGTGGCAGTAGGTGCAACCCGGCACCACCACAGGATGCGCCGGAACGTGATTGGCATCAAACATGCCTTCCACCGCCTGTTCAGCCTCATAGCTGGCCGTGTGAGCAAGCATGATACCGCCGATGCAGTCACCGGCTGCATACACGCCCTGCAGGTTCGTGCGATAGCGCTCATCCACCTTGATGAAGCCACGCTCCGTCAGCTCCAGTCCGGCGACCTCCGGCACCACAGGCACCACACCGATAGCCACCAGACACACATCGGCGGTAATTTCCTGGGTCTTGCCGTTCTTTGCAGTAATGACGGCGGTCACACTCTGACCATCGTTGTCTTTGAGGCTTTCTACGCGTGCTCCGGCCATGCAGGTGATACCCTGCTTCTTGAAGGAACGCTCCACGGCCTGGCTCACGTCATCATCCTCATTGGGCAGGATGCGGGGCAGAGCCTCCACCAGTGTCACCTTCGTACCGAAGCAGTGGTAGACGTAGGAAAGCTCGGTTCCGATAGCGCCGGAGCCGATGACAATCATGCTCTGCGGATGTTTGGAAAGAGTCAGCGCCTCCTTGCTGCCGATGATGGTGCTGCCGTTGAAGGGGAACACCGGCACCTCGCGGGTGCGAGCCCCGGTAGCAATGAGAATGTTGGGGGCTTCCAGCGTGGTCACCGTACCGTCGGCGGCTTTCACCTCCACCGTACCGGCAGCGGGGATGGAAGCCTCGCCGGTCACGCTGTCAATCTTGTTCTTCTTGAAGAGGAAAGCGATACCGCCGGACAGACGGTCGCTGATCTGACGGGAACGACCGATGACGGCGCTCCAATCGAAGCTGAGGCCCTCGGTGCTCATGCCGAACTCTGCCGCGCGGCGGGCAATGGTGTTGTACACCTCGCCGTTCTTCAACAGAGCCTTGGTGGGGATGCAGCCCCAGTTCAGACAGGTGCCGCCCACGCGCTCGCGCTCCACGCACACTACTTTCTTGCCCAGCTGCGCTGCGCGGATTGCTCCCACATAACCGGCGGGGCCGCCACCTATCACAATCAGATCGTAACTCATGCGGGCATTGTACTCCATCCGAACCCGCCTTGCAACCTGAAAAAGCGGCTTACTGCGCAGAAATCTCCAGCGATACCGGGCAGTGGTCCGACCCGGTGATATCCGCATGAATCTCCGCTGCGCTCACCCGCGGAAACAGGCTCTCCGACACGCAGAAGTAGTCGATACGCCACCCGACGTTTCTGGCGCGCGCACCACCCCGGAAACTCCACCAGGAATAGGCATCCCGCTTGTCCGGATACATACGGCGGAAGGTATCCGCAAAACCGGCCCCCAGCAGCGCAGTAAATCCGGCGCGCTCTTCATCCGAAAAGCCGGCGCTGAAATGGTTGGTCGCCGGGCGGGCAAGGTCAATCTCTTCATGCGCCACATTGAGGTCGCCGCAGAACACCACCGGCTTGGTTTCTGCCAGTTTGCTGACATAGGCTCGGAAAGCGGCATCCCACTCCTGACGGTACGGGAGGCGGGCCAACTCGTTCTGCGAGTTGGGCGTATAGCAGTTGACCAGATAAAAATCCTCAAACTCCATGGTGGCCACACGGCCCTCGGTATCGTGCTCCGGCACACCGATACCCAACGAGGTGCTCAGCGGAGCCACTCGGGAAAGAATCAGTACCCCGGAATAGCCCGGGCGCTGTGCGGGATTCCACAGCACATGCGGCCAGGAAGCCAGCCAGAGGTCACTCACCTGCTCCGGGCGGGCTTTCACCTCCTGCAGGCACAGCACATCCGGCTGCAGTGCGTCCATTTTCTCTGCCAGACCCTTGCCCAGCGTGGCACGGATACCGTTCACATTCCAGCTCACCAGTTTCATACGCCGCTATGCTAGTGGGCGGAAATGTGTTTGTCAAGGGATATCTCCGCCGCCATCCTCCCTTTTTTCGTCACAAATCAGCCTGAATTCGCAAAAAGCGGGCGGGAATCAATGCAAGAAAACTTGCCATGCCTTGCAGAATGTGGTAGATTTGGCGTTGAAGTCAGTCAAACCTTGCCATGATTCCGCTTTCCGACAACATCACGCGCGCCCTGGAGCGACTCAAACGCGTCTATTTCAGCGATGCGGGGCGCACTGTGGAGCTGGAGCCGGGCGAGCTGCTCATCGGTCAGGGCGAGCGCACCCGCCGCATGTTCCGCATCATGGAGGGTTCCATTATCTCCTACCGCGAGGAAGACAACGAGGCCAGCACCCACATGCCTACGGAGAGCGACGGTCGCCGCCACGAGGTGTTCCGCGCCGATGAGGGCTCTTTCGTCTGCGTGCAGAGCTTCTTCTCCCGCGCCTTCCGCAGCAGCACCTCGCTCTATGCGCTGGAAAAGACTCGACTGGCCTATATCGATGATACCACGCCCATCGTAGAGCAGTACGAATACGGCCCCTTTGCCCAGCAGTTCCTGCCCGTGGTCATCCACGAGCTGGCTGCCCGCAATGACCGCATCTTCGGCCGCGCCGCCGAGCGCGAGGAAGCCATGCGGCTCCTCCAACGCTCCGAAATGGCCGCGCTGCTCGGCCAGCTTTCCGCCGGCATTGCACACGAGCTCAACAACGCCGTCGGCGTCATTTCCCGCCGCACCGAATTCATGGCAGATACGCTCCGCTCCATTCTGGAGGATCAGGATAAGCTCAACGCGCAGCTCTTCCTGAAAGGCTACGAGGATACCACCTTCCTCTCTGCCAGCGATTTACGCCCCATGGTGCGCCACTATGAGCGCGATTTGGGCATGAGCCAGGAAGCCGCCAAGGTACTGGCCCACATCGCCCCCACGGAAGCGGAGTACAAGAAGCTCAGCTGGCGCTTTGTGCGGAATGTGAAGCGCAACTACCGCATCTGGGAGATGGGGCATGATTTGCGCGACTTGAGGATGGCCTCCAACCACGCCACAGGCATCGTCCGCGCCGTCAAGCAGATGGGTGCTCCCAGCTCCACCCGTGAGCCGGGGGTGGATGTGGTGCAGACGGTAAAGGACGCCCTCCACCTCCTGCACAACAAGCTCAAACACGTCACCCTCAAGACGGAGTTCACTCCGCTCCCCTCCATCACGGCAGATAAGAGTGAGCTCATGCAGGTCTGGACCAACATCGTGCAGAATGCCTACGATGCCCTGACGCTGAGCAACACCCCGAACCCCTGCATCACCGTCACCACCGGTATCTTCCGCGCAGAGGGGGTCAGCCTCCTGCCGGAGGAATACGTCACCGTCACCATCACCAACAACGGCCCCCGCATCCCGGAAGAACACATCGAAAAAATCTACCAGCCCAACTTCACCACCAAAAAACAGGGCATGGATTTCGGGCTGGGGCTGGGGCTCTCCATCGTCCGCCGTACCGTAGACAGCTACAAGGGCACCATCGGGCTGACCAGCACCGATGAAGAAACTTCTTTTACCATTAACCTTCCCACCACAAAAATTCATGGAAACGATTAATATTATCTGTGTAGATGACCAGCAGGAAGTGCTGGATTCCGTCATGCGCGACCTCCGTCCGCTCACCCCGCACGTGCGACTGGAGGAAGCCTCCGGCGTGGCAGACTGCCTCAAGCTTATGGAGCAGATTGACGATGACGGTGACCATGTGGCCATTGTTATCTCTGACCAGGTGATGCCGGGCGAAAGCGGCACGGAGCTTCTGGGCAAAATAGCGGCCGACCCCCGCTTTGCCAAAACGCGCAAGGTTCTGCTCACCGGTCAGGCCACCCATGCCGACACCATCGATGCCATCAACGAGGGCCAGATTAACAACTACATCGAAAAGCCCTGGCAGCCGGAGAAAATTCTGGCCATCGTCAAGCGTCTGCTCACGCTCTACATCCTGGATGCCGGCATCGATTACAAGGACTATATGCCCATCCTCGACCAGCAAACCCTCTTCTCCAAGCTCCGCTGATTATGAAAAACTCCTTTTTCGGAATCGTCATGGCTACCACGGTGGCCATGGGTGGTTTTGTGCAGGCGGATTCCGTGCTGGACAGCGCGGCAAATGAGCTGCAGGGCTGGAAAAAGGCCCTCACCGTCTACAACAACGAGGACAGCTTCGTGACCAAGGTGCGCTTTGCCTGGATGGAGCAGTACCAGATGACCTCCGTGCAGCCCAACGGCAGCAACGGATTGCACCTGAAGGACGGCGGCAGCCCCTTCAACCATGAATTCCGCCGCTCCTGGGTCGGAGTCAACGTAGATTTCCGCACCGGCACCCAGTTCCACACCTGGGCACGCATCGGCGGTCTGCCCTACCGCCACACCTACAAGGGCGGGCGCACCGTGCGCGGCTTCTCCTACACCGACCTCTTCGATATCTGGGTAAAGCAGGACATCAAGTCCGTGAAAGGGCTCAGCGTGAAGGCCGGTAAGCTCAAGCCGCTCTTCACCACGGACTACTCCACCTCTTCCTCTGCCCTCACCTGCGTGGAGCGTTCCTTTGTGGGTAATCAGTACGGTCTGGACTCCAACTGGGGTCTGGATATCACCTATTCTCCCAACAAACAGGATACGGTCTACCTCCAGCTCCTGGCCAATGACCGCGCCAGTGCCTCCAAGAGCAACAGCCACCGCGATGCCTACCGCGACGGCCGCGGCCTCAAGGGCGAGTTCGGTTGGGAAGACAAGTTCTACGCCATCGTGGGTGCCTCCCACAAGTTCCGCGTCACGGAAAGCGGCTACCACAAGTTATCCGTCCAGTATGCACACGACTTCAATAACTGCTACAACAACGGCACCGCTCCCGGCGCGAACTGCTACGGTATCGGCGTCAAGGACGCCCTCTCTCTGGGCTATGAGGTGAAGAAGGACAAGTGGCTCTTCCTCGCCAACATCGTGGGCAACTGCGAGATGCAGAACGGCGGCGGCAACAACATCGGAATCCAGCTCCAGCCCGTGTATTCCATCACTGACCGCGTGGATCTGGTGTTCCGCTACACCGGCATGACCGGTGATAACGCCTGCAAACTGGGTGCAGACCGCTACATCTGCACCAACACCACCGCCGCCTCCTGGGTGGACAGCATCAACGCCTTCTACTTCGGTGCAGACTTCTACCTCGCGCCGAAAGACAAGAACATGCTCAAGCTCATGCTCGGTGCAGAATACACCACCGCCCGTAACAACGGCTCCGATTGTTACAACGGTTGGGAGTACACCTCCGCCATCCGCTGGAACTTCTGAGCCCCCACATCATACTCCCTGTTTTCTTCACAGCACTGCCGCAAGGCAGTGCTGTTTCGTTTACCGCTACTGCAATTTGATTGACACCCACGGCGTTTTGTGCCAGACTGTCCGTGACCTATGAAACTGAGTGACACCGATTTCCCGCGCGAGGTACGCGAGCGCATGGAGCAGGTGCTGCTACCCGGAGATGAAGTTCTGTGGGCGGCACGCCCCATTCCCGGTTGGGACAGCCGGCTGCATGAAATCGGAGGCAGCTGCAATGCGCCTTTCATGCTGCTGTTCACGCTGGCATGGTGCGGCGGCGTGTCTGTCTTTCTGTATGGAATCGGCAACGTGCTGATGAAAGGAGAAGTAGCTCTTTCCTATGCAGGGACGATGGCGATATTTCTGCTTCCCTTTGTGGGCATAGCTGTTGCGCTCATCCGCACCTGGTGCCGAGCGATATTCCGTGGAAACACCTCTTGTTATGCCATAACCCATCACTTCCTGCTGATGGATGTGAAGAATAAGCTGCAAGCCCGTCCTATCAAGCCGGATATGATTCTCAAAACAGAAATCTATGCACAGGGGCAAGGGCATATCTTCCTGAAGTCGGACAAGGAACGAGACGGCATGTTCTTCCTGCCGGATGTCCGCGCCGCCGCTGTGATACTCGACCGCGCTGCGGCGGAACATCACCCTTACGCCGCACCCAAGCGTCAGCAGATAAAGCCATGCATCAGGGATATGTTGCCAGAGCGTGACAGAGTGCAGCTGCAACAACATTTGGCAGAAGACGAAAGCATCCTCTGGATATCACCTGAACCGAGGGATGGGTTCCCCCTGAAATCCTGGTGTTTTGTGCTGTTGATGTTGGTATACACCGGCGCCATGTTGCATGATTATTATCATGGCATCACCATTGCCGGATTTGTTTGGGGTGTTTACATCATCTGCCTGCTTATCCTGGCGGTTGTCGGATTAATCCTCCACTTGCACTACTTTTCCCGCAAAAATTACCGGATTCTCACCAATTGTTCTCTGGGATTCTTCACTCCCGGACACGCCCCCCGGCTTACTCCGCTTTCCGAATGCGGATTCAAACAAATCACCATTGATTCCCGGGAAATAGGCACTCTGGAAACAGAAAAACAATGCATCGATTATCCCTGCCGCCATACCGGACTGCTGCAGGAGTTCTTTTATCTCCGCAATCAATTAAACACCCGGAGCATAGCAGATGAAACTGAGTGACACTGATTTCCCACGCGAGGTACGCGAGCGCATGGAGCAGGTGCTGCTGCCCGGGGATGAGATTCTGTGGGCCGGCAAAGCCTTACCCGGGATGAAGAGAAACTTACTGATTGTAGATGGAGTGAACGGCGGGGTGTTCTTTATGTTTTTTTCCATTGGCTGGTGTTCCATGACGGTGTTTTCTGTCATCATGGTATTATCCTCGGATGATTCACCGGCGGAGAAGATAGCAACATTGGAGTTCATGTCACCCTTCATTCTGCTTTCCTGTTGGTTTATTCGTATCTGGTGGAAACTGTTATTCGGGGACAAAGCCCTGTATTATGCCGTCAGCTCCCGTTTTCTGCTGCGGTATGAAAACAACACTTTGAAAGCAAATTTCCTGAATGATGATATCATCCAAAATCTGAAAATACGTAAGGACGGAAGCGGTGATATCATCATCCGCGGACACGCGGAAACGGAGGGCCTCTTCTGCCTGACAGATGCCGACAGAGCGGCGAGCATCCTCCAACACGCAATGGCAAACATTCCTCCGGCCCCGATACTCCCGGCACACCGCGACCTTATGCATGCGGATGAGCAACTGCCGGTCAGAGTCCGGACACGCCTCAGAGAATCCATGACACCGGGCGAGAGGCTGCTGTGGGCAGACCGGGCATCTGCATGGCTTCCGGGGTGGGTGCGTTATCTGCTCTCTGCCTTCATGGCGGTGTTTACTCTGGCCATAGTCTGTACACTGATGCAGGGGACGATGCCCCGTACCTCCACCTTCATCCTGTTTGCCATGGGGTGGGGAGTCATGATAGGGCTATTTTATATTCATCACCGGGAAAACCTCCGCTACTATTTCCTGACGGAGCATGCGCTGGGTGAGGTATATGCCTACCGTGCGGCAGAGACTTATCCCCTTTCCAAGCTGTTTCTGAGGGAAATCAGAATCTCGGCTTCCGGCAGCATTCGTGTAGAGACCAATCGGCTGACCCTGGAAAGAATTCCCCGCATCGACAGCGTGCTTCCGCTGCTGCTGCGCGGGTTGGCTCAGGCTCACAGCTCCGAACCTTCTCCGGAGGATTAAAGCCTCTCAGCGTTTCGTCTTTATTTCACGAATTTCCTCACTACCGCGACGGCGGAGCCGCTGGGGCTCGGGGCGCTTGAGTCGGAGCTTGGCGCGGATGCGGCGCCCGCGTTTATCACGCATCTTACTGCGGATGCGGATGGTGCGGAAACGGTTGGGGTCTACCTCATGCCCTTTACCGGCAGAAGACGGGGTCTTAACAGTCTCAATATCGCGGCGAATTTCACGCACAGCGATATCGAAGGGGTCTTCCGGCGCGACGGGAGCAGTGGTTTCACCCTCGGCGGCCCGGTCTGTCGTTTCACCGGGTTCGGCATCCGGATCCATGGGGGCAACGGGGTCATCCAGGCGCTCGGCATCGCGGCGGGCGATAATATCGTCCATCTCCGGGTCATTTTTGCGGAGCTCGTTGGCCTCATCCTGCGGATTGACGGTTTCGACCAAATCTTCACCGGGCTGGTTGGTGTTGTCCGGATGGTTGCGCAGGTATTGCTCAAATTCGGGGTCAGGCTCGGCACCGTTGGCGATACTGCGGTCGTAGGCCCGGGCGGCATCGGGGATTTTCTTCATCTCTGCATAGAGACGGGCCATGTTGTAATGGGCATCACCCAGTCCGGATTTCAACTTCACCGCTGCGGCAAAATGTTTCAGAGCGGCCTCGTATTCGCCGTTGATGGCCTCGATGTTGGCCAGGTAGAAGAAAGCCTCGGCATTGCCCGGGTCCAGCTCGATGGTGCGGGCAAACATAATGCGCGCCTGGTCCATCCGGTCAAGGCGATAGTGGCAAATCCCGGCCAGATAGTATGAAATAGCCAAATCCGGTGCCAGACGAGCAGCGCGGGTGAGGTACTCGATACCTTCCTCGCACTTGTTGCGGTACAGGAGAATCGTGCCCAGATTCACCAGCCCCGCCACGTGATCGGGATTGGAATCGTAGAGGGTGCGGTAGAGCTGTTCAGCGGCGGTGTAGCGACCCTTGGAGAAAGCCTTGGCGGCCAGGTTGGCAAGAGCCTCGGCCTCCAGACCTTCGCGCACGGCGGCAGCAGCTTCCTTCTCTCCCTGTTCGGTACCGGCCACGCTGTTCTTGACGGCTTCCATAACCCGCCGCTCGGCATCGGTCAAATCCAGGCTGCTTTCCTGGTCAAGCTTCTGGAGAGCGCTGAGGGTGGCAGGATCCTGGTTTTTAATCTGTTTATAAGTCTCGATGAGGAGTTTTCGCCCCTCTTCCTGCATGGCGATGGTGCGTTTCTGCTTGGCGATTACCTCTCGCAGCAGCTTGTTTTCCTCTGCCAAAGCGGGGTCAACACTCGGCACATTGGCCTGCGTTTCCAAATCGGCCTCCAGATTATTGAGGCGCTCTGTGAGGTCGGACACGCGACGTCGGTAGCCCATATTCTCCTCATAAATGCCGCTCATTTCATCGCGAAGGCGATCTGCCTCTGCGCGGGCTTCATCCAGCTGCTGCTGCATGACGGCCTGTTGGTCGCCGGAACCGGCCATCTGAGCCTCCAACTCGGACACGCGGGCCTGAGCATCTTTCAGCTGCTGATCCAGCGTGAGGTTCTGATCCAACAAGGCCTTGGTTTTTTCCGGGCTGTTCAGCTCCACGATGGCTCGCAGTTGCTCGTTTTCGGCTTTCAACGCATCGCGCTCGCGGGTGACACGCTCCAGTTCCGCCTGAGTGGCAGCCAGAGTGGTCTCCAATTCCGCTACACGGGATTCGGCTTTCTGGCGGGCGTCCTCAGAGGCACGGTACTTGGCCTCCATCTCTGCCAGCTGGCGGGAGAGGGAATCCACGACCTGATTACCGGCGGCGCGTTCCGAGGTAATCTGTTCCTGAAGGTTTTCATAGCGCTCCTTGTACATTTTTTGCTCCGTCTGAGCAACGATGAGCTGCTTCTGCACATCCTCGAACTTCGTGTTGAGCTCCTTGTAGGCGGCTGCCATGCGGCGGCACTCCTCCTGCGCCAGAGCCAGCGCATTGTAAAGCTTCTTGTCTGTGCTGTCGTAGTCCGGCAGCTCAATGGGTTGGTAACGGGTAGGCTCAGCGGCTCCACCCGCAGGCGGATTCACCGGCTGCGGCACCAGCGTGGTGCGCGGACCCTCCATGGAAATGGGACGTCCGGGCTGGCGACCCGTCGGAATAGGCGCATCCTTGGCCTTCTGGCGGTACGCCGCCATATTTTCTGCCAGCAGTCGGCGGCGCATGGACACCAGATTGTTCTTCCAGTGCGGATAATCCTTCACAATGCCGGCCAGGATTTTCTCTGCCTGCTGACCACGGGAAATGGCGGCGTTGTAATTCTGCTGCTGAGCCAGACGCTCCGATTCGCGGCAGAGACGGTAGGCCGTCAGGTAAATCTCTGCCGGGTCCTGCACCACCTGACGATTGACTGCCGTTGACGGAGTCTGAGACTGTTGGGCATAGAGCGGGGCCCACGCCGTCAGCGAGAGAGAGCAGAGAATGGCAACAGTACTGGTGCGAAACGAATTCATGGAACAGAGATGCAACACATCATACCTGATTGCCCCCTCATTGCAAGATTGAATCGTGTCAAATTCTGTCGGTAGACAACTCAGACTCATCAAGTGCTTCCTGTGGCGCTATTGATTACCAATGGAGGAGAATTTTGTTACCTCTGATGCAAGAATCAGCTATTATACACTTAAATGCCACATTGTATGCTTGATTTTGTACAGAAACGTGGCAAACTGGTGCGGTTCACCTGTTTTTAGAATTATGTTCGAGTTTATCCAAGCACTCATCAATTCGCCGGCCTTTTACTTCTGCACAGGCATTCTGCTGCTGGTGCTCTTCTTCTGGTATCTGGCCACGGAGAACGACAAGCTCAAGCGCATGGCGGGTCTGTTCTTCATTCTGGGACTTTCGTCCTTCTGTCTGTTATCCCTGCTGGTTAACGGCATGCACTACGGCATCGATATCCGTGGCGGTGTGGAGCTCACGCTGGAGGTGCAGCCGAAAATGGGCGATGACGGCACACTGACGCCGCCCACGGAGCAGGATATGCAGCAGGCCTGCGATATTCTGGAACAGCGCCTCAACTCCACCGGTACCAGCGAGGTGCAGATTCTGCACTCCAACAACAAAATTCTCATCCAGATTCCCCAGCAGGACTCTGACCCCGAGCGCAATAAGGAGAAGATGGACGCCATGGTGAAAATGCTCACCAAGATGGCAAAACTGGAGCTGCTGGCCGTCTACCGCAACAGCGATGCCGTCATCTCCGACCCCGAAACCCAGGAGGGTCTCGCTGCTTATGAGGTGAAGATGAAAGCCTACCGCGAGGCGCTGGCACGCGATGAGCGCAACATCCGCAAGCCCGCCCTGCCCCGTATTCCCGCCAAGTTCGGTCTGAATGACTACATGATTCTGCCCAGCCCGCAGACCAACGAGGAAACGGGCGAACCGATGGTGAACAACAAGACAGGTGAACCGATTGTCTTCTACATGGTGGTGCAGAAGCCCCATGTCGCTCACCAGAAGGGTATCTACATCACCGGTAAGGAAGTGGCTAATGCCGCTCCCAACTACGTCCGCAAGGGCTATGTGGATGTGGTGCTCAACCGCGCCGGTGCTGCCAGCATGGGCAAGCTGACGGGCGGCATGCAGATTGGCGCCGACCGTCTGGCCGTGGTGCTCAACAGCGAAATCAAATGCGCCCCGGTGGTGCAGGCGGTACTGCACAAGGAATTCAACATCTCCGGCCTCAACGGCAAGGGCGAGCCGGAGGATATCTCCAAGGCTCTGGCCAACCCGCTCTCCAGCGACCTGAAGGTGGAGGGCCGCAAAGACGTGTCCGCCCAGCTGGGTAAGAGCGCGCTGGAGCAAAGCGCCATCGCCGGTATCATCGGTATGCTTGGCGTGTTCCTCTTCTGCTACTGGTACTACCGCAGCGCCGGTGTAGTGGCCATGGTGGGTCTGGCGTTCAACGCGCTGGCTCTGCTGGGTCTCATGAGCCTGTTCGGCTTCGTGCTGACACTGCCGGGTATTGCCGGTATGCTGCTGACCATGGGTGTGGCCGTGGACGCGAACGTGCTTATCTACGAACGCATGCGTGAGGAACAGCAGCTGGGCCGTCCCTTCATCATCTGCCTGCGCAATGCGTATGAAAAGGCATTCTCCGCCATCTGGGACTCCAATATCACCTCGCTGATTACCGCCATCATTCTCTTCTGGATTGCCAGCGGTTCCATCAAGGGCTTCGCCGTCACCACCACCGTCGGTATCATCACCTCACTCATCGGTGCCGTGGTTGTCACCCGCGTACTCTTCTTCTGGACGGAGCACTTCAAGTTCTTCGACAACCTGAAGTTCGGCAAGGCTCCTTTCCAGGGCAAGACCTACGACTTCATGAAGTACCGCAAGGTGGCCGGCATTGCCTCTGTGGCTGCCATCGGTCTCTTCGCCGTCTACAGCATCTTCATCCGCGGTGAGAAGGCGCTGGGTATCGACTTCACGGGCGGCACAACGGCCACCTATGTGATTCCCGGCGACTCCAAGCTGGACTACAAGGGCGTGGAAGATTACGTGATGAAGATGGAAAACCTGTCCAAGCAGCCCACTGTGCAGGAGTTCACCACCGCCACCGACCACAACATCAAGATTCGTTGCGCCACGAAGGATGAGGCCCTCATGATTGACTCCGAACTTCGCAAGAAGTTCCCGGATATGAAGGAAGTCCAGTCCCCCTCGATTGAGGAAGTAAGTGCCGCACTCGGTGCCAGCTTCTTCACCACCGCCTGTCTGGCGCTGCTGGCCGGCATGCTCGGCATCACCCTCTACCTGGCCATCCGCTTCGAATGGAGCTTCGCCATGGGTGCCATGATATCCACCGCGCACGACGTGGCCGCCATCATCTTCCTGGTGATTGTCTGCGGCACGGAGCTGAGCATCATCCACATCGGCGCTTTCCTGACCGTGGCCGGTTACTCCATCAACGATACCATCGTGATTTATGACCGCATCCGCGAGCAGCTTCGTCTGGCAGACCCGAAGGAGAAGCTGGAGAACATCATGAACGAGGCCATCAACTCCACGCTGTCGCGTACGCTGCTCACCTCCGGCTCCACCATCGCCGTGCTGATAGCTCTGCTGGCGCTGGGCGGCCCGGCCATGTTCGACTTCTCCATCACGATGCTGCTGGGTATCATCGTGGGTACCTACTCCTCCATCTACATCGCTTCCCCCGTGGTGCTGTGGTTTGACCGCCGCAACGACCTGCGCGCCGAGCTGCAGCAGGCCGATGAAGCCACCGGAACCGAGAATTGATTCCGGCATCTCCCCTGCCTCTGAGAGCTCCCCATGAAGCGCCGCACGTTTATCCTGCTGCTTCTGGTATGCGCCGCCGCCTTTGCGGCCGCCTTGTGGGGCTCACTGAGCTGCGGGGCAAGACTGGAACAGACACATCTTGACCCCGCGCAGGAACAGCACCTGCGCGGGCTCATTTATTTCCATTTCGCCGTCTCTCAGGCGGCGATACTGGGAGTGGTCATCCTCTTCTACCTGCGTCACCGCCGCTGGAAGCGCTACTACCTGCTGGTGAGCTACAATGAAAAAGGACTCCGGCTCGACCCGCCCGGCATCCGCATGCCGCGCGCCCGCGTCTACCGCTGCCATCTGGGCAACCTGACCACCGCTACGCTGCCGCCCACGGATGCCCCCATCCTCGTATACCCCATGTTCATGCTCAGCGGCAGCAGCAGCGGTCATCGCCTTTCCGCCGCCCTGCAAAGCGCCTATGCCGCGCGGGGAGAAACACCGCAGCTCTATTACCAACCCGTGCTGGGGGCCTCCCCCTGGCTGGCGCAAGCCGCCGCAGAGACCATCCGCCCCCTACTGGAGGAGGACACCGGCATCCTGGTGGTTGCCCACGGTTCCCAGCTCCCGGAACCACCGCCGGAGCCGTACCTCTTCTGCCGGCGTCTGCGCGAGCTACTGCCCGGCACAGAGGTGGCCTGCGGCTATTTCCAGCAGCAACCGGAGGCCGCAGACGTGCTGCGCTGCATGAGCTCCCGCCGCATCCTCCTGCTGCCCTTCCTGCTCACAGACGGTCTCCACACCACCCGCGACCTGCCCACCCCGGAAACCGCCGCTGCCTGCGGCAAAACCCTCCTCCGCCTCCCTGTGGCGGCAGCTCTCCTCACCTCTCACGCCCAGACGCCTCTGCCATGAAAATCGCCCTCAAAGTGACCCCGGGTGCCCGTAAAAACGAAATCCTCGGCTGGGAGGAGGATTACCCGCAAATCGGCCGCGTGCTGCGTGTCAAAATCGCCGCCCCGCCCGTGGAGGGAAAGGCCAACAAGGAAATTGTCGCCTTCATGGCCAAGACCCTCGGCATCCCCAAGTCCGCCGTTGAGCTGCTGCACGGCTCCACCGGCCGCATCAAGCTCATCCAAGTGCCGGATGGGGCGGATTTGTCCCCCTTATCCTAGCGGAAATACGCCCGATAAGCTCTCTGGAAGTAAATCCGGCTGTCTCCATCCCTGTGTGCGGGTGAAAACAATTTCTGCGGAATAGGTGATGCAAATCTCGCGGTGTACATGGAGAAATGGGGAATGGAGGAGTAAAGGCTTGCGGGATGAGAAGAGGGGTGGTATACTATGCGCGTAATATGAAGCCCCTGACAAAATTAGGCGAGAAACAGATGGACGACGGTTCCCTGTGGGAGCTGTGGGAGCGCGACGGCGTGCTGACGATTCAGCGCGATGGTATGCCCTGTGCTAATTCTTTCACCTACGGCAGTGAAGAATCACTGGCAGAGATTGCCGTCTCTCCCATCACCCGCGCCGGTCAGCCGTGCATCCTGATTGCCGGGTTGGGTTTGGGCTATGGGTTGGCCAAGGTCATGCAGTGTCTGCCTAAGGAGAAGGCCCGCTTCATCGTGGCTGAACCGATTGCCGAGATTGTCGAGTGGAACCGCCGCTACGGCGAGCACACCGCCCTGTGGAACGACAAACGCGTGAGCGTGGAGACGGTGTCTGCCGCGCAGCTCTGCACCAAGCGCACAGGCTCACTGCATGCCATCATCATGCGCCATACACACGCCCGCTGCGAGCTGAAGCTCAACGAGGCTCAGGCCTTTTTCAATGCGCTGAAAGGCGGTAGTCTGCTGGCCATCTCTCTGGCCAAGAGCGATAAGCGGCTGGAGAGCACGCTGCGCAAGGCCGGGTTCGAGACGAGCATCACACCGGTACCTGCATCCTCCAAGGGCAAGCAGCAGCGCATGCACATCCTTCTGCTGGCCCGCCGCGGTCGTTTTGTGCCCTTTGCAGAGCGCAATCCCTCCTGAGCTGATTTTCCCCGCTGTCCGGTGCCATGATGTTCCTGTTCCACAAACGCCGCCGTACCCTTGAAGAGCTGGAGGAAGTACGCTCCAGCCGCGCGGCCGGTATTCGGGCTGTCATCACGGTGCTGGGCATCATCTTCCTGGTACTGGTATCATTCTTGGTATCCATGCTGGCGCTCACACCCATGCTGGAGCTCCAGGCTCTCCGCCAGCAGAAAAAGCGCGTGGAGGAGCTGCTCATCCTCAAACGCAAGGAAGAAAAAGAAGCCCACGACCGCTTCCGCTGGACATCCGATCCCGAATACTTTGAACAACTCGCCCGCGATAGAGCCAACATGGCCATGGAGGGTGAAACCGTCATCCGTCGCCCGGAGAAAGACGATACCCCCCCGCCTGCTCCTCAACCCAAGCGCGATTGATGCCTGCAAAAAAAAACTCCCACCGGCGGCGGGAGTGAGAAAAAGAATCCGCGAGTGAGCGGGCAATTATCGTTTCAGGAACGAGGAGGCCGTCTGCACCAGGTAATCCACCAGCCCGGGGCATTTCTCCAGAGCGGCGGCGGCGGCACTGGCCAACAGCTGAGTCTTCAACGAATCCGGGCGCAGGGAAATCGGGTTTTTCATCCCGGCGGTCAGAATTTTCTGAATGGCGCCGATGGCGCTCTCATCTGCCAACAAATCCTCCAACCCGCTCTTCAAATCAGCCGGGCAATTCTCGCGCAGCGTGGCGCTCACCTTCTTGCGAATGGCCATGGCGGCCAGTTGTTCCATCAGTCCCATGGTGTTTGTGTTCTATGGTTTTTGATGTGTCTATGATAGAGCCTCCTCCACCCCTTGTCAAGCTTTCTCAGAAATTACTCTTCACCACTACCGCCCGAAATGTGCAGAACTATGAGTTGAACTCGCAAAACCATCAAATTCACCCCTTTGTCATCTACTTACACTCTTCATATAACATTAAATTTCCCGCAAATCGGTAATAGTACTCCCGATTTGCGGGAAATTTAACTTGACTCCTTGATACTTATATGAAAAAATACTCTCATGAAAACAAGCGCACCTGACCGATACAAAGAACGAAGCATGGAGGGTAAACTGCGGGAACTCAACCAAAGCTTTGCCTGTATCATGGTGACCGGAGCCAGACAAGTGGGGAAATCCACTCTGCTGAAACGCGTCATGCCGGAGGGAATGCGTTATGTAACGCTGGATGACCCGGAAATGGCCGATTATGCCAACCGCGACCCCATGGGATTCGTGAATGAAATGGGAGTACCGCTCTGCATTGATGAGGTGCAATATGCACCGGGTATTCTGCGGGTCATCAAAATCAAGGTGGATGAGGCAAACCAGCAGCCCGGTATGTACTGGCTGACCGGTTCTCAGCGTTTTGAGATGATGAAAGGGGTAACGGAAAGTCTTGCCGGACGGGTAGCGATAGTGGATTTGTACAGCCTGTCTCAGAGGGAGGTCTGCGGCGGTACACTCTGTCATGAACCGTTTGAACCGGAACGGTGCAGAGAATTAGTACAGAGTGCCAATATGTGCAGTTTATCGGAATTGTTCCAACGCATATGGCTCGGTGGATATCCCCTGCCTGTTCTGCGCCCCGAAATGAATGTGGAAGACTATTTCCGCTCCTATGTACAAACCTATGTGGAACGGGATGTACAAGCCCTGTCACAAGTGGGCAATCAGGCTTCATTCATACGGTTAATGCGTTCTGCCGCCATGCGCACGGGGCAGCAGCTGGTGTATAGTGATTTGGCACGGGATGCCGAGGTTTCGCCCAAGACAGCTGCTTCCTGGGTAAGTATTTTACAGACTTCGGGCATCATTTCCCTACTGGAGCCGTACCATGTCAACACCACCAAACGCCTGGCCAAAACTCCTAAGCTGTACTTCATGGATACGGGGCTCTGTTGCTGGCTGGCCGGTTGGAATAGTGCCGAGCATCTCAAAAACAGCATGTTTGCAGGGGCTATTCTGGAAACCTGGGTTTATGGTCAGTTGGTACGCAGTTTTGCCAATTCCGGCAAACGTCCGTTTCTCTATTATTACAGAGACCGTGATGGGGCTGAAGTTGATTTCATCTACCTGATGAACGGTTGCCTCTATCCCATGGAAGTCAAGCGCAGCAGCAGCCCTTCGTCTGCCGATCTCAAGGCTGTCCCACGCATCCCGACAGGTGGCAGGTATCAGATAAAACCCGGTATCGTCTTCTGTACTGCCGAAAAAACCATCCCTCTTCCTTTCGGGGCATATGGTTTCCCGATACAGGCTATTTAATATCCTTATTATAAAATAATAACGTTAAATTACCCGCAAATCGGGAGTACTATTCCCGATTTGCGGGTAATTTAACGTTATACATTGGTATTCTTCTTATTAAAATATCCTAAAAAATCGTTCAACAGCCTTTTTTGAGCCACACCAGCAGTAGGGCAATATCTGCCGGGGTGATACCGGGGATGCGGGCAGCCTGGCCGATGGTGGCGGGACGCACCTTGCTGAGCCGGATACGAGCTTCGGTTTTCATGGCCGGGATGGCATCGTAATCGATATGCGGCGGGATTTTCTTATCCTCCTGGCGCTGCATGCGGACAGCAGTGTTACGCATGCGCTCAATGTGGCCGGCATAGGCTATTTCCGTAGCAATGGGTTCCCAGAGTTCATCCGGATAGAGTGATTTTACCTCCGGCGGGAGGGCCTGCCACTCATTCCCCTGGCGCCGCAGCCAGAGGTCCAGGCTGATGCCGTTCACCTTCAGCTCGGTTCCGGCGCGTTCGATACCCTCATCAATAGCTTTCTGACGTGCGGCGGCCTCTGCTCCCTGTTGCTCATCCACCAGCCCGATGGCGGCGGCAAGGGGAGTGAGACGCAAATCGGCATTATCATGCCGCAGCAGCAGGCGCATTTCTGCGCGGCTGGTGAACATGCGGTAGGGTTCATCCGTGCCGCGGGTCACGAGGTCATCCACCATCACGCCCAGATAGGACTGGTCGCGGCGCAGGATGAGCGGGTCATCCCCGCGCAGCGCGAGCATGGCGTTCGCACCGGCCAGCAATCCCTGACCGGCAGCTTCCTCGTAGCCGCTGGTGCCGTTAATCTGCCCGGCAAAGTAGAGCCCGCGCACGCGCTTGGTCTCCAGCGTGGGGTGCAGCTCCGTGGGGGGCACATAGTCATACTCCACCGCATATCCGGGACGGATGAGTTCCGCTTTTTCCAGCCCGGGGATGCTATTGACGATGGCCTGCTGCACAAAGAAGGGGAGACTGGAGGAAAGACCGTTCAGGTAGTATTCATCCGTGCTGCGACCCTCCGGTTCGATAAACACCTGGTGGCGTTCCTTGTCGGCAAAGCGCACTACCTTGTCCTCAATGCTGGGACAATACCGTGGGCCGGCTCCCTCAATCACGCCGCCGAAGAGCGGGCTGTGCTGCAGGTTGGCGCGGATGATATCATGCGTGCCGAGGTGGGTATAGGTGATGCCGCAGGGCATCTGATTCGGCACAAAATCCGGCTCTGCCCAGTGGTTGAGGGTGCAGTGCGGCTCCGTATCGCGCCGCAACAGGCGACGGCTGCGGTTGCTGAACAGCGGCGGCGGTTCGTCCCCCGGCTGCATCTCCAGTGCGCTGAAATCAATGGTACTGCCCTTCACACGGGGAGAGGTCCCGGTCTTGAAACGAGCCAGCGGGAATCCCAGTTTCTCCAGCGAGGCGGAAATGCCGCTGGGAGCGCAGCCCAACCGCCCGCCCGGCAGGTGATCCATGCCCACATGCAGCAGCCCACGCATGAACGTGCCGCTGCACAATACCACGCTGCGTCCGCTGAAACGCTGCCCCCAAGTGGTGGTCACGCCAACCACGCGCCCGTCCTCCACCACAATCTCATCCACATCCCCCTGGAAAAGCTGCACACCCGGCGCCGTCTCCATGACCCACTTCATGCGGGCGCGGTAGGCCAGCTTGTCTGCCTGGGCGCGGGGAGAGCGCACGCTGGGCCCCTTGGAAGCGTTGAGCATGCGGTACTGGATGGCCGTGGCATCCGTGTTGAGCCCCATGGCACCGCCCAGAGCATCAATTTCGCGGACGATATGCCCCTTGGCAAGCCCGCCGATGGAGGGGTTGCAGCTCATCTGGCCGATGGTGTCCAGATTGTGAGTGATGAACGCCACGCAGCCGCCCAACCGAGCCGCTGCCAGCGCCGCTTCAACGCCGGCATGCCCGCCGCCGATGACCAATACGTCAAAATCTGTGGGAATACGGAACATTTCAGGCAGTCAGCATCACGATGAGTTTATGGAGCACATCCCGCGTGTCCGTCTGGGTGGAAACCAGCTGGCGGTCGGCCAGCGCACAGGCCTGCAAATCACGCCGCGCCTTTTTCAGCGTCAGCTTTCCGCAGGAGCGAGCGGCATTGAAAATACCGTAGCAGCTGGGCGTTCCGTCTTTCTTGAGCGGCAGCAGCTTGAGACCCTCCGGCGGAAGCTTGGTCAAGGCAGACTCAAACGCTCGGTAGTTGCTGATATCCGGGTGATAGGTATCCATCAGCAGGCGGGCACAAAAGCGGTTGCGGACGGTGGGAACTATGGCGGCACGCATGATGGTGACAGCCTGCTCCCCGTTTTCCAACTGCTCGTTGATGAGCCGCACAGCCTGGCGGCAGCTCCCGTTCTCAATCGCACGCGAAATCTCGAAAATCACACCGTTGCGCGATACCGCCACCATCAGCTCCACATCCTCCACCTGCACCTTGCGCCGCTCCGGGCCCAGATACACATCCAGCTTTGCCAGCTCATTGGCAATCTGGCGCGTACTCTCGTTCACTCGGTGTACAAACAAGTCCAACGCTGCATTGTCGAAGGTGATGCCATAGGGCTTCGCCATGCGCAGCGTGTGGGCGCTCAGCTCTGACTCCCAGCCCGGCTTCGTGATGTCAATTTTGGAAAACTCCTTCATTTCTGCCACGCTGCCGAGCTTCTTGAAGAAGGAGCGGCGCTTGTCCATCTCCGTGGCACTGAGCAGGAAGTAGGTATCAAAGGGCAGATTCTGCAGCGCGTCCAACAGCTCATCCAGTGCCTGCTGCACCGCCTCGCTGCGCGTTCCCTGCGGCGTATCGCCCATGAAATTCGCGGCTTTCAGCCAAATGACCTTGCGCCCGCCGAACATATTGACCATCATGAGCCCGGAAATCGTGCGGCGAATGATATCCAGAGCTTCATCCACCGTGGCCACGGTTCCGTCTATCACCTCATTGCCCCAGCCATCCGTTCCTTCGGCCAGCTCGTCAAAGCACTTCTGTGCGGATGAGGCGGCGGCTCCCTCATCGCTCCCGAAAAACACATAGCTGAACACATCTGCCGGCACGCGACCATTACACCAGATTTTGCCCTGTGAGTCAAAGCTTTTACCACCGCACGCCGATAATTTACCTTGTCATGCAGCCGGTGCTGTGGTAGCATCCCCCCACCATGGATTTACCACCGGGCTGCAGATGGTTGCGCGAACTCCATTCCCGTCATTTTGAGCAGATGGCGGCATTGGAGGAGAGCTACTATTCCCCGGAGTTCATCACCCCCGCTGCGGAATCCCAGCGCTGGTACGAAACCTACCCCTACACCACCGTGGTGGCTGCTGCCGGTGACGGGATTGCCGGATTCGTGAACCTCTTCCCGGTGAAACATGCCGTATTTGATGCTCTGCTGGCCGGGCAATACAATGACCACGACATGACAACAGAGGCCGTGGTGGACTTATCCCACCACAACGGGGAAACGCTGGAGATGTTTCTGAGCTGTATCGTCGTGGCGCAGCCCTTTCACGGCAGCGGGCTGGTGCAGGCGCTGCTGCAGGAAGCAGTACGCCCCTATCTTCCCTATCTGGACTGCTGCAACCGCATCATCACCGATAACATCACCCCCGCCGGCGAGCGCTTCTCCCGCCGCTACGGCTTCCGCTGCATCGGCAGCTCCACTCACTCAAGCCGCCTCTATATCCAGACCTTTGCCGACTTTGTTCGGAAAGTGTGCCCCGCACAAAATGCCGCGCGCGGTTAAGGCTATTTATTCCGAACTTATTCCGAACTTTATTCCGAACTGAGCCGCTCAGTTTTCATCCGGGAGTGTCGCACGTGCCATTTCCCGTTTTTTCTGGCACCTTCACGATGCAGAACACCCTTTTTCTTCAATTCGGCAAGATATTTTTCAATTTGTCGAGCTGACATACCGCACTTTTCTGCAATTTGTTTTGCAGAAACGGAAGAATCTTCTTCAATGCATTGAAGAATGGTCAGCTCAAGCTCGGACAGATGGGTATTTTCAGAGGTAGCCTGCTGCAGGGCATGCAGTATTTCTCCAAGCATAAAATCAATAAACGGTGCGCAGTCTGCCAATTTACTGCTTTCTTCTATGGCCTTATAGTAACCGCTTTGAGCGGCATACACCATATTTTCCACCGGAAGATGAGGAAAAGCCGGATGAAGTTTTCCCAGAATCAGCGATTGCCACAGACGACCAATTCTGCCGTTTCCATCACTGAATGGGTGAATGAACTCAAACTCATAATGAAACACGCAGCTTTTTATCAGGAGGTGATCCTCAGCGGTTGCCAGCCAATCGAATAGTTGCTGCATCAATGTCGGCACCATGTGAGCCGGCGGAGCCATGTGGATGAGCCTGTCGCCGGCAAATACCCCCACGCCTCCGGTACGGAAAGCCCCGGCCCGGGCACACAATCCATCCATCATGCAGCCATGTGCCCGGAGCATATCATCCACACAATAAGCATCCCATTTTGCACTCTCATCATAACAAAGAATGGCATTGCGAACCTCCTGCAATTGCTGAATCGGGGCAATCACTCTTTTCCCTTCGAGCAGGGTACGCACCTCATCCTCGCTGAGTTCATTACCCTCTATCGCCAGCGAGCTGTGTATCGTTTTAATGCGATTAGCCTTTCTCAGAAACAAAGCGTCACCCTGCTCCATGCGGATAGAATAACGTTCAACCAGCGCAGCTATTTCTGCTACCAGTCGAACAGCCTTGGCACTTACGCTGAAAGGTGGTGTGTATGCTCCCATGCTTCACCGTGCATTATACACCTTTCACAGAAAATAGCCAGACATATCATCAGCCTGAAGGTAAATCCCGGTAGGAAAATCACATCATCAATCCTGCCAATACAAAAACAGTCAGGAAGATAATGGGTATCCAAAGATAACAGCGGCAAATAAGTACCCAAGGGATGAGAAGGAGGCTACCGTAGAAGAGCATAACATCTGCCCAGGCAACATCATATCCTAACTCACCGTCTATCACGATATCAGGCTTGTACCAAGCGTAGAGAGCGTGGGCAGGACGCAGGGGAAGCCAATCGTACAGGAAAGAGAGCCTCGGATCCCATGCCGGACCGGCCAGCATACTGAGCAGCAGGGTCAGGCTGAGTACCGCCAACAGCACTACCACGCCCTCCCGCAAACAACGCAGCAACAGCAGACGCCGCCGTATGCGCCGTGCCAGCGCTTTCTTTTCCTCCTCATCGGAAACGGATGACTCAGACTTCTTCGGCGTAATCGTCATCGCGCAGAGTGGGGGTTACGGGGGTTTTGACCGGGGAAGCGGGAGCAGCAGCAGGGTCCTCTGCTGTTTCCTCTACTTCCTCCACATCTTCTGCCAAGTCCTCAGACGGGTCTTCTGCCAGCTCGGCATGCACGGTGCAAAGTGAGCGGGCGCGGGTCAAATCCGTCATGGTTTCAATGTAGGCGGTGCTTTCATACTCGCAGCCGGAGTGCGCCAGCATGCCGGAGCTGCGGCAGAGACGCAGCCCGGAATTACGCCCGGCAGACTGCGTGGTACGAATTTCCTTCATGGCGTAACCGCGCGCAGCAGCACACTGCATCGCCCCCACCCAGAGGGGCAGCGCCACCGTGCCGCCGTAGGCTTTATCCGCAATGGTGCGCGGGCGGTCAAAGCCCACCCAGACGGCTGCGGTCAAATCAGAGGTAAAGCCGCAGAACCAGGCGTTGGTGTAGTTGTTGGTGGTACCGGTCTTGCCGCCGCAGGGGAATTTGAAGCCCAGGCGCTGCATGCTGCCGGCTGTGCCGCCGGGTTTGGTTATCTGCTGCAGGATGGAGGAGACAGCCACGGCTGTGTTGCGCGAGTAAATGCGCGTGGCAGAGGGGGTGTTCTGCCAGACCACGCGCCCGGCGGAATCGGTGATGCTCTCAATAATGAAAGGCGTGGGACGCACGCCGCCGTTGGCAAAGGCGGTGTAGGCAGAGGCTACCTCCAGCGGGGAAGCCTCCCAAGTGCCCAGATAGATGGTGGGGCCGCTCGGGCGGGTGAAAGCGGGGAATCCGCTCTGCTGGGCGGTGTTGACCACATATTCCAGCCCGGCGCGGTTGCCCACGCGCACGGCCATGGTGTTGCGGCTCTTGAGCAGCCCCCATGAGGCGGGGTGCATACCGCTGAACTTGCCGTCGGAGTTGCGGGGACTCCAGCTCTTGCCGCCGCGGATTTCTCCGGGCGCGATACGCCCGTCGGAGATGAGGGTGTTCGGGCTGCCGCCGCGCTCGAAATAGGTGCCGTATACCAGCGGCTTGAACACGGAACCGACCTGTCGCCGGCACTGCAATGCACGGTTGAGGGGGGATTCCGTACTGTCGCGCCCACCCACCACGGCCAGCAGAGCTCCCGTAGCGTTGTCGATGATGGTGCAGGCAGCCTGGATGTAGTTCGGCTGCATCTTATCCGCTTCCTCCGGAGCCTTCCCGGCGATGAGAGCCTTGAACTGCGCGCGGGTCTGGTGGCGGTATTTCGGGTTCTTCTCGAACATGTTGACCAGACGCGTGTCTATTTCGCGCATGACGTCTGCCTGCAAATCCACATCCAGCGTGGTCTTGACCCGCAGGCCGCCGGAGAAGATAATTTCATCCTTAATGCGGCGGTCCTGGGTATCCAGCAGACCGAGGATATGGTCTACTTCTGCCCGCACGAGGTCGAGCGCATAGTTATCATTGCCCAGGCGCTCCGGTTTGCGGGTCACAATTTTCTCCGCAAGGGCGGCGTTATACTCATTACGGGTGATAAATCCGTGATCGTGCATCAGCTTGAGCACCTTGTCGCGCTGAATGAGTGCCGAGGAGGCGCTGCGATAGGGGGAAAACTCGTTGGGGTTACAGACGATGCCGGCGAGCATGGCGCATTCGCCCAGTGTCAGGTCGCGCGGCTGCTTGGAGAAATAGCCATAGGCGGCGGCTTTCAATCCCAGGAAAGAATGCCCCCAGAACACACGGTTAATATAGCAGCGCAGGATGGTCTCCTTGTCGTAGGTGGCCTCAATGCGGCGGGCCAGCGCCATTTCCGTGAATTTGGCGGTGAAGTTACGCTCGCGGTGGTTGTAGGTATTCTTGGCCAACTGCATGGTGAGGGTAGAGCCACCCTGCGTGGTACGGCCATGCTTGAACACCTGCCCCACGGCACGCAGCATGCCGCGCGGGTCGATACCGCCGTGCTTCCAGAAGGAACGGTCTTCCTGCATGATGAGCGCATCGATGAAATAACGCGGCACTTCCTCATGCAGGTTAGAGATGGAGCGGCGGTTCTCCCCGTGCAGGGTGCCAATCTCATTCCCCTTGCGATCCAGCACAATCGTGCGCTCCGGCATGCGCGTCACCTGCGTCAAATCATACCGCCCGGCGCGGATACCATACACAATAGCCATGATGATGGCCACCAGTCCGCCCACGAAAGCCAGGCTAATGCATGCACGCAGCGGCCAGACCACCAGCTTCGGCGCATGACGGGTCACAAAAAAGATGATGCGAAACGGCAGGGTCAGCAGCCGCCAGACGGCTCGCCAGAATCCCATGCCTTTCTTCGGCGGGCGGCGAAACTCGTTCAGCGGATTCACCTCATCCTCGCCGCCGCGCGGCTCCAATCGCCCGTGCGATGGGTGGATGGGAGTGCCGAAGGCGTTGTCTTGATCGCGCTCCTCCCGGTATTCGTCCTGCGGGGGCATCTCGCTATGGTGGCGGTAGTATACCTCTTCCTCCTCCTCGTAATCCGGCGGTTCCGGGCGGGTGCTGCGCTCTGCCCTCACCCGCGGGCGCGGGGCTGCCTGCCCGCGGGTATAGCTCCGCACTCCGCGCCCGGCGGATGGGGGGTCTTCATCGGCTTTGTAACGCGCACACATGCAGAGTTAGTTAAGAAATCTTCAACACCGCCAGCATAACACGAAATCCCCGACTCTGCAAGGGGGAAAACAGACAGAATGAAATCGAGAGCTGCAATTTTTTTCCGTGCCGCAATTTGGACTTGCAAGGCCATGGGCGAACAGGTAAACTCGCCACGATATGAGTAAAGAAACGACCCCCGATCAGGACAAGCTCATGGCGCAGCGCCAGCGTGCGCTGGATGCCGCTATGCTCCAGATCCAGAAAGACTTCGGCGAGACCGCCATCATGCGTCTGGGCGACCGCAAAACCATGGAGGTGGAAGTGGTGCGCACCGGCAACCTGCTTATTGACCGCGCCCTGGGCGTGGGCGGTTTCCCGCGCGGACGCATTGTGGAGGTATTCGGCCCTGAATCCTCCGGTAAGACCACGCTGACCCTCACGGTCATTGCCCAGGCACAAAAGGCCGGCGGCCTGGCGGCCTTCATCGATGTGGAGCATGCGCTCGACCCTGCCTATGCGGCAAAGCTGGGTGTCAATCTGGATGACCTGCTGGTCTCCCAGCCCAACAGCGGTGAGGAAGCTCTGCAAATCTGTGAGGCTCTCGTGCGTTCCAACGCCATTGATGTGATTGTGGTGGACTCCGTGGCTGCCCTCGTCACCCGTCAGGAGCTGGAGGGCGACATCGGCGACAGCACGGTGGGTGCTCAGGCTCGTCTGATGAGTGCCGCGCTCCGCAAGCTCACCTCCCTCATTGCCAAGGCCCGCACCATCTGCATCTTCACCAACCAGATTCGTGAGAAAATCGGCGTCATGTTCGGCAACCCGGAAACAACGCCCGGCGGCCGCGCCCTCAAGTTCTATGCCTCCGTGCGCTGCGATATCCGCCGTGTCGGCCAGATTAAGGGAACGGACGGTTCCGTGGCCGGCAACCGCACCAAGCTGAAGGTGGTGAAGAACAAGGTGGCACCGCCCTTCAAGGAGTGCGAGTTCGATATCATGTACAATGAGGGCATCTCCTCCGTGGGCAGTCTGCTGGATTTGGCCATGGAGTTCGATATCGTGCAGAAGCGCGGCTCCTGGTTCAGCTACAACGGCAGCCAGCTTGCCCAGGGTCGCGACGGCACCAAGGAGCTGCTGCGCAACAATACGGAGCTCTACGCCGAAATTGAGGCAGCTGTCCTCGACCGCCTTAACAACAAGTAAAACTCCGATTTACCGAAGGACGATTCCCTCGTCTATGGTCAATCAATACCTTCTTCCACCCTGCCCTGCCCCGAACAGTCCGGATTTTCCGGCTGAGTGGGCGGCAGGGTGTTTTGCTGCCCTGGGATTGGAGGGTTGGCGCTTCGGAACAGATCGCGCCACCCGCCGCCTGGGTTGCTGCCGTCCGGCACAGAAGCTCATCACTCTTTCCCGCCATTTTTTGGCACACTACCTGCCCCGCCGGCCGGAATTGGTGCGCCGTACCTTCCTGCATGAACTGGCACACGCCCTCGCCTGGGAGCGCCGCCACAGCCGCGGTCACGGCAGCGTCTGGCGGCACTATTGCGCGGCTCTGGGGATTCCGGAAGAACGCGCCACCACCCGCTGCGAGGATTTTGCACCCGCGCGCCCGCCGCGCCTTGCCCGCTATGCTCTGGTACACGATACCACCGGCGAGGTATACCGCACCTATGTTTCCCGCCCCCGCCGCCAACCCGCTCGGTTGAAGCATTGCTATATTCCGGGAAGAAAGGAAGAAACCCTCGGCCATCTGGTCATCAGAAAATTACCCTGACGGATAACAGAAGTTATAATTGACTTTTGAGTCATGATACCTGCAAATCGATGCGTTGTATTGCAGGTATTTTTCTGTTAGGATGACCGCATGAACGCAAATGTAAAGATTTTTACCGACCAAATCGACGAAAAGTCGCAGGCGCAGATTGCGCGATTGGTGGCACAGCCTGCATTCTCGCAGGCCAAGGTACGCATCATGCCCGATGTGCATGCCGGGATGGGCTGTGTGATTGGTTTCACGGCGGATTTGGGTGACAAGGTGATTCCGAACATTGTGGGTGTGGATATCGGCTGCGGTATGTACACGCTCTGTCTGGGAAAGAAGAAGCCGGACTTACCTGCGCTGGATGAGGTGATGCACCGTAACATTCCGGGCGGTATGCACGCGCACCGAGAGGTGGTGGAGGAGTTCCCGGAGATGGAGGCCCTGCGATGCTTCAACAAGCTGAAGAACGTGCCTCACCTGCGCCGAAGCCTCGGTTCGCTGGGCGGCGGTAACCACTTTGTGGAAGTGGATGTGGATTCGGAGGGTAACTACTACCTCATCCTCCATTCCGGGTCCAGAAACCTCGGCCATCAGGTTTGTGAGATTTACCAGAACCGGGCAATAGAGTCCCATACCTCATCCAAGGAACTGCGCGAACAGTGCCATGCCCTTGCCATGCAGCTGCGGGCAGAGGGGCGTGAGAAAGAAATCTCTGAGGCTATCAAGGCGCTGCGGGAGTCTGCCACAGACGGAGGAAATCTGATTCCGCCCGCCCTCTGTTATCTGGAGGGTGAGGGACGTCTGGATTACCTGCACGACATGGCCATCTGCCAGCGTTTTGCCCTGCGTAACCGCGAGCTCATGGCAGAAATCATCATCGGACGCCTCGGTCTGGTAGCGCATGATGCCTTCCATACCACGCACAACTACATCGACCACGAGAGCAACATCGTCCGTAAGGGTGCCATCTCTGCCCGTCTGGGTGAGCGTCTCCTCATTCCTATCAACATGCGCGACGGCTGCATCCTCGGTACCGGTAAGGGAAATGATGATTGGAACCAGAGTGCCCCGCACGGTGCCGGCCGTATCATGAGCCGTACAGCGGCGATGGAGCAGCTCTCACTGGAGGAGTTCCAACGCCAGATGGAGGGTATCTACACCACCTCCGTGAGCAGCAAAACCCTGGATGAAGCCCCCATGGCCTACAAGGGACTGGACGCTATCCTCGGCCATATCGACCCGACGGTAGAGGTGAATGATATCCTGAAGCCTATCTACAACTTCAAGGCAGAGGAAGCCCCCACCGGCTACCGCCGCCGTGACCGTAAGCGAGAGAAAGCCCTCTGAGACTACCCTGCTGCGCAGCGGTGTCCGTGTCTCGGCGTTCATGACCCCCGCCGCTGCTTCCCAGCCATAAAAAACAGCCGCCGCCCGAAGTTACTCCGGGAGGCGTACTGTTTATTCGCATACGCGGCAAAGTTCAGCGGCGTCTTCCACGGGTAGGAGCCATTTTTCGCGGCGCAGCCAGGTGCGCTGGCGCTTGGCGTACTGCCGCGTGGCCAGAGCAATGGCAGCGGCTAAATCCGCGCGGGAAATACGCCCGGCCAGGTGTTCCAGCACCTGGGGCAAACCCAGAGTCTTCGCCGCAGTCGGAGAGAGGGCGGCGGGGTCGAGGGCAGCCACCTCCTCAATAGCACCTTCCTGCAGCATACGCTCGGCGCGGGCGGCAATGCGGGCATCCAACTCTTCCACAGCGCGGGTGATAACATAGCCCCTGCCGATAGGCTGCTGCCAGTTGTTGCGCCAGTAGGAAAGCGGTTTTCCACCCAGCAGAACTATCTCCAGATTGCGTTCAACGTAGCGCGGATTCTGCAAATTCGTGGCGGCGGCTCCTTCCGGATCGGCCTCCTGCAGTCGGCGCACCAGTTCCTCCGGCGGCAGCTTGCTCAGCTCTGCCCGCAGTGCCGGGTCGCTCGGCGGTGCCGGGGAGATGCCGTGGGAGATGAATTTGACGTACAGTCCGGAACCACCGGTGATGATGGGGCGTTTTCCGGCTTCCTGTAAGCGCCGGATGCACTCCCCTGCCCGGCGGGCATGGGTGGCGGCATCATTCTCCTCCGTGGGATTCAGAAAGCCGACCAGATGGTGGGGGATGCGTGCCATTTCTTCCTCCGTGGGTGCCGCAGTGATGATGGGCATGCCGCGGTAGACCTGGTAGGCATCCGCGCTGATGATTTCCGCATTGCCCAGCTTCTCCGCAAGCTCCACCGCTGCCGCACTCTTGCCGCTACCGGTGGGACCCAGTACAAAAATGGGTTCTGTGTCAGGATTCTTCATTCGGAGGGATATTTAAGGGATGAGCCATGTTGATTTCTACCTTTTTGGCTGTCGATGCACCCCAATATCAACAGGAACACCACATTCAGGGGCGGCAATAAGATGAATGTTACGGGGAAAACGACATTGAACAGAGGCTGCACTACTTCCACGGTGCCTGTCTTGTGAAGAAGATATAACAGCGTATGGAAACAGGGTATGGCCAGCAGCAATAAAACCCATCGGTCGCTCCACCCCACATCATGCAGACGCCGCACCACCACACTGCCGGAGAGCAGCGGAATGATAATCAACATTGTTACCACACAGATGATTCCTACCACATGCGGATAAGGTATCAATGTCGGAAAACATCGGTGCGTCGTATCCACGAAGTTAAAGAAAATAAACACCATCAGTACCATCCCCCACCAGACCCAATATTCATTGCGGCAGGAGCGACCACGAAACTGGAACACCCGCCGCAGAGCAAGAAGCATACAGTCCCGGGTTCTGCTCACAGGCACAGCCTGTGCCCGACCGCAGACGGAGCAGTATTTTTCTTCCACACCATGCAGGGTGTTACAGTATGGGCATGAAATCTTCATCGGGGGTACTTAGAGGAAGGTCCGTAGGCATTGCCGCCGCGTTGCGTGTCCTGGAAGTGGGAAACGATGATGCGGCAGCTCACGCCGATGGGTATCAGGCACAGGACGGCGTATACAATGGCAAACTCTACGGTGCCCTGTTCCAATAAAAAGACGGCAAAGAGGGGTGCCAGGAAGCTCAAAATCCCCCCGGGTATCCATGCGCCGCTTACTCCGATATCATGCAGACGGCGTACAGAAACGGTGAGGTAGGGTATCAGCAGCAGCACAGTCGGTAGTAATATCCCCATCAGCACCACAATCAGCCCCAGCATATCTGCATCTTCCGGCGTATACTTAGGCAAGATGATAACCAGTAGCAAAGACATTATACCGGATAATACGTTCAGAATAATGTTTGAGAACAGTACAAAGCTCCAGTACTCTATGCGGGTGGCACGCCCGCGCAGAGTGAAGCTTTTTTTCATGGCAAACACAAAGTTTTTCCACAGATTTGCGCGCTCTTCCGGTGGCAGAGCCATTTCATAGCTGCAATGCGGACAACGCGGCGGCATGATGAATCCGGTGATGTCCTTTCCGCAGGAGGGACAGGCTCCCATGGAGCTGTTCTTAACGGCCTCAAGTTCCTCTGCCATCTCCGGCAGGGTGGACAGGGGAACCCACTCGCTGTTCCCTTCCGGCAGGACGAAGGACTCCGGCAGCAGGGCCTCTGTGCGGATGGCTGCTCTCATCTGTTCCTCTGTCAGAGGACCTACCGGCTGACGATAGTTGTTCAGGTAATAATAGGTCATAGGTCAGGCGTGGGGGTATTTGGAGGAAGGTCCGTATTTGTTTGCGCCGCGTTGACTGTCTATGCAGCCCACTATGATGATACCAAATGTCATCAGATTAGCCAACATGGCTATGACGGCGTTTACCCATGTCAACACTTGGGATGTACCAAAGGAATCTGTCTGCCTTTCTTTTGCCGCCTCCCCTTCTGCAGAACGATACCGTGCCGAGCGAATCTCTCTGCGGCAAACAACCCTCACTTCTCCCTCCCCTTCCGGCAACTTGATTTCCGGATGCTTTTTTCGCAGCTCCTCCATGCTCATGACTTCATCCGTGTTGCTCACTTTGCGCTCCACCGGAATATCAGACCACGACATCAGCTCATAGGCCATATAGCTCTGGCTGTACACCGTAATGACAAAGGGAAGAATCACCCACCAACCACTCAAGCCTATATCGTGCAGACGACGGGCAAGAAGCGGATAGGTGAGCAGGATTCCCCCCACTACAAAAAATTGGACCTCACACGTGGGAAATGTCCCCGAATAAAAGAGGCTGAACAGATTCAATACGGTCGACATCACCGGCAGCAGTAACAATATCAAGCCACCGAAAAGGCAAAATGACCAGTATTCTTTTCGCTGGCTGCGTCCGCGAAAACTCAGAAGCCTGCGCAGTGCCAGACAGAAAAAGCTCCACATGGAACTATTGACAGGAGCCTGCGCCGCGCCGCAGGAAGGACAGGAGGGCAGCAGATTATACCCCTCCTGCTCTGCACCGCAACGCACACAGCTCCCCATTTTCCCGTAGGATGGTGGGGGTGGTATCACGGAAACACTATTCGGTTGTTTCATCCAGTTGTGCTCCGATATAGGTCTCCAGTCTTTCTCTCCCTCCGCTGCACAAAGGGTATCGGCTTGAATTGTTCCGTTGAGCACCATGCTGCACATCTGCTCCATGGTATAGGGACCGCAGATGTTGCGGGCGTTATCCAGATAGTAGTATTTCATGATTCGGGGTCGGGTGTTTGTTCAGTGGGCTTCTTTCTCGACGGCAGGAAACCGGGAACTATCAGAAGAAGAAGGAAAACTCCATTGCATTTGAACAGAATCGTGAGGCAGAAAAGAGTCACTTGCCTGTCCTCCCATACCGGATCGGAGAGGCGATGATACATCTGCAGCAGTTCGCTTTTTTCCCTCTCCTGCAAACGAGCCAGAGCCTCCTGTCTCGCCGGTTCATCATTCACGTATTGCAGGTGAACCCTCTCTTTCTCGCGGTCTATCTCTTCGATAATGGGTTTTGCCGCACTCAGGGTGTGGACCAGAACGGGAAAGGCCAAGTGGACAAATAACGCCAGGTTCAGCATCAGGCTCAGCAGTACCTGCCATGACCATGAGGGCTTCAAGCCGGCATCACGCAGTCGCCGTGCAAGCATCAGAAAAAACGGAGCCAATGCTGCCCCGACTACGATGACAGCATACAATGCCACCAGCACCGGGATGTACCCCGCACCATTCAAATGATAAGCGAAACCTGCAATCACTCCACCCAGACACAACAAAAAAGCCGCCGCCAGGCACAGGGGAATTGTACCCAACAACCAAGCCCAGTACTCAAACCGCCCTGCCCTGCCCTGCGGGCTGTACCAGCGGGAGGCAGAAGAGGCAGAAATTGACCGGGTGTCGGGCATGGTGAGATTTATCCTCGGGGATATTTGATGCTGGGTCCGTACTTGTTCGGCCCGCGTTTACTGTCGATTAATCCAATCACTAACGCAGCCAGACCGGCTAACGTAGAGAGGATATTGCTCAGAGCGGACAAAATCATCAGAGAAGGGTTTTCAGGATTGATGTACAGCTCATTTAACTTTGTGTCCATGCTACGCTCAAATTCCTTCTGTGCCAGAGCAGCATCCACCCGGCGCTTTCTCATAATTTCCTTCGCCAGAGCTTCATCGCCTTTATCCTGGGCTTCCTTCGCCAGACGCGCAGCTGCCTCAGAAGCAGCTGTTTCATTCTGGATGTATTCCTCAGTCATGGGAATGATGACAGACTGACCTCTTTCAGCAATATCCTGAACCAGCGGAATAATCGTATACATGCTGCCGAGGGAAACGGTCAATATCAACGCTCCCCACCAGGCAGACATGCCCAAATCGTGCAATCGACGTCCATACAGGAAAAACCAAGGTATACAAAAGATACCATACAGCACCACAATGTACATGCCTACGGTCGGCCATATCTGCATGAATTTTTCTAAATCAAAATCAGAAGCTATCAGCTCCATGGTCAAATATACCACACCGGCAAAAAGCAGGAACAACCATAAGAAGCACACCGGTAACATCACCACGCAGAATGCCCAGTATTCCTTGCGTGTGGCACGCCCACGCAGGCTGAACATGCGGCGACAGGAGTGCAGCATATATGACCAGAAACTGTCACCGGACGGCCGCAGACGATATCCGCAGGAAGGACACTGATTCGGCACCGTCCACCCGGTCAGCTCTTGAGTACACTTGGGACATGGTCCCGGCTCTACACCGACACCGCCGCGGGCAAATCCCGCTGACTCCCCTGCTCCGGTCATAACCTGACCATTTTGTACCCAAGGCTGTTCGCTGAGAGGTTTCCAGTTGGAATCTCCGGCCAATGCAACCTTGGTCTCCAGCGTCACGGCACCGGACAGCATCAAGGCCGCCATTTGTTCAATAGTAAAGGGTCCTTGGGGCTTGTTGGATTCATTCAGATAGTAGTATTGTGCACTTCCCATAAATGTTGGGATATTATCCTATCTCAAACCCTTCCTGTCAAGCTATCAGTCTGACACAAAACAAAAGAAACACCGCTGTGCCGTCGGTGGTATGAGAAGCCACGTTCCCATTAGTCAGGTGGGTGCGGAGTGGGGGTCGCTGAGGTATCCATTGGACGGAACATAAAACCCCTCGTACTTAATGCCCCTTATATATTTACATCGGTCCGGGCCTTATAGAACCACGCGTCACGAGCACAGCAGCTGGTTCTTTATATACCACACTCCCCTGCCCTATGCAAGACTATTCTGACGCATCTTTTATAACAGTTGGATTACGTTTGTTCCATGTGGAACATTCTCCTTTTTTATCATATAAAAAAGATTTATATTGCAGGCATTAAGACACGTTCACACGCGCGCGTAAGCGCGATATTATTTGACAAAAGTGTGATAAATGTGTATAACTGCCGCAGACACATGACGATACCTCAGATATTAACAAAACAACTGTCGGCCGCCCTCAGCACCGTACTGGGTGATGCGCTGCCGGAGGGATTCATACCTGCTGTGACGCCGTCGCAGGATTTACGCTTCGGAGACTACCAGAGCAATGCAGCCATGATGCTGGCCAAACAGGTACGCACCAATCCCCGCTCATTGGCCACTCAGGTGGTGGAGGCTTTCGGCGAATCAGAAGCCGCCACTCTTGAAATTGCCGGTCCAGGCTTCATCAATTTCCGCATCCGTCCGGAATTCTTTGCCTCCATGACAGAGGCCATGATGAATGACGAACGCTTGGGTGTTGCTCTGACAGAACAACCCAAAACTCTCGTCATCGACTTCTCTGCCCCGAATGTTGCCAAACCCATGCACGTGGGCCATATACGTTCCACCATCATCGGTGACACACTCGGCCGCCTCGCTCGATTCCTGGGTCACACGGTGATTACTGATAACCATATCGGCGACTGGGGAACCCAGTTCGGTATGATTCTCTGGGGCTGGAAAAATATCCTGGACCAGGACGAACTGGCCAAGGATCCCATCGAAGCCCTGTTGGCAGTCTACAAAGAGGTAAACACCCGCTGCAAGGAAGACGCTTCCCTGCTCCCTGTCTGCAAAGCTGAACTGGTAAAACTTCAGAGCGGCGATGAAGAGAATCTGAGCATCTGGAAACGCTGCATCGAAGTCACGAAGATTGGTCTGGAAAAGATTTACAGTCAATTAGATATATCATTCGATTATTGGCTGGGTGAAAGTGCTTACAATGATGCCCTTGCCCCGCTGGTGGAAGACCTCATTGCCAAAGGTATCGCCCGCGAAAGCGATGGTGCCATCTGCGTCTTCTCCGATGGTTTCCATAAGCCGCAGAATGACCCCTTCCTCGTGCAGAAAGACGGTGAATGGGTACCCGTTCCGGCAATCATCCGCAAGGCCGACGGCGGCTTCCTCTATGCCACAACCGACCTTGCCACTCTCGATTACCGTACCACTCATTTCAATGCCGATTCCATCTGGTATGTGGTCGGTGCACCGCAGGAAAAACACTTCAAGCAAATCTTCGATATTGAGCGCATGCGCGGTGTCAGCGGTGACTTCCGTCACGTTGCCTTCGGCTCTATTCTGGGTAAGGACAGACGCCCCTTCAAGACTCGCTCCGGTGATACCGTGAGCCTTCAGGACGTCATTGACGAAGCCGTTACTCGTGCTGCCAAGGTCATTGAAGAAAAGAGCCCGGATATGCCGGAAGACGAAAAAGCAGCCGTTTCTCAGGCCGTTGGTATCGGTGCAATCAAGTTTGCGGAGCTCTCTCAGAACCGCATGAGCGACTATATTTTCGACTGGGATAAGATGCTTGCCCTCACCGGCGATACCGCCCCTTACCTCCAGAATTCATACGTTCGCGTCCGTTCCATCTTCCGTAAGATTGATACACAATTCATTAAACCTCAATCTCTTACATTAGAGCAAGACGCAGAGATTCATCTGGCCCGTATGTTGGTCAGATACGGTGAAGTCGTACCATCCACGCTCGACGATTGCCGCCCCAATCTACTGGCATCTTACCTGTATGATTTGGCCCGAGCCTTCCACAGTTTCTATGAGGCTTGCCCTGTGTTGAAGAGCGAAGGTGCGACACGTGAAACACGTCTGGCTCTTTGCGATCTGACCGCCAGCGTCCTCAAACATGGTATGGGACTCTTTGGTATTACCATGCCTGAAAGAATGTAAATATGAAAACAAAACAGCTGTTCCACATGGAACATCAGCTTGTCATCCTCTGCGCCGTTTCAGCCATCATGGCTGGCGGCGCAGAGCCGCTTTATGGACATAATGACATTGATGTCCCCTGCCCTGCTATTCAACAGAACGAAGAAAGAGCTATCGAGAATATCGTTCTTGCCACAGAGAACAAAGAAGTAGCGCAAATAATCAATCTGGCTCTGCAGGACACTCTATTGGGATATGAATCGCGCGCGCGCACGTATTATATCAGGGCGTTGAATATAGAACCTCAATCAGCCATAGCTCTCTGTGGACTGATGCTGCTGGAACAAGCAGACAGAAGTCTATACACACAGCAACTGCAGCAATTAACAGCCATCATCAATTCACCGGATTTTCTGGCAACCCCCGAAGAGTTGTTCTACATAGAAACATTTCTTAAAATTATTTCCGGTGATGTTGTAGGCGCTGCCGATGATTTTGCTGAACGCTCTGAACGATACCGCGCAGATGTGTTGGCAGCTTGTTGGTCTATTTCACTTTATCACTCTATTGGTGATCAAGATAAATCTCACGCCCTCGCTCGACAATTATACGAGAAACATCCGGATAATATACTCTGTCAATACATGCATTGCTTGGTTTACGAAAATCGTAACGTGGTTCCTGATGAAATCATCAAGCTGTCACGTGAAACATGCAACGCATGGTGTTATCATCCTTTGGTTGCACATTTAGCCGGACATCTGATGTATAGCAATGGACTGTACGGAGAAGCAAAAGATTTGTTCAACCGAGAACGAAAAAGTATTCGTCAGGATATTGTCAGATTACGCATCGATGAAAGCGATGCGTTCGAGTTGCACCGCTCCGGTCTATACGAGTACGCATGCGCGATAAAAAATGAGAACGCAACGTTCCACATAGAACTTCTCCATGAACGCAAATTAGAGAAAGAAATCCATAATCGTGGAGACGTGCTTTATCGATGGGAAGTCATGACTCAACCGATGCGTGAACTCATCGTTCGTACGTCAGCACCGACTGCACAAGAAGTTCGTCGCGCATCGCAAGTTTCAGTTCCTCATGAAAAAATTCTTGATGATGATTTATGTCATCATTTCTCTGAGTGCCTTAAATCAGTTCTGCAAGTTCGAGTATTGATGAATAATAATAGAGTGAATAAGGCAAACGAAGTTTTGGATAAAGCAGAGACAGCTTACAATCTTCTTCGTAGTTCTCGTGACTTTTTATCTACGAAGAGTGTAAGCTACAAGCTCTGTTACATACGTGCTCTTGATTGTGCAGAAACTTCGTTAAACATAGCTCGCTCTCTTGTCTTCAAGGATTCATCAGCCATGTGGAACAAAAAGGTCCGTGAGTCGCTTCTGCAACAAAAGCAATACCGCATGCTTCCTCCGTTGCTCGTCTCTGATACTTCATCCGGGTAAAAAGCAGTGCAGAGGACTCATCCTCTTATTTCCTCCGAAGTAGAAATTATTACTTCGGAGGTTTTTTGTTCCATGTGGAACAATCAACTTTACCAAAATATCTTAATTTATCAACTATTTCTTTTATCAAAAATCGATTGACGAGGCAGCAGGTATATGTTATATTACTAATATGAAAACCAACGTATTACGGTTGCTGTTAATGGTCGGATGTATGGTAGGTGTGGTAGGCACATTGAATTCATGTGCGTACACACAATTCAACAAACAGATTACAGAAAAGGCCACGGTGTATAATGGGTTTGCCGTGGAACTTCCTCTTAGTCTTTATTCTTCTCAGGGTGGCTGGTTTGTCAAGGTTCGTAAGCTTGAGGTACAGAAAATCAAGCCTTTCATACACGATAGCATCATGCTGACAAATACGAGTAAAGAGGCTCTCGGTACGCCCAAACCGTTTTCATATTATACTGAATATCAATACATTAAAATATCTGACGGAACAGCAGTCGTTCTTCAGAGAACCGATGGATATGCCACTCTGGAAACATTATGCGATGAGCTGAAAGCCGGCTATCAACAGGGCTGTTTATCCGAGCTGCCCGACAGCATGCAGCACCGAGTCCACGCCCAAATCAAGACAGAGCAGGGGAATATAGCCTATGTGGCAGCGAATGGTCAACCTATCCGCAAACCCGGTATGGGTACTAAAGTTCTCAGTAAAGCAGCACTTGTTTGTGTTGATGTGCCGGGTACTGTTATCTACAATGTTTCGATGCCGATAATGGCACCCTTTATCTTTTTCCATGATTTTATCACCGATAAGGGTTCTATAAACAGCGTAAGCTTTTGATACTTAAATAATTACATTACTTATTAACAAAACACGGTGAATAACTCTGTTAATAACCGGTGAATAGAACGGTGAATAACTTTTATTCACAAATCGGGGTGAGTTTATACACCGGGTTATGCACAGAAAGGGAGTTTTTCAAATCATTGCTAATTAAATCATTGAACTAGTTATTAAACTTATTCACAAGACTGATGATTATGAATTTAAATTTCAAGTATACATTAGTCATCAGTCAAGTCAAAGAGAGCAGGTAGGAAGTGCTCCGCTTGACAGATAGCGGCAAGATGATAGAATGGACTCATGGATGATTTATCTCCCAATAAGGATTATCTTTGGATGATGCGAGCCGTAGAGCTCGCGCGTCGCGGTGTAGGAACAACGAGCCCCAATCCGCCGGTGGGTGCAGTCATTGTCCGCGATGGCTTTATTCTGGGGGAAGGGCATCATGAAATAGCAGGCGAGCTGCATGCTGAACGCCGTGCTATTGATAATGCCCATTGGAAGGGAAACGGACAATGGCTGAAGGGGTCTACTATATATGTGACCTTGGAACCATGTTCCAGCTATGGACGCACACCGCCCTGTACGGAGGCTATCATCGAGGCAGGCATCAGTCGCGTGGTATACGGAGCAGTTGATCCGGACGAGCGCCATCGGGGCAGGGCAGATGAAATTCTGCGCGCGCATGGTATCGAAGTGGAGCATGGTGTCTGTGGAGAAGTGTGCGAGATATTGGTGCGCCCATGGGTTTGGTCGGTGAAGAATCGGCGTCCCTGGGTTCTGGCAAAGGTGGCCACAACTATGGACGGTCGCATGACGCGCCGCGATGATCGCTGGCTGTCCAGCCCGAAGGCGCTGCGCAACGCGCACCAGCTGCGCGCGGAGAGTGATGCCATATTGGTGGGAGGAGGCACGGTGAGAATGGATGATCCGGCGCTGACGATTCGGACGCCGTTGCAGGCACCTTCGCCCCGCAAGAAGCAGCCATACCGCATCGTGATGACGCGCGACCGTAACAGTATACCGGCAGATTGCCAGTTACTGACGGATGAGCACGCAGATCGAACGATTATTCTGGAGCAGGTGTCAGACCTGAAGGTGATGCTGGAGGAGCTGTACAGCCAATACGGCATCGTGAATCTGCTGCTGGAATGCGGGGGACAGCTGCTGCGCCGTTTCCTGGAGGAAGGGCTCGTTAATGAATGGGTGCAGGATATCGCACCCATTCTGGGCGGTGGTCCTGCTCCCATGGTGCCGGGTGACTACCTGAAACGCGAGTGCAAATTCCGGGAAGAGGAGATTCTGGCCTGTGAACCCGACATTATCCTGAGAGGAATACTGGAATGAAATACTGGCGATGGTATGTGAGACTCTTTATCCTGCTGTCCATGGGCGCGGCTTTGCTGTATGCCTGTTTTGTGGAGAGGGAATGGACAGAGGTCACACACCATCGACTGAATCTGCCGGAGTGGCAGGGCAGGGGAGCACGCCTGGCTGTGCTGAGCGATTTGCATGTTCGACCGGAGGATGAGGATTACCTTCGGCGTATAGTGGAGCTTACACTGGCAGAGAAGCCGGATGCCGTGCTGTTGCTGGGGGATTATGTAAACGAGGTGAATAGTACCTTGTCTCTCGATAAGCTTGAGGAAATCCTGCGTCCGCTCACAGCCGTTCCCTGTTTTGCTGTGTTGGGTAATCATGATTATTGGTATGGGGCACGCAAGCTGCGGAAGATGTTCAAGAATTTGAACATTCCGCTGATGGAGGGCAAAAAACAGGAATTAGTCATAGGAGGCGCCCCCATCACCATCGCCGGTATGCGCTGTGCCTTCACCTACCGTTATCCCGGCGCCGTCTCTCAACCGGAAACGGGCAAGCCCTATATTCTGCTGACCCATTCGCCGGCAGGGGTGAAGTTTGCCCCTCCCGGAACCACCATTACTCTGGCCGGGCACACCCACGGCGGGCAGATAAGGATGCCGTTCTACGGAGCACTTGTCATGCCGGATCGGGATGTTGACCGCAAAAAGTCTGCCGGATATCATGAAGAAAAAGGGAAAGAGTTCTATGTGAGCCGCGGATTGGGCACCAGCCAGCTGCCACTGCGCTTCTTCTGTCGTCCGGAGATATTGATACTGGAACTTGCGGGGTTTCCTGCACTTTCGGAAGAGTCTCGTTAGTATTGTCATGATGCTTGCCAGAGCAAAGGCATTGTGCTAGAATGCGCGACCGTGAGAGTTTACGTGCAACAGATAGTGGTCCTGCTGACCGTGTTGATGCTGATGACGGGATGTTATCCCGCTCAGGTTCAATACCCGTATACCGTGGCGGTCACGAAAAAACGTGTTACCCTCAGGGATAATCTGCTGGCCTTACTGCCTGCCGAGCAGCAGAAAGAAAAAGCTGCACAGGAGGAAGCCCGCTGGCTGGCTGATACTGCCTACAAGGCCGCGGCCGGCATTTCTCGCCTGAACGGCTCCTGGTTCCCCGGCTGGGCAGGCAATGCCCTCATCAATGCCCGATTGCAGGACCGCGGGCTCTGCTGGCACTATCAGCATGATATGTATCGCGAGCTGCGGCGGCGTCCGCTGGATTACTTCCGGTTGGGCTGTTGTGTGCGCGATGCCACCCGTGCCTCCGAGCATAATTGCCTGTATATTGCCGCCCGCGATGCCGAATGGCCGAATGCCTGGGTGCTGGATGCCTGGATGTGGAACGGACGATTGAAGGTGAACGATGCCCGGCAGCTGAATCCGCGCCGCTGGACGGATTCGCCCTCGGTATGCCGCACACAGTCCATCTGTTACCCGGAGGGACACACTTGGCCCATGGAGCACTGGAGCGTGCTGCGTTCCGTCGACGGCGATTATGAGGGCTACTGGATGGAGGAAACCCGGCGTTCCTCGCAATATCGCCGCATGTATGAAAATATCCTGAAGGGCAGGGAAGAACACCCCGGCTCGCTCACCAATTACTAATCTATGAACTTCGGCATGGCAGGCAGGTTGCTCGTGATGTTATCGGCTCTGGTGCTGATGGCCTGCCAGACGGCACCGCCGCCGGAATATGCTTACACCCCGCCTGTCACCGAAAAGCGTGTAGAGCTCACGCAGCAGATGCTCTGCCTGCTGCCCTCAGACCAACAGAATGAAGCCGCCGCACGGGATGAAGCCCGCTGGCTGGCCGATACCGCCTACAAGGCCGGCGCTGCCATTGCCCGCTACAATGACCCCGTCTTCATGGCTTGGATGAATAACCGCATGGTGAACTCCATGTGGAACTTCAGCGAGCGCGGGCTCTGCTGGCATTACCAGCACGACATGTATCGTGAACTGCGTCGCCGATCGCTGCACTATTTCCGCATCGGCTGCTGCGTCAGAGATAAAGGTGACGGCTCCGAACACCATTGCGTCTATGTCTCTGCCGCCAACGGCACCTGGCCGGAGAGCATTATTCTGGACCCCTGGATTTGGAACGGGCGTTTGGAGGTGCTGGTGAACGGAAAATTCCCCCTTGATCGCTGGGAAGACGAGCCCGGCATCCTCCCTTTCCTGCAGAGCGTCTATCCTGAGCGTCATCTTCAGCCATTCGAGCATTGGGCGCGCGTGAAAGACGGCAGCGGATTCCGCGGCTATGTAAGCAGCTTCACGGAAGAGGGCAGGAACAGCCGCCAGGGGAAGCTCATGCAGCAGCGCATCCGCCAAGGCATGCAGCAGCGCGGCGGAAAGCTCTATAACTATTGAGATAAGGGCTTCCTGATAGAAAAAAACGCAGATAATTGCATATTAGTCTTGCAATTTAGGCTCATTTATGGCATATATCTGCAAGTTTACACCAATCATGCCTAAAGACACGTCTATCAAGAAGATTCTCGTCGTTGGCTCCGGTCCCATCGTGATCGGACAGGGTTGCGAATTTGACTACTCCGGCACCCAGGCCTGCAAGGCCCTTCGCGAGGAAGGATACGAGGTTGTACTTGTCAACTCCAATCCCGCCACCATCATGACGGACCCGGAGACGGCACCACGCACCTACATTGAGCCCATTACTCCCGAATACGTGGAGAAAATCATCGCCCGGGAGCGTCCGGATGCCATGTTGCCCACCCTCGGTGGTCAGACTGCTCTCAACTGCGCCATGGAACTGCACCGCCGCGGCGTGCTGGAGAAATACGGCGTGCGCATGATTGGCGCCAATGCCGAAGCCATCGATAAGGGTGAGGACCGTCAGCGCTTCAAGGACGCCATGGTCAAAATCGGCCTGGACGTGCCCGCCAGCGGCGTTGCCCATAACATGGAAGAAGCTTGGGATATTGCCAAGAATGTCATCGGCAGCTATCCCATGATTATCCGTCCGGCATTCACGCTGGGCGGCAGCGGCGGCGGTATCGCCTACAACAAGGCAGAGTTTGAGGAAATATGCCTTCGCGGTCTGGATTTGTCCCCCGTGAATGAGGTATTGATTGAAGAATCCCTGCTGGGATGGAAGGAGATTGAGATTGAGGTGATGCGCGACCGCACGGATAACTGCATCATCATCTGCTCCATCGAAAACCTGGACCCCATGGGTATTCACACCGGTGACTCCATCACCGTGGCTCCTGCCCAGACCCTCACCGCTCGCGAGTACGCCTTGCTGCGCCAGGCTTCTTTCGACATCATCCGCGAAATCGGCGTGGAATCCGGCGGTAGTAACATTCAATTTGCCGTAGACCCGAAGACCGGTCGTCAGGTCATCATCGAGATGAACCCGCGCGTGAGCCGCTCCTCCGCTCTGGCTTCCAAGGCTACCGGTTTCCCCATCGCCAAGTTTGCCGCCAAACTTGCCGTCGGTTACACGCTGGACGAGCTGCGCAACGATATCACCAAGACCACGCCGGCCGCGTTTGAGCCCACCGTGGACTATGTGGTGTGCAAGGTTCCCCGCTTTACCTTTGAGAAGTTCAAGAAGGCAGATGAGCGCCTGACCACCTCCATGAAGAGTGTGGGTGAGGTCATGAGCATCGGCCGCACCTTCAAGGAATCCCTGCAGAAGGCTCTCCGTTCTCTGGAAACAGGCCGCTGGGGCTTCGGCTTCGATGCTAAGGACCCGGTGAATCCGACCCGCTCCGAAATCGTCAACAAGCTGGCCACACCGAATGCCGACCGCATCTTCTGGCTGCAGACCGCCTTTGTAAACGGTTTCACCATCGAAGAAGTGGAAGAACTGACCGCCATCGACCCCTGGTTCCTGGATCAGCTCAAGCAGCTGGCTGATGCCGGCATGCAGCTGGCCACCCTCGACCTTGCAGAGGCTAAGAAGCTTGGCTTCTCCGACCGCCAGATTGCACTGGCTCGCGGTTGCAGCGAGGATGACATCCGCGCCGAGCGCAAGGCCAAGGGCATTACCGCCATCTACGGCCTGGTGGATACCTGCGCCGGTGAGTATCAGGCCATCACGCCGTACTACTACTCCACCTATGGCGAGCAGAACGAAGCCCGTCCCAGCGATCGCCGCAAGATTATGATTCTGGGTGGCGGCCCGAACCGAATCGGGCAGGGCATTGAGTTCGACTATTGCTGCGTGCATGCCTCCTTCGCCCTGAAAGAGCTGGGCTACGAGACCATCATGGTCAACTCCAACCCGGAAACCGTTTCCACGGACTTCGACACCTCCGATAAGCTGTACTTCGAACCGCTCACCCTGGAAGACGTGCTCAACATCGTGGATCAGGAGAAGCCGGAAGGCGTCATCGTCCAGTTCGGTGGTCAGACCCCGCTGAACCTCGCGGCTGCTCTGGAGGAGCGCGGCGTGCCCATCATCGGCACCAGCCCCCGCAGCATCGAGCTGGCCGAAGACCGCAAGTATTTCTCCGCACTGCTGGATGAAATCGGCCTCAAACAGGCCGAAGCCGGCACCGCCACCAATGAGGAAGAAGCCGTGGCCGTGGCCCAGCGCATCGGGTTCCCCGTGCTGGTGCGTCCCTCCTTCGTGCTGGGCGGTCGCGCCATGATGATTGTGTACGATGAGCAGGAACTGCGTACCTACATGCGTGAGGCCGTGGATGCCTCCCCCGAGCGTCCCGTGCTCGTGGATCGTTTCCTGGAAAATGCTTTGGAAATCGACGTGGACGTCATCGCCGACGGCGAGATGAGCGTGGTGGGTGCCATCATGCAGCACGTTGAACCCGCCGGTATCCACTCCGGTGACTCCGCCTGTATGATTCCGCCGAACCGCGTCTCTCCCGCCATGCATGCGGAGATGATGCGCGCCGCCAAGGAACTGGCCGCCAAGCTCAACGTGAAGGGTCTCATGAACTGCCAGTTCGCCATCAAGGACGAGCAGCTCTACGTCATCGAGGTGAACCCGCGTGCCTCCCGTACCGTACCCTTCGTCTCCAAGTCCATCGGCGTGCCGCTGGCCAAGCTGGCAGCCAAGGTCATGAGCGGCATGAAGCTCAGTGAACTCGGCTTTACCAAGGAAGTAGTGCCGCCGTACTACACCGTGAAGGAAGCCGTCTTCCCCTGGAACCGCTTCCCGGGTATCGACGTGGTGCTGGGGCCGGAAATGCACTCCACCGGTGAGGTGATGGGTGTGGATACCGACCCTGAGCTCGCTTACCTGAAGAGCCAGATTTCTGCGTTCAACCCGCTGCCCACGGAAGGCACCGTGTTTATTTCCGTGAACGATCGCGACAAGGATACTGTGCTGGAAGTGGCTCGCAATATTGCGGAAGCCGGCTTCACCATCTGCGCCACGAAGGGCACGATGATTCACCTTCTGCAGAACGGTATCGAGTGCGAACGCGCCTACAAGGTGTGGGAAGGTCGCCGCCCGAACATCGTTGACCGCATCAAGAACAACGAAATCTGCTTCGTGGTGAACACCCCCGGTTCTCATGATGCCCGCGCAGACGAGGTGGCTATCCGCGCCGCTGCCGTCAGCACCGGTATCTCCTATGCCACGGATATCTCCAGCGCCCGCGCCTGCGCCGCTGCCATCCTGCACAGCAAGAACAAGGTGACAGAGGTTCGCACCCTTCAGGAGCTCCACGCCTCCAATCAGGGCTGAACCCACACACAATAAAATCTCTCGCCGCCTCTCGGAATATCTTTCCTGAGAGGCGGCTTTATCATTTCACCCCAGCAGCTACAGTCCTGTATTGTCAAGATTCTTGACAAAAGGAAAAGCTAGGCGTATTCTCTTTGTATGCAAAAAGATGCCAAGCTGGTGGAACTGGAGAGCAAGCCGATTGCGCGGCTGCTCACGCAGTATTCATTGCCGGCGATTGTAGGCATGGCGGCCATGTCGGTGTATAATCTGGTGGATGCCATGTACATCGGCCAGTGTTGCGGGCCGTATGCCATCGCCGCCATGGCGCTGGCTTTCCCTATCACTAACCTGATGGTGGCAGTGGGGGCAATGGTGGGACTGGGTTGTTCTTCTCTGGCTTCCATTTCCTTGGGGCAGCAGGATTTTAACCGTGCATTCCGTATTTTGGGGCATTGCTTGGTCATAAGTATACTTTCCGGTATTCTCATTGGTTGGTTTCCGTTGGTATCGCTGGAGCCTTTGCTGCGTACATTCGGTATTACCGGTCAGACAATGGCTCCGGCCTATGATTTCATGTTGGTGCTGATGCTGGGATTCCCGGTGACGGCTACGTTCATGAATCTGAACCATCTCATGCGAGCCAGCGGTTATCCCAAGCAGGCCATGGTGAGCCTGCTTATCTCTCTTGTGGTGAACATAGGCTGCGCGCATCTCTTTATCTTTGTTCTGGATTGGGGAATGACCGGAGCCGGCTTGGCTATCATTGCAGCACAGGCTGTGGGGCTCATTTGGGTGTTGGCGCATTTTTTTCGCCGGCGCAGCGTGATTCATTTTTGCAAAGGTATTTACAAAATCAGCGGTCCTATCCTGCGGCGCATCTGTATGGTGGGCTTGCCGCCCTGTATGCTGAATGCCTGCGGCTGTCTGGTGGTGGTGGCATACAACTATGCACTGCAGAATTGTGAGGGTGATATGGGTGCCGGAGCGTTCGGTATCATTAACCGAGTCATTTTCTTCTTTGTGATGATTACCATGGGTATCACCCAAGGGATGCAGCCTATTGCAGGATATAATCTGGGGATGGGTAACTACGGCCGCGTTAAACGGGTTCTTTTTTACGCCATGTTGGCCGCCACGGGTATCACCACCATCGGCTGGTTGCTCATGGAGTTTTTCCCGCGGGAACTGGTGCTGCTTTTTGTGGATGGCGAGAGTACGGATGCAGAGGCGCAGAGGCTTATTGAGATTTCTACCAACGGCACGCGTATCATGGCGCTTGCCTTCCCCATCATCGGCTCCCAGATTGTCATCGGCAACTTCTTCCAGGCCATAGGGCGTCCGGTGATGAGTATTTTCCTGAACATGACCCGTCAGTTTATCTTCCTGATTCCCTGCCTGTTGATACTGCCGCACCATTTCGGTACAAACGGCGTCTGGTTCTCTCAGGTTCTGGCAGATGTTCTTTCCGCTGTGCTCGGCTTCATTGTCATCTACCTCTTCCTGACCCGTATACTTGTTAAAAAAACTTATCATACCCCCATCCATGACTCAGATACCGATTCTCATCGCCACGCGTAATGCCCATAAGGCACAGGAAATTGCCGCCATTCTTCCCCCGGAGTACAAGGTTTCCACGCTTCTGGACTTGCCGGATGCCCCGGAGGTGGAGGAAACCGGCCACACCTTTGCAGCCAATGCCCGCCTGAAAGCCGAAGGTATTTCAGCCGTTTTCAGCGGTCTGGTGCTGGCGGATGATTCCGGCCTGTGTGTCGATACCCTGAACGGAGCACCCGGCGTCCTCTCTGCCCGCTATGCCGGTGAACACGGTCAGGATGCGGACAACAACGCCAAGCTCCTGCGCGAGCTCAGTGTGCTGCGCGGTTGGGCTCCGTTCCCCGCGCGCTTCGTCTGCGCGCTTTCTCTCGCGGAAAACGGGCGCGAAATGGCTCACTTCTGCGGCACGGTGGAAGGGCGTATCACCCTCCATCCCCGTGGCTTAAAAGGTTTCGGATACGACCCCCTCTTTGTGCCGCAGGGCTATACCTGCACCATGGCAGAGCTCCCCGCAGCCGCTAAAAATAACATTTCCCACCGCGGAAACGCCCTCCGTCAGTTCGCCGATTGGATTCGCTGCCGCGCTACCAGATTTGAACACTAAAAAAGACCTTTAAGAAAACTTAAATACACTTTTGCCCCGCCGGAAGGAATTCGTACACTTTCCGGCGGGGTAAATTATTTTTTTTACACAAGATATGGTATAGGTTAGCAAAAACTGGTAGAAAATCTGGTGAATTTCGCGATTTTGGCTTGCCAGGTGGCAAGGCAATGGGTAAAATAAGCGCAACAAAGGATATCGTATGAAATTTTCTCTTGCTAAACAGGTGCTTCTTGATGGGCTCAACAAGGTGACGGGCGCAGTATCCACCCGCCCGAGCATGCCCATACTCTCCAACGTCCTGCTCTCCGTGGCAGACGGAGAGTTGCAGCTCATGACCACCAACATGGAGCTGACTATCATGACCAAAGTGCCCTGTATGGTGGAGAAAGCAGGCGCTGTGACCCTTCCGGCCAAAAAGCTGCAGAGCATCATCCGCGAGCTGCGCGACGGTGAGGTGGAGGTAGAGGTCAAGGATACCGTGGCCACCATCTGCTGCAATCGCGCCCGATTCAAGCTCAATGGTCTGAGTGCTGATGAGTTCCCGGGGCTGCCCTCTTTCCGCGAGGTACGCGAGTTCAAGGTGCCGCAGGCCATGCTCAATAAAGGCTTCCGTTACACTGAGTTCGCCATTGCGAACGACGGCATGCGCTATGTGCTCAACGGTATCTATACCTGCTTCCAGGACGGCAAGCTTACGCTGGTGGCCACGGATGGTCGCCGTCTGGCCCTCTTTGAGAACGAGCTGGAGTTCCCGGAATCCCAGAACGTGTGCATCGATATTCCCAGCCGTGCCGTGGCAGAGTTGCACCGTCTGTTGGGTGATGCCGGCGATGTGATGGTACGCATCACCTCCAACCAGGCTGCTTTCGATTTCGGTGATACGCTGCTTATCACCAAGCTGATTGACGGTAACTATCCGAACTACCGCCAGGTGATTCCCAGCCGCTACAATGAGCGCATCGTTCTGCCTGCGCCGGAGCTTAACGAGACCGTGCGCCGCGTTTCCCTCCTTTCCTCTGAGAAGTCCAACATCGTCAGCTTCCAGTTTGTGCCGGGTGCCATGCGTGTGCAGTCCAGTGCCAAGAACATGGGTGAAGCCAATGAAGAAATGCCCATCGACTACAATGGTCGGGAGCTTTCCATCGCCTTCAATGCTGACTTTGTGCAGGCACCGCTGAAAGCCGTCGGCGACAGCGAAGTGGCTATCGACCTCATTGACGCTTCCAGCCCCGGCGTGATGCGCGTGGCGGATGAGTTCCTGTACGTGTTGATGCCGATTCACGTGTAATAAGAGTTTCCCAAGGTGATACGTGGGGGAGGCAGCATGGCTGAGGCCTGTTGCCTCCTCTTTTTTTCTTTGCGGCAAATGATATGAAATTCAATGATTTTGATTGACAAACAGTCGCAAATGGAGTATCCTGCGCGTCCCCGCTGATGCTGCAATATCAACAACGGAGGGCTGGGGGCGAGAGCGCAGCACCTTCCAATAATTCGCGTTACCTGCCATAAGGAACGCACAACACATACAAATACAATGATTAACGAACTCGTTACAAAGATGGTGGAAGCCGGTGTGCACTTTGGTCATCAGACTCGCAAGTGGCACCCGAACATGAAGAAGTACATTCTTACTCAGAAGAATGGCATCCACATCATCAACCTGGAGGAAACCGAGAAGTGCCTGGACAAGGCCAGCGCTTTCCTCAGCGATCTTGCCGCCAAGAACAAGAAGATTCTCTTTGTGGGCTGCAAGCGTCAGGCTCAGGAGGCTGTGAAGGAGGCCGCCGAGGCTACCGGTCAGTACTATGTGAACTTCCGCTGGCTCGGCGGTATGCTCACCAACATGACCACTATCAAGAAGAGCATCGCTCGTCTTGACTACCTCGAGAACCTCGACAAGCAGCCCGAGTACAAGTCCATGTCCAAGAAGGAGCTCGCCGCCCTCGCTCGTGAGCGCGAGAAGCTGCAGCGCAACCTTCAGGGTATCCGCACCATGGGCGGTTCTCCCGACGTGATGGTCGCTATCGGCGCTGATCACGAGGATATCGCTATCCGCGAGGCCCACATCCTGGGCATCCCCGTCATCGTGCTGACCGACACGAACGCCGACCCCGACAGCGTGGACTTCCCCATCCCGGGCAACGACGACGCCGTGCGCTCTATCCGTCTGATCCTCTCCGTGCTGGTAGAGGCTATCAACAAGAGCAAGCCCGCCTAATCTGAACATTATAACCTGAAATACCATACGACAATGGCTGAAATTACTGCCGCAATGGTGAAGGAGCTGCGCATCAAGACTGATGCCGGCATGATGGACTGCAAGAAGGCCCTGGTGGAGTGCGACGGCAACATGGATGAAGCCGTCAAGTACCTCCGCGAGAAGGGTATCGCCAAGGCTGCCAAGAAGGCTGACCGCGAGGCCAAGGAAGGTATCGTGGCCACCATCGTGGAAGGCAAGGACGGTATCATCTACGAAATCAACTGCGAGACGGACTTCTGCTCCAAGGGTGACAAGTTCCAGGCTCTGGCCGCTGAGATCGGCGCTGCCCTGAAGGCCTCCTCCGCCACCACGCTGGAGGACGCTCTCAACGTGGCCATCAACGGCACCACGGTGGAGAAGTACATCGCTGAGCAGTGCGCCGTCATCGGTGAGAACATGAAGCTGCGCAAGTTCGGCCGCTACACGCTGGCCGGCGAGGGCACCATCGCTTCCTACATCCACATGGGTGGCAAGGTGGGCGTGCTCCTGCAGGTGGCTTGCGACAACGCTGCCACTGCCACGGCTGAGGCGTTCCAGACCATGTGCAAGGACATCACCCTGCACATCGCTGCCTGCGCTCCCAAGAGCGTGGACTCCAGCTCCCTCGACCCCGCCTTCGTGGCTGAGGAGCAGGAGATTGCCAAGGCTCAGCTCATCGCTGAGGGTAAGCCGGAGCACCTGCTGGAGAAGATTCTCCCCGGCAAGCTGCGCGCCCTCTTCAAGCAGAGCTGCCTGCTGGACCAGGAGTTCGTGAAGGACCCCTCCATCTCCGTGGCTAAGCTCGTGGAGTCCACCGGCAAGTCCCTGGGCGACAAGGTGACTGTGGTGGCTTTCCATCGCTTCCAGCTCGGCGCCTGATAAGGCTCTTCCGAAGACCATTCATTTCTTTTCCGCTCTCCCATGCCCTGCATCGGGAGAGCTTTTTTTTGTTTGTTCCTACATCACACAAGCTGCGGACAAAAGAAGTAACGGACCGTTCTTTCTGAGAAAATCACCCGATTGGAGGAGGAGAGACAGAGACATTTGAATCCGAATAGAGGTGTTTTGAAAACGTGCAGCTCTAAGGGGATGAGACTTGCCGTTTTACAGTCCGTCTTTTGTTTTCTATGTACTCCTGTTTTCTTTACCCTATTTTTCTCTTGCTAAGGGAAGCCGTTTTTGCTATAAATTAGATTAAGCGTACAGGTTAGGCATACTATGCCTGCGCCGCTATCACCTTACTTCTTTTTAACTCATACAATATCATGAAATTACATCTCCCCACGCGCCTTCGCGCAGCTGTCCTCGCCTGCTTTGCGGTCGTGACTTCTTTCTCCACCACTCTTGCTACCGGTGCCATTGCCGGCGGCGCTTTTGCTGTGACGGTTGCCGCGCTGGTTGCCCCTCAGGCAGAGGGTGCCACTTATACCGTTACCAAGGGGGCAAGCGATATGTTCCATGACGCTACATTTACGAATGAGGCAGATAACTCGACGAATGCCGGCTGGGCAGATGTAGCAGGAAATAATAAATACAATATCCTCCACTTCGTAGAAGGTTCTGCTGTGGAAGCTGTGACATTGAAAATCCAGTTTAATACATTCCATACGGCAGGATTTATCGTGGATGCTAATACGAAGGTTCAAGGTATAGGTGCTGAGGGTAGCCGTACCTTTAACTTCGGTAATAACGGCGGCACATATACCTCCACATTTAATAACAATTTCAATCTGAATCCCAACAATGGTCTGAATGTTCGTGGTACGCATACGTGGAACATAGGGAATGAAAGAACTCTGACCTTGGGTGCATCGTCCAATGTTAACATCAATGGCACGGTAACTCAGAACGGCGGTATTGTCAATTTCAGCGGAAAGACCATCGGCGGGACGTACCAGCTGACAGGCTCCGTTACCAACAGGGGTAAGGTGCAGAATGCCACATTCGGAGCAAACAGCACGTTCAAGCTGCTCAACGGAGTGAACAGAGTAGGTGATGTGACCTTCAACGGCAAGGTGGACATATCTGCCCTGACGCTGGGTGTGATGAATGCCGGCAACGATGATAATAAGGTTCTCTCCGTAGAAAACGCCGTCACGTTCGGAGCCGGGGTGAAGATTGAACTGGGTGTGAACATGATTACGGAGGGTAATGCTCAGTCACTTACCTCTGACGTAGAGTACAGAGTATTCTCCAACGGTGGTACGGTTAATGGCTGGACTTCCCTGAAGACAGAGAACTTCGTTGCTAACGGTCAGGAGCTGGATTGCTCTCTTTCCGTCAGAACAACTGACCGCGGTCTTGTTCTGGTGCGTCGTATCAGCCCCACGGAAGAAGTCTTTACCTGGGCAGATGATAACCAGATTTGGAAGAAGGATCCGACCAATGCATCGGAAAATGCCGTAGCTACCGTAGATACTTCCTGCGTTCTTTTCCACGATGATGCGGAGGTGACGATTCAGGAGGAAGGTGTTACCGTGCGAGAGATGGTGGTTTGCGGCCACAAGAATCAGCAGCTTGGTGAAGACACCGTCGTTTCTCTTCTGGGTGGTTATCTGGAAGTGTCCAATGGTATTGTCATTCAGGATGGGGCGACCTTCGTCATGAACACGGAAGGTGGTCGCCGCGGTTCCGTGCGCGCGGACGTGGTAGTGAAGGACGGCTCCGTGATGCAGTTCAAGGCTGAAAACCAGACCGGTTACAGTGGTGAGCACTCCATGAGCAACATCACCATCGAGTCCGGGGCTTCACTCTTGCTGTCGCACTACGGTGTAGGTACCGGTTATGAAAAATTCGTCGGTACACTGAATCTGGACGGCAGCATGCTGGATGATGAGACTCAGGACGGTCTGAGCCGTTGGGATATGTATGGCGGTAATTCCACCATTATCACCGGCGATAATAAGACCGCTAAAATTACCTCCGGCCTGCGCCTGGCTCAGGCGACTACCAACATCACCGTCGGTAACGGCTCCAGCCTGACTCTTACCCAGGCGCTCTCCAAGGAGAATGATTATGCCGGTAACCTGATTAAGAAGGGGAACGGTACCATGATTGTGACAGGGGAAGTGAAGGGTATCGGTGATATCACCATTCAGGATGGCGCCGGTACCATGCGTTTCACCGGCGGCGGCAGTATGGGAACAGTGGCTCTCAGCAGCAACAATACCTGGGTAGAGTTCAATTCCGTTGCAGGTGAGGACAGAACATATGAGGTGCTTTGTGTGTCGGCTCCCTCCGGCCCGAATAAGTCCGAAGACAATAACAACCGCGGTCGTTACCTTGTGGTGGGTGCCGGCACGACGGTCAATGTGGCTCAGAATGCAGATGGTAGATCCATTTCCAACAATTGGGGCATGAGCCTGAATGTGAACGGCGTACTGAATCTGGAGGGTTCTCTGTTCATGACTTCCGGTACCCGTGATAACATCAAGGGTACGGGTGTCATCAATGCCGCTTCCATGAGACTGACCAACGGCGGTACTTATGTGTCCACCATCAGAGAACTGAATATTCTCGGCGAAGCTTCGCTGGATCGGGAATTAGTTGTGAATGACGGTACGGTGAACCTGCAGGATGCTATCACTTCCAGCAATCGCGGTACTATTACAGTTCAGGGAGGTGCTGTTAATGTGATGAAGGAGGATGCCGGTACCATCGGCAACCTGAATCTGAAGGAGTACACGGGTATGATTTACATCGATTCCGGCGATCCTGCGGTGGAGGCATCCGTGAACATCACCAATACAAGCCAGATTAAGGAGCTCAACAATGACAATGGCCAGGTAACCTTTACCGGTACGGTCAATGTTGTCGATATCCGAAACCAGAACAATCCGAACAATAACAAGCCGAATCTGACTCGTACCGAGGAGACTCTGTACTACAATCGTGTCGAAAACCCCGTGGAGAGTGCCATCGCCCAGGATAACGGTTATCGTGCGGATTTCAACCACTACAGCGTGGTGACGAATGCAGAGAACGTCACCTTCGGGCCCAATGCCGTGGGTAAGGTCAACGATGACGGTACAAACGTGACGCTGGGAGTCATTCGCGATGAGGATGGCAATATCATTGAGGAAAAAGGCCAGGTGCATCATCGCTGGCAGTTTGACCCGAACACCTACTGGGTAAACAAGGGAGAGGTGGTCTATAGCAGCGATAACACAGACTTTGACCCGGCTACCAATATCAAGCTCAACGGCACGGATACGACAGATGCCCAGCTGACGCTGGATACCAACCTGAGGGATAATCTCTTTATCACCATTCAGGGAGGCTCCGTCACTACACTTCATCTGGGAGATGGAGTGGAGGTGGACTATGACCAGCTGGACTTCGACCCCGACCCCAACACCTCCATTCATCTGACCGGTACCGGTCGTTATGTGCAGCCGTCCGGTAGTGAAGACCTCAAGGTGACAGCCGAGAGTCTGCAGGACTCCGCCAACTGGATGGGCACCATCGTCATGAGCGGTGTGATGGACAAGCTCGACCTCAACCGCATCGGCAACGAGAACTCCACGGTGGAGCTCTACGGCACGTACGGCACGCTGAAGCCCGGTGAAGACATCAACGTGAACGTGCATCTGGTGAACTGGGTGGATGAGGATGACGGAACGGTGTATCCCGGTCTGGATATCAACGGCGGTGCCGAAACGGAGACTGTCTTCAACAAGGAAGTGTCCGGTGAGGGCAACATGCATTACAGCGGTAATAATGACAGAACCATCACCTTTGCCGGCGAAGTATCGGATTGGACAGGCAGTTTCGAAGCCATTTCCACTACAGCCGATACCACGGTGAAGTTCACCGGTGACGATGAAATCAACGTTTCTCTGAATCACGATTCTGATGACAACCGTGTGCTGAACGTGATTCTGGATAATTCTGCCGCAGAGGTTCTGGTGATGAACGGCGATATCAACGCCTCCACCCTGACTGTGGCAGCCGGTACAACGGCCGATATCACGGGGAATGTGGAGCTTACCGGTAAACTGACGGTAGACGGCAAGACTACGCTGCACTCTCTCTTCGACCTGACAACGGATGCAACGGATGACCTCTGCACGATTACGGAAGCTGATGTCAACGCCGAGCTCGTACTGGCCGGTCATGCCGATTTTGGCACAGTGACCATGGGCGCTAACGGTGCTCTGACCATGGATTTGGATGCTCTCGGTGTAGATGTACTGAAGGATTGGACCGGTCAGCCGCTCGTTACCATTGATACGCTGACTTCCGCAGGCGGTACTGCTATCAATATCAACGCCCTTGCGGAAAGCACGCTGCTGCTGACGCTGCGCGACGCTGACTCCATCGTGCTGGCAGAAATCAATAATTGCAACAGTCCTCTCTCTCTGCTTGTGGATGTGAGCGATGAGCTGAATGAGGAAGGCCAGAGTGTTGTGGTAGTAGACAATGCCCACTATCGTTATACGTACTCTCTGGTGTCGGATGATACCACCGGTATCACTCAGGTGATTCTGTCGGCCGAAAGAACGGCCCTTGGCTGGATTGGTTCGGAAACGGATGAATGGCTTGCTACCGATACGGCAGACCAGGTGAAGTGGGCCGATTTCGGTTATGACGGCGAGCCCAAGCTTGACCCGTACAGCGGAGCAGTCGGTTATTTCTCCGGTAATGGCTCTGCTACGGTGAATGTCGGCACGGATGGTGCACACGCAGATATGCTGATTGTATCCGTCATTCCGGATACATTTAACGGCACGACAGAGTACACGCTGCAGGGCGGTAAAGTAACTGTGGACGGTGGCGCAGCCGGTGCAGCCGGTGCTCACATGGTCATTAATTCCGGCAGCCTTGTCATCAACAATGAGAAGGTGGATGTGCTGGGCAATGCCCTCGTTTCCACCCTGCTCAACGACGGCGTAACTCACACGGGTAAGCTCACGGTGAAGACCGAGCTGGAGGTGGCGGGCAAGATGGATCTGCTGGGTGCAGTAACATTTGATAACCAGGGTACGACCACGGTTGTTGGTGCATTCTCCGTTGATCCTGCTGCTACGGTGACCAACTCCGGCGTGCTCAAGGTAGGCTCCATTGCTGCGGAGGATGTCACCATCACCAGCACCGGCACTCTGGATGTGGGTGAAGGCGGCGGCTCTATCGGCACACTTGCCGGCAACGGCAGCCTGAAGAACAGCGGCGTTCTGAGCATCGCGACGGATACGGAGCTGGCCGCTCTGGAGAACTCCGGTACGCTGAAGCTGGGTGATAAGAAGCTGACGGTAACGGCATCCGCCATTACCACCGGCGGTACGGTGGAAGCCGGCAGTGCTGAATTGGCAGATGCCATCTTCACGAAGCTGACCGTGACCGGTGACGTATTGGCCGGAGACCTGGAAGTGGACAACGGCAGCATGGGCAGTTTGGATGCCGATTCTCTGACCGTGCACAATGCGGGTAAGGTAACCGTGACCAATAATGCCACGCTGGATACCTTCACCAATACCGGTGAAATCGTGGTAGGCGGCAAACTGACCGCCACGGATGATGTCACCACCGGCGGCATTGTGAAAGCCGGCAGCGCCGAATTGGCAGATGCTTCCTTCACGAAGCTGACCGTGACCGGTGACGTATTGGCCGGCGACCTGGAAGTAGACAACGGCAGCATGGGCAGCCTGCAGGCCGATAGCCTGACCAGCCTGACCGCAGGCAAGGTGACTGTGACCAATGATGCCACGTTGGGTACCTTCAACATCAATGGTCAGTTCATCGTTGGCGGTAAGCTGACCGCCACGGATACGGTTGTTACCGGCGGTAAGGTAGCCGCTGCGGATGCAGACCTTGCGGACGCTACGTTCGATACCTTGTCCGTAACAGGAACGGCGAAAGCCGAGGACCTGACCGTGAAGACCGCTGAAATCGGTGTGCTGGATGCCAACTCTCTGACCGTTGTGGAAAACGGCACGGCTCTGGTGAAGACCTCCACCACACTGGGTGCTTTCGATAACCTCGGCACAGTAGACATCGAGGGTGACCTGACGGTGAACTCCGATGTGGCCAATGGCGGCTCTGTGGTGGCAGACAACATCACCGTGCAGGGTGATAGCAACTTTGCCCAGGTGATTACCGGAACCCTGCAGACAGATGCAGCCACCATTGCAGAGGGTAGCATCACCACCCTGTCTACGGATAAGTTGACGGTGAACGGCGGTACGGTGTCCGTGAAGGACGATGTGACGCTGAGCCTCCTGGCCGGTGAAGGCAAGCTGCAGGTGGATGACAAGGTCACGCTGACCGATACGACCGACTGCGCCGTGGATGTCACCGCCAGAACGCTTGAGCTGGCAACGAACGGTAACACGCTGGGAGAGGTGACGGTGGATACCATCACCATGGCAGAGGGTATTCTGCTGAACGAGACAGACGTTCTGCTGGCGACCGACGCTATCGGTTCCCGCTATGCTGATGCCGTTTCCATCGATGTGAGTGACTCCGCCTTTGCCGCTCTGAGCAAGGATGAAAGCGGACGTTATACAGAGGCCGATTACCTCATCCTGACAGGTGCTGATGCCGATGATGTGTTCGTCAACAAGAACGTACAGCAGATGCAGGATATTCGCCGGACAGGCGTATGCGCAGAAATGCTGGTCAACAGCGGTGTGCTTTCTCTGAGCATCTCTGCCATTACCGATGAAAACGGCAATGTGGTGGACATGCTCTGGGATACCACCGGCGGCAACACCCTGGCCAACAACGGATATGAAATCATCTCCGGCGGCGCCGGCTTCTACAAGTCTCTGGACTACGTGCAGCAGGTGATAGTCACGGATGACCGCACCTTCGACCTTTCCACCGGAGCGGTGGGTGACTCCATCTCCGGCAACGCCAGCGAACCTCTGGCCGGTCTGTTGGTACGCAACCTCCGCGGCGGTGGTACCTTGACCGTGAAGGGCAACAGCTCTGCTGTGGATACGGCCACCTTCTTCAACACGGACGGCAAGCCGACCACGGCCGAAGAGGCAGTCGGACTGACGGCTGATGCCGCGACGGTCAACCTCGGCCTGCCCAAGGGCTCCAATGGCTATCTGGTGGAAGATGCCGGCAGCGAAGCCCCGACCCTTGCTTCCCTGCGTCTGGTGAACAGCGCTCAGGTGAATGTGAATAACAGCGCAGAGGTGCTGGGCGATACGGATCTGCAGGGCTTCTCCCGCCTGTATGTGATGGAGGGCAGCACCCTGACCACCCGCATGCTGTTCGGCACGAGCGAGGCCGAAATCAAGGGTGATATCGTCGTGACGAAGGGCGGTAAGTACACCGGTACCTACGATGAAGCCCGCATCACAGCCAAGGGCGGCAGCAACCTGAGCCTGCGTACCGGCGGATGCCGCGGTCTGGGTCTGACGGCCGAGGACGGCACCACCATCACGCTTGATTCTGCGGGCCAGCATGGCAGCATGACCTACCTGCGTGCCGGTGCTAATCCGATGATGCGTGTGGCTGGCAATGCCTCCACGACCATCAACGTCCTGAATGCCACCAAGACCGAAAACGGCTACGAACACAGCACTGTAACCGTGACATCCGAAAGCGGAAACTACATCAACAAGTCTACGCTCACGCTGTCCCTCGGCATTGCAGAAACCGCACGCACTCTGGGTACTCCCGGTGCTCCCGTGGTATTCGATGGTGTGGTGAACGTGACCGACTCGAACATCGTGGTGAACCTTCTGGGTGATACCGTGAAGAACGGTGCGCTCGACATGGGCTCCGGCGAGGAGAAGAACCTGACCCTTGCCTACATCGTCTCCGACGGTGAGGTAGAGAATAATAAGGTGACCTTTGCCGCCACTCCGGATCTGGAGAAGCTGATGTCGAAGTATTACACCAACATGCGTCTGGAAAGCGATGGTGCCATCCGTGTGGACCGTGTGGCTGACTACTACTCATCCGAACTGAAACTCAGCGACAATGCACAGGTGGGTATTGATATGGCGGATGCCGCTCTGGTGAAGCTGACCCCGCAGGGTGATCGCGAAAACTACAAGGATTTGGCCGGTGTGCTGGACACCTTGGATGCGGTTATCGCCTCCGGTGATACAGCCGCAGCAGAGGAGCTGGGAGCTGCCGTGAGCGGTGCTTCCATCGCAGCCTTGGGAGTCGCCGTGGCCGGTGACGTGGAGCGCCAGTTGATGGCTATCCGCAACCGCACCACCACCATGGGTGTGGACCAGAGCCAGGTGAACGAGAGCATGCCCTACTTCAATGCATGGATTAATGCCGAGGGTGACTTCCGTCGTCTGGATGCCGATAAGAGCCTGCCCGGCTACGAGCTGAACTCCTGGGGTGGTACCGTTGGCTTCGACGTGGATGTGACCCCGCGTCTTACCATGGGTCTGGCAGCCACGGCCATGTACGGCGACTTTACCGCAGAGTCCGCCGACAAGGCAGAGGGTGATTTGGATACGTACTATGTGACGGCCTTTGCGCGCTATGCCGCCAACCGTTGGTCTCACACCTTCGTGGCTACCGTGGGCACGGCTGATACTTCGCTTCAGCGTACGGTGACTCATGCCAACGGTAACTACACGGCAGAGGGCAGCGGCGATGCCGTCAGCTTCGGCTTCATGTACGAAGTAGGCTATGTGGTCGCTATGAACGAGAGCGCTACTGCATGCCTGCAGCCTGTATTCAATGTGATGCTGGCTCACAGCTCTCTGGACGGATACTCCGAAGAAAAGAGCGATGCCGCCCTTCGTACGAATGGTGTGGATATGACCACCGTCACCTTCGGCATGGGTGCCCGCACTCAGGCTATCGTGGGTGAGAACCTGTACAACCGTGCTTCCATGGTAGAGGCCCGCGCCCTTGTCAAGGTGCGCGCCGGTGACCGCGAAGGCGAGACGGAGAACGCTCTGGATGCCGTACCCAATGCCATGGGCAAGGTCACGACGGCAGAGATGGGTACCGTCGGTGCAGAGTTTGGTGTGGGTCTTACCGTTCCCATGGGTGCAACCGGCGGCTCTGTCTTCGCGGATGCTTCCGTGGAGATCAGCAGCGGCTACACCAACATCAACGGTACGGTCGGTTATCGCATCAACTTCTGATAACACCCCCGCATATCATTTCCCGGGCAACAATGGCAGGCAGCCGTTGTTGCCCGGTTTCTTTGCAGGTCGGAATAGAAATGATAAACTCACATGTTTTTGCCTTGCTGCGGACATCATTAGACCTTGACTTGAAAGCGGGGGATGCGGTACTATGGCAAACGTATCATGAAGCTTCGTTCCCGTTTTTCCTCCTCTCTGGGTGCTGTCGGTTGCGCCCTGTTGCCGCTTGTTCCGATGGCGGTCACCATATTGCCCACGGCTTCCGCGCAGCAGAATATGGTGGAAAAGGCCCGGCATGATTTACAGGATGCCGTCAAGCGAGGGGATGAAGCCGCCATTCATGATGCCGTCAAGCGCGGCGCAGAAGTCAGCGCGTTCAACAGCACCGGCCAGACTCCCCTGATTGTGGCCGTGCAGCACGGCCAGGCCAAATCCGTCAAGGCCCTGCTGGCTGCCAAGGCCGACCCGAATCAGCGGGCACGCACCGGTGGCACGGCGCTCATGTTTGCCGCCTATGCCGACAAGCCGGATTTGGCGCGCATTCTGCTGGACAACGGCGCCTTGCCCGATGCCAAGGGCTCTAATGACGGCACAGCCCTTATCGTGGCCTCCCAATTCGGGCGGGTTGAAGTGGCACGCATTCTGCTGGAAAAAGGTGCTGCAGTGGATGCTGCTGCCACCGTGGGCGGCACGGCTCTGCTGTATGCCATCCGCGGCGGACACGAGCAAATGGTGAAGCTTCTTCTCGAAAAAGGAGCCTCCGTCGAGGCATGCAACGAAAATGGCCGCTCCGCTCTCTTTGTAGCCGTACAAGCCGGGCATCCCGGCATCGTCAATGCCCTGCTGCAATCCGGTGCCAAGGCAGATGCCAAAGCCCCCACCGGCGGCACACCGCTCATGTTCGCCGCCTATGCCGGAAATGTGGACGTGGTCAAAGCCCTGCTGGCTAACGGAGCAGACGTGGATGCTCTCGGCCGCAACGGCGGAACCGCCCTTATCAATGCTGCTCACACCGGTCGCACCGAAGTAGTGCGCGCCCTGTTGGCTGCCGGTGCCAATCCCCTGGTCAAGGGAGGGGACGGTCGTACGGCACGCGCCATTGCCGATACCAAGGGATTCAAGGAACTGGTGGCTCTTCTGGAGGAGGCGGAAAAACAACCCATTGCCAAGGAAGAACCCAAGCCCGAGCCTCAGCCCGTTGCTAAGGAAGAGCCTAAGCCTGAGCCCCAGCCCGTTGCCAAGGAAGAGCCCAAGCCTGAGCCCCAGCCTGTCGCCAAGGAAGAGCCTGCCGCAGAGTCGGAAGACACCGCTGTGGCAAAAGCCACGGAGGAGATGCTCAAGGCTGTCAAGGCCGGGGATACCACCGTCGTTCGTCGCGCCCTGCAGAACAAAGCCAACCCTGATGCAGCCCTGCCGAATGGGCTGACCCCGCTTGCCTGGGCAGCCTACCATGGCCATGGCGAGATGGTACAGCTTCTGCTGGCGGGTGGCGCTACGGTAGACAAGCCGGATACCAAATCATGGACACCGCTCATGATTGCCGTGCAATTTGACCGCCAGGAAGAGGTGCACCTCCTACTGGCTGCAGGGGCTAACCCCAATGTGCAGGGTAAATCCGGTCTCACTCCGCTGCAAACCGCCGCCCGCAAGGGCAAGAACAGCCTTGTGGCCGCCCTGCTGAGCGCCGGTGCAAAGGTGGATACGCCCAATGCCGAAGGCTGGACTCCCCTCATGCTGGCCGCTTACAGCGGACACGATGCCACCGTGCGCCGACTGCTGGCTGCCGGTGCCAACGCCAATGCCAAGGCCGCCAATGGTTCCACTCCTCTGCGCTGTGCCGCGCTCAACGCCGGCGCTGATTCCGTGCGCCGACTGCTGGAAGCCGGAGCAGAGTTCAACTACTTCATCCTGCAGACCGCTCGCAAGAGCAAACGCGATTCCGCTGAAAAAGTTCGCCTGCTCAGCGCCGCCCGCCGCGCAAAATAAGGCATTTTGAGCTCCAATACGCATTTTGAGCTTGCCAGCGCTGCGTGGTTGTGGTAAAAATCCCCCGCAACCTGCCTTGCAGGAAGCAACTGTGTGGTCTCGTGGTGTAATGGTAGCACTAGGGATTTTGATTCCCTCTGTCTAGGTTCGAATCCTGGCGAGACTAGCAAAATAATCCTCCTAATTGCTTAAAATAAGGTAGTTAGGAGGATTATTTTACAATGTTGTTACTTTTGTTTTGCGGAAAGCAGATTTCATGGTTCACACTCGCAAACAAAGCTATTCCTCTCACCACTACGGACACGATTCCCATGCCGACACTTAATTGTTGCCGCCGTCACTGATGCTGTGACGATGCTAGCCTTCATCAGGCTTTTATTAAGTTCAAACTCAAGAGTCGCTGCTCGTTAATCGGGCAGCGGCTTTTGCGTTATCAATACTCGCTCCACGCTTTCATCCCCTATAGCGATAAAAGATAAAGTGTGCCTTTTTCGGGTCAAGCCCAAACAATGTGGAATTTGAATTTTCATATCACGATGTGTCCACATTCAATTAACACTCTTAAACGGTAATTTTGAAAGTTACGATAGCCATAGGCTCGGCGTTGAATTAATTTCATTTTTCTATGGAAGC
>JBGVGW010000013.1:0-20578 GCA_045121855.1 Akkermansia sp.
GCTTCCATAGAAAAATGAAATTAATTCAACGCCGAGCCTATGGCTATCGTAACTTTCAAAATTACCGTTTAAGAGTGTTAATTGAATGTGGACACATCGTGATATGAAAATTCAAATTCCACATTGTTTGGGCTTGACCCGTTAAGTGGCGTATATTGAATGAATTGCGCAAAAATGAAGAGCGGGTCACGTTTTTTGTACGTGACCCGCTCTGCGGGTGGGCGATGGGGATCGAACCCACGACGACCGGAACCACAATCCGGGGCTCTACCACTGAGCTACACCCACCATCATATGTTGGTGGCGAACTGCGTCGCTGGGCGAGATTATACACGACGAATCGGAGAATGCAAGACAAATTTAAGTTTTCTTGTGAATTTTTTTGTTTTGGTAAAGAGATGAAGGAAGTATAGTTAAAAAACGGAAACTAAAATCTTGACTTTTCGGTGAAAGCTGATAGAAAGAGAACGTGCGCATCCTGTGTGCTGTATGGAAAGAAAGAGCTATGAATAAGTGGGTGAGTTTCGATTTTCGGCTGCACACGTCAGCGGTGGTGGCGATTGTGGTGGCGGTGTTGTGCGTGCCGCTGGGGGTGTATTTGCCGGTGGAGTGTGGCTATGAGAACGGGGCGGTGGAGAATGTGCAGATGGCGGTGTTGGCTCTTGGTGCCTGTTTTTGCCTGCGCGCAGGGAATCATCGTCGATTTTTTGTGGTGATGGCGCTGGTGCTGGTGATGCTGCTGCTGCGCGAGGTGAACTGCGGCAGGACTCTGTTTTTGGCAAAGCCCGGGACGGTGAATGATTTTTATAAGTGGAAGGATTTGCCGTACGGGTGGATTGCTCGGGTTCTGTTTGGTGGATATATGGCCGGGGTGGCGGCGTATTTTCTGCACAAGCGTTTGTATTTGCAGATAGGTGAGGTGTTGCGGCAGGTGGGGATACCGGTGTGGAATGTGATTCTGATGGCAGCCGGTGTGGTGCTGGGGGTGTATGGGGAGCGGGTGTTGAATAATATGACGGTGGAGGAGTTTGCGGAGCTAGTGTTTTATGTGGCGCTGGTGGGAGCCGTTCACGTCTATGCCCGATTCCGGGAGGATGTCGCGCAGGGGTGACCGCCGTGCCGTGCAGTCGAGTACGCGATAGCGAGGTGTTGCTCTGTATGTCTTTGTTTAGGCTTGCGCGTGCGTGGATTTTGGGAGATACTGACACTTCCTCCAAATGAAGATACTGAGACGAAATTTGAGCCTGATGCTGGCCGTGCGCTATCTGAATCCGCTGCGCACTCTCTTTTCCGTGATTACCCTCATCTGTCTGGCCGGTGTGGCGCTGGGTGTGATGGTGCTCATTGTGGTGCTGTCGGTCATGAGCGGACTGCAAAAGGAGATGGAATCCCGCGTGCTGGCGCTTACCCCGCATTTTGTTCTCTATCCCGGGGATGATATGCAGCGTGTTCGTCTTTCGGATGAATACGTGGACTGGTTCGAGGTGATGGAGAAGATTCGGAAGATTCCCGGTGTGGTCAGCGTGTATCCGCAACTGGAGAATGAAGCGTTTGCACAGGCCACCGGCAGCCGGATGACGGTGCGGTTCAACGCCATTGAGCCGCACAATGCCGGGCAGATTGAGCCGCTGAAGGTGATGTTGCGCGATGGGTCTTTTGATTTCGGCGAAGGGTTGGACCAGGAGTGCGTTATTTCTGCCACCACTTCACAGGCACTCGGGCTGTATGTGGGGGATTCGCTGCATCTGACCCCCGTGGGCAGTCTGGATGAGGTGGCCGATATCTATGCCATGATTCAGAATCCCCTCCAGACGCATGAGAACAAGGCGCTCATGGAGGGTGTGGCCACCCTTTTTGACGGAGCCGCTGCGGCTGAGGGCGGGTTGGTGCCGGACAAGGCTAAAATGGCGTCCATTGTGGACCATATCACGAAGCTTGACCCGTCCAAGCTCCGACAGAGCGAGGAGGATGCCTGCACGGTGTTCTTTGAGCTGATTCAGGCGCATGCGGGTGGTGTTCCTTTCTCTGCGGAGGAGGAGAAACGCTGGCGCACCACGGCTCAGGAGCTGGCGGCGCTTGACCGCGATAAGGAGGACGGCAAGGCGGTGAAGAGCATCAACGAGATGGTGATGCCCATGGATTTGCGCGTGGTCGGCATTTACCAGACGCCGGAGAACATGCCCGGGCCGAACGTGTATCTGCCGCTGCAGATTGCACAGGATGTGATGGGCTATTCCACGGATGGTTACAGCCAGGCGCAGGGTATCTGTGTGCGGGTGGCAGACCCCAACAATATGGGCGATATTGAGGCGCAGCTGATGGCGGTGCTCACACCCATGAAAGCCGGTGAGGACGGAAAAGAGCTTCGCTGGTATATCGCGCCCTGGACCCGTTCGTTTGAACAGTGGTACAAACTGATTGCCAATGAGCGTGTGATGATGAGTTTCGTGCTGACGTTCATCTCGCTGATTGCCAGCTTCTGCATCATGGCGGTCATGTTCACTATGTCCATGCAGCGCAAGCGCGAGATTGCCGTGTTGCAGGCTCTTGGCGCCACACCCCGCAAGATTATGGGCATCTTTGCCTGGCAGGGAGTCATCATCGGCTTTGTCGGCGCGGTGGCCGGCATTTTGCTGGCGCTGCTGGTGCTGTATTATCGATTGGAGATTCAGGCGTTCCTGGCATCTGTCGGGATGGATCCGTTCCCCATGGAGGCACACGGTTTGGTGCTGCCGGCGGAATACGATGCCGCCACCTTTGGCATGCAGGCGTTCAAGGCCTTTGTGATGGTGACCATGGCGGCGCTGATTCCTGCTTTCATCGTGTCGCGACAGGACCCCGCCCGTGCGCTGCGTTCCAACTGATTTTACCCCATGGATATCTATTGGATTAAGGATAAGAAGAAGTGCGGCCCCTCCACGGTGCCGGATGTGATTTCGATGGTGCAGAGCGGGGAGCTCTCTGCCGAGACTCTCGGCTGGCACAGCGGATGCAGCGGCTGGGTGCCGCTGCGCGAGCTGCCGGCCTTGTCAGATTTCCTGAATCCGCGAGAGGACGAAGAAGAGGTCGCTCCCGAGCCGGAGGAAGATGAAACGCCTGCGACGGCGGATGCTGCGGATTCGCTTTCAGAGGAGTCTCAGGAGCTGCCCCCGGTGCCGCCGCGGCGGAAGGAGCCGGCGGAAGATGATGAGGATGCGGCCGTGCAGTCTGTGACCATGACGCTGTCGGATTTCCGTTTTCCGGGAGCGGGCGTTCGCCTGTTGGCCCGATTGGTGGATATGTCTCTGTATGCGGCATTGATGTTTATAACGTTTTATCTGACGGGGACGGAATTCTCTCTGAATCTGCTGCCGTATGGCCCCATGTTCTGGCTTGGGCTCATTGGGATGGAGGCCGTGGCTCTGCATTTCACGGGAACAACACCCGGCAAGAGGCTGTTGGGGATTCACCTGTTTTCCGGAGCCCCGGCAGGGGAGCAGACACTGTCGCTGACTCCGGGGGTAGGCTTTGCTCAGGCGCTGTGGCGTTCGTTTATGGTCTTTATCGGTGGGATGGGCATGATGGCCTATTTCCTGCCGTTCATCATGGGCCCCTTGTCTCTTTTTCTGTTGAAGCGGCGGGGTGTTACCACGTGGGATGTTCGTGCCCGCACGCTTCCCGTGCAGCTGAAACAGCCATCCTTCTTCCGATACCTGCTGGCAGCGGCCATTATTTATGCCTCGCTGAATATCGTCTCGACCTGCATGCTGCCGTGGTATCCGGATATCTTCCGTCTGGTGGAGCAGCAGAACCCGGAGCATGTCCACATGCTTCGCGAGATGATGCCCCCGGGTGTTCTTCCGGAGGCGTCTGTGCCTGCTGCCCCCGCAGCCCCCGATGCCGCGGAGTCTCCCGGTATCCGCTTCCTGGAACTGTAAACGTATCATTCGTCCGCATCGCTGCTTGCATTTCCTGATTGCATTGTTTGCGTTTCGGGTGTAACATGTTCCCATGACCACCATTCGTCAGCTAGCCGTGGAAAGCCTCACCCACCTGATGGCAGGCGGGCAGGAGCGGCTGGCGGTGGATGATGATGCCCGTTCCATCCTTCGTGATTGGATGCTGCAGGCCAGACGCGGTGTTTCGTCGCAGCCTGCTGCTGCCTCCGCTTCCACCGCAGCCGGGCCGGAAATGAGTGTGGAAGAAAAGCTGGCGCTGCTGCGCAGCCGGGCAGGGGACTGGAAGCCCGCCAAGCGTCTGGGCACGCTGCGCGACACGATGGTGTTTGCCGTGGGGAACCCGCATGCGCGGCTCATGTTGGTGGGAGAGGCCCCGGGATACGATGAAGAGCGCCTGAGCGAGCCCTTTGTGGGACGCGCGGGTCAGTTGCTCAATAAAATCCTGACTGCCATGGGGCTCTCCCGCGATGAGGTCTATATCTCCAATGTATGTAAATTTCGCCCGGATATGGGCCCGGAGCAGGGGACAGCCAACCGCCCGCCTACTGCGGAAGAGGTAGCCGCCTGCCTGCCGCTCATCCTGGCAGAAATCCGAGCCATTCGTCCGGCGTGCATCGTTTGTCTGGGCGGGAGTGCAGCCAAGGCTCTGCTCAGCTCGGATGCCTCTGTCAGCTCCATGCGCGGGCGCTGGTTGGAGTGCCAGGGTGTGCCCGTGCGGGTAACCTATCACCCGAGCTATTTGCTGCGGAATGAGGCATTGAGTGCGCGCCGCAGTGTGTGGGAGGACATGCTCGCTGCCATGGAAAAGCTTGGTATGCCGATATCCGAACGCCAGAAACGTTATTTCCTGCCTGCATGAAACGCATCTTGACAGTCTGTGCTTTGCTGGGCGGCATCCTCTTGACCGGGTGTCACAACAACGCTTTGCTCAAGGAACTGGCAGATGAGGGGCATGCCCCGGCACAGTATGAGCTGGGCCGCCGCATCCTGACGGGAACAAAAGGCATGCCGGAGACTCCTGCCGCCGCCGTTCCTTGGTTTCGTCTGGCCGCAGACGGGGGAGACCACCGCGCCATGGCTGCTCTGGGGCTGTGCTTTGAGCGCGGCTTGGGGGTGAATGCCTCTGCGGATGCCGCCCGCGATTGGTATCGCCGCGCGGCAGAGAACGGAAACCCCAACGCCTGTTTGGCTCTGGTGCAGATGGAAACTAAAGCCGGCAATCTTCCCGGTGCGGTGCGCTGGCTTCAGCCACTGGCAGAGGGGAGCTCGGTAGAGGCGCAAGTCCTCTGTGCCAAGCTTTGCCTGAGCGGGCACGGTGGGCCGGACGGGGCGCAGAAGGCGGTGCGCTATCTGCGCTTTGCTGCCATGCAGGGGGATGCAGAGGCCTGCCTCCTGATGAGCAGCTGCTATGCTTCCGGCATCGGTGTTCCCAAGGATGAAGCGCTCATGCTGGGGTGGCTGGCAAACGCCGCCATGGCCGGTGATGAGAAGGCTCAGGAGCTTCTGGACGTGGCCGCTGAGCACGAAAAAAACGATTTTGATGCAAATTAATCATTTTTTTAAGAAAAAAGCTTGACTTTGAGCGGAGGAATGTGTATATTTCTCCCGCACCCACAAGGGTGAAGTTAAAATCGCGGGATGGAGCAGCCAGGTAGCTCGTCAGGCTCATAACCTGAAGGCCGCAGGTTCAAATCCTGCTCCCGCAATCGAAAGAAACCCGATTCTGACGAGTCGGGTTTCTTTTTTTCTTTACCTTGAGCGGAAATTTGGCATAATAACCTACATGGCATACGAAGACGAGTTAGCGATTGGCGTGGATATGGGCGGCACTTCCGTGAAAATTGCCGTGGTGAAGGGGATTGATATCATTGAGCGTGCGGAACCTGTTCCGACGATGGATTTCGGTACTCCCGAGGCTGTGTTCGGTGAGGTGGGCAAGCGGATTAAGGAGCTGCAGGTGAAGTATCCTGACCTCAAGGCTGTGGGCATGGGCCTGCCCGGGTTTGTGGACCATGATGCCGGTATTGCAGACAGCCTGGCGAATGTGCCCGGTTGGTATGATGTTCCCGCTCGCCGTCTGCTGGAAGAGCTTTCCGGGCTTCCCGCTGCCGTGGATAATGATGCCAACTGCATGGCCTACGCTGAATGGCAGCTCGGCGCAGGCAAGGGGATGAAGAATTTGGTTTGTCTTACCCTGGGTACCGGTGTGGGTTCCGGTATCATTGTGAACGGGCAGATGCTGCATGGTCACATGAGCGCTGCCGGTGAGCTGGGTCAGATGAGTATCGATTACCGCGGTCGCTCCGGTTATTACAAGAACTATGGGGCGCTGGAGGACTACATCGGCCACCGCAATCTGACCGCAGACGCCATTGCAGCCTATGCCGCTGCCGGGATGACCCGTACGGAGGAGGAGTGCTCCCCGCTCGGGCTGGAAAAGGCTGCGGAGGCCGGCTGTCCCGTGGCTCTTGCCTGTTGGGATGACCTGGCGCGCAAGCTGGCATGCTGTCTGGTGAGCTGCCATTATATTCTGAACCCGGAGGCGTTTATCATCGGCGGCGGTGTGGCGAAGGCCGGTGATTGGCTGTTCAAGCCGCTGCGGGAGTATGTGAAGAATCAGGTGTACGCCAAGCATTTCGCGCAGCTGAAGATTCTTCCCGCCATGCTCAGCAACGAGGCCGGCATGGTCGGCGCTGCCGCCATGGCTCTGCGCGAGGCCGGTCATTAACTCCGCTGACTGTGCAGGCATGTTGCAGGCATCACACGGTGAACTGCGTCTTTGTAAGCGTTTGGGGCTGGATGATACCGGTGCCCAAGCGCTGCTCGCTGCCATGCGGGCGGGAAATTCTTCCCGCTCTGCGGTGGTGCTGACCCCGCAGGCCCCGGCGGATTATGTGCCGCCTTTCCCCTGTGAGGATATGAGCTCTGTTCCGTGGCTGCCGCCGCGTGTATTTGTGCCGCAGACCGCGGAGGGTGCGGAGAAGCCCACGGCGTATGAGGATTACCGCCGCGGCATGTATTACATGCTGGATTTGTCCTCTTGCTGGGAGTCCGCGGCGCTGGAATGCGTGCCGCCTCCCGCCCGCAGTCTCGACCTTTGTGCCGCCCCCGGCGGTAAATCCATGCTGATGGCGGCGCGCTACCTGCCGGTGAACCACACCGCCAATGAGGTGAATGCTGCCCGCCGTGGCATTCTGCGGCAGAATATGGAGCAATGCGGCGTGCCGAATGTGACGGTGACCGGCTTGCGCCCGGATCAATGGGCTGCGGAAAATGAGTCCTTCGATTTGCTTTTGGTGGATGCCCCGTGCAGTGGGCAATCGTTGCTTTGCAAGGGAATCCGCAATCCCGGCTGCCTGAGCCAGACCATGGTTAACGGCAATGCCAAGCGGCAGAAGGGAATCCTGCTGGCGGCGGTGCAGTGCGCGGCGCCCGGAGCGCACCTGCTGTATTCTACCTGCACATACGATCCGGACGAAAATGAGAAGGTGATGGCCTATATCCTCAAGCGCGTCCCGGGGTGGGAGGCGGTGGAGGTGCCGAGCCTGGAACCCTTCCGCTCCGCCTTGTCGCCGTTCCCTTCCTACAGGCTTTTGCCGCATCACGGATTCGGGGCAGGGGGCTTCTGCTGCCTGCTGCGGAAAAATGATTGAATCTTTTCTCCCCCCCCCCTCCTTCATTTCCAATAGGCGGTGGCATCCTTGATTCCGGGTAAGTTAAGATAACGGGTTCGCAGCAGCGCGGAATCCCTGTGCCCCATTTCCAGCTGTAGTTCCTGCAAATTGCGGAAATGCGCGGCATGGTAACTGGCAAAAGTATGGCGGCACACATCCGGTACCCATTGCCCGGCGGAAAAACCGGCGGCGTGTCGCAGGCGCTTCCATCGTTCCTCCCAGTTGCGCGGGATCCGCAGCTGCATCTCGCGCAGTACCGCATGTTTTCTCAGAGGAATCACTCTCCCTCCCCCCGTCTTGCTGCACCGCCCCGGCACCACCACACAGCCACGCTCCCGATGAATATCCTGCATCTGCAAGCGTGCCACTTCCGTCGGTCGTAACCCGCAGTACAGCAACAAGTGCAGCGATAAACGCATCGCCCGGTGCTCCGGCTGTTGCGCCGCGGCTTCCAGACGCTCTACCTCCTCCCGCCGCAGTGGTACAATCTCACGCTCCTGCACCCGCGGAACCTCTACGCGCGCTACCGGATTCTCTGCGCACCACTCCTGCCGCAACCCATGCGCAAACACGCTGTGCAGCATCGCACGACCCTTGCGAAACGAACTCGCACTCCCACCGAATGCCGCTTGCAGCAGCTCCCTGCATTCCCTCGTGGTCATGGCTCGCAGTGGGCGATTTACGACTCCCTCCACCCTCAGCAAGCGCCTCGCATAGTGTCGTAAATCCCGCCGCGTGGTCGGCCTGCGCTCTGCCCGCGCCTCCACACTTGCCCACACCGCCTCTTCAAAAGAAACCGTATGCTCCTGTTTTTCCAACTCTGCCACCCCCAGCCGCATTACCCGCCGCATCAGACCTATCAGCGCCCTCTTCTCCAACCCCACCACTCGCTCGCCCAACTCCTCGCTCATCTCTAATACCAGGCGAGCCGCATCTATGCAGCTCAACGGCAACTCCTCAATGATTTTCTCTGCTGTTTTCATGGTTCTTTCTTTCCGGTAGATGGGTCAGTATTCCGAATACTGGGTCAAGAAAATTCTGCCTGTTTTTACCCGAATCGGATGTTTATTCGGTACAATACAAGGGGTTAAGCAATCCGTCAATATCCGAGCATTCGGTTTCACTTCATGCCCCCCCTTAAATGAGGTTTTGTCAATCAGAGGGGTAAATCTCGTTTTCGGCGGGAGTATTCGGAAAGATGTATAGTTGCATTGGTCGGAGGTAACTCTCTGCCACAGGTGAAACGTTTATCTAAATACTATATGAAACAATTTTTTTCTTTCTTAAAAATAGCAGTAGCCGGTTTGCTTCTCTCCGGGTTGTCCTCTTGTGAAGGTATTCGAATGAAGTTTGCCATGTTAGAAGCTGCGGAAAACGGTGATTATCAGACTGTACAGTCTATGTTGGATAAAGGTATCCCCATCGAATCAAGACGTGGTCGAGACTGGCGGACTGCTCTTCATCTGGCTGCAGTAGAAGGGCATTATGGTATTTGTAAGATGCTGATAGAGCGAGGCGCTGATGTAAATGTGGAAGATAAGTCTGTTTGCTGGTATAGTACCAAAACAGGTCAGGTGAAATCATATTGGTATGATACACCGTTGCATTTGGCTGCCGTTGGAAATCATGCAGATGTTTGCCAGCTGTTGATTAATAATGGCGCTATTGTCAACAGAAAAAATTCAGAAGGCTGGACTCCCTTGAGGACCGCAATTGAACATGGTTCCGAGAGTGCTGCTCGTGTATTGATACAGAACGGAGGTTCTTATTAAAATAGAAATGGACACGATTATGAAGAAAAACGTACTGCTGTTATGGGGCTTCTGTTTGTTTTTCTGTGGAGGGCTCGTTTCCTGTTCCACCACTCCGGATATGGTGATTCCTGAGACGGTGACGGACGTTGCGGCAAAGTCCGCATTCAGAAAAGCTCGGGAAAATGATATTGCATCCATTCGTGTCGTTGCATCATATTATGAACGTGGGGCGTATGGCTTCCCGCAGAGCAATCGACAGGCTGCCAACTGGTATCAGAAAGGCGCGGAGCTGGGTGATGTTGAGTGTCAATATCGTATAGGTTTAGCGTATTTTGAGCACCGTGGCAGATGGCCTGATGCAGATGAGGCAGGCCGGTGGTTGCGTCGAGCTGCTGCACAGGGCCATCCCGGGGCAAAGCGTATTGCGCATCACCCCTATCTGACTATCGAGGAGCAGATGTTCCCGTCATCTTCAGCAAAGCCTCGCAGTAGCTATTAAGAACGATTAATCTTGTTTGGATTAAACAAACCATTAACAGATAACTTATGAAAACAGTAAGTAATACAATGAAGGTAGCGCTTCTGGGGTGTGCATTACTCGGATGCGCTGTATCTTGTTCTCAGGTTCCGGATATGGTGTTGCCGCCCACGGTAACATCTCCTGCGATGAAGCGTACTTTCGAACGAGCCAAGCAGAACGATATTGCTGCTATTCAGAAAATTGCAGAATGTTATAGTCGCGGCGAAAATGGCTTTCCGGATGATGATAGAGAAGCTGCGAATTGGTATCTTCTCGGTGCTCAGCTTGGGGATGCAAGCTGCCAGTTTTCTATTGCTTCTCGCTATATGTATGGTAACGGAAGATGGCCGTCCGTGTCGAAGGCTGAGTATTGGATGCGGCGTGCGGCGGATAACGGGGATACATTTGCCGCCAAAATCCTGCCAGAAGTCAGAGATAGGTTTAACAGATACCACGGTATTCCTCAGCAATAATATTAACTTAAAACCATAAAACTTATGAACACAGCAAAAAAAATTATCGTTGCCACGGCACTGAGCGGCTCATTATTGCTTAACAGTTGCTATTTCAACTCCGCAGGGCACATATTTGATAAAGCATCTTATCAGGCTTCTTCATTTACCCGTGAACTGAAGTCGGACAAAAATCAAGTCGTTTACACGGATGGTTCGGATTACTATGTAGAACTCACCCGTTATCGCATGGGTAAGCCGGTGGTTACTCAATATTCGGTTTTTTCACAAGATGAGACAAGTGACAAGGATAAATTGCAGGTGAGAGGTAAGGTCATGTTCCGTATTCCCAGAGATTTTGCCATGTACCTGACCGGGCAGGCCAAGGGACCCGATGTTCCCTCCGAGATGACCCTTGTGAAGAATGGTGCGGAGATTAAGAGCCGCTGTTCAACCTTGCCCATTGTGAAAAATGCCGGCAAATATGCAGAGGTGTGGCAGCATCGTTCTTCTGCAGCTCCGTGGCTGTATACCGCCGGCGTGTTTGACTGGTTGTGTGTGGATTTACCAATGACCTGTGTGGAAAATGCTTTAGTCATTAGTATTGGGGCTGTCATGTTAGCGTTTGAAACATCCAGCGCATACGGGGCTATTGAACGCAAGTTGGATCCGGTCAAATATGGAGACATTGATACATCCGCTATAAGAGGCGATGGCAGTAGTTCCTCCTCCTCCGGTCCGAATCATTATGAAATCCGCGGCTTCTATCATTCTCAGGGAATGTAAGCCAATCGCTGTCAGGGCACACAACATAGTGTTTACCATGAGCCGGATTAAGAAATTACTTGTAGCCAGCGTGTTTGTTTTGCCGCTGATGAGCTGTGGAACCACGCTTTCAATGAAAGCGTGGCAGGCTCCATCTCTTAATCCGGCTCCCGGAAGTATCATTGCTTTTTATGAGAAAGGTAAATATGTAAATCTCGATGGTGGTGTAGCAACTGTGGCATTTATCCAGGTGTCTGAGGATTTTGAGGAGATTATTTCCAATGGGGGGGGTACATCGTGTACACGATATAAGTATTCCGAAATTGGATTATGCTGTTGACTTGCGTTTTTACTATAAGGCGTCACTCGGGGATTTGCGAGTCAGTTGTCAGGTATAGGCCCATCCCCATTCCGTGAGCGCGTGCAGGATTTGACCGTTCGGAAGGTAATGGATAATGATACCGCTAATGTAAGTGGCAATACCAAAAAAGTGTTATATGCTTTGTGCCCGGCAACTAAGACTTTGGACTTTTCCGTCAGCGTTCCGTCCTCTGCACCGCAGTTGAAAGCAGCGCTGGAAGCCGCAAAGAATGGTAACTGGGCTTCTGCTGAGTCGAATGCCCGGGCGTATGTGAGCGCAAACTCTCAGAATCCGGAGGGTCACTACATGCTGGGAATTTGTTATATGTATAACAAGATGTATGCTGCCGCCGTCGAGAAGTTCAGCGAAGCAAACCGTATATCATCCTGTTCTCGCTATAAGAAAGCTCGGAAGTATGCTGAAAGTGCATTGAAAGTGCAGAATATATATAAGCTCGTTATATAATAACTCAAATTAAATTGTTTACTGAAATGATGAAAAAATCACATATCGTATACAAATTGGTGGCAGCCGTAATGTTGGCTGCTATGGTGTCTTGTTCTACGACGGAAGCCCCCAGCGATTGGAAAGCCAAGATTTTTGCAAAAAATTTGGAAAAGGCGCAGGCCGGTGACGCTAAGGCTCAGAAGTCTGTCGCTTATGCTTACGAGAATGGTGAAGTCGTAGCGAAGGATATACAGGAGGCCGTAAAGTGGTACCGCAAAGCTGCGGAACAGGGGAATACCTCTGCACAGGCTTCTCTCATGGAAATATATGCCATGGATGGCGAATTGGCGAATGAGAAACCGGAGGAATGTTATTACTGGGCGCAGAAACTGTATCATAACCCCAATGCGACTGATTTTTATAAGGTATTCTCCGGTAATTATCTTCACCGTTGCTACAATGGCGGATACGGTGTAGAAAAAAATCCGGAAAAGGCCGCTGAGTGGAAAGCAAAATATCTTGCAGATTATCAGCGAGATCTCCAAAATCATCGGCGTAAACTCAAAAAATCTCAGAAGAAATCAACCCACTGACTTTATCGCCCCATTGGGAAAATCTGAGGAATAAAAATATTAATTATCAACATCCGTTGCGGAGCAGGAGCTCCGACTCCTGCTCCTCTGGACTGATATAATTCACAGATGAAAAAAACACATGTCATCAACAAAATAGCGCCGGTCGCGCTGTTGGCTGTCATGGTTTCCTGTTCATCGACAAATTCTCCCTACTCTTTAGAGGATATGAGCAAGAGATACCACGATGAAGATATGGAAAATGCGCTTGCCGGTGATGCAGAGGCTCAGGCTGCTGTTGCTTATGATTACAAGGTAGGATCAGTGGTGGCGCAGGATCTGCGTGAGGCGGAAAAGTGGTATCGCAAGGCTGCGGAGCAGGGGAATATAGATGCTCAGTCCGGCCTTATGCGACTGCACGACCGCAAGAGTATGTATGCTCATAAAAATCCTGAGGAGTGTGTGAAATGGTCAGAGAAGCTGTATGGTAATCCGAAAGCGGATGCTTCTGATAAATTACACGCTGCGATAGTACTCTGCAATTGTTATAGAGATGGCTATGGAGTGAAGAAAGATGCGTCTAAGGAAGACGAGTGGAGAAAGATATACTATGCTCTGAATAATATCAGTTATTGAATTCTGAAATCGGATAATAAAGGATTGATAAATATCTGCTGTAAGCAAGAATGATGGCCAATATGCACCATGGAAACTGAATTTACGTTACATAATATGAACAGGAAACACGTTATTTATTTGATGTCTGCGGCATTTATATTGCCGTATATGCAGGCTTGTTCGTCCGTTTCATCTTATTCGAATGGTCGCATGAGCGCTGAGGAGGTAATTTCCCAATTTGAGCAGGCCCGGGATCTTCAGGATACCTGGATGGTTAATACGGCTCCGGATGGTCCGGAGAAGGAGGCGCAATTGAAGAAAGTGGCGGATATGTTCCTCCGGATAGCGGAAGCAGATATTGATTCTTACAATGCATTGGATGAGAAATGGATGGCTCAGGGGATTATGTCAGCTCTGTATCGGTTGGGAAAGGGCGTGCCGAAGGACCCGGAAAGGTCTGCCTACTGGAAGAAAAAGGAAGAGGAAACTTATAAGGAAATGGAGCGCAGAAGAGAATTGGGACTGTGGTGATTGTGTGTGCGTTATGTGAAAAAAATAACCCTATAAGATAATGAGAATGTGCGTTGCACCGGCAATGGTTGTCATGCCGTTGGAGCAGTCTTGTTCTTCGACGCCTTCTTCCGACTTTTCGTTGTTCTTAAATAAGCGTTTTTATATGGAAAAACCCGCACCGGTGAGAAATAGAGCCTCTCTCTGTGTAACTATAACTTCTATGTTTTCTGCGAAAATGAAAATGATGATAAAACCAGAATGGGGACTTTTTCTGATTTTCGTTGTGAGCGGATTGTCCGGTGTTTGCTTTGCAACGCCCGAAGATGATTTCCAGACCGGCGTTCGCTATTACTTTGGGAAGGATGGCGTTCAGAAGAATGAAAGAGAGGGCGCCGCATGGTTTCGAAAAGCTGCAGAGCAGGGGCAAGTTCAGGCTCAGATGTTACTGGGGGCTTGCTATGTCTTGGGTAGGGGTGTGGAATGCAACTTACTTGAAGCTAAAAAATGGCTGGAAAAAGCAGCTGCTCAGGGGCATGAGGATGCTCAGACCGGACTGAGAAGCGTAGAGGCTCAAATTGATGAGAGCCTTGAAAAGTGTCGTCAGGCATCCCGGTTTTATGATGAAAAACAGTATGCAGATGCTGCTGCGTTGTGGCGGCAGGCTGCCGATGCCGGAATTCCGGAGGGGCAGCATAACCTTGCCAGAATGTATTATCTGGGACAAGGTGTGGAAAAGAGTGAGGTTGAGTTTGAACGGTGGCTGAACAAAGCTGCATCGCAGGGGTATGATCCGTCTGTTCAGCTGTTGACGGCATGGAAGAAATCAGAACAGCCGCAGAACGCGCAGCTGCAAGCTTCTCATCAAGCGCTGAGTGTGGATGATTTTGTAAATGCGGCTGAACAGGGAAACATAGCTGAGGTAAAAAAAATGATAGATGCCGGAATGGATGTGAATAGAGCGAGAGCAGATGGACAGACGGCTCTCATTCGCGCATCCCGAGGACAGAAAGAGGTGGTTCAGTTACTGATAGATTCCGGAGCTAATGTCAATCAGGGGGATAAAGACAATGCCACGGCTTTGATTCATGCTGCTTATAAGAAACAGCCGGAAATTGTCAAGATACTCATAGCCAATGGAGCTGATGTAAATGCCTTCTGTACGAATTATGGAACAACAGCTATATATTCTGCCGCTCAGGAGGGGTGCGTAGAGTGTGTAAAAATTCTTCTAGAGAATGGTGCGACATTAAATTATCAGGATAAAGCGGATGGGGTTACCCCACTTATAATAGCTTCTGTATGGGGACATGCGGATGTTGTTAGTGAACTTGTTAAGGCCGGGGCAGATGTGAATATAAAATCTAAGTACAATAACACGGCATTATTGCGTGCCGCTCAATTTGGCTGGGTAGATGTTGTGCGTGTGTTGATAAAGGGAGGCGCCGGTTTGGAAGATAAACGAGAGGATGGTTATACACCTTTATTGGTCGCAGCAGAAAAGGAAAAGCTGGATGTAATAAAGATTTTGGCAGATAATGGTGCAAATGTTAATGCTACGGCGAATCATGGTGCAAGCGCTTTGATATTGGCTGTCATACAGAAAAGAAATAGAGTTATAGAGAAATTGATAGAATGCGGTGCAGACTTAGATGTTAAAGATGCTGATGGATGGTCTGCTATGATGTATGCGGCAAAAGTAAATAATGTTAAGGCTGTCGAGTTGCTTTCTGCGGCCGGTGCAAAGGTAGATAACACGAATGATGCATTATTTACACCATTGATGGAAGCAGTTTCGCGGGGTAATGCAGCGGTAGTGAATACTTTGATAAAGGCCGGTGCTAATGTTAATTATGCAAATTCTGATGGTAATACGATTTTGATGTACGCTGCAAATAACGGTAATCGGGCAATGATAGATGTACTCATTGATAATGGGGCGAAAGTCGATATGGCTTCAAATGACGGATGGACGGCTTTAATGTATGCCTGTCAGGAAGGGCATCTTGGGGCTGTTAAAGCTCTTATTGCAGCCGGAGCAAATGTTAATCAGAAGAATAAAGGGAATAAAGATGCTTTGCATATTGCTAAGCACCACAAGCATTACGATATTGTAAACACTTTGAAAAAAAACGGGGCTAAAGAGTATGTACATGTCAAACCAAAGAAAAAAAAGGTCAGCGGTAAGCCCTGCCAAATATGCAATGGTTCAGGAAGAGATGCTCGCGGTAAATGTATGAGCTGTAAGGGAAGCGGTAAACACACGGTTTGTTCTGCGTGCAAGGGAAAGAGAGGGGACGTTAACGGAGAATGTCAGTCCTGCAGTGGAACAGGAATTGATTTATACGGATATATTATGATGGGATTTTAAGTTTTATGTCCACTTGCTCCTCGAATAGAGAGAGTGTTTACCCCGGACTCAGAACAGAGTACCGCAAGATGTGTACTGAAATCATGGCCTTCAAGGAATAGTAAAGATGGTTGAATCACAGGTCCGCCGGGATGGCGGACCTGTGTCTGTTTCCGTAATTCAGCCAACAAGTATTGAACGTTTTTTGTTGGGTGGTGTCATATCCCGTTATGATGAAAACTCTTTTTTCTTTTGTTGTTACGGCGGCAGCTGTGTTACCGCTTTCGGCTGCTCCGCTGCCGGCGAAGGCTGATTTGCTGGCCTCCAATACGGTGACGGCGCAGTATCTGGGCGCGCGCCGGCTGCCCTGCATGGGGCGCACGGCGCTCTGTCCGAATCGTTGCGGTCATGCGGCCTCTGTTGCGGTGTTCCGTGTGATTTCCAATGAGGCGTATGCCAAGCCGGGGAAATATGGAGATGATAAGGCTGAGCCCGGCGCGGAAATACTCATTGATGCCAAGGCGGATGTGCCGGGGCAGGATGCTGCTGTGCTGAAAACGCTGGCTGCCCTGACTCCCGGGGATAAGGTGAAGCTGACGCAGAAGCATTACTATGCCGATTTTGGCGATGTGCTCATGCCTATCCGTCCGGTGACGGAGCTGACTCTCACGGAGAAAACGGCAACGCCCCTGCCGCCCCTGCCGGAGAATCCCTATCCGGTGATGCCTATTGCCCGATAAGGTTTTGATTTCATGATTCGCGCGCTCGATTTTCGAGTGCGCTTTTTATTGCTTTTTCAAAACTTTTTGCTGTACATTACGGGAAGTTTTGTGCTAAATTGCTGATGATTGGGTGTGAATCATTATAAAAGTCATTCCATAAACATATGAAGAGGACGCTATTTCTTGCTCTTGCTCTGGCATCGTGTTTCAGCGCGGTGGATGCTGCAACGTACACGAACCTCACACAATCCTGGTGTGATGAGGAAAACAATGTGATTTATGATGGAAAGGGGTATTTCGCCGTGAAGTCTGCGGCAAATACATCCATAGATTTGACCATCAATATGTCGTCTCTGGTCAGCTATGTGAATTCCAATGACTATAAATCCGGAGGTTACATGTTGCTGTGGGATGATAATGCGGCGGATTACGGCTTGGCAGACAATGCGGATACATCTGTTGATAATGGTTCCCGGACACCGTATCTCTCCGGCTATTGGGATGGCGGAGCGTGGAACGCAAGCTCGAACAATATCACATACGCGACGCTTAATCAGTATGCCGTGAATGGTTCTGTAACGCTGAAGATAACAAATGTCAGTCAGAGAGATTCTACCGGTGTTACGGTCAAGGTGACGGGTAGTGATGGCAAGGACGTCCAGCTTTATCAGGCTCCGACCCTACTTACTACAAATAACAACGTTACGAACGGCTATTACGTCAACCTTAACTATGTGACGGCAGTTACTCTCAATACATCCTCTACGCTGGATACGGATACGTATGTACCGCCTGTGGATTACAGCGAGCCTTTCGTGAGCGCGCGTACGGATGGCACGACAGTAGGGCGCGTAACTTTCCTGGGCGATTCCATTACGCATGGAGTCAATGATCAGTCATACCGTTGGCAGTTGTTTAAGACGCTGACGGATAATGGTATTGAGAATGAGATAGTCGGTCCGCGAGAGGGATATTACAATGCTCCCGGGCACACGGAAGACGCCGGCAGCAGCTATGGCGGTGTTGAGTTTGCCAATGTGCATCTGGCTCAGGCTTCCGGGCGTACGCACAACATCATCTCCGGCAGTACCTCTGCATCTGTGGATGGAAAAAACTACAGCTCCGGCGTGAATTACGGTGGACATTCTACGGCATCTACCGCTGAGGCTTATGACAGCAATACTTGGTTCTGCATGATGGGTACCAATGATTTGCTGTCAGATACCCCCAATTCCGGTCCCACAACCGCTCAATACTCTGACCAGATGCAAAAGATGCTGGGTGGTTCCGTGAGTTATGATGCCGGCTCTGACAAATACACATGGAGCGCCGGCTCTAGCTGGGGTTCCATGGCAACCATCGTGAATGATGTATGCAAGGACGGGGATACGTTCTATATGCTCTCCATCACGCCGTGGGGCAGTCATTCTAATCATAACCGCGATATGGATCATTATGCCGGGGCTGAGTTCAATAGAAATTTGAAAGCATGGTGCGAGTCATACTCTCAGGCTACCGGTAAAAATGTGGTGTATGTGGATGTAACGCGCGGAATGGTGGATGTCACGCACAATAATCGCTTCATGGGGCATGACGGTTTCTTTAACAATAGTGGAGACCGTCTGCACCCCAATGATCAGGGTTCACTCATCATGGCCGGTAATTTGGCGCAAGCTATGGGAATCGGTGGGCGAACCGCCGGTTTGGAGCGTGCGGATTATGCCACGGCCGGAACAAGTTGGTCTGCCGCGGAGTCGCTCATTGCTCTCAGCTCCGGGCAGTCTGAGCTGGTGGCGGCAGATGTGTTCACCATGGAGAATGGCTATACTGTTGATTTTTCTGCAGTGTTCGGAGATGGGGCAGAGAATGGTTGGGCGGCAGCATCTGCAGCCGGCCTTTCCATCACCATTGGCGATGGAACGAATAGCGGCACGCTGTCGCTGTCTGAAGGGTATATCATGTGGGGAGATGATGTGTTGTTCTGTCAGGATAATTCACAGACCGGTAATGACGGGCTGCGAGTCGCTTGGCACAATGGCAGTGCTGCGGAAAATGTGCTGAAGGGCTATTATGTGTGGCTGGGTGACATGCTGATTGGGCAGGGGCTTGATGCCACAAGCGGAACGGGGCTCAACGGTGTGATGCTGACGGCAGCAGGCGGTGAGGCTCTTATCTCCGGCTTGATGTATACGAATACTGCTTATGCTCCCACTACTAGCGGTTCATACAGCGCGGAGTATGCGTATAGAACAACTCAGGATGCGGCTGCTGTTTCCGGTTTTGTTTCCATGTTTAGCAGTGGGGTGGATTTTTCCGATGCTACATCTGGTAAGGCTGAAGGTCAGGCGTTGGTCAGCAATACTGCGCCCGAGTCCGTGAACTTTAAGCTGGATGAGAAGGGCGATTCTTATGTATTCCTTACTTCCTGTGCCTATGCCGGGGAAGTAAACGCACAGGTCTCTGCAGAAACAAAATACACCATTTTCGGAACTAAGGGGGGAGCCGCCAACGGTGTGTTGACGGTGCAGGTGGACTCCGGCGCCAAAGTCAATACAGGCAATGGTAATTATTCTGATTCCGGTGTAACTTACTATGCAGCTATTGCCGGCTCTTTCTCCGGAGGTAACGCTGAGGAGTTCAATGTTTATGTTAATGACGGTGAGGTAAACGGAAACATAGTTGGTGGCACCATCAATGGTAACGGAAAGATTAAGAACACAAGCATTGTCGTTAACGGCGGTACGGTCAGCGGTGATATTGTTGCCGGCTCTCTTATTACCCGTAGTGCGGCGACGGTGGACAGCGGAAGTGTTGTTGTGACCGGTGGTAAGATTAGCGGAAATATCACGAAGGGTAATGCCGCTTCTGCCTCTGTGACTGTGCTGGGGAATAGTGCCGACATCGGCGGCAATATTGATGCTGATAAAGTTGCCCTGCGCAATGTGGCAGAAAGCGGTAATGTTGCCGGTTTTGATCAATACGATGGAGTGATTAAAACGGATGCTCTGGTGCTGGACAATGTCTTCATGAAGAAGGCGAGTGTGCAAGGCTTGTCGCAGGCTGCAGTCATGGATTCTCTCTCCGTGCTGAATGGCTCAGAGGTGGAGTTGAATGCCGGTGATACCATGTCTGTGAAGCAGCTGGAGCTGGGGGGCGGCACCTCTCTCGGCCTTTTCCTGCATGCAGAAAATCACATGGTGTCAACGACAACGGAAACATCGCTCATTGTTACAGATACCTTGTTGGTGAGCGGTGCCGGTGCTACACTGAATGCGAATTTGGTGATGTCTGAGGGGGCGACCCTTGACCTTTCCGGTAATAGCCTGCAACTGGGCAGCTCGCTGACGCTGGGTGGGGTGCAGCTGGATGATGTCACGCTGAGTAATGTTCTGGCCTTGGAGATGGGTTCCTCTGCAACGCTGTTCACCGGGGTGGATGAGCTTATTCTCAGCGGTAAGTCATATACGGATGCTCTGAATTGTGCTGCATCTCTGGCATTCAGTAATAGTGAGCTTCTGGATAATTACCGTTTGGTGTATAGTGGTGCAGAGTCCGGGCTACTGGGTATTATGGCGGTTCCGGAACCGACTACGGTTACGCTCAGCCTGCTTGCTCTGGTCGGGCTTGCTGCTCGCCGTAGACGTAAGTAAGCCCGGTATAGTTCTACCGGACGATTCAGCCCGCTGTTGTTTCCGATGGGAACGCAGCGGGCTTTAGTATTATACCGGACTCGTTATTGCAGGCGTTGTTATCAAAACGGTAGTTCAATGACACCCAGCAAGCGCAGCAGCCAGAGGTGCAGGGCTGCGGTGGCGAGCAGCATCCAGAGAATGATGGTCGGAGCGCTGACGTAGCGGCGCTGGCGGGGGGGGGGGGCCCCCCCCCCCCCCCACAC
>JBGVGW010000014.1:0-37849 GCA_045121855.1 Akkermansia sp.
AAAAAAAAAAAAAAAAAAAAAAAAAAAAAAAAAAAAAAAAAAAAACTTGGCACACAAACACTCACACCATATAATCACGAAGCAATATGAAATCAATTAGTCCGTCAAAATTCATTATAACGTTGCTTGCATTCGTTCCCTTTATTTTTTGCAATTGCACGTCAGATTACTGTGTTCATTTGCCTCATCCATATACAAGCGGGATACTGTATCAGCCAAAAGATGAAGAATTATGGAAATGTATATGTTATCAAGCTTTTTTATTAGATCGCAAAAACGCGTCTGTTGAAAGCATAGTAGCGAGATTTGGAAAAGGATTGAAGGGGTGGAGAAACATCATGAAACAAGGTGTTGACACTCATTATATAGAAGAAATATCTTACCAATATTTCAAAATAAACGGGGATTGTGAATACTTAACATTTACATTCAACGATGAGGGAAATATCGTGAATATTAGTAAGGCCATAGGAGTGGGAGAAGGTGTTGTACCTACTGCGCATTAAACTAAGATACTTCTTAATCTCCAAAAATAAACAGGATATTACTCAGTCTGATTTCTTTACTATGATTCAATCATCCCCAACCAGTCACGACTGTCAATCAACCTGCCTTAAACCATATAACTCTAAATCTCACTATTGAATGCTATACCGCCGCGCTTAAACTCTATTTTTCCGATAAAGGGAAAAATCTGAATCGACTGGCTGAATACGCCATGAAGCTTGGCGTTATGGATAAATTAACTCCTTATCTGGAAGTTCTGGTATGAAGCCGGTATCAGGATATTTTCGTATTTGAGTTGAGTGTGGCGTAAAATATGCTAGAATGTTTTTTAGGAGAGTAAGCCATGGGGAACATAGAAGAAATACATTTCAGAGAGGGTGAGTTTGAGCTGTCGGTTCGTGTAGAACCGCAGGCGGATACCGTATGGCTTAATCGTCAACAGATGGCGCAACTCTTTGATAGAGATATTAAAACGATAGGTAAGCATATTCAGTCAGCACTGCGTGAGGAGCTCGATAATTCAACTGTCGCAAAATTTGCGACAGTTCAACTTGAGGGGGCGCGCGAAGTAGAGCGACAGGTGGAATACTACAATCTGGATATGATTATCAGCGTAGGCTACCGCGTGAAATCGGCACGGGGTGTTCAGTTTCGCCGTTGGGCTACGAATGTCCTTCGGCAGTATCTGATGCAAGGGTATGTATGCCAACAAAAGCGCCTGCAAGACCTCTCCACAACCATCCGCGTGATGAAACGCGTGGAAAACAAGTTGGATTCAGCCCAGATATTGGAAGTGGTGCAGCAGTACACCCGCTCTCTGGATTTGCTGGATGATTACGACCACCAGCGCCTGAAGAAGCCGCAGGGGGACACCCATGCCTATGTACTGACCTACGAGGAGTGCAGGGATCTCATAGATTCCATGCGGTATGGGGATGAGAGTAGTGTATTCGGCAATGAAAAGGATGATTCCTTTAAGGGGAGTTTGGGTAATATCTACCAGAGCTTTGCCGGAAAGGACGTGTACCCATCCACGCAGGAAAAGGCTGCTAACTTACTTTATCTCGTGACTAAAAATCACGCTTTTTCGGATGGTAATAAACGAATTGCGGCTGCGGTATTCTTGTATTTCCTGGAAAGAAATGGCTTATTATTCCGGGATGGCGAAAAAGTCATAGCCGACCACACCTTGGTAGCCATGGTTGTGATGATTGCGGAATCCAAGCCCGAAGAAAAAGAGACAATGGTGAAGCTTGTGATGAACTTTCTTGACGCATGAGCGGAATAAAAAGCCTAACCAAGCACAAAAACGCAATTTGTCTGAGTTGTAGCCCGAACGGAGCGGTAAACTGCAAAAATAAAAGCATTAATATATCAATATTTTTATTTTTCGGGATGATCAATTCTCTTGTCGAGCCCCTGTGAGTTCGCCCCCCCTCGAAGGCCTCCTCTAGGCGGCGCTTTCAAATCGAAAGCGCCGCCTTTTCTTTTTGTCTCGATCCGCACAATATCATTCAGTTATGAAAGCGGAACGGCCGAAGATTGAGCCCCGAATTGACCAGAAATCGGGCTCTTTTTACCCCGTTTTTACCCCCTCGGGACTCCCCGAGACTCGTGTGGGTTCTACCCCCATGAAGACCCCTCGCCGGGGATTAAACCTCTCTCTCCTCTTAATAATCAATCTTTTGCATTTTCGGCTCAGGCTCTTTTCTCAACCACAAGGCCGCTTTCTTCTCGGAAAAAAGTTCAACAAAAGTCATAACGGCACTTGTGAAGCCAAAGCTTTAGCGGAGGTTCAACCCTGTACCTCCTTGTGTGGGCGTAGCAAGAGAGCGCAGCGATACGCGAAGCCCCAAGTTACGAAGATTTCTTGCCTTGAGGGGCCCCCTTCCCCGTGCTTTTGTGAAACACGTTGCAGCTGCACTATTTAATGCAAGCTCTCACATTCGTAAAGAAGTAGGTAAGGTCATCCTCACCATAATGATGGTACATCACCTCTGCTTCTGTTGGAGAAACAAACTTGAGCTTCATCTCTACTGCGGACCACTCTTCCTCATTATACTCCTCCCTACCCTCTATCATGGCTTCTGTTTCCGATATTTTTTTGTAGGAATATGTTACCTTGGCGCCATTGGGAGTCGCACCGGGGATGAATGAAATCAATCCACTCCACTGACCATAGGGCAGCTCAGCCACCGGACACCCACTATGCTCCGTCCATGAGTGAGTCAGCACATTCACGGGGGCAGCACCAACCCCCAGCTGTGACACATACGCCCGGCTGTGATCCAGCACTATGATTTTTCCATCCATACTAAGAGGAGCAGCGGTCGAAAGAACAGCCGGAGGAGCGCTCTCCGTTATCGATGTCGATTTGCAACTGAACAAAGCTCCACAGAGCAGCATGGCCGCTCCACCCATTTTACATATATTTTTTATTTTCATGTCGATGTGAACCATCACACTTGTTGTTTTATAACTAAAATTCTGACAAGAGAGAGTAATCCGGGCCCCATTTAAGCCCCACTTCTCGTACCTAACAGACGCTCAAGGCGGTTATATCACTCTGTATCCGCTGATGTCAATTCATTTTTAGAGACAATTGTTCAGAGTAGGCAACAAAAAAACATGAGGTCCCACTCGCTCCTGACAACTCCCTCCCTGTCGCAAATCGGTTATCATGCCAATCGGCTCTTAATCTCTTATCACTCCATGACAATTTATTATCTGTAAACATTTTAAATAAAAGCCTCTCCTACTCTTATTGACATACCATCGCGAAACAAACGAGCCCGCAAAGGTGCACATTTTCATTCCCTTGACGTAATCAGGGAGCTGTGATAAAATGCGCGGCGTATTCCTACTATGGCAGATTCTCTCTACACCCGCATGGCAGAAGCACCGATTTCCGGCTACGATGTATCGCTGCGTCCCCCTGTGTTCAGCGAGTTCTGCGGGCAGGAAAAGGTGAAAGAAAGGCTGTTACTGATGGTTCAGGCCGCCAAGATGCGCGGCGATGTGCTTGACCACGTGCTGCTCAGCGGCCCGCCCGGTCTGGGCAAAACGACGCTGGCCAACATCATCGCCCATGCCGTCGGTCACAAGTTGCACACCACCTCCGGTCCCCAGATTGAAAAAGCGGGCGATCTGGCGGGCATTCTCACCAATGTGGAAAAGGGAGACGTGCTGTTCATTGATGAGATACACCGACTCCACCCTGCCATTGAGGAGTATCTCTACCCGGCCATGGAGGATTTCCGGCTCGATATCATCATTGACCAAGGCCCCGGGGCCCGCTCCATCCAGCTGAATCTGCCGAAGTTCACCCTGGTGGGAGCCACCACCCGCGCCGGCATGCTCACCGGACCGCTTCGCTCACGCTTCGGGCTGGTGAATCGTCTCGATTACTACTCTGCGGAGGAGCTCTGCCTCATCCTCCACCGCTCGGCGGGGCTGCTGGGGATTGATTTGGCAGCCGAGGGAGCCATGGCGATTGCCCGCCGTTCCCGCGGTACCCCCCGCGTGGCGAATGCCCTGCTGCGCTGGGTGCGGGATTATGCCCAGGTCAAGGCGGATGGCTGCATCACCGACGAGGTGGCGCAGGCTGCGCTCAGCATGATTGATATCGACGATGACGGGCTGGACGAGATGGACAAGCGTCTGCTGGAGACGATGATATACAAGTTCGGCGGTGGTCCCGTGGGCTTGGCCTCGCTGGCAGTAGCCGTGGGCGAGGACGAATCCACTATCGAGGACGTCCATGAGCCCTTCCTCATCATGCAGGGCTATATCAAACGCACCCCCAGAGGTCGCGAAGCCATGCCCGCAGCCTATCGCAAAGTGGGTGCCGCACTCCCCGGCGGCCAGACACAATTACCATTATGAGGCACTTTTTTCTTCTGCTCAGCGTCACCGTTTCCCTGCTTTTCTCTGCCTGTACCCAGCAGATTCTCTGTGCCCGGGCGCAGCAATCCCGCACCGTTGTGCTGGACATCGGCCACTACTACCACCCGGAGCGGGGTGGTCAGGGAGCCCGCACCCCGGATGCCCGCCACGGCGGCAGCATAGAGGAGTGCGAGTTCTGGTATCGCAACGTCATCCATACCAAACGTATCATTGAGCAGGCCGGCTATACCTGCCTCGTCTGCAATCGGGGAGCCACCCCCACCAATAAAAAACTGGCCGCCGCAGGGCGAGCCGCCGGAGTCCACCAGGTAAACACCCCGGTGGTAACCGGCGTATACCGCTCCCGCCACCGGCCGCGCCGCATGGCTGTAGGCATGCTCAGCGTGGATTACGCTCTTGACCAAAACCCCGCCTGCGTGGTCTTCCTCCACCACAACAGCCAAACCAACCACTGGATGGTCTACAACAAAGGAGCCATGTATTGCAACGCACGCGGCGGGCTACTGGCTTGGGAAATGGCAGATGTGGTCAACAAGACCATTTTTGAAAAAGGCATGCCCAACAACGGCATCCCCTGCACCACCATCCTGCGCAACGACGGACGCCGCGGTGGAGGAGACTGGCTCAACGCCTGCGGGGAGAACTGCGTTCCAGCCGTCATCACGGAGGCCACCTTCCTGTCCAACCCGCAGCACGCCCGATTCCTCGCCTCCCCGGAGGGTGCTAAACGCTATGCCGAAGCCATTGGCCACGGCATCGTCAACTATCTCAACAAACGCTGATTCATCCCCCCACGGATGGCAGGCGGATGGGATATGCCTTACCTGTAAGAGACGGCATGCCGAGCAACACCTTTATTTTTATAAATACATTCAAATATTATATTGATAATGATAACACATCCCGCACCCCACCGCAGCGAATAGCTCACCATGCAGCCGAGGAGTGTGCAGGAGATTCAGGTGCACCATTTTTAGCGCTCGCGCGCAGGAATAGCGTTGACACGCGCCCCGTGATTGTGTAAAATGGGCGCACCATGAAGAAAAGACTCCGCAAGAAGTATCGCGTGGGCGAGTTCAAGGAACTCTGCTTCGGTTTTTCCTTTGATTACAAGGGCGATGTGGAAGCTCCCGAGTGTGAGCAGTTCCTGCACGCTTTCGTGGAGAATTGCATTGAGGCCAACGGCCTGAACTGCGACGGCAACATCACCGAAGATGGTTGCCACATCTTCGCCACGGCCATTGATCCCACCCAGACGAACGAAACCCAGCGTCAGGCCGTCAAGGCATGGCTGGAAGCTCGCGAGGACGTGGAAATCAAGACCTTCGGCGAGCTGGAGGACGCTTGGTACGCCACCTGCTAAGGGTGCGTACCCTCGGGCAGCCCCCGCACATATCTCACCCCGGCTCCGCAGGCGGCCTTCAACAGCCTGCACTCTTTTCCCCGATACAGTGATACTATGAACGATAAGCAGACACCGCAGAAACCCATCTTCTCCAAGGGACTCAAGGGCGTGATTGCCAACGAGACCGGGCTGAGCGATGTCCGCGGCGAGGAGGGACGCCTCCTGTACTGCGGTTACGAGATTGAAGACCTGGTAGACCTCTGCAGCTTCTCGGAGGTCATCTACCTGCTGCTCAACAAGCGGCTTCCCAATCGAGAAGAGCTCGAGGGCCTCAAACAACGCCTGCGTTTCGACCGCGAGCTGCCCCAGCCCATTCTGGACTTCTTCAAATCCGCCACCAAGACCGCGCGTCCCATGAGCGCCCTGCGTACAGCCGTTTCCATGCTGGGCATGTATGACGACCGCACCAAGGACCCCACCCAGATGAAGGAAATCGGGCTCTCGCTCATCGCCAAGATTCCCGTCATGGCTGCATACTACTACCGTATCTGCCAGGGGCTCGATTTGCCGCCCATCCGCACGGATTTGGACGAGGCATCCCACTTCCTCTGGCTGCTCAAGGGCACGGAGCCGGACCCGCATGAAGCCCACATTCTGGATGTGGCCTACATCCTGCATGCCGACCACGGCATGAACGCCTCCACTTTCTCGGCCCGAGTGACAGCCTCCACCCTGTCGGACATGTATTCGGCCATCACCGCCGCCATCGGCACCCTGAAAGGCCCGCTGCACGGTGGTGCCAATGAGGCCGTCATCGAAATGCTCAAGGAAATCGGCAGCGAGGACAACGTGGAAGCCTACATCAACGAAAAACTCGCCAACCGCGAGAAAATTTTCGGCATGGGCCACCGCGTGTACCGCACGCTTGACCCCCGCGCACCGCAGCTGCGCCGCATAGCCATCCGTCTCACCCAGACCATCGGCGAGCCGAAGTGGATACGCATGAGTGACATGATTGCGAAGATGATGCGCGCCCGCAAGAACCTCAACGCCAACGTGGACTTCTACTCCGCCACGGTGTATTACAGTCTGGGCATCCCCACCCGCATGTTCACCACGCTCTTTGCCATAGCCCGCACCGCCGGGTGGGTGGCACAGATTCTGGAGCAGCTGGAGGACAACACGCTCTTCCGCCCGCTCTCCAAGTATACCGGTCCTGATGAACCCCTGCTCGTGCCCGTGCTGGACATGCGCTGATGAACCATTTCTCATTTTAACAACGACAATACAACAATATGGCAAACAAACCCGTAGTACTCATTATCCGCGACGGCTGGGGCCGCAATCCCCAGGGTCCCGAGGCTGCCAAGCAAACAGGCGACGCCACCGTGCTGGCTGACACTCCCTTCACCGACAAGCTGCTGGCCACCTGCCCGCACACCATGCTTGGTGCATCCGGTCAGGATGTCGGTCTGCCGGACGGCCAGATGGGCAACTCCGAAGTGGGTCACCTGAACCTCGGCGCCGGCCGCGTCGTGTTCCAGGACCTCTGCCGCATCACCAACGCCATCAATGACGGCTCCCTTGCGAAAAACCCCGTCATCACGGAATCCTTTGCAAAAGCCGCCGGCACCCGCCTGCACCTCATGGGTCTGGTATCCGACGGCGGCGTACACTCCCACATCGACCACCTCATCGGTCTGGTACGCATCGCCGCAGAGGCCGGCGTGAAGGACATCTTCATCCATGCCATCACCGATGGTCGCGACACCGATCCGAAGAGCGGCGCAGGCTTCCTGCAGCAGCTTCAGGATGCCGTTGCTCCCTACGGTGCCAAAATCGCCACCGTGGTTGGCCGTTTCTACGCCATGGACCGCGACAAGCGCTGGGATCGTGTGAAAGTCGGTTGGGATGCCATCGTGCTGGGCCGCGGCGAGCAGTGCAGCTGCACTCCCGCAGAATACGCCGAGAAATGCTACGCCGAGGGCACGACAGACGAGTTCCTGAAGCCCGGTATCTTCTGCGAGGGCAATACCCAGCGCGTGCGCGATAACGACGTGGTGTACTTCTTCAACTTCCGCGCCGACCGCGCTCGCGAGCTCTCCCGCGCCTTCATCTATGATGATTTCGACGGCTTTGACCGCGAGGTTCAGCCGAAGGTCAACTTCGTCACGATGTCGGAGTACGAGGCCTGCTACCCCACTCCCGTGGTATTCGAGCAGGAGCAGCTCACCAACATCCTCGGCGAAGTCATCGCCGCCGCCGGGCTCAAGCAGCTCCGCATCGCCGAAACGGAGAAATATGCCCACGTCACCTTCTTCTTCAACGGTGGTGTGGAAACCCAGTTCGAGGGCGAAGACCGCATCCTCGTTCCCTCCCCCCGCGAGGTGGCAACCTATGACGAGAAGCCCCAGATGAGCGTGGGCGAAGTGGCCGACAAGTTCGTGGACGCCATCGCCAACTACGATATCGCCATCATGAACTTCGCCAACCCCGACATGGTGGGTCACACCGGGTATCTGGAAGCCGGCATCACCGCTTGCGAGGCCGTTGACAAGGCGCTCGAAAAGTGCGTGACGAAGATTCGCGAACTGGGTGGCTGCTGCCTCATCTGCGCCGACCACGGCAACTGCGAGAACATGCTTAACCCGGACGGCTCCCCCAACACCGCCCACACCACCAACCTCGTGGACCTCATCTACTGCGGCCCGGATCAGGACAGCATCACCATGGAAGACGGCATTCTGGCCGATATCTCCCCCACCCTGCTGCACCTGCTCGGCATACCCCAGCCCGCCGAAATGACCGGCCACACTCTGGTGAAGTAAATCGAGAAGCCGATTTTTTCTCATCAGCCGCTTTTCCACCTCGGGAAAGCGGCTGATTTTCTGTTATTCCGGGTTGATGGGGGCGAAAATGTCTGAGCGGGAACTTGACCGAATGAGGGATTTCTGCTAGTGTGTGGGGTGATGATGAAGCGAGTGATGAGTTACCTGCTTGCGGGAGCAATGGCGCTGGTGATGAGCGCCTGCAATCGCGAGAATCCTGACAGCAGGGAAATCCGCATGGGGTGTTTCCCGAATGTAACTCATGTGCAAGGGCTTGTGGCAAGAAATATGAGCCGCCACGGGCAGGGATGGTTTGAGCGCTACCTGCCCGGCTATACCCTGCAATGGCACACCTTCAATGCCGGGCCGACGGCAATGGAAGCCCTGTTCGGCAAGACCGCCGATGTGACCTATGTGGGCCCCAGCCCGGCGCTGAATGCCTACGCCGTGGCCAATGGACGAGAAATCCGTCTGCTGGCAGGAGCCGTCAACGGCGGCGCCGCGCTGATGGTATCCCCGGAAAGCGGCATCCGAACAGCACAGGATTTCCGGGGACGCAGCATCGCCACCCCCCAGCTGGGCAACACACAGGACGTCTCCTGCCGCGCATGGCTGCAAAACAACGGCCTGACCTGCACGCTGGAGGGCGCGGGGGACTGCCGTGTGGCGCCCACCCCCAACTCCATGCAGCTGCAGCTCATGAAACAGGGTGATATCGATGCCTGCTGGACGGTGGAGCCGTGGGTCACCCGTCTGGAGATGATGGCAAATGCTCAAATACTCGTACAGGAGCCGCAGGTGGTCACCACCGTGCTGGCAGCCCGCAGCGGCTGGCTCAAACACCACCCGAAGGAAGCCGCCGTACTCATCCGCGCCCACCGCGAGCTGACACAGTGGATTATCGACCACCCGGAAGAAGCGAAAAAGCACGTGACGGATGAGCTCAGCCACCTGACACAGAGCCCCATGGAGCCGGAGATTGTAGACCGCGCGTGGGAACGGTTGACACTGACAACGGATATCGACCGCCCCGGGCTGGAGCAGTTTGTGAAAGATGCGCAGCGCGCCGGACTGCTGGACCGCGTCCCTCCGCTGCAAGGAATGATTTATACCCCCGACACTCAGGAATGAACGTGATGCACGACAAATTAGAACAGGAAATCAACGCATTCCCCACCGCCAAGCTGAGCGTGGAGCATGTTTGCAAGGACTTCCGGACCCGCACAGGCTCCGTGCGGGCGCTGGATGACGTATCGCTCACCATCAACGAGGGCGAGTTCGTCTGCTTTGTCGGGCCGAGCGGCTGCGGCAAATCCACCCTGCTCAACATCATCGCCGGGCTGGACAAACCCGACAGCGGGCTGGCTCTCATCGACGGTGTACCCATCACCGGACCCGGCCGCGACCGCATGGTCATGTTCCAGGAACACGCGCTCTTCCCCTGGCTGGACGTCATCGGTAACGTCATGTTCGGCCTCAAGCAGAAACCCAACCTCACGGATAAAGAGCGGCTGGAGGTTGCCAAGTATTACCTTTTCCTCGTGAAGATGGATCGTTTCGCCCATGCCAACATCCACGAACTCTCCGGCGGCATGCGACAGCGCGTGGCTCTGGCCCGCTCTCTGGCGCCGAATCCGAAGATTCTGCTGATGGATGAGCCCTTCTCCGCGCTGGATGCCATGACGCGCGAGCGTCTCTACGGCGATATTCAGGATGTGTGGGCCAAACGCCGCAAAACCATCATCTTTGTGACCCACAACGTACGCGAAGCCGTCTGTCTGGGCAGCCGCGTCGTGCTCTTCTCTCCGCACCCGGGACGAATCCGCGAGCAATTCCCGGTGGATCTGGCGCGCCCCCGCAACATCAACAACCACGACTTGGCTGACCTCTCCATGCAAATAACCTCTGCGCTGAAAGGCTATACCGCCGCCGAATCCGATTAATTCCCCCCGCCATGAAACGCTTTCTCATTTCTCTGATATTCTTTCTGCTGCTCATCCTGATATGGGCGGGTTGCACGGGTGAACTGGCCTTTCTCGGACTGAGTGAAAGCCTCTGGTCTCCCTTTGTGCTGCCCTCACCCGGAGTAGTAGCGCAGTACCTCTGGGATAACACCGTGAACGGCAAAATCCCGCTCTCCATGCTCATCACCCTGCGCCGTCTGCTCATCGGCTACGCCATCGGTCTGGTGCTGGGAGTGCCGCTGGGCATGCTCTCCGCGCGCTTCCGCAGTGTGAGCGACACGCTGGGCGTACTGGCCCTGGGTCTGCAGGCTCTGCCAAGCGTGTGCTGGGTACCGCTGGCCTGCATCTGGTTCGGCCAGACGGAAGCCGCCCTTCTCTTTGTCGTCATCATGGGAACCCTGTGGAGTGTGCTGCTCTCCACCCAGAACGGCATGAAAAATGTACCGCCTATCTATGCCCGCGCCGCCCGCACCATGGGTTCCGGCCCGCTGCACACGCTGGTGTTCGTCACCCTGCCCGCCTCTGCCCCCTTTGTGGTCAGCGGCATGAAACAAGGCTGGGCTTTCGCCTGGCGCTCCCTCATGGCAGCGGAAATCTACGTCTCCGTCGTCTCCGGCTTCGGCATCGGCCAATACCTGCACTACGGACGCGAGTTGCAGCGCATGTATCAGGTCATCGGCATCATGTTCATCATCATTCTGGTGGGGCTGCTGGCAGACAAGATTCTCTTCTCTCCGGCAGAAGCATGGTTGCACCGCCGCTGGGGAACGGATAAGGAGTAAGAAACAATGAACTGGATTGACGAACTGAAGAATTTGCTGGGCGATTGCGTCCGCACGGATAAAGCCACCCTACAGGCACATGCCGGGGATAAGTGGCACGCCGCCGCGCTGCCGGAAGCCGTGGTGCTGGCCACTTCTACGGAAACCGTATCCACCGCCATGAAAGTGGCGCATGCTCACGGCGTCCCCGTTACTCCGCGTGGTGCGGGTGTGGGCTATGTGGGCGGCTGTGTGCCGGTGAGAGGCGGGCTGGTCATCTCCACCGCAACCATGACCCGCATTGTCGAGGTGAACCCCGCCGATGGAGTGGCAGTAGCAGAGGCCGGAGTACTGACAGCCGATTTCCAGGAAGCCTGTGCCCGCGTCGGGTGGTTCTACCCACCGGACCCCGCCTCCCGCAAGGAATCCAGCATCGGCGGCAACATCGCCACCAACGCCGGCGGCCCTCGCTGCCTGAAATACGGCGTCACCCGAGCCTACGTGCTGGGACTCACCGTGGTTCTGCCGGACGGCAGTGTCCTGACCTGCGGCGGCCGCACGCATAAGAACAAGCAAGGCTTCGACCTTGTGGGGCTCTTCTGCGGCTCGGAAGGCATGCTCGGCATCATCACCCAGGCCACGCTGCGCATCATCCCTGCACCACAGGCGCGGGCAGCACTCCATGCCTCGTTCCCTCGTTTTGCTCTGGCCGCACAAGCGGTTCAGAACGTGCTGCAGGGCGGGCATCTGCCCTGCGCGCTGGAAATTACGGATGCGTTCACGCTGGCAGCAGCCCGTAAGCATCTGGGGCCGGGCGTTCTGCCGGATTCTGCGCAGGGACATATCATCATCGAAATTGACGGGCGCGCGGACGCCGTTGCCGCTGAGCTGGACTCCATCGCCGACATCCTGAGACAGACAGGCGCCGTCGATATCGTCCCCGCCCGCACAGAGGAAGAAGTCGAAGCCATCTGGCAACTGCGGCGCGAGTTTTCCTACAGTCTGAAAGCCACGGGACTGACCAAGCTCAACGAGGACATCGTTATTCCCCGCTCACAACTGGTGGCATTGGTGGAGTTCTGTGAAGGCATGCAGAAAGAGACCGGTATTCCCGTGGCGTGCTTCGGGCATTCCGGCGACGGCAACATCCACACCAACATCATGGTGCTCAAGGATGAAGAGGGCAACGATATTCGCCCCCCGGCCGATGCGCTGGTCAACCGGCTCTTTGAATGGGTGGTCAGCCACGGTGGCAGCATCACCGGCGAACACGGCATCGGCCTTGCCAAAGCGCCATGGTTTGCCGACGCCATCGGCCCCGTGGCCATGCAGCTGCACCGCACCCTCAAACGGGCTATCGACCCCACCGGCATCCTCAACCCCGGCAAAATGGGGTTGTAAGTTACCGCTTCCCCGGCTTCCAATCCGGGGAAGTCCGACCGCCGCCGCCCGTATAGGGTTCCAGAGTCGTGGGGCGATAGGTCTCCGTGGTCATCAGACGGCGAAGCGGTATTGTGACCTCATCCTCGTCAATATACCGGGCATAGGGGCTTTCATCCGTCCAGATAAATGACAGGAAAGGATTAACCTTTGTCTCCACCGTGGCCGCCTCCACCTGATACCCCGGTTTCACAGCCACAATCCCCAAATCCTGACGCTGATCAATCTCTACTGCCAGATTGCTGGTTCCCACCTCTTTACCATTGAGCGTAATCAACGCCCCGGCCGGTTCCGTTTTAATGGTAAATTCCTTCGTACCATAGCAGGACACCAGCCCCGAAGCGACCCCCATCAGCATGAGATAATGCATCGTCTTCATACCTCTGCACTCTACCTCATGACTCTCTCTCATTCAAGTTTTTTCCTATTTCAGGACACATTTTCATCTACCATCCACCAAATGCACTCAGATAACATGCAAACCGGAAATATTCTCGTCAGAAGTATCCGGAACAGAAGACTCAATACAATGCGTACAGGGATATTTCTTGATATCTGATAATATGTATGCTAGCATCTGCGCTCGTAATGATAGACGATGCAGAATCCCTGTTCGATTGGAAACAGCGTGCCGCCCGCCAGCCGCAGGGTCGCACGGTGCTGGATTTGGAGGCCGACAGCCTGCACCGTCACCGCGAAAAGCTCTGCCTGATTCAGTATGCCGATGAAGACGGCGTTGCCATCATTGACCCGCTGGCCATAGAGGACATGTCGCTCTTCACCCTCTGGCTGGAGGAGGCAGACGTGTGGATGCACGGTGCCGATTACGACATGAGCCTGCTGCAGAATGCCTACGGGGTGCTGCCGCACATGATTCTGGACACCCAGATTGCTGCCCGTCTGCTCGGATTCCGGCAGTTTGGGCTTGCGGCGCTGGTGGAGCATTTCTACGGCATCGTCCTGAGCAAGAAAAACCAGAAGGCAGACTGGGGGAAACGGCCGATTCCCGCCGCCATGCAGGAATATGCACAGGGAGATGTAAAGTTCATGCTGGGTATGGCAGACAAACTAGTGGCGCAGCTGCAGGAGCTGGGGCGCTATGACTGGTTCTTGGAGAGCTGTGCCGCCAATCTACAACACGGCTTCGAACGCTACAATGCCGTCGCGCAAGATCCCTGGCGCATCAAGGGATGCGGCAAGTTTGAGCCGCGCGGTCTGGCAGCCCTGCGCGAATTGTGGACCTGGCGAGACCGAGAAGCCTCCCTCATGGACAAGCCCTCTTTCATGGTCTGCTCCAACAACGACCTGCTGCGCTGGAGTCTGGCGCTGCAAGAGTTCCGCACCGTCTCTCCGCTGCACTGCTTCCACAACCACCGCGCCGCCCGTTTCCGCAAGGCGGTCGAGCGCTTCCAACTGCTGGATGAGGATGACTACCCCACCCAGCCCAAGCGCGAAAAACACGAGACAGACCCCCGCTTCGAAGCCAATCTGGCGCACTGGTCGGCCCTGCGCGATGCGCTGGCAGAAGAGCTGAATCTGGAGGGCTCCCTCATTGCATCCCGCGCCCAGCTGGAGTCCATCGCCAACAATGAAGAACGGGGACTTTCCCGTCTCATGAGCTGGCAGCGCAGCCTGCTGCTGCGATAGAAAAGCCCGAACAGGCTCACCGTTTTCCACCTGACAAAAAGCGTTCTCCGCACAGTTGGAACAAAGAGGAGAATAGCCCTGAACATATTTGGCCATCCTCATGCCGGTTATATCATCATTTCCGGGATTTCCGCGCGCAGGGTGCTACTCCGGCATATAGGGTGTAAGACCATAAAAATCATCTACCCAATCTCCGAAAAGCATTTACGCACCACTTCAGAATGCCCATCATCAGGAGCGCTGCGGCGTTGACATAACGTGCCGCATTTTTTCGTCCCAAAAAAGCAACCGCTCCATGCTGAGGAGCGGTTGCAAATCAAACTATCAGGCTTTCTTCTTTTTAGATTTCTTTGTTTTTTTGCCCTTTTTACCGGCTTTTTTTCCACGCTCTACAGAAGCGGGTTTCACATCCACTTCTTTCCCGGTCACGATAGTTTCCAGAGGCAGGCGGATAAAGCCGATACCGCGGTATCCTGTCTCACCATTGGTATGACAGGTTTCATAGATAATACCGACATGCTCCGGATCCGTGAGTGCAATACAGGAATATCCCATGCAACCTCGCACATCGTACAGTACACCTTCATTCCATGTCTTGCCCTCATCCCGGGAGGCGCGAATGGTCATATTGCTGCGCCCATGGATTTTAGGATTGGAGAAGAGCAGCAATCGCCCGTACTTTTCCGTTTCCAACGCAACCAGAGAAGCCTGACAGGTCGGTTCACTCAGCGCCTTACGGTCACTTTCATGCGGTTCCCATGTTTCACCCATATCACGAGTCACAAAAACCACGCGGCGACCGCCGTAGGCCTCATTTCGGCAGTTTATCATGATAGAGCCGTCCTCCAGTTCCACGACCTGACATTCAGAGGTCTTGGCGGGTACGCCATTGGCCATTTTCCAGCTCTTGCCACCGTCTTTTGAATAACAGATGGTGCTGCGGCAAACCGGGTCAGCCCCGTTCTGCCAAATCTGGGCAGGGAAGATAAGTACACCCTTGCTCGTACAGATACCGTTACCGGGGCCGGCAAGAATCAGCGTCCATTCATCCTTTTTCACCTGTTCCGTCACATTCAGGATACTGCTCCAGGTTTTGCCCTCATTGTCGGAATACACCATCTCCCACTGACCGGTCTTTGCAGGGTCCGTCCCCTTACCGGAAGCATTGATTGCGCGTGCACCCGGGGCAAAGTGACAGGCCAGCGCCTGCATCCAGATTCTGCCCTTGGAATCCTGAAGAATACAGGGATCACCGCAGCCGTTTGCCTTACCGGGGCCGGAATCCATACCCACTTCCGGCAGAGTCCAGGTTTGCCCACCGTCCGTAGAGCGCACCACCGCCACATCTATATCGCGGCAGAGATCCACTTCATCATCATAACGAGCATCGAAACATCCTATGAGCGTTCCTTTCTTCGTCTGAATAAGACCGGGAATACGGAAAGCCGCACAGGGACGAGCCGCAGCCCCTTCCGGCTGGTTTCCTACAGAATCACCGGGAAATCCGAGCATGATGCCTATACGCTGAGTCACCGGCGCCAGCTCCGGGGCATATTCCTTGCCGTCAATGGTAAGTTTGATGTCTTTCAGTGTCACAGCGGAGCCAATAACTGAGGAGTCACCGGGGGTCACATCCAGCCAGAGGTTGTTTTCACCTCCGGCCAATTCACCGGAGCAGGTAATAAGCACCTTACCATTCTCCCCCGGAACACCGGAACCATACACGGTACTGTCTTTGAAATCCGTGCCATTGGCGGCTCCGCTGCGCAGCGTGATTTTCGCCACCTGTTTGGGATTATCAAGCGTCACCTCCACGGAATCCACCTTTTTAGCATCCTCACCACCGGAAGTCTCCACAAAAAGACGGACAGCCGGGTTGAATAACGCACGCTTCATCAGCGGCCAGACTCCGGGGTTGGTCGCCCTGACGGAACTCACCTGCATCTTGCCTACCATCAGCATCAAATCATCGAGTATGACCCCTGCCCCAGCCGGAGTGGTGGCAGTAATCCGCATCCCCGTCGTTCCGGCAGGCAACGAACCGGCAACCTTGTTGCTGAAGCCGCCGGTTCCGGCCTTATCCAGCACCGTTACCTCCTTTTCTCCCTGCGGAGTAAGGGCCGTCACCACCAGGCGGAACGGTTCTTTCTTGGTCCAGCGCTCAAACCAAAACACAAATCCGGTATCCTTCACCAGTTTCTTACTCAGCTTCAGCTCCGCGGACTTACCTTCACCACCCAACAAGCGTAAAGCGAGTCTTCCCGTTCGTCCGCGGCTCATCACCTCCGCATGGCCGGCTTCTGCCACCATCTCGCCATACTCCACAGAGCCGGAAGTAAACGCACCGGGAGAAAGTTTTTCAAAGCTTTCCGTCCCGTAAACAAATCCGCAGGCCAGCAAGGTAAACAAAATTTTTCTGAACATGGGTCTATACTATCAGACCTTTCTCTCCTGCGCAAGCGATAAATGCAAAGATTTGCCCTGTCATTCAGGATTGATATTCTTGATTCCGAGCGAGAATATGGTATACTTCTGCGCGCAGGCGGGCGCAGAAGCGCCGGAATTCAGCAGCTCTGATACCATGGATACTCAAGCACTCATCGATGTGGCCTACATTGCCAAACTGGCCAAAGTGGAACTGACGGCGGAGGAAACCGAGCGTTTCTCCGGGGATTTGAATCAGGTGCTGGCCTATGTGCAGCAGCTGGAGAAATGGGACACCTCTGCGGTGGAGCCCATGTACCACCCGCTGCCGGTATTCGACGCGCTGCGCCCGGACATCCCCGGCGAGGGTCTGAGCAACGAAGCAGCCATGGCAAACGCCCCCCAGCAGGAAGACGGCCAAGTGCGCGTGCCCAAGGTTGTTGAATCCGCCCACTGATAACGAACCCTTTACCAGCGTATACGACCATGCTTATCGGTACCATTTCCCACTGGCGCAAACAGCTGCTGGCCGGCAGCATCTCCCCCACTGAGCTGGTGGAAGAAATCGCCCGCAACATCGATTCCCGCAACCCCGGCATCAACGCTTTCATCTCTGCCAACAAGGAAGCCGCACTCGCAGAGGCCGCCAAGGCCGACCTCTCCCTGCCCTTGGGCGGCATCCCGCTCGCAGTAAAGGATAACATCTGCATCCAGGGTGAGCCCACCCGCTGCGCCTCCCGTATTCTGGAAAACTTTGTTTCCCCCTATGATGCCACCGCCGTCTGCAAGCTGCGCGCTGCCGGTGCTATCCCCTTCGGACGTGCCAATATGGATGAGTTTGCCATGGGTTCCTACGGCAAGAACTCCGCATTCGGCGCCACGGATAACCCCGCCGCTCCCGGCCATGCGCCGGGCGGGTCCTCCAGCGGTTCCGCAGCAGCCGTTGCCGGCGGCATGGCTATCGCAGCCCTCGGCTCCGATACCGGCGGCTCCATCCGCCAGCCGGCTTCCCACTGCGGCATCGTGGGTCTGAAACCCACCTATGGCCGCATTTCCCGCTACGGTCTGGTGGCGTTCGCCTCTTCTCTGGACCAGATTGGTCCGCTCACTCAGAACGTGGAAGACGCCGCCCTGCTGCTGAATGTTCTCTGCGGACACGACGCCAAGGACTCCACCAGCTCCACTCAACCCACGGAAGACTTTACCGCCGGGTTGGGACAGGACATCAAGGGCAAGCGCATCGGTCTGCCGAAGGAATACCTCTCCACCGGCAATGACCCCGCCGTAGCCGCCGCGCTGGACAAAGCCGTAAAAACCCTTACGGAGCTGGGCGCCGAGGTGGTAGAGATTTCCCTGCCGCACGCAGAAGCCGTGGTGGCAGCCTACTACATCATCGCCTGCGCAGAAGCTTCCTCCAACCTGTCACGCTTCGACGGCATCCGCTACGGACACCGCGCCGCCAACACCAACGGCCTGGATGACCTCTACAGCCGTTCCCGCGCAGAGGGCTTCGGACCGGAGGTAAAACGCCGCATCATTCTGGGCACCTATGTACTCTCCAGCGGCTTCTACGATGCCTACTATGCCAAGGCTCAGAAAGTGCGCGCCCTGGTGGCACAGGATTTCACCGCCGCCTTTGAGCAGGTGGACTTCATCATCGGCCCGGTGTCCCCCACCCCCGCTCCTGCGCTCAACGATACCTCACTGAGCCCGCTGCAGGTCTACCTGTCGGACATCTACACCATTCCTGCCAACCTGGCGGGGCTTCCCGGTATCTCCGTTCCCTGCCCGCAGTCGGAGGGGGCACGCCCCATCGGCATTCAGCTGCTGGGCAAGCACTTTGCCGAGACTGACCTGCTGCGCGTTGCCTCAGCCCTTGAATCCGCACTCGCATGAGCACCACCCCCGTTTTCCTGAGCATTGCCGGCTCCGACTGTTCTGCCGGAGCCGGACTGCAGGCCGACCTCAAGACCGGCTTCGCCCTCGGCTGCTACCCGCTGACCGCCGTCACCTGCGTGGTGAATGAAGTTCCCGGGCTGGTGGAAGGCATTGTGGCCATGGAGCCGGGCTTTGTGGCCGACCAGGTACGGCTCTGCCTCAACACCTTCCCGGTGAAGGCCATCAAGACGGGCATGCTGTACTCTCCGGAGATTGTGCGCGCCTGCTGCACAGAGCTGGAAAACTTCCGCGGTCCCATCGTGGTGGACCCGGTCATGATAGCCACTGCGGGTGAGGCACTCATGCAACAGGCTGCCATTCAGGTATACGAAGAGGTACTGCTGCCGCGCACAACGCTCCTCACCCCCAACAAGGACGAGCTGGAAACACTGCTTGGCGCCACCGTCAGCACCGTGGAGGAACTGGCAGAGGCCGCCGCAGAACTCTGCCGCCGCTACAACTGCGCCATCCTCGCTAAAGGCGGGCATGTGGAGGGCAGCACCTGCACGGACATTCTGGTAGAGACTCCCGGAGCCACGCCCAAACAGTGGAGCCACCCCCGCATCACCGGCATTTCCACCCACGGAACCGGCTGCACGCTCTCCAGCGCCGTTACCGCCTGGCTGGCACACGGCTACAATCTGGAGAAGGCCGTGGAACGCGGGCTGGACTACATTGCCAAAGCCATTGCCGCCTCCCACAATCTGGGCGGTGTGTATGCCGTTAATCACCAATATATCGGCGATTGACAACTCATGATTGACCATTTATAATAGCGTCATGAAGCGTTTCTTTTCCTGGTTGTTGATATGGCTCGGACTTTCCACGGCTCACGCAGAGCTGATGGAGGGGACATGTGCCTATGTGCAGGACGGAGATTCGCTGAAGCTACAAGTTCCCGGCAAAGAAGAAGAGGTGCGTATTCGCCTGCACGGCATAGATGCACCGGAAAAAGGCCAGGCTTTCTCCGAAGAAGCCCGAGCCATGCTCCGTCGGCTCACTCAGGGTAAGAACATCCGCGTTGACGTTCAAAACACCGACCGCTACGGTCGATATCTCGGCAAGGTGTATGTGGGTAAGACCTATGTGAATTTGGAACTGGTAAAGGCCGGTCTCGCCTGGCACTATGATGGCTCGCGGGATGCGGTTATCGAACAGGCAGAAGCCGCCGCACGCAAGGCCCACAAGGGACTCTGGAGCGATGCCTCTGCCATCAATCCGCGTGAGTACCGCAAAAAACACGGTACGGTATACGATAACAAAACGGCAGAAGAGCCGGCAGCCACGGAGGAAGCACCCACCGCATCCACAGGTTCGGTGTTGACCGGCAAATGCACCTATGTGCAGGATGGCGATTCGCTGAAACTCATTCAGGACGGAGAAACGGAGGAAATTCGGGTGCGGCTCTACGGCATCGATGCCCCGGAAAAGGGACAGGAATTTTCCAATCAATCCCGGGAGCAACTCCGCAAGCTCACGCAGAAAAAGAACATCCGCGTGGAGGTGCAGGACATCGACCGCTACGGGCGCTACATCGGGAAAGTCTATGTGGGCAGCACCTATGTGAATCAGGAAATGCTCCGCGCCGGACTCGCCTGGTACTACGGTCACCACGCCGATAACGACAAGGATGCCGATTTGCAAAAGGCTCAGCAAAGAGCCCGAAAAGCCGCCAAGGGACTCTGGAGCAATCCCGATGCCGTCAATCCCCGCCAATTCCGCGAGAAAAACGGCACCATTCATCAGCGCAAGTAATCAGGCCTCGCCGGGATGATGCACCCTGAACTATGAGCAGTACCGGGGAGCGTCCTGAAAGCATCTCTTATCGCGTTTTCCGCATAACGTGCACAAGCCGGATACCATAGTGAGAATAACTTGACATTTAGATACTGATATGGTATTTGCCCGTAGGGCATACAGCGCCACCCTTTTTCTCATGAGTCACATACTCTCCAATCCGACCTTCGTTCTTTTCGCCATTCTGTTTTTCGGCATGGTGCTCGGCAATATCTCCGTCAAGGGCGTAGCCCTGGGGAGTTCCGGCGTGCTCTTTGTTGCTCTGGCTGCCGGACATTTCGGGCTGAAAGTGCCGGATGGAGTCACCGGCATCGGCACCGCGCTCTTCGTCTACTGTGTCGGGCTCGGCGTAGGCAACCGCTTTTTCGCATCCCTCCGCAGTAAAGGCAGCGCTCTGGTTGTGCTTGCCATTGTTATCAGCATTTGCGGCGCAGCCACCGCCTGCGTTCTCTGCTCTCTGTGCGGGGTAGATCCGGCATTGGCGGCTGGTCTCTTTGCCGGCGCAAACACCAGCACACCGGCTCTGGCGGCAGCGATGGAAAGCGTGCAGGATATACCGGAGGGCGACTCCCTCATCAATATCGGATACGGTGTCGGCTATCCCTTCGGCGTCATCGGCATCGTGCTCTTTGTCCAGCTGTTGCCGCGTCTGCTGAAAAAAGATCTCAACGAGGCTCCGACCGGGTCGGACGGGAAAGACCCGAACCGCATCATTCGACGGCTGGTGAAGATTACTCATCCGAATATCTTCGGTCGCAATATCGAGGAATACATGCAGCAAAACAAGCTGCAATGCCGCATTACCCGAGTGCTGAAAGATGATGTGCTCCTGCCTCTCACAAGCGAGGATTGCTTTCAGCCTGACGGCTCGGTGCTGATGGTGGGCGAGTATGCCCGGCTGAACCATGACGCCGGACTCATCGGTCACATCTTGCAGGGGGAAATTCCCCGCACCTATGGCGATGAAACAGCAGAACTGATTCTGCTGGAGCAAAGCTTTTTCAACAAATCGATTGCTGAGCTGAAATTGCTGGAAAATCACGGCATCACCATCGCGCGCATCACCCGATTGGGCAATACCTTTGTGCCCACGGAAGATACAGACCTGTGCCGCAACGATGTGTTAAAAGTTGTGGGCTCGCAGGAGGCAATCCGCACGTTTGCCAAAATCTGCGGCCACCGAAGCAGCGCCTTCAATACCACGGATATTCTCTCCCTTGCAGGCGGTGTTGCCCTGGGCATCCTGGTGGGTAATATCCACATCCGACTGGGGCAAGGTGATGATTTCTCCCTGGGTATGGCAGGCGGCCCGCTGCTTGTCGCACTTATTCTGGGGCACTTCGGAAAAATCGGTCCTATTACCGGCTACATTCCCCGTGCCACCCGCACCCTGCTCATGGAGCTGGCGCTCATGCTGTTCCTGGCAGGCGCCGGTGTAGCAGGCGGTGAAAAACTGGTGGAAACGCTGGCACAGGAAGGCATGACGCTGTTCCTCATCGGCGTGGCAATTACCATTGTGCCGCTGATTGCCGGCTACCTCATCACCACCAAAATCATGCGCATGCCTCTGGCTGAAGCCTTGGGTGCCATCTGCGGCAGCTCTACCTCTACCCCGGCACTGGGTGCCATTACCGCCAAGACTGACCGTCAGGAGCCTGTCATCGCCTATGCCACAGCGTATCCGGCCGCGCTCATCATCATGACCGTGCTGGCGCGGATTGTTCTCGAACTTGTCTGAGTATCAAGCACTTCCCCCCCGGTGGGCAGAACCATGAACATTCGTACTCTCTATACAGCCGAGCAGATTCAGGAGGCTATCCATCGCACAGCGGCTCAAATTTTGGAACGATTCGGCACCGAGGAACCGGTGATTGCGCTCTGCCTGCTGAACGGAGCCATCTGGTACACCGCAGACCTGCTGCGATGTCTGCCCCCGAACTTCGAGCTGCAGACCATCCGAATCTCCAGCTACGAGGGGATGGACAGCACCGGCAAACTCAAATGGCAGGGTGCGCTGCCGGATTGCAAGGGCAAGCGGGTGCTGGTGATTGATGATGTGCTGGACACCGGGCTCACCATGAAGGAGGTGTGCGATACGCTGTATGCCAACGATGCCGACTCCGTGGTCTCCACCGTGGCCATCAACAAGAACGGCCGCCGTAATGTGCAGTTCGAAGCAGACTTCTGCGCGCTCCACTGCGATGACCTCTTCCTCGTCGGGTACGGGCTCGACTTCAACGGGAAGTACCGCAATCTTCCCTACATCGGTTACGTGGAGGGCTGAGATAAATGCCGCCTATGGCAGCAGCTGTTAAGCAGCAGCTGTTAAAATCAGAACAACAGCGCCGCCACAAGAAACACAGGCCCCCAGATACGGAGCAGCCAGCGCCAGCGTGCAGAATAGTAGCGCATTACCCTGCCCGTGCCATCACGACGAATGGAACAGGAGGCCACCACCTGCCACTCGCTGCGCTTCACTGCCAGAGTATACAGAAACAACAGAGCCTCTAACAGCAATGAACCGCCCATGTAACAGAGCGCATACCCGAGAAGAGTCGGTTCCGTCGCCCCCGGCAGCTGCATAGAGCCCCAAATTGAGCCGAACATCACCCCTCCATAACACAGACCATACCCATACACCACCGCTCGGTCACAGTCGGGTGTCGGGCCGGCAGAGGCCAGCTGCATCAGGCGTTTTTGTTCCTGCTTTCCCGGGGTCAGCAGGCAATCCACCAGCAACCCATGCAGAATTTCTTTCAGAATGCTCTCCATAGCGCGTTGACTCTGCGGGAACATAGCAGATTACGGTATTCGGAGCAAGCCTATTATCCTCAATCAACCGATTTATCATCAACTTATGCCGACATGCGTGCGTTTTTGCCTTGATAATACGATGGGATATGTATATAATACTCCCGCGCCGAATTATAACCATTATAAAACAAATCACAAGATGACTGCAACACATACACCGGTCGGAATCCGCCGCCAGGCTGCCAGCCTGGTCAAGAGAGCGGGCGTTCGCATGACGCGTCAGCGTCACGTGGTGTTGGAAGTGGTGCTCAGCTCATGCGATCACCCTACCGCAGCCACCATATACGAGCGCTGCCGCCAACACCTCAGTGGCATTTCCCTTGCCACTGTCTATAACAGTCTGGAAGCCATGACGGAAGCAGGTATCATCAACCACCTCCATTTCGACAATGGCCCCTCGCGCTACTGCGCCAATCTGGTCCCGCATGTCCACATGCAGGACGAAGCCAATGACCGCGTCATCGACGTGCAGCTCAAGGAAGGGCTGCGCCCGGAGGATGTTTTCGACCTTCCGGAAGGGACCCGAGTCTGCCGCATGGATGCATGCCTGCACGGCTTCATCCCCGATTCTGTCAAACCTGCATAATATGAGCCTGATCATCAGAGATCTGCACGCCCGCGTCAAAGACGGCGCGGATATCCTCAACGGCATCAACCTTGAAATTCCCAAGGGTGAGGTGCATGCCATCATGGGCCCCAACGGTTCCGGAAAATCCACCCTTTCCAAAGTACTCTGCGGACACCCGGCCTACGAAATTACCGCCGGAAGCGTCGAAATGGACGGCCAGGACCTACTGGCGATGTCCGTCGATGAACGCAGCCGAGCCGGGCTTTTTCTGGCATTCCAGTATCCGGTGGAAGTACCGGGCGTGAGCAATGCCAATTTCCTGCGCGCTGCGCTGGAGGCTCGTCTACCCAAGGGCGAGGAAATTAACGTGGTGGATTTCTACAAGCAGCTGCGCGGCCGCATGAAAGAGCTGGGCATGGACACCAAGTTCACCGCCCGTGCTGTCAATGAAGGTTTCTCCGGCGGCGAGAAAAAGCGCAATGACGTGCTACAGATGATGATGCTGGAACCTACCTACGCCATTCTGGACGAAACGGACAGCGGTCTGGATGTGGATGCCCTGCGCGTTGTCTCCGACGGCGTGAACGCCATGCGCGCTCCCTTCCGCAGCTTCATGGTCATCACTCACTACAAGCGTTTGCTGGACTACATTCGCCCGGATGTGGTGCATGTGCTTTACAAGGGACGCATCGTCCGCACAGGCGGATTTGAACTGGTGGATTACATCGAGGAGAACGGCTTCGATTTTGTCAAGAACGAGGAGGAGTAAACGCGGTATGGACGAGTCTGTCGAATCGCCGTTCCAATTGGATACGCGCGGTGAGTTCTCTTTCCCGGAGAACCATAAGTACGATGCCGGCTACGGGCTCACCGAAGCCACCATCGACTATATCTGTGATGCCAAGGGGGAACCGGACTGGATACGCGAGTTCCGCAAGGCGGCCTTGCGAAAGTTCAATGAGATGCCCATGCCCTATCACTGGGCACCGGAGGGTATCCGCAACGTGGATTTTGACGCCTTCCGCTACTATCTCTCCCACGGTGCGCAGCCGCGCAAGAACTGGGATGAGGTGCCGGATGAGGTAAAACGAACCTTCGAGCGCTTGGGTGTTCCGGAGCAGGAACGCGCCTTCCTGGCCGGTGTGGATGCCCAATACGACTCCGAAACGGCGTACAACAACATGCGCGAGGAGCTCAGCAAGCAGGGCGTCATCTTCGTGAACTCCACCGAGGGGCTCAAGGAATACGAGCATATCTTCCGCCCATGGTTCGGCAAGGTTATCCCCGTGGGTGACAACAAATTCTCCGCGCTCAACCACGCTGCATTCTCCGGTGGCTCGTTCATCTATGTTCCCAAGGGAGTGAAGCTGCAACAACCGTTGCAGGCATACTTCCGCATCAACTCTGCCAGCATGGGTCAGTTTGAGCGCACCCTCATCATTGCCGATGAAGGCGCGGAACTCATGTATATGGAAGGCTGCACCGCCCCCATGTACGATAGCTCGACCCTGCACTCCGGCGTGGTGGAGCTCGTGGCCCTCAAAGGCGCGAAAATCCAGTATGTCACCGTCCAGAACTGGGCCACCAACGTGTACAACCTCGTCATCCAGCGCGGGCTCGCTATGGAGGACGCAGAAATCCGCTGGATTGACTGCAACCTGGGCTCCGGACTCACCATGAAGTACCCCGCCGTGGTGCTTCAGGGGCGCCGTGCTCGCGGAGAGGTGGTCAGCATCTCGCTCGCGCATGACGGCCAGGTGCAGGATACCGGCGCCCGCATGATTCACGCCGCTCCGGAAACGACCTCCAATATCGTGGCCAAATCCATCTCCATCGGGCAGGGGCGTGCCAGCTATCGCGGAGAGGTCACCGTGCTCAAGGGTATGCAGGGCTGCAAAAATAACACGGAGTGTGATGCCCTGCTCATCAATGCCGCCAGCAGAACAGACACCTACCCCGCCATCACGGTCAACGGCAACGCCTCTGCCGTCCAGCATGAGGCCTCCGTCTCCCAAGTGGATGAGGAGATGCTCTTCTACCTGCAACAACGCGGCCTCACCCGAGCCCAAGCTATGAGCTTGGCTGTCAACGGTTTTATTAATGATTTGGTGAAGGAATTCCCCATGGAATACTCCGTGGAGCTCCGCCGACTCATCGATTTGGAAATGGAGGACTCCATCGGCTGATTCACCCTCAACATCTTTCTACGCTATCATGGATTTCCCGGACTCTGGCAACGATATGAAGCTCGCCATGGAAAAAGTGGAGGCACAGACACGCTTGCTCTCTGCTCCCACCCCGGACAGACTGAATGAGAACTGGCGTTTCGGCCGTCCGCACAAGCACGCTGCCTCTCTGGTTGAGTTGCTGGCTGACACGAAAAACTCGCCCTCACGGGGGAGTGTCACCATTACGGATACCTCCGGCTGTGCCGACAACATCGACAAAGAAGACGCCGACAGCGAGCTGCTCATGGCCACCATCGGCTCCGACCGCATTCTCGGCCTGCACCTGCAGCGTTTCGGCAAAGGGGCAGCCCTCTTCCTGGAAGGCGACATAGCTGAGCCCATTACCATCACTTACGAGACAGAGGGACTCTTCACCCCCACCACCCTCATCATCGCCGCCCCCGGCGCCCGCGCCCGTATCCGCGAGCGCCACATCACCCATGGGGAAGGCTGCATGGTCTGCACCCGCATCATTCAGGCGGCAGAAGGCGCTGAAATCTCCGTCGAACTGGAAGAATGCGGAAGCGGCAGCTCCCGCGCCATGAATATCACCAATATCTCTGCCGTGCAGGCAAAGGTGCGCCACCTCACCCGCCACTGCAACCATGCCTGGGCTCGCGAAGAAACCATAGCAGAAGTACTGCACAGCGAGGGAGATGCAGACATCCGACTCTACTCTGCCAACCGTCTCTCCGGCAATCAGGTGCTGGATCAGCACACGCGCCAGATTCACACTTCCGGGCACAGCGCAAGCGACCTCCTCTACAAGAACGTGGTGGATGAGAACGCCACCGCCATCTTTGCCGGCAATATCTTTGTTGGTCCCGGCGCGCATAACACGGATGCCTACCAGAGCAACCGCAATATGCTGCTGAGCGAAAAAGCCACCATTCATTCCCTTCCCGGCTTGGAAATTCTGGCAGATAAAGTGCGCTGCTCCCACGGCAGCGCCTCTGCCCCCATGGATGAGGAACAACTCTTCTACCTCCTCTCCCGCGGCATTCCCCGCCATGAAGCCCAACTCTTAGTAGCCGACGGCTTCCTGGCAGATGCTACCGACCGCTTCCTCTCAACCGACAACGATTAAACCTTCTAAACGCACCCAAACCTGTGAAACGCATCCCTATCCCCCAGTACGCCATGGCCTTGGCGCATGTGGCAGCCCTCCGTTCCGAAGATCCCTTCCGTAAAGTCGGGGCTGCCGCGCTCGACAAGGACAACCGAGTCATCGGCACCGCCTACAACGGACTCTTCCCCGGATTTACCGCACCGGAAGGCTTCTGGGACTCCCGGGAAGAGCGCCAGAAATACATGCTCCACGCAGAAATCAATCTCTGCAGCCTCTTCAAACGAGGAGAAGCAAAAGTCGTAGCCTGCACCACCATGCCCTGCACCTCCTGCATGCAGGCCCTCTGTGCACACGGCGTCAAAACCATCTACTACGGGCAGGAATACGCCGCCTCCGATGCCCCCCAAATCGCCGCTATGTACGGTGTAGAACTCATCAAGGTGGAAGACTACCCCCTCTCCATCCGCTTCCCGCTTACGGTGGATAGGTGAAAGTCAGCATTTCCCCTTCCCGAGAAGCTCGGATACCCCCATATCGCGGAGCTACTGCTAATACCGGAAAATAGCATCCATTATTCATGACTCCGCGTCATGCCGTGGAATTGACACGGTTTCATATTGCGGATGCAGAGTAAGAGTGTTATACAGTAGACATTTCTCTCCCGCCATGAAATGTTCCGCTATCGTTAGGTATTTTCTAGTTATCTCTCTTTTTTCTCTATCAACGCTGAAGGCAGAATTACTGATTCCCGGTGGAGATGATGACGGTCCACATGCCAACAAGGTGATGGTGTTCGATGGCAGCCTGAATTTCTGGGCAAATGATTTGTATGGATTTCAAACCGGAAAAGAAGTGGTGTTTGAGAATGCCGGGACGGTGACGATTGGTGATATGGTAGCCCCCAAGTCGTTGCTGGTAAAAGGTGATGGAGCCACTGTCTGGAATGGCATGGGGCAAATCATAGGCGAGACATCAGTAGTGAAAGAAGGTTCCGGCACGCTGGAGATGAATGCAGTCAATGCCTATACAGGAGGAACCCAGATTTCAGACGGCACGGTGAAAGCCGGAGGCGCCGGGGCATTCGGCAGCGGAGTGATTGAACTCTCGGGCGGCGTGCTGGATTTGGGTGGCCATGAAATCAACAATGAAGTGCAGCTCAATGGTGGTCAGCTGATGGGCGCAACGGCTCTCGATAACCAATTGATTTTCAAGACCGGCTACAACATCAATCAGGACATCGCTGCACGTGGTGTTCAGATAGAGGACGGCTTGCAGCTGCGCGTTGCAGCAGGAGCGAAACTCTCGGTTGAGGAAGAGTTAGAACTAAAAAGGGCTCGCGCTCTGGATTTATCAGAAGGAGGAGAATTCCGTGGCAAGCTGCTGGTGGAAGCGGATGGCATTCTGAAGCTCAGCACTAAAGGCAGCACGCCGATAGCTGCGGGTAGTACCTGGCATCTGAATGGAGCTAGCGTCAGTGGCAATCTCTCCACAGCACAGATAATCAAGACCGCAGCACGCACCTCCATGGCAGGGTCAACGCTTCGCATCAGCGGGAACAGTCGTATTAACGGAGCGCTGACGCTCAATGGCGGCAGCCTGCAATTCAGCGATGCCGCCGCCACGCTGCATGCCGACACCGTGGTGCTCAGCAACGCGACAACACTGCACTTGAATACAGCCCCTACTGTCGGCAACAGTCAGACATTCCTGACCTATAATCGCCTTCTTAGCGGGAATGTGACGGATTATTACGACTTTTTCGGTATCAACAGCGAAGAATATGAACTGACAGTGAATGCTCAGGGCATGAGTCTTTCACCGGCAGAGCCGATACAGCAGCCGGAAACGCCTCCTGTTGTTGAACCGACACCGCCCGCCGATACACCCGCCGATACGCCAACGGTCGATGAGCCCGATAATACACCTGTTACTCCACCAAGCAACGATCCGTACACCCCGCCAAGCGACAAACCGACGGATGAAGGAGAGGGGCTGCCCGATGCCCCCACAGACCCCGGCCCCATTATTCCCGGCGCGGATAATAATGATGGTAACGATTCCTCCGACACCGAACAACCAAGTACCCCCGATGCTGACGACCCGCACGGCCCGGTCATTGATACATCCGGAGATGCCCCGGATGATCCGCACAACAACAAGAAGCCGGAAACCGAGGGTGACACCGGAGGCAACGCAAATGTTGATGACATCCTATCTCCCGAAAGCGGGACTGCTCTGAGTCAGGCAACCATGCAGAGTGCATGGGGGTCTCTGTTTGCATCCCACGCTTTCATGAACGCCGTGCGGGATAACTGCCACAGCATGGACTCCACCACATGGGCTGCTTTCTACGGTGGTATCATGGAATGTGATGATGAGGAGAATGTCCCCGGCGGCGAAGTAAGCGCCTACGGACTCGCCATCGGTGCAGAGGCGCATCCCGTCCCGCACACCCAAGTGGGGTTGGCACTGGGCGCCGCACTGGGTAAAATCAGCGGAGCAAGCTTCGGAGAGCTCGACCAGCATTCGCTCCATGCCGCAGGATACTTCCGCCACTCCTTCCTGAATGACGATTCCCGCTATCAACTCCGGCTTTACGGCGCTTTGGGAATAGGCAGGACGGAGACAGACCCCGGCATATACTCAGGTCTGAAAAACTGGCATCATAACAGCGTGATGGCGCAAACCTGCCTCAGATGGGGAATGAAGCTTTCCCAATCAGTCATCTGGGAAATATACGGAGGCGCAGATTACTATCATGGCAGCGACTTGAGCGTGGATGCAGAGGAAATCAGCGGCATTACCAACCTGCGCGGCAGCATCGGCAGCGGTATTGCCTGGGTAACGGAACAAGCCACCATCTACGCAGAAGCAGAATTCAACGGAGATCCCCACCGCGATAATCCGACTGCTACCATAGAAGGTAAAACCTACCGCCAGGCAGAGCCTGATCGCTGCGGATTCACCCTGCGGTGCGGGGCTAGACTGCAACCGGAAGACTCTCAGCGCAGCATCTATCTGAACTATGCCTTCGAATCCCGCAACAACGCCTCAGCCCACGTTATCTCTGCCGGATTCACCCGAGTATTCTGAGGCAGTTCAGGTTCACTGATGCAGGAAACGATGCCTATTCTATCCGGCAAATCTCACATGTGCGACGAGTCACAAATAATGGAAATTGGTTGACTTTATTAAAGGAAGAGCGTATAAGACACTTATGGATTCGTGCTATCAGTCCAATTTTATCTAAATAGAGAAATATGACAGAAAAGGTAAGCGTAATCGTTCCCGTTTATAATGCAGAAAAATATCTACATAGATGTATACAATCTATTTTAAACCAGAGTTATAAAAATTGGGAAGCTATTTTTGTTAATGATGGCTCTACGGATTCAAGCTTGAGCATACTTCAGGAATATGCGAAAAGCGATTGCAGATTTACAATCATTAACAAAAGAAACGGAGGCGTTTCCTCCGCACGCAATGCGGGATTGGATGCGTTAAAAACTGATTTTTTCACCTTTGTTGATGCGGATGACTCCATTAGTCCCGATTTCTTTCAAAAAACACTTGAAGCCGCACTTTCTCACGATTGTGATTTAGTTATCACCGATTTCAGCTTTCACGGAAAAGCATGCGGGTTATATTTGTCCGGATTGGTGCAAATGATTCCTTCACAATATGTTAAATGTGTGATTGCGGCACCTTGGGCAAAACTATACAAAAGACGAATTGTTAATAATGAAAATCAGGGTTTGAGATTTCACGAGGATATGCTGTGCGCCGAAGATAGGGTATTTACATTTACATATGCGACTCAAGTTCGTAACCTCTATGCAATAAATGAGCCTATGTATAATTATCACTATGACGCAAAGGATTCGCTTTCTCATCGTCTGGATAGAGTTGAATTGCCGCTGGAACAATATTTGTATTGTGTAGAAGCTCCATGGCGAATTTATCGCGACATTAGCAATGGTCCATCTGAAAATCGTGAGCTCACAATTTCACAATGGGTATATATATTGTACAATGAAATGTGGAAGTTCTACTATATTAATAGGAAAAGGCTTACTAACAAAAACACCAAACAGAAACTTTCAACACATTTTTGGCTTAGACATAAAGACTTTATTCCACATGTAGGATTTTGCAAACGCTTATTCGCCCCACAACGGCATCCCCATATATATAAAATGTTAAAGTTTATATGGAGCACCACCAAGCGATTCATTAAACATTGAACACATCTCCCCAATTTTTTTTCATAACAATGAAACAAGAATTAGTCAGCATAATATCCCCATGCTATAATATGGAATCGTACTTAGGACGATTCCTTGATTCCCTGATAGCTCAGACCTACAAACATCTAGAAATCATTTTGGTTAATGATGAGAGCACCGATAGCACAGAGGAGATTATCAAATCATATATCCCCCTTTTGGAAGCGGAAGGATATAAAGTGGTGTATATCAAACAGAAAAACGCCGGATTGGCAGGCTCCATCAATAATGGGCTCAAGCATGTTAGTGGACAGTTTGTTACATGGCCGGATCCGGATGATTGGTTAACCCCTGATTCCATTGAAAAAAGAGTTGCTTTTTTAGAAAGTCACCCTGACGCCGGTATGGTTCGATGCAACATTGAAAGTATTGATGATGAGACGGGAGCTTCTCTTGGTTTGCTTGAGAAAGATTTGACTGTTCCGATTTCTATTGAAAATGCCTTTGAAAAAATTGTTTTTAAAAAGACATGGACAGGCGCGATGGCTTGCATGATAAGGATGGCCTATTTCGACAAGATTGTCCCTGATAGAGAAATTTATGTCACAAAGCAAGGAGGACAAAACTGGCAGCTGATGTTGCCAATGGCTCAGAATTATCCGTTCTGGCAAATGCCGGATGTTCTCGCTTATTGTTGCATCCGAAAGAATAGTCACTCGCATATTCAATTCAATTTTGAATCCCTTATGAATTACAGTAAGACATGTGAAGATATTTTAACATCTACCATGGCACGTCTGAATACCTCTGCTCAAATGATTAAAGCAGTGCAAGCGCAATATGCGCACTATCATTTCAGAATAGCCAAGGACTATTCAACTTTCAGAAACCAAATACATTTCTACCGGCGTGCGTTAAAAAACGCAGACAGCCTCCTAAACAAATGCAAACTTAGTATCATTCTCATTACGCCAAATATCGCTCAGAAATTTATTTGTAAGCTCATTAATATTTTCCGTCAGCTTATCAAAAAAAAGAAGTGATAGCAATCTTCTGAACTCAATTACCGGAAATTAAATAACGTTTTCCGCTCCGGCAATGAAAGGAGGATGATTGCAGCAATGCCCTCCTACTGATTCCGGACCAGAGTCTTAACGCACATGTGATGCATCCTACTCCGAGCAGTCGGCCTCTCAGTTTTCATTTACTTGCCGCATGCGCAATAATAGAGCGGCTGACATGCCGAAATCTTGCTTTTATTAAAGCAGGAAGCCAAAGTTAGTTCAAACAAATATAATGAAAGCGCATTTCAGCGTAACAGGCATGAGTTGTTCGGCCTGTGCAGCGAGAGTAGACAAGTGCGTTCGCTCTCTACCCGGAGTACGAGCGGTAGACGTAAACCTGCTGACGGGTAGCATGGTGGCAGAGTTTGATGACTCGCAGCTGAATGAGACCGATATCATCGCCGCAATCGTGGCGACAGGCTACGGAGCGAGCGCGCAGGAGCCATCCACGCCCCCGGCTACGCGAAGAGACAGCGCCCCCCTGCTCCGCCGATTTCTGTTTTCGCTGGCGTTTCTGCTACCCATGATGGTGCTGCACCATACCCTGCACGGCGGGGTGAGCATGGCCGCACAGGCTCTGCTTCTGTTACCGATTCTGTGGCTCAACAGAAAATTCTTCATCTCCGGTAGCCGGGCGCTCCTGCAGAAAGCCCCCAACATGGATACGCTCATTGCGCTGGGGGCCGCTGCCGGCATCCTCTACAGCATCGTGGATGTGTGTTGGCTGCATAGCGGCGTGGTCTATCTGGAATCCGCCGGCATGATACTGACGCTCATCACCTTCGGCAAATGGCTGGAGGCTCGTTCCACCGGGCGCACAGGCTCCGCGCTGGAAAAGCTGCGCGAGCTCCTGCCGGACAACGCCAACCTGCTGCGTGATGGCATCCCCATCACCGTCCCTGCAGACACGCTTCAGCCGGGAGATATCCTGCTGGTGCGCCCCGGCGAGCGCATCCCTGCCGACGGCGACGTGCAGCAGGGCATCTCAACCATCGATGAAGCCGCGCTCACCGGGGAAAGCATGCCCGTGGACAAGAGCCCCGGCAGCCCTGTCTATGCCGGCACAGTCAATGGTCACGGAGCGCTCCGTATCATTGTGCGGCGTTGCCGCAGGGATTCAGCGCTCTCCGACATCATCTCTATGGTGGGCGAAGCTGCCGCCGCCAAAGCTCCCATTGCCCGCCAGGCAGACCGTATTTCCGGCATTTTTGTTCCTGCGGTGGTCCTGATTTCCCTGCTGACAGCACTCGTCTGGATACTGGCGGGCAGTACGGTTGCATTCGCCATGGGCTGCGCCATCGCAGTGCTGGTCGTCTCCTGTCCCTGTGCGCTGGGACTGGCCACACCGGTTGCCATCATGGTGGGTGCCGGCAAGGGCGCAGAGCGCGGCATTCTCTTCCGCAGCGGAGCGGCGCTGGAAAATGCCCGCAACACGACGGCGGTCATTCTGGATAAGACCGGAACCATTACCGCAGGCTCACCGATTGTGACCGATGTCCTTCCCATGAACGGCTCCGGACGGGATGAATTACTCCGCATCGCCGCCGCTCTGGAAGCAGAAAGCCGGCACCCCATTGCGGATGCCATCAAACAATTCACAGCGGGCATGGCACACCCGGAGCTGCAGCAACATACCTACCTGCCCGGGCTGGGCGTGCAAGGCATCATCAATGAGCAAGTCTGTGCCGCCGGAAATACCGCCCTGATGCAACAGTTGGGTATTGGCGTAGAGTCTCACCTCGCCGCCCGCATGGCAGACGAAGGAAAAACGCCCCTGTACATCTCCTGCGGCACAACACTGCTGGGCATTATCGCCGTGGCAGATGCCATCAAACCCGACAGCGAAAAAGCCATCCGAAGCATGCAGCAAAGCGGCTTGAAAGTCATCATGATGACCGGCGACAACGCGCGCACGGCAAAAGCCATCGCGGCACAGGCCGGCATCAGCGAAATCCGGGCAAACGTACACCCGGCAGACAAAGCCGCCATGGTCCGCACGCTCCAGGAGGAGGGATACAAGGTAGCCATGGTGGGCGATGGTATCAACGATGCTCCGGCACTCACCTGTGCCGATGTCGGCATCGCCATCGGTGCAGGGACGGATGTGGCCATCGAGAGCGCCGATATCATCCTGCTGCGCAGCAGCCTCTGCGACGTGATGGCTGCGTTCCGACTCAGCCGCGCCATCATCCGCAACATCCGCCAGAACCTTTTCTGGGCATTTTTTTACAACATATTGACCATTCCCTTGGCCGCCGGAGCATATTATCCCCTGCTCGGCAAAACTCTGAGTCCGGGTATTGCCGCCGCAGCCATGAGCCTCAGCAGCTTCTGTGTCGTTGCCAACGCCCTGAGACTGCGCCGCCTGAACCTCGAAAAACCAGCCACAGACTTCCCGAAACCTCAACAAAACACACCTATCACCATGAGCCACACCACCGTCATCACCGTCACCGGCATGATGTGCCCGCACTGCGAGCGCCACATGTCAGAAGCACTCCTCGCACTTCCCGGCGTCACCGATTGCACCGCCTCCCACAAGGAGAACAGCGTCACCATTCAATCTACGGAATCGCTCAGTGAAGACATCCTCCGCAGCACCGTTGAAAAAGCAGGCTACCAATACGGAGGAATAAAAAACTGATTAACTGCGGCGCAAACGCCCCTCCAGCGCTGCCAGCACCTCCACATCAGCCGGCAGCCACTCCACGCTGTGCAGCTCATCCGCGCTCAGCCAGCGAGCATCAGCATGCTCTCGCAGCCGAATAGTGCCGGAAACCAACCGACACTCCAGACAATACATCCGCAGGTGAAAAGTCGGGTAATCCCACTCCACAGTACAGAGCAGCTCTCCCGTCTCGACACATACGTCAAGCTCTTCAGCCAGCTCGCGCACCACAGCCTCCTGCGGCTGCTCACCCGGTTCCAATTTCCCCCCGGGAAACTCCCAGCCACCCCCGTGCTTGTGCGGCGCACACTGCGTTGCCAAGACACGACCATCCGCCATCACCAATCCCGCCACCACCTCCACCGTTTTCAGCTGTTCTGCCATACCGCCGCCAGACTAGCACATTCCCGCCCATTGCACAATATAAAACAACCACCACGCTTCCCTCATCATATTTTTCCTGTTATAACACGGCGCGAAACAATTAGCATGTTAGATTGAGAATAACCGGCAGGTGTGCGAAGATACCCACGGCGCAAGACAACGCGCCGAACAAACAACAACACACACCACCGCCATGACACAGCGCAACATCACCCGCTACACCTACGAAACCACCTCCTTCCTGGGCTGGAGACTGAGCATCTGCCGCAAGTGGAACCAATTCACCCGCTACTTCTCAGACAAACAGTACGGCTCCGAACAGGCAGCCTTCGAAGCCGCCCTCCGCATGCGCGACTCCATCTTTGCAGAACTCCGCTCCTCCGCAGAAGACCCGCGCGCCATCTTTGCGCGCTACAAAGACCACGACCGCCCGGCACCCCATCCCGCCGCCTGAGATTTTCCCAACAATACTTCACCGCCGGGAGAAAGTTTCCCCTTTCCCCCGGCGGCTTTTTTTTCGGCTAAGAAAAAAATGCCTCTTACATCCTCCTGCGGCGTCTGGCGTCAAGCTCAGCGACGATGTTGTCGGCTTGGGCCGTTAGCCACAACAACCGAATGAATGGCGGTTACGCGAAACTCATCGAATCCTGGAGTATTAACTATGCCGAGGTTATTTACGCGTAGATATTCGCTCTGCTGCGTCAAGCACCTTGTCCATCCCCTTGGAGATAACGAGGCGTGAGACGAACAGGATGAACCACAGGGCAGATACAATCGTACAGAGTATACCGGTGATATCCGCTCCGGAGGTGTACATGAGGTAGGGTCCCACAAACATGAGTATCCAGGATAGTTTTTTGAGGATACGCATGATACTCTGCGGTATCAGATAGCGAATCAGATAACCGAGCAGCCCGGTTCCCAATAATGCCAAGGACAACCAAAGCAACAAGGTGGAACCGGAGGCAAATACACTAGCCAACAGGCCGCCAATGCCAACGGTTGTCAGCCAGAACGGCAGGATGCGTAATAACAACACAGCATAACCGGCCATAAAGATGTATATACCCGTCAGCACATCGCTGTTATCTTTGTTATACACATAACTGATGATGGAAAAAATGACACCCGCTGCCGCTAGGCACAGGACAAAGGTCGTACTTTCATCCTCATCATCGTCGGTAACCAGATTGACGACAGCATCGCCTATCACAGCCGTGGAGTTGATGTCCTCGCCCTCATCATCTATCGTGTGCTCCGGCTCAGATTCCTTGGGGGCAGGCTTCTTTCGCAGGATAGGTTTACTGGACTCTCTCTCTCATCCCGATTCCTTGTAAGACTCCGCCTGAATAGTTTTTTCTGTACTCATTCCTGATACGCAGCTCATGTGTTACTCTTTGGCTCCGGCAGATTTGAGTAGATTGATGATTTCCCGGTTATAACCATTTCTCTTGGCATTTTCAAGAGGTGTACTCCCGTTGCACTTCTTCTCCAGCTCAATTCCGGGAACAGCGAGAAGTAGCTTAACTATTTCAGGCTTACCATTCCGAGCAGCCGCATAGAGAGCCGTTAGTCCAGAGCCATCACGAGCGTTCACATCAATTCCCGGGACGTCAAGAAGCAGTCTGACGATTTCCGTGTGACCATACTTACATGCACTACTTAATTCACTACCATATAAACCTGAACCGGCAGAAATAAAAGCAGCCAGACATTCTAAGGGCAGATACCGCGAGGAACCATCCCAGGCTTCGTATATTGCGCGCACATAGTTGTAATCACTCAATTTTTTTCGTCCATCCTTATATAACTTATAGTTGTACAAGAATTCCCAAGACCACGTCCTTTTAGATGCATAAGGATTAATAATTTCATATCGCTCAAGCAACTCTATGGCTTCATCCGTTGAAATGGACTCTATACATCCGACAGATTTGAGCAGTTCACGAACTTTTTCGTAACCGGCCCTGCCCCACAGCGCATCTGCCCGCCGGGCGCACCGCCAAACGTTTTTGGGGGTAGTCACCATCTCGTAGCGCGGGACTTAAGTCCCGCCCTTCAAGAAGATGGCTGTAAGGGCGGCTGGCCAAACCGCGCTGACTCCCCCGTGTCCGGAATGCTCCACCCCGGAAACAGAAGAAGCTCCTGAACCTTTCGGTTCAGGAGCTTCGTTTGAGCCCTGGCGGCTATCTACTCTCGCGGGACCTGTCGTCCGACTACCATCGACGTGCTGATGTTTCACTTCCGGGTTCGGAATGGGACCGGGTGGGA
>JBGVGW010000015.1:0-177585 GCA_045121855.1 Akkermansia sp.
TCACGTGTTACTCACCCGTGCGCCACTCAGTGACCGAAGTCACTCCGTTCGACTTGCATGTCTTATCCACGCCGCCAGCGTTCGTTCTGAGCCAGAATCAAACTCTCCATAATATAATTAAGAAATTGCTGGACCGATGAATCTTTCTGATTCACCAGTGCCGTGTATTACCCCGCTCAGAAGTTCCTCAGAACTCCGTCTTCGCAGAAAACCACGGCACGCGTCACGACCTTTTTCTTCCCTCTCTTTAGCCTCTCCGGCGTCCCACATGGTAGGTTTACCATTGGTTCCGCATCGCTGCGGTCCCGACGCCACGGAAAGTCCGTGCATTGAAAACTGCCTTGCCCGGCTGAGCCCACCTCGGTGATTCGCTCACCTTCGCTTTCTCTTTCGAGCCGCCCCGTAGTGGGGTGCGGAGCAGAGTATACATGAAACACCTCTTCACGTCAAGCATATTTTTGAAGAAATTTTCATTTTTATTTTCCGAAATCTCAAAATCGCTCTGCAAAGCATTGAAATGAGCACGAGTTATAAAAAATGAAAAAAATGTGTTTTTATGTTGAGCAGCAAGATTGGTGCATTTCGGCTACTTTAATTTGCAAAATCGGGTGTTTTTTACAGAAAAAAACGCGGCTCACCCGATGTGGCGGGTGAGCCGCGGTATAATTAAGCTTTTTCGAGCGAATTAGAAGTTGATGCGATAACCAACCGTACCGTTGACGCTGGTATAGCCGGTGGAGAACTCAGCCGACACATCTGCGAAGATGGAGGAATGCTCTGCCCCCAGCGGCACCACGATACCGGCGCCCACTTCGATGCCCACGTTACCCATTTCTGCACTTTCAACAGAGCCGGTTCCCATGGCAGCGGCGGCGAAGTCCACATCGGTCTCGGCGTTGCGATCACCGGCGCGGAACTTAGCAAGAGCGCGGCACTCGAAGATGGAGGCGCGGTTGTACAGGTTCTCACCGATGGTGGCCTGGATACGAGCGCCCGCCCCCACAGTGAAGGTGGTCATCTCGATATCACCTACCTCCAGAGCTGCATCGCTCCCCTCTTCCTTGTAACCATCAAGAGAAGCCTTGGTGAGCGAGAAGTTCATCACAGGCTGGATGCAGGCCGTACCGGACTCATTCAAGGCGCGCACATAGCCCACCTCGTACATCAAGCCGAAGCCCATACCATCCGTTTCACCCTTCGTGCGATAGCTGCCGTACTGATGAGAGACGGTGCGCTCCAGAGTGGCATCTGCGCGGCCAACGCTGGCAACGAAAGTGTGAACCCATGCACGATAGCCGTAGCGAGCAAAGGCGGTGACGTACTGGGTATCGAAGTCGCCCTCCGCAGAATCCGGGGCATTGGCAGTATAATCACCGCACATGGAGGAAACGGCAATACCGGCTGTCAGGCGCGGAGTGAAGTCAACATCGAAGCCCACAGTACCACCCCAGCCGGTCAAATCGTAACCGGAGGAAGTACCATCCTTGTCCAGACTACGATTGCCACCCTCTGCGTTAATCCAGGCGTTGAAATAGGGAATACCCTCATTCACGGCGCTCTGGTCTACGCCCATGGTGGTCGTACGGTTACGAATAGCCTGCATCTGACGGCTGATATCATCGGCGAAGGCAACGCCCATAGCCGGGATGGAGGCGCCGGCAACGGCTGCAAAGAGGTCATCCAAACCTTTCTTGCTGTTATTCACCATCAGCTGCTGATTGATGGCTTCCATCGTGCGCACAAGGTCGCCGTTCGGGTGATTCTCCAGAATGGTTGCATTCTTGTAGAGCTTATCAAGCATGATACCGCCCGTGATACCATTGTGAGTTTCGGCGACAGAGTCCTCATAGAGGTTCGGATTAATCAAGTCTGCCTTCAGCACCACGCCGTCACTTACGGTATAGGCCGAATAATCATAGCGATCGTTGCCGGAGTGAAGCACCTTAGCGCCATCAGCATCGAACACTACATCGGCTTCCAGACCACCCTCGTCACACTTGAGCAGGTAATATTCCTGACCATCGCTCAGAATCTTAGTGGCAATCATGGTGGTATCCACATTCATCCGCAGCGAGGAAGTTCCGACAGATGCGTACACATTCTGTTCCACATCAATCATAGCATAATTAAGCTTGAGCGCCAGATTGTTGTAGGTGATAGAACCGGCTGTAAGAGCGCCGGTGATATTAACCGAGTCGCTGACAGCCAAATCATTCTGCACCATGACGCTGCCGGTTGCCTGCAGTGTGCTCTCCAGGTTCAGAGTAGAAGCCGTCAGATTACCTATCTTGCTGGCAGAATGGAGCACAAGAGCATTCTTTGTCACCAAATCACCGGAACCCTGCAGCGCCTCAAGAGTGGTTGTAGTAGCCTCACCATTCGGATTGATGGTCAATTCTCCGCCCTTGAGGACGCCAACGATACCGCCGTCAATCCCGCCGATATTACTGAGGCCATCCGTGGTCAGCACAAAATCGGCATTATTCTTGACATTGCCGCTGACCTGCAGCTCGGAGAAGGTAGAATCACCACCCACGGTGAGATCACCGCCATTCACCACAAGGACACCACCGTTATCGGTTCCGTTGGCAATGGACATATCAGCATTCACCACAACGGTACCGCGGTTCTGCAACTGATTGATGGCAATAGCGTTGTTTACCTCAAGGCGGCAAGCGTCATCCTGAAGGGCAATCAGCGTTGTATCCGCACTGGTATTGAGCTTCACAAACTCCGTAAACGTGGCCTTGCCGCCTTCCGAGAGAACGATGCTGCCGTAGGGGGTGATAACGCCTTCCTTACCCTCGCCGGTGAACGTGTATTCACCGTTCCTGACGTAAATATCGTAGGGCATCACCTCCTGATTCACAGTGATGGTAGCGGTATTGTTGGAGAACACCACGTTGTCCGAACCGGGCTCATTGTTGAACATCGTGTTGGGTTCACCCTCATCCTTCTTGGCCCAGGCGTCCTCAGACATCCAGTAGCCGCTGGTTCCCTCCTTGTATTCCCAGAAGATGTCGCGGCGCGGAGCACGAGTCAGCACGAGCGTATCGCCTTCGAGAAGGAGGTAGCTATTGGTCAGGTCAACATTACTGTCGATATACTGAGAAGCACGCACGCCGAAGCCTTCATCCAGAACACGCATATCCAGACCAACGATATCAGCCTTGGAAAGCCCGGAGAAAAGCTCTACCACATAGGATTCCGCACCGGTGGGCAGCGAGCTCAGCGTCAGCATCACCTTTTCAGAATCGTCCCAGATAAGGCGCTCAATGGCAGTGGGCGTCAGGCCGGTACCAATCTTAATGGTAGAACCGCCCTCAACAACGAGGTCTCCATTGATACCGCAATTTCCGGCCGTCAAATCGAGCGTAGCACCCTTGCAAAGGTTCAACTGCTCAATCTTCGTTCCTTCTGCCGTTCCGGCGCTGTTGGCGGCCAGCTTCAGCGTACCTTCCTGCACGGTGAGCATATCCAGCTTATTCTGCACACCCAGTTCCAGAGTACCGGCGCCGCGCTTGGTCACATAGTCACCCAGGAGGGTTGTGTTATGGGGCAGAGCCACATAACCGTCCTCCTCGGTCACCTTCACCACATCGAAGAAGATGAAGTTGACACCGGAGATATTGTCGTATTTGGAGGCACTGGTAAACTCGAGCGTAGCATCACCGTGCACAGTAGAAGCACCGCTACCCATATAGCCACCGCATACCGTCACATTCTTACCGAACTTCACCTCATCGGAAATCTTCACCGTGGTACTCTCAGTATAGAGTTCCACACCGGAATACTGACAACCGGCAGCGTAGATATTCTTATTGAACGCACCACTCTGCAAATCAATGGTGATATTCCCCTGGCGCACACCGCTCGGTTCCGCTTCCTGCGAACGAAGGATGTGAGAACCACCCAGGATAATACCGTTCACCGTAGTATCGGCGAAAGTCAGGTTGATATCACCCACCGTGGCAGAAATATCAACAGAATGAGGATTGGAGCTGCCGTACGGCCCCTGCACTTCTGCGCCATGCAGATACTCATCAATGTAGTAACCACCGACAACTGCATAATTGTACGCATTGGAGGTACCGTTCATATCGGCATCTCCCATCGTGCAACCATCCACGTTGATGATAACACCACCGGTATACATCTGCACATCGTCCCAGCCATCGTAATAGGTTGCACCAAGAACCATGTTGCGATAGATGCCACCGGTCAGATTAATGTGAGTAGTTCCGGTGACAGTCAGCGTATCCGGTTCCGTTCCCTGACGGGGATGCGCCGGCACCTGACCGGGGTTATCCGGCAGAGCATCATGAATGAAGTCTTCATAGTAATGGCCACCCACGACAACGCCCTTGTAAATACCGCTGTCAATATCAATGTAGGTATCGCCATCTATGGTGACAACACACTTACGCTCAAACTCGTTATTGGAGAGAATCTCCTCAGTATTATCCCATGTCTTATCACGGGAAACAGCGTGACCGGCAATCAGATTGGTGTTAAAGACAGCATTTTCTGCGTCTGTAACCTTGATGTGGGTATTGCCGGTGAGTTCAAACGAGTTGTCGGTTGTATAAGATGACACCAGAACATTAAGTCCCAAATGACCACCGGTCACAAAAGGATTATCCGCATTATACCCCTTGGCACCAATATAGGTGAGAGTGCCGAGGTTTCGGAACTCAACGTAGGTATCACCCGTCATCACAGAGTGACCTGAACCAATCATGATATCGCCACCAACAATGTGGTTCGAGAACAAGCGGGAGCCGTCCCCGACGCAAGTATTCGTAATGAGAATGCTGTTGTTGCCATCTCTGGTCATCACATTCGCATCATTGTCATGCTGACTGAAGAAACCGCCCACGATGGACTTCGCCATGCGATTGGAAGTCTTATCATTCTTCAAATCGATGACAATCTTACTTTCGCCGGCCCACTGAGCTGTTTTGGAGGTAAACAAACCGGCAGTAATGGTATTCTGCGGCATGACAAGCCCCATACCAATCTCCGTATCACCGATGGTAAAATCGGTGATCGGAGTCGCAACATTATCCTTGAGAGCCTTGTAGACGTAAATGGTGCTATCACCATCATGATTGATGGAATTGTAGCCACCACCGAACACAGAGCCGGACAGAACAGAAGAATTGATAGTGACAAAGCCATTACCCTTCCAACTGGGCTCAAAGGCACTCAGGAAATTACCCGCGACAACGGAACCTATGGCCTTCACCTCCTCGTCAACGAAGATATGGGTATCACCGGCCAAGCTCCAGCCGGCAACAGCTATAGTGCCACCGCACATACTGCCGCCTGCCACAAGGGCAAATTCGCCACCGGTTACTTTCAGCCAGACCTCGCGCTCAATGCGAGCACCTTCGGGATCAATGCTGTCATAGGCGCCGCCGAACACATTGACTGCCGTCTTCTTCACCTCACCGGTGATGGGATCCTTGGAGCCATTACCGGGCGCACCCACAGCATTACTGCCGACAAGCTCAGATGCAATGAAGTAACCGTCGTCGTCATAGGCGCTGCCATAGAGGCCGGTATCGTCAATGGAAGTATACTCCCATTTTCTGACCGTTTCCGGCGCAGTTGATACCTCCTCTGAGCCCCAGTTAATATCCCAGGTGGTTGTTGCCGTCTGACCGTTAAGCGTCTTCAGGTAGTAGTAGCCGTCATCACCGGTCACAATCACATAATCAACACCCTTTTTACCCAGCGTAGAAGCATAAAGGTGTTCCACTCGGGAGCCGGCTTCACCCGGATGCACCTCAGACTCAATACCAAGATTAATACCCTTGGCCAGAGCGTCAGGATTATTTTCATATCCAAACACGTCAACGAAGATATACCCAAGCTTACGCTGCTCAGCATTGCGGCCGTAGCCCAATTTCACCACATTGGAGGCACCGGAATAATACTTCAGCACCATACCGTTCGTCGGGGCAAGCACATCGAAATTGCCGCCGTTGAAGGATTCCGCAGTACCGCCATAGTTCATGGTAAGGCTACCGGTAATCTCCACCTTATGCGATTTATCCTCTCCGTATTCGGGAAGAGTCAGGATAGCAGCACCTGTTTTTTCAAGGGATTTCAGAGAGACATGACCATTCACGGTAAAGGAGGTTTTCTCATCACCGGTAATATAGACATTTCCTGCGGTCAGGTTACCGCGAATCTCCGTTGTACCGCCGGTAATCCGCACGTCGCGGGATGCCGTCACAGTCGTTGCGTTACCAGTCACCGTGAACGTACCGCCGGAAATCTTCAGCTCATCGGCTACATCAAACTGCTGCGTTCTAAAGCCTGTCCGGAACTCACCATCACCTGAGACATGGAAAGTCTGCATCGATGCGTTCTGATCAATCACCATCGTACCGTCTGCAACCGATACACCTTCAGCAGACAATGCACCTTTAACCTGGAGAGAACCACCGGATACGGCAACAACATCGGCCGCCGTGAGCGTATTATTGAACGTCACGGAACCCTCACCCGTCTTGACAAATCCAAACGCATTTGTGGCAACGTCTATGGCAACCGCATAACCGGCATCCTGATGCGCACCGTAAACGTGGAACTGGTGATCAGCATTCATGGTATCCAGAGACGTAATGGTACCATGGAAATTCTCAATTTGGTCGATAATGGTAGTGGTGTACTGAGACCCATTGCTGATAGTCAGAGTCGTATTATCCGGCACGATGCCTTCTGTAGCACCGCCGTCTTCAGCTACTGCAACAGAAGAATCCACCACACCGTCTTCGCCTTCAATAATTTCCTCAACCGGCTTATTGATAGATGTCAACACAGCAAAGCGGCGACCACCGGAACGCTCTGCATCCAACGTACCGGATTCCTGAACATACAGCGCCTTGTACGTATTCACTGTGAGATCATCCCATGCATCGGACTTGAAAGAGCCCATCGCAAATGAAAGAAGAGTACCGTTATTGAGCGTGACAGACGTAGTATTCACCATACTACGGCCCATATGGCTGTCAATAAAGGTTGCATCCTTGTTGACAATAATATTTGCGAAAGAGAGCTTATTATCCGTCATTTCGACGTTATTATTCTCCGCACCCCAGCGCACAATACCTTCATTGATCACCAAATCACCGTAGTGATACACATGATTCGCCTTGAGAGTCAGAGTTCCCGTACCTGTTTTTGTAATAGAGCCGAAACCGGATACAAGCCCGGTGAATACAGTCGAGTTATCCCCGACACTCACGGTTGTATCCCCCATAGAAATAACGGGAAGAGAGTATGTTGCCGTCGACGTCACCATGTTGCCGTTACCCTCCGTACCATGGAGAACGAGTTTGGCGTAAGAGGTTTCAAACTCACCCATCTCGTACGAGGTATCGTTAATGTCGAGGAGACCGGTGAAAGCAGAAAGCTGTTGAGCCATGGACGCAGAAGCGCTACCCCATGCGATTTCCACACGACCGGAATTGGAACGATACACCTCCGCCTTTTCATCCAGCACATCGCTGGAGAGACGAAGAACACCTTCCTTGATATCAAAGGCAGCATCCAGCTTGTAACCATTGCTGCTGATATCCAACACCACATCCTTACCAACACCGAAGATACCGGCAGTTACGTTGCCCCCCATGGACAAATCCGTATCTTTCAGGAACGTGATATTATCATCCTTACTGAAAGAAACGTCACCCACAGCAGTATCGGTGATGACAGAGCCATAATTAAGATTGCTGATAGTGCCGCCATCATACACGATTGTGGGAGCCGCATAGGCCTGCTGAGCAGCGACGACAGCGGACGCAACAAGCGCACCACCGACAAATGTGCCGGAGGAAACGGTAGTTACAAGCGAAGCGCTGATGGCATAACAAGCCATAAGCGCTGCACGGAGTTTGCCGGGGAGATGTAATTTCATGGTTTTTGACTGGAAAATTTTGTATATAGAGAGACAGTTCTCGCTAATGGTACTACGAGACCCTCTATAGTTACAGCATTCGGAGCGGGAAGTCAAGGGGATTTTTCGTTTCGGGACACAAAAAAAGCCATGGTGACAGATTGGCAAACAAGATAAGATTTTTTTCAAAAAAAAGTATCAGAAAGCCCGATATTTTTCTTGCCAAAGAGGAAAAGGTGTGTATAATCCCCGCACCATGACCCGCAAAGGTGGTATCAACAAGACACGTAAGGCTGTTGCCAAGCGTTTCAAGGTGACCGGCTCGGGCAAGGTCCTGCGCCGCAAGCAGGGTAAGCGTCACATTCTCCAGAAGAAGTCCAGCAAGCGCAAGCGCGCTCTGGGCAAACCCGCTCTGGTGGACGCCACCCAGGTTTGGGCTGTCAAGCAGAACCTGCCCTTCGCTTAAGCCAAGGAACATGGCCACAAGCCAAGTCCCGCCCGCATATCGGGCGGCCTTCATGCAGCCTTCCTTTCAACACACGCAAAGGATAGAACGAACGAGACTGCAGGGAGGTGAGGAAGAACAGTTCGTTCAGGTATATATATAAAGAACTATGGCACGTGCTACAAATGGGCCGGCTTCTCGCGCCCGCCGCAAGCGCATCCTGCTTCGCGCCAAGGGTTTCCGCGGTTTCCGCAGCAAACTCTTCCGCTACGCCAAGGATGCCGTCTACAAGGCATGGCAGTATGAGTACCGCGATCGCAAGAGAAGGAAGGGTCAGTTCCGCCGTCTCTGGACCGCTCGTATCTCTGCCGCTGTGCGTCCCCTGGGCCTGACCTACTCTCGTTTCATGGAGGGTCTCAAGGCTGCTAACATCGATCTGGATCGCAAGTCCCTCTCCGAGCTGGCTATCGCCAATCCGGAGGCTTTCAAGGCTGTGTTCGAGCAGGCCAAGAAGGCGATTGATGCTAAAGAGGGCGCATGCTGAAGAGGCAACCCCACTGATTAAATAACCGTTTAACACAGGCTGTCGGGCATTCCCGGCAGCCTGCTTCATTTGTGTAACGAACAATAGTCCCACCGCACACTAAACGGAACAATTCATCAGCCGCAGCGCGATTACCGGCGCCGCAGCAAAGAGCCACGCAACGACGGTCGCTGCACAGGCAGAATCAGCCCTAGCGGTGTGTAATATACTATGGGGACAGGGCATCTCCAAGCAAAAAAGAAACAAAAGCGCCCCGGCCGGGCAAATTCTTATTGCAGGCGGGCGCTGCATGTGGTAAATAGTGAGTGCGATGCAAAAAACACTCTTTCAGAAAATTGCCGACAAGGAAATTCCGGCGGCGATTGTGTACGAAGATGAGCTGTGCGTAGCATTCCGGGATATCGCACCGGCCGCACCGGTGCATGTTCTGCTGGTGCCGCGCAAACCGATACCGGACATAGCTGCCGCCACGGTAGAGGATGCCGCCCTGATGGCGCACCTCATGCTCAAGGTCGGCGATATTGCACGGGCCGAAGGCTTGACCGAGGGCGGATTCCGCACCGTGATGAATACCGGAGAGCAGGCCGGGCAGACCGTCCCGCATCTGCATATCCACATCATTGGAGGCCGCTCCCTGCAATGGCCTCCGGGTTAACATGCTGATTCAGTGAATACCGATGGCCAGCCGAGCATCCGCAGCTACGAATGGGTGAATGACTATACCCTGGAGCTGGAGCTGCCGGATACGAGACTCCGCCTCTGCTTCAAAGAGGCGGGCATTGTTCGCTGTCGCTACGTAGTCTCTGCTGTCTTTGAAAAAATCCCCAGCTATGGCGTAGCGCCGGAATACACCCCTGCACCGCCGGAGCTCACGGAGATAGAGTCTCTGGCCTACTACGAAATCAGCACCCCCAGACTTACTGTCCGAATCCGCAAGGAAGATGCCGGGCTGGAGTTTTACGACCGCCGCAGCCGCCGGCTGCTCTGTGCCGATGCCGAGGGCATGGGGCACCGCCTGCAGGAGCGCACCGGCGACCATCTGGTGTGGGTGCTGAAACACATGCCGGAGCAGGCACACTTCTTCGGGCTGGGAGATAAGCCCTGCGCACTGAATCTGCGCGGTCGACGCCACGAGATGTGGGGCGCAGATGCCTACAAATTCACGCCGGAGAGCGACCCGCTTTACAAGAGCATCCCCTTTTTCCTCTGCCTCAACAACGGCGCTCAGTTCGGAATCTTCTTTGACAACACCATGCGCTGCTACTTTGACTTCGGCAAAGAGCGCGAAGACCGCCTTCTCTTCGGCGCAGACGGCGGCATCATGGACTATTATTTCATCGCGGGAGAGGATGCGCTGGATACCGTAGCCACCTATACCAAGCTGACAGGGCTGCCGCCCATGCCGCCGCTCTGGTCGCTGGGCTACCACCAGAGCAAGTGGAGCTACTACCCGGAAAGCACCGTCAACGAGCTGGCAGAAGAGTTCCGCAACCGCCGTATCCCCTGCGATGCCATTCATCTGGACATCCACCACATGAAGAACTACCAGGCGCTCACCTGGGACAGAGAGCGCTTCCCCGACCCCCCCGGCATGATTGAGCGTCTGGGACAGCAGGGCTTCAAGGTAGTTACCATCGTGGACCCCGGCATCAAGGTCAACCCGGACAACTACGTCTGGCGAAGCGGTTTTGAGCGCAACATCTTCTGCCGGCGGCACGATGGAGCGCTGCTGCAAGGCAACGTATGGCCGGGCAACTGTACCTTCCCGGATTTCACCAACCCCACCACCCGCCGCTGGTGGGCGCGACTCTTCCGGCGCCAGGTGGGGGAATACGGCGTACGCGGCATCTGGACGGACATGAACGAGCCGGTCATGTTCCCGGACAAAACCTTTCCGGACGACACACGCCATGATTTCGACGGTTTTTCCTGCTCGCATCTGAAAGCCCACAACGTGTACGGCCAATGCATGGCACGCGCCACGCGTGAGGGCATGGAGATGCACGCGCCGGACAGACGCCCCTTTGTCCTCTCCCGTGCCGGCTTTGCCGGGCTGCAGCGCTGGGCAGCCACCTGGACCGGAGACAACAGCTCCGACTGGGAAAACCTGAAGATGGCCAACCTTATGGTGCAACGACTCAGCACCAGCGGCGTCTCCTTCTGCGGGGCAGATACGGGCGGTTTCCTGGGGCACCCCTCTGCAGAGCTCTTCTGCCGTTGGATGCAGATGGCTGCATTCCACGTCTTCTTCCGCAACCACAACAACGGCGAGTTCGGCGGACAAGAACCATGGTGCTTCGGCAAAACCGCAGAGGATATCACCCGCCGCGCCATTGAGGAGCGCTACCGACTCCTGCCATACCTCTACACCCAGTTCTACCGCTACCACAGCAAGGGGCTACCCATCATCCGCTCACTGGCACTCATGTACCCGGATGACCCCGACATGTATTGGCGCAGCAGCGAATTCTTTCTGGGTGATGCGCTCTACATCGTTCCGGTGCACCATCCCGGGGAAACCGGGCGTTTCCTCTTCCTGCCCCGCGGCCACTGGTATTCCCTGTGGACAGACCAGCCCGCTGCCACAGAGGGGGAAGAGGTCTGGGTTTCCACGCCCATGGACCGCATCCCCGTCTTTGTGCGCGGCGGCCACATCATCCCCCGCTGGCCTGTGCAACAGTACGTGGGAGAAATTCCCAACCCGGAGCTAACGCTGGATTTATGGTGGGCACCGGAGACAGAGGCCGACAGCTACCTCTACGATGATGCGGGAGACGGCCGCGCCCACCGACTGGGCGATTTCTGCTACATGCACTTCCACTACAGCTCCGGACTGCGCACCATGCAGATAACCAACACGCGGGAGGGACTCCTTCTGCCCTCGCAGGACACCGCCATGCTTGCCCTGCACGCGCTCCCGCTCAATGCCCACCCGATTGTGCTGGCAGACGGACGACCCTGTGAAGGAGAGTTCGATGCAGCCCGAGTATACAAAGTCACCATTCCCACCACGTTCAACCATCTGGAAATCGGGCTGTGAAACGCGACACCATAGATAAAATCGTCAATCGTCTGGACTCGCTGGACAAGGAAGAACTGCGGCAGGTGTTCCTGCGGCTCGCCTCCGACAAAGGGCTGTTGCAGGATGTGTTTGATGCGTTGAGGGACGGACTCATCCTCTTCGACAGTGAGGGGCAAGCCCGCTTCGCCAACAAAGCTGCCGCCACCATCTACGGGCGCTCGCTTCGGGAGCTGCTCAGCGTACCCTTTGAGGTACTGGTGGGCAACACCTGCAGCTGGGAAGACCTGAAGGAAAGCGGCATAGCCATCAGTCGCGATTTGCAGGTCAACTACCCGGAGCCCCGCCACTACCACTTTTTCATGAGTCCCGTCACCAACGGCTCGGAATACCTCCTGCTGGTGCATGATGATACAGAAACGCGAGCAGCGGGCGAAGAAGATGCCGAGGCAGAGCAGTTCAACCTGCTCTCTTTCATGGCCAGCGCCGTGGCTCATGAAATAGGCAATCCGCTCAACTCGCTCGGGCTGAACCTGCAACTACTGCAACGCAAGCTCTCCAAGCTGGCAGAAGCCGACCAACGGCCGCTGGCTCCCCTGTTGGAAAACGCGCTGGAGGAAACACAGCGTCTGGACACCCTGCTGCACCAGTTCCTGCAATCCATGCGCCCCTCTCAATTGCAACGAGAGACCGTACGGCTCAACGAGCTGCTCCACCGCGTCCTGGAAGCTCTCGACCCGGAGATAGCCGCCCGCGGCATCGGTGTGCACCTAGCACTGCATGCCAAATTGCCGGAGCTCAACGCTGATTCCACCCAGCTCTTCCAGGCCTTTTACAACATCATCCGCAACGCCTACCAGTCCATCCCCGGCTCCGATGGCGGCATCTTCATTCAGACAGATTTCAATGACACGGACGTACGCATCATCGTGAGCGATACCGGCAGCGGCATCTCCCACGAGGTCATGGGAGCCATGTACGAACCCTTCCGCACCACGCGAAAGAAAGGGCACGGGCTGGGGCTGCTCATCGTACGGCGTATCATCAAAGAACACGGCGGCTCACTCACCTTTGCCTCCAAAGAAGGCACCGGCACCACCGTCACCATCACCCTGCCCCGCGCCGACCGCGTGGTGCGGCTGCTGCCATCCTGATTTTCAATCAAAAGATACCCGACAACACTCTCAGCCTTATGCAAGGAACATTTACTTATTCCAACCCCACCCGTCTGCACTTCGGCCCGGATACACTCCAGGCCCTGAACCGCGAGCTGCAACAGTACGGCCCCACCGTCCTGCTTTCCTACGGCATGCAGTCCATCAAACGCTCCGGCCTGTACGATAACATCGTTTCCATCCTGCAAGCCGCCGGTAAAACCATCGTGGAAGACCCCGGAGTCATGCCCAATCCCACCGTTGAAAAGCTGGCAGAGGGTGCCCGCCGGGCACGGGAGAACAAGGTAGACCTCATCCTTGCCGTGGGAGGCGGCTCCGTCTGCGACTATGCCAAGGGTGTTTCCGTGGCAGCTTATTGCACAGATGACCCGTGGGAAAAATACTACGTCCGCATGGAACCCGTGGATAACGTCATCATCCCCGTGGGCTGCGTCCTCACCATGGCCGGCACCGGCAGCGAGATGAACGGAGGCTCCGTCATCACCAACCACGCCACCAAACGCAAAATCGGGCGAGTGTTCGGAGATGCCGTCTACCCGCGCTTCTCCATCCTCAACCCGGAGCTGACACTCACCCTCCCGCGCTATCAGATGGTAGCCGGATGCTTCGACATCATGTCACACATCCTGGAGCAATACCTCTCCGGCACAGATGACAACACCAGCGATTACCTGGCCGAAGGACTCATGCGCTCGCTCATCCACAGCAGCCGTATCGCCGCCCGGAATCCGCAAGACTATGAAGCACGCAGCAACATCATGTGGACAGCCACCTGGGCACTTAATACCCTCATCGACAAGGGAAAGACAACCGACTGGATGGTACACATGATGGGACAATCCGTCGGAGCGTACACCGATGCCACCCATGGCATGACCCTCGCCGCCGTCACCCTGCCCTATTTCCATCATATCCTGCCGTATGGCCTGCCCAAGTTCAAGCGTTTTGCCACCAACGTCTGGGGCATTTCCCCGGAAGGCAAGACCGATGAACAAACCGCGCTGGAGGGGCTGGACGCGCTGAAATCCTGGATGCAGGAAATCGGGCTGGTGCTCAACCTCCGAGAACTGGGCGCCACCCCGGAAATGCTGGACGGCATTGCCGAAGGCACCTTCCTGCTGCGCGGTGGTTATAAAAACGACCTGACCACCGCAGAGGTCAGGCAGATTCTGGCAGAGAGCATGTAATCCCTTTGCCGCTTCCGGCAATGCCGTGGCATCATGACCGTTGAGAGAAAACAGCTTCTGCTCACCACGGTCACGGTCTTTGTGTTGCTCTCCTTTTTACCGACTTCCTCTCACAGAGCTTAAACTCAGTGCATCCACCCCATCATGAGGAAATTCTGAGAGTTGACGCACTGCGGCTCTCCGCCATCTTTCGGAGTGAACCAAATTTGCCAACGGGAGCCATAATACTCATTCCAATCACCACTATACACCGTATTCCTACGATCAGAGCAGATGATACGGCAGACATTTCCCAGACGCTTCTCCGGGAGGAAACGTTTATGGAAACGAATTCTTTTCCCCGTTGTGTATTCCTCGGCACGCAATTCAAAAGTACCCTCCGGGTAATCAGGTGGAATCACCATCAACATCCGGTATGTTCCCGCACCATCTCCCCAAAGACAGACAAAGGGTTTTTCCGGCAACGGGGGCAGCAGGGAATCCAACTTCATACGCGTGGGAGTCTGTGCCAGCGGAGCCAATTCGGCATCCAGTCGATGCAGTTGGCCTTCAAACTCTAACAAAAAGCTCGGCAACTTATCCTCATCCGGACTTGTCGTAAAGCGGGTATGGTATCCCACGCTCCAGCCATTCTCCAACTTCACGCTGCATTTTCCCTCCGGCGTATCAGCATATGAATATAAGTAAGTACCTTGCTCGGAAAAAAACTCCCCCTGCCGTTCCCAGCCGTATACACAGGACTGCGGGTCATTCTCATGAATCAGGAAAACGCTGTCATCATACGCCAGAACCGCTGATTGGAAACGGGGATTGGTCGCCTCCGCATACAGGGCTCTCAATATATACTCCTGTAGCAGCTCCGGAGCCTCCTGCGCCAGCTTCTGCAAATGCGGCACAGCCACTGCGGCATCCACCCCGCGCGCCAACATCCCGCGCAATTTTTCCTGCTCCAGCTTCTCTTCTTCTTCTCGCTTCAGCTCACAATAGCGAAAGAACACGTTGCGTTTTCGCAACCGCTCCTCTTTATTCCTCCCCTCCACCGGTTCATCCAGTTGTTGTTTCAACTGCTTCAATTCCTCACTCATCCGCTCATCCGTCAGCAAGGGTTCCGTCTCCGGCAACGGCGGCAGTTCAGGACGCTGAGCCCTCAGCTGCTTCACTCTTTCGGAATGATCTTCATCATCAAAAAACGTCATCTCCCGCGGCACCACAAAATCAACATCTTCCGGAATATCAAGCCCCTTGGCAAAGGTGTCCCCCGGACCGGCAAGCGCCAGCATGAACAAACCCATCGCCACTAACCACGCCACGATTGCAGCACAAATGCTGCTCCCCCACCCCAGAGCCAACCTCCCCCACTTTTTCGACCGAATCCACTTAACGGTCATAACGATAAGCCACACCGGCACCATCAGCCCCAGCAATACGGATACCAAAAACTCCGCCACGGACAAGTACGATACCCATGCCGGAATCTCCATATCAGCATTCAGCTCAACATAGCTCAATCCCCATGCCAATCCCAGAAAAAGCAGAACTCCCGCCGCTGCCACCGTTGGCAGCATCCAACTACTACGCAGAAACGCGCCCACTACCTTTCCGATTGATTTCCACATACAGCCATTCTAAATCAACGCATTTGCAATAACAAGCCAAATTCAACGTCTAACGTTTTTTTCTTGATTCTGTATTACAGAGCCGCTATACTGAGCGCGCTATGAATAAACTCCCCTTATTATCCATTACCCTGTTGATGAGCATTCCCGGTTTCTGCATGGCCGCAGATGCTCCCACTGCTACCCTGTACTCACTTACCCGCGTATTTGAGGAAAAGAAAGAACCTGCTCAAAAGCCCGAGGGCATGTTCGCCTTCTTCAAAGAACAGCCTGCGCTCCAAATTACCTGGAAACTCAATGCCCCGCAAAAACAGAACATCATCAGTATTAAACCCGGCGATATCAGCATTACTGACGCCTCCGGTGCCACGCTGGAATGGAGCACCGGCAATAATATTTTCTCTAACAAGGAGGATAAACTTGTATCCATCGACATCGATACCCAACCCAAGGGAGATTGGATTGAAATCAAGGGAAATCTTTCTGCTTCTGTAGCCAAAGGCTCCTCCAAACAGCCGGCACAGACGGTTAAATCCGGCGAAAAAGGCAAACTCAACATTAAAGGTTTGGATATTTCCTATGAATGGGAAGAAGATGAAAATATTCAGTTCTCCATGTCCGACAAAGACAACACCAAAGTGGCCGATATCCGGTTCAGAACTAAATCCGGTCAGAAAGTCAAGGTAAACGGAACCACCCGATGGAGCGGCATGAAAGAAATGACATTAGGCTACAGCCTTGACACCGATGAAAAAGAGGTCAGTGTCATTGTCTCCACCTACAAAAATCCCACCACCATCACCATTCCGCTCAATATGAAGGTTGGGTTCAGCGGCGTGCAAAAGTAAATATCCCCCTTCCCTGCTCACACAAACTACGTGACAGAAAACAGCGGTCGGCAGAATCCGGCAGCATGACCACAAGGGTCCTGCCCGCATTCTCCGGCCGCTCGCTTTGTTCGGAGATATTGTCATCCGAATAACACACCTATAGGTAAAGATAAGAAAATATAAGGCTATATACAACATTTTTGCTATATAGCCCTATATTTTTCTTATTTTCCTCCATTTCCTTGTTTCTATACCCAAATATAACAAAATATAACACCATATAAGACAATTTTATTGACTTCCATTATATTTTATTATATTTTACTTAAAAGCCATGGACCCAATTAAAAATCCCTTTACTCCCGGAGCGGGGTGCCCGCCTCACGAACTGGTTGGACGAGAAGCAGTACTGGAAGAAGCTCGCATTCTTCTGGGAAGAACTCTTCGCAAAAAGCCGGAAAAGAGCATGCTGCTCACGGGGCTTCGAGGAGTAGGAAAAACCGTTCTTCTAAATGCGATTGAACAGGAAGCCCAATCACAGGGTTATAAGACCATTTTCTTTGAAGTAACAGAAAATCAGACAATGGGACACAAGCTCATACCGGCTCTGCGTAACCTGTTCTTTGAGCTGGATCGCATCGAAGGCAGCAAAGAAATGATTAAACGCGGATTGATGATTCTTCGGAATTTCATCGGTTCGCTTAAACTGAATTACGGTGAATTCGGGGTAGAATTAGATCCGTTGCCCGGCATAGCAGACTCCGGCAACCCCGAGATTGATTTACCGGATTTATTTCTGGCTGTGGCCGAAGCGGCGCGAGCCAAAAACAGTGGAGTAGCCTTGCTTATCGACGAGATTCAACTGCTGCGGCAGGAAGAACTCGCCGGTCTGATTATGGCCATGCACAAATTGCAACAGAAGCAAGCGCCGTTCGTCCTTGTCGCGGCAGGACTTCCCACCCTACCTCGGCTGGCGGGAGAGGCAAAATCATACGCCGAGCGCCTCTTCTCATACCCCATCATTGGACAACTCAGCAAAGAAGACTGCGACAACGCCCTGCAAACACCGGTTTCCCTAGAACACGCAGACTTCAGCCAAGATGCTCTTGAGGCTATTTATCGGTATACACAGGGATTTCCCTATTTCCTACAGGAATGGGGTTATCAGGTCTGGAAAGTGGCATCTCACCCCTATATGACAAGAGACGATGTTCAAGCTGCGAAAACACTCGTTACCTCGCGTCTGGATACCAATTTTTTCCGTGTTCGATACGACCGCCTGACCGATGGAGAAAAGAGATTCATGCACGCCATGGCAACCGGAACAACACCCTGTAAAAGCGCCGATGTGGCAGAAAAACTGAACATGAAGCCCACTGCCGCCACCCCCATACGCGCCAGTCTCATCCGCAAAGGCATGATATTCAGCCCCCGACACGGTCTTATAGATTATAGTGTACCCCTCTTCGGTGAGTTCCTCAACAGAATAGAGCAAAACTCCAACCTGTAAAAATAAGATCGTATAAGGAAAAGCTCTTATACGGTCTTATTTTTACGGTTTCTCTCACATCTATAGAAAATATAATGCAATATAATACAATATAAGAGATTTTCATTATATTGCGCTATATTTTCCTCAATTTGCAGATTTCTTCGCTTCTGAGGCACAAAAAAGAGCTGCCGAACCTTGCGGAACGGCAGCCGGGGAGAAAAAAGTATCGCGGGAGGATTAGCGGGTGTAGTTACCCGGATCCTGCGTGATGGTGACATCGTGCGGGTGGCTTTCCTGAAGACCACCGGCGGTGATGCGAACGAAGCGGGCATGCTCGCGGAGCTCCTGGAGGCTCTTGGCACCCAGATAACCCATACCGGAGCGCAGACCGCCCACCAGCTGGAAGATGACGTCTGCCAGCATACCCTTGTAGGGCACGCGGGCTTCCACACCCTCAGCCACGAGCTTACCGCTGCCGTTCTGACCGTAGCGATCGCCGGAGCCGGCACGCATGGCGCCCAGAGAGCCCATGCCGCGGTAGGTCTTGAAGTTACGACCCTGGTAATGCACAACGGCGCCGGGGCTTTCCTCACAACCGGCCAGCATACCGCCCATCATGATGAGGTCGGCACCGGCGGCAAGAGCCTTCACGGCATCGCCGGAGTAGCGGATACCGCCGTCGGCAATCACGGTGACACCGGCAGGACGGGCCACCTTGGCCACCTCCTGAATAGCGGAGAACTGGGGCATACCCACACCGGAAATGATACGCGTGGTGCAGATGGAGCCGGGGCCCACACCCACCTTGATGGCGCTGGCACCGGCGGAAATGAGGTCGCGGGCACCGTCCTGCGTCACCACGTTACCGGCAACAACCGGCTTGCCGAGCTCGCGGAGCTTCTCAATCACATGCAGCACGCGGCTGGTGTGACCGGTAGCAGCATCGATGAACAGAGCATCGGCACCGGCATCCACCACGGCCTGAGCGCGAGCCATGAACTCCGGACCGGGGCCCACGGCAGCACCGCAACGCAGACGGCCCATTTCATCCTTGGTGGATTCCTGGAAAGCCTCACGCTTGCGGATATCCGTATCGGTAATCAGACCGACGAGACAGCCGTTATCATCGATGAGCGGGAGTTTCTCAATGCGGTTGGAATAAAGAATCTTGCGGGCTTCCTCCTGCGTGGTGGCAGGGGTACCGGTGATGAGGCGGCTCATGGGAGTCATCACATCCGCCACCGTCAGTTTATCCAGGTCATGCCCATCCACCACGCGCATATCGCGACCGGTGATGATACCCACCAGCAGATTCCCCTCTGCCACCACGGGCAGACCGGAGAAACCGTTATCAAGCATGATACCCTTCACACGGCTGAGACGCATATCGCTCGTCACGGTGAGGGGCTTGGTGATGACGGCGTTTTCGAAACGCTTTACCTTGGCCACCATCGCGGCCTGGTCATCAATACGGTTGTTACGATGAATCACACCGAGACCGCCTTCGCGAGCCATGGCAATGGCCATATCCACCTCCGTCACCGTGTCCATGGGAGCGGAAAGAATGGGCAGGCGGAGCGGGAAACCCGCGCAAAGTTGAGAACAGGGGTCGGCCTCGCCGGGAAGAATCGTGCTCAGGCAAGGAAGCAGGAGCACGTCGTCAAATGTAAGTCCAAGCTGAATTTCTGCCATAGCGGAGACTACTACGCCGCCGACCATTTTGCAAGCCTAATCTGCGAAAAATACCTGTTTTTTTTGGGATTCGCCGCACTATCAGCTCTTTTTATCTTGCTTTTACGCGTGCAGGGTGTATACTTCGCGCGTATTTTAATCAAGTTTCCTCAAATAACAACGCTACGGCATACCATGAACACATTACGCACATTCACCACCGGGAGCGGCGCAGAGGGCCGCTATTACTCCCTGCCGGCCCTGGCAGAGGCAGGATACCCCGGCATCAACCGCATGCCCGTTTCTCTCCGCATTGTGCTGGAAAGCCTTCTGCGCAACTGTGATGGGCTCAAGGTCACGGAGCAGGACGTCACCAATCTGGCCGCATGGGATGCGAAGAACCCGGGCAGCTATGAAATTCCGTTCACCGTGGCTCGCATCATCCTGCAGGATTTGACCGGTGTGCCGCTGCTGGTAGACTTGGCTGCCATGCGTTCCGCTGTTCAGGATTTGGGCGCAGACCCCAACAAAATGGAGCCGCTTGTCCCCGTGGATTTGGTGGTTGACCACTCCGTGCAGGTAGACTGGTCCGGCTTCCCGGAGGCATACCAAAAGAACCTCACACGCGAATTTGAACGCAATACGGAGCGCTACGAGTTCCTGAAATGGGGACAACAAGCATTCAAGACATTCTCCGTCGTCCCGCCCAGCACCGGTATCGTCCACCAGGTGAATCTGGAATACCTGGCCCGCGGCGTCATGGAGAAAGACGGCGTTTACTATCCGGACACACTGGTGGGCACTGACTCCCACACTACCATGATTAATGGTCTGGGTATCGTGGCCTGGGGTGTGGGTGGTATCGAGGCAGAGGCCGGCATGCTCGGCCAGCCTGTCACCTTCCTGGTGCCGGAGGTCGTGGGTGTGCACCTGAGCGGCAAGCTGCGCGAGGGCGTCACCGCCACGGATTTGGCCCTGCACGTCACCCAGATGCTGCGCAAGCAGGGTGTGGTGGGCAAGTTCGTGGAATTCTTCGGCGAAGGCGCTGCCAGCCTTTCCCTGCCGGATCGCTCCACCGTGGCCAACATGGCACCGGAATACGGTGCCACCATGGGTTTCTTCCCCTTCGACGAAACATCTGCAGCCTATCTGCGCACCACCGGCCGCAGCGAAGAACACGCCTCCACCTGTGAATCCTACCTGCGCGCACAGGGCATCTTCGGCATGCCGAAGAAAGGCGATATCGACTACACCATCGAGCTGGAGCTCGACCTCTCAACCATCGAGCCTGCCGTGGCCGGTCCCAAGCGCCCGCAAGACCGCATTCCGCTGGCAACACTCAAGAAAAGCTTTGCCTCCATCTGCCGCGATACATACGGCGCAGAACAGAACACCACGCCCGTAGCCGTCACCATGAAGGGCGATGCCGGTAATCCCGATGCCGACACCACACACGATGTGGAGCTGAAGGACGGTTCCATCCTGGTGGCCGCCATCACCAGCTGCACCAACACCAGCAACGACGGGCTCATGCTCGCCGCCGGTCTGTTGGCCAAGAAGGCCGCCGCGCTCGGGCTGAAAGTCCCGGCCTATGTGAAGACCAGCATCGCGCCCGGCTCCCGCATTGCCGCCCGATACTTCTCCAACAACGGGCTCACGGAAGCGCTGGACCGCATCGGCTTCTCCATCGTCGGCTACGGCTGCACCACCTGCATCGGCAACTCCGGCCCCATCAACACCGCCATTGAGGAAGCCGTGGTGAAGCACAACCTCGTCTCCTGCTCCGTCCTCTCCGGCAACCGCAACTTCGAGGCCCGCATTCACTCCCACGTCAAGGCCAACTTCCTCATGTCTCCCCCGCTGGTCATCGCCTTTGCCCTCGCAGGGCGTGTGGACATCGATATGGACAGCGAACCTCTGGGCACAGCTACGGACGGCTCCCCCGTCTACCTGCGCGACATTTGGCCCACGGGTGAGGAAATTGCCGCCGCACAGGCCTGCGCCGCCACCCCGGAGGACTATGCCGCCTGCTACGCCGGGCATGTGCCGGAATGGGACGGCGTGAAAGCCCCCACCGGTGCCACCTTCAGCTGGAATCCGGAATCCACCTACATCCACCGCCCGCCCTTCTTCGACGGCTTTACCGGCGCCAAGGGAGATATCACCGATATCACGGATGCCCGTCCGCTCGGTATCTTCGGCGACTGCGTGACCACGGACCACATCTCCCCCGCCGGTGCTATCAAGCCCACCGGACCTGCCGGTAAATTCCTGGCAGAAAACGGCGTGCAGAAACGCGATTTCAACACCTTCGGTTCCCGCCGCGGCAACGACCTCGTGATGGCTCGCGGTACCTTTGCCAACGTGCGCATCAAAAACCTGCTGACGGAAGGCATCGAAGGCGGTTACACACTCTATTTCGGCGATGCCGAGATCAGCGCCCCGGACACGGACATCTGTGCTCCCTGCGGCAAGCCCACCTTCATCTATGACGCAGGCATGGCCTACCGTGCTTCCGGCACCCCGACCATCATCATCGGCGGCGAGGACTACGGCATGGGCTCCAGCCGTGACTGGGCAGCCAAGGGCACCAATCTGCTGGGCGTGCGCGCTGTCGTCACCAAGAGCTTTGAGCGTATCCACCGCAGCAACCTCATCGGCATGGGCGTCCTGCCCCTCAACTTTGCCAATCCGGCAGATTATGACCGCGTGAAGGGACTCAAGGATGTTATCTTCTCCATCACCGGACTGAGCAATGACATGGCGCCGCGCAGCGCCGCCACCCTCGTGGTCAAACCCGCCGGGGAAGAGGCTTTCGAGCTGCCGCTTATCGTCCGCATTGATACTCCCATCGAAAAGGAATACTTCCGTGCCGGCGGCATCCTGCAGTATGTGCTGACCAACTATTGCTGATATCACGACATGAAAAGCATCGACATCAACACGCTGGATATCTCTGCCCCGAAACTCATCGGCAAGCAGTGGATGCTCATCACCGCCGGCACGCCGGACAGCTTCAACTGCATGACGGCCAGCTGGGGTGGCATCGGCTTCCTCTGGAACCGCCCCGTAGCCTATGTCTTCGTCCGCACCAACCGCCACACCGCAGGCTTCATCAACGAGCAGAAGAAGTTCACCCTCTCGTTCATGCCGGAAAGCTATCGACAGGATTTGGTCTTCTGCGGTCGGAACTCCGGTCGGGATGTGGACAAGATGGCCAACACCTCGCTCAAGCCCATGACCACCGCCGCAGGCAATGTGGCCTTTGAGGACGCAGAGCTGGTGCTGGAATGCCGCACCATGTTCCAAACCACGTTGAAAGAAGCGGACTTCCTGGATTTCTCCGAAGTCGCTCCCCAGTGGTACGATGCGACCAACCCCATGCACGTCCTCTACATCGCAGAGATTACCGATACGCTTGTGCAGTAAACCATCCTGCATATCAGTCTTTCGGGAGGGGCAGATATCTGCCCCTCCTTTTTGCTTCCCACCGCATTGAACAAACTACGGCAACAGGTCATCTAACACAATATGCAAAAAAGCGAAGAGAAATACGCCGTCGGATGCTTGCCGGTTCTGGCCTGTCTGACGGCGTTTATGGGTATCATTTCCGCACCGTTCTGTTGGATTCTCAAGGATGGGCTGCTGGGGGCCTACCCCAGCTATGGAATGGGGGCGCTTTCGCATTTCTTCCGGTGTTATCTGTGGGGGATCTGGCCCACCGCCACCTTGGTGCTGTTGCTGTGCTCAACGCAATCGCGTATCACGCGCCGCATCTGCATGGGGCTGTTGGTCATCTGCATCGCTATTTTTATGATATCCGGTGTGTACACCAAAGCCTACATCGGACACAAATCTTGGGATGAGCCATTTTCGGCATATTCCCGCATCACGCTGTGGCATCAGGGACAGCCACGCACCTATCAATGGCCCGCTGACAAATGGAGCCGCGAAAACGATAAGCTGTGGTTTGACTGGCAATACGCCCACAATTCCACCCATTGTTGGCGCAGCATGCACGGCAGCATCAAATCCCCCATCGCCGAATGCCGATTGAACAGCGGAAGCATCCTCTGGGATGATGAACACGTGGTCATCACCACAAAGCGAGGCGTCTTCACCCGCCCACGCAATAACGAAGACGACAGGCTGCTCCGTTTCTTCTTCCGGGAGCTCTCCGGCACTACCCCCGCCAACTGATGGTCGAGACCCCGCAGTCATTTCTCTGCCTGCGGCACGTATTCCGGAGCATCAATCAATTTGATGCATCCTTTTATTTTACAGCCAACATACAGCACACCGAATTATTTGAAAAGGCGTTACTTTCCCACATCAAACCGGAAAACAAATTTTTCTGGACATCATATTTAAAATAGAGTATCTTCCCGTGGGTGTTGTTATGTCCGACTCCCCAAAGCAAGGATTTTTTACACTAAAAAACATTTTCGGATAAAAGCATGCTGTTTACATCACCGGAATTCATCGTCTTTTTCCTACTTACTTTAATCATAACATACATGCTTAATGCGGGCAGGCTGATAAAAACGAGAAACACCGTTTTACTGCTGGCATCATACGGATTCTACGCCAATCTGAATCTCTGTTATCCGCTGCTTCTGGTTTGGGTAACGATGGTTAACTGGGCAGGCGGCCATTTTTTGTGTAAAGAACATTACTCATTAAGCAAAAGGAAAATCCTGATCAGTGCGGTTATCATCCTCTCTCTCCTGCCTCTTGTAACGCTTAAATATGCCCCTTTCTATACCAAAAGTCTCTGGTTACCGGTCGGGCTTTCCTTCTTTACCTTCCAGGCGTTAACCTATTCATTGGATATTTACCGAAAAAAAATAACAGAAAGCTTTTCACTTCTCGAAGTGGCTCTGTTTACCGCATTTTTCCCGACACTCCTTTCCGGGCCCATCGAACGCGCCCGCAATCTGATTCCGCAGCTTCAGCAAAAGCTCAACATCAATTGGGACAATATTGTTGTCGGTTCCCAGTATTTCATGTGGGGGCTGTTCAAAAAAATTGTCGTGGCAGATAGATTAGCCGAGTGGGTTGATTCCGTATATTCCAAAGGGACAGACGCTTCAGCCGGAGCTTTGGCTCTGGCAGCCGTGCTATACAGTTTCCAAATTTATTGTGATTTCAGCGGCTATGCGTCCATGGCGCTGGGTAGCGGACGCATGCTTGGCATCCGCCTGACAGATAACTTCAATTATCCCTACTTTGCCTCTTCGATTAAAGACTTCTGGCGTAGGTGGCACATTTCCCTGACCGGTTGGTTTACTGAATATGTGTACATCTCCATGGGGGGCAACAGAGTCTCGCGCGCCCGCTGGATTCTGAACATATCTGCCGTCTTTTTGCTGAGTGGTATCTGGCACGGGGCTACCTGGTCCTTTATCATCTGGGGAGCTATTCACGGCATCATGTACTTGATGGAACATTTCTGCAAACTGCAGGATAAATGGGGCATTTACCGCGTTGCGGTATTTATCGGAGTCACTCTTGCATGGGTATTCTTCCGAATCCCGGAAGCTGGGGTAGCCTACCAAATCATCGTCAAAATTTTTACAGAATCCTGGTTACCGTTAAAGTCCATCATCTCCATGTCTCCGACTACTTTGGTCATGCTTGCAGTCTTCATGCTGTTTTTGGTGACAGAATGGTGTCTGTATACCCATAAAACGCCGAAACACTGGCTTTTACAGGCATCAGGATTCGCCATTTTATTCATCATCATCTCCCTATTTTCCGTCAGCGCTGAAAAATTCGTCTATTTCCAATTCTGATAATGAAACAAAAAGCATTTAAAATTATCTTTTTTCTAACATTGCTGATGGCAATGGATTGGTTCGTTTCCCTTTTTTTTCAGAAAGGTCTGGAGCATTACTACGGCTTGGATCAACAGGCGGATATTCTCCTTATCGGACATTCGCACCTGATGAAAACCTGCAATAAGGTAAAAATGGAAAAAGCTCTGGGGCTCAAAGTTTCTAAATACTGTCGAGAAGGTGTAAACATACACCAACGGCATTACATGATTCAGCATTATCTGGATAAGCAGCAAAACATCTCGGCGCCCATCGTTATATACGGTGTTGACCCCACCATGTTCGGACAGGGAAACTTAAGTCTTAATTCATACAAATTATTTTATCCTTTCATGGATTCTCCCCCTATGGATGATCTCATCCGAAAAGAAGCCACCAAATGGTACGATTACCATCTGCACAAGTGGGTTCGTTGTTCACGCTATGCAGACGTGGCAATGTACAGAGCATGCCGTGGGTGGATGAATTATTGGGAAAGTTTATCCAATGGCTGCATCAGCCTCGAAGAATGGAACAAAAAGCACCATGCTGTTCATGTTTCTGACGAGCTTTTGCAAGAATTCAAGCAAACTATTGATTTATTGCTGAAAAATAACAGTCATGTCATTCTTGTTTACCCCGGCATCATTCAGGGATTCCGAAACGGAAATCCCGAAAAATATGATTCCGTCGTCAACATTTTCCAAACTATGGCAAATAACAGTCCGCATATTGATTTCCTTAACTACAGTCCCTATTTCAGTCCTCACCGGGAATTTTTTGAAGATTCCGTCCACATCAACCGCAAGGGTGAAGAAATATTTACCCGCATGATTGTGAAAGACATTGAAACAATCATTCAAAAAAATAAACTTCAAACAAGCAGAAGCACCCCTCAGCAGAAAGAAAACTTGACAGCTTCGCGATTCTAAAATAGACTTACGTGAAACGTTATCCACTGATTCGCTCATCATGAATATCCGTACATTCACAGGTTGCGCACTTGCTGCCGTATTATGTCTTACAGGGCTCAACAGCCGGCTTCAGGCAAGCGACTGGACGTCCCCTCACCAACTCGGGCTCGAGACAGAGGCACCCGCCACCCTGCTCCCCTTCCCCAAGCAGGTGGTCTGGAATGACTGCATCGACATGCCCACTGACTGGACTCTCAGCGGCAAGGCTAAAAAATCGCCCATGGTAAAACAGGCATGGGAAGATTTACTCAAGGGAATTAAGGGCAAAACCAAAACAGCCTACTCCGTCAAACTGGTCACGAGTGAGCAAGCATTGCCGGAAGAAGCTCGGGCCGAGGGTTACAAGCTTTCCGTCACCGCGCAGGGTGCGACCATCACCGCTGCGGCAGAAGCCGGATTCTTCAACGCCATCCAGACGCTCCGCCAGCTGACGGCAGGCAAAAAGCTGCCGCTCTGCGAAATTACGGACTGGCCGGCTTTCGGCAAACGAGGCTACATGCAGGACTGCGGGCGCAACTTCCGCAGCGTGGAGCGGCTCAAAAAGGAACTCGACCTCGCCGCGCAGCTGAAGGTGAACCTCTTCCACTGGCATCTCACGGATTACCCGGCATGGCACATCCAGTGCAAATCCCACCCGGAGCTCAATTCACCCAAGCACCGCACCCGCGACCTGAACGACACCTACACCTATGCCCAGATTCGCGAGGTGTGCGAATACGCCGCCAAGCGCAATATTCAGGTCATCCCGGAGCTGGATATGCCCGGCCACAGCGCCTACTTTGAGCGCGCGTTCGGCTTCAAGATGCACACAGAAAAAGGGATGAAAATAGTCGGGGACCTGCTGGATGAATTCTGCAAGGAAATCCCGGCAGACATGTGCCCCATCATCCATTTCGGCGCAGATGAAGTACGCATCCCCAATGCTGCTCAATTCGTGGATTTTGTCACGAAAAAGTTGCAATCACACAACCGCACCCCCATGCAGTGGGCCAGCAATCGCGACTTGCCCGTGGGCGACAGCTCCATTGAACAGCGCTGGGGTGAAGGAGCTGACATGGTGGCAAAATCCATCATCCCCGAACGCATCGTCCGCAAGGCATTTGACTCCACCATGGGCTATGCCAACCTGCTGGATCCGGCCATGCTGGTACGCCGCTACTTCTTCATGCGCCCCTGCGGCTCTACCAAGGGAGACGCGCTCAAACTCGGTCCCATCATCTGCATCTGGCCGGATGGCAAGGTGGACAACAAGGAATACATACCCGGCATGTGTGCCATGTGGCCCGGCATGTGCGCCATGGCAGAACGCGCCTGGGTGGGCGGTGCCGGAGACGGTGATGCTCTGCCCCTGGAAATGCCCGCACCGAGCACGGAAGCCTTCAAAGCGTACCGCTCATTCGAAAAGCGCATGAGCACCCTGCGCAAGCATACCTTTGAAGACGAAGCTTTCCCCTTCTGGTCGGAAACCGGCGTAGAATGGACCGTGGTAGACCCCGTCCCCACCGCACAGGCAGAAGCCACTCGTAAAAACGTGCTGGACGGCAAGTTGGACGGTCTGACCACCCGCAAGGCATACTGCGCCAACCTGTACTTCCGCACACGCCCGGACACCGGCTACCTGGGCATGTTCATGGGCACCAAGCCAGGCAACACTGTCTGGGCCATCACCACCATCAAGTCACCCAAAGCAGACAAGCAGCCGTTCATGATTGGGTTCGATGCACCGGCTCGCTCCAACCGACGCTGGACCGGTGTCCCCAACAACGGAGACTGGTCTCAAGCAGGCACCCGCATCTGGATTAACGGCAAGGAAGTGAAAAATCCGCGCCACTACAAACTGGCCGGTCAGAAAGCGCTCAAAGGAAACCAGTGGAACTTTGAAGCTCCGCTGGACCCGGAAGAAATCTGGTGGGTTCAGGGAGAGACGGAACTGCCGCTTAAAAAGGGAGACAACACCATCATCATCGAGCAGCCCTACATCGGAGAACATCAATCCTGGGGCGTCTCTCTCATCCCTCTCTTCAAGGAAAAGAAGAAGAAACACTGAGTTTCGCTCTTATTTATCAGCGCATCCGTTCAGGCATGAAGGATGCGCTGATTTCTTGTACAGAGTGAAAAATCTCACCCCCGTGCCGCAGCCCAACGCCGCACCGCTCCACAAATCGTCTCCTGTGCCGTCGGCATCGTGATACCCAGCTGAGGCAGGCGAACCGACGCCATCGCCGTATGCCGGGGGCGTGCCTCGCGGAAAAACGCAACCTCATCCAGCCTTTGCTTTGCCACCACCGGGCGGTGGGATAACACCCCCAAGCGTACCGCTTCATCCAAAGCCACATTCGCGCAGTCCCACCAGCTCATCGGCTCTCCCTGCGAGCAGACATGGAAAACACCCTTCACGCCCGCAGCTGCCAGAGCCAACACCACACGCGCAATATCCTCCGCATCCGTCGGCATAGAGGTCTTATCTGCAATAGCAGCTAACCCCTGTCCCGCCAGCGCCTTTGCCACCACACTCTCCGGGAACCCCGGCTTCTCCGGATTCCCGCAAATCCAGGACACGCGGGCAATAATACTCTCCTCCCACGCTTCCGGCACCTGCAACTCGCCCTCCCGCTTACTCTCCGCATACACGCAAGCCGGACGGCACTTCCCGCTCTCGTCCTTCAGCCCCGCGCGCCGCCCATCCAGCACATAATCCGTAGAAAGATGCACAAAGCGCGCCCCTGTATGCCGACACATCAGCGCCATTGCCGCCGGAGCCACCGCATTGATGAGATGCGCCATCAGCGGATCATCCCCGCAAGCCTCCAACCCGCTGATAGCAGCACAATTCACCACCACCTGCGCGCCACTCCGCAGCACATAATCCGATACCGCCGCCGCATCCTCCAACGGACACGCCGCATGCGAAGGCGCCAACACCTCCGCACCTTGCGCTGCCGCCACCCGACACATCACCTGCCCCGTTCGTCCCGTCCCGCCGAATACCAGTATCTTCATGCCCCTATTCTATACTACATCCTCGCCGGATGCAACTCCGCAACACCTCCCCGCTTTCCAATTTCCGTTTTTCGCTTTTTTCTGCTGGCATTTATCCCATGTTCATGATATAAACACCGAAAATAGCAAGTAATCGTTCATCTCCACACCTTTGAACATTCATCACCAATCACCCCGTTTCATATGGAAAAACTTATTGACAATTTTCTGATCGCAGTAAGCGAAGAAACAGGAAAAACGGTGAGCGACATCAACGAAGCAGTTTCTTGGTGTCAGGAAGAAGCACCAAAAGGCAATGCTGAGGCTCAGTTTTGGCTGTCCGTTTGTTATTCCGACCAAATCGGTGTAAAAGAAGATGCGGAAATCAGTACTTACTGGTTACGACAATCTGCCGACCAGGGACATGACTGGGCAATGGTCAACATGGGAAAGCGCCATTCTCTTGGATATGGAACGACAAAAGATGATACTCTGGCGTTTTCCTGGTACGAAAAAGCAGCCAAACAAGGGAACCCCAGAGGGCTGTTGCAGGTTGCTCTGTGTTATGATGAAGGATGCGGCGTAGAAAAAAATTCTGAAAAAGCAGCAAAATATTTTCTTGCTGCCGCTGAGCATGATTCTGACGATGGGCAATTTTATCTGGGCGAATGCTATTGGTATGGCATCGGTGTAGAAAAAGATGCAGAAAAAGCGATCTACTGGTATCGCAAAGCCGCCATGCAGGAACACGCCGAGGCGCAATATCACATGGGGGCATTATGTCAAACCGGTAGTGGCACGAAAAAGAATGTTTTTGAAGCAGCTGAATGGTTTTACGCCGCAGCAGAACAAGGATTGGCTGAGGCTCAATACGAATATGGGCATTGCCTTGCAGAAGGAATTGGTGTAGACCGGGATGTTTCCGCCGCTTTGGAATGGTATCAAAAAGCAGCTGAGCAAGGCTATGACAAAGCGTTATGTGCTTTAGGCATTCATCTCCATGACGGCGAAGGGATAGAACCTCATTATGAGCAGGCTGCAAAGTACTACCGCGCAGCGGCAGAACAGGGGAATAGTCAGGCCCAGTGTAACCTGGGTCTTTGCTACATTTTCGGAGAGGGTGTGGAGCAGAGTTATGAGCAAGCTTTTCAATTATTTCAACTAGCTGCGGAACAGGAAAATACAAACGCCATCCGCGAACTGGGAGTCTGCTACGATAATGGCGAAGGGACTCCCCGTGACCCACAAAAAGCAGCAGATTGCTTTCTGAAAGCCGCAGAACAAGGAAACGACACGGCTCAGTATTTTATCGCTCAATGCTACATGAATGGATCCGGCGTTCTGAAAGATGAAAAAGAAGCCTTTCGATGGTACCGCCAAGCAGCAGCCAAACAACACACTAAGGCAAGTTACATGGTCGGGATGTGCTATTATGAAGGCATAGGTGTAAATAGCAATGCATCTCGTGCTGCTTCCTGGTTTCGCAAGGCGGCAGAAATGAAACATCCTCCTGCCCAATATATGTTAGCACAATTTTATCTTCACGGAGTAGGGGTAAAAAAGAATGTGAAAGAAGCGGTGATATGGTATCAGGAAGCGGTTGCTCAGCTACACCCCGATGCCATGTATGAATTGGGATGTTTATATGAAAGCGGACGTGGTGTAAAAAAAGATGCAAAAGAAGCTTTCCATCTGTACAGCGCAGCTGCGGAACATGGTCATATTGAGGCCATGGTAGAATTATTTTCTTGTTATACTCTTGGCATCGGAGTTCGGAAAAACATAACTGAAGCCAAAAAGTTCCTGAAAAAAGCAGCAGAGAAAGGAAACCGAAGAGCTCAGAAAATTGCCATCTCTATCGGATGGTAAAAATCCACATGCACGCTTGCGTTCGTCTTCTCTTCCGACATTCATCTTCTTGACCCGGGAGAGCAGAAGTGATAGAATGGCGTGCAGTTATGAGTTCCGTTCGTCTCACTCCGCTTGCCCTGAAACATGTTTCCGTTCTGACTCTGCAGAACAACATTTCACCCGTCCTGACTCTTGAGCTGGAATCCGAGAGGTCGCTGGAGGATATGGCGGTGGAGATAGATTATACACCGAGCTATATTCAGACGCAGATATGCCGAGTGGGGACAACGAAAGCAGGAGAGGTTATCGGTCTTTCCTTTCCGCGTGCGGAATATGAGCATGAGAAGCTGATGCAACTGGAAGAGCCGGTTCCGGGTAAGCTGCGTATCACGGTGAAATCCGGCAACGAGACGGTGCATCAGGAGGAGCTGCCAATCCATTGGCACCCGCATGATACATGGGTGGGCGGGCATCGATTCCCGGAGCTGCTGGCCGCACTGGTGCGGCCGAATGATCCGGCCATTGACCAGCTGTTGTCCCGCGCGGAGGCAGAACTGCAATCACGCGGCGTGACCACCGGCCGGAACGGCTACGCCCTGCCCCGCAGCGGCATCATCAACCGCCTGCACGCCATCTGGAACACGGTGAGCCACTCCGGCATCAACTATGCCCTGCCTCCGGAATGCTGGCTGGATGACGGTCTGGGGCAGAGGGTACGGCTTCCCTCTGCCATTATGGGCAGAAATTGCGGCACCTGTCTGGATACCACGCTGATGCTGGCCGCAATGGTGGCACAGGCCGGGTTCAATCCCATCGTCATTCTCGTGAGAGGGCATGCGTACATGGGTGTGATGCTTCGGGATGCCTCGCTGCCCACGGTGGTGGTGAGAGAAGCCGCCACTATCCGTAATCTGTTGCAGCTGGAAGAACTGTTGCTGATGGAGACCACCCAGCTCACCGGCTCTGCCACCGGCAAACCTGTCACCTTCGATGAAACTCAGGCTACCGGACGCGCCAACATCATGAAGCTGGACGATGATGACTACTTTCTGGCGCTGGACATCGTTCGCATCTGGTCCACGGGCATTCACCCCATCGCGGCCACGTATGGTGAGTTGCTTGAGGGTAATGAGTTGCCGATGAAAAAACGCGCCGCTGCAACAGATGATTCCTTCCTGCCGGAAGAAAATGCCGCAAGCATGGAGGAAGCGGAATCGCTGGTGGAAGCCCGCCCACGCAGCAGGATGGAGACCTGGCAGCTCAAGCTGCTGGATTTATCTCTGCGCAACAACCTGCTCAACACCCGCATGAGCAGCAGCCGGCAAATCGGCCTCTTCATCCCCGATGTTGCCCGCTTCGAAGACAAGCTTTCCCGCAACGGTGCCTTCCGCATCAAGCCCATTCCCGAAACGCTCACCACCAAACTGGCACGCATCGAAAGCGATACCAAACCGGAGCTGCTCCGCAACATGCAGCAGGAGCTGGCCGAAGACATGTTCGGCAAAAATGAACTTCTGGCCACGGACGGTAAAAAAGCGCATTCCGAAGACCGCCTACGCCGCAGCCTGCAAAGCATCTATCTGGCGGCGCGGCATGATATGGAGGAAAGCGGCTCCAACACGCTCTATCTCGCCTGCGGATTCCTGAAATGGTACCGCCGGGGGGATGACGCCAAGCCCCTGCTGGCTCCGGTCCTGCTCATCCCGGTCAAGCTGACGCGCCCGAGCGTGAAAGCCGGCTTCACCCTGCGGAGCGCAGATGAAGAAACACGCATCAACCTCACCCTGCTGGAGCTGCTCAAGACGGAGTTCGCCCTGCGGATTCCCGAGCTGGAGGGCGATTTGCCCACCGATGCCAGCGGGCTGGATGTGCCGCAGATATTCACCCTGCTGCGCCGCGCCATCCGCGAGCTGCCGGGCTGGGAGGTGACAGAGGATTGCTCGCTTGGCGTCTTCTCGTTTACCAAATATCTCATGTGGAAAGACATGGTGGATCGCCGGGAAGCGCTCCTGAAAAACACGGTCGTGTCACACATTGCCTCCTCCGAGCGCAGTACCTTCCCGGAACAGGGCGATTTCCCCGAGCCCTCCACGCTGGATGCAGAGGTAGACCCGCGCAAGGTATTCACCCCGCTCTCATCTGACTCCTCGCAGCTTTCTGCCGTTCTGGCTGCCGCCAGGGGAAAGAGCTTTGTGCTCATCGGGCCACCCGGCACCGGCAAGAGCCAGACCATTGCCAACATGATAGCCCACTGCCTGGGCCACGGCAAAACGGTATTGTTCGTCGCAGAAAAATCCGCCGCCCTTTCCGTGGTGCATCGTCGGCTCAAGCGCATCGGGCTTGCGGAATTCTGTCTGGAGCTGCATTCCTCCAAAGCCAACAAAAAGGATGCCATTGCCCAATTCCGCACCGCCATTGATGCCGCCACCCGTCCCATGCCCGACACGGACTGGGGCAACACCGTGGACACCATGGCCACGCTGCGCCACACGCTGAACCTTCTGCCCCACGAGCTGCACCGCCCGCAAAGCGACGGCCGCAGCCTGTATGATGATATCAGCCTGCTGGCCGAGGAGAATGACCTCCCCACCTTCACCCCGACCGCGGATGCCCCGCTGGAAATGACGGCCACCCGCCGGGAAGAACTCTGCGCTCTGGCTCGGAAACTGGCGCTGTACTTCAGTCCCGTGGCAGATATGCTGCGCGGCGCGGCGGCGGCCGTCAGCACCACGGTCTATTCCTTTGAATGGGAGGAACAGTTGGCCGCGGCTCTGCAACGGATGATTGACCTGCGCCGAAAGGCCGCCTCGGTCTACCGCGAGCTGACCGCCGCACTCGGTCCGGAGGCCGCAGACCTGCCGCCGGAGGCAGCCTACGCGCTCAGCGGTCTGTTCAGCGGATTATGCGGATACAAGAGTGCCGACTACAGCTGTCTCTCCCCGGCTCATGCCTCTGCCACGCTGGTGAGAATGGAAAAAATCGCAGCTGCCGCCGCATCCTACCGAGAACATGCCGCAGGGCTTTCCCTCCCCTACCCGGAGAGTGCCCCAGATGATGCAGAGCTGGAAATCCGCTACGCCGGATGGAAGAAAGCGCAGCTCTCCAACTTCATCTTCCGATTCTTCGGTGTGCGCAAGGCCCGCAAATACCTGCAAGTGCTCGCCTTCAGCCCGCAGACACCGGATTGTCGCAAAGACTTCGAGCATTTGCTGGCCATGAAAGCGGCGAAGGCAGACATCCTCCGCTACTCCACGCCGGAAATGGAATTCCTAATCCGCGGGACAGACACCACCGCAGAGGAGCCGGACCGCGCCCGCAAGCTGGCGGGATACGCCGCGCACGGCTCCCTGCCGCCGGCTCTTGTGCAGCGTCTGCTGGGCTCCCCCGCTCTGCAGGATACCCTCCGCCCACAGTTGGATACCTGGAAACAACTCAATGATGCCTACTCCGCGCTGGAGCAGGAAGTTTCCGGCCTCATCCATTGCCCGGTGGAAGATTTACCGCAGCATGGGGCCGACTGGAGCAGCCTGCTGGAACAGCGTCCCCGCTGGCGCGAGCTGACCCTCTGGAACAGGGTTGCGGAAGAAGCCCGCAACGCCGGCGCCGATGCCCTCGCAGAACAGCTGCGAGATGAAGCCGTAGAGCCGCAACAGCTGGAAACAGCGCTGATGGTGAACATGGCTCGCCGCAGGCTCCGCGCCGCCGCAGACAGCATCAGCACGCTCAATGAGTTCCTCCCGCACGCTCACGAGGATGCCATTTCCCGATTTGCCGCACAGGATGCCGATTTGCTGAAGCTTACCACGGCCCGCGTTCGCGAACTGCTGGCCAAGCGCGCCGCAGGCATTGCGGAGTACGGGCGGGAAATCGCCATCCTGCAACGCGAAATCGCCAAACAACGCGCCCACATGCCGCTGCGAAAGCTGCTGGAAGCCGTACCGAATGCCGCCGCCCTGCTCAAGCCCTGCATGCTCATGAGCCCGCTCTCCGTAGCCCAATACCTTACGCCGGAATCCACTCCCTTCGACGTGGTCATCTTCGACGAAGCCTCCCAGATTCCCGTTTGGGATGCCATCGGCGCGCTGGCTCGCGGCAAAAACGCCATTGTGGTGGGCGACCCACGCCAGATGCCCCCCACCAGCTTCTTCTCCCGCAGCAATGAGGATGCGGACGATGACAGCGAGATTGAACATGATATGGAGAGCATTCTGGATGAATGCATTGCCTGCGGCATACCGGAGCTGAACCTCACCTGGCATTACCGCAGCAAGGCTGAAAGCCTCATCGCCTTCTCCAACCATCACTACTATGATGGGAAGCTCACCACCTTCCCCGCACCGGTCTCCACAGACACGGCACTGCAATACCACTACATCGAAAACGGCATCTACCAACGCGGAGCCGGCAAACGAATCAACCCGGAGGAAGCCCGTGCCCTCGTGAGCCACGTGCTGTCCACCCTCCGCAGCCCGGATTTCCGGTATACGGAGGCTACCAGCATCGGCATTGTCACCTTCAACATGCAGCAACAGCGCCTCATTGAAGACATGCTGGAAGAAGAGCGGGCAAAAGACGAATCGCTGGAGCCCTATTTCTCCGAATCCAACAGCGAGGCCATCTTTGTGAAAAACCTCGAAAACGTGCAGGGTGATGAGCGCGGCGTCATCTACTTCTCCACCACCTACGGCCCGGATGAACAGGGGCTCGTGTCCATGAACTTCGGCCCGCTCAACCTGGCGGGCGGTGAGCGACGCCTCAACGTGGCCATCACCCGCGCCCGCAACGGCATGCACGTCTTCACCTCGCTCAAACCGGAAAGCATCGACCTGAACCGCACCCGCGCCCGCGGTGCCGCAGACTTCCGCGGCTTCCTGGAATGCGCCCGTATGGGTGCCGGCAAGTTCTTCAGCACACGGACAACAGATGCCACCGACACGGAGCAACTGGCACGCGCTGTGCGGCAAGAGCTGGAATCCCGCGGCTGGAACTGCACCGTTAATCTGGGCGTCTCCGGCTACCGGGTAGACCTCGCCGTGCACCACCCGGACATCCCGGGAGCCATGCTGGCCGGCATCGTGCTGGATGGCCCGGGCTATGCCGGGGCCAACACCGCCCGCGACCGAGACGTGCTGCGCGGCAGCGTCATGAATGTGCTGGGCTGGCGACTGCTGCGCCTCTGGGCGCTCGACTGGTGGCGCAACCCGCAGGGCTGCATGGATGCCGTGGACGCCCGACTGCGGGAATGGGTGACCGCCGGCCCCCCGGAACCGCCCGTGCTGCCCTCCCTGCTGCCGGATGCAGCGGAAAAGCCCGTGGATGACACGGCCAACGATGCCGCTCCGGCCGCACCGCTGCCCTCCTCCCCGGCTCCCGAGGGTGCGCCATACAACGAATACACCTGCGAGCTCCCCCACCTGAACAGCATCCGCGACAACGCACTTGCCAACGCCCTGTTGGAATTGGTGCAGACGGAAGGCCCCGTGCTGCAGAGCCGCGTCATCACCCGCATCGGCAAACTCTCCGGCACCGTCATGAACGCCTCGGCCCGCAGCATCGTCACCTCCAAAATCGAGTTATTGCTGCAGACCGGACAACTGGCGGCCACGGATGAACCCACCCCGGACGGAGGAACCGATCGCACCCTGCGCCTGCCGGACACCCCCGCCGCGCGTCTCCGCACCCGCGGCACCCGCGACTGGACAGAAATCCCCGCCTCCGAGTTCCGCATGCTGGCAGAGCAGCTGCGCGCCCACCTCTGCTGCCTCAACGGCTGCGAACAGCACCTCCGCGCCATCATGGCCTTCTACCGCATCACCCGCATGAACAAGAAATTCCAGGAGTTTATCCTCGGTGTTCTTCGGAATTAACCCGCATCTTTCATCCCTGCTTTGCTGCTGATTTTCCCCGCCTATTTCATACAAAGGCGGGGAAAAAAGAGGCCTTTTTCCTTCTTCAACAAATCAGGATACCAATACCGGAACTCTGCAATTATTCCAGTTCCTTTTGTAAGCAATCCATTCTTTCATTATAAGTCATTTACTTATTTTTCAAGAAATTGAGAGATAAAGCTAAAAAGAAACCGCCCTTGGTTATAAAACCTTGGGCGGTCGCGCGATGCAGGGCTTGGTTACCCCACTTGAACTTGTAGTTGTGCCTTACTTACGACGACGGCGTGCAGCCAGACCAGCCAGCGCAAGGAGGGAAAGCGTGGCTGTGGTCGGCTCAGGAATGGCTGGAGCGACAACAACATACGAGAGTGTCTGCCAACCGTTTTTCGCAGTCCCAGGCTGCGACATGGTCAGGGTCGTAGAGGTAAGTGTGCCTGTTACCTGGAAAATCTGAACGCTCTCGGTGTTCGGACTCCAATTGGAGGCTAAATCACTACTATAAGAAACAGAACTACCGCTAGCAGCAGTAAAACCATTACCATTCAGGCCTGCATAAGACAGAGTAATGTCATTGCCAAGACCTGTGATGGAGAAACCTGCTGTGTGCTGAGCGCGACTGGCTGCTGTCACAAAAAGGGTAATGGAGTCACCTACTTTTGCAGTCTCACCAAGATTGAGCGTCAAAGTAGATGATGAACCGCCGTCGCCAGAAGCCGTGTAGTAAATATCGCTACCTGCGCTGAAATCATCAGCAGTAAAACCATTAGCCGTGAGTCCCAGAGCGGTATTCATTGCCGTAATAGCGGCATCGTTCCCCCATTCCTTCTCTACGCTACCGTCGGTGGGGCCTGCCCACAAGTTACCTCTAGAGGGGGTGAGAGTCACGGTAGCACCGTTTTTAAGCTCACAGGTGGTTTCACCTACATCGCTGACAAAGAACGAATCCGTTATAAAGTCCCTTTCAGGAGCGGTTTCGTTACCAAAGGTAACGACAACAGGAGCCGCGGAAGCAACACCAGCCAGAGCGAGGAGTGTGATAAGCGTTTTCTTCATGTTAGTAATAATTGATTATTAGATATTTAGAGCGGATTGTATAAATCGTTCACTCCCTAACGCTATGAGAACTATACGAACTTGCTACAACCCAACGGACCTACAATACAGCATTGACGATGCTGATGCCTTATCTTTGTATTGAAACTCTGTCTGTTAGGTATGGTTAGGTGTCTCTCGCTCGCTCTGTTTGTCATCTTTGATGATAACCTAACTCGTAAAATTCTAATCTTTTACGAATTATTTGCTTGCATCAGCATCGTCAATGCTGATGTCTCCTTATCTAATTCACCCTTACACCGTATCAGGAGTGATGTTGTAGTAAGCCTCGGCTTCTGTTTTGGTGATGGCTCGGCGATAGAGTTTCAACAGCATGCCGATGTCATGTCCCAACTGATTAGCAGTCTCGGTGTAACCCTATTGCTCTGCCATGAATGAAGCAGCAATTTTATCGCATATAATCGAATTATCAATATTTACTGTATTTTTACTCTAAATTTAGACCTAAAAAAAGGATAGTTATGGGCAATTATCTCCCCAAAAACAGTAAAACACAATATAGAAAACAGACACGTCATCTACTGATAATTGTCAACAAAGAGAGCCCCACCTTCCGGTGGGGCTCTCTCCAACTTACTACCTATAACACATAACGCACTCTGTATCTTTTTGCTGCTGCGTGTATTATGCACTATTTTTAGACCTAAATTCTAATTCTAAATGTCATTATCTGCCCAATTATCTCCACTTTTTTATTTTTGTGTTTCACGCAATGTGAAACTCCATTAGAAATCGTAAGTCTTTCTATTTCCTCTCTTCGGCCTCACATTAGCACAAATCCGAATTTTAGTCAATCAAAGGTTTTGACTTTTCTATAAAATTTAGAGCGTTTTTAGACCGCTTGGAAAAAATTTAGTAAAAAACAAAGTTCTTGAAATTCTTACCCCTGATGGTCTCATTTTTTAGAGCCTCCCCTCAAACTTCCTCTTTGACTCAAATTTTCACCATCAGAGCAATTCCCTACAACCTTTCCACAAGCAGTGTAAAGTCTCCGATTCTCACTCAAATTTCGCATCACTAGATGTTGAAACTAGCATTTCTAATGAATTTATACTAAATTCTTTACAAAGTGAGTAATTTGTGAGAAAAAGCCTTTACAAAACAGGGTCCTTTGGTAAGATTCTCGCAGATGAAGAAGACCAAAGCCAAGACCAAGTTCTATGAAGTGGAAGGTAAGCGTGTTTCTCTGCCAAAGGGTGTATCTGTGGAGATGAAGAACGGCATCCGTAAGGTCACGGTCACTTGGTCAGAGCATGGTAAGGTTCGCAGACGCTACTTTGACTACTCCTTGGAGGGTGTGGAGTATGCAAAAGAGGTCAATGCTATCAAGAAGCAGGAATTGAGACGCTTCGGTCAGGAGTTCGGAACTATCTCTGATGATGAGAAGCAGGCTCTTGACTTGTGGCGTGCTTATGTAAAGGAAGCGATGGGTAACGGATTCAAGTTCTCATCGGCATACGAGGTGATGAAGCGTGGTATTGATGGACTGAACACCACTACTCCTGACTTCAAGACCCTGGCTCGCTACTACTTTGACAAGGAACTGATGCGTAAAACTGATGGCGAACTTACGGAACACACGGAGACGGTTCGCCAGCGTTTGTTCAACATCATCTGCCCCTACTTCGGTAACAAACCCTCTCACACCATCTCCGAGAACGATGTGCTGGACTTCTTGGATGGTCTGAAAGGTCAGAATGGAGGTAAGGCATCTCTCGTTACTCGCACGCAGTATCTCAATCTCCTCAAATCAGTGTTCAAGTTCGCTGTGGAGCAAGGAAACATCACCAAGGAGTTCAATCCTGTGGCTAATCTCAAACCTGCCAAGAAGAAAAAGGATGCCGAGCCTGAAATCCTGACTGTGGATGAGGTGAAGCGTATCTTCTCTTTCGTGAAGTCCAATCCGAAGTATCACTCATTCATCCCTGTGCTGGCCATCGGTTTCTTCTGCGGTGCTCGTGTGGAGGAGCGTGCTAAACTGACCTACGGTGACATTTACATTGGCGGTCGTAATGAAATCTTTGTATCGGCTGCTGTTACCAAGAATGGTATCGCTCGCTTCATCTACCCTACCGAGTATGTGAAGGCTTGGATGAACTTTGCCAAGGCTCATGGTGTGAGTATGAATGCTACCGATACGCTTATCCAAGGTGAGACCATCAAACAGCGTAGAAGTTCTCACAGTTCCTTCCTCAAAGCACTGGCAACGGAGACAGGCATTACTCTTCCGAAGAACTGCATCCGACACACGGCTGCTTCATTCATGGCTGAAAGTCAGGGTTACACCGAGACTGCGAACCAACTCGGACATGACATCGGCATGCTGTTGAAGCATTATCGCCGTGCTATCACCAAGACGGAGGCAGAGGAGTTCTACAACATCACTCCTGATAGCGTGTGAGGATGAATTAGATAAAGAGGCATCAGCATTGCCGATGCTGATACCTTATCTTCGCATCGAAACTCTGTCTGTTAGGTGTGATTGAGCATCTCACACACGCTCTGGTTGTAATTCCTGATGATGCCCTAACTCGTAAAGTTCTAATTTTTTACGAAATTTAGGCTTGCATCAGCATCCGCAATGCTGTATTGTAGGCTCGTTGGATTGTAACAAGTCCGCATAGTTCTCATAGCGCTAGGGAATGAGCGATTTATACAATCTACTCAAAACATCTAATAATCAATTCTTACAAACAATGAAGAAAACACTTATCACACTCCTCGCTCTCTGTGGTGTGGCTGTTGCTGAAGATTACCACGGCTCGCTTACCACAGATTTGACAAAGGCTATTACCTCCTCTGGTTACACTGCTGGTGATGACTTCACAATGTCTGTTCAACTCCAGTATTGGCTGGGTAATGAAGCTACACGCCAGACTTCCTTGACTTTAGGCGACACATTCCACATTGTTGCTCAAAAGACAGGTTCGTGGAGTAATGTGTATCTCGGTTTTACGCCCAGTTCAACAAATGGAACAGACCCTGGTGCTATCAATTTGACGCGTAGCACGAGTGGTAAAATAGACAGTTACTCCTTTACTGCAACAGAAAGTGTAACAGGACCTGATGGCTGGATTACTCGCGCTGGTAATACCGTGGATGGCGCAACGCAAACATGGCAATTCCTCGGCTCAACGCTTACTCTGACGTATACAGCAGAGACCCAAACAACCGTTCTTGATTTTGATTTTACAACGATTGTAGATGATGCCCAGAACAGTATTTCTCGTCCGACTGACCGTGACCACCTCATTGTTACCGTGAAGGGGATTGAGATGGATGCCAATGACATTTCGTTTGCTAACAATGTAACAGGTCGCAATGTTGCATTCGCCGTTATTCCCGAACCCACCACAGCCACGCTTTCCCTGCTGGCTCTGGCAGGTCTGGCTGCACGCCGCCGCCGCAAGTAAGGAATAACTACAAGTTCAAGTGGGGTAACCAAGCCCTGCATCGCGCGACCGCCCAAGGTTTCACAGCCAAGGGCGGTTTCTTTTATCTTCATTTCTCCACTCATTGCAAATCAAGTAAATAACTTATAATGAGAGAATAGATTACTTACAAATGGAACTGGAACAATGGCACAGACTTTGCCAATTGGTTGACCAAGCAAGTGGCTTACAAGGCCTTATCTGAATTCTGGTGTTGGTATGGCGATGTGGTGAAGACCCTTAGCACTTTTACAGATGATGAGCATGAATTGGCTGCATTGGATGAGATAGGTAAGAATTCCTTTGATGGCCTGCCCTTACCCTCTCTTGATGCCAAGTTCTACATCTGTGGTAAGGAATTTGAGGTTAGGGACGCATTATCATTCGCCACAATGACGGTTGAACAAATAGCCAATGATTATCCTGACTCTCCTGATAGATGGTCTTCTATTGCTGATGTGAGGGAATTTGCTCTTGGATTCTTCAATGGTGTTATCAGAGGGATGTTGAACTAATAATGCAACTGCACCCAATGAAATGTTGGGCGTAATACAACTAACATTTCAACTGAGTGAGCAATCGTGTAGAACTAGTGTATAATAAAGGTATGAAAATTATTCCATTGAACTGCACAGTTGATAGCAATGGTGAATACCTTTGCTTCCACCCTATCCAGACAAGTGAAGCCCTGACGGAGTTCTTTTAGAACGAAATTCTTGACCGACTCATCACTGAGATGGATGATTACTTGAAAGAGGAATACCGAAGATGGTCTGACGGTAAGATTGCTCCGCTTCCTGCATTCTTACGAATGAGATTGCAGGCCAGCACTGGCACAGATACCACGATGGAGGAGATACACGAGTATCTTGAAGAGGTTGGTTACAGTCCCATCTCTGAATTGCCGTTGCCCATCAATGATAAGACCCTCATGATTGGTGATGAGATACACCGAGTGGCTGATTATCTGAAATTCCACACGCTCACGACCAAGGATTACTTGGAGTATGAACCACGATGCCGATGCTTCCATGAGTTGATAGAGGACATCATTGAACGGTTGCTACCATCTGAATTTGAGATAGAGAAGATGAGAATTGAGTTATAGGCTCTTCAATCATAAAACAGAAATCCCCACCCTTCGTATGAAAGGTGGGGTTACTTGTATCAAAATCCCTGGGGTTATCAGGCTCAGGTCTTGGAACTGAATGCAGACTTCATGGTGCGGTTCAATTCTCTCGTCTCCTCTTCAAGACGCTCTTCGTAACGCTTCTTCATGAGTTCTCTGCTCTTATCCTCCTATGCTGCTTGCTGCTGTTCTGCTTCCAGTTCAGCCAAGAAATCCTCAAAGTCATCATTTCTGACAGTTGTTTTCACATACCGCTTCACCTCATCGGCAGACAAGAATTCCAACCACGCAGCCAAATCATCAGAATCAGGTGACTGGTAATCCTGTTCAACAGGCAACTGCTCAGCCACTTCATCCACCGTTGCCTTATACGATGCTCCGAGACCTGCCATGAACCCTTCCCATTCTTCCTTACTGCATTTCTGACGGAGCACTTCCAGCCATTCGGTGAAATGCTTATCGTAATTCTCTCGCACCTCATCCTCTCCCCATGAGTTATCAATGATGGATTGTGCATCTATCTCGTCCAATTCATAGGTCATGGCTATCTTGTTCAAGTCGTCACAATCAGAGTAGATGCTCCAATTGAATACCTTATCACCCTTGGATAACCAATCCTTCGTTTTGAGCACATGATGGATGAACTTCAATCCACCCTTGTCACCAATACGGAAGTTGTCAGGAAGATGGATAATCTGGAAGCCTGCATCTCGGTAGATGTCAATGACCTTACTCATCTCACATGGCAGTATCCAGTTTGACTGAGCAAGGCAGTTCTTCAAGAAACAACTGTCGTAGATACCCTCTGCCACAAAGATAGTCTTGTAGGTGTAATCTACCTTCTCCAAACCATAAGGGAATGGGTAGGATTGACCTTTATCCCCCTTTTCCTTTACGAGTTTTCCATCAATGATGGGTGGGTCAAGTGGTCTGTGGCGAGAGCAATACACCGCTGATTTCTGCTTGCTAACTCTGTATTGGAGTTCAATGCTTCTCTGGTTGAAATCAAACTTCCAACCGTCCTCTGGGCGATACTTGGCTGTAAGTAGTCTCCGTTCATTGAGAATGTTGTAAGCCTGCTGCAAGTCACGCTTCCGTTCAGGCTTATTCTCCTTGGCAATCTGTTCAAGGCTGATGGTCTTGTAGCGGTTCTTCGTAGGAACAAGTGATGTGAGGTTCAGAATCATGCTGATAATGGCAGTCTTCCCACTAAGCGAACTTGTAGAGGGGACTACATCCAAGGATTCTGTGGGAACAGGACACTCCAAGTTAAGAGCCTTCATTATCGCTGCCATCATTCCCTCCATCCGTTCCAATCGGACAAGAAAATCAGGACTGATGTTCATGGTGGGTTGTTGAATGGATGCTTCGGATCCAGGCACAGATTGAACAGGCTCGGTGGATGTCTTGGATTCAGACTTATCTCCCCACTCGGTCTTACCATTGAACTGCAAATTCCAGTATTCACGGAAAATTCGTGCTACACGGATGGCCTTTTCTTGTTCATCGTTACACAAAGCAGGGATTTCAAGACTATGAATGAACCAGAAGACAGTATTGAAATCCTTATCCCTCTTGGTGCTCTTATACTGCAATGCGGTAGAATTGTTGTAATAGCAGGTGTATGGAATAACCTTGTTCTCATTTTCTATTGAGGGAGCACAGAATCTAACTCTTCCCAATCCATCCTTGAATGGTATCCCTTTATGCTCCAAGTAGGTCTTCAAGAACTCAACATCCATCTTAGACTGCAATTCGTTTCTGAACCCTTTGGCTGATTGAATTTGATTCTTGGTTAAGTATCGGTCAGTCACATGAGTGGTCAGTATCTCCTTGACCTTTGCCATTCCTACCTCATTGAGCAGATAAGAATTCACTCGCTTTCTTCCACCTTCCACAGGCTCATAATTCACGAACTCTCCATAAGGGGAGTTGTCAAAAGGTTTGTATCGTTTGTCTTTCTCATTAGCATCAGCCGTTTTCTGACTGTCAATGATACCTGCTTCTGCCATGATGGTATGCACCACGCTGTAATAACGCTGCTGCTTCTCCTTGGCTACATTGAGAGACTGCACATGCTGTCTGATGACATTGCTGTATGAGTTCTCTCTTACCTGTCGCTTCTGTTTAGTGGTGCAATCACTCGTATGAGTGTTCCCATTACCTGCTTCTATAATAGTATCTAATAGACTTATCATAACTAATTCTTAATGTTATTATTGGCTGCTAACTTGCATAAAATCTGCTCTGCTTCTATTATACAGATGTTCTATTGAGTCTCTGGTGACTCTGATGGATAAATGTGAGATTCCCCCACAAACGCATTTATCGTTGTTGTATAATGGAGTCTTGGTCGGCGTGGCATCCAACTACCTGAAAACACCTAACCCCTCTTTCTATGATAAAGGAAATGCGTTTATTGGGATGTCTCACAGAAAGCACTATGGCAACCCTCCATCTGGGTTGGCAATAGTCAAATGGCAGTCCCTGCCAATGTGTGTGCCAAGGGTGATAATGAGTGTTCAGTGATACGGATTCATGTCTAATGTCATTGAACACATCATTATACTACAATACCCTTAGTTACAATACAGATACAATACCCCTTTATACAATCTAAATGTGGGAACATACAGTAACAGAGCATCCCCACTAATCTTTTACAGCACATCTTAATTGGGGTAAGGAACTTTATTCCATAGCAGCACAGTGCATTCTTATTCAGCACTGCACCACTATTTCATAAAGGTGTTGTATTACTTATGCAGCATTGAAGAGCATAGCCTCCATCACTTCTGTGGGATTACTGACCAATCTTCTATTGAGCAAGGAGGTCAATCTCAAACTACGGAATGTGTAATGAAAATAGCGTTTATCACCAATGACATCATAACTGTCCAGACCTATACTATCAATCAATTTCCTATTCCTTGAATCAATTGAACTTGCACGGCCCTGCCAATCAGGAAACAGATACTCATTATCAGGGGATTTTTGTTTATACAACTTTTGCAAGAGAGAGAATAAGCCATCAGGGATGTAGATGTTTTCAGTAAAATAAGGCAACCGCCTATGACCATACAAAATCCTATCCTTCCAATCAATCTGTCTCCATTTGATTTTCAAGAGGTCGCTCAATCCCCATCCTGAAAGATAGCCGATGTGCCATAAACATCCGAAATTGGGGCTGATGTCATACGCCTTGGAGATAAGTTCCTTGACCTGCTTGGTGGTAAAGATACTTTTGCGAATGTGATGTCTCTTCATTTTAGAGTTCATTAGTTTTAGTGAATTTCGTGAATCATTATGCAACAGAACTCTGCTGGTCAATACGCTTAGAACCGTCCCATTCAGGTGACTCCCACTGACCATCAGGGGCTTCCCCATAGACTTCAAGGAAAGAGTCAAGATTCAGATGAGATGTCATGTGCCATGCCAGAGGGTCATCAGAGCATCCCCAATCTTCCTGCCATTCCATGAACTCGGCCACGGTGATGGAATCAAGATTCAGGAAGTCAATCAGGCTCATCTCCTCATCATCCACCAAGACAGATTTGCCCTCACACCACTCTTTCACCTCATCCAAGTCAAGAAGAGTCCAATCACCGATTGAGCCTCCATCTTCCACATGAGCCTTGATGCTCTCAAAGGTCTCAAAGTCATCACGATTGGAGAGGATGAATTCAATGTCACTATCCCAGAGCCCTAAGTCTTGCAGAGTGTCTGCAAAGGTGTCGCAGCAATACTGGGAAAGACAACCCTTGATGGTGTCAAGGAGTTCGCCCTGCAAGCCACTCATCTCAATGAAGTGGATAGCCTCTTCAACACAGTTGATGCACCAGTTCTCATTGAGGTATTCCATGCTGTTCTTATCAATGTTGTTCCCAAGGTTAGCCATGTTGGCAGCAGGGTGGGAAACGCCTGCACTCTTCGTATTCTTTTTGTCCATACGATTTTCTTTGTTGATTTCCACCTTATCGTTACAAACAGCATCATTAGCGGTGGCGGTGCTAATCATGTTGGAGTTCTCCATAGTGGAGATGCTATCGTTCATCGCCTTTGCGGCGGCTTTGTTACTTACGGACATAATTTTATTCAGTTTAATTTCACCTACGAAAGGAGAGAAACACCGTGTTTCTTTATCTATTCCCTTTGGTTGCGGTGACGAAGAAAGATTAGCATAGTTTTTAATCTATGTCCAGGTTTATTTTTAATCTAATTGCATTTTTCTTTTTAATCTAATTTTTATTTTGTTTTAATTCTTTTGAGCACAATAGATTACAATCTAAAAGATTTTTTTGCTTTTTTCAACAACTCTTTAACTTTTCCTTACTATTACTAAATCTTAGTAAAAATTGACATTTCTGGGCAGAAAAAAGACCCACCGATAAGGGTGGGCCAACAGAAAACAAATGTTGATGTTTAACTAGCAGTTAAAGTTCAATAATGTTTGCCTTTTTGGGATGGGGGGCTGATGCGACCATTACAAAATCTTGATTATAAGACGGTAATTCCTTTTTTGCTGCCTTATTAGCAGCATTTGCCGCGGCTTCTACCATTGTAGAAAAGGACTCATCAGTAGAGGATTTGACTTCCTTCTTTTTTCTGCCACCGTTCATACCCCTTGGCTTACGAACAGGGTTAGCAAGTAAGATTTGTGAAATCACTTCAACTTCTGCCTTGGAAACTACATCGTAAATTTCTTTTCTCATCTGCTCTACTGTCACGGCTTCTGGCTTTACAAATGCCTCCCACAACTGGGTAATCTGCACGCGCTGCATAGCATCCAATTGTTCTTTGAGTTGTTTTAGAACAAATTGTCTGACAAAATCTTGTTTATCGGTATCGCTCATGACGATAGATTAAAATGTAACAGAGGTAATGTCAAGTAAAATTTGAATAAAATGAAAGAGGGCTGATGTATTCAGCCCTCCTTTTCCATGTTCAACATCCTTTCTTTATTACAATTCGTTGTATTAATGCTTAGTGTTCTGCTCAATCAGACCTACGAACTCCTCCACGCAATCATCCTGGTCGGTTAGTTTCGCTTCATAGGACAGAACTTCCATCCCTGTCTTATTGTCAATCAAACAGGCATTGAAATTCAGCATCGGTTGCCATGTCAGAGCATTTGTATCTACTCTTTTCCATTTATAACTCAGCGAATAACGAGCGTTTCCACTGTGTGTAACCAGTTTATCATCGCTGACTTTATCCGTTACCCTATGGCTCGTGGAGTAGATGCCCCAACCTCTCTGACGAAGTTCGTTCTTCAAGTCAAAAATCACATCTGACCCTGCTGCCATAGCAATGGTCTTTTCATTTGGGTCAATAGAACACGCTACAAAGTGCTTTGAGGATGCACAGGATGCCAGCAGGCATCCAACACCCAGCACGAGCAAGTTACGCAGTTTCGTCTTCATAAACAGTCTTTCTAGGTTACAGTTCGTTGATTGCAGGCAAGTTTTTCACTATCTCCATCGTCTCAATGCTCACGCGAATCACACGCTTCACAAGGTCAATAATGTAGCGAGGATTGCCCTGCTCATCACACCAGTCGTTAGGGTCATTCACAATGCCACTATCCTTATCCGTAGTGACTGCATAACGCTCCATCAGCCACTCAATAGCAGACTTACCATTGACGATGTATTCATAAGCCTCCTCAGGGATTTCTGAGAGTGTGCAAGTATCGTTGTAGTGGATAGTGTGACGAATACCCTTCTTGGGGAAACGCATCTTGGTCACACGGTAGTTGCCATTGGATACCTCCTTGACAGGCCACGGCTCAATGGTCTCGTAGTTCAGATGGAGTTCAGCCAACTTCCTGCCTGCCTTGGAGAATGCCCAGAAATCCTTGGCAAAGGGAATGCGTGGCAGTTCCTTTTTCAGGTCGTTCTCAAAGCGTGTGCGGTATTCTGTGCTGTGCAACAGGCCATAGACATAGTAGAAGATGTCCTCCTTACCAATCTTGGGGTCGCCATAGGCTGTGCGGAACTGTTTGAGACCGAAGTTTGAGATACCATCATGACGGATGTAATCACCAGCATCGGTTTCCATACCAAGGTCAAGCATCGGAGCATCGGCATTGCGTTCCTCATACCAGTAGAGGGGGAAGCACTGACCGTTGAACATCAACTGCAAATCAGGAGAGACATTTGTAATGAGACATGAGAATGCTTTTGATGCCCCAACACCTGAAATGCTAATTACCTTATTATGGTGATGCTGAGATGGGAAAATTTTGGGTATCTGATACAACATGTTTATCATGTCCTTCTGTATGTAGGCATACCGTTTGCAGAATGGACGATGAGCGGCCTGAACAATAGATGAAAGGGTGAAGCAGTATTGCTTACCTCGCTCAGCATCCTTTTTCTGTTGTCTGCCCCATGAGAATTTAGTGGGGTCATGGTCCAACTCAGTAAGACCTGATTGAGTATTGAAGAAGTCAATACTACGGCTAATGTTGCTTTCTAACGAGATGCGAGAATAGTTGTAAATCCACGCGTCTCGTCCAGTGGCAACACCCAGTGTAAATAAGGAAAAAATGGCCTTGGTGTCAGGCTTTCCCTTGGTGGCTTTATCACCGATGGGGAGGAACTTCTCATAACCAGATGTGCGATGATTGAGCCAATCGCCGTGTTCATCAGGGATAAGGGTCTGCCAAGGAATTGTGGAATAGTTACCAAAACCCTGGATGATTTCCAGTTTCTGCTCACGAGAGAGATAATCACCGATGTCGTGATAATGAAGCGTAGCCTGCTGGCCAACAGGGCGGTTCTTCTTCTTGACGAGGATGATGATAGCAATCGGTGTGCGTGAGCCTGAACCAAAGATTTTACCACCTTCCTTACGAGACAGTTCTCCTGAGGTTCGCTGATTACCTCGGAGATTGAAGCAGTAGATAGTATCAAACTCTCCCATGAGAGACTGACGGAAGCCACTCATTGCGTTGTTATCAATGTATGAGCCATTAGTTACGAATGCAAGAATACCATCATCGGTAATACGGTCGGATGCCCAGCGGAATGCCCTGATGTAGGAGTCGTAGATACTCTTCTTACTCGTTGTTACTGCTTGTTCTACATAAGTTTTTGCAATTCGTTCATCTAAGTATGGGTAAGATTCATTCTTGTTGTTATCATTTTCAGTAGTTTGCCCAACAGAATACGGAGGATTACCGATAATCACACGAATGTCCTGTTTGCAGAGGTTCTTCACTCGCTCACCGTTATCCTCAAAGGCTGCGAACAAGTCCTTATCGTTGGCACTGTTGCCATCCATGCGGAAGGTATCGGTCAAACAGATACCATTGAACGGTTCGTATTCCTCCTGCTTCATCACACCATGATAAGCCACCTCCACATTCACGCAAGCGATGTAGTATGCAAGTAGCACAATCTCGCAAGCAAAGAGTTCGTTACGATACTTGTAAGGCAGTTGGCTACGCTTGATGAGACCGCTCTGGATAGCACGGACGATGAATGTGCCTGTTCCTGTGAAGGGGTCAAGTATCTTCACGCCCTGTGCCCCTAAACCATCCTTGATGCCGAATTCGTTTTGCAGCACCTTATGGACAGAATGAACGATGAAATCCACCACAGGGATTGGAGTATAGACGATACCCAGTTTCTCGGACATCTTGGGGAAGGCCTGCTTGAAGAACTTATCGTAAAGTTCCACAACTACCTGCTGACGGCCAGCAGCGTTATCAATGCTCTGTGCTCGGTCTTTCACAGAGTGGTAGAAGCGTTGCAGTTCTCGCAGGTCAGCAGCATCAGTGTTCTGTTGAACGATGTCAAGCATGGCGTTCATCGTCTTGGATACTGGATTATTCTCTGCGAACTGATACTTCTCAAAGAGGGCATTGAACACAGGTCGGCTGATGAACTGCTGAGCCAACATTTCAATGGCATCTGACTCGGAAATCGCAGGATTTGTATTTTCACGCAGACCATTGAGGAAGAGATTGAACTCCTCTACACCCACACCACTATCAAGAAGGGCTTTGATAGCGTCTATTTGACGCTCAGCAATCTTTGCTATGTTCTTAGCCCAATCCTCCCAGTAACGCCTGTCACCGCACTTCTGGACGGTTCTAACGAGAATTCCATCAGTCCATGCAGGAAGGTCTTTCTCAAAGTCAAAATCAAAGGTATCCTGAATGGGAGTGACAACATCATTATCGGTGTTCTCCTTTTCATCTCCCTTATCTTTGCCCTGACGCTTCTTCCCTTTCTTCTTGCCAGTGACACCTGCCACCACGATACGCTTACCACGTCCCTTATTGAGTTCAATGGAATTGATTTCAGCGTTGAAGCGGTCATCGTGAGAGCGGAGGGCTTGCAGAACATCCCACACTACACGATACTTCTCATCCTTGTCCAGAACCTCCTCAGGCTTATCCTTGGGAGAGATGCCGATGGGCAGAATGATGTAGCCGAACTTCTTACCTTGTGCAACTCGCATCACACGACCTACGGACTGCACCACATCCACCTGAGACTTACGAGGAGCAAGGAACATGACCGCATCCAGAGAGGGAACATCCACACCTTCTGACAGGCAGCGAGCATTGGAGAGCACACGGCATTCAGCCACACCATGAGTGGCGGTTGTTCCTGCATTACCTTTGAGCCATCCAAGAAGAGCAGCACGCTCAGACATGTCCATGTTACCATCAACATGCTGCATCTCGCTATCAATGAAGTTGGAATCGTTTTCCTCATTCTTACGAATAGCCTCCACAACCTGCCCCCACATCTCCGTGTATTTCTTGGAAGCAGCAATCACATTGGCAAAGGACACCGCACGCTTCATCGGAGCAGGGTCAGAGGTAAGGAAGTCTTCATCATAGGCCAGCAGGTCAGGAAGTGAGGGGTCATAGGCTTCACCATCTTCACTGTTTGCAGCAGGCTTGGAGGGCAGCAGCATCTTCTTACGCAGGCCATTGTAACAACCTACGAGACGCACCGCTTCATCCAGTTCCAGAGCACCTGTCTCATCTTGTTTGAGATGCTCATCTAAGATGTCCTTCACATAGTCCTCATCAACACAGAGAATGAGCACCTTATAATCGGTGAGCAGGCCTTCACGAACGGCACGAGAGAACGGCAGTCGGAAGAACTCATCACCGAAGTAGGAACGGTCATCCATAGATGCCAATTCCGCATTAGCATCCTTGGCTTTCTGACGAGCCGATTCTGCGTAAATCTTGGGCGTAGCCGTCATGTAGATACGCTTACGACATGCAATGTAGTCCTGCTGATGAACCTTGACGAAGTGGCTCTCATTGTGCTTGCCTGTCTTAGCATCTACCAAGGATACACCTGTGGTGCGATGGGCTTCATCACAGATGCAGAGGTCAAACTCAGGCAGAGCACCTACCTTCTGAGCCTCATGTAACTTCTCAATGGACTGGTAGGTGGAGAAGATAACCGTCAGATGGCTATCCTTGAACTTGCCATAAAGTTGAGAGATGGTTGTGGGGTCAGTGGTAGCACGAGCAGGCAGGTCACGAGCAGAGAGGTCATTGAGGTCATCAATGGAGGATGCACTACCATCAGAACACACAGCGATGGGATGAATCTTGCAAGTGGTCTGAGCCATCCATTCACGAAGACTCTGAGCCACGAGTGCAATACTAGGAGCCAGGAACAGGACACAGCCCTTACCCTTGGTGTATTCCTCAGTCAATCGGAGGGCGGTGAAAGTCTTACCTGTGCCACATGCCATGATGAGTTTGCCACGGTCAGCAGAGTTGAAACCACTAATGACGGCATCAATGGCTTCACGCTGATGGGGACGAGCATCATACTTGGTAATCTCGCCTGCCTGCCCTTTACTGATGGCTGGCCAATCCACGGCTGCTTCTTCCAAGTCAGATAAGCCGATGTGCTGACAGGGGATGTTCTGCTTGAACATCATGTTGAGCAGGACTTCATTCCAATGGTCAGTCGTGGCAATGATGATACCACCTGCAAAGGTGTCCTTGTTGCTATGCTCTGTTTTGATTGTCGCATTGAGAGCAGCAAAGAAGGTCTCCACATCAGGCAAACTCATTAGATGGGTCGGCTCATAGAACTTACACTGAATAGCCACATAACGGTCGCTATCAGCCTCCTTGGCTACGATGTCTATACCAACATCATGACCTTTGGCATACGGCCATTCACTCCAAAGCCACACATTAGAGAAGCGAGACTTGTAGATGGGGTCAGTTTGGAGATAACGCTGCATCAGAACCTCAAAACGATGTCCTTTTTCCTTTTCAGACAGGTCAGAGGTCGCTTCACGAATTTCATTCAAGATTGAACGAAGAGGAGACTGCATGTCAAATAAACTGTTTAGGGTTAGTCCTTTTACAAATCTTCAACATCAAATGTTCCATCACCGTGTCCAATGAGAACTCCATCCTTTCTGTTCTCATAAGTGTATGTGCCAGCCTTTGAGGAGGCAAAGGTCAGTGTATAGCGTTCTCCATCATTACTGTCCTTTTGTTCCTTGAAGATGGCTGTTGCACCGCCTGTGCGTTCATACCAAGAAAGCGAGCCGATGTCCGTTAGCGTGTATGCTGACATCGGTAGAATCCCCTGCTTGATGACCTCAGGTGCTTTATTCAATCGGTTGATTCCACCATTCATACGGATAATGCTACCGTGCTGAAAGGATACAACATCTCTAATCTGATAAACGCCGTCACTTTCCTCCAATGTGCCAGAGAATACAATCTTCTTATTAGCAAGTTCATCCTTCCGAGGAGCAGAAGTTCCTGTGCATACATCTTTTACATCACTACACATACCTGCTACGCCATAAACAAGAGAATCTCCAAACGGCAAGGAAGCCTTGGCGGTAGATGCAAGAGCATCTGTGAATCTTTGGCAACTACATAAGCACAAAGTTCCTACGCAAAGAATAGAGAGAGTTACTTTTGAGTTCATTGTGTTGAAATTCTATTTGTTATGCTAATCAACGACCTGCACCGCCGCACTTCTTGCAGTTATCACCGCTCCCTTTATCAGAGTATGTGCCACCTTGGGTATTCCCATACCACCGACAACCTTTTCTATGAGTTTTGCCAGTGCTACCTGTTATCCAATACTTTTCTCCTGTCGTATTAGGATGTCTTAGTTCCTTGCTTTTAGATTTTCCAGAGGAAACACTTTTACCGCTATTGCCATCTCCACCACATGCCTTACAATTAATTCCTTGTGGATTATCGGTATAAGTTCCTGCATCAGAACTTCCGTAATACCTGCACGAGGAATTATGAATCTTACCACTACCAGATACCCAATACTTTCCAGAAGCGGCTTGCTGATTTGCGATGGCTCTGTTCTCCCTGCTGCCACCCCTACGATACTCCCAAGGTGGAGTGGGGTTATTATGTGCCCATAAACCTACCTTGCTACCTTTTGCTGATTTTTCAGCATTCGCAAGTTCTGTGTTATTAGGAGCATACTGCTTATAATGCCATGCAAGACCACTCCTCACCATTTCAAGGTTGGTGTTCGTAGAGCCTACATACACCGTTCCAACGCTACGACCATACTTGTCAATGTCGCTGATAACAACTTTGACCTGTTTTCCGTAGATTAGGTCTGAGAGTTTCTGCTTAGCACGCTGTCCGTAATCCTGGCTTCTTTCAGGTGCATCAATGCCGTCAAAACGGACTTTTACTTGGCGATTGCCATCTACCAAAACAGTGGCTGTATCACCATCGGTCACACCTACACACTTGCCGACAACAGTCTCAGCACTCAGTAGGGATGTGGTAAAAAAGAAGAAGCAAAAAAGGAGTTTCAGGAGGGTAGTTTTAGGGCAGGCTAAAAATTCAAGTAGCCTTATACCCCCCCCAATTACCTTATTATCAACATGTTGCATAAAACAGAAATTCTCCTATCAGACTTTGACTATTCTACCATCATACCCTCTTGATGTCAATCATGGAGGGCCTTTGATGTCATCAAACATGGTGATTTTGAGCGTCATTCCATCTCTGTTGCTCATTGTTTAGGTAAATAATAGTATGAAAATGAATCAATTATGTGAAGTGCTCAATAAGCAAGGGAGCAGGAGTAATGCAGAGCGGATGAATGCAGCAGTTCGGAAGGTTCTGACGGAGGATGCCAAACAGATGAGCCAAGGTAAGGAAGCCTATGAGACAGCACGCCGTAGGGACTTTGAGAGGAAGATTGCAGAGGACTACAAGAACCCTCGGAAGATGACTTTTACCGAGATGGTGAATCGCTATCTGTGATGGCTAGTGAATAGATGCTGGTTTGACCCTGTAATTGTTGAAAAGGAGAGGTGGATGAACTGCCTCTCCTTTCTTTTCTTACATGCACATACTCATGGTTCAATGACACAAAAGTATTGTAAAAATTTTCCAAAATTTTTTATGGAATTTTTTAGGTATGACACCCCATTTCTGAGTATAAGCATTTTCTATTAGAGTAATTTATAAAGAACTTACTGTGTATGGATAACAACTTTATAAAAAGACTTCTTTTCTAGGAAAGGCCTCTCTGAAAAGGGGTCACTCTGGTGAGCATACCCCTTATAGGTTACGAACCCTTATTAGGTAAGAGGCTCTGCACAAGGGCTTCGGTTACATTGGTCATGCCTGTTTGATTACGCATCTCATTGGCCTGCTGAATGATTTCATTGACCTGTTTTGCACCTGTCTTGCTCCTGGCTTTCTTCAATTCATAGAAATGACTTTCCAACAAATCAATAGCCTTCTGTTCCCAGAAATTGACACGAAGTTTCGTCTGCCATCCAGAAGGCATTTCAGCGTCAAGACGCTGCTGAGCAAGACCAGGGGACATGATGTGCCAGATAAAGCATCTCTCAGCCTCTACCATTGCTTCCATGAACTCAATAGGTGCTCGTGTGTATAACTCAGGATTACCATCAAAGCGTTCGTAATTTGATTGAGACACACTATCCCCTACATGACCAAGGATGTATTCCACCAAGTCATTATTGAAGTTACCTGCACCTTTCAGAAGAGATGTCACCGTTCCACGGATGGAATGAACAGCGTAGGGATTCATTGCATACACGCCGTTCTCCTTATTAGTCTTGGTCAGACCCAATTCCTTACGAATCCTGCGAATGTGGCTCTGAGCCTTGGTAACATTTGAGCCTATCAAATTAGCAGTAACCTCTCGTCCATAGCAAAACACATACTCCTTCCACTGTTTAGGAGCAGGTAACTCCTTCACCTTTTCTAAAATCCACTGCATCAGAGGAGTGATGTAGAGTTTGCAGACCATACCAGATGAGTTTTCGGTCTTCTTAAACAATTTCCGAATCATCCTATTGTCCAAATCAACCTCATCCCATTTCAGGCCTGCAACATCACCCTCTCGCCATCCTGTTACCATCAGGAAGTAGAAGAAGGCGAAGGTATGTAACTTCATCTTCTTATTATGCTGACGGTTTTCACCTGCTCGTCTGAGGATGTATCCCAACTGCTCAATGGTAAAGTTTTCCTTGCGAGGGGTCACAGTCTTCTTCAATCCACAATTCTTCATTCTGATTTTCTTGAAGTAATTGCGATACACAAAGGGAGACTTCTCAAATGCCTCCTCAATTCTGTCAAATGCGTATTGAACCATCCGCTTCATCGTGTTGATTGAAGCAAAACTGTATTTCTTCTCCACTTCCAGATAACGCAACCATTCCTCACAATGCACCTTCGTGATTTGATGGAGTTCAAATTCGTCTCCTAAGTTTGCAGCAATCCAATCAGCGAATGAAGTCACATAGTCTCTGGCAGCCTTTCGTTGTTTTTTTTCAGCCGAGCCAGTCAATTGCTCATCCTTCATGTTCCTCAGATACTCGGAGGCATACACCTTTTCATTACAGGTAGCAGGGTCATGCTGCAATTTCCACAGTTTGCTCTCCACCTCAGCCTTTCTGATTTCTTCCTCGGCAATGGCCATAAGCCCCTTTTCAACTCGTGCCTTGGCAGTCTTGAATGCTTCTCCGTTACCTGGAACTACATCATCCGATTTCTCCCTGTAACGACAACCAGTCGGTTTAAGAACAGCGAGGGGACATGTCCAACGAATAGTGACTTTCTTTTTTGAGGTATCGTAAAAAAAATCAAACTTACCCTTCTTTGTTTTTTTGATTGCCATAAGTCTAAATTTAGGGAAAATCTAAATGTTCATCCGAATGCTTCCACCAGTCATTTTATCGTATGTAATTGCATTGTCAAGAGTTAATAAATTTTCCAAGTCTAAATTTAGACCTAAAAAAAGGGTGTTTTTGGGCAATTATCTCACAAAAAATAGTAAGATACAAAGTAGATTCTACACATCTAAGGTATTGATTTTCAATAATAAAGAAAGCCCCACCTTCTGGTGGGGCTCTCTCCAACTTACTACCTATGAAACTCAATCCTCTCTTTGGTGTGGGGCTGCGGCGCTCTCTCCTTCACCGAGCCCCGAAAGGACTGATATGGTACTGACTCCCCGATGCGGGGATTTGTTCAAGATTTTTTTCCGACAGGTGGAAAAAATTCTACATCAGTGCTTTTTCCAACCGGGTTTGTGGCGGGCGACCAGCTCCTCTGCCACCTGCTCAATGCGGAGACCCTTGGAAGCCAGCAGAACGATGAGGTGGTAGAACATGTCGGAAGCCTCGTAAAGCAGGCGGTCATCCGTGCCGTTGACGGCCTCGATGCAGGCCTCCAGCGCTTCCTCACCCACTTTCTGGGCCATGCGGTTCACGCCGTCGCGGAAGAGGGAGGTGGTGTAGGAGCCCTCCGGCATCTCCTCACGGCGTTTGTTGATGAAATCCTGCAACTCGCTCAGGAACATGAGGGGAGATGCCTCGTTCACATCGCCCCAGCAGGTATCCGCGCCGGTATGGCAGACGGGGCCGACGGGGTTCACCTGCACCAGCAGGGTGTCGTTGTCGCAATCCACGCGGATGTCCACCAGCTCCAGGAAGTTGCCGCTGGTCTCGCCCTTCACCCACAGCTGCTGCCGGGAACGGCTGAAAAAGGTGACTTTGCGCGTTTCCAGCGTCTTCTCGTAGGCCTCGCGGTTCATGTACCCCAGCATCAGCACCTTGGCCGTGCGGGCATCCTGAATAATGGCCGGCACCAGGCCGCCGCTCTTCTCGAAATCGATGTTCATAAGCTGTTAAAAAGCTGTTGCGGGTTCAATATAGCACATTTCGGAGTATTTGCCACCCTTTTTTCGGTCACCCGGCTTTCACCGCCGCCAAAGCACGCGCCATGGCAGCGACTGTGGCATCGATATCTGCCTCCGAATGCGCGGTGGAGATGAAGCCGGTCTCATAGGGTGAAGGGGCTACGTAGACCCCCTGCTCCAGCATGCTGTGGAAGTAGGTGCGGAACATGTCAAAGCTGCCGCTCATGGCAGAATCGAGGTCGTACACATCCTGTGTGGTGAAGAACAGGCAGTACATGGAGCCGCTGCGCTTGAAGGTCAGCGGCAAGGCGACATCGTGCAACACGCGGCGCACGCCTTCCTCCAACCGGGCGCCCAGCTGTTCCAGACGGGTGTAAGCATCGCAGGCTTCCAGCTGCCGCAGCTGGGCCAGCCCCGCCGCCATGGCCACGGGGTTGCCGCTGAGGGTGCCGGCCTGGTATACCCCGCCAAGGGGTGATACGCAATCCATAATCTCGCGCCGACCGCCGAATGCTCCCACCGGCAGGCCGCCGCCGATAATTTTGCCCAATGTGGTCAAATCCGGTGTAATGCCGTGCTTGCCCTGCACCCCGGCTGGGGAGATGCGGAAGCCGGTCATCACCTCGTCAAAAATCAACACCGTGCCTTCCTGAGCCGTTATCTCGCGCAGGAACTCCAGATAGCCGGGTTTCGGCAGGTAGAAGCCGGCATTGCCCGGGTACGGCTCCACAATGACGGCGGCAATCTGTCCCGGGTACTGAGCAAAGGCAGCCCGCACCGCCTCCGGGTTGTTATACGGCAGCACCAGTGTGAGCGAGGCATACTCCTGCGGCACGCCCGCGCTGTCCGGCTCGCCGTGCGTGAGCGCGCCGCTGCCCGCCGCTACCAGCAGACCATCCGAATGACCGTGGTAACACCCGGCAAACTTGATGATGTATTTCCGCCCCGTGTAACCGCGAGCCAGACGAATGGCGCTCATGGTGGCCTCTGTGCCGCTGTTGGTCATGCGTACCTTTTCCACAGACGGCAGCCATCGGCACACCGTCTCTGCCATGTCCACCTCCACCCGTGTGGGGATGCCATAGCCCAGCCCGGCGAGCGCGGACTCGCGCACGGCAGAAATCACACACTCCGGTGCATGCCCCAGAATGGCAGGTCCCCAGGTGCCCACGTAGTCGATGTAATCCTTCCCATCCTCATCCCAGAGGTGCGCTCCCTCCGCACGAGTCACGAAAAACGGTGCTCTCTCCAGCCGACGAAACGCCCGCACCGGGGAATTCACCCCGCCGGGTATCACCTTGCAAGCCCTCTCAAAAAGTTCCTCAGAAATCGACATGCGCCCAGTATACTACGCCGCCGAAACATGAACAAGCCCAATTTTCTGCACACAGCCACAGAAAAAACTTGCCCATGCGCAAAAGATAGGCTACTATCACCCGCAGCACGCCACCGTGGCCTGCAACACCCCGGATGGGTGGCAGAGCGGTTGAATGCAGCGGTCTTGAAAACCGCCGAGGGCTAATACCCTCCGTGGGTTCGAATCCCACCCCATCCGTTACGGAGTTGCGTAAGTTTTCTTACGCAACTCTTTTCTTTTTCCTGCTTCCCAGGGCATCATTTATTCAAAATCGGCATGCGAGCGACAACCAGGAAACGGTTAATCGGTCTGTAACCGCCCTCTTATACACAGGTCCGACAAAAACGCAAAACCGGTGCATTGTGATTCCAACACAGAGTGAAAGCGAGGTGAATGCCCTATTTTTGTTTCTTCCGCGCGTCTGCCTCCGGCTGAATCCCCCATTGCGGATAAAGTGCCGTTTTGCCCCCCGGCTCCAGAGGCTGCATCCAGGAATCATCCTTCTGCTCGCCCAATTTTCGCAACAAGACGAGACGTTTTTTTAGATAGCCGGATATCGACTTCGCCTCTCTGGTCATTTGTGAAGCCGTCGCTTTTATTTTTTTATCCTGATTGGCAAATTGACTTTGCGCTGCACGAGTGGCACTCACCTCCCGTATATTAAGCGCATATTCAGCCATAGACATTCCTTTCCTCTGTTCGCCTTTCTCCAATAAAGCACAGCTCCAACGCATCAGATTGTAGTAGTAGTAAAACGGCCAACTTCTGGTCCCGCAATACGGATACCCCTCCTGGGGGTAATAGCGACGCAGCAGAATTTCTGCTTCTTCATACCTACCCTGCAGCCCCAACAGATTCACCAGCATAATGGTGGTATATCCCTGACGCGGATTTGCCGCCAACGCCTTACGCAACACCGTTTCTGACAATGGTCTGGCACCTCCATAGTGAGGCAAGGCAAAGTAGTTATCTGCAATCTCTGTGTCCGGATACACAGCCACCGCTTTCTCCAACAACTCCAAGCGTTTTTCCGCTTTATCATCCTTGCCGGGCTTTGACAATTCATTAAACCGCCACTGCATACGCCACGCTTCCGAAAGATGAGGCGCTTGCCAGCAGACAAAGCCGATGATGCCGATAGCAGCCAACGCCAATATCCCCCGACCGCATTTCCCCTGTATTTTCACCCCGGTAACAGCCTTTTCCGTTTTCCTGTACGGCTTGTGGTCTGAAGATGATGCAACAGGAAGCGGCGATCCTAAAACACCGCAGCAATAGGCACACAGCATCGCAATGGCATACGAATGCCAATAGGCATCTGATACCGCCGCTACTGCGCATGCCAATAATGTCACCATAGCAACACCTGTAACACCCCGTCTCAACGGCGTTACGGCATACAGCGACAAGCAGCGGGCTCCCTGCAATACATGCAGGATTATAACGGACAGCATCATAACAAGGCCAATAATCCCATAATCAGCCCACACCTGAATATACTCATTATGAGCCATATTCGGCGTACTGTATTGGTTAAAAACGCCAATTATCTCCCAATGAGATGCCATCGTTCCCCATCCCCATGGAGGCCCCGATGTAGCGATTTTCAAAACAGGTTTCCAGATATCAAACCGCAAATGGGTATCTATATCTGCCATCTGGTTTAATCCGCCGCCCAGAAACAGATTCGCGATTTCGACAACGATGTATCCCGCGATAAGCGCGCCTCCAAGCAATGTCAATTTTCGAATCTTTTCGCGGGTAAACATCTCTATCAGGAGCTGTACCCCCCACATTGTACAAAGCAAAACAGGAGTAAGCAAAAATACAGCACGCGTAGAGCAATAAAAAGAACTGCCTATCGATGCAGCGGCAAGGAGAAAACACAGCAGCCTCATCTGCACCGATTTCACAACCCACAAGGCAATTCCCAATAGAACGCCCCCACCTATCATCTGGAATGCTCCGGCAAAGTTCTTATAAACAAACAGGGTGACAGGCTGGTTATTATACCCGGAAAGGCCATATTCCGGCCGCCCCGTCCACAGCATATTAGCCTCCCCGGGGTGCAGACAAAAATAAAGCAGATTCAGCACCATTGCCAGCAGGAAAATAGCCACCTGAAATCTCGCAGTCTTGGTCTGAGCGCCATATATTCCCGCTACGTAGAATACTCCACAGGAAACAATCAGCGAGCTTTCCAGCCAGGATTCGACAATCGAGTAGCTGCAAAGACACCTCACAAAAAAATATCCACCCACCCCCAGCATCACCCATCCCGTCAGGGGAATGCGAACAACCTTCCCCCCAAAGAGCATCCCGGAAATAAAAAGCAAGGCCACAACGGCCAGAGAAATAAGGAAAGGCCACATGCTATACGCATTGCTGTCCACCGCCGACATTGATGCAATCCACATAACAGCAAGCAGTATCGCAGCAAAGCGTCCCGGCAAGGTTTCAGTCAGTCGTTTTACCCCGGATTCCTTTTCCATGCAAATATCATAACAAAGAGACATGGCACATGCAAGTCCAACTCCGAACGGCGCACTTTTTTCCGTGCCGTGCATGGCGGAATTAACGGAGTTTTCTGCTTGAAAAAGCAAGAGAGATGGCCATAATAGGCAGCATGTGCACCATCTGCGCCATCATCACCTGTACAGCATCTCCGGAAGCTGCCATTCCCTGCCTGAACAGTTTACTTGAGCAATCAAGAAAGCCGAATCACACATTACTGTTGGCAGAGAAGCCCCTCTCTCCGGAGCAAACAAAGCAGTTCTGCGAAACGTATGCCCCCATTGGGCTCAGCATCCCGCAGCCTGACTCGGATGCCCACGATAGCAACGGTTTTTCCATGGCGTTCAGCGATTTAGACGCAGATTTGGTATGGATACTTGATTCTTTCTCTGTAGCCGCTCCGGAGGCTCTGGAACACCTGCTGATTCATGCAAAAGAGAAAGAAACAATCGGCGCCGCCTTGATGACAACTGCACCACCTGCTGCAGAATTAAGCCAACCCATCATCATCGAAACCCGCAAAAACATCTTCGCGCCGTGGAAAAGTATCCTGAAAAAGGAGGATTTACCAAACACCCCGCGAATTCCCATACGCGGCGCATGGGTTGGCGCACTTTATCCCCGTTCGGTCTTCAACAAAATCGGGGCTCCGAAAAAACAGTTTTCTCTCCGTCATGCCAACGATGAATACGCATGGAAAGCAAAAATGCAGGGTGTGGGATTCGAGCTCATCCCATCCGCCGTTATCCGGCACCCGAACTTTTCTGCGCAGCTGATTCACTACAGCATCGGCGGACGCTCGTTCTTCTATGAACCCGGACTCTCAACAGAGCTCCGGTACTACAAAATCCGTAACTGGGCATGGATTCAACGCCTCAGAAAACCCGGCAAACCACTCGTACGGCTTGCTTTCTGCGGGTTCTACATCATCCTCGCACTCAATGCCATGTTGCGGTGCGGAGAATTACATCTCAATGATGTCTACACCCTCTTCCGAGCCCTCCACAACGGTTTTTATGGCAAACTGCGCCCCTATTCCACACGAAAAAATTAACATTGCGCGCAAATTTGTCTTTACAAATAAAAATAAGCCGCTATAATGCGTGCCCCGACGCGTAAAAGCTTCTCAACAACATTTAACAGCAACACAGTAACATGAAAGTTCTTTCCTCACTCGCATCCGTGAAGCGCCGCCACGCTGACTGCCAGATCGTGAAGCGCAAGGGCACGCTCTATGTCATCTGCAAGAGCAACCCCAAGTTCAAGGCTCGTCAGGGTGCCACTGCCGGCACGCGCCTCAGCAAGAAGGGCGTTAAGTAAGATTATTCCCGGCCCGCTCGCGCGGGTTATATGAGAAGGAGACCGGTGTTGTTTCACCCCGGTCTTTTTTTCGTTATCACCAACCATGCAACAGATCGTCCAAAGCCACATTTTCCGACTGGGTAATTTTACTTTCCACAGCGGAGAGACTCTGCCCGATATTCAGCTGGCATACGAGACCTACGGCACGCTTAACGAGGATAAGAGCAATGCCATCCTGCTCTTCCACGCGCTCACCGGCAGTCATCATGCCCACGGCTACAACGACAACCTGCCGGAAGCCGGCACATTCTGGCAGCCGGAAAATCACCAGGGATGGTGGGATCGCATGATTGGTCCGGGCAAACCGCTCGACACAGAGCGTTTCTTCATCATCTGTGCCAACTATCTGGGCAGCTGCTACGGCAGCAGCGGCCCCACCCAGATTGCTCCGGACGGCGAACCCTGGGGCAGTCGATTCCCAATGACAGACGGTAACGACCAGGCCCGTGCCCAGATTCAGCTCATGAACCACTTCGGCATTGATAGGTTTGCCATTGTGGCTCCCAGCCTCGGCGGCATGCTGGCGCTCACCCTGGCAGCCCTGTATCCGGAGCGGGTACGCAGCATGGTCATCATTGGTGCGGCTCACCGTCCCGCCATCAGCCACAAGCTGGAATTCTTCGAGCAAGTGCTGGCCATCGAACTCGACCCGGCATACTGCGCCGGACGCTACCCGCTCAGCGCCCCTCCCAACCGGGGGCTCGCGCTCGCCCGCATCATCAGCCACAAGCTCTTTGTCTACCAAGACGGGCTGGAGAAGCGCGCCCGCAAAGGCATCTGCGACAGCAAGGGGATGCTTACCTGGTATCAGCCCAAACGCAACACGGAAAGCTACATGCTGCACCAGGGAACCAAATTTGCCAAGCGTTTTGATGCCAACGCCTACATCCGCATTGTCAACCTGTGGGCCGGCTATGATTTACCGACCTTCACCGGCATGGCAGACACCGACGAGGTATTCCGGCTCTATGCCCACCACAACATCCGCTTCCTGCTCTTCTCCATCGACACAGACTACTGCTTCACAGCAGATGCCATCGAGGAGTTCCATCAGGAACTCACCCGCAATGGTGTCAGCTCTGTCCACACGCGCATCCGCTCGGAAAAAGGCCATGATTCCTTCCTGCTGGAGCCGGATTTGTACGCCGAAGGACTGGCAGAATACCTGCAATAAGTAACGGTGAAAAGAACTTTTTTCATCTGCGGACATTTTGCGGCTTGCAAGCCCGCGGAAGAGGTGGTATATTCATGAAGTCAATAAACTTTAGACAATCCATGAAAGTATCAGCACTCCAGAAAAATCGCAAAGGTGGTTTCACCCTCATCGAGCTTATGGTGGTGATTGCCATTCTGGCAGCTCTTGCCTCCATCGGTTATGGTCCCATCGTCGAACACATGAACGACGGTGACCGCCAGAAGGCCAGCAGCAACCTCAAGTCGATGTACACCATCCTGCAGCAGTTCAGAACTGACCATAACAACTACCCCTGCGACACTACCGCAGAGGAGATTATGGAAAGCAACCCCGAGCTCGGCTTCGGTCCGGTGACCGGCAGCACCTCTAACGACTACCTCCGTCAGGTTTTCTATGACAGCCAGAAGAACAAGTCAGAGAAACCCTTCTTTGCCAAGCTGAATGTCGCCGGTAAGAGCATCGCCCAGGAAGGTGACGAGAAGCGCGCCAAGGGTCAGGCTCTGCAGCGCGGCGAAAACGCCATGGGCTACATCCTGCGCAAGAACCCGGATGATCCCAACATGAAGCTGGCCGTGATTGACTCGACCTCTCCGCTGGCTATCTGCGGTGTTTACCCCTCTGCCACCCCGTATGCCGGCAATGAACTGGCATTCGACATGTCTTCTTTCCGCGGTCACGCTTTCCTTCTCTCCGTTGACGGTTCTGTGAAGGATCTCGAAAACAACCTGAAGAAGGATGCAAACAACAGCGAAAAGGGCATTTTCGTTGACAAGCAGGACAAGCCCAGCTCCATCTTCCCCGAAGATGATAACGGCAACGATACTGCCCCCAACTACATCATCCTTACCCCGGATCTGTAAAGCTCCGCGCTGAACAACATTTCAATAAAAACCCGCATTCCTGAGCAGGAATGCGGGTTTTTCCATGTAATCAAATAAGTGAGAATGTCAGAGAGTCAGACAATCGCGCATCTCAATCAAACGGCAGATGACCTCCTCAATCACGTTGGCGGGGCAGGACGCACCGGCAGTAACCCCCACACGAAGCGTGCGGGCCTTATCACTCACCGCCTCCGGGAGAGGCTGCTGAACCTCCTGCTTGAGCTTTAAATCGAAGCAGCGAACGCAGGAAAGACTCTCCAGACAATCTGCCGATTTGACAAAGAAAGTCGGCACCTTGCGGGCCGCAATATGGGCCAGATGCGTGGTATTAGAGCTATTGTACCCGCCGATGATGAGCATGACATCCAGCGGTTCTTCCAACAACTCAAAGAGCGCATTCTGACGATCCTGCGTAGCTCCGCAAATGGTGTCAAACATGTGGAAGCGCGCAGCATCCCCGTCCCTAGCCACAACGGCGGCTTTCAGCAATGACTGAATATGAGCCGTTTCGCTCTTGAGCATGGTTGTCTGATTAGCTATACCAATAGTTTGCAGATGCACATCCGGGTCAAATCCGGGGGAACAGGCATGCGAAAAATGAGTCAGGAATGCCTCTTTATCCCCCTTACCTTGAATGTAATCTGCCACAATTTGCGCATCAGCCTCATCAAACACAACTACAAAATTCCCCTTTTCATCCGCACCGCGAGACTGCGATGCCGTAGCCAGGCTTTCCTCGTGGCGGGCCTTGCCATGAATCACACTCGTAATACCGGCGGCAGCATAGGTTTTCACTCGCTGCCAGACCTTAATGACGTTGCCGCAGGTGCTATCCACCAGCACCACGCCTTTTTCATCCAGCAGACGCCGCATGGGAATGGTCACGCCGAATGCGGGCATGATAACCACATCCTCCGGCTGCAAAGAATCATACTCCGGAGCATCCAGCCGCCACGGGAGATGACGAAGCCCCATCTCATCGAGCCGAGCGTTCACCTCCGGGTTATGGATAATTTCACCGATAAGCCAGATACGACGCTCCGGGAACATGCGGCAAGTGGCATAGGCTATCTCAATGGCGCGTTTCACGCCATCGCAGAAGCCGAAAGCCGAGGCAAGCCGCAAATGCAGCCCGGGCAGCTCCAGCACCCCGCCGTCGGCGCGAATCTGGTCCACCAGCTCACTCTGATAACGCTGCACATCCTCCCGCACCTGAGCCATCACCTCAGGGCGGCGTACATTTACCAAACGACCTTTTGATGACATGTATCAGTCCACATTGATATTCAACGCCTCATAAGCCAACATCTGGCAGCCGCGCAAATCCATCTTGCCCGTGGGCAACACCGGAATGGCCTCCACCGGAATGATTTCACGCGGGCACCACAGGCGCGGCAAGCCCTGCTCCACCATGTGGGCACGAATGGCATCCAGCGCGTCGGAAAGCTTCGAATGATGCACGGCAGAGAGCAGCACCAGCGCCTCACCCTTCTGCGCATCCGGCACCCCCATCACCGCCACGGCGCGACCGGTAAAGCCTTCCGGCACGGTGACAAATTCCTCGATAGCCTGCTCCACCACCTCATGCGGCACCATCTCGCCGGCCACCTTGGAGAAGCGGGAGCGGCGACCGCCCAGCGTCAGGAAACAGTTCAAATTCACGCTACCCAAATCACCCGTCTTGAACCAACCATCGCGGAAGATTTCGGCATTCAAATCATCACGGCCGATATAGCCCTTGAACACGTTAGCTCCCTTGAACCAAATCATACCGCGTTCGGACAGCGGCAGCTCCTTGTCATCATCATCCGGGTCAGTAATTTTCACCGCCAGACCGGGCATCACATGGCCGATAGAGCCGGGCAGATAGCTGGATACATACCAGGGCTGCTCCGGAGTGGGGCCCACTTCATCCAGATTCGCGCCGCAAACGGGAGCGGTTTCCGTGAGGCCATAGCCCTCAGACACACGAGCATTGCATTTCTCCAGGAATTCATCCACAAGGCACTGCTGCAGCTTCTCTGCCCCGGTCACAAAGTACTGCACGCTGTCATAATTGGTCGGCGTGGCACGGCGCAGCATCCCGCGTGCAAAGGTGGGAGTCGTCACCACCAGAGAGCACTTGTACTTCTCAATCAGCTCGTTGATGCGCTTGGCATCCAACGGAGACGGATAGGTAACCATGCCATAGCCGTATACCGGCGGAAGCATGGTGGTCACGTTCAGGCCGAAACTGTGGAAGATAGGCAGACTGGCCAGGAAGGCTGAACCAACAGGAGGATTCACTTTACTGAGCAACTGAGCCATGTTGGCCACCAGCATGCGGTGGGTCATGCTCACGCCCTTGGGTTCGCCGGAGGAACCGGAGGTGAACAGCAGCGCCGCCTCATCATCCCCCTTACGCTTATCTATATCGAACATCTTGGCTATCAGCGGCATGGGAGCCACCTTAGCCACACCCACCCAGTAGGCAATCTTCGGCATACCAATTCCCTTGAGTGCCTTATCCAGATGAATAATCCGGTCATTCTTCGGCCAGGGGAACTGCGGCAGCTTGCTCATGAAAGCGCGGGCAGTGATGAACTGTTTGATACCGCTTTGGCGCACAATCGCCGCAAAGGCAGCATCAGACGAGGTATAATTGATGTTCACCGGCACAATACCGGCCAGCAAACAGGCGTAGTTCGTCAGCACGCCGCCCTTTCCGGGAGGCAGAATCACACCCACGCGCGGCTCGGTCACATTCTTCTTCAGCCAGCGGGCAAAGGCCATGGAAACACCCAACAACTTGCCATACGGAAGCCGCGTTTCGTCCATGCCATCCACCAGCTCGATATCAGAATATTTCCTCAAGCCCTCCACAATGAGTCGGGTGAGCGACTTATCCAGCAGCGGCAACTCATCAAACGCCTCGGAAGACGCCTCCATCCATGCCTGCAAGAGACGCTCACCGGTCTGCGGACCGGAAGCCAACTTCGGCAGAATACGCACCACGGCGCGGTCGTATTTGCTTTCGGAGGTAAAGGTCTGGCGAACATCATCGCGATAGAAGCCCACAAAAACCGGCACCGGTGCAATATGCAGAGCCGCCAGATGCATCATGAACGGCATGGGGACGTCAGACAGACACCCCAAGGCCTGATTCGGACGCCCCGGTACATACAGGATATCCAGCCCCCGCTGCAATACCTCCAACAGACGCTCACGCAGCGTACGGCTGTCACTCTTGCGGAAATTAAAGCTCAGCACCTCGGCCCCGGTCGCCTTTATCTTCTTCATGACAGGCTCCTGCGGCAGGAACGAATCCTCCACCAGAAATGCAAGATTTTCCGCTCCTCCCAACACCTTGATAACGGCCTGCAAAGCCTGAACATCCAGACGATTCGGGATATAAATAGACGGTTGGGCGCAGCGTTCCTCTGCCCCGCAAATGCGTACAGTTGCCATAACAGTGATATTGTAGCATACTCTAAGTTATTGTCAACAATCAATGAACTTATCCGTGGCGTCCGTCGCATTTTTCCGCATTCACGGCGGCTCGGGCAACCCGAAAATACGTCATTTCCCCGAAAACACTTGATTTACCGCGCTCCGGCAAGTACAATCACGCGCATGACGAACGAGGAAACAAAAAAAGACTTCATCCGCGAGATGGTGGCCAAGGATTTGGCAGAGGGATACTGCAGCGTCCCCATCACGCGCTTCCCCCCGGAGCCTAACGGCTACCTGCACATCGGCCATGCCAAAGCCATTTGTCTGGACTTCGGGCTGGCGCAGGAATACGCCCACCTCGGAGCAGTCTGTCACCTGCGTTTCGATGACACCAACCCCTGCAAGGAAGATATCGAGTTCGTCAACTCCATTCAGGAGGATATCCGCTGGTTGGGCTTCGATTGGGGTGAGCATCTGTACTGGGCTTCCAACATTTTCGATTTCTATTATGACTGCGCCGTTCATCTGATTAAGAACGGTCTGGCCTATGTGGATGAGCAGGACCGCGAGACCATGCGTCTGCAGCGCGGCGACCTCCGTACCCCCGGCACCCACTCCCCCTACCGCGACCGCTCTGTGGAGGAAAACCTCGCACAGTTCGCGGCAATGAAGGAAGGTAAGTTTGCCGAAGGCGCCGCCGTACTCCGCGCCAAAATCGACATGGCCAGCAGCAACATGAACATGCGCGACCCCGTCATCTACCGCATTTCCTACGACCACCACCACAACACCGGCAACAAGTGGTGCATCTACCCCATGTACGACTTCGCCCACCCGCTGGAGGACGCATGGGAGCACATCACTCACTCACTCTGCACACTGGAGTTCGAGAACCATCGCCCGCTCTACGAATGGGTCATTGATAACTGCCCCGTTCCGGCCAAGCCCAAGCAGCGCGAATTCTCCCGTCTCAACATCACCTACACCGTCATGAGCAAGCGTAAGCTGCGCCAGATGGTGGAGGAAGGCTATGTGGCCGGGTGGGACGACCCCCGCATGCCCACCATCTGCGGCATGCGTCGCCGTGGCTATCCGGCTCGTGCCATTGTGGACTTCTGCGAGGGTGTGGGCATCACGAAGTTCAACGGCAACACCGATGTGGCCCGACTGGAAAATGCCGTGCGCGGTGAGCTGAACACCAATGCAGAGCGACGCATGGCTGTCCTTAAGCCGCTCAAGCTCGTGCTCACCAATGTCCCCGCCGACTTTGAGGAAGAGGTGGAAGTCATCATCAACCCGGAAAAACCGGAACTGGGCAACCGCAAGGTAACCCTCACCCGCGAGGTTTGGATTGACCGTGACGACTTCATGGTCGACCCTCCCAAGAAATACAAGCGTCTGAGCCCCGGTGCCTGCGTCCGTCTGCGCGGCGGCTACTGCATGATTTGCACCGGCTATGAAGCCGATGCTGCGGGCAATGTGACCGAGGTGCGTGCCGAAATCATCCCCGGCACCATCGGAGCCAACCCGCCGGAGGGCATCAAGTGCAAGGGCGCCATCCACTGGGTATCGGCCAAATACGGAGTGAAGGCAGAGGTACGCCTCTATGACCGACTGTTCAAGGATGAAGCCCCGGATGCCAACCCGGAAGGCTTCCTTGCTTCGCTGAATCAGGATTCCCTCACCGTCATCACGGATGCCGTGGTGGAGCCGGCTCTGGCTGCCGCGCCCAATGAGTTCCTGTGCCAGTTTGAGCGCACAGGCTATTTCGTGGCCGACCGCTATGACCACAGCGCCGAGCATCCCGTGTTCAACCGGGCTGTCGGGCTGCGTGATTCCTGGGCAAAGATGAACAAGTGATACACCCCACATGAAGCACATCGAATTCACAGCCACCAACGGCACGTTCGATATCAACGATTTCATCAATCGCTGCGATGCCGCCACCATGGGCGAAGAACTTCCCCCTGCTCCCGCCCCGGAGCCGGAAAAAGAAGATATCCTCCCCGCCTCTGTACCGGTGGCTGATGGTACAGACCCCATCATCTACTCCCCGCTGGAGGAAGTGGTTGAGGAATTGCGCATGGGCAAGCTCATCCTCATGACGGATGACCCCCATCGAGAAAACGAGGTGGATCTGGTCTGTGCCGGCCAGTTCGCAACGCCGCAGAATATCAACTTCATCGCCACGCACGCCAGAGGCCTCATCTGTGTGCCCATGGCACACGAACGTGTGGATTCCCTGGGACTGCCCATGCAGGCCCAGCACAACACCGAAAAGCTCCACACTGCCTTTACCGTAAGCGTGGATGCCAAAGAGGGCATCACAACCGGCATCAGCGCCTTTGAACGCTCAATCACGACGATTAAGCTGGCAGATCCCCGTTGCACACCGGATGATTTTGTGCAACCCGGACACTGCTTCCCGCTGCGGGCAGTAGAGGGCGGCGTCATCCGCCGCGCAGGCCACACCGAAGGCACAGTGGATCTGCTGCGCATCGCCGGCATGGAACCGGTGGGGGTATGCTGCGAAATCATGAAGGATGACGGCACCATGGCCCGACTGGGAGAGATGGGTGCATTCCAGAGGAAATACGGGCTGAAAGCCTGCTCTCTGGCTCAGATTATTGAACACCGGCAGCACACGGAAAAGCTCATTATCCGCGAAGAGGTGGTTAAACTGCCCACCGACTTCGGTGAGTTCGACTGCTACTCCTACCACTCCAAGGTAGATGGTCAAACCCATCTGGCGCTCGTGCATGGGGAAATTGACCCGGAAAAGCCCGTTCTCTGCCGCGTCCACAGCGAATGCCTCACAGGTGATGTCTTTGCCAGCCGCCGCTGCGACTGCGGCAGCCAGCTGCACGCCGCCATGCGCCGCGTGGCGCAAGAGGGCGGTGTCATCCTCTACCTGCGCCAGGAAGGCCGTGGTATCGGCCTGGCGGCCAAGCTGCATGCCTACAAACTGCAGGAACAAGGCTATGATACGGTTGATGCCAATGTCAAGCTCGGCTTTGCGCCGGATTTGCGCGACTACGGCGTCGGTGCCCAGATGCTGCGTGATTTGGGCGTGCGTCACCTGCGACTCCTCACCAACAATCCGCGTAAAATCGTGGGTCTGGCAGGACATGGGCTCGACATCGTGGAGCAGATTCCCATCAATATCCCCGCGCACGACGACAATCGCCACTATCTCGAAACCAAGCGCGACCGCATGGGGCATCTCATCTGATGCCCCTGTACCGGGGACGAAAGATTCCACCATATAGGCGCGTATGTCTTAAAAGAACATTGCAGCCGCCTCTCCGCACGTTACAATAAGAAAAAACCAACTTCCATGTCCGACGAAAACGATAAGAAAACGCCGCCGACCCCTCAGCCCGGCTCCGGTCCGAACTGGGGGCTCATGACCCTGCTGGCCGTCATTGCAGGTATCCTGCTGATAGCCTTTGCCTTTGACGGTTCCATGAGCAGCCCGGCTCGCACCATCACTCTGGACGAATTCACCCGCGATTTCCGCAAGGGGCTGGTCGTCACCGGTGACCGCAAGCAGTTCCCCATTGAGGTAGTCTCCAATGATGCTTCCAGCAACAGCATCCTCACCGCCTACCTCTACCGCAAGGCTCCCACGTTCCAGACCGGGCGTTTCTACCTGCCTTTCACCAACTCGGAAGAGATTCGCACCCTCTGCAACCGCTTCGGTATCACGCTGACCACCCGCATGGATGCCACCGCACCCTCCCTCACGGATGCAGAGAGAGTCCGCTCGACCGATGACTTTGCCCGTCTCGGCGAAGAGGGACGCATCATCGTGGGCGAAGCCGGCCCCGTCATATACGAAAACGGCTCGCAGGGTGTCATTGTCGGCGAATACCGCAAGACGCCCACCGCCAAGCTCACCGCCCGTGATGTAGAGATGGTGCGCGTGGAGTTCAGCCGCACCTTTCAGGGCGACAAGGTACGAGACCTGCTCGGCAACAACGTCACCTACAGCGTGGAGAGCAACACCATGATGACCATCCTCATCAACGTGTTGCCCGTAGCCATTGTCTTCCTGCTGCTCTTCTTCCTCTTCCGCGCCCAGAGCGGCGGTCCCGGTAGCGCCATGAAGTTTGCCCGCAGCCGCGCACGCCTGCTTGACCCATCCAAAAACAAGGTCACGTTCAAAGATGTGGCCGGCATCTCCGAGGCCAAGGAAGAGGTCTGGGAAATTGTGGAATTCCTCCGCAATCCCAAGAAATTCCGCAACCTCGGCGGCACCATTCCCAAAGGAGTGCTGATGGTCGGGCCTCCCGGCACGGGTAAGACCCTGCTGGCCCGCGCCATTGCAGGCGAGGCCAATGTGCCCTTCTACACCATCTCCGGCTCCGATTTCGTGGAAATGTTCGTAGGTGTGGGTGCCAGCCGCGTGCGCGATATGTTTGCCGAGGCGAAGAAGCACTCCCCCTGCCTCATCTTCATCGACGAGATTGACGCCGTGGGGCGTCACCGAGGCCACGGCGTGGGCGGTGGTCACGATGAGCGAGAGCAGACGCTCAATGCCCTGCTGGTGGAAATGGACGGCTTCACAGCCAACGAAAACGTCATCGTTATCGCGGCCACCAACCGAGTGGACGTGCTGGATCCCGCCCTGCTTCGCCCGGGACGCTTTGACCGCCAAGTCACCGTCAACCTGCCGGATGCCGCCGGCCGTGAGCAGATTCTCCGCGTACATGCTCGCAAGGTCAAGCTCGACCCCACCGTAGATTTGGGTCCCATCGCCCGCGCCACCACCGGATTCTCCGGTGCAGAGCTCGCCAATGTGGTGAATGAGGCCGCCCTCATCGCCGCCCGCCGCAACCAGCAGACCGTGCAGCAGGCCGACCTGGAGGAAGCCCGAGAAAAGGTGCGCTGGGGACGCGAGCGCCGTTCTCTGGAAATCACGGATAAGGAGAAGTACAACACCGCCGTGCATGAAGCGGGCCACGCCATCTGCCTGCTCAAGACAGACCTCTCCAAGACCCTCCCGCTGCACAAGGTCACCATCATCCCCCGTGGCCCGGCACTGGGCGTCACCATGATGCTGCCGGAGGAAGACCAGCACAGCGAATACCGCAGTGAGATGCTTGACTACATCGTGGTCACCATGGGCGGTCGCTGCGCAGAGCAGGTCGTCTTCGGCGACTACTCCGGCGGAGCCCGAGGCGATATCCACCAAGCCACTTCCGTGGCCCGCAAGATGGTCTGCGTCTACGGCATGAGCGACAAGCTCGGCCCCGTGGAATACGGCTCCAACCACAGCGAAGTATTCCTGGCGCGCGATATCTCCCAGAGCACCCGCAACTTCTCTGAGCATACCGCCCGTGTCATTGATGAGGAAATCCACCGCATCGTCACGGAGAACTACAATCGCGCTATGAGCATCCTCACGGAAAACAAGGAGCGCCTCCTGCTCATCGCCGACAAGCTCATTGAGTTCGAAACCCTCAGCGGCAAGCAGGTGAAGGAACTGCTGGAAACAGGCGAGATGACCGACCCGCCCCTGCGCCAGCTTCCCCCGGAAATCCCCGCAGAACCGGATGCCCCCACAGACCTCGAAACTCCCAACGATGAACCTCCTGCCGCCACCCCGGCAACGGAGGAAGAAAAACAAGCGTAAATCAACCACACACCTCTGAAACACATGACCAGCAAGGAACTCGCATTTGCCTGCGCCAAAGCCGCAGATGATGCCAAAGCCACCGCCATCGCCGTGTACGACCTGCGCGGCACCTCCTCCATCACCGATTTCGCCATCGTGTGCACCGCCACCTCCGTCCCTCACCTCCGCGCCGTCCTGCGCGATGTAGACAAGGAAGTGGGCGAGCAGTACGGTCTGGAACCCATCTACGCCGAGCGCACCCCCAATGCTCTCTGGTCTGTTCTGGATTACATCGACGTCATGGTACACGTCATGGCCGATGAAGTGCGTGATTTCTACAATCTGGAGGAGTTCTGGAAGCCGGAAAATCGGATTGAGTGGTCTCCGGAGTCCTGATACAGGAGCTGCAACGGTGCATTTCTTTCAACGGCAATTCATACCAAACTGTTTTTCCCATGAGCGCCATCAGCAATCTGAAAACAAAGCTTCTGCTGCTTTTACCCCATTGGCTTTTCATCCGGCTAAAAACTCTCCTCAATCGATTCAGGAATAGAAAATCAAACACGATTGCCGGAAAAATAGAGGATTTACGTACGCTTTTTATCTACAATCATCCCATTCATCAGGTACCTCCGGCCACCGGAAGACTGAGACTTCTGCAAGAAGCTGATACCATTCTGCTGAAAATGTTTTCAGACAAATGCGCAGAACATGGGTTGCGCTATTGGATTGACTTTGGAACCTTGCTGGGCGCAGTACGGCACAAAGGCTTCATTCCGTGGGATGATGACACTGATGTCAGTATGATGAAGAGTGAATACGATAAACTCTGGGAATTGCTGCCTATCATGTTCCCCAAAGAGGAAGGATTTACCTGGAGAAAACACGGATTCATCCAAATCAACTATAAAGACACGGCCATCAATCTGGATATTTTCCCCTATTATTTTCATTCAGAAAAATTCTCTCCCGAAGTCCGTGAGGAGGTCGCAAATAACATCCGAAATGTACACAAAAAAATTAATTTTGCCCGCGGTCAGGTTAGCATGCCTGATGCAGAGGTGACGGCGCTGATTAACAAAGAAATTCTCAAAAGCAAACGTGAGCTTTCGGAATCTGAGTATCCCGCCATTTTTCCGACCCCAGTGTCAGACTGTGACAAAGTGCTGGAATACGATACTATTTTTCCACTCAAGCAGATTACGTTTGAAAACCACCTATTCTTCGGCCCCAACAAACCGAGAAAACGGCTCTCCATCACGTTTGGTGATTTCATGGCATATCCATCCACGTTTGTATCCCAACATTTTCACACGGAGAACATGTTGAAATCTAATGTATTGATTTCAACAATCTGCGAGTTTATTGACAAATACGAAAACCGTTAGCGTTTGTCCAGCACTACGCAATCTTTGCGGGAAATGAAATCTTCCATCACCTGCACAATTCCCTCGGAAATATTTTGAGGAATGTGCAGGTGTTGGTTTTTGTCAATGGCGCGGACAAAAGCAAGAATGTTATACCGTATCCCCTCGCCTTCCAACTGGTAGAAATATCGTTTATTTTCCTGAGAATTTTCGTATCTCAACTCGAAATACTCCGTTTTCCACCAAGGAGCCGGCACATAGATATACCCCTTGGTCCCGGCGATTACCAAATGACCTTCTCCTTTGATGCCTTTTCCCACCTGCACGGAAGCAACAGCCGTAGGATAAACCATCGTTATTTTGCTGAATTCGTCAAAGTTCAACGAATCCACCCCCATACGCGTCACCACCTGCTTAGAGGAATATTCCGTACCCAACAACTGGAAAACGGGCAATAGCGCGGTGGGAGCCCAAGCCGTCATGCTGTTCCAGGTTAAGGCAAGCAACTGCTCATCATTATAATCAAACTGCTGCAAACTGGTACACGTGGCTTCAATGGAGACTATCTCTCCGATTTTGCCGCTTTTGGCCAACAGAATCAACCGATTATACGCTGTAGAGTACGCCGTTTTAATCCCTTCACTAAGAACGCAGCCTTGCTCTGCTGCCAACCTCCTGAGTTCTCTGCATTGATCGACACGCAAAGCCATGGGTGACTCGTAGAGCACATGTATTTTCTTCTCTATGGCAGCTTTGATATGGCGGTAGTGCTTATCCGGATGAGAAAGAATGAAAACGGCATCCACATGCTCCAATAATGTCATATAACTATCGGTTATTAACGGCGTTTCTGCCAACTGACGGGACAGACTTTCCCGCCGTTTGGTACAGACGCCGGCAATACGTATACCGTTCACATACAAACATTCTGAGGCAAACTTGTTAATTACATGAGATTCTCCGACAATACCTACCCGCAGTTCACTATTCTTCGCCCGCAACTCCGTACTGGATACACCACCGGTTCTTTCCAGATACACTACCTTACAGAACTCCTGCAGATAATCAAACTCTCCGACCCAATCGCTTCCCACAGTGAATACATCTACACCAAGCCTCTTGATATCATCAATTTTCTGGCCTTCATATTCCTCGACAATGATTTCATCAGCCAATCCGGTTGAACGTACAGCTTCAATACGCTCAATAAGGGTCTGCTGGACATTTATCTTTCCACGCTTGCGGTCGAAATCATCTGCCGTAACACCCACAATCAGGTAATCGCCCAAAGCCTTTGCTCGCTCCAGAAGCTTGAGATGCCCATAGTGCAAAAGGTCATAGGTGCCGTATGTAATCACTCGTGTCATGTCAAACAATTCCCCTTCTCTGTAAGTCTTTTAAAGCATTCACCAGAGTCGTATTATCCGCCGTGGTCAGCGCACCGATATGCCCCACCCGGAATACGGAATCCCTCAACTCTCCACCATTGGGACAAACCCATATTTCATATTCATCCTTAAGAATCGTGAAAATGTCATAGGCCGAGGCGCTCAGGGGACGTAAGGGCGTGACCGCATTGGACAAACTATCGGAACATATCTCAAAGGGCAAGCCTTTGATTTTGTCACGAAAATCTGCTGCCAGAGCAGCTATTTGAGCCGTTTCACGCTCTACTCCACCCTTATTACTGATTTCTTTGAGGCGACTGTTTATCTGCAACAACGTTCCTACAGCCGGGGTATAGGGAGTTTGTCCGCGCTCTCCGTTCTTGAGAGCAGCCTTTAAGTCCAGATACATACATTTCACCGGAGTATGGCGCAGGCGTTCCAGCGCAGAGGGCGCAAGCACCAATACTGAAACTCCGGGAGGGCATGCCAAGGCCTTCTGCGAACCGGTAATCATCACGCCGACCCCCGCTGCCTCCATATTTAACTCGTCAGCCAAGAACGAACTGATGGCATCTACTGCCAGAAATATCTTGTTGCGACGGCAGAACTCGCCTATCATGGAAAGGTCATAATGCACCCCGGTAGAGGTCTCATGCACATTCACCAGAAACGCAGTATAGCCCATATCCTCATACGGCGCCAGCTGCTCGGGCTTCAAGCTTCTTCCATATTCAAGTTTTATCTGGGTATGAGGAATACCGTGCAACTCCAGCATGTCCACAAAGCGCTGCCCAAATCCCCCGCCATTTACAACCAATACGCGGTCCTGCGGTGTCAACAGATTCATCACAACGGTCTCCATGCCGGCAGTGCCGGAGCCCGTCATGAATGCGGCTCTTGAATGTGCAGGAGCTTTCGCAAACTCCAGCATAAGACGCTCATTTTCCAGCATGACAGCAGAAAACTCCGGCGTACGGAAATACGGAACCTGCTGCGCACCAATAGCACATACTTCTGCACCGGACGTTACCGGCCCTACGGTAAAATTTAACATACAATCAAAGAGTTACACGTTCTAAGTACTTTCGATTATTCAACAAATCTTCAGCAGATTTCCGAACTTCCTTGTACACAGCAAATAGTTCAGCATCGCCGAAATCGCTCTCCCTGAGCATTTCTCCGGTCAAAACATCCTGATAGGCTTCATATACCGGATTGACGGTTAGAAACTCCCGCGCTCCTGCCAAAAAGGTCCTAAGGCATGCTTCTATACCATCCCGCATCTCAACGTATGGGATTTTCTCCCCGAGAAGTTCCTCTACCCTCCTGCTGGAGAAGCACCGGTTATATACTCTATCATATATCGTATTGTATCCTCCTTCATACAATAAATCGATGGATTCCATATGGTCCGACACATATATTTCCGGAGAGATACCATCCGTTTGCCGCAAAACATCCAGATACATCCGCAACACTTCTCGCCAAGTCATCGTTTCATCGGAGGCAATCTGTACAATCTGACCATACACACGAGGATTAGCAACGCATTGGGCGATGATTCGGGCCACATCTTGCCCGTGAGTCATTGTCGTTGTTTTATCCAAAATATGCTTGTTTATCACGATACTCTTACCCCGCAACAATCGCCACAACCACTGTTCTTTCTCATATATACCCAATTGCAAACGTTCCGAGCTGTAGGTAATGTATGGTCTGACGATGGTATAATTATTGAACCCGGAAGTTTTCAGCAAGTCTTCCTGCCTTGCTTTCCTCAGAGCATAACGATTTGTCGCAAGAAAAGCTTCATCACAAGATGTCTCTAAAAGACGAGGAGAAGTTTCAGTTAAGGGGATTGGGGAATCCGCATACACCCGACATGAAGAAAACCAGATATAGTGCTTAGTCGCACGCAGCAGCGATTGACACCTATCAGCAAACTCATCGTAGTCATAATTCATGAAATCCACGATGACATCATAATTCCTCTGCAACAGCGTGCTGATAAAAACGGCGTCTCTTGCGTTACCCTTGATATAAGTCACATTACGCTTTGTCGTGCATCTGTCCCGACGAGAGCTGACATCAATGAAGCACTGATTACCCCCGGAGAGAATATCTACCAAATATCCCCCCATCGCACCGGTCCCGCCCAACACTAATATTTTTTTCACGGATAAATTATTTAAATCTGTGGTGAATGATATCCAATGCATCCCGTTCATCCGAATCTCGGACAAAAACCTCAAAAAGAATTGGAGTTTCAGCTCCTGTCGAAGTAAACAGAGGCAGAGCATCCTCTACTTCCTCTTTGGTGGAGGCCGAAATATAAGAGAATCCCAAGGCCTCGGCAAACCCCTTCACCAACTTTTCAGACTTGGCTCCAAAATGCCCCGCAGCAGCAACATAAGGGTCAACTTCTTCACCAAGCAATTTGTAAGCCGTTGAATATGTCTTCTTAAATTCTACGCCGCAACCATTATTGATCAGCAAAATGCGTAAATTGCGTGAAACATGACGATTTCCCAGACTGTTCAAATCATAGAAAAATGCCAAATCTCCCGTTACTACATAGCACAAGTTGTCAGGTGTGTTCAAGGATATACCCAAAGCACACGATGTAGCTCCGTCTATGCCAAAACCACCGACGGGACAAAAAACGTCAACGCCTTTACTAAAAGCAGCATAATTCCACGTACGAAGAGTATTGAGGATTGCCAACACCACTCTGCTGCCGAGCGGAATATGCGGAGCTATCTTAGCAGCCAACCACACATTGGACAAAGGCACCTCAGAGGAATCCAAACAAAGCCCACGGTAATCACGCTGTAAGTGGTCTGTCAGGCTTCTACACTCTGCGTAATATTCATTCACTCCACCGGTCTCTGATTCATAATGAGCAAAGAATAGTGATTCATCCATCTCAAAGACATGAGTCAAATTCCTGAATGTATCCCGTAATTCACCATCCGCAGAAATTCGCCACGTTTCACGACCGGATATCATTGAGGGCGCGCCCTCCTCACCGGAAATCTCCCCCATATGCAACAACAAATCCACCTCAAACGCAGGTTGCTTCTTTTTTATGAGAGGGAATTGATTGATTGCCAACGCGAAATAGACCGCATATTTTCCCTTGTAATTGGACGTATGGTCACAAAAGACAACAGCATTGTGCTTCTCACAAAACGCATCCACTAAGGAAGTGAGTTCCGGAGTCCAACGTCTATGCAAACCGACAAAGATTCCCACGCGCCCTTCCGGTAATTCCGGCCAAACATCGGATGAGGTCACTCTGTCAATTTTACGACACGGCGGCAATTCCCGGCAAGTTAACGCGGAAACGGGATTATATCCATAGGCTGTAATAAGATTTATATGCACAGGGCCCCCGCCATGGCGCCGAAGTTCCAATATAGCTCTGTTTGCCTGAACCTCACACGCCCACTCCTCTTCTGAAGTGTTGATGGTAGGTAAGGTAACGCTTAAATTGACTATATCATTGGGGATTGCACTTCTATCGGTAACCTGAGGCACGAGATGTCCCACCCGGCATGAAGGCTGTGACGAAGTTACCACCAAAATAGGTAATTTACTGTAATACGCCTCCGTCAAGCCGGGCATATAATTGCGGGATGCTGTCGCTCCGGTACAGCTGATAACCACCGGTTCACCCGTCTCGAAAGCCAGTCCACAGGCCATATACGCAGCGGAGCGCTCATCTACGGCCGAATAAATCTTAAAGAATGAATCATTCTGAAGACTGCCGATAAAAACAGAATTTGCAATTCCCGGGGAAGCTATCACCCGTCGAATTCCATGAGCCTTGAGAAGGGAAATGATAATCTGATGATTACGATCGTTTGTGTAAAAATGTTTCATAGCTTCGTTGTACAGGTATAAGTGCGGTATTGAGAAATTCCAGCGAGTCCTTTGCTGCACGACCAATACGTGCATGCACAGACTCATAATCAATTTCTCCGGGAATCATCTCCATGCCGGTGACCATCTTACGCTCCGGTATTCCAAACAGTTCCAGCACCTCATCAATCTTTGTGTCGCACTGCTCACGGGAAAAGATGACGAAAGGCTTTCGATAATGAACAGCAACAATCATGCCGTGGAAAGAATTCGTCACCACAAACTCAGCATGATGCACCAGAGAGAGGAACTCCTCTACACCGGCTTCATAAAACATACGGTGTTTGTCGGCATTTTCGGCACGCAGGCTAATATCAATAATCTTGCACCCCTTTTCCTTTGCCAATTTTTCGGCATAGGAGAACATCTGTTTGTTGTAACGGCGAGCATACAGCAGGATGTACGGCGATTCCTCCAAACGAGCAGCCTCTATCCTCTCAAAATCCTCACGATCCAGCAGAAGCGTCGGATCCAACACTTTTTCGGCACGAACGGAGGTATGCTTCCGAATATAGGGCAACATTCCCCTCTCTCTGATTCCTATCGCCTTAAAATTGGACAAACGAGCCTTGAGCAAAGCATACGTTTCTTCCGTAAAGTGAGAATCGCCAAAACTGGCCGCATAGGAAATAGCATACCCACCACGCATGCAGGGATAGTTGGCATAATACCCATCATCTATGCCAAACTCGTCCACACAGAAGATAGTGTCACTCCCGCAAACAAAGGCATCTATCCCCTCGTCTGAACAAACATCATTAAAACTTTCTGAAAAATACTTCTTTTGACTTCGGTTAAACTTTTCAGTATAAAACTGCTCGAACTTTCTGTAATTTTCTCTGATAGCCGGCAAACTGAGTTCACATTGTCTACGTGCCTCAGCATCCGTATCCCACATATTTTTCATGGGATTGAGTGGGTCCTTATCCCGCAAAATATCCGGGCAATAATCAATAAGAATCGGCTCATAACCCAGCTTTTTCAACGTTTCACTCAAGGCCCATGACTGCAAAGCTGAACCGTAGTTAGTAAAATTACAGTTTATATTATAACTGACTATGCCTATTTTTCCCATTTTAACCGATAATCACAATATATATCTATCCAACATGCAACAGCACGTAACGCTCTGAGATTAGCACAACGATTCCTATCTTGTCAATTATTTTTTGAGGCTCAGCAGCTCAAGGGCAAAGAAAGAGCGCATAATCATTTCTCCTTGATTATGCAACACTTGAAGATCATTCTCCTTACTCAGACCGACTGAGGCCGCTCAGCCATTATTTCCCCTTTTTACCGCCGCTGCGTTTTTTCTGTTTGAGGACGGAATACATGGCACGGGCAAGAGAGGCTTTGTGGGTGAGCTTCACATCCGTATCATAGGCCCATATCATCACACCGCCAAAACGATTCTTCTTGAGCCAGCTGCACTTCTCCTTGATGAGAGCGGGACCGTTGAAGCTGTGTTCCGGGCCTTTGGAGCCATCCTCATTTTTAACGAAAAAGTGGTTTGCCGTAGGCGGCAGATTCGGGTACCAGGAGCGAATCTGCGAATAGCCGTATTGCACGGTTAATTTACCTTTTTCATTGCTGTAAAACGGCAGCCCCACGACGATGCGCTGTCTGGGCATTTTGAAGTCATTGAGGCACTTGTTGGCATCGTTCTGAAAACGCCACATAGAGGAATGCTCTGCAGCCAAATCGTCATACGACATGGTCATGAGAAAATCCAGCTGGTCCGTTGTGTAAATGGTGGGGATTTTGTAGGTAACGGAAGCCGCCATGCTGACGGATGTGGCGGAACCGGCCAGCTCCTCCCGCAACTCTGCCAGAAACGCGCCGAAGTTCTGCCATTGTTCCGGTGTATCCGGGTATTCCCAGTCGATATCCACACCTCGATAGCCCCTGTCCAGCACCCATGCCGCCATATTGCGAGCCAGCGTACGCCGCAAATCCGGGTTAGCCACCACGGCGGTCATCGGTTCATCCATGTGACCGAATCCGGCAATGAGTCGGGAGGCGCTCTTACCCTTCAGCCGTTTGATTTCGGCGAGCGCCCCCTCCACCACGGTGGCCGCATCCGCGCCTTCCCCCACCCACTGCAGCGTCACTTCACCCGCATGGTTCACCGTGTAGGCAAAATGTACCAAATCGGTAAAGCATTTGAAGTGCTCCGGGGTGAGGTGGACGGCCTCTGCAGCATTGCCCCAGCCCTTGACCCAGCGGGGACGGTAATAGGGCACAATACGATGCGTAAAGGGGTATATACGCGCCGCGCGAGGCTTTTTCACAGCATCGCCGCATTTCTGCTCCGGCACCACCTCTGCATCGCCTGTTTTGACCATTTCACAGACTGCATCTATTCTGTTATTGGCTCCGGCACTTGCTGAGATATCATACGCCAACCACAGATACGTGGTGGGCGACTCCGGTTTGATGGTGCAATCAAAGCTGAACGTCCCATCCTTGACCACGGTCTTATCCAGCTCTGTAGCTTTATTCCCGACCTGAGCATTCGGGGCGAATCCGGGATTCGAACCGGAGGTAAACAGTCGCGCCCGCTTGATATCGGATGCCTTATCCGTATCCCCCAGGCTGAAATTCAGCCCGCAAATCTGCTCCCCGGGCTCACAGCTCACCTTGATTTGCATGAGCGCCTGCCGCTCCAGCCCGGCATAGAAGACACCATGAGTCTGCCGAGTCTCCACAGTCAGGCCCATGGCTGCGGCTGACCACCATAACGATACAACTGTAATTCCCCAACTTCTCACGCTTCTAATTATTTTGACAAATAACAACCTGCCAACATCAACCGCTATCGACAATTTTGAACTCTATGCTGTACAGTCAGGCAAAGAGAGGCGTAGAGAAATAGCGATCAGCCGAATCCGGCAGGATGACAACTATGGTTTTACCCGCATGCTCCGGACGCTGTGCCAGCTGCGTGGCAGCCCACAAGGCTGCACCGGAAGAAATACCCACCAGAATACCCTCAGTGGCGGCCAGTTCTTTTGCGGTGGTAATGGGAGCCTCGTTATCCACGGGTATCACCTCATCGTACACGCCCGTATCCAACGTGGCGGGGATGAAGTTGGCACCGATACCCTGAATGGCATGCGGGCCGGCCTGCCCACCGGAAAGGAGAGGGGAAGCCGCGGGCTCTACCGCCACAACGCGCAGCTGAGGCAGGCGTTCCTTCAGATAGCGACCGGTACCGGAAAGTGTGCCGCCGGTGCCGACTCCCGCCACCAGAATATCGACCTGCCCCTCGGTATCGGCCATGATTTCCGGACCGGTGGTCATATAGTGAGCGGCGGGATTGACAGGATTGACAAACTGCCCGGCCTGAATGGAACCGGGGATGCCGGCCTGAAGCTCTGCAGCCTTGTCCAGAGAGCCCTGCATACCCAGAGCCCCCGGGGTCAGCACGACCTCCGCACCATAGGCTCGCAGCATGTTGCGCCGCTCCACACTCATGGTATCCGGCATCACGAAGATGCTGCGGTAGCCACGCGCTGCTGCCAGCGCCGCCAGACCGATACCCGTATTACCGCTGGTGGGCTCAATGATGGTGCCGCCGGATTGCAGAAGTCCGCGAGCCTCGGCATCCTCGATAATGGCTCTCGCCACTCGATCCTTGACAGAACCGGCGGGATTCAGGTACTCCAGCTTGAGCAGGAGCCGAGCCGAAAGCTGATGCGCGGCGGCATATCGGGAAGCATCCAACAGGGGCGTCCCGCCTACCAGTTCATCCACAGAGGAGAAAATCTTCATACTTCTTTTGACTGGATAAAAGGTTTACCGGTTCAGTCTCCGGTGGGGGATGTTCCCTTGCGCAGAGCCTCGGCAAAAGATTCCGGCAATCCGGTACGCGCAATCTTGGGGCAGGTCTCTGCCACATCATAAGCCACACGGCGCAAATGCAGCGTGTATGTCTCCGGGCAGAACAACCCGTAGGCCGCCCGCCAATCCAGATCCCGGGGCTGTCCCACGGAACCGGGATTCACCAGAAAGCGGCTATCGGAAGAAAGATGCAGCGTAAAATCCCCCTGAGCATCGTACTCCACAGGGATTTTTTCCACCACACCATGCCGCAGCCGGAAAATGGAAGCGCGATGCGTATGCCCAAAGAAGCTGACGCGGTTCTTCACGGCGGCAAAAACCTTACGCGCATCATTCACATTGGCCACCCTCCCCCAGCGCTTGGGAGCCTCCGGGGTGGCGTGAGAAAGGATAAACTCATGCCAGAGCGAATGGGTGGGCAACGAGCGCACCCATTGTATCTGCTCCGGCGTCAGCATCTCGCGGGTCAGCTCCATCATACGGCGGTACAGCTCCACACCGAAAACAGCTCTGTCCAGCAGAGCCTCCTCGTGGTTACCGCGCACCGCCGCCAGCAGGTGGGGACGCACAAGGCTGAGACACTCTGCCGGATTACCGTTGAAACCGATGTAGTCCCCCAATCCCAGAGCACCATCCACCCCCCTGCGAGACATATCGGCCAACACGGCCTGCAATGCCTCCAGGTTGGCATGGATATCGGACAGCAACGCAACAATCACGGAATCAGTCCTCCAGAAGGATGCGCTTGAGACGTTCCTTGAACTCGGGAATACCCTGTCCCGTTGCAGCGGCAATCGGGATTATTTCCACCTTCGGGAAACGCTGCTGCAGCACGGCCAGATTCTCTGCGGAGATTTCCTCATCCATCTTGTTGGCCAGAATCACCCAGGGGCGCGTAGCCAGCTCCTCGGAGTACAGCTTGATTTCCTTGCGCAGGGTCTGTATGGCTTCCACGGGGTCATGCTCCAGTCCGGTCATGTCCACCACAAAGAGCAGCACACGGCAACGCATGATATGGCGCAGGAACTCGTGCCCCAGCCCGCGGTTGTTGGATGCACCCTCGATGATACCGGGGATGTCTGCCACCACGCAGCGGCTGTAATCCTCAAACTCCACAACACCCACAATAGGTTGCAGGGTTGTGAAAGGATAGCTGGCCACCTTCGGTGTCGCGTTGGAAATGGCCGACAGCAAGGTACTCTTGCCGGCATTCGGGTAACCCACCAGCCCGGCATCCGCTATACGGCGCAGCTCAAAGAAGAAAACACCGGATTCGGCTTCCGTACCGTATTCAAACTCTATGGGAGCCTGATTTGTGGCCGTTCGGAAATGCCAGTTACCGCGCCCGCCCTTGCCGCCCTGGCAGAGCACAAAACGCTCTCCCGGCTCGGTAAGATCGGCAATCTGCTCCAGCTCGATGCCATCGCCCTCACGCTCCAGCCATGTGGCCTCCTGCATGGTAGAGGCGTTGCTGCGGTACACGATGGTGCCGGGCGGCACTTTGCCGATGACCGTCTTGCCGTCCTTACCGTGCTTACGGGCATGCATACCGGGCATGCCGTCAGTCGCCAACAGCTTGGGGTCATAGAAATACGAGCGCAGGTCATTCACCCCCGTGCTGACTTCCAGGATAACGCTGCCGCCATCGCCGCCGTCACCGCCATCAGGACCGCCACGCGGAATGAACTTCTCACGGCGGAAACTGGCCAAGCCGTTTCCTCCCTTACCCGCACGGGCAAAAATTCGGATGTTGTCTACGAACATGCCCTAGAGCCTACCTTATTTTCCTCTGTAAATCAAGCCTTATCTCCAGGCAGAAAGAATGAGTCAGCGCGTCGGCATCAAATTTCGCTTGCGTTTCGCCCCATCCGGGGCTATCATGCGGACAGATAACCATGCAGTATTCCCCCGACAACGCAGACGCTCAACCCGCCGCTTCCTTTGCGGATGACATATTGGCAGGAATTGAACAGTCTGCACCTATCTGTGCAGCAGAGGCCATTGAGTGTGATATCGCCCCAAAGGAACTTCCGGCAGGCACGGTTTTGCACGGTTACCGCATCCTCAAACCGCTGGGAGCCGGCGGGTTCGGCATCACCTACCTGGCAGAGGAGGATTATCTGGCCAGAAGGGTCGTCATCAAGGAAAGTTTCCCGGATTCCCTCTGTTACCGGCAATCGGGAACCCTGCATGTCTGCCTGCATGACCCGCTCAACGGAGCGGACAATTACGATTGGGCTCGCGGGAACTTCCTGCGCGAAGCCCGGATTCTGGCAGCGCTTGACCACCCCTATATCGCTAAGGTGTATTCCTATTTCGAAACCAACAATACGGCCTATTACGTGACAGAATACATCGACGGACTCTCACTGGGCGAACTGGCCGGTGATTACGCCCGATGCGGTCAGTCTCTCTCTCAGGATGCCCTTCTGGGTCTGATGGTTCGGATGCTGGATGCGCTGGATTACATGCACAACAAGCACCTGCTGCACCGCGACATCAAACCGGATAATATCCTTATCAACAAATCCGGTCTGCCCGTCCTCATTGACTTCGGCGCCGCCCGCGAATCATACGGCGACTTAACGCCCACTTTTGTGGAATCTCAGGGATTCACCCCTCCGGAGCAGCTCAGAGAGGACGGCAACCCGGGTCCTTGGAGCGATTTGTATGCGCTCGGTGCTACGTTCTACTATGCGCTGAAGGGCAAATGCCTGCCGCCCTGCCACCGGCGGGAGCTGTTCGATCAGGCTGAGCCCCTGGCAAGCGACCCGCACCTGCTGGCTCTCTATGCACCGGCCATCCTGCGCTCCATCGACAAAGCCTGCCGCCCTCTTGTCGAGGAACGGTACGCCGATGCAGCCGCTTGGCTGTCCGACCTACGGGAATCAGCCCTCGCCCCCGCATCGGCCCAAGAGATTGCCAACGCATCCCTGCCCCGGGCATAAGGCGCCCGCCCCATTTCCTTTACTTACCACCCATTGCTCTGTTTATCGAGCAATGTTCAAGCGCGCACAGATGGGGCACGGCGGGCGGCATCCGCGAGCCGGGCAGAACTGCCGCCCCCACAACACCATTTGCAGATGGACATCACCCCATGTTTCCCGGGGAAAAGCTTTCTTCAAATCGGCTTCCACCTTTTCCACAGTGTTGCCATTGCTGAGCTTCCATCGCCGCGCCAAGCGATACACATGCGTATCCACCGGAAATGCCGGATAGCCGAACGCCTGATGCATGACCACGGAGGCAGTCTTGTGCCCCACCCCGGGCAGCGATTCCAACGCCTCAAAGGTATCCGGAACTTGCCCACCATGCCGCTCCAGCAACAGCTGAGACATCTCCACCAATCGCTGTGCCTTGGTATCACACATGCCGCAGGTGGCTATCAGCTCCCGCACGCGAGCCACAGGCATCTGCGCCATGGCCTGCGGTGTGTCTGCTGCGGCAAACAGAGCGGGAGTCACCAGATTGACCCGCGCATCCGTGCAACGCGCTGAGAGCATGACAGCCACCAGCAGGGTATAGGCATCATGATGCCGCAGGGGCACCTCCGGCTGCGGGATTCCCCGCGCCAGTTCTTCCCGAACAATGGCTGCGCGCTCTGAGCGAGTCATAACGGAGCCGCATCAGCGGCGGTTCATATCACTCAACGGCCCAAGGGTGGCATCACCCTCCTGCTTGGTCGTTTCGTTCCAGGGTTTCACATTCTCAGAGCTTCCGGGGGGCCCTACCACCGTGCGCGTGTTGGGCGGGACTTCATCCATAGGAAGTTCACAGGAGACCATGGTCAGGGCCACCATCGGGAGCATCATCAGTATTCGGGATTTCATGTAATCTGTGTGACAAGGTTAACGGTTATTTTGTTGAATAGAAGTCAAAAATATGACCGCCTGCCCGGATAACTGTCCGAACAGGCGGGAAGTATTTCCGGCAACGGGATGCAAGCCGTATCAGCTGCCCAGCGGCTTCTGGCGGAACACGAGGTCACCCACCTGCGGGCAAACACCGGGAGCCAGCGTCTTGGGGTCGAACTCTGCCGTCACCATGCCATCCTTGATGCTGATGATGCGCAGCTTCACAACCTCCACCGGACCGCGCTTCACCAGAAGCGGAGTGGTATCACCGGCCACGAGGCCACTGTCGGCACCCACCTTGAAGGCCACGAAGCGCCAACGCATATCAACGGCCAGCAGGGCGAACTCATCGCCGTTCTTCATGTAATCCTTGAAGAAGCGGTCATTGATACCGTTGATGCGGTTAAGCTCCACCTTTTCCTTGGCAAGCTTCTCAGTAGCAGCCTCGCGCACAACCTTCTCTTCCTCCAGCTGGGTTTCGAGGTCTTTCTTGCGGGCGTTCTCACGATCCACCACAGCCTTCACAGCTTCCACCAGTGCGCCCAAATCGGACGTATCGGCGTCCAGAGAACCTTCGGACTTGAGCTTTGACAGAGCGTCATTATAGGTATCGCGCAGCTGGACAGCCGTCTTGGTGGCAGAATCCACCTTCACCTTGAGGTCTTCGTTCTCAGCCTTGTCAGCAGCAAGCTTGGCTTCTGCGTCATTGCGCTTGTCGCGGGCATCGCGCATTTCCACGCGGGCACCTTCCGTGGCTTCGATGGCAGCGGAGCGCTCACCGGAAATGCGAGCCACCTCGGCATCCAAATCACTGTTGAGCTTGCGCAGGCCGGTAGCATCTGCATCAGCCACCTGAGGACCACCACCGTGGGTAGCCACCAGCACATCCATGACCTGCTGCTGATCGGCCGAATACATAATCAGGCCGACGCCCATCAGCAGTACGAGAAGAGAGATAACGAGTTGAGAGACTTTCATATCAGGAAGAGTGTTGAAAATTACTTATTGCGAACGGAAATGATGCGATCACCGGCCTTCACGCTGTCGCCGGGGCGGATGGTGCTGTACACTACCTCTGCACTGGAGCGGTCGGCCTCCACCGTGGTCACATTCAGCTCACACACCTTGCGATCACCGCGCATAACGGCCAGACGGGAACCAATAACCACACCCTTGTTGATACCGGCATTGATGATAACGTAGTCCCAGTTCGGGTCTGCGGTCACTACCGAGGCCTCCAATTCAACAGGAGAGATACGGGCCATGCGGTCGGAATTGAGCTTCTTGGCAGCAGCTGTCGCAGCCAGCGTGCGCTCACTCTCTGCACCCAGAGCAGCCACAGCTGCCTTCTCGGCCGCAAGAGTGGCTTCCAACGTGTTGTTGTTGCTGACCAGCTCAGCCAGCTTGGAGCCCATCTGCTCGGCAGTCTCCACATCATCCTCAGAGAAGCTTCCGGCGCTGTCCTCGCCTTCCACGGCAGCCGTCACCTGCTGGGTGAAGTTCTTGAATTCCTCGCGCAGGCGCTTCAGCTCAGCCTCAGCGGCTTCCAGGTCAGAGCGGTTCTTGGTCACCTCGGCCACAACGGCAGCATCCTGCTCGTCGAGCTCAGCCTTGTGCTCCTCGTAGCGCTGCTTCTGGAGGCGGAAGAATTCCGTACGCAGTTCAGCATATCTCTTAATGGCGATATCGAGCTCTGCGTCGCGGCTCTTCTTGACTGCCTGCTCAAAGCGGGTCTGAATGGTTGCCAGCTCGCCTTCCGAAGAGGACATGGCTGTGTTAGCCTTGTAGAAGAAGAAAGATGCGCCCAAGAAGAGCACGCCGGCGCCAATGATGATATATTTCCACATGGTGTAAGTAAAAATTGCAGATGTACGCTAATATATCTATACCAGATTGCACTCTTTGGCAATCAAAAAAAACATACTTTCTCCTTTTTTTTCACTTTTTCCCATTTACGGTACAGAAAAAGCCCCGCTCCGGTTCTTTTTACCGGAACGGGGCTGTACTAAATCAGCTCAGCACGGGCAAATCAAGCCTCGCCATTCTCGGCGGCTTCCTTTGCCTTGCGGTCGCGGGCAGCGGCGCGCATGGACATCTTGACGCGGCCCTTGTCATCGATACCGATGCACTTGGCGGTCACGATATCGCCCACCTTCACCACGTCCTCCGTCTTCTGCGTGCGGCCTTCGGCCAGCTCGGAAATGTGGATGAGGCCGTCCTTGCCGGGCAGCACTTCCATGAAGGCACCGAACTCCTTGGTGGAGACAATCTTACCCTCGTAGGTTTCACCCACCTCGATTTCCTTGAACATGCGGTCGATGAGGTAGAGAGCGCGTTCCACACCCTCCTGACGGCTGCCGTAGATGCGCACCGTACCATCCTCTTCGATGTTGATATCCGTACCGGTCTCAGCCTGCAGAGCCTTGATGTTCTTACCGCCGGGTCCGATGAGCTCACCAATGCGATCCTGCGGGATGCTGGTGGATTCGATACGCGGGGCATTCGGGCTCATGGCCTGCGGAGCGGAGATGCAGGCATTCATGGTGTCCAGCACGTCCAAACGACCCTTGCGGGCCACGTGGATAGCCTCCTCCAGAATGTACAGCGGGATGCCGGGCAGCTTCAGGTCCAGCTGATAGCCGGTCACACCCACCTCGGAACCGCAAAGCTTGAAGTCCATGTCGCCGTAGAAGTCCTCGGAACCGATGATATCCAGCAGGGTCTTGTAGCGCTTGGGCTCGCGGTCGCCCTCGTTCTCAAACTCGGTCACCAGACCCACGGAGATACCGGAAACAGGGCGCTTCAGCGGCACACCGGCAGCCAGCAGAGACAGAGAACCGGCGCAAACGGAAGCCATGGAGGTAGAACCGTTGGACTCCATAATCTCGGAGGACACGCGAATGGCGTAGGGGAACTCGTTCTCATCCGGGATCACAGGAGCAATGGAACGCTCTGCCAGAGCACCGTGACCAATCTCGCGGCGGTTCTGACCGCCGAAGCGGCCGGTCTCACCCACGGTGAAGGGCGGGAAGTTGTAGTGCAGGATGAAGCGCTTCTCATCCACGGAACCGGTGTAGTTATCCAGATACTGCTTCTCTTCCATGGGAGCCAGCGTGGCAAGGCACAGGGACTTGGTCTCACCGCGGGCGAAGATGGAGGAACCGTGCACCACGGGCGGCAGCACGTTCACCTCTGCCGTCAGCGGGCGAAGCTGCTTGATGGCGCGGCCATCGGCGCGCTTGTCGTGCTCCATGATGGAGATACGGAAAGCCTTCTTCTGAATGTACTCGAACACCTGCTCCACGTCGAAGTCCGTGGACTCGGGGTAAGCAGCCTTAATGGCAGCCTCCACCTCGTCACGCAGGGCGCCCACCTGCTTCTGGCGCTGAATCTTGTTCGGGGCGTAAATGGCATCCTCGATGCGGTCACCGGCCACCTGGTAGCCGATTTCCAGCAGCTCGGGCTTAGCCAGCGTCAGCTCGTACTCACGCGTGGGCTTGCCGCAGATACCGCGCAGCTCTTCCTGAGCAGCGCAAATCTGAGCCACATTCTCCTGAGCAAAGCGCAGAGCGGCGATGAAATCTTCTTCGGGCAGCTCGTTGGCAGAACCCTCAATCATGATAACCTGGTCCTTGGAACCGGCATACACCAGGTCCAAATCGGACTCCTGGCGCTGGGAGTTGGTCGGATTGATAACGAACTCACCGTTGATACGGCCCACGCGCACGGCGCCCACGGGCTCTGCAAAGGGAAGATCAGAAATCACACAAGCGGCAGATGCACCGTTGATGCTCAGAATATCCGGCTCGTTCTCACCATCGGCAGCCAGCAGCAGAGAGATAACCTGCGTATCGTAGAAGTAACCCTTGGGGAACATGGGACGCAGGGGGCGGTCCGTCATGCGGCAGGTCAGAATTTCCTTCTCGGTGGGACGACCTTCGCGCTTGAAGTAACCGCCGGGGAACATACCCGCAGCAGCGGCCTTCTCCTTGTACTCCACGGACAGCGGGAAGAAGGTCTGGCCCTCCTTAATCTTGGTGGCACTCACAACGGTGACGAGCACCACGGTATCACCACAACGAACAGTAACAGCTCCATCAGCCAGGCGGGCAAGTTTACCGGTCTCGATCGTGATGGGATTGGCGCCAACGGCGCACGTAACGGAATGTATACTCATTATTTGTCTTTCTTCTTGTCGCCGGCTCCTCGCTGCACCTCAGGAAACCGGAACCGGCCCTCGTTTCCCTCGGTAACTCGCTGCGCGCCGTGGGCACACTGCACCACCACGCGACACGCGGTCGCGCACATTTTACACGCTCAACAGCCACATAGCAAGCCAATAATGAATAAAAACCGTGCTTTTCCGTCCGATTTATCAAAAAAAGCTTGCACCCACCGTCCCCTGCGCTACAATCGCACTACACGCTTAACGACCGCATCCATCCCATGGAATCCCCCGCCACAGCCCCGGAAGAACAACTCATGCCCCGCGAAAAGATGCTGCGCCACGGCCGCAGCGCCCTCAGCGATGAGGAACTCATCGCCCTCTTCCTCCATACCGGGCTGCAGGGCTGCCCCGTGCTGGAGCTATCCGCCCGCATCAAAAAAGCCGCCGGCTCGCTCGCCAACCTCGGCTCCATGGATGCCCGCGAAATCATGGAATGCTGCAAAGGCATCGGCCCCGCCAAAGCCACCACCCTGGCCGCAGCGTTCGAGCTGGGCCAGCGCGCCGTCCGCGAGAACATGGAACGCGCAGAAATGCGCAGCCCCCGCACGGTGTACGACTACCTCATCGGCGACCTGCGCTACGAGACAGAGGAAAACCTCGTCCTCCTCCTGCTCGACAGCCGCAAACAACTCATCCGCCGCATCCTCATTGCCCGCGGCACCCTCACCTCCGTCCCCGCCAACCCTCGCTCCATCTTCCGCCCCGCCATCATCTGCAACGCCGCCTGCTTCATCATGGTCCACAACCACCCCAGCGGCGACCCCACCCCCAGCAATGCCGACGTAGAGCTCACCAAAACCATCGCCCAATGCGGCGAGCTCATGCACATCCCCCTCTTTGACCACGTCATCCTGGGCACAGAGGCACCCGGACGCGCACAGCCATTCTACAGCTTCCGCAAAAACAACTTCCTGCACTGAGAGCCCGCACCGGCAGCATCCCCCCTTCACCACAGCATGAAAGATTACCACACCCACCACCCCAGCCCCAACGGGGGCTACCTCTGCGCCGTCACCCGCGCAGACTGGGAGCGCATCGCCGCCACCCCGGGAATGACCCCCTGCTTCGGCATCCACCCCTGGCACGCAACAGAGGCAGACCCAGCCGAGCTCGCCTTCGAACTGGACGACTGGCTCACCCGCTACCCGCAGGCCGGCGTGGGCGAAAGCGGACTGGATGCCTCGCCGAAACACGCCGACACACTGGAAGCACAGCGTCTCCTGCTGCACATCCACCTCGGCGCCGCCTTCCGACACGACCGCATCATCCACCTCCACGGCGTGCGCGCCTGGAGCGAACTGCTGGAAATCCTCCGTGAGCGCGAGCGCAACCGCACCCTCCCCCGCGTCCTCCTGCACGCCTGGAACGGCCCTCACGAGCTCGCCCGAGAATTCCTCAACCTCGGCGCACTCTTCTCCGTTGGCCTCCGCGAGCTTTCCCACTCCGCCGCAGCAGAGCGCTACGCCCGCATCCCGGAAGGCCGCCTCTTCCCGGAGACAGATGACCATCCGGAAAACTGGGCTCGCACCGTCGCCCTCCTCGGCCTCCTCCGCGGCGGATTATCCCCCCACTGATTCCCGCCCCAAAAAAGTTTTTTCAACATTCTGAAAATTTATCCTTGCCAAACCGGCAAAGCTCTGTTAAACTCCCGCCACCTCATGCACGGGTAGCTCAGTGGTAGAGCGGCTGTCTTACACACAGTTGGTCAGGGGTTCAAATCCCTTCCCGTGTATTGACCGAGCCTGCTTTCCGATACGATTTGGAAAGCAGGCTTTTTTAGTTTATCGCCCTATATTTAACGGCTTACGGAGTCCTGATATTGCAACAAATAAAGAACCAAGGACGATTCAAACAGCCGTTTTTTAAGCTTCGGGACGTTCCCGGGACTGCAAAGGACTAGGGGTACAGGATACCCCTCACCTCCATTATCAGGCATAATCTGCATAGATTCAGCGTCTTATGAAAATTATGGCAGTTTTCTCTTCTTGTAATTCATATATATTGATTGTAAACGCTTAGCGACAATAATTTAACCAGAGCGTATACTGCCCTGCCATTTTTCAGCCCAAAATCGTTCTGCTCTGTGCTAAATCAACCTCAATTTCCGGGAGGTACTGTATAAGGCTCAGATTGACCTGAAATCGCTTCTCAAATCATCCTGTAAGTGATTGAAAATAAATGAAGAAAAAGAAAAAAATGCTGGACTCTTGTGCCTGATGTGCTATACTGTGATAATAGATAAAAGCACTAAGTAGCAATGAATAACGAGTACGCAGACAAGCTGAAAGCCTACGGCATCGACCCCGCCAAGTATGATGAATACGAGATGGAGGAAATCGCCGACACTCTGAACAACTACGAGGAAAACAAGGCATACTCCGACAGCTACCGCAAGGAGCTGGAAGCCGGGGAAGAATCCGACAACGGCTACCACGAGTTCCTACAGGGGATGGCCGACCGCGAAATCATCAGCCTGTATGAAAATTATGGCATCGTTACCAACATCAAAATCGAGGGCTGGGAACCCACTAAGAACGAGCATTAACCTTTTACAACCATGAGCAGTACATCAATCGAAAGAGGAGACATAGTCCGAATCAAGCCGGAATGGCTTGACGCAGGAGAGAACGCAGAGCTGAAGTATGTGGTGTTGCAGGATAACGGCAACAATCGCGTACTTATCCGAGCCCTCGACACAGGTCTGCCATTACCCCCGGTAAATGAAGCCGATAAAGATTGGCTCGTGTACTGCGGACGAGCTTACCCCAAATATGAACCCGAACAAATACCATCAGGCATGAACGTATACATCGAAGCAAGCTTCACCATCCAAAGCACAGGTGAGCATAAAACGATAGAAGTCAAGATTAACGAAGACCTCATCCCCTGGGGCGTGGCGAAGTTCCTTGAACGCCGCTACGGCGAAATCACGGGGCTGTGCTTCCACTTCACACGAGAAGCCAACGACTAAAGGCTCAGCCGCCCACAAGGCGGCTTTTTCTTTGCCTTTTGACAAGTGTCCTCAAGTATGGACACTCACTTTCATTCCAATACTCACGTTCAGTCTTTCTTCAAATCCATCACGTCCGAGTCTATGGGCTGCGGCCACCCGGACAAAGTTGCAGACGCTACTTCACGACCTGCAATCGAAACTCGGTTGCAGATCGTTTCTTTGGTCAAGCTGGTGGAGCTATACTTTCAAGGAAAACTTGCGAATCTTGTAATTCATCATTCTGGGAGATACGCCCAATTCACGGCCGGCGGCAGAGATGTTGCCGTGATGGCGTTCCAGAGCTCTCTGCAGGATTTCTTTTTCGTAATGGGCAAGCATGGAGGAAAGGGAACCGATTGCGTTGGCGTCGTGATGGATGTTATCCGTCTCCGGTTGCAGGGAGGGAGGCAAATTATGGACGTGAATGCAATCATCCTGAGTTGTCAGCACGGCTCGTTCCATACAATTTTCCAGCTCACGAACATTTCCCGGCCAGGGATAGTCCATCAGGGCATTCATGGCGCGGGGTGAGATGCGTGTTATCTTTTTTGCGTAGCGAAGATTCATTTTTTCAATGAAATGTTCCGCCAGAAGGATGATATCACTCTTTCGGGAAGAGAGTGAGGGCATGATGATGGGAAAAATGTTGAGCCTGTAGTACAAATCTTCGCGAAAAAGGTTCTGCGCCATCATTTCCTCCAGATTGCGGCTTGTTGCAGCCAGTATGCGCACGTTGGAATGTAATTCCTGATTGCTGCCGACGCGTGAAAAGGTACGCTCTTGAAGGAATCGGAGCAGCTTCACCTGAGTTTGCGGCGTTAAATCGCCGATTTCATCGAGAAAGAGCGTGCCGCCATCTGCGGCTTCTGCTCGCCCGATGCGCCGCGTAACCGCCCCGGTGAACGCTCCTCGCTCATGACCGAAAAGCTCACTTTCAACCAGGGCTTCGGGCAGAGCGGCGCAATTCAGCGTAACGAAGGGTCTCCCTTTTCTGTCGGAAAGCTCCACAATGGCCCGCGCTAGCAGTTCCTTACCGGTACCACTGGCGCCACGAATCAAAACGGTTGCATCGCTGGGGGCGACCTGTCTGAGCTGAGCATAGACCTGCTGCATTTCCCGGCTGGAACCGACCATGTGCCCGGGATTTTCACACAATTGGCTCCGCAGGCGCCTATTTTCATCCAACAGGGCAGAGCGTTCCTCGTGAATTTCAATGCATCGCGCTGCCGCATCGCCTGTAATGCCGGCCACAATTTCGAGGATAGCGGCATCCTGTTCCAGATTAGAATCGGACTCTACCTGCCGATCGATGGAGAGAGTACCTATCACCTTGTTATGCTGAATAAGCGGCACACAGATGAAGGCAACCTGATAGGGATAAGTATGAGAGCCGGTTCTGTTAAGGAATCGGGCATCTTTGCGCAAATCCGGCACAATGCAGCGCTTCCCGTTCTCGGCAACCATGCCGGTTATCCCTTCCCCCATACGGTATTGACCCAGCTTTTGCCGCCGGGCCTCAATGCCGTGCGAGGCTTCGATTGTCAGCGTGTCACCAAACAGCAGGGTGAACGTTCCGCGCATCATTCCCATGCGCTGAGCCAGAATACACAAAACCTTGTTGAGCAGTTCCTCGACATCCTTTTCATGAATTACGGCAGAACTGACTTCCTGAATCATCAAAAATTCCGGTGAAATTTTCATCCGCTGCGGATACTATACCATTTTGTAGAGCTTTTGCAAGACTGATTAACTGAACTTTTTTACGAGAGGTTCTGCAGGAGCTGCGAGCTGAAGAGCCCGGCGATATTCAACCGGGAACACACGCACGAAGCGGGGGCGGTAGTGCTGCCAGTTGGCAATCATGCGCTCCGCGAGCACGCTGCCCGTTTCCCGGTGGTGTTCCTGTATCAGTGTCAGGAGTTCCTGTTCCGCCTCTGAATCGGCCGGCACGTTTTCGAGGTCAACGCACTCCGTGTTGCAATGGAGATCGAAATCGCCGTTTTCATCATAGACGTAGGCAATTCCCCCGGTCATGCCGGCGGCGAAATTAACACCGACTGCGCCCAGCACGGCGACACGCCCGCCGGTCATGTACTCGCAGCCATGGTCGCCCACGCCCTCTGCCACCAGGGTGGCACCGCTGTTTCTGACTGCAAAGCGTTCACCTGCCCGGCCGTTGATATAAATGCGACCGGAGGTGGCGCCGTAGCCGACCACATTGCCGGCAATCACGTTATCCTGAGCCTTGAAAGCGGATTCTGCCGGCACCCGGATACTGATGCTGCCCCCGGAAAGCCCTTTCCCCACAAAGTCGTTTGCCTCGCCAACGAGCCGCAGCGTGACTCCCTTCACCAGGAAAGCTCCGAAACTTTGCCCGGCTGTTCCCCGCAGATTGATGCAGAGCTGGTCGGGGCGCAGCGCCGCTGCCGGCTGAGAGTGGGCAATCCGCCCGGAGAGTGCCGCACCGATGCTGCGGTCGGTGTTGAAGACTTGCGCCTGTATGGTGGTGGGCCGTTCCGAGTTCAGCGGGAGATGGGCGAGATAGCGCTCATCAAATGAGTTGACTGCCACCGCGTTGGTTGCCTTTTCGCAGGCTGCTGGGGAGGGCACCAGCAAGGCGGATAAATCAATCCCATAGCGAGCGGCGTCGTTCTTAACGCAGAGCAAGTCGGTGCGCCCGCAGGCTTCGTGAATGCTGTGCAGCCCCAGCGAGGCGAGGAGCCTGCGGACTTGCCCGGCGACGAGTCTGAGGTAATTGACGATATATTCAGGCTTGCCGATGAATCGCTTGCGGCGTTCCGCATCCTGGGTGGCAACACCCATGGGGCAGGTGTTGCTGTGGCACTGGCGAATCATGGCGCACCCCAGGCACACCAGCAGGGTGGTGCCGAAGCCGAACTCCTCCGCGCCCAGGAGCGCGGCGATGACCACATCGCGGCCGGTTTTGAGCTGTCCATCCGTCTGGAGCCGCACCCGGTTGCGCATATTGTTGACCACAAGAGTCTGGTGCGCTTCGGCCAGCCCCAGTTCCCAGGGCAATCCCGTGTGGCGGATGCTGGTGAGCGGCGAGGCACCGGTGCCGCCATCGTAGCCGGAAATCAGGATGGTATCCGCACTGGCCTTGGCCACCCCTGCGCACACCGTTCCCACGCCCATTTCAGAAGCCAGTTTGACCGAAATGCGGGCCCTGGGATTAACCTGCCGCAAGTCATAGATAAGCTGGGCAAAATCCTCAATTGAGTAGATATCGTGGTGCGGCGGCGGAGAAATGAGACTCACCTGCGGAATGGCGTGGCGCACCCCGGCAATAAACGCATCCACCTTAAACGCAGGGAGCTGGCCGCCTTCGCCGGGCTTGGCACCCTGTGCCATTTTAATCTGGATTTCCTCTGCGTGGCACAAGTAGTTCGTAGTGACTCCGAAGCGACCGCTGGCCACCTGCTTGGTGGCGCTGTTGAGCTGCGTTCCGAAGCGCGAGGGCTCCTCCCCGCCTTCACCGCAGTTGCTGCGTGCTCCTATGCTGTTCATGGCTGCGGCAATGGCATGGTGCGCCTCAGGGCTGAGCGACCCCAGCGACATCGCGCCCGATACAAAATGCTTCATTATCTCACCTTCGCTTTCCACTTCCTCCAGCGGAACCGGTGGTACTTCGCGAAAATCCAGCAGGCTCCGCAGCGTGCACGGATGCGCTTCCTGGTGGTCAATCAGGGCACTGAATCCGGCCATCTTCTCTTCATTGTTCTCCCACACCGCTTCGCGGAAAAGTTTGATTGCCAGCGGTGTCCACAAACGGTATTCACCGTCCTTGTGATACTTGTAAACCCCGCCCGGCGGCAAGGCCCGGGAAGCGGATTGCGACTGCGCCAGGCGCGCTGCCGCATCGGCCGCGATGCGGGGCAGCCCTGCGCCGCCTATGCGCGTCACCGTGCCGGGCAGAAATTCGTTGATGAAATCGGAGCTCAGGCCCAGGGCCTCGAAGGCCTGCGCCGAGCGGTAGCTGCGGAGTGTGGAAATCCCCAGCTTGGACATAATCTTGAGCAGGCCTTTATCCAGCGCGCGCACATAATTGCCGGCAGCCGTGACCGCATCGCAGTTCACCTTGCCGGAGCGGGTCAGTTCAGTGATGCTCTGCAAGGCCAGCCACGGGTTGATGGCGGTGGCACCATAGCCCAGCAGCAGCGCGGCGTGCATGACCTCGCGCACTTCTCCCGAGCTGACGATGATTCCGGCCTCAGGCCGCAGGTTGTGCTCAACGAGTGCTTTATGCACAGCGGCCGTGGCGAGGAGAGAAGGAATGGCGGCGTATCCGGCGGGCAGCATCCGGTCAGTAAGCACAATCAGGCGCTGCCCTGTCTTCACGGCCTCGATGGCATGTGCGGCCAAGCCTTGCAGCGCATGCCTGAGTGCCGTTCCATCAGCATCCGGCACAAAACCACAGCAGATTTCGACGGTTTCGTAACCGTTCCTCTCCAAGGCGGAAAGATGCATCAATTCGTCATCCGTCAGGATGGGGCGTCGCAGCTTGATGAGCCTGGCGTGCTCCGGCGTTTCTTCCAGAATATTCCCCTTGTTGCCGATGTAGGTCATGAGGCTCATCACGAGTTCCTCGCGGATGGGGTCAATGGGCGGGTTCGTAACCTGCGCGAAGCTCTGCTTGAAGTAGTTGAACAGCAGCTGTGGCTTGCCGGACATCACCGCCAGCGCCGCCTCCATCCCCATGGAGCCTATGGGCTCGGTGCCCTTGTCCGCCATCGTTGATAAGATGGTATCCACATCCTCCTTGCTGTAGCCGAACAGCAGCTGCTTTCTCAGCAAATCAGCCTCCGGTTCTGCCGCCGTTATCTCAGTAAACAGCCCGCGCACCGATAAGCGGTTTTCCTCCACCCAGCGGCGATAGGGCTTGCTGCGGGCCAGGGCAGTCTTCACCTCGGCATCCTCCAGAATGCGTTGCCCGGGGATATCCAGCACCAGTATGCCGCCCGGTTTCAGGCGCCCCTTGCGGCGGATTTGTTCCTGCGGTATATCCAGCACCCCGGCCTCACTGGCCAGAACCAGCAGACCATCATGACATTCCGTGAAGCGTAGGGGGCGCAGGCCATTCCTGTCCAGCAGGGCCACGGCCCGGCTACCATCAGTTGCCACGATGGCTGCGGGACCATCCCATGGCTCCATCAGCGCAGAGTGATACTCGAAAAACGCGCGGACATCGCGCCCCATGTGGTAGTTTTCCCCCCAGGCCTGAGGAATGAGCATCAGCAGCGCATGCTCCAGCGGCCGCCCGGCTGCCACAAGAAGCTCCAGCATATTATCCAGACAGGCGGAGTCACTCTGCGCTTCGTTGATAAGCGGGAGCAGTTTACTTAATCGCTTTCCGAGTACGGCGCTCTTCAACAGATTCTCGCGGGCTTTCTGGGCATTCAGGTTGCCACGCAGCGTGTTGATTTCTCCATTGTGCGCCAGATAGCGGAACGGCTGCGCCAGGGCCCAGGTGGGGAATGTGTTGGTGCTATAGCGCTGGTGCACCACCACCAGCGGTGATACCATGCGGGTATCCTGCAAATCCGGGTAAAAAGAATCCAGCTGAGCACCCTGCAGCAGCCCCTTGTATACGATGGTGCGGGACGACATGCTGCAAATGTACAGGTCCGGGATGGCTTTTTCGAGGCAGCGCCTCATGACGTAAAGGTTGATTTCCTGCTCCCCGGGGGCTTCCGTGTTGTCCGCAATGAATAACTGGCGGATGCTGGGGACGGTATCACGCGCCACCTTGCCGATACTCTCCGGGCAGACCGGCACCTGTCTCCACCCGAGAATCCTGCCGCCTTCCTGCTGTATCACGTCCTCGATGGCTGCTTCCTGCCCCACTCCGCCGAATATCATGGCCACGCCATACTGCCCGGGCGCTGGCAAGGGAAAATCAACGATTGCCCGGAAAAAGGCATCGGGCAGGGCAATCAGCAACCCGGCACCATCGCCGGTATCAGGGTCAGCACCGGAGGCGCCTCTGTGCATCAGGCGTTTCAGCACCGTGATTCCCTGTTCGATAATGCGGTGACTTGCCTCACCCCTCATGTTGGTCACCAGCCCGACTCCACAGGCATCATGCTCAAACCGGGCCTGATAAAGCCCCTTGTCTTCCGGTACGTATAACTGCGTCTTCATACACACGGTAAAATGAATCTCTACTCTTTTTCTCCAGCAAAAATCGTGCCAACTTTACAAATAGGGCTATTTTCAGTTTTTCGAGGCTCTATCGACCCACACGTTATTACATTTTTGTAAACAAACCCCTCATCATTTTACAATTTTTGTACTTCTTATGCCCCGACCGAATGAAAAATAGGCCGAAAATCGGCATTTTGCGACGATCTAAAAAGTTGGCACGATTTTTGCTGGGATAAGAAGTAGAGCCACCGGCTCGACCAAACAAAGGAAGAAACCATGAGAAATCTCAATCGCCAGAACGCAATAAGAGACATATCCACATCGAAGAGCCCGATTGTCCCGGATTCAGTACAAGCCGGCATAGCCGATTACGGCTGTGACGTGTTCAACGCCGAGGTCTTGCGCGACTACCTGCCCAAGGAAACGTGTAGCAAATTATTACAGACCATTGAGAAGGGCAAGCCACTCAATCCTGCGATTGCCGGGGATGTGGCACATGCCATGAAAGAATGGGCTGTGGCCAGAGGTGCCACCAGCTATACTCACTGGTTTCAGCCACTGACGGGCGGCACCGCTGAAAAACATGATTCATTTCTCGAACCCAACGGTAGCAAAGCCCTGTTCGCCTTTTCCGGCAAGAATCTCATCATAGGTGAGCCGGACGCCTCGAGTTTCCCCTCAGGCGGGCTGCGCTCCACATTCGAGGCGAGAGGTTACACAGCTTGGGACCCCACCAGTCCGGCATTTATTAAGCGGCATGACAATGGGGCAACGCTCTGTATTCCCACGGCCTTCTGCAGTTATACCGGTGAGGCGCTGGATAAGAAGACACCGCTGCTGCGCTCCATTCAGGCTCTTTCGGCTGCCACCCGGCGCCTGATGCAGTGCTTCGGCTGCTCCGGCAATGGTAAGGTGACTGTCACGCTGGGTGTGGAGCAGGAGTATTTCCTCATCGATAAGCACTTTTTCCTGCTGAGACCAGACCTCATCCAGACCGGCAGAACCCTGTTCGGCGCACCGCCCGCCAAGCACCAGCAGCTGGAAGACCACTATTTCGGCGCCATCCGTCCGCGCGTGCTCAACTTTATGAGCGATGTGGAGCAGACCCTCTGGAAGCTGGGTATTCCGGCCAAGACCCGGCATAACGAAGTGGCTCCGGCGCAATTTGAGCTGGCGCCTGTCTTTGAGGAGGTGAACCTGGCCTGCGACCACAATATGCTGGTGATGGAAATATTGCGGCAGACGGCAGAGAAGCACGGTTTTGTCTGCCTGCTGCATGAGAAGCCCTTTGCCGGGGTGAATGGCTCCGGCAAGCACAACAACTGGAGCATCAATTACGAAGGCCAGAACCTGCTCAACCCCGGCAGCAATCCGCAGGATGATGCCATCTTCCTGACGGTGCTGTGCGCCATCATCGAAGCCGTTGACCTTCATGCCGATTTGCTCAGGTGCGCCGTGAGCGGTGCGGGCAACGACCACCGACTCGGTGCCAATGAAGCCCCCCCGGCCATTATCTCCATGTATCTGGGCGACCAGTTGGAAGCCATCCTGGAGCAGTTGGAACAAGGCAGCGTGCAGGATGCCGCCGATATTGCGCCCATGAAGGTCGGCGTGGATACGCTGCCGCCTCTCCCCCGCGATGCCACCGACCGCAACCGCACCAGCCCCTTCGCGTTCACCGGCAACAAGTTCGAGTTCCGCGCACCGGGTTCAAGCCAATCCTGTTCCGGGGCAAATATCATTCTCAATGTGATTGTGGCAGAGGCCTTTGACCGCATGTCCGATTTCCTTTCCGGGGTGAAGGATGCGGATTTTCATGAGGAGCTGCAGAGCCACCTGCAAGCCATCCTGAAGGCACACAAGCGCGTCATTTTCAATGGTGATGGCTACACGCAGAGCTGGCTGGAGGAGGCGGCGCGCCGCGGCCTGCCGCATACCCGCACCACGATGGAATCGCTCAAGTGCCTGACGAGCCCGGAGAATGTACAGTTGTTTGAGAAATACCGTGTCTTCAGCCGTCGCGAACTGGAATCCCGTTTCGAGGTCGGGTTGGAAGATTACCACCGCAAGATACGCATAGAAGGCAAAACAGCGCTGGAAATTGCAACCAGCCAGATTATTCCGGGTATTCAGCAGCAGTACCTCACAATTCTGCACAGTCTGAGACTGGCGCAGGAAACCGGTGTCAGCTCCGGTGTAGAAGCATTGCGCTCACAGGCGGTCATACTGGGAGAGGGGCTGGACAGACTGCAACTCTACTGCGATAAACTGCGACAGGCGCTGAGCGGATTGCACGAGGAAATACTGGCAGCCATGGAGAATCTGCGCGGTGTTGCAGACGGGTTGGAGGCATACGTGGCCGATGAGAACTGGCCGCTGCCGAAATACCATGAAATGCTCTTCGTATACTGATTTGCACTCTATCAACTTATGTCTGACGCTTTAAAACACGAATGCGCCGTAGCCATGGTGCGCCTGAGAAAAGAGCTCTCATACTACAAAAGGAAGTATGGTATAGAGAATTACGGCCTAAGCCGCCTCATCCTTCTGCTCGAAAAGCAACACAATCGGGGCCAGGACGGAGCGGGGATAGCAGCACAGCATCTCCACCCCGAACCGGGGAGCCCGGCGTATCAGCTGGTGCGCTCGGCAGCGGATAATCCACTGGCAGATGTGCTGCGGCAGGTCGGCGATGGGGAGAGATTTCACAGCGAGCTGCTCTTGGGGCACCTACGCTATGCGACCTTCGGGCGTCACGACATAAGTTGCTGTTATCCCTTTGTGCATGAATCGACACAGCTGGGTCGTATGCTCCTGCTGGCCGGGAACTTCAATCTGACAACTAATACAGAAATGTATGAGTGGTTCCTGAACTCAGGGCATCACCCGGCCAGTCATGCGGATGGGTATTTGTTGTTGCAAACCATAGCCCACTACCTAGACCGCGAGGAGTCCCGCGCCCCCGGAATAGTCAACCTTTCCGGGGTGTTGCGGGCGGCGCTGCAACCGCTTGATGGTGCTTTCACGCTATGTGGCATGACAGGTTCGGGGGATGTCTTCGCCATACGCGATGCACATGGCATCCGCCCCGGGTATTATTATTTCGATGATGAGGTATTTGCGGTAGCAAGTGAACGACCGGCCATACAGGCAGCCTTCAACTGCACGACGCGGGAGGTGATGGAACTGCCCCCCGGAAAGGCTGTTGTGATGAAGAAAGACGGCCAACTGGAGGTCGGCGATTGCCTGCCCGAAGCCGAGCCCCGGGGCTGCGTTTTTGAACGCATTTATTTCTCACGGCCAAATGATGCAGATATTCATCGGGAACGACGCGATCTCGGCCGCCACCTCATGCCGCAACTTCTGCAGGCAGTCAAGGATGACCTTGCTCATACGTTCTTCAGTTACATACCCAACTCTGCCAGAGTCGGCTTTTTCGGCCTGCAGGAGGAGCTCATGCGCCTTGCCGCCGAGCGCGGCACCTGCATGCGCTCCGGGCAGATAGCCGTCAAAGATGCCAAGTTGCGCACCTTCATCGCCGATGCCGCCAGTCGCCGCGATTTATATCGGCACGTGTACGACCTGACCTACGGGCTGGTGCAACCGGGGGAAGATACCTTGGTGGTATTGGATGACTCCATTGTTCGCGGGAACACCATGAGAGATGCCATTCTCCCCATGCTTGACCGTCTGGATCCGGTCAAAATCATTGTTGCCAGCACAGCTCCCCCCATTAAATACCCGGATTGTTATGGCATAGACATGTCCACAGCAGGCGAATTAATTGCTTTCCGGGCGGCTGTATCCATTCTGCGCAAGAGAAATGATACCCGGACTCTGATACATGCCTATGATTGTGCCCGCGAGCAGTTGAAACAAAAGCAGAGCCGGACAAATTGCCTGGCTATGGTTTACGCCGCCATTTCGGATGAGGAATTGATTGCAGAAATTGCACGCCTTCTCACACCGGAAGACATGCGCGCCGAGGTGCAAGTTGTATTTCAGAGCTGCGCAGCACTGAGGGAATGCTGCCCGCACCACAGCGGTGACTGGTACTTTACGGGGCGATATCCGACGCCGGGCGGTTATCGGGTAGCCAATCGGGCTTTGGTTAATTTTGTAGAGAATAAGAATGAACGAACCTATTGATATGGAATACAGATGGAAAGCAAAAAGAGAACGCCGCGCCTTTCTAGCCCTGGCTGACGGCACGGTGTTCAGGGGGTACTCAGTGGGTGCCCCGGTGGATACACCGGGAGAAGTGGTCTTTAACACAGGCATGACTGGCTATCAGGAAATCGTAACCGACCCATCCTATGCCGGACAGATTGTGACACTCACTTCACCGCAAATTGGAAATTATGGATGCACTGAGCAGGACGCAGAATCCCGGGGCTGTTTTCTGAACGGACTCGTTGTACATGAACTCAATCCGCCTGCCAACTTCAGGTCCGAAGAGGCACTGGAAACCTATCTGCAACGCCAAGGTATACCGGCTATTGCCGGGGTGGATACACGTTCACTTACCTTGCATCTGCGCACGCACGGTACCCAACGGGCCTATCTTCATGTCAGCGAGGAGCCCATGGACGAATCCACTGCCATTGCGCTTGCCGCAGTATGGGAAGGCCTGGACGGGCAGGATTACGCTTCGCGCGTGACCACTCCGAATACATACGAAATAAATCCGCAGGGCAAATACAGAATTGTAGCGTACGATTTTGGCATAAAATACAATATCCTGAGGAGCATGCAAAAGCAGGATATGCAAGTGATGGTAGTCCCGGCACATACTTCTGCTGCTGAGGTTTTGCGCATGCGGCCGGATGGTGTATTTCTGTCCAATGGCCCGGCCGACCCCTCTGCACTGGGCTACGCACAGCAGGCAGTCCGCGAATTGCTTGGGCGGGTACCTATGATGGGAATCTGCCTGGGGCACCAGCTGCTGGGGCTTGCATGCGGGGCAAAATGCCACCGACTTACCTTCGGTCACCACGGCTGCAATCATCCGGTGCTAAATATACAGACCGGTCGTGTGGACATCACCAGCCAGAATCATAATTTTGCCTTGCGGGATTTACCATCCTGTCTGGAACTCACACATATTAACCTCAATGATAACAGCATCGAGGGAATACGACACCAATCGGAACCGGCTTTCAGCGTGCAGTTCCACCCCGAGGCCGCCCCCGGACCGCACGATACAGGTTCTCTCTTCCTCGACTTTCGCATGCTGATTGAAAACTCATGAATACATCCACATATCATTTTAATGCACAAGCCGCATTTCTGCATATTGAGACACATCTGCATCATTGGGCGGCAGAGGTAGGGGCTGAGCAGTTTGTTGCCGGCATAAGCGGCGGCAAAGACTCCGCCGTTGTGGCAGCCCTGCTGGCGCGGATTTTCGGTGCAGAACACGTGCTGGGAGTGCTGCTGCCCAATGGCAAGCAAAGTGACATACGCGATGCTCGGGAAGTCGTGGAACGGCTGGGCATTCGCAGTCTGGAAGTCAATATCAACCCATGCTTTGAAGCCCTACTGAGCGAACTTACACCCCGGTGTAACATAAGCGCAGCCTGCCGCATCAATCTGCCGGCAAGGTTGCGTATGGCAACCCTCTTTGCTATAGCCCAGTGCGAGCGCAATACCTTTGTCATCAACACCTCCAATTTATCAGAAGATATTGTTGGCTACGCAACTCAGTTCGGTGACAATGCCGGTTGTTACGCTCCCATACAGAGCCTGACTGTCACCGAGGTCAAGGCCTTGGGCGATTGGCTGGGCCTGCCTGCTCACATTGTTCATAAAACACCGGCTGACGGATTACAGCAGAGCTCAGATGAGGAACGGCTCGGGTTTTCTTATGCTGAACTCGACCGACTTATACGGCTCAATGCAGGCAGTGCTGAGTTCAGAAAAAAAGTGCAGAACCTTTACCGTATAAACCGCTTCAAGCAAGACATTGTGCGAATGCCACATCCGCTCTTCCCTTTCCCTAATTTTGTTGCATCCCCACAAAACTAACTATTCATTCTTATGCCCAGACGAACAGATATACACAAGATTCTACTCATTGGTTCAGGCCCCATCATCATCGGTCAGGGGTGTGAGTTCGATTACTCCGGAACCCAGGCATGTAAAGCTCTGAGGGAGGATGGCTATGAGGTTGTGCTGATTAATTCCAATCCGGCCACAATCATGACTGACCCCGACATGGCAGACCGAACATACATTGAGCCGTTGACTGCCGATATTGTGCATGAAATCATACGCAGAGAGAGACCGGATGCGCTTTTACCTACACTTGGCGGACAGACGGCTCTCAATCTGGCCATGGAGCTGGAGGAAAGCGGCGTATTGAAACGCTACAACGTGGAGCTAATCGGTGCGTCGGCAGCAGCCATTCGCCGCGCTGAGGACAGACAGCTTTTCAAAGAAACCATGAACGGACTCGGGCTTGCCATGCCCCGCTCCGGGTCTGCACACACCCTGCAGGAAGCTGAAGCCGTAGCCGGCACCATCGGGAGCTGGCCACTCATCATACGCCCCGGCTTCACCCTGGGCGGCACGGGCGGTGGCATAGCTCACACGCCGGAGGAGTTTGCGGACATCGTTCGCCGCGGATTGGCAGCCAGCCTGAACTGCGAGGTACTCATCGAAGAATCTCTGCTGGGGTGGAAGGAGTTTGAGATGGAAGTCATGACGGATAGAGCGGGAAACAGTGTGATTGTCTGCTCCATCGAAAACCTGGATCCCATGGGGGTCCACACCGGCGATTCCATCACCATTGCCCCCATTCAGACGCTTTCCGATGCGGAATACCAGTCCATGCGCAATGATTCGCTGCGCGTGTTAAAAGCCATTGGAGTACAGACCGGTGGTTCTAACGTGCAATGGGCTGTACACCCGGATACCGGGCGACGAATCATTATTGAAATGAATCCTCGAGTCAGCCGCTCAAGTGCGCTTGCCAGCAAGGCCACGGGATTCCCCATTGCCAAAATTGCCGCCTTGCTGGCAGTTGGTTATAACTTACCGGAACTGAAGAATGACATAACAGGCCACACACCTTCCTGCTTTGAGCCGGCGCTTGATTACGTTGTCACCAAAATCCCGAGATTCACTTTCGAGAAGTTCCCCAACGCAGACAGCACTCTCGGCACTCAGATGAAATCCGTGGGAGAGGTTATGGCAATAGGGCGTAACCTGAAGCAAAGCCTGCAGAAAGCCCTGCGCTCACTGGAAACCGGGCGTTTCGGTTTCGGTGCAGATGGTAAGGATGCCACTTACGAACAAGCTACAGACTTGCAATTACAGACCGAACTAACCCGCCCGAATGATGGGCGGATTTTCTACATTCGGGCGGCTTTCCGTCGGCACTGGTCTGTGCAACGCGTGCAGGAACTTACCGGGATAGATGCCTATTTCCTGCGCCACCTTGCTGAACTGGCCGCTTTTGAGGATGAAATAGCATCAGCCGGCTCGCCGGCCGGATTGGAAGCGGATTTCCCGCTTTTCCTCCAAGCCAAGGAGCTGGGGTACAGCGACAGACAGATAGCACACCTTTTGCATTGCAGCGAGGCGGATATCCGTTCTGCGCGAGAACGCATAGGCCTGCAGCCGGGCTACGCAGCAGTGGATACCTGTGCCGGCGAGTTTGAGGCACTTACCCCCTATTACTACAGCTCATACAACACGCAGGGGGAAGCGCCACGCGTATCCCCTGGGAAGAAAAGCATCATGATAATCGGTGGCGGTCCCAACCGAATTGGGCAAGGTATTGAGTTTGATTACTGCTGCTGTCAGGCGGCCGCAGCGCTGCGGCGAGCCGGATATGAAGTAGTCATGGTTAATTCCAACCCCGAAACCGTTTCAACTGACTACGACACATCTGACAAGCTTTATTTTGAACCATTGACACTCGAAGATTTGCTGCCCATTTACAAGCGAGAGCAATGTTGCGGAGCAATCGTTCAATTCGGCGGTCAAACCCCATTAAACCTCGCGCAACAGCTCAAAGATGCCGGGGTGAACATCATAGGTACCTCGCCGGAGCACATTGCACTGGCAGAAGATAGGGACTATTTCCGCAATCTGGCAAAAGAAATCGGCATCCGACAGCCGGAGAACGGCATTGCCTGCACAGTCGATGAGGCCTTATACGTGGCTCAACGCATAGGGTACCCGGTGCTCGTTCGTCCGTCTTATGTGCTGGGCGGTCGCGGCATGGTGATTGTCTACAAGGAATCGGAGCTCCGTTACTTTGTGGAGCAAGCGGCCATCGTGTCAGAGGGCACCCCCATTCTGATAGACCGCTTTCTGGAAAACGCCGTAGAGCTGGACGTTGATTGCGTATCGGATGGAGAAGTCACCGTCATCGGCGGGATTCTGGAACATGTGGAACCGGCCGGTATTCACTCGGGGGATTCAGCCTCTGTGCTGCCACCTATCACCCTCTCGCCGGAACTGCAGGACAAGGTACGCTCCTTTGCTCATGCTTTCTCGAAGGCTCTGCATATTTGCGGATTGATGAATATGCAGCTGGCCGTCAAAGACGGAGAGCTCTACATGATTGAAGTGAACCCCAGGGCCTCGCGCACTGTTCCCTTTGTGAGCAAGGCGATAGGCAAGTCTCTGGCCGGGCTGGCAGCCATGTGCATGGTCGGCGTCAAATTAGCACAACAGGGGTTCACAGATGAGGTAAAACTCCCCTATTATGCCGTCAAAGAGGCCGTATTTCCCTTCATCAAATTCCCCGGGGCAGATGTGACGCTGAACCCGGAAATGAAGTCGACCGGTGAAGTCATGAGCATCGACAGGGATTGGGGGCTGGCTTATCTCAAAAGCCAGATGGCCGCCGGAACTGAATTACCGGACTCCGGCAGCGTCTTCATGTCCGTCAGGGATAGCGACAAGGAATTGTTTGTACCGCTCGCCGCCACGCTCCAACGCTATGGTTTTACGATTTACGCAACCATCGGCACATCAACCATGCTGTACAATGCCGGTATCAAAACCCGGGCAGTCTACCGCATATCCCGCGGGCGCCCCAATGTGCTGGATTTAATCAGGGACAGAGAAATCAACTGGATTATCAACACCTCCGAATCAGGCACATCCCCCATGCTGGATGAAACGCAGATGCGTTCGCAGGCAGTCGCCGCCGGAATCCCCATCACCACAACGGCTTCCGGCGCTGTGGCTGCCATCAGCGGGTTAGAGGAGAAAATGTCCTTTGGCCGATATGAAGTATACAGTATTCAGGAATACCACAGGCACCTCATCCCGACTACCAACAAGCAGAATTGCACACCAACCACAAGCCAACAATGATTATTCCGTTCTACAAAATGACCGGAGCCGGAAATGACTTCGTCATGGTCGATAACCGCGACCTCGCCCTCAGTCACATCCTGACAAGGGAAAACATTGCCCGGCTGTGCAACCGCCGTTTCGGCATCGGAGCAGATGGGCTCATCGCCATCGAGCCGCCTCAAATTAAGGCAGATGTGCGCATGCGGTATTATAATGCAGATGGCGGGGAAGCCGAAATGTGCGGCAACGGAGCCCGCTGTTTCACGGCATTCGCATGCCATTTATCAGGAGGAAAAACAACGACTCTTTGCTTCGAAACCATGGCAGGCATAGTCCGGGGGCAAGTGAACCCGGATGAGGATGTCACCATCCGCCTGACAGAGCCGAATAGTCTGAAGCTCAACATCCTGCCGGCGGATAACATTATTCCCGCGCCGGTTCATTTTCTGAACACCGGGGTACCGCATGCCGTTGTCTTCCTGCCCGATGTGGAAAACATCGATTTGACCACGATGGGCGCCTACCTGCGCTACCACCGCAGCTTTGCCCCCGCCGGAACCAATGCGGATTTTGCAACGGTGATGTCTGCGCAGCACCTCAGGCTGCGCACCTATGAACGCGGGGTCGAGGGAGAAACTCTGGCCTGCGGCACCGGAATAACGGCTACAGCCCTGCTGCACGCTGCCCTTACCGGAGCAGCAAGCCCCATCAAGGTGGACGCGGCCGGGGGGGATACCCTCTCGGTAGCGTTTACCCGCATCGGGAGCACGGAATTCTCCGATGTTACCCTCACGGGGCCGGCAACCATTGTCTTCCGTGGAGAAATCTCCGTTCCTTCGTGATAACTGCAATCCGTTTTTTCATCATCAACCCAACATTTATATCATGGCCAACATAAACCAACATTTTCTCAAACTTCAAAGCGGGTACCTGTTCCCGGAAATCGGGCGCCGCGTAGCAGCATTTGCCGCAGCTAATCCAGAGAAAGCACCCCACATCATCCGCTGCGGCATTGGCGATGTGACAGAGCCGCTCCCCCAAGCCGCCATTGATGCCATGCACAAAGCCGTGGATGACCAGAGCAAGCGCGAAACGTTCCACGGATACGGGCCGGAACAGGGGTACGCATGGCTGCGCGAAGCCATTGCGAAAGTCTCCTACAAACAACGCGGTATTGAAGTGGAAGCCGATGAAGTCTTTGTATCTGACGGGGCAAAGTGTGATACCGGCAACATACTGGATATCTTTGCACACAATAACACCATCGCCATCCCGGATCCAGTCTACCCGGTGTATGTGGACACCAACGTGATGGCCGGCAACACCGGCGGCGCTCGTCCAGATGGTTCCTACGAAGGTCTGGTGTACCTGCCCTGCACCCCGGAGAACAATTTTGTGCCCCAAGTCCCTACACAACATGCAGATTTGATATACCTTTGTTCTCCCAACAATCCCACGGGATCTGTTGCCACATACGAACAACTGCAAGAATGGGTAAACTACGCGCTGGCAAACGATAGCATTCTGTTATATGACAGCGCCTACGAGGCATTTATCAGCGATACAAGCATTCCCTCCTCCATCTACGCTATCCCCGGGGCCCGTCAATGCGCTATCGAGTTCCGCTCCTTCTCCAAGCAGGGTGGGTTCACCGGCGTGCGCTGCGGGTATGTTGTGATACCAAAGGAGCTTAGGGGCAGAGATGCGGCGGGGAACAAAATTTCCGTCTCCGAGCTCTGGAAGCGCCGTACCGGCACCAAATTCAACGGTGCAAGCTATATCGTTCAACGCGGTGCTGCGGCACTCTTTACCGACGAAGGTTTGGAACAGACAAAATCACTCATTGACTTCTATCTCAGCAATGCCGGGCTGCTGCGAGCCGCCTGTATGTCCGTCGGCCTGAACGTCTGGGGCGGCATCCATGCTCCATACATCTGGGTACAAACCCCGGAGGGCATGAAAAGCTGGGATTTCTTCGATAAAATGCTCCGCGAAGCTCTCGTGGTCATCACTCCGGGAGCCGGCTTCGGGGCTCATGGCGAAGGATTCTTCCGCATTTCTGCCTTCAACAGCCGGGACAATGTCGAGGAAGTATGCCGCCGCATCAAACGATTCCTGTAAGCCGTCCACCCACAGGAGTCCTTTACAATCAGAAAAGGTGTTCTTTCATTGTGTGACGGTACAGAATTTGTCAAGGGGCGGATGGCGAAAAAAGGGAAAAGACCCATCATAAACCCATTTGATGATTTATAAAGCACTTATAAATGATGTGTTATGATTTCTTGCTTTTCATTCATATCCTCGGAAACGTACCCTTCTCAAAGGGTACTTCACGACCTGCAACCGCACTTCGGTCTGCAGGTCGTTTCTTTGCTATTGCCGGCGCGGCAGGAAAAGGAGAGGGCAAGCAGTATGAGCTTTACAGTTTCTCTTTTTGCTTGTTATAATGCGGAGCCATGATGATGCTCCCGCCTTTGGCTCACAATCCGGATGCTTTGATGGATACGGTGGGTATTCTGCTGATTTTCGGCTTGCTCATGGTGCCGCTTTCCTATGGTTGCATCAGCTTGGCGGGCTTTGTACTGGGACGCATCGGCAGCGGGTGCAGCCTGCTGCGTGCCGGGGTATCCGCGCTCATCTGCAGCCTGTTGCTTTTCGTGCTGTTCATTCCTTCAGGAATATGTCTGCAGTTCTGCGCCGGTGACGTTTCTCCCATGGAGCAACCGGACTGGTTGGTATACGGCAAATTAGCCCTGCTCCTTTTGGCCATCTTCACTCCACTTGCCGTGGGGCGGCTGTTTGCCAAACTGAGCTGGCTGCGCACCATTCTCATCACGCTGGGCATCACGTTCACATCGGCGGTTATCTGGGCGCTGATGTTTGCTTTCGGCGTGTTTATGGTCATCATGTCGCAGGTATAACACCAACCCCTTCTCTTTCCTACAGAGAAACAATATAGTTGCTCAAGGCCTCACCCCATGTTACCATGTGTTCTATGGAAGAGGAAGAAGACGCGGAAATGACGGCAGAGGAGCTTGCTGCCCTGCGGCTGCGAGCAGAGGCAGGTGATACGCAGGCTCAGTTTGAGCTGGGCTGTGAACTGGACGGCGAGGAAAGCGCCGTCTATTTTCGACGCGCGGCAGAGGGCGGTCACGCCCGAGCAATGGTTTGCTATGCTGAGCATCTGCGCTATGCAGGTGTCGCCCCAGAGCAAGCACGGGAAGCCATTCAATGGCACGCCAAGGCAGCAGAGCTTCATGATGCTGCGGCATGCTATTATCTGGGAGAAATCTACCGCTATGGTCTGTGCGGCATGAAAAAGAACAGCGAACGCGCCTTTTATTACCATAACAAGGCGTATGAACTGGGGAATATGGAAAGCGCCTACGCGCTGGCCCTGGATAGCCTGTACTACGGCAGCTTCTGCTCCTGGTCGGCGCAGGATGGCGCGCGCGTGCTCCGAGAGGTGGCCGAGCAATCGCTCAACAGCGATCCCCTGTTCTGGTACGCCGTCATCTGCCTGGAAGGCCGCGGCATGCCCCGCCATCCGGAACTGGCACGCGAGTGGCTGCAACGCTGTCTTTCCATGAGCCCGACCTACGAAGATGCCCGCAGGTTACTGACGGAAATAGAGGCAGAATTCCCTCCGCATCAGGCATAAAGCCCAACGAACATCAAGCAGACTCACCCTATCAGTCAATTCCATCCCCTGCCCGCCGGGCAAATTTGCTCACATGACGCAAACACCTGCATTTTCTTCTTGCAATCCCCTGCTCCATACCTTACCATCTGTGCGGGGCTGTAGCTCAGCGGTTAGAGCAGAGGACTCATAATCCTTTGGTCGTGGGTTCGAACCCCACCGGCCCTATAAAGCAAAGGCGCTCAGGTAAAATCTGGGCGCCTTTGCTTTATTTTCCACGGAGGGGTGAGAACAAGGTTCGAAAGCGGGCGACGGCCCCGTTCGGGCGCTCGCGCAGCGAGTGGTAAGCCCGCTTGGACAAACCGCAACGCGGTTTGCCCCGTAGGGGTGAGGGCTCGTGAGGCGAACCCGAATCAACCCCACCGGGGCTACGCTGGCCTCATGTTTCCCCTTGTTTCGTACTACCTCGAACCAGCAATCCATCCATCCTCGCCCTACGGGCTTCGACACGGCGCTAATACCACTCATAAAAAGCTTGTACACGCCCTAAAATGACCTTTTAAACTTCGCAGGGACTCAAAAGGACTAGGGTGCTGGCATACAAATGAGTTCATACATTGCATACATAAGCGCCAATTGTATATGCTGAAAGGATATACAGAACAGTCGGGGCAAGCCCAAACAATGTGGAATTTGAATTTTCATATCACGATGTGCCCACATTCAATTAGCACTCTTAACCGATAGTTCTGAAAGTTGCGATAGCCATAGGCACGGCGTTGAATTAACAATAGAAGCATCTACCTTTTTGATAGCCGTTCAACGCATCCTTTGCCGAGGTTATATTTTTACGCCTCTGGTAATTGTTAATTTTAAGCAGTTAAAAGCCCTGACGAATAACGTATCAATTCATTATAGAAGAAAACTTGGCATGTCTGTCTGCTGGCTTCTTCTTTAAGGATTTTAAGGAGATCATTAAAAATCAGGTAGGCGACCTTCAAGTTTTCGTTATCTAAATCTTCAAGGTTTTCGTCGAAATTTTTGCTGGGATCTTTTAGTATTCGTTCTGCGATTTTGTTCAATGTTTTCAATACAAAAGAGTTTGCTCGATTTGTTAATAATATTGCAACTTTTTGGGCATCAATGCGTATCTGCTGACTCAATAGAAAAATCTCATTTTGAATATTATTGCGTTTTTCCCTGTCTGCTTGTATCCACATTCTTTTCCAAGCCGGTTCGAACATGAACATAAGAAATTTCAATTCATCGGTGGAATCCAAGGGGACGAACATTAATAACTGAGCAATTTCTGACGAAGAAAGATGGTCGGTGTTGCTTATGCGCTCAGTTATTAGAAATCTTTGATTCATTAATGGATATAAAGAAATAATAGCCTGATGGAAAGCGTCTTTCTTGCAAAAATACTGTTTTTCGAGGAAACGAGGGATAGTTAATTTTTTCTCTCCCAATTGGGATTTCATGAAATCATATAAACATTGTTCAGTATAGGCATCATATAGGAGGTTGACAACTTGTTTCCCTGATACGGTATTAATTGATTCTGGCGTGTCTCCGTACGTACATTCTAAAGATTTGATTTCGTCGGCAAATCTTGAAATGAGCCCCATAGTTTCCTGCATCCATGTCGATTTTTCATGGAAAGTTAGTTGCTCTTTTGCAGCAGTTCGCTCCTCGTTAATTTGAGTTTGCATGAGAGTCGTTTGCCGGGTAAATTGTTTCGTTTGTTTTTCAAATTCCTCGCGCGATTCTCTCATTTCTCTTCTTTGAAGATTTAAATCTTCTCGTTGCATCAAGAGCGTGAGTATAAGTCCGATAAACGCCAGCCCCGAAATAAAGCAGTTTAGCGCGCCGTACTGGTCACCAAATTGAGCAGCCTCTTCAAGATTTGTAAATCCAAACCAATGCTTTAAAATGGGATAGTAAGCTATGGTAAGAACGAGCAGTACCGCTACCCCTATGATGAAACGTCCCAAGAAAGTTGAGAAGAAGCCTTTTCGGTACAGATGAATAATCCAGGCCATCAAGGGGATGGAGAGTAGAAAAATGAGACCCAAACAGCAAGGTTGCATATGCAATTTCAGATAAAGTGTACAATCAGTATTCTACCACACCAATTGGAGGCGTTCAAGTACCACGGGTAGTAAAGTTCATTTTTTTTCGGATGCTAAGGGTGCGTTGCATCTTGAGTTCGCAGGACTTGGAAAAGGACTTGGCTTTTGAGTGGAAATACCGTCGGTTTTGAGTACAAAACAGCGGGGTGCCGTACCCCTCTCAAAGGGTGTTTATCTTGATGACTTAGGGATATAACTTGCTGTTATTTCACGTAACCTATTAAATATAAGGTGGCAAACACTTATAAAAACAAGGACTTTCGATTTCTGCGGAAAAAAAGGTAAAATTAAAGCAGCTTTGTAACTAGCGTAATATCATTTAGTTACGAAATGCCGCACCCTTCTCAAAGGCTATTGCTAAAGGCTGCATTCCTGAAATTGAGGGGATGCAGCCTTTTTCTGTTTATGCGCTGATATTTAACGAATTGCGGAGTCCTTAATTGTTAAAAAGAATGTATATTAAAAGGCTCAAAACGCCATGATTTTGCCCTTTCTTACTCCCCAGGGACTCTAAAGGACTGGGGTCGCAGCATACAATAAACCCCTATTTTATTGCAAGGGCTTAATGATGAGTGGATTGGATAAAAGTATATAGTTTACCCTTCTCAAATAAAATTGGTGTTGATAATGAATGCGTTATGAACCTGACCCATAAAAAGACTATACTTTTGCCCCTTTTCCAGCCCGGAAATCGGCAAGCTTTTTAACGATTCGAGCCTCTTCTCAACCCGGCAGTCCAAGGGCTCCAGCGGCTGGGCATCCTCGGCTTTTGGCTCTGTTTTTCGCTTTTCCGCACTAACAGCTTGCTGAGCCTCCCGGATTCTGGTAACATGACATCGTAACAAATAACCATCTTCCAAATACTATGAATCTGAGACCTTTTGTATGTTCTGTGCTAGTGGCTGCTGCCGCTCTGAGCGGTGCTGCGGAGCCCCGTTCCGAACAGCCGTTGCAGATGGCTGCTCCAGCGGCATCATTAGATGCGGCGTTTCTCGAGGCCGTGCTCAAGTGTTTTCATTCTTACCGCTATGATGATTCAGCCATGCGGGAACTACTTCGCCAAGGGGCTGATGTGAATGCGGTGGATGCCGAGGGGAATAATGCGCTGATGCTGGTTATCAAAGCAGCGGATGGTCATAACGAATACCGGATTCAAAAGGAACTTTTTGAGTTCCTTCGCGATGCCGGCATTGACCTGCATGCCCGCAATAAGGACGGCTTGAACGCCGCAGAACTGAACTGCTGCCTGTACTGGCCCTATGATTTCCTGACAAAAGAATTTGAGCAAGCCGGTGTTCCGATATGTCCGGATGCCCGTCTGGCTGCCGCTGCGGCGGTGAGCAATGTGACTGAGGTGGAACGGCTGCTGCAGGCTGGGGCAAACCCAAATTTCAACCAAGCCTGCGCCCTGACCAAGTGCATGGGGATTATCACAGACGGACCAAAAAGGAACGAGGTCATCATTGCTGCGCTGCTGCTGCACGCCGGGGCAGATCCGAACATGGGAGGCGTTACGCTCATGAGCCGCGCCGTGCATAGCAACGCCCGGCAACTTGTACCGCTGCTGCTGCGGCATGGCTTCCGCGTACGCGATTGCAAGGCCGAATACACCAGCCGTTGGCTGGAGTGGCTACTGGTTCACCACACTCCGGCAGATATAGAGATAGTCAACCTCCTCATCTGCCATGGTGCTGTGCTGGATGACTCATACTGGTATTCTTGTCCGTTCTTTTGCCACTTGGTCACAGATGGCAACGGCAGCTACCGGGATATGCAGATTGCCCGCCATTTCATCGAGCTGGGGCTGGATGCCACCCGGCAGAATAATGCCGGCCAGACCGCTCTCATGATTGCTAATGAAAAGAAGCTCGGGTGGGGTATTCGCCAAATACTAGCCAACCCCGAAGCAGTGCTGGCAGAGCGGCAGCAAAAAGCGCAGGTCGTGGACGAGGCTGGGCGCACTCAGCTGATGCTGGCTGTGGCAGACCCGCACCAGCCCGCCATTGAGGTGTACAAATGGCTCCGCGCCGGAGTGGATGTGAATGCCCGCGATGCGCAAGGGCGCACAGCCCTTTTCTACATCAACTCCTTCTGCCCACAGAAAGACCTGAAGGCGAAGCTGCTCATTGAAGCCGGGGCTGATGTGAACGCCCGCGATGCCCAGGGGCTTACCCCGCTGCTGGCGCTCCCGTATGTGCATGACCTCCAAATACCGCAGCAGTATTCCTGCGCACCCATCATCCGTCTGCTGTCAGAGGCCGGAGCAGATTTGAATGCCTGTGATAGTGATGGCTACACTCGGATAGAGCTCATGCTGCGCCGCGGGAATCTGAGTCTGATGGATAGGGAATGCGTAATGCTGCTCCAACAGCTCGGCTGCTCTCCCCGCCCCGAACACTTGAATAAATAAGCAAAAAATACATCTTGCAGCCTAGGATTCCTCCTAGGCTGTTCGCTTGTCAGGCCGGGGCTCCATCCTCCCCTTGCCGCCTGTTTTTGTGCCATCGGCAACAAAAAATGCAGGAACTGCTCAACAAAATGCCCGCCGCGAGCGTCTATTTATTAGAAAATCTGCACTTTCTGCAATTTTTTGTTGCGGATTCGGTGCCGGGAAGTATTATTATATGTAAAGGAGATAGAGAATAATGAAGACAATTTTCCAAAAAATCCTTGCCACCACAGCCCTGTGCCTTGTGGCGATGGGACTGAATAGCTGTGCAAACCTGCAAGTCTCCCCTGATAATATCGATTGGGGAAAAATATATGACATATGGCTGGAAATCGAAGATGAGAGTTATGGGGTGCAGATGAAAGAAGAGGGTTGCCCGGTTACGCATATCATGCGAGCCCCAGGGTCCGGCATACCGCTCTATAATGACCCGAACGGAAATGTGGATCATCAGGAAATTGAGCAATTGGATACATTGCTGAGCAATTTTTTACATGTGGCACCACCAATGTGGGTAGATGAGGAGAATCCATTTGGTCGGGTTTCGTCTCAATATGTTTCTATCGGAGTTATGCGAGGTGATGACCGTATTATCAGAACTCAATACGATGCGACAGATGCAGTAACACATGAAGCTTTCTATAAGCTCTGGGAGTTTTTGAAAAATCAAAAATAAGAATAGAGAAAAATATCGACAAAATTTCTCCTTGCTGCCTAGGATTTTTTTTAGCGCTTTCGCTTATCAGGCTTGAGCTTCTGCTCCCGTCCATCGCTTGCAGGTGTCTTTTTATCCCCTTGCAAGCGATGTTTCATTTTAGGTTGCCGATTGCTGAAAAATGGCACTTAATCATCTGATTCTGTGTAGCTTGCCAGTTCGAGACATCTTTGCTTGTCACAGAGTTGCTATCGCCCCAAAATCGCCTAAGCTCACAGAATCAGCGGATTATAGATTCGAAGCATCTTTAGTGACCCTAAAAGGCGTTCACGCTTAGGAAAACGGGCTTCCGGCTTCTCTTCGATACGCCGTGACAGGTAGGCATGCTTCCGACTCCGCTAAAGCTTGGGGCTTCGTGTGTCGCTACACTCCCTTGCTACGCCCTCACAGGTCGCCGAGACAAGTAGGCTTTTTGGTCTTTTGGGGGCGTTTTGCGCCCGGCAGGGCGGTGACGAGGCTTGCGAGCGCTAGGGTGGGCGTAGCTTTAGCGAAGCCCCCTGCAATGGCTAAGCGGTTGTAACTATTGAAAATCAATAAAAAGCAAAAACCGAACCAGATTGTTTTCTGATTCGGTTTCTGGGATTAAGTGGAGCATAGTGGATTAGAACCACCACCCTATTGCAAGCAATCAGAATATAGCATTGAGATGAGGCTGTGGATGCTCGGATGCTGCCTTTTTTGTAAGTGTAAGTTGTTGAAAATAAATGCAGAAAAAGCAAAGACTAGACATTGGTTGCTGATGTGCTATACTTTACAACGAGATAAAGCCTTAACGCTAAACGTATTAAATAATGCACAACAAACTCCACATAACCCGCTACAACAAGACCCGCAACTGGGCCATCTGGGCGAATGAGGAACTGCTGGCAGTAACAGTATACAGAAAAGGCGCACAGGCCGTTCTCGACTACATTCACACATTAACCCAAAACACAATAAATACTATGTCCAAGACTAAGACAACCGCCGCCGCTACCACCGCCACCAACAACGCCGATTTCGACCCGACCATCATCAAGGCCGTCAACGGCGAGGGTAAGACCATCCGCATCAAGTTCGACCCGCTGGGCGTAAGCGTCTGCTACAACCTGAAGGGTAAGTGGTGCGCCCATGAGATCTACAACCAGCCGCTGCCGGAGCTGATTGCCGAGGGCGTGTTCACCATCGAGGACGAGGATTCACTGAAGACCTACGCCAAGTATTTCAACGCTGGCAAGAAAGACAAGCGCTCCATGGCCAAGCGCAGCAAGGCCAAGAAGCAGAAGAAGAACGCCGAGCCCTAGGAACAAGAACAGGAAGCCGCCATCGCAACGATTGAGGAAGCCCCGCACATGGAAGCCGCAGAAATCAACGAAGAGGTGGAAGCCGCCCTCTGGCAGGAGATTGAGGAAGCCCGCGAGGCTGAGCAGCTGGCAGAGGTAACGATGGAAGCTCAGGACGAGGAAGCCGCAGAAGCCGATGAAGAAAGCGCCGAGCCCGCACCAAAGCCGCCCCCATCCAATCCGCCCTCCTCCAGGGCGAACTCCCCCTCATCTGGTAATTGACGATTGACGAAGTACGATTGACGAATTTCGGAATAATGGCAGCCTGTCGGCTGCGGGCACAAAAAAAGCCCCGGAATCACCGGGGTGGGGAATATAAAGGATTAACAGTCGAACAGTTATTCAGCCGTCCTCCTGATACTGATTCTTCTTGCATTTGAAAACGACCGGAACTTGTCATCCTCAGTCTTCAGCTTGTCATCATACTGACTCTGACAGACATCCTGAACCTCTTCGTATTTCTTCCTTAAGTTGTCATAACGCTCGTGCATGGCATCGTATTTTTGGTCCATCTTATGCCGATATATGGGAATAGGCAGCAATCCCAAAACGCAAAGGAAACCTAGTATTTTATCCCATCCTGCAGCTATAAAAGCAATGGTCACTACAAGACTGCCCCAACACCAACCTTTGCACCACTTTGTTGTGCCGCAGGTAGAAGAGGCCAACTCCGTGCGCAATTTTTTTGCTTCGTCTCTGTAACTTTCAAATTTCTTCTGAATATTGGCTTTGAACCGAGGATCCAAGCGTTCACTTAACTTAACCTTTTTGATTTCCTCCGCCACCTCTTGGCGAAATTCCTCCATGTCGTCCTTCCTCGGCTCTATAAGATAATCACGCCATTTCGTAGATAATACGACAGATACTAAAAGAGTAAAAACGAAGTGAGAGAAAAATTCTCCCCCTCCGTTTACATACTCATACCAAGCTTTTGCAGCGCCTGCTCCTATCTCTGCCGGAATCATTGTCGTTTCCTCAATTTAACTAGCCATATCCCACAGGAGATTATGCACACCTTCAATCATCTGTATGCGGTTTAATTGTTCCCCCTCTGCATAGGCGCACACAAAAGCCTCCTTACTGTCTTGGTCTGTTTCAATACGATAGCGAAGCCCATCCACAACTGCAAAATGGGACACCGATACCACCTCATTCAAAATGCGGAAGTGGTCTCCAACTCTCAACTTTTCTGCCAATTCTTTTGCCCCTATCTCGCCAGGGGCACAAATCACGCGGACTTCTACCTCCCTAGCAATGGCATCCTCAAAATCGGTCTGCAAGTTTTCATATACAGCTGCATTCAGGTGTCCACAATAAATACGTACTCGATCCTTTGCTGCGCGGATGAATTCCTGCAACACTATTGCAGTCTTATCCGGACAATTGTTCGGAAAGATGGTTCCATCCTTTTTAGCGATGCGAGTTTTCACATCCTTGCGGTATTGTGTCAATTCTGCCGCTGTGCAGCTGCGCTCTTCACAGCAGCTCCCCACACTCCCTCTGCTGTTTTCCTGTTTCATATCGTTTGTTGCTTTAAAATGTTCCACGGTTGTTCCACCGCAACCCCATTGTATCACCCGTTACCGTCACACTCAAGCTCAATCTCTGACTGATGGAAATTTTTCTGTTCCCTTGCATTTGACCCCATCCTACCCCCATTCCCTCCCTCCGTCAACACCGTTGCTCCCTCTTTCGCTTCATGCCCCCCCTTCCACAAAAAAAAGCCCCGGCTTGCCGGGGCGGGGAACATCAAGGAACACCTTACGAACAGGAAGAATTATCGTTCTTCCCTTTTTCTTCTAATATGCTATCCATCTGACGCATGGCAACGTAGTCAGCAATCCATGGTGTTAATGTATAATTACGCATATGCCTGCCTGACGCTGTTAAATACCCCGTGCCACACGGTTCTATGATGTTTTTCTTACATAAATACACAATCTCAGGAGACCTTGCATCCAGCTCAATTACACTCATACCAACAATAAAATACGACAAAACCTCAAACAACGAACCTTCCTGCTTTGAGACTATATTTTCGCATTCCTGATATGCCGCTTCCTGCATCTGCCTTCTTCTCTCGGCCTTGGCCTCCTTGATTCGGTTCCTACGCCTTGTCTCTCGTGCATCATGTATCTTTGTTTTCACCCCATACAACGACTCAACGACTAGCCATGATAAGCCGATGAACCCTAACAAATTCACCCAAGGAATAATCACTTGCGGTATCTCCAGATAGGTACTCATCCATCCCGGTAGCATCTTGCTTGCATGCGCTATCATGTACACCAGTATACAACACCAAGCAACCATCGACAAGCTCTTCACCCGCTCAAAAAACTTATCTATGATACTTTTTACAACTCCTACTCCGTCTGGCATGATCTCTCCTTTTGGTACCATTATCGCGTCAGTTATAATAACTTGCTTTCTACATCGTTATACAACTGTTCTGCCATTGTCATCCCATCACGATACAAACCTTTACTGAAGCACATCACTTCATGAGGATGCATTTCCAGTATTGTTTTATCGCCGTTGCTTACAATTAAAAAATAATAAGGCCATATGTTATCAGTATAGGCGGGGTCTATTTTGTGCGGTCCTAATGTTTTTGAAATATACCCTCGTTCAAATGTTTTAATCACATATGCTTTGCATTCCGCTTCGTATTCACATGACCAAAAGGGGGAAGAGACGTAGGCACACCTAATACCGCATTTCATTACTTTATAAAGATAATCCATTTCTGCCTTGTGTGCTTCTGTCAATTTGCGCCAAGTTCGATCTTCCAGTGGTAAGCTTCCTTGCTCTTCTAACTTTGCTTTTCTCTTTGTGCTCTCGTCTCCTTCTGGCAGTTGCTGTGCTACATGATAATGGGTAGAATTATCTTCAAGAATAATGTTCCCTCCAGCGCTATTACCTAGCATTATCGGTGCCGCATTGTTTTCAACGTTGCCCATTATTATACTTCCGCCTAGGCTATTCTCCTGAACAGACGCTGCATCAGAATTTTCTTTTTGCGTCTGATGCCCAGTAAAATCTAATTTCTCTATTTCTCTTTCCCAATCTAATAATGAATAGGTTTTGTTTAACTTATCTTTTACATGTTCAGCAAGTGCCGCAATACCTATTCTATCCCAGTTATTCATTGACAAAGAATCCAGCAGTTTTGGTTTATTTGACGATCGTACACTTTCTAAATGTATAATAAACCGCCCTGAGTGACTATAACCCCATGCCATTTCCATTTTGCAGTCATCGCTTTCACAATATGCTCGAGAAAGAAGAAAAATCACTACTGCACTATTTCTTATCTGGCTCTCAATTTCCGGATACGACTGTGCCCCATTACATAACCCATTCCCAGGTGAAGAAGTACAAACTATGTCACTGGGAGCGAGCTTGAACAAATGCATCAGAAAATCCGTAAGAGTGACAGCTTCCTTATCTGCTGATGCGTGGCTTATAAAAATAAGCGCATTCTGTGCCGTTGTCATTTGAAAATAATCTTCTATTTCTCAGCTAAAAGTACTTTTAGTATCTTAACGCGTTAAGCGCGAGTTAAAATTTTTCTTGCGTTATAAAACTAAGGACAAAGCGCATGCTGGATTGTAGTCTGGCTAAATACTCCTCAGCAGTAAGCCCCTCAAAAGCAGCTTCTTTTCCCCTTAATATGGCCAACTCACTTTCCGCACGGAGGGCTCTCGCTTTCCATTCTTCTAAAGTTTCGACCGTGTCTTGAGCTTTTTCTTCTTGTTGGTTATTTTGCTGGATAATTTCAGAATTAGTACCCAAGACTGCTAAAAGCCTATTTACCTCTTCCTCTCGAAAACTTGGGTTCGTAAGGATATACACATAACCTTTATCCTTGTTCTCCATAACTAACTGTCGTTATGATACCATGATTTTTCATTTTTGCAAGTTTGTTTCCTGGCGATAACAGGACGAGAATGTGAGTTTTTCATGCGTGAACAACATGAGATAAGAAGGGAAGAGTTCTCAGGACTTGGAAAAGGACTTGGCTTTTGGGTGAAAAAACGTACAAAACAGCGGGTTGCCGTACCCTTCTCAAAGGCTATTAAAGACCTCCGATGCGTAAGCGTCGGAGGTCTTTGCTTGTGGCCGAATATGAGTTCTGCTACAATGACCCCCTATCTTTTCAGCTCTTCTGCAATAATTATGGAAGAGCCAAAAAAAGCCGCTGGCTCATCAAGAGACAGCGGCTGATTATTTTCTGCGTTTTTCAGGCTTCAGAACTGAATCTTATAGCCCACGGCAGCGTTGAAATTCGTGTAATCGTTTCGCAGCTCCACAGCCCCATCGGCAAAGATGCAGCCGTAGCCCACCGGCACGGAGATTCCGGCGCCCAGCTCCAGACCCATGGCGCCTCTTTCCGCGCTTTCGATGTTAGCGCGGGCCGCATAGTTGAGGAAGCCCACGGACGCATCGGCGCGGGTATCACCGAAATCATACTTAGCCAGCGCACGGGCTTCAAAGGCACAGGCGCGGTTAATCGTCTGTTGCCCCAGTATGGCGGCATAGCGGGCACCAAGAGCCGCTGTCACGGTATCGAGGCTCTGCTTGCCCACATGCAGGGCGGCGTCTGTGCCACGCTCGCAGAAGCCATCCACAGCCGTGTGACGGTAGGAGATATTGAACAACGGGCTGATGTTGCTCCGATCGTTCAGGGCATACTCACGCCCCAGCTCGTACATGAACCCGAAAGCCGTGCCGTCCGTATCGCCGTTGTTGGTATAGCCCATGGCTGTGCGCTTATAATCAGACTCCATGAGGCCGAAGGCGCCGATGAAGCTGTGGCTCCAGTTACCGGTGTGGTAGTGAGCGAAAGCACTCAGGTACGAGGTATCCATATCGCCATCGAGGCTATCCGGGCCTTCGCTCTTCAAATCACCGTACATGGCAGTAACAGCCAGACCAAGGGTAAGCCGGTTGTCCACCAGTATACCGGCACCCACTGTGCCACCCCAGCTGCTCAGGGTGTAACCGGCAGCAGTACCGTCGGACTGCTGCTCAGCGCGGTTGCCCTCTGCATTTACCCAGGCAAAGAACTTGCCCGGCTGCTGCAGGCTGCCTCCCTTGCCATCCAGCGCCACGGTATCATTACTGCCATTACCCACGGCAGCACGGTTGCGGATGGCGTTCAACTGGCGTTCTACATCACCGGCAAGAGCCTGTCCCAAGACGGCGGTGGATGCGCCGGCCACGGCAGCGGCATCGCGGTCATTCATCTGACCGTTATCCATGGCTTCAACGACGGATTCCAGAGCGGTATCTTTCTCTTCCTCCTCCTCGATTTCCTCTTCAGTGGTCGTATCAGCTTCTGCCACGACGGCAAGTTCCTCCTCTTCTGCCTCTTGCTCCTCTTCTGCCTCTTGCTCCTCGTCTTCCGGAATGGTGTCCAATTCGGTCTCCTCTTTCATGAAAGCCTCCGTCAACAGAGCCACACCGGCGCGGCCGTTGTGCGTCTTCGGATTAATCTTCAGGCTTACATACGTCTCTGCGCTATGGGTAGACCATTTGTAGGATTCTCTGGCAGCAATGACAAAGATATTGTCAATGTAGTACCCGAGTGAGCCGTAGATTCCATCGCTCAACCAAATCTTATCGTTCGCTTCATCCACCGTCACAGCATGCTTGACGAGCGCCTCTTTCTCATCGTCAGAATCAGTAATCCAAATCGCCTTCAGCTTACCCTCCTCATCATATTCTACGCCCCACAAGGTGATAGCGTGACCGTCCTCTTCACCTTCCGGTATAATAGCCAGAGTAATAGAACAGCCATTTTGCAGTAACTCAGCAAAATTCACGCCGGTGATGGTCTTGCTGTACATCTGCATGTCCATCAGGAAATGAGCGAGTTTCTTGTTATCAAGTCCGTATTGGTCGAAATAATAACCCTCGGTAACACGCAGAGATGACGGATACAACTCGTTGTCACCCCAATCTTCGGGACTCGTATAAAAACGCTCCCAAGCGGCTGTGTCCTCTAAGCTTTCGGGAGAATACACACCGGAAATCCACCAGTTGATGGCCGCAAGGGGATCACCTCCTTCGTCCCAATATTCCTCTTTGTTTGCATCGATGAATGTCTGCCAAATATCGCCGATTTTTTTGGGAGAATTGGATGTCAGGGTGCTGCCCACCGTGCTGTTTTGCCACCAAGCGATGACGTTGGCAGCAGACGCCGCATAGCACATGTTGTCATCCGCATCGCCGTCACTATTATCTATTTTATTGGCATCATACCAGCCACCCGATTCCGTCACTTCGTTTGTCCAATAACATCCGGTCACCAACTCATCGGCATTGCCTTTCGCCGCGAAAACACCGGCTGCAACAAACAACAAATTAACAACAAAACGATTAAGCTTCATATTCAATGTATTATTCGTTGATTATTTATATAATATTCTCTCTCTAACGTCAATTCAAAAGCTCATCAATGACAGGATCACCATAGCTTCCTCAACACGGCAAAAATGCAAAAACCCCGCACCGTAACAGGTGAGGGGCTTTTGTTTAATCGATCGCCACAAGAGCAGCCAATGCGGGAAAGGGCCTTTATCAGAAAGGATTCAGAGAGTACCACGGGCGCTTGATACGGTGCTCATGAACCGTGGTGAAGATGCTAGAGATTTCCTTAACCCACTCATCGATAATACGCTTGTGATAGACATAAGGGCGGAAGTCCTTACTATCAGCGATAATCATACCGGGAATGGAACGCATACCGTATTCAAAGTCACCGGTTTCAGCAACAAGCTTACCGCTCGGATTGTAGAAGCGTATCCCCATACTCAGGGAGCCTTTATCCTCTTGGCGAGACACAAGAAAACTACCGCCCCTGACAACAACCCCGGCGGCAGAAGCAGCGGCATTGTTGAGGATGCGTGTGGGCGAAGCAGAAAGCAATGCAATCTCCACGGTATATGCACCGGGTGCGGGGGCATCAAGCAAGTGGAAGGAATTGACTGAGGCATCCTGACGTTTGAGCTCAGCCATCAGCTTTTCCTGGAAATAATCACGGAGACGGATAACCTCGGGGGAGTGAGCATTGAGGGTAGAACCCGCTTCGAAGTATGCCAAGCTTATGGGTTTTACGTAGATTGCCTGGGACTTATTGCGATCTCCCTGCACTCGTTCGTTCCAGTCTTCGTTATCGGATATATCCCAATAGGAAGCAAAAGGCATGCGTGTACCATCGCTCTCTTCAAAATGGGTAATAAACCCATTACGGGGAATCAGTTGATACGGAGCAGTCTGCTGGCAGGATACGAGCCCGCTGACCATCAGTAATACGCTGAAAAGCATATAAAAGAGTTGACGCGATTTCATACGCGGGGAATGGTAACACAGAAACTACTCCTTGTAAAGAATTAGTACAGGTTGCGATATCTATCCTATTTTTACAGCACGCCAACAACACACCAGACAAACGGCATGCAGAATTAAGTCCACCGCCGTTATCAGGACAATTAAAGCCTCAACGGAGGAATTACTTCTAAGAGTTTTTCGTACAATCCCTACTGCACGGAGGATTATGGGGTTGACTTTTATCTTCGGGAAGCGTATATTAGCGCGCGTATGAGCACGAAAAGCTATAAGGACACCATCTTCCTGCCGGATACCACGTTCCCCATGCGTGGTGATCTCACTACCAAAGAGCCGGCTCGTCTGGAGAAATGGGAGAATGAAAAGCTTTACGAACGAATTATAGCGCGCCGTAAGGCGCAGAATGCTCCGAAGTTCGTCCTGCACGACGGTCCTCCCTTTGCCAACGGCGATGTACACATGGGTACTGCCCTGAATAAAGTTCTCAAGGACCTCATCGTGAAGAGCAAGACCATGGCCGGCTTCTACGCTCCCTTTGTGCCGGGCTGGGACTGCCACGGCCTGCCGATTGAAGCCAAGGTGGTAAAAGAGTTCCAAGGGCTGGAGCCGGCAGAAATCCGCCGCCGCTGCGCAGAGTTTGCTCTGGGCTACATCGACCAGCAGCGCGTTTCCTTCCGTCGTCTGGGTGTATTCGGCGACTGGTTCAACCCATACATCACCATGCTGCCGGAATACGAGGCATGGATTCTGCGCGTCTTTGCCAAACTGGTAGAGAGCGGAGCCGTTTACCAGTCCCTCAAGCCCGTGCAGTGGAGCTATGCTCACCACACCGCCCTGGCAGAGGCAGAGGTGGAATATATGGAGGACACCTCCACCGCCGTCTACGTGGCGTTCAAGATGACCGAGCCGGTCAAGGGCATTGACTGCGAGATGGTTATCTGGACCACCACCCCCTGGACCCTGCCGAGCAACCTGGCCATTGCCCTGCACCCGGATTTCAACTACGTCATCGGTAAGTACAGCAAGGACGGCAACACCCGCAACCTGATTGTGGTGCGCGAGCTGATGGAGACCGTCATGGCCAAAACCGGCTGGCAGCTGGTGGAGGAACTTGCCACCGTGAAGGGCAGCGAGATGGAGCGCATGAATGCCCGCCACCCCTTCCAGGACCGCGATTCCCTCATCATCAACGCCCAGTATGTAACCACGGATGCCGGTACCGGCGCGGTACACATCGCTCCCGGTCATGGTATGGACGACTACAATGCCGCCATGCAATACGGGCTGCCCGTGCTTTCTCCGGTGGATGACGATGGTCTGTACACCGCAGAATGCGGCGTACCCGCTCTGGTGGGACAGCATGTGTTCAAGAGCAACGAGGATGTCATCACCATGCTGGTGGCCAATGACCGCCTGCTCGCCCGCGAGGAGTTCACCCACCAGTACCCGCACTGCTGGCGCTCCAAGACCCCCATCATCTTCCGTGCCGTCAAGCAGTTCTTCATCAGCATGGAGAAACTGCGCCCGCTCGCGCTAGAACAGATTGACAACACCAAGTGGCTGCCCGCCTGGGGCCGCAACCGCATTTACAGCACCGTGGAGGCTCGCCCGGACTGGTGCATCAGCCGCCAGCGCACCTGGGGCGTCCCCCTGCCCGTCTTCTTTGATGAGGCAGACAAACCCGTGCTGGATGCCGACATCGTCCGCAAGGTGGCCGACCTGGTAGAGAAGAAAGGCACAAACATCTGGTTCGAACTCAGCGATGAGGAGCTTTGCGCCGCGCTCGAGCTGCCGGCAGGCCTCCGCAAGGGTAAGGACACGCTCGACGTATGGATTGACTCCGGCTGCTCCCACGTGGCCGTGCTGGAGACGCATCCCGAGCTGGCCGCTCCCTGTGATGTGTATCTGGAGGCCACCGACCAGCACCGTGGCTGGTTCCAGAGCTCGCTCATGCTCTCCTGCGCCTGGCGTGGCACGGCGCCCTACAAGGAAGTGCTCACACACGCCTTCGTGGTGAATCAGGACCGTTCCAAGCTCTCCAAGAGCGCTCAGGGCACCTACCAGAAGCCCACCAACGCCAAGTACTTCTATGAGAAGTACGGTGCAGACATCGTGCGTCTGTGGGTCAGCAGCGTAGACTGGCAGAACGAGGTACCCTTCGGCGAAGACCTCTTCAAGCAGATTACCGACCCCTACCGCCGCCTGCGCAACACCCTGCGCATTCTCCTGGCCAACCTCAAGGGCTACAACGGGCAGCAGCCCACCGAGCTCGCCCCGCTGGACGCCTGGATTCTGGAGCGTCTCAACAACCTTATCCGCGAAGTGCGAGCCGCCTACAGCGCCTACGAGTTCCGCAAGGTCTTCACGGCAATCAACCAGTTCTGCACCAATGATTTGTCGGCCCTCTACATCGACATCACCAAGGACAGCCTGTACTGCGATGCTGCAGACTCCCCGCGCCGCGTGAGCAAGCAGTTCGCTATCTCCCGCGTATTTGACGCGCTGGTGAAGCTGCTGGCCCCCATTCTGGCCTACACAGCGGATGAAGCCTGGGAGCATGCCGGCAACAGCGGCTCCGTTCACGAGCAGGACTTCCCGGAAGCCGATGCCGCCTATGATGCAGGCCTCACGGAGACCTTTGCCCGTCTGCAGCAGATTAAGAGCGTCATTCAGGTAGCCATCGAAGCACAGGTCAAGGCCAAGGCGTTCAACAAGAACAACGAAGCCGCCGTACAGGTAACACTCCCGGAAAACGAGGCAGCCCGCGTGGTCGAACTGATGTCCGATGCTGATTTTGCCAAGGAATTCTTCATCGTGGCAGACGTCAAGGTCTGCACCGGCGCCGAGCTGAGCGCCACCGCAGAGCGCAGCCCGCACGCCATGTGCCCGCGCTGCCGCCGCTATGAACCGGCGGTGAATGAGGAAGGCCTCTGTGCCCGCTGCGCCGCTGTCATGGCCTGAGCCGGAAACTTCCCCGCCGCCCGGTTGCAAAGCCGGGCGGCGTTTCACTCACAACCCAATGATATCCATGAAAGAACGTATTCCGCTGTATCTCATTCTCCTCATCGTGGGGCTGTATGCGCTGGACCAGGTGAGCAAGTGGGCCATTGTGCTCAACTTCAGCTATGACTGGCTGCGCCAGTTCTCCCCGGACTACATCAGCGTCCTCAGCGACAACGGAGTCATGCACTTCAACCTCGTGCGCGTTCATAACACCGGCGTGGCTTTTGGCGCCGGCAATGGCACCGTGTGGGCGCCTTTCCTCTTCCTGGGCATTCAGATTGTGGCGCTGGTATGGCTCTACCGTCTCTTCCGCAAGGGATTCTTCTGTACCCGTCTGCTGAAGGTAGCTTGGGCACTCATCATCACCGGCATCATCGGCAACATGACAGACCGCCTTCTTCAGGGCTTCTTCCGCCCGGAAGCCGGAGAACTGGGTTTCTTTGCCAACCTCATGAACGGCTACGTCGTCGACTTCCTTGACTTCTCCTTCCCTTGGATTACCACGGCCAACTGGCCCATGGGCTACCACTGGCCTTCCTTCAACGTGGCAGACTCCTGCGTGTGCATCGCTGCGGGGCTCTTCATCATCGCCTCCTTCATCACCCCGGAGCTCAAGGAAAAGAAAGAGACGGAAAAAGCCGCATGAAACACCTGATTTTCCTCCTTCTGTCGGTTTCGCCGGTGCTGGCCGGCTTTCCACAGCCCTCGCAGCAGGTGAAGCTCAGCTACGGGCAACAGAAAGCTACTGTGGTCTTCACCACGGATGGCACCGCGGTCACCAAAGCCAAAGCCCACTGCGACTGTACCACCCTGCGACAGGAGGGAACCAAGCTCATCGCTGAGGTGGACACCTCCAAATTCGAAGGCAAAGTGAGCAAAACCATTGATGCCACCACGGCCGATGGTAAGACTACCCGCCTGACCATGCAGTTCGAGGTACCGCCCGCCATTGTCCTTTCTGCCCGCAGTCTGCAATGGAAAGTAGGCAGCACACCTGCCCCGAAGGTGCTCACCATCACCCTGCCCAAAGGCTCACCCGTCAAAGGCATCAGCGATGCCGGTCTCAATGGAGAGACGTTCGACTACCGCCCGCAGATTATTACCAAAGGGCGCGAGTACCGCATCACCGTCACCCCCCTCAGCACGGAAAAAGCCGTTCTGAACCGTCTGGTCATCAAAACCGACAGCTCCGACCCCCGCTACGCACAGCAGATTATCTACCTGCAGGTGCGGAAGTGATTTTTTCTCATAAGCGAAAGAAAAAAAGTTGCGGATTCGGGTTCGGGATGGATTAACCATCATGTAAGGATATGAATACGAAACCGATCTTTTTCCTGCTTGTGACGGCATGCGTCTGCCTCTTGGGGCTGAGCGCCTGCTCCGTTGAGCCGGTTCCCGTGCCGCAAAAAGTTGTCTTGGATGTATGTGATGACAACTTCAACCACTCGTACCGCGATATCGGCATCAGCCCCGCCGCCCTGCCACGTCTGCATGAGCTTGCCATCAAGGAACAGAAAAGGCGCGAGATTATTCGCCGCCGAAAAATGATGGTGCGTCCGGCAGGAGAACGCTTTTACACAAGATATCACCTCACCCTGCTGGATGAAAACGGCGCCCCGATAGAGTCCTTCATGCTCTTCAAGCATGCCCCCTTTACCGTAGAGCCCTACTACAAAGAACCCTATCACTTCCGGGCAGATGTGGATACCCCCACGCAAAAGCTCCTGCTACAGCTGATTCCGGAATGGAACAATCCGGGCAGGCCGGAGGTGGCACCATGATAGCCCCCGTCGCCCGATCCTCACCTTTCTTCCGTAAAGCGCGCATTCAGCAAATGCAGACAGGGCTGCACGCTTTCCATGGAATCGGTTGTAATGGCCATGGCTTCCAGTTTCTTATACATCATATAAATGATACTGAAATCGGGCATTCCTGTTTCTGCTTCCGCAAATGACTGCACCATTGTTACCATGCTTGCCTGCAACTCTTTGACGCTTGCTGCGAATATCCGGGGATTCCATTCGACTTCATGCAACACCTCGGCATCCGATAATGACCAGGGAATCTCACCGAAGCAGGTAAAAGCATGGGGGTTGCCGAATCGAAGCATGCGCCAACATGGTTCCGAACCAAAAACGATGGGCGAGGTCTGATATTGATGGCAGAAGTTGACAAAGGCGCGTCTGTTATCGTTGAACAATACCTGCGGAATGTGGTGGCAGACATCCCATGCCTGTTCGTTTGTATGCCTCTTGTAGTGCCAGACCAGCACAAGAGAATGCGAAACCGTGTCGTGATAGAATGAGGGCATGATGCCATGCGTTGCCTGCATTATCTGCAACATGTCATTAAAAGCCCGATGAACCTCGCTCCGGCTTCCCACGATAAACTCCAGGGCAAAATAATTCATCGATTTTCCTCCCTTTGTATTTTTTGCCGCAGGAGGCAAGCCGGCATGCCAATTCTGCACACAGGCTTGCCTCCCGGAGAAATGTTGAAAAACATTCAGCGCTCCACCACACGCAGGGGGGAGATACCTTTTTCCTGAAGAATCCGGTTGGCAGATTCTACAGCATTGACATCCAGATAGATGCGGAAAGGGGCTTTATTGAGGCGCAGTTCCACGATACCGTCCTCCGTCGGCTCGTCCAGCAGACGGGCAAAGTCGGCAAAATTCTTCACCTGCTTGCCGTTCACGGCCTCCACCCGGCAGAAACGCACGGCATCATAGCCCAGAGTAGCCGGAGTGGGAACCACGGCGGTAAGTGCCACCACCTCAGTAATCCCCTCAGCGCGGAGGGCATCCTCATCGTTGACAAGCTTCTGGAACTCCAGCGGAAGGTTACCACCGGAAGCGGAGCGAAGGTGGTTGAGGAAGGTTTCCGTCAGGGGCTGGAAGAGCAAGCCGCCCCACATGACATAGCGAGGCTGGACTCCCACTTTATCCCGACCGAAGATGCGGGCATCGGCCGCCTTGCAGTCCAGAGGCATGTTGAAGTTCTGGAGCTGCCCGGCGCGGCTGATAGTGAGATTCATCACCGCCCCGACCGGCTTGTGTCCTCGCAGCACCGCCGTGGCATCCAGTGTGCCGTACAGCGGGTGTTTGCAGCGTCCCACGTTGTCGATGGGCATATCATCCACGGCCATGAGCACATCGCCCTCGCGGATACCCACTTCCGCAGCCGAGCCGCCGGGATAGACCTTGCTGATGTACAGACCTCCGGAATTGGGTTCCAGCTTCAGGTAACGGCGGAATACCGGGTCACTCAGCACGGCAAACTGAAGTCCCATCACCGGTACCACTTCACCATCCTGATAGGAAAGGAAGCGCTGAATCATCTCCGCGTTCACCACATTGAGCAACATGGTGTCGGAGTCATACTCCATACTCAGTCCCACCAGCTTGCCATCCTTCATCACGGGGGCACCGCTGTCGTGGTTCGACGGGATGGGACGCGAGACACGCAGCTGGAGCTGCGGCACGGTGTCCACAGCAAAGCTCTCCACCTGCATAGGCACTTTCACGGGAACAATACCATCCACAAGCCCGGCCAGCTCAGCAGTATCGCCCTGTTTCAGGGGCTCACCGGTCTGGAGCGCCACACGCTCGCCGATGAGGGAAGCATCCGTCTCATGCAGCACACTCAACAGGGCCAGATTAAGCCCCTCATCGACTCGCAGGACGCGCGCCGGAACCATGCGCGACTGATCGGGCAGGCTCAGCTCCACATAGGTGGCCGCTTTCACCACATTGGCGGTGGTCAACACCATACCATTACCCAGGCTGACACCCAGAGCGCGGGCGCGGCGTTCATTCTCCTTTTCCCAAGGCTGCATGGGTTTATAGTCCTGAAGGGTGCTGTTGACCAACAGGATTGAGGAGGAGGGCTCCGGTGCAGGCGGCGGCTTCAGCGCAGCCTCGCGGGCGGCGGCTTCCTCAGCAGCTTTCCGGCGGGATTCCTCGGCCAATCGGGCGGCTTCTGCATCGGCAGCGGCTTTTTCCTGCTGGGCCTTGATACGGGCAGCCGCGCGGGCTTTCTCCGCTTCGGGGTTGGTGCGCTGGGTAGGCTCGCAGGAACAGAGCAGCAAGCCGGTCAGCGCTATGGCGGTCAGTGTACGAAACATGTTGTCAAACAAAGGGGTCAGGGGTTCAGACGTGCAGGAGCAGGAATGCTGTAGCTCCGTGAAATGCGGGCGTTGGCGGCCTCCAGCGTAGCGTTGTCTATCACCAGCGGGCGGGCAGCCCCGGCAAACTCTATAACGGTGTAGTCCGGGCGGTTCTTACCGTCCTCCGGATACAACAGGCTGTACAGGTGTGCAAGCCCTTTCACTTCCTCGCCGTTGACGTGAGTCACAATCCGGCGACCGGGGTCATCAAATCGGGCATTCACCTCATCGGGCAGCACGCGGGTCAGCACCACAACATCCGTGTGCTGACGAAAACCGCCCTGCAGATAGGCATCCATCTCCACCAGGAAGCTGCTGGGGGCAATACCGTGTGCGGCAATCACATTGAAATGCAGGGGCTGGAATACCAGACCGGCAAAATGAATGTAGCGGGGCTTTTCATCATGTGCCAACCCCATCACCTTCCATGCGACGAGCGGAGCCGGCTTGAGTTCCACCTCCATCACCCTGCCCTCGCGCAGGATGCTGCACTTGAGGACATCGCCCAGGAAAGCGCGCTCGACCAGTTCTTCCATGCCGACACGCACGCCGTCCAGCTCAATCATGGCGCTGCGATCAACGGTGAGACCATTGACAGCCTGCACCACATCACCGGGCTGCAGAATACCGTCGGCACAACCGCCTTTTACCACATCTGCCACCAGACAGCCGGGAGCGGCATCATCCAGACCGTACCGGCGACGCATGGCGGGGTTCTCCAACGGATTGAAGGTAGCCCCCAGCTCCACATAACCGTCATACTTGCCGTCTTTCACGTCCTGCAGGAAGTGCTGAATGACGGGAGCGGGTATCATGTAACCGGTGGAATTAGCCTCCAGCAGTCCCTGAAACGCCACACCAACCACTTCATTACCCTTGAGGACGGGGCCACCGCTGTTGCCGGGGTTGATGGCAGCATCTATCTGCACGGCCAGATGCTCGTCCTGACGGGTGTGAGCATATTTGATGGAATCGATGCGGGAGACAATACCGCGGGTCACAGAAAGGCGCTTACCGCCAATAGGATAACCGATGGCGCGCACCTCATCCTCCAGATTCGGCAGTTCGTTGCTCAGCTTCAGGCAAGGCACATCCGCAAAAGCGGCGGCATCCGCTACCTCCAGCAGGGCCAGGTCTGCCTCGTGAGAAATGAACTTCACTTTTGCCGGCAGCTGGCGGGCATCTGCATAGGGCATCAGGTAAATGCGCTCTGCGTTGGACACCACATGGGCATTCGTCAGGAACAGGCCGGGCTCCACCATGAATCCCGTGCCGTTTCCTCTGCCGAACGAGCCGCTCTGCCACGGCGTGCGATAATCCGGACGGCTGGCCGCCACCTCTACCTTCACTATGCCGCGATACGCGGAAACGAGAGAGGGCTGTTTATTGATTGTCGATTGGGGGTCCTGTTCAGGCGCGGCGGCTGGCACAGGAGCAGGTTCCGCCTGCGGGGCGGGCTGCTCTGCGGCAACTGTCTCTGCCTGCACTTCCGGCGCAGGAGCAGGCTCCGGCGCAGGAGCTTCCTGTTCCGGGGCAGGTGCAGGTTGTTCAGGCGTAGGAGCTTCCTGTTCCGGGGCGGGTGCAGGCTGTTCCGGAGCGGGAGTCTCAGCCTGTACTTCGGGCGCAGGAGCAGTCGGTTCCGGGGCCGGAGCGGGCGGAGCGACAGCAACCTCCTGCTGCTGAGCCACCACCGGCAGCGCAGCCATCAGCATCAAAGGGATTGAACGTAACTTCACGCCGATATTCTGACGCGAAAGCGGGGGCAAGTCAAGCTAAAAGCTCGAACCTTGCCCCCGCAGGAGAAAAGAATCAGAGATTCAATGAAACGTGCAGTAATTTATGCTTCCTTTTTCTTGGGAAGGAGGAAGAGAATGATACCGCAGAGCATCATGAGCACACCGGCCAGGCTCAGCACCGCAGAAAGCGGGGTACCGGCATCCTTGAGCATACCGCCCAGCCAGGATACCAGAGCACCGGCACCCACGGAGGTGAGGTTCAGCAGGCCGTAACCCGTAGCGGCGAAACGCTCATCGATGGTGGAGCGCAGCACCGGCATGAGGGTGGCATCCATAGAGCCCTGAGCCACACCCTGCATGGCGACGAGAGCCAACACAGCACCCAGACCGATTCCCGTACCGAACATCATTGCCAGCAGCACGCAGGGACCGGCGATGCAGAAAGCGATACCGGGCACATAGGCACGGGCATTCTTGTTGCGCAGATACCAGCGGTCTGCAATCACGGCGCAAGCCAGCACGGAGATGTACTTAGCAATGTTAATCCAGAACGTAGCCTGGGGACCGGCCTCAGCCTCAGAAATGCCGAACATATCCTGCAGCAGACGCGGATACCAGCCCAGCAGGAACCAGTTGGCGAAACCGGCAAAGGAAATCATGAGAAGCAGCAAGTACATGCCGCGACCGGTGAAGATGCTCTTGAGCATCTGGCCCAGCGTGAACTGGGGTGCGGCAGAAGACTCAACAGTCGTTTCAGCAGTCTCTGTTGCAGCAGCACCTTCTGCCTTCGGGTCACGCAGGAAGAACAGCACGATAAGACCATAGGCCACACCAATGAAGCCGAACACCTCAAAGGTGAGGCGCCAACCCAGCTGGCAGGGATCACCGGCCATCATGGCACCGTAACCGGCCATCACCTGACCGGCATAAATACCGCTCATGTGCAGACCCGTGGCCAGCGAGCGCGTGCTGCCGCGATGGTAATCCGTGATAAGAGCCAGAGCGGCGGGGATGTAGAAAGCCTCGCTCACGCCCATCATAGCACGCCAGAAAATCAGCTCTTCATAAGACTCAGACTTACCGGTCATCCAGGTCACAATCGACCAGACCACCAGAGAGCACATGATGATGAAAGAACGGCTGAAACGGTCGGCCAGGTAGCCACCCACAGGAGAGAGGGCAGCATACACAATCAGGAAGGCAGAGGTCACGATACCGAACTGGGCCTGCGTCATTTCGATGCAGCCCGGGCCTTCGGTCATGGAGGTGTTCAGCACTGCCAGCAGCTGGCGGTCAAAGTAGTTCAGCATCACCACCACCCAGAGCACTGCCACGGCAATCCAGGCCCACTTTCCGGGCTTGGTGACGGGGGCATTCTGAGGAATGGAGGGCTTGACGAGTCCTTTCCTACAGGCGGCCATAATGGCCAGCACGGCAATACCGATGGCTACCCAAGGGGTAAGATCGGCCAGGAATGCTAATACGGGATTAGGTTCAGGCATAGTAGTATATGTTGTTGTTTATTTGGTGTTGAGAGTGGAGATAACGGGGGTGCGGACGCCGGGGTGCGTCTCACCGGAGATGATGAATACCGTGCCCATGACCTTGACGGCCGGGGCGGTGGCAATACCGATACTGTTCTGCCCGGCAACGGTCCAGGCTCCGGTAGATGGATTGAAGCAATACACGGTGGTGTTCTGACCGGGATGGTCAGCGGGGGCATTACCGGCCAAGCTGGCGCGGTAGAAGTTGCCGGGGTCACCGCAGAGCAGCAGCATGCCGCCGGGGGTGGTCGTCATGGGCGTAGCAGGGGCAACAATAGTCTCCGGCATATCGGCAGCCGTGCTCCAACTGTTGGCAGCGGGGTCGTAGCACAGCGTGCTCTTCAGGTAAGTACGCTCGGCGGCACCCTTGGCATCCGGGTGCAGAGAGCAGCCGCCTGCCACATAGATTTTGCCGTTGCGCCACGCACCGGCGGCGGCCAGCATACGCCCCTCGCCCGGCATGGGTGCCAGCTCCGTCCATCCCTTTTCCGGAGCTGTCAGGTCCAGCATATAGCTGTTGCTCAGGCAGGTGACGGACTCGGCCTTTTCCTGACCGCCGAACACATAGAGCTTGCTCCGCACTTGGACAAAGGCTGGATAGGCTGTGGTCACGGGCAGGCTCGGCAAAGCCTCCGTCTTGCCATCTGCGGAAATGCGGGTTACAGTAGCCACATGGCCATCCATGTTGCAGCCGCCGGCAATCACCATGCTACGCCCCTTGGTCGTATGTGCAGCATAGCCAATCGGGTACGGCAGCTTAGCTGCCACGGCGCAGCTGCCATCCAAGGGATTGATGCTCAGAATTTCATCGTAGAACACCTTGGCACCGCGCTCCGCCGGAGTCTTGGCTCCCGGTTTGGCATTCGGGAAGTTGGCACCGCCGATGGCGAGGATACGAGGCCCATCTGCCGTTCCGACAACGGATGCCACCATACCGGCGCGACCTACTTTGTCGGAAATGGTCGGGCTTTCTGCCACAGAAAGCGCCTGCACTGTGGTCGGAACCGGCACATGGTAACAGGTCCCGCCGCAACACTGAGCCGCCAGCGGCAGGGCGGTCGAAGCCGCCAGAATTGCGAGAGTTTTAATCATAATCAACTTTTTATATTTTATCAGTGCAGCTTAGCACCCCATACCTGGTTGGAGCGCTTGCCGGGGCGCTGCTCGCCGTTCACAATAACAGCAAGCCCGTTCCACTCTGCGCAGGGAAGCACAGCGCGGGCTACGGCAATCTCGCCGGAGTCGCTCCAGGCATCCGTGGCCGGGCAGTAGCAAAGGCTCTGGTTGTGGAAGCCGGGATGATTGGCGGGTGTAAAGCCCTTGACGGTGGCATCATCACCACCCATCAGGTAAATGCAGCCGTTGATGACCGGGGCGGGCGTGGGAGCAGCCCCGCAGAAGTGCGGCAGGTAGCTCAGACGACGCCAGCCGGTCGACGCGGAATAGCTCCAGGCCTCGGTGAGCATCTCGCGCACCTGGCGGCCATCCTCTCCGGGAACGATACCGATACCGCCCAGCACATAGAGCGTGTTGCCGATGACAGCCATCTGGTGCAGGAATCGACCGCGACCGGGCAAAGGCTCACCCTCGCTCCAGGTATCGGCTGCGGGGTCATAAATCCACATGCGGCTCTCGGCATCCTGCTCACCTACGGCGATGCTGCCGCCCTGCACATACACCTTGCCGCCCATCACTACGGCAGCATGCCCGGTGAGGGTCACGGGCAGCGGAGCCACGGGCTTGCAGCTCACATCCCCATTCTCCCATGTCAGCATATAACAATCAGCCACGGCACCGCCGGCATTCGAGCCGCCGATGAGCATCATACCCTGCGGCAGGGTGGCCGTTGCACCATAGCCCAGCGGCTTGGGCAGCGGGGTGGCATCCTGCCAGCCGATGCTGTCAGACGGCATCACGAACACGCGGTCGGTCCAGCGCTTCGGGCCACCTTCCCAGAGCGGCTTCTCCGGGAAATTGGCACCTCCGGTCACGATGAGTGCCCCATTGCTCACACCGGCGTATGAGCCGGCAAAACCCTCCGCATCCGGCAAATCGGCCAGACGCTTCCACTCCGGTTTGAAATCTGCTGCTTGCATTTCTGTACTCTACCATATACACCCCCTTATTTGCAAGCGCATTCTGCCGGACTTTTCCGAAATTTGAACAAAGCAAACTGCAGTACGCTCTAACTTGTAGAAAAGCTTCTGTTTTATCCATGAAAAAGCGTTATCTCCTTCTCCCTCTCATCGTGCCCGCGCTGCTGGCAGCCCATTGGCTGTGGCTGAAATTTTCCCCGCACGTCCGCAGCTGTCTCCAGCCGGTAAAAATCGAGGAAAACGACTTTTCCTACGGCTGGGTGCAAGACTCCAACTGGGAACTGTTCGGCACGCTGGCCGGCGGGGTTGCCTCGCTGGAAAAAGTCGGCTGGCAGAACAGAACCGGCGAGCATCCCTACGAGATTTGCGACTGGAAATGGCTCTATGAACAGGAATTCCTCCCCCGCTGCCCCAAAAGTCGCCCGCAGGAGATGGCTTACCTCAGCTTCACAGATGACCCGACCTTCCCGAGCATTCGCATGAAAGCGCTTGTACACACTCCGACGGGGCGTGTGTACATTCAAGGCATCAGGGGCTGAGCGAGAATAGTTCCATTCTCCTCATGCATCAATGACGTTGACGAAAGGGTTTCGGAGCGTCCGGCGGAGCCGTTTTAGTGTTGCCATCCTTCCATCAGGAAATTCTGCGAGCTCACGCGGCGGGGCTCGCCGCCATCAGCCGGGGTAAACCATATTTCCCAGACCGAGCCGTAAAATTCATCCCAGTTGCCGCTTTCCACCGTCACCGAATAGTCAGAGCATATCACGCGGCACACATCGCCCAATCGCTCTTCCGGCAAAAAGTCTCGGAAAAAGAGGATTCTCTTGCCTCCGGTGTATTCATGCGCCCGCAGTTCAAACTCGCCCTGTGGGAAGCCCGACGGAATGACCATCATCATGTAATAGGTACCGGAGCTATCATTCCAGATGCTCAGGAAGGGATTCTCCGGTACGGGTGGCAGGAAGCTGTCCAGATAGTCACGGGTAGGATTCTGTGCCAAGGGAGCCAGCGCGGCATCAAGCCGGGCAATACGGGAAGAACAATCCGGCACCTCCCCTTCCCCCGGGCGGGCATGAGCCGGAGAACGCAGGGCCAGACTCCATCCGTTTTCCAGAGGGAATTGCCATTGCCCCTCCGGGCAGTCGCCCAGCTTCACAGAAACACCGTCACCATAGCCTATCGTATCCTCTAACCGATTCATCAAAAAGCGTGACTGCGGGTCATACTCATGCCGCAGGTAGAGAGAATCCACCAGCACATGGGCCGTAAAATCCGGATTCACCGCCTCCGCATACAGGCAACGCAGCAGGTATTCCTGCAGCAGTTGCGGGTAATCTCGGGTCAGCTTCTTCAGATTCGGTGCCGCAGCATCTCCGGGCTCACTCAGCGGTGGCAATTTCGGGGCAGCATCTATCCGCGCCTTCACCTGCGGACTTGCCTCAGAATTACAGGCATACCCCATCCCGCGCGGCAACACAAAATCCACATCCTCCGGAATGGTCAGCCCACGGGCAAAGGAATCACCGGGACCGGCAATGGTCAACACCAGCAAGAGGGCCAACGCGCAACCTGCCACACCGGCGGCACAGGCAGAACACACCCAGCCCCACACAAGCCGCGACCACTGTCGCCGCCGAATCCACAGCACCGTCATGACGATGAGCCACACCGGCCCCAGCAGCAGCGTGGAGGCCATCAGCACCGACCACATCCCCATCACAACGACCAGCCTCACCGGCGGCTCCACCCCCTCATTCAGCGACACATAGCTCCCCCACCACGCCACGACCGAATACAGCACCCACCCCACTGCTATGGCAAGGGGCATAACCCAACAGCTGCGCAGCGGCCAAAGAAGCGCTCTCCCTATCTTTTCCCTCATCAACACATTTTGCATTCTATTGTAGCTATAAATCTAAGACTGTCAATCTCAATCACCGTCGCCATCGGCATCAACTCCGCTTCCGCCACCACCACGAATGGTATACCTGCAGCGGTGCAGAATGCAGGCTCCCACCAGCAAATCATACACCGACAGTCCCGCCTCATTATAGCAATGCAGTTCATTCAGAAGGCTCCGAGTGTAGCAAGTGTGATCAATCAACCATTTCTTCCGATAGGAGAAGGGACACCACATCAGTGACACCTCTTCCACCATTCCCGGCAGAGAAACGCTCACGCTCCTACAACCCGAAAAAACAATCCGCCCCTGCACCGTGCCGTCAGCGGTCTCCACCTGCCACACCAAGCGCCCCAGAAACGAATCCCACCATTTATTCACCCTTCGCAGCAGAAACTCCTTATCATCCCAGATAAACGCGCGGCAATCCCACGCACGCTTCGGCAGCACGGATTCTCCCTGTAACCACACACAATCAAAGCGAGAGTTCAAAATCAGTGTTGCTTCTGTCAAGGTAGTTTTCATGCAGGAATGGTATGTTAATTCCATGGTGTTGTCAACAGAAAACAAGTGACACATTTCCCGCAGTTTAGGCTTTCATGCGCGGGCGTGTTAGTGTATAATGCGCCGCGTTATGTTACAGGCAGGTATTGTAGGACTTCCGAATGTGGGTAAATCCACGCTTTTCAACGCGGTGACCCGCTCCCGCAAGGCTGAGGCAGCAAACTATCCGTTCTGCACCATCGACCCGAATGTGGGCATGGTGGAGGTACCGGATCCGCGTCTGAAAGTACTGGGCGAGTTGAGCAAAACGGAGCGCATCGTCCCCGCAGCCATTGAGTTTGTGGATATCGCCGGTCTGGTGAAAGGCGCTGCCGAAGGCGCCGGCCTGGGCAACAAGTTCCTCTCCAACATCCGTGAGACAGACGCCATCGTGCAGGTGGTGCGCTGCTTTGAAAATGATGATATTATCCATGAGCTGGGTTCCGTTGACCCGGTGCGCGATATCGAAATCATCAACGCCGAACTGATTCTGGCAGACTTGGCTGCCATGGAAAAGCGCAAAGAAAGCCGCATCAAGAAAGCCCGCGGCGGCGATAAGGAAGCCAAGGCCGAAGTCGAGCTCATAGAAAAACTGCTGCCGCATCTGGATGCCGGTCATCCGGCCATCACGCTGGAGCTGAGCGAAGATGAGCGCAAACTCCTGCACAGCTTCTTCCTGCTGTCCAACAAGAAGAGCATTTTCGCCTGCAATGTGAGCGAAGATGAGTTGGCAGAAACGCTCCGGAATCCGGATGCTAATCCTTTTGTGGCGGCTGTTCGACAGTATGTGGCAGAACACCACAATGCAGAAGCCATTGTTATCTCCGCCCGTATCGAGGAAGAGCTCTCTGAGCTTGACCCGGAAGAAGCCCGGGAATACCTGCACGATATCGGAGTGGAAGATTCCGGCGTGAGCGACCTCATCCGCGCCGTGTACCACCTGCTGGGCTTGCGCACCTATATCACCACCGGTGTTAAGGAAACACGCGCATGGACCATTCCCGCCGGCGCAAAAGCTCCGCAGGCAGCCGGTGTTATCCACACCGATTTCGAGCGCGGCTTCATTGCGGCTCAGGTGGTTGCGTATGAGGATTTGGTGGCTTGCGGCAGCCTGCAGAAAGCCAAGGAAAACGCCAAACTGCGTATTGAGGGCAAGGATTATGTGGTGAAGGATGGCGATGTGGTGGAGTTCCGCTTCAACGTCTCCAAATAACGTTCCCTTACTTCACGTATTTCTTTATCCCTTACTCCCATGGAGTAAGGGATTTTATTATAAACAAGCAGAAGCAAAAGGAGCGTTCCCCGCATGTGGGAACGCTCCGAAAAAAGTCCTGTCCGGCGAGGTATCAGTCCTCAATGGTAAAGCGGTTGGTAATCAGGAAAGTCTGCACCGGCTCTTCGGAATCGTCGAGGTAAAGAGTGGTGGGCTCCATGATATAAGTACCGGAATTACTGGAATCAAAGGTCATCTTGATGATGGTGGGCTCGATACCGGTGACGTAATCATCCGAATTCATAGAACCGGAGGAAGAACCACTATCTCCGTTTTCGTTATTACTGTCATCAGAATCGGAATTATTACCGGAGGAAGAAGCAGTACTCAGGAAGATAGCAAAGAAAGACTTGAACTCCACCTCTTCGGAAATCTCAGATTCATCAATATGGAAAGTAAAGTCGCAACGCTCCCACCCCTTAGAGCCCTTGGTGGCAGACTGAATGCTCACCGTACCCCGAGAGCTGGCGGCAGAAGCACTACCAAAGCTGAATCGGGCAGAGCAATCGGTACTGCTGCCAATACGATCACCTACACGAACAAACATAGAACCCAGAGCATTGCTGGGAGCCTGCAAACGAATCGTACGACCGGACAGAGCACCAACACTCTGAGAAGCCCCATTCTCACCGCCACCACTACAAGCAGTAAGAGCAAAGCAACCGGCAACCAGCGCACCTACGGAAAAGAGAGATTTATTCATATTGATGGAAAATATAAGGATGAGTACCTAGTAATTGGAAGTTTACCACATGCCATTGCGAAAACAAGGAAAAAGTGTGACGCTCATGCTTTTTTTTCCAATTTCAAAGACGGTGTCTGAAATCATCGCTTGCTTTCAGGCTACTGATAAAGGCCACGAGTGTATCAATGCAGCTTTGAACATCCTGCATATCAGCCGTTTCCACCGGGCTGTGCATATAGCGCAGCGGCAGGGAGAAGCAGGCTGACGGCACCCCCCGGCGAGAGCGGTATACGGAATCCGTGTTGGTACCCGTGGAGCGCCCTGCCGTCTCGCGCTGCAGGGGAATCCCGGCCGCATCCGTCACGCGCTCAATACGGGCGTTCACATTAGGATGGCAGGCGGGGCCATAGCACAGGCATCCACCCTTCCCCAAGCGAATATCTCCATAGCGCCCCTTATCCAGGCCGGGAGAATCCGTGGCATGAGTCACATCCAGACAAATGGCTGCATCCGGCGCCAGGTTGAAAGCAAGCATCCCCGCCCCCACGCAGCCGACTTCCTCCTGCACGGTATTGGCAAAAACGATATTCCATTCGGGAACTATTCCCTGTTCCTTCAGACTGCGGGCCGTTTCTGCCAGAATATAGCCGCAGAGGCGGTCATCCAGAGCGCGGCAAACCAAGCGTCGGCCTTCATTCAGCATCAGCGGACCGTCACAGTACACACCGGGTGTACCCACACGAATTCCCAGCGCCTCTACCTCCTCGCGGGAATCGCAACCAAGGTCTACATACAAATCCCATACCTTCGGCGCCTTATCCCCATCGTCGCGGATGTGAATAGCAGTGTTGCCGGTAATGCCGATTACCTCTCCGTCCGTGCCCAGAAAGCGAATGCGTCGCCCGCGGCCGATGGCAGCATCCGTGCCGCCGAGGCGCTCCACCCTCACAAAGCCATGATCATCAATATGGCGGACCGAAAAGCCAATTTCATCAGCATGGGCATCCAGCATCAGCGTGGGGGCATCCTCACCCTTAGCGCGCAGCACCGCCCAGGTGGAGCCGTAGGCATCGCAGTGCTGTTCATCCGTGTAAGGAGCAATATACGCAGCCCAGATACGCTGGGCATCCATCTCGTAGCCCGTGGGAGATGCTGTGTTGAGATAATCGGTCAGGAAATCGGAAGATTGGTCGTCCATAGTATCAAGGATTGTTCGAAGTCAGCAAAAAAAGCACCCCGCCGAACGCGGGGTGCATGAAAAAGGGAGTTACATATTGCGGTAGGCAATGTCGCTGCGGCGCTGCGAACCGTCAAAGTCCACCTTAGCCGCTTCTGCATGAGCGGACTCGCGGGCTTGTTCCAGCGTTTCGCCCTGTGCCACAATGGCCAGCACGCGTCCACCGTTAGTCACCCACCCCTCAGGGGTCTTTTTCGTGCCGCAATGGAACACGCGGGCGTCACAGGCATCCAGACCGGAAATGACGTCCCCGGAATGAGAGGAGGCAGGATAGCCGGCAGAAGCCAGAATACAGCAGACACTCCAGCCATTATCAAAGGAAATCAGCTCCGGGGCAAACTCGCCCTTGGCTCCGGCCAGACAGAAAGATGCCAAATCGCCCCGCAGCAGCGGCATGACGGCCTCACACTCAGGGTCGCCGAAACGGCAGTTGTACTCAATGACCTTGGGGCCGTCCGGAGTCAGCATCAGTCCGAAATACAAGAATCCGCGATACGGCAGTCCATCTGCCTGCAGGCCGCGCACCGTCGGTGCTACAATCGTCTCCTCGATAGTCTTGAGCAGCTCCGGGGAAGCCAGCTGACGGGAAGCCACCGCACCCATTCCACCGGTATTGGGGCCTTCATCGCCGTCCATCAGGCGTTTATAGTCGCGCGCGGGGCAGAGAATCAGGTACTTATCATCGCAGATAGCCCCGAAGATGGAAATTTCCGGACCGGTGAGAAATTCTTCCACCAACAGGCGGCCTTCACCGAAGCGCTTTTCGATGAATACCTCGCGCAGGAATTCCTCCGCAGAAGCAGCATCCGGACAAACGGCCACACCCTTGCCGGCTGCCAGACCGTCGAACTTCAGTACCGTCGGATACTTCCCGCCGATGGCGGCAATGGCTTCATCGTATCCGGCCACGGCGGCGGCTCCGCCCGTGGGAATCCCGTGACGCAGCAGGAAATTCTTGGCAAATTCCTTGGAAGCCTCCAGCTGGGCACTCTCCTTGGGCGGCCCCCAACAGGGAATCCCCACGGCAGCACAACGGTTCGCCAGGCCTTCTCCCTTGACCAAGTAGCTTTCTTCCCCCGCAACACAGAGGTCCACCTGATTATCCACCATCCACTGCATCAGGCCATCGAAATCCGCCGCATCGATACGCGTGGCGGTCTCGCAAATGGCATCACTGCCGGGGAATGAAAAAATCTGCGGCTGGCAGGGGCTTGCAGCCAAGGTCTCCACGAGCGCCTGCTCGCGCCCACCTTTTCCGATAACGGCTATTTTCATGCTGACGCCATTCTACACCAAATACACACATTCTGGCAAGCCTAAACGGCAAGCGCCGTCTCAACGACGGCGCTTTTTGCGGGAAGCTACGCGGCGGGAGCTCTTCTTACTGCGAGAGTAGCTCTTGCTGCGAGCCATGCGGGAACGCCGTGCATAGCGGCTACGGCTGTAACGTTTGCGAGAATGGTAACGACGGCTGTCTTTCGGCAGATTGGCCACAATGGCATCGGACAGTTCAATACTGCGCTTGGTCGCATCTGCCTCTGCCTTCATGTACGTTGCCTGCGTGCAGCTTTCAATGGCAACCGGCATTCCTCTGTGCACTCTGCGGTACAAATCCACGATATCGTCGCTCTTCATCCGAATGCAGCCATAGGATGCGGGGCGGCCGATATTACGCTCTTCCGGCGTTCCATGGATATAGATGCGTCGGCCATGAGAATTACGGTTGAAAGACTCCAGCCCGGCAAGCTGAATCACACGGGTCACGATGGGATCGCGTCCGTGGGCATCCACCCCCACTACTTCACCGGTAGGGTTGCACCCCTTGAACACCATCCCCTTGGGCTGCCCCTCACCTTTCTTGTCAGAAACAGCATGAATGCCCAGCGGCGTACGGCGACTGCCATTCGTGGCACCGATACCGAACTTAGAGGAGCTGATGGGATAATCCTTCACCTTGCGTCCATCGCGGAACAGCGTCAGCTTCTGGTCGCAGAGCGTGATAGCCACGCCATCGCGCACAACGGCACGCGGCGGTATATCCCGGCCATAAAACCCGGAACGGCAAGAGGTCACCAGCGTACACACAGCCAAAGCTGCCACAGCCAGCAACCGCATGGGAGATAAAATCGGCATATAATATAAAATCAGGTAGAATAAACAGTTATGCGGCCTTGCGGGCACGGCGGCGCTGAATGACACCATCTATCAGACGCCCCAGCGAGCAGAAACCCGTGTAGAAGAAGCCCAGGAACGGAGCCGTCAGAACGAAACCAACGTAATTACCGCCCACCAGATTCTTCACCTCAATCCAGGCAAAGAAACACCCGAACATCAGTTCCAGCACCGGCACCAGCACCGATTTGAGCGCTTTATAACCGGCTGCGCGCTTCTCGATGGAAAGAGCACCCTGATTCGACTCACCGAACTTCGGCGTACGCACGAACTCGCTCTTCTGCCCGCACACCGCTTCAAGAACAGCCTTGGCATTATTCACCGCCATACCGATACCCAGAGCCAACAGCGGCAGCAGCAGCGGGAATACCATCCACCAGCGGCGAGGCTTCACTATAGCCTCGGCCAACACATAGAAAGCACAAACGGATATGGTCGCGAGGAAGAAGAGGGAGCAGGTCAACACTATCATCTGCGGGGATTCCCATGCCCAATCCCCGGTAGGAGCAATTGTCCCCGCACCGATGGGCAGCAGCAGGAAGCAGAGCAGCACCAGCACCAGATAGGAATAGTTGCAGGTCAGGTGAGTCGTAGCCTCCAGCTTGGCCTTGAGCGGAGCAGAGGAACGCCAGATATCAAAGAACATCTTCTGGCAGACCTGGATACAGCCCTTCGTCCATCGATGCTGCTGAGCCTTAAAGCCGTCCATATCCTCCGGCAGCTCGGCAGGAGTCACATAGTCATTCAGGTACACGAAATGCCACCCTTTCATCTGAGCGCGATAGGAGAGGTCCATATCCTCCGTGATGGTATCATGCTCCCAGCCACCGGCATCATAGATAGCAGACTTGCGCCACACACCGGCAGTACCATTGAAGGTGAAGAATCGTCCGGAGCGGTTACGGCAGGTCTGCTCCAAGGCAAAATGGCCGTCCAGGAACACACTCTGCAAGCGGGTCAGCAGGTTATGATTGCGGTTGATATGCCCCCAGCGGGTCTGAACCAGTGCCACTTTCGGGTCGGTAAAATAAGGCATTGTCACCTTCAGAATATCGGGCTCCGGACGAAAATCGGCATCCAGTATCAGCAGAAAATCACCCTTGGCCACCTCATCAGCAGCTTCCAGAGCACCGGCCTTGTACCCCGTACGATCAGTACGGTGCAGGCAAACGATATCAAACCCCTGAGCACGGTAAAACTCCACCTGTTGCTGACAGAGGTCGTACGTATCGTCCGTTGAGTCATCCAGAATCTGAATCTCGAGCTTATCCTTCGGGTAATCAATGGCCGTTACCTTGCGCAGCAACCCCTCTACCACAAACTTTTCATTGAACATGGGCAGCTGAATCGTCACCACCGGCAATTCATCCCACTCCCCGGCCGGTTTCGGCACATCCTTTCGGTGGCGGAAATAAAGAAACACCATGAGCAAACGATGAAAACCGTATCCGGCCAAAGCCATCCAAACAAAAAAATAGGCAACAAGCCAGCAGAGGGTAAACCAGTAATAAAACTTATCCATGATATTGCGGGGTGATATGACAGGCGACCGATGGTAAGCAGTACTGCTATCGGCCATTTTTTCACGTCAGCAGTGTGCTTGCAGCTTGACGCGCGCAAATAGTAATGTAAACTGTTTTTGGAGTCAAGTCTAAATATCCCTCATTCACCCACTTTATCACCATGAAAATGAGTCGCCTTCTTTTTTCCGCTGCATTCATCTGCGCCTTATCCGTCAATGCGCAGGAGATGACTGAATCAGAAGGTGTCGATTATACCGCCGTAGATATTGTCGAGGGTGGTGCTCCGGCAGACATTTTCGCCTGTGAGGAAACACGGAATGCAGGAGAAGTGCCGGCCATGTTCCGGGATGATTCCATGCTGGACGAATCCCACTCCAACCGCGAACTGGGCATCAACGTATACACAGCTCCCTCTATCAGCAAGATTTTTGCCCAGCTCGATGACCTGCCCTCTATTCCTGAGCCCTACGTCCTGCGCCAGCGCCCGGAAAAGCTGCCAATCGATGCCGGTTCTCTGGCACTGGAGATGGGGTATCTGCTGGCAGATGGCTTTATCGCCGTGCGCAGCGGTCACATGAACGATGTGAAGCCCATTGCGCTGGATTTAACCCGCTACGGCAAAGCGATGGGCGTGGGTGAAAAGATGAATGTGCATTCTGCGGCTCTGCTGGAGCATGCAGAAAAAGGTCAACTGGAAGAATTCAAGCGCATTCTTGCCTCCACTCAGAGCGATGTGAATGAAGAGCTCACGGCGCTGCGCGATCCGGATTTGTCTCACCTGCTGGCGCTGGGGGGCTGGGTACGCGCGCTGGATGCCTCTGCCGCCGCCATCGAAGCCAAGTTTGATACCCGACAGGCCGCCGCTATTTTCTACCCGGAAGCCCCGGAATACTTCAACGAGATTCTGCAGGGGCTCGCTCCCCGCACCGCCCGGAAGCTGAAAGTCGATGAAATGCGGCTGCAACTGGAGCAGTTGACGGAACTGATGACGCTCGCGCCCGGCGAAGCCCCCACGCAGGACAGGGTGCGGGCCATTCATCAGACCGTATTGCGCATCTCCACGCTGGCCGTGGGAGAAGGCTATGAACACTAATCCCCGCACTCTGCCGGTCCGGGATTGCCTGGATATGGGCGTAGCCGTTTCGGGCATCCGCATCGCGCGGCGACCGCATCCGGTCTATCAGCTCGTCTTCCGTCTGCGCATGCGCAACAAAGGACAGCGAAGCGTGCGGCTCCTGGGACGCAAGTGGATGCTGCGGGAACGTGGGGGCAAGACCCGCATTATCGAGGCGGGCAATGTCTTCAACCAACAACCGGTGCTGACCCCCGGTGCTGTCTTTTCCTGCGGCGGTTGTCAGGATTTTGACATGCCGCCGACCGCTGCGGAAGTATGCTTTTTCGGCACAGACTCGCGGAATCAGGCATTTATCACACCACCGCTGGTCTTTCCCCGTCACTGTTTCACCCTTCCTTGGCAATAATAATAACCCCTAACCAACCATACTACACACATGCTGATAGCACCCTCCATGCTCGCCTGCGATTTCCGCCACATCGGACCGGAAGCCAACCGTGCGCTCCAAGCCGGCGCCGATTGGCTGCACCTCGATGTGATGGACGGTTCATTCGTGGATAACATTTCCTTCGGCCCGGACATTTGTTCGGCTATCCGCCAAAGCGTACCCGAAGATGCCTATCTGGATGCACACCTCATGATTGATGCCCCGGATCACTACCTGCCGCGTTTCATCAAAGCCGGCATGAACATGATTACCATCCACGTGGAGCGCGAGGGTGCGGTGGATTTGCACGCCACACTGGCAGCTATCCGTGCGGGCGGTGCTCAGGCGGGGCTTGCCGTCAACCCCGCCACCCCCGTGGAAAAAGTTCTTCCCTATCTGGCAGAGCTTGATATGGTGCTGGTCATGAGCGTCGTACCCGGCTTCGGCGGGCAAAGTTTCATGGGCGAGGTACTGGACAAGGTTCGCACTCTGGATGAACAGCGCAAGAAGCTCGGCCTGAACTTCCTCATTCAGATGGACGGCGGCATCGGCGCCGCACAGGCTCCGCTCTGCCGTGACGCCGGAGCCGACTGTCTGGTGGCAGGTTCCTCCACTTTCCGTGCACCGGATATGGCTGCCGCCATTGCTTCCATGAAATAACCACGCCCCCACCTCATGGACAACGGCACCAAAAGCCTGCTGAATGTACTGCTGAGCGTTCTCGCTCCCGTGCTCATACTTGACCACTGCTCGACCTCCGGTCCGGGCTTGTTGGAACTGGGCACCACCTGGGCCATGGTGGTGGCGCTCGCCCTGCCGCTTGGTTGCGGTGTGTGGATGTTTCTGGAGCATCGCAAGGTAGACCCCATCACCCTCTTCGGGCTCATGGGCACCATTCTCACCGGGGTGGTCACCATCTACGCCAACACGGGAGACGGCGGAGCCATTCGCCCGGACACCCCGTGGTGGTATGCCGCCAAGGAGGCTCTCATCGCAGCCCTGCTCGGCGGTGCCATGCTGGTGACGGCACGCCGCCGGGATTCCATGCTGCGCCTGTTCATATACTCCGACAGCCTGTTTGACGTGGCTCTCATCGAAAAGACCATACAGGCAGCCTCACAGACGGATGCCTACAACCGGTTGCTGTGGAAAGCCAGCGCCTTTACCGCCTCCACGCTCTTCTTTTCCGCAGCCGCCAATTTCTGTCTGGCGCTGTACTTCCTCTTACCGGTACTGAAACAGCCGGCCGAAAAACAGATTCTGGAGTACAACTACGCCGTCAGCAGCATGACTTGGTGGGGGTATCTCGTCATCGGCGTGCCGCTCATGATCACGCTAATCCTGGTGATGCGCTACCTGCTGCGCAAGCTCGGTGAGCTCTCCGGATTAGACAGAGATGCCCTCTTGCTGCGCTGAACGACTTTTCCCCCTGCAATTACAAAAAAAGCTCCGGCATACACCGGAGCTTTTTTCATTTCATCATTCAGAAGTGAGTCCGCAGGCGCGGAGTATTTTAGGCTTGAGCTCCGTATTCTCCTGCATCCCGCCAAAAGCAGCAGCCCCGGCACCGGCCGCATATACCGGCACGGCAACACCGGAGTGGCGCATGGTGGCAAAGCTGCCCTTCACTTCACCTTTCTCTACAGCGCCGCTTAACAGGGAAAGCCCCCCGGTCTGGTGGTCAGCCGTTACCACCAACAGGGTATCCGGATGGCTCTGCATCCACCGTAGAACGACACCCAAGGCTCTATCAAAATCCAGCGTTTCCTGCACGGTTTCCCGCAAGTTCATCCAGTGGCCGGCCGTGTCTATCTGCGACCCTTCTATCATCAGGAAAAAGCCGTCGGGGTGCTTTTCCAAGGTAGTCAGAGCCTCACTCACCGCATTTCCCAGGAAATTTCCCCGCTGGGAAGCAGGGGGACAATGCACAGCCCCCTCTAAGCGCACGAGCGCGCCTTTACGCTTCAATGCCTCCATCTGGCGGGGCGAGACAACAGAAGTACCGCCGCCGATAATGACACGACAGCCGCTATCAACTAAATCCTCTGCAATGGCCGACGTCTTGCTGCGGTCTGAGCAGTGAGCATAAAATGATGCAGGTGTTGCATCTGTGATGGCTTTTGTTACTACCAGGCCTGTCTGTTTACCGGCTTTCTCCAGGCAGCGCATAACGGATAAATGCTCCTTTTTATCGGGGCTGAGCCCCAGCCAGCCATTATTTGTTTTAACACCGCAGGCGATGGCCGTACCGCCTGCCGCAGAATCCGTGATAGCAGAAGATGCAGAGCGAGTGCGGGAAAAACCGATAATGGGCAATTTTTCCAGATTCAACTTACCGTGATTGCACATCCAAGCCGACCAAATTTGTTCCGACCCCATTCCGTCTCCTATCATCAATATCACATTGCGGGCTTTTTTCCCGGTAGCAGGCGGGGCGGTACTCACCACCTCATGCACCGGCACATTCCCGACCTCCTGCGGCTTATTCTGAGCCGTGAGCACATGCACCACCTCGCAGCCGGCCACGACCCAGCCCAACAATACTGCCGTCAGAAGGCGAATCCCTGATGAAACATTTATTTTCATGAGCATAATATCTTCTTTTTCCCGCAGTAGACGCTCCGCATCACCTGCTCGGTCTACGAATATACTATAAAGCAAAAAAAATCAATCTCAAATTAAAAAACCCGGCATGAATCATGTTCATGCCGGGCTGAAATTCTAATCCGTGACGGTGTTAATCATCGGAACCCACGGAGATGGTGTCATCGGTCATGGGCAGGTCTTCCTCGTCATCCATATAGGTGGAACGGGGAATCGGCGTTGCGCCCGGAGCGGCTTCAACCACGATGTTGCGGTACTTGTTGAAGCCGGTACCTGCGGGAATGAGGTGACCCAGAATAACGTTCTCCTTGAAGCCTTCCAGCAAGTCGACCTTGCCAAGAGTGGACGCCTCCGTCAGCACACGCGTGGTATCCTGGAAGGATGCGGCAGAGATGAAGGAATCCGTCTTGAGGGAAGCCTTGGTGATGCCGAGCAGGATGGGCTCGTAATCGGCAGGACGACCGTTCATGGCCATCGTCTCCTTGTTGATGCGGCTGAGGGTGGTACGATCCACCTCGTCGCCCCAGAGGAGACCGGTATCGCCCGGATCCTTGATGCGCACCTTGCGGAGCATCTGGGAAACGATGATTTCAACGTGCTTGTCGTTGATTTCCACACCCTGGACACGGTACACCTGCTGCACCTTGTTCACCAGGTGCTCCTGCAGGGCTTCCTTACCGCAGATGCGCAGAATCTCATCCGAAGCCTCCGTGCCGTCGGACAGCGGCTCACCGGCGCGCACAAAGTCACCATCATGCACGATGATGTGGCGATCCATGGGCACGAGGTGCTTGCAGGAGATGGTGCCTTCGTTCTCATCGCGCTCCTCCAGCTTGGCAGAGCGACGACGGCGCTTGGTAGCAGCCTCGCGGGCCTCGGCGTCGCGATAGATGGTCACCACCTTCTTACCGCGAATCATGGCGTCATCAATGGCAACGATACCATCCATCTCTGCCAGAGTGCAGACATCCTTCGGGCGGCGTGCTTCGAAGAGCTCAGCCACACGGGGAAGACCACCGGTAATATCGTTCGTCTTCTGCACCTTGCGGGGAGTCTTGGCCAGCTGCGTACCGGCAGAAATCTTCTGCTTGTCATTCACCACGAGGTAGGCACCCGTGGGGATGGCGTACACGCGGGGCTTGTCCTTGGCCGAACCGGGCTTGGCGGTGTGCACAATCACACGCGGTGCCAGATCCTGGCGGTGGTCGATGATGACGGTTGTACCCTTACCGGAATCGGAGTGAGCCGAATCCGTACGGCAGGTAATACCTTCAATCATGTCCTGGAACTCCACGGTACCGCTCACTTCAGAGATGACCGGAATGGCGAAGGGATCCCATTCTGCGATGGTCTGACCGGGCTCCACACTGTCGCCGTCCTTCACACGAAGCACAGCACCCAAGGTGAGCGAGTAGGATTCGATTTCCTTACCCTCTGCGTCGTAAACCTTCACGCCGCCGTTCTTGCAAAGAACAACCATGTTGCCGTTCTCATCCTCAACGCAGCGGTCACGCAGGTTCTCGTCATAGATGACGCGACCGGCAGACTTGGCCACATATTCCGGACGATTGGCAGCAGCCGTAGCCGTACCACCCACGTGGAAGGTACGCATGGTCAGCTGGGTACCGGGCTCACCGATGGACTGGGCAGCAATGATACCCACGGCTTCACCCACCTTCACGCTCTTGCCGGTGGCCAGGTTGAGACCGTAGCACTTGGCGCAGCAGCCCTTGGACAGGTCACAGGTCAGCACGGAACGCACCTTCACCTTCTCGATGCCCACGTTCTCAATCTTCTTGGCAGCCTCGTCGGTGATGATTTCATTCTTCGCCACGATGAGCTGACGCGTGGTCGGGTCATAGATGTCATCACAGGTGACACGGCCGTAGATACGGGTGGACAGGGAGGCGATTTCGTCCTCACCATCATAGATGGCGGTCATGGTAATACCATTCTCCGTACCGCAATCGGTGTCGCGGACGATAACGTCCTGAGCCACGTCGACAAGCTTACGGGTCATGTAACCGGAGTCAGCGGTCTTAAGAGCGGTATCAGCCAGACCCTTACGGGCACCGTGGGTGGAGATGAAGTACTCCAGCACGGAGAGCCCCTCACGGAAGTTGGAGGTAATGGGGCGTTCGATAATCTCACCGGAGGGCTTGGCCATAAGACCGCGCATACCGGAGAGCTGCTTAATCTGAGCCTTGTTACCACGGGCGCCGGAGTCCACCATCATGTAGAGGGGGCTGGCCACGGCGGAACCGCTGTTGTATTCCAGCTTGGTGTAGAGGTCCTTCTGGATGGCATCGGTCGTGGAGGACCAGATATTCACCACCTTTTCATAGCGTTCGCCGTTGGTGATGAGACCTTCCTCATACTGCTCGGTCACCTTGGCAACCTGCTCGTAGGCATCGGCAATCATCTCATCCTTACCTTCGGGCACCACCATGTCCACGATACCGATGGAGCAACCGGAGCGAGTAGCTTCCTTGTAACCCAGGGACTTGAGGGCGTCCAGCGTCTCCACCGTGCGCTTCTGACCACAGGCCTGATAGCAGCGCCAGATGATTTCACCCAGCTGCTTCTTACCTACGTTGCGGTTGATGTAGCCGATTTCATCCGGCCAAATTTCGTTGAAGCGAACGCGGCCGGCGGTAGTGACGATAGTCTTGCGGTCAACATTCTCGCGGTTGAAGGAAAGCTTCTCGAAAGCCTCACCTTCCTTGCCGTAATCGGGGTTCTTGAGGCGAATCCACTCGTGGTAGCCAATCTTGCGGGCAGCGATGGCGAACTCCACTTCGGAAATGGACTCGAAGAGAGGCAGCAGGTGCTGATTGTCCTGCTTCTCCTTCACTTCCTTGGCGCGGGTGTGCGTCAGGTAGTAGGAACCGAGAATGATATCCTGCGTCGGCGTGCAGATGGGCTTACCGGAGGCGGGAGAGAAGATGTTGTTGGGAGCCAGCATCAGGAGGCGGGCCTCCAGCTGGGCTTCCACGCTCAGCGGAACGTGCACAGCCATCTGGTCACCGTCGAAGTCAGCGTTGTAACCCGTACACACCAGCGGGTGCAGACGAATAGCGCTACCTTCAATCAGCACAGGCTCGAAAGCCTGGATAGAAAGACGGTGCAGCGTAGGAGCACGGTTCAGGAACACGGGATGACCCTTGGTCACCTCTTCCAGAATATCCCACACGATGGCTTCCTTGCGGTCAATCATCTTCTTGGCAGAGCGCACGGTGTGCACATAGCCCATCTCCTTGAGGCGATGAATGATGAAGGGTTCAAAGAGGTTGAGAGCCATCTTCTTGGGAAGACCGCACTGGTTCATCTTGAGGTGCGGACCGATCACAATCACGGAACGGCCGGAGTAGTCCACGCGCTTACCGAGCAGGTTCTGACGGAAGCGGCCGCTCTTGCCCTTGAGCATGTCGGACAGAGACTTCAGCGGGCGGTTACCGGCGCCGGTCACGTGACGACCGTGACGACCATTGTCGAACAGGGCGTCCACAGCCTCCTGGAGCATGCGCATTTCGTTGCGCTTAATCACCTCCGGGGTCTGGAGAGCGGCCAGCTCGCGCAGACGGTTGTTACGGTTGATAACGCGGCGATACAGGTCGTTCAGGTCACTGGTGGCAAAGCGGCCGCCGGGCAGCGGAACGAGGGGACGCAGGTCCGGGGGAATCACCGGCAGCACGGTAAGCACCATCCACTCCGGATGGCAGCCGCTGCTGCGGAAGCCCTGAGCCAGCTGCAGGCGCTTGGCCAGCTTACGCTTGTTCTGCTTGGAATTGGTCTTCTCCATCTCCTGGCGCAGCTCGTCGATGAGAGCGTCCAGATCGATGGTCTTGAGCAGGGTCTGAATGGCAGCAGCACCCATGGCGGCCTCCGGTGCATCATCACCGTAGTCCTCCACAAGCTCATCGTACTCCTCTTCCGTGAGAATCATGCCGCGCTCGATGCCGTTCACGCCGCGGGGATCCGTCACTATGTAATCCTCGTAGTAGATGACACGCTCCAGATCACGGGCAGTCAGGTCGAGCATGAGGCCGATGCGGCTGGGCATGCACTTGTAGAACCAGATGTGGGTCACCGGCACGGCCAGATTGATGTGGCCCATGCGCTCACGGCGCACGCGAGAGGTGGTCACCTCCACACCGCAGCGGTCACAAATCATACCCTTGTTCTTAGCGCGCTTGTAGCGGCCGCAAGAGCACTCCATGTCGCGGGTAGGCCCGAAAATACGCTCGCAGAACAGACCACCCTTCTCCGGCTTGAACGTGCGGTAGTTAATCGTCTCAGGATTCTTGACCTCGCCGCTGGACCAGTTGAGGATATCCTCCGGGCTGGCCACGGTGATGCAAACCTGATCGAAGTTCTTTGCCTTCTCGTTGTTAAGGTCGTTAAAAGACATATTATGTGGTGTTTTTAGATTGTTGGTGCCACCCGGGATGTTGAGGCCCGGGCAGCGGTTACAGGTTTACATCTTGTATCAGGCGTCGTCGTCCTCGTCATCCTCGGATTCCTCCTCCGCATATACCTCGACATCATCATCATCATCGACATCGCCGAATACATCGAAATCAGCGTCATCGGACAATTCGTCGTCCAGGTCATCGTCATCGCCTGCAAGCAGGGCGAAGAGGTCGTCCGTCGTCTGCGGAGCATTCTCGCGGTCGCGTTTCTCCGTCGGCTGGACGTTGAGGCAGAGAGACTGCATTTCCTTAATAAGCACGTTGAAGGATTCGGGTGTGCCGGCCTCCAGAGAGTTATCGCCCTTGACGATGTTCTCGTAGATGCGGGTACGGCCCTGAACGTCGTCAGACTTGACGGTGAGGAGCTCCTGCAGCGTGTAAGCTGCACCGTAAGCCTCCATGGCCCACACTTCCATTTCACCGAAGCGCTGACCACCGTGCTGAGCCTTACCGCCGAGGGGCTGCTGGGTCACCAGCGAGTATGTACCCACGGCACGAGCGTGCACCTTGTCAGCCACCAAGTGGTTAAGCTTGAGCATGTAGGTGTAGCCCACCACCACCGGGTAGTGGAAGTACTCACCCGTCAGGCCATCGATGAGGCGGCTCTTACCGGCCACGCTGCCGTCCTTGCCGTCGCCCACCCAGGAGAATCCGGGCATCTTCTTGGCTTGGCTCATGTAGTCCCAAATCTGGGATTCCTCGATACCGTCGAACACGGGGGTAGCCACCTTGAAGCCAAGAGCCTTCGCGGCAACACCGAGGTGAGCCTCCAGCACCTGACCTACGTTCATTCGGGAAGGCACGCCCAGGGGGTTGAGGATGATATCCACGGGGGTACCATCTTCCAGGTAGGGCATATCTTCCACGGGCAGGACTCGGGAGCAGACACCCTTGTTACCGTGACGACCGGCCATCTTGTCACCCACACCCAGCTTGCGCTTGGTAGCGATGTAGACCTTCACCTCGGTCACAACACCGGGGTCCATCTCTGCACCGGCTTCAATCTGGTCGAGCTTGATATCGCGCTCGTCATCCAGCTCAGCGAAGCGGGGCTCATAGCTGTTGATGATTTCGAAAATCTGGTTACGCACCGGGCTTTCGTTCATCTCAATCTGGTCATGATAGACGGCCAGCTTGCGCAGCAGAGTCTTGGTAATCTTGCGGTTGGCGGGGATAATCACCTCGTTCGTACCGGCGCGGGTCACCTCCAGCGGAATCTTCTCGCCAAGCAGGCGGTCAGAGAGCTTGCTGGTCAGCTGCTCAATAAGAGCATCGCGGTCGCGCTCGTACTCGGCGTCCACCTTCTTGCGCTGCTTCTGGCTTTCCTTCTCCAAATCAACGGCAGGAGAACCGGGAGCGGCAGAGCGCACCACGCGAACATCCATCACCACACCCGTCGTGCCCGGGGGCACGCGCAGAGAGGTATCCTTCACATCAGCAGCCTTCTCACCGAAGATGGCGCGCAGCAGGCGTTCCTCAGGAGCCAGATCCGTCTCGCTCTTCGGCGTAATCTTACCCACCAGGATATCGCCGGGCTTCACCTCAGCACCGATGCGAACCACACCGTCGCTGCCCAGATTCTTGAGGGCATCATCGCCCACGTTGGGGATATCGCGAGTGATTTCTTCCGGTCCGAGCTTGGTGTCGCGGGCCTTCTCCTCGAATTCTTCGATGTGAATAGAGGTGTAGGCGTCCTCCTGCACCAAACGCTCAGAGATGATGATGGCGTCTTCGAAGTTGTATCCGTACCAGGACATGTAAGCCACCAGCACGTTGCGGCCCAGAGCCAGCTCACCGCCATCGGTACAGGGACCGTCGGCCAGCACATCGCCGGGCTTCACCACGTCGCCGCGGGAAACGATAGGCTTCTGGTTGATGCAGGTGGAGGCGTTGGAGCGCATGAACTTGCGCAGCTGGTACACGTAGATGCCCTTCTCGGGATCAGTCTTGACGCGCTCGGGTTCACTCAGCCATGTATTGGGAGAAACGGGCAGCTCACCATCGGGAGTGGTCACGATGTACTCAGCCGTAGCGGAAGCCACGATACCACCGGCGAGGGCGCACACCACAGAGCAACTGTCACGGGCGCACTTGGCCTCAATACCGGTACCCACCAGCGGAGCCTGATTCACCATCAACGGCACACCCTGGCGCTGCATGTTTGCGCCCATGAGTGCACGGTTGGCGTCGTCGTGTTCCAGGAAGGGAATGAGACCGGCGGCAATAGAAATAATCTGCTTGGGAGACACGTCCATGTACTCCACGCGGCGGGGATCCACCTCAATAAACTCACCATGCTGGCGAGCCGTCACACGGGAACGGGTGAAGTGACCGGTGCCGTTATCATTGTCAAGCGGGTTGTTGGCCTGGGCAATGAGGTGATACTCTTCCTTATCGGCGGTCAGATACACCACCTCGTTGGTCACCACGACCTCAACGTCCACCACTTCGCCCTTGGCGTTCTTCTTCTCAATCTGCTTCACGCGGCGGAACGGCGTCTCAATGAAGCCGTACTCGTCGATGCGGGCATAGGTGCAGAGGGAGTTAATCAGACCGATATTGGGACCTTCGGGGGTCTCAATGGGGCAGATACGGCCATAGTGCGACGGGTGCACGTCTCGCACCTCGAAGCCGGCGCGGTCGCGGTTCAGACCGCCCGGGCCGAGTGCGGAGAGACGGCGCTTGTGGGTCAGCTCTGCCAGCGGGTTAATCTGATCCATGAACTGGGAGAGCTGGCTGCGGCCGAAGAAGTCACGCACCACGGCGCTGAGAGCCTTCGGGTTGATGAGCTTGCTGGGCGTGATATCCGTGCGGGTAGTATCGCAGAGCGTCATACGTTCCTTGACCAGACGCTCCGTGCGGGCCAGACCCACGCGGCACTGGTTGGAAATGAGTTCGCCCACGGCGCGCACGCGGCGGTTGCCCAAGTGGTCGATATCGTCCACCTGACCGTCGCCGTTCTTCAGGCGCAGCAGGTACTTAAGGGAAGCCAGGAAGTCAATGGGCTGGATGAGGCGGCAATCCTCCGGCACGTCCAGACCGAGCTTCTGGTTAATCTTGTAACGGCCCACGCGGGTGAGGTCGTAGCGTTTCTCGTCCTTGAAGAGGCGATCCAGTGCCGTGGCAGCCTGCTGCACGGAAGAGGGGTCACCCGGACGGAACTTGCGGAAGATTTCCTTGAGCGCGGATTCGCGGTCGTGAGCCAGATCCTTCTTGAGGGTCTTCACCAGCGTTTCCTCTTCACGCTGATCGATGACCTCAATCTCCTCAATGCCCAACTCCTGCATCTTGCGGACAGTGGAAAGGCTCAGAGACTCGTAGGCCTTGGCAATGATGGTAGCTTTGCGGCCGCTCTGCTCATCACCGAACTTCACATCCTCGAAGGGAATGAGGTACTCCAGCTCCTCGCCGGCAACTTCGGCCAGACGAAGCTTCTGAATGGTGTAGAACTGCTCCACGATGTCGCGGTCGCTCTCGTAGCCGAGGTAGCGCAGGAACGTGGTGGCCAGGAACTTGCGGCGACGACGGCGGCGATCCAGGAATACGTACATGAGGTCGCTCGTGTCGAACTGCACCTCCAGCCAGGAGCCGCGGTCAGGAATAATGCGGAAAGAGTAGATGTCCTTGCCGTTCGTGTGCTGTGTCTTCTCAAAGCACAGACCGGGGGAGCGATGCAGCTGCGCCACAATCACGCGCTCTGCACCGTTGATAACGAATGTTCCGCGATCAGTAATCATCGGGATTTCTCCCATGTACACGTTCTCATCGGCCGTGTAGTCGCCACACTTCAGACGGAACTTCACATACAGAGAAGCGCTGTAGGTCTCACCGGCACGAATGGCCGCAAAATCACTGGTCTTGGGCGGGGTAATCTCGTACGAGTCATACTCAAGCCGAATCTGGCCGTCGTAGCTCTCTATCGGGAAATGTTCGGAAAGAACAGCCTGGAGACCCATTTTGAGCCGTTTTCCCGGCTCGGTGAAACGCTGAAGGAATTCCTCGTAGGACTTAGTTTGAATCTCAATCAAGTTGGGCGGGTCAATGACCTCCTTGATTTTACCGAAACTGATTCGCTCTTGCTTGGGCTTGGACATGGAGTTGTCGGAGATGAGGTTGTGCACCTGGGCCACAGATGCGGGGTCGGCTTACGTTTGGTAAAACCGACCCGGAGCTTCCCGTGCCTTCCGGGCCTCTTGATAGCCCCGGGTCGGTCTCACGCGCGCCTTGCGCGACGCGTACGTAAAAAAGTTAATAAAAGTTAAGTTTTAGATGATGAGACGATAAGACGCGAAGGCAGGGAGGAAGAGAAATTCCACCCTGCGATCGCGTACAACGAAAGGTTACTTGATAGTGACCTTGGCGCCGGCCTTCTCGAGCTCGGCCTTGGCCTTCTCGGCGTCCTCCTTGGAGGCACCTTCGATGATGACGGCGGGAGCGCTCTCAACGAGCTTCTTAGCGTCAGCCAGACCCAGACCGGACTTGACAACGCGAACAGCCTTAATAACAGCAATCTTGTTGCTGCCGGCGTCGGTCAGCTCAACGTCGAAGTCAGTCTTCTCCTCCACGGGCTCAGCAGCGGCGGCGGGGCCGGCAGCAGCGGCAACGGGAGCAGCGGCGGACACGCCCCACTTCTCTTCCAGCATCTTAACAAGCTCAGCAGCCTCCAGAATGGTCAGGGTGCCGAGTTCCTCAGCGATCTTATTGATATCAGCCATTGTAGTATTTTTTGTTGTAATTGGTTCTTGTCGCGGATGGGGGCTCCCCATCCATTTCAGTTCTCACCGGCCGGAGAGCCGACAGAGAGCCTAATTTCTTTTTCAGGCGGCGGGGCACTTGATAGCACACCGCCGCCATCTGTTCAAGTCTTTTTTTATTTTTTTTACTCTGCAGCCGGAGTTTCCTCGGTTGCACCACCATTTTCCTTGTCCACGTAGGCCTGGATGACGCGGGCCAGAGCGGCACCGGCACCATTGATGGTACCAAGCAGGGTGGCAAGGAGAACTTCGCGGCTGGGCAGATCGCCGAGAGCCTTGATCTTATCGGGGGTCAACTCAGCGCCGTCCAGGATACCGCCCTTCCAGGCAGCCTTCTTGGACTTCTTGGCAAAGCCGTTCACCACCTTAGCAGCGGCGCAGACGTCGCTATCACCCATGATGTAGGCCGTCTGACCCTTGAGGCAGGCGGAGATGTCGGGCATACCGGCATCCTTGATGGCCTTGGTCATGAAGGTGTTCTTGGCCACCATGCAGGAGGCACCGGCAGCGGCCAGCTCGGCGCGCAGCGTGGTGAACTCAGGCACAGTCACGCCGGTGTAGTCAATCACCAGCACGAACGGGGAAGCGTTAACCTTAGCCAGCAGGTTCTCAATGATGATGCCCTTATCGGCATTCACTTTTTTCTCAGTGCTCATAATGATTCGTTGCGGTTCAGGTTATTAGTTCTTGGAATACTCAACCTGGGCAATGGAAAGACCCGGGTTCATGGAGCTGGCCATCGTCACGCCGGCGATGTAGGCACCCTTCGCACCGGAGGGGCGAGCCTTCACAACGGCAGAGATGAGAGCACGGGCATTCTCCACAAGCTTATCGCTCTCGAAGGAGAGCTTGCCCACTGCGGCGGAGATGTTAGCGTTGCGGTCAACCTTGAAGTCTACGCGACCGGCCTTCACCTCGCGAACGGCCTTGGCGGTGTCTTCCGTCACGGTACCGGTCTTGGGGTTGGGCATCAGGCCGCGCGGGCCGAGCACGCGAGCAATCTTACGCACCTGGGCCATGGCATCCGGGGTGGCGATTGCGCTGTCGAAATCAAGATAACCTCCCTGAATTTCCTTGATGAGGTCATCCAGGCCAACTTTCTCTGCGCCGGCTTCGAGGGCAGCCTGAGCAGCTTCACCCTGAGCGAAGACGATAACGCGGACATTCTTACCGGTACCATGAGGCAGGGCAACAGAGCCACGCACCATCTGGTCGGACTTGCGGGGATCCACCGTGAGGCGGAAAGATACGGTAACCGTGGGGTCGAATTTCGGAGCGGGGAAGCTCTTCATCACTTCCACAGCCTCCTCGACAGCGTAAGCCTTGCTGTTGTCAACAAGCTTGGCTGCCTCATTGTAGCGCTTGGAGCGTTTTGTAGACATAATTTTTAGCAGTACGTTCGGGTTTATGATTTATTTTCCCTCCTGCAGAAGGGGGTTACATACCCTCGATTTCAATACCCATCTGGCGAGCCTGGCCGGCAATGATGCGGCAAGCGGCTTCCGGATCCTTGGTATTGAGGTCGGGCATCTTGATGTTGACAATCTCCATCAACTTATCCTTGGTGATTTTTGCCACCTTCTTCTTGTTCGGCTCGCCGGAGCCGGACTTGAGACCGGCAGCCTTCTTGAGAAGGTTGGCAGCCGGGGGCATCTTGGTGATAAAGTCGAAGGACTTGTCCTTGTATACGGTGATCACGACGGGAAGCACATCACCGGCCTGCTTCTGAGTCTTAGCATTGAACTCTTTGCAGAAGCCCATGATGTTCACACCGGCCTGACCAAGAGCAGGACCCACGGGCGGCGAGGGATTCGCGGCGCCGGCAGGAATCTGCAGCTTAATTACTTTAACTACTTCTTTAGCCATGGTTTTGTTTTGTTGTTTTGCCGCCCTTCCCCGTTTTCACGATTCCGGGCAGCGGGAAGTTCTTCATTGGGCTCAGCCCTGTTCCTTTTCGTCTTCGGGCACCGGCTGCACCTGTGCATAATCCAGGTCGAGCGGGTTGGAGCGACCGAACATATTGACGCCCACACGCAGACGACCGCGATCGGCATCAACCATCTCAACTATACCGCGCTCACCGGCGAAGGCACCTTCCAGCACCACCACCTCTTCGCCCACGTTGAAGGCCACCTTCGGACGGGCGGCACCGCTGCGGCGCTCAATCTCAGCCATCAGCTCCTTCACGTCTTTCTCAGACATGGGCAGAGGCTCCTTGTTCCGGCCGCAGGCAAAGCTGATTACGCCGTCAACCGCCTGAATCTTGTACCAAGCGTCATTGTTCAGCGTACCATCCGGACGACGGAGCGCAAAGTTCAGATACACATAACCGGGGTACAGCTTGCGCTCCACCACGTACTTCTTGCCCTTGCGGACATCCTCCACCTTTTCCGTCGGGACCAGAGGAGGGCTCTGAAGCAGCGCACCCATCTCCTCATCTTCCTTGAAGAGACGGTTCAAATTCTCTACAGAGCGGCGCTCCTTATTGGAAAGCACATGCAGCACATACCACTGATTTTTTGCTTCAGGGATGGCGCGACCGGCTCCGGTTTTACGTTCGTGCAGACGAGACATGGTTTACTGTACGAAAAATTGAAAATTTTCAGGAGAAAAGCAGAATAGCGCGATTCACTACTGCTGCCAGTACATAATCAAAGAATGCCACGTAGCCGCCCAGCAGCACCATCGCCACCAGCACGACCAGCGTGGACCCCCACAGTTCACGGAATTTTTTGAACCCGGTTACCTTCGGGTCACTTTCCCAAGGCCAGGAACACTTCTTTAACTCGCCTTTCAGGGCGGATATGTATTGGGAAATCTTGCGGAACATCTGCGTATGTAAATGTAGGGGATTTTTCGAGAAAAAAAAAGAGGAAGGCTGGCAGGGTAAGAGAGACTCGAACTCCCAACACGCGGTTTTGGAGACCGCTGCTCTACCAATTGAGCTATTACCCTATAACCTTGCTCTGTACTTTCGGCCGGGTCAGGAAAGGGTGCCCTTTGCCGGGCACCCTTCCCCGGGCCGAGGTCTCATTCCATTATCGGAATGCAACCCGATTTAATTTTGGAGATTTTCTCCCAGGATTACTCCTGGATCTTGGCAACCTTACCGGCGCCCACGGTACGACCACCTTCACGGATAGCGAAGCGCATACCTTCTTCCATAGCCACCGGAGTGATGAGCTCAACAGTGATGGTAATGTTGTCGCCGGGCATCACCATTTCGGTGCCTTCGGGCAGAGTCACAGTACCGGTCACGTCCGTCGTACGGAAGTAGAACTGGGGACGATAGTTGTTGAAGAACGGAGTGTGACGGCCACCTTCTTCCTTGGTCAGCACGTAAACGGCTGCCTCGAACTTGGTGTGGGGAGTCACGGAACCGGGCTTAGCGATAACCTGACCGCGAACGATGTCTTCCTTCTTGATACCGCGAAGAAGAACACCCACGTTGTCACCGGCTTCACCCTTGTCGAGAAGCTTACGGAACATTTCGATGTCGGTCACGGAAGTCTTCTGGGTGGGACGGATACCCACGATTTCAACTTCTTCCATCTTGTTGATGATACCGCGCTCGATACGACCGGTAGCCACCGTACCACGACCGGAGATGGAGAACACGTCTTCCACGGGCATCAGGAAGGGCTTCTCAGTCGGACGCTCGGGGGTCGGGATGTATTCGTCAACGGCATCCATGAGCTCCATGATAGCAGCGGCAGCATCAGCGTCGCCTTCCAGAGCCTTCACGGCGGAACCCTTCACAATGGGCAGGTCGTCACCGGGGAAGTCGTAGGAGGAAAGAAGTTCGCGGATCTCCATCTCCACGAGCTCAGCGAGTTCGGGATCAGCAAGGTCCATCTTGTTCATGAACACCACGATGTAGGGAACACCCACCTGACGAGCAAGCAGGATGTGCTCACGAGTCTGCGGCATGGGGCCGTCAGCGGCGGAGCAAACGAGGATAGCGCCGTCCATCTGGGCAGCACCGGTGATCATGTTCTTCACATAGTCAGCGTGACCGGGGCAGTCAACGTGAGCATAGTGACGGTTAGCGGTCTCATACTCCACGTGTGCAGTGGAGATGGTGATACCACGCTCGCGCTCCTCAGGAGCGCCGTCGATCTGGTCGTAAGCCTTGAACTCTGCCTGACCCTTTTCTGCAAGAACCTTGGTAATTGCAGCAGTGAGGGAAGTTTTGCCATGGTCAACGTGACCGATCGTGCCCACGTTCACGTGGGGCTTGGTGCGCTGGAATGATTCTTTGGCCATAATAGGAATTAATTTTGGGCTGCTTATTCTTGCATGAGTCAGAAGCTTCTGGCGGGATTTGAACCCGCGACCTCATCCTTACCAAGGATGCGCTCTACCCCTGAGCTACAGAAGCGTGGACTCTATCATCGCCCCGAGGGGCGTAAAAGCGAGCGAATTATACACAACTTCCCCCACCCCGTCAATGATTATTTCTCACTTTTCGCGTTTTTTTTGATTTTTTTCGCATTTTTGGCTCAATTTTACGCGTTTTTTACTTTTTTTCCGTTCAAACAGCTGGAAAGTTAGCTTGAAATCCCCTTTTGGTAGGTGCAAACTGTCGGCCTATGAAGACACTGACTATCCTGTCTGTCGCCGCCATGATGGCTCTGCCTACTTTCGCAGATGACCACAAGGCGGACGCCGATAAAACAAAAGAATGTGCAGCCGAGTGCAAAACCGACTGCAAAGGAAAGGAATGCAAAACTGACAAGCTGCCGCAGGAATGCTGGCTCGATATCGAGACCATCACTCTCGAAGCCGCAAACGGCGACCCGCTCGCTCAGTATACCATCGCCTACCTCACTGACCAGGGCGTCAACATCCCCAAAGACCCCGAAAAAGCCAAGGAGATGTACACTAAGGCAGCTCCCGGTCTGATGACCGCCGCCGCCAAGGGTCATCCGGCTGCTTCTTTCGCGCTCGCGCACATGTACGCGAATGGTAAAGGTGTAGAGAAAGATGCCAATAAGGCCGCCCAGTACCACAAATGGGCCAAGCTTTGCTGCAAGGATCGCAAAGACGGCAAGAAGTGCTGCACTCCTGATAATACCAATAATCAGATGCAGCAGGCTGTCGATGCCGCCAATGCCAATTCTGTCCTCGATCAGAACTGATTAGCAGCCCCCCCTGCCCTGCCTGCCCGTACGGCCCCCACGTCGTGCGGGCAGTTTTTATATTTTCGACAAAAGCCATGTAGATTGAATCAAGCAACAGCAGGACACACAAAAGCGACCACCCGCTCCTGCCCATGGACAGCATGCGGGTGGTCATATCCTACTCCTACCGGGATTTCCTGCTTTATTAGTGCCGACGCCGTTTGCCGGCCAGCCCGACCAAGGCCAGAATAGTCAATGTTGCGGATGCCGGTTCCGGAATAGACAACAATGCCGTACGCAACCCGGCCACGGCAGTCATCGTTACTCCCATATTTCCATCAAAGTGGACAGAGCCTTGATTTTTACCCGCCGAATATTCACATACAACAGCCTGATTAAACATCGCCGGCTCGTTGTCAATATCGTCAGAATTGGTCAGCCAGACGGAGGTGAGCTCGTAGCCGTTGTTCGTTATCTTGTATTCTGCACCCCAGAGAGTGTAGGCGTGAGCTACACCGGTGTTTTCCGTGGAAAGCGTGAGGGCATAGCCACTTTGCAGCGCTTTTACCACTGCCTCACTATAGGTATAGGGATTATTCGAAGAGGAAATGATGGAGATTGGATTGAGGAGCGTATCGTACACATTCCGGAGAAAACCTCCATTGGCGAGTGCAGGGTAATCATCGGTCACACCCTTGTCGATGCTTGCCCAGCCGGAGCCTTCGGGCGCGTTCCAGTCACCGGTCACCCACCATTCGTATGCGTAGGCTGCTTTGCCGCCGCCGTTGGTGAAAATGGTACGAAATGTATCAAAAATCGCCCCATTTTGTGGAACAGAAGAGGTGATGGAAGCCTTATTGTGATTTTGCCACCAGGATATAACATTACTGGCAGAAGCCGCCCAACACATGGCTGTGTCAGCCATGGCGCCGTCATTACTGCGGGTCTTATGATAGTCATACCATCCGCCGCTTCGGGAAACACCGGGTGCCCATACCTCCGCTGCAGTGGTCAACATGGCCCCGAGATAGACAAATAAAGATGTAAGGAGAAAACGGCGCATAGCTCAGTACTCTCATGATAACAAAAAAACGACACAAAACAAGCTCAAAATTGAGATCAAAGCGCAGCAAACACCACAACTACTCCATCTCCAACGGCATGTGCGAGGAGATGGCGAAAGTGCACGGCGGGCCAGAAGGCAAAATGCGGCAGCATCCATTCGGCAACGGATTGCAGAATCCGGCGCCTCAGCGTCCGCGGCTGAGGAGTTGCGTGAGCTCGAACTGGAAGGCCTGCAATTCTTCCTGCGTGGGGGTACCGCTCAGGTCATTCCAGGCGAAGCGCCCCATCTGGTCAATCATCCAGGCGCCGCGCGTACCGGAAGGGAACTCCACCTTTCCGGAAATCAGAGCACCGGGGAGCTGCAATTCATCCAGTGTCACCTTCGGCGCACCGGGAGCTGCGGCAGCATCGGCAGTTGCAGCGGGCTCAGCCTCGGTCGATTTCGGAGCAGCCGTTTTTTCGGGAGCTTTTGCAGGAGCGGGCGCGGTGGCAATCTCGATACCATGGTCAAGCAACAGGAAGCGGACATCCATGTACGTGAGATGCACCCCGCACTCCGTCACCAACTTCTTCTGGATACCGTTGAGGTCGATTCCTTCGGCTGCCCAGACACGCACCATATCCAATTGTTCTTCCGTTACCTTTGAGCTCATACCGACATCATACCCCCTGCTCTGCCTCCCTGCAAGCGGCAATCGTGGCTTACTGCGCCTAAAAATTTAACAGAGCACATTATCTTTTGAGCTCAACCCGATTTTTGAAAAAACACTTTTCTCCGTTGCACCTTGCTCGCATTCCGAGCGCTGGATATTGTCTGCTGTTCCTGCCATATTCCGCAACCGTTGAGCGGCACAATCGAACAAAACAATCGTAGCGAGAGGCGCTCGCCCCTCGCTACGATGATATCGGCTCGATGAAACAAATATTGTCTCAGCAATTACTTTTTGATGCGGTCATTCTCTCCGGCGCCCCAGGAGGGGAGGAAGTCCGGAATGCGATTACCGCTGCCGGGGCAATCGGCAGGCACGCGGTACTGAGCGCGCACGGCATTGTACTGCTGCATCAGCTCCTGCATGATTCCGGCATAGGCCGGTTCCTGAGAAACGTTGCGCATCTGCTGCGGGTCGGTCTCGTTATCAATGAGCAGCCATTCATTCTCCGGTTTACGCGCGCCGCTCTTGCGCTCCTCGCCCGTGGGTGTCCAAATGCGGGCAAAGGTGTAGCGGCGCGTGCGGATGCCGTCGTGACGCGGGGCATTGTGCTCACCCGGCTGCTCATAGAAAGCATAGTAAAGCGGACGGTCGGCAAACTGCGGCGCTTCACCGGTCTTGAACAGCGGAGTCAGAGACACACCTTCCATCGTACGCGTGTTCTCCGGTGTATCGGCCCCGGCAACTTCCAGCAGCGTGGGGGCGTAGTCGATATTCTGCACCATAGCCTGGCTGCGCACACCGGCCGGAATGGTTCCCTTCCAGCGCATGATGAGCGGCATGCGCATGGATTCCTCGAATATCCAGCGCTTGTCATACAGGCCGTGTTCGCCCAAATAGAAGCTCTGGTCGCCCACATAGACCACAAGGGTGTTCTCGGAAAGGCCGCTCTTGTCCAGATACTCCATCAGCGTAGAGATGGATTCATCCAACGAAAGAATACAGCCGAGGTAATCCTCCATATACCAGCGCCAGCGCTGCTCCGTCATATCCTCCACGGTCTTGTACTTGCCTGCGCGCATATTGGCCACAAACTCATCCGTACGGGTGTTAAAATGCTTGCGGTAGATACCCTGCAGCCCGGGTTCTATCCAATCCATCCCCCAGCCGAGCAGCGTCTTGGGCACAAACTTCGGTTCATGCTTCTCGATATTGAAATCTGCGGGAACCTGCCCCTTGAACTCGCCGTTCTTAATCTTGTTGCGCAGCTGCCACTTGGGGAGTATCTCCTTCATCACATCGAAGGGGATGCGATCATACACCAGATGGCTGTCATTCCACGGGCAAAGATCCCAACCGACGCTCTGGCGATTGTGACGCAGGAACTCCGGGCGGTTGCTCCAGTCATCATGCAGCGTGGCAGGCGGTGTCATCTTGGCAACATACTCCTTGATGATATCCAGATGGCGCACGGCGGGCAGCCAGTTGCGGTGCGGTGCCTTGTGCCCCACGATGAGGGCAAAGGGCTTGCTGCGGTCGCGGCTCTCCATCCAAGTGATGGCCATGTTGGTGACCACATCCGTCACATAGCCGCGCATGCGGTTGCTGCGTGTGCTGTTGTTCGGCCCGGCAGAGAGGAAAGTGGAGTTCAGGTAATCCCCCTGGCTCGGGAACACCTGCCAGGAATCAAATCCCGTGGGGCGAGAGATAAGATGCCACTTTCCCACAATACCGGTCTGATACCCGGCTTTCTGCAACATTTTGGGATAGGTGGGTTGATCACCGTTGAAGGCAGGCCCGCCGTAATTGTACAGGAAGCCGTTGTTGTGGGAATGGCGTCCCGTCAGCATGCAGGCGCGGGACGGCCCGCACAGCGAGTTGGCACAATAAGCGCGGTCAAAGACCATGCCCTCATTGGCCAGCTTGCGGAAGCCCGGCAGCGGCACGGGGCTGTCCTTATCACAGGTACCCAGAGCATTCGTACCATGATCGTCCGATATAATAAACAGGATGTTCGGACGCTCATCCGCCGCAGCGACTACTGCGGACCATCCCAAAAACAGAGCCGCTGCTGCGGCAAGTGTGCGAGCCATAGTCATAGCACCTCACCACTATCATATTTACCCCGCCAAGTCAAGATTAAACTGCCTCATCCAAGCCACATCTATTACATCAACATTTTAAGTATCAATAACATACCATACTCACTTCCTTAAGGTAACCAATTTTTGCGAAAAATGGCCTTTGTCTGACAAAAAAGTTGCATTTTTTCCGACAAATGCCGCTTTTTCGCCGAAAAACACAAAAATCACCTCCTTTTTCCCGCAAAACTCTCCTGTACACACCCACGAAATTCTAACAACGAAAAACAAAAAATAGCCATCTAACAGCAGAATTTGCGAGCATCTAACTTTTAAACTCTATCAAATTATACACTCATCAAAATTATATCCTTATCATTTAATAAATAAAAATCGTATATCGTTATATTTACAAGCTTTGCGATATCGTTTATTTTTTTTGAATATGCGTAAGTGAAAATTTGCAGTCTGTTATTTTTCACATAAAGCAAATAATAATTCAACCAAAAATCCATCAAAAATGACTCTGTACAACTTTTAGAAAATTTATATCAATTCGGCTTGACTAATCAGCAGATTCGCATACAATGCGTGCGGCTCACATCCACCACCTGCACAGGTAGGTAATAAGCCACAAGAAACACACATAAGATGATTACGGCCATGAATTTACGCCATATCACTCGTTTCACGTACGAATTCACCAACTTCCAAGGTTGGAGAGTCGCCATCAGCCGCCAGGGAACAACACTTGCCCGATACTTCTCGGACAAACAATTCGGCAGCCCCGAACAAGCCATGGACCGGGCAATCGCCTTCCGGGATATGGTTCTGGACGAACTCCACCGGGAGCCGGAGAAAACCCGAGACATCCTATACAAATACCGCATTTGCGCCAGAAAAACAGATTCCGCCACAGCACCCCTGCTCCCCCAGACACCGGAACTGCAGCCCGACTCAAGCGCAGCAAGCGTGTCCACGCTCCATATGGTGGAGAATCTCAGAAAACTCTTTCAATTCCTCCAGCTGGATACTCCCGGCGTATTGAAATTAGCACTCTACATGCTTACGCTTGATACCGCCACGGCCATGCCCCTGGCAAAACCGCTTTCCACCGCCATACATGCCGATGCAAAGACAGAGGAAATAGAAAAGGCTGTATCAGCCGTCAACCTCCAACAGCTCATCGACCTGCTGGAAAACGGTGCCATCCGGCAGCAACCATCACGTGCCGTGATGACAGAAGGTGCTCTGCCGCCGCAGGCACCGGCAGAAGAAATAAGAGCCAGAGAATCCGCCAATGGTCTGCATAACACCAGTCCCCCAGACATGGCTGAACAAAACCACGGTTCTCCCCGTTCCATCACCCCTTCCCCATCGCGCCAAAAACGCACCACCCCGCAGAAATCATCTCTGCACTCTTCTTTTGCTGATTCCGGTACTGCGCAAAGCATTGACCACCACAAGCCCACCCAAATTGACAAACGGCTTGAATACGCAGCCCGACGGTCCACGGATGCCATTTAAAGCACCGCCAGATCATTCAACGGAATATACTACTTCCCCCCATCCTGAGTCACGGTAGCCGTCTGCACCTCATCTTTTGCAGCCATATCCTACCGAGCCCATAGGCTGTCTGTCAGGAAACGGCATTCAGAATCACGTCTCCGCGATTCCGCCCCCCTCTGTACCCTCAGCCAAACTACCCAACCCTACATATACAACAAGCCCCACGCCATATCTTCATGGCGTGGGGCTGTATAGCCAAGCGGCAAAATGTTACTTATTTCATCAGGAAAAAAGCTCCGAACGGAGAATTTTTGGTCGGCAAATGAACCAAGGCCGCGCCGGAAAGCGCATCCATACCCAGCACCGGCGGAGCATCATCAACGCCGAACATAGGCGAGACGCCGCGCAGGAAAACTCCATTTCCCACTTCCATATCGGCAGGATTGCCCAGCGTGACCTGCAGACTCGCAGCCGTATCCACATCACCGACCTGCGCTGCCACGGCACCTGCAGCCCCGGCAGACCAATCCTGAGCCGCCACACGCGTCACACTACTGCCCGTGTCCAACAGCAGACGTATCGTCTTTCCTCCGCAGAGGGCATCCACCCACAAACGGCCGAACTTGTCCTGCGCCCCGAACATCGGGACAGGCTCACCCTCCGTCGGCAGGCCCCAATAAAACTCGCCCTTTCTCAGGTCAAAGGTAAAGGGAACGGAACCCAACACATCCATCCCCAAAATCCCATCAACTTTTTCTGCCATGGAACTCCGCACAGCAGACAAATCCAGCACCATGAACAAATGCTGCGGGGACGAAGCAGGCCCCGCCAGCAGCGGTGCCACCAGCATTTCCGGTCGCTGCTGAGAATTTCCGTTAAACTTCAGCTTGGACGTATCGAGCCACTGCACACCCTCCAGCCTCGCCGCACTCTCCGTATGCAGCACCGTGTGGGACGCCCCCGTATCCAGCAGCATCCGCATCGGTTGATTATTCACCAGACACGTCACCACCACCTGTTTACAGCGGGCATCCTGCACCATCGTCATCACGTCAACCTCCGGCGTTGTCGCAGACTTCTGCTCATCAGCAGCAGACACCCCGGACAAAAGCAATCCCATCAGGAAAAGAGAGCGTACCTTCATGCACCTATTGTAACGATTCCATCCCCCGTGGTCAAGACGTGTTTTGCAGATTCGACTCATACTGCATCCCGACTGCCGGAGGAATATCAAACGGCTTAAAAAAATCATAGCCCCAGCAGCAGCACTGAATAAGCAACAAATATTGCCAATGACACACCGATACAGCGTCTCCAACTGAAACACAGAAGACAGCGACCAAGCAACACGGAAACAACCCATCCTCCCCCAATTCCTACCGCCAACTCGCACCATTGCCACGTCATCCAAGGATACCCATTCACTTCATTCCACTTCTTAGCGCTCACCACCACAATCGGCAACAGCGACCATATCGCCATCACTACAGGAACAAGCAGCTTCTTCCACAACGCCATCTCACTTCCCCACACCTCCACTATATAGCTCACCTGTAAAAAAACAGTATAAAGAAACGCTGCCACCACACCATAGAAAAACATCGCCCCGCCCAGCACTATCCATATCCCGCTAAAATCATCTGACAACATCACCACAGCCATACTCAGAATATAACTGCTTCAACACTCAAAGTCAAGTTTTCGGGAACAGATAAATCCCGACTACGCCACAGATTAACACCTCACTAAGGTGAAGCGTGTAGCTTATTGTTTCATCCCTTTTCCCCGCATCAGTAACCAGTATACCCCAAAAGAAGCCACAATCGTCATAACCGGCCCTGCCCCACAGCGCATCTGCCCGCCGCTTGCACCGCCAAACGTTTTTTGGGAATAGTCTCCATCTCGTAGCGCGGGACTTAAGTCCCGCTGCCCCTCCATTCCTGCCAACGGCAGGAATTCTTCACCACGCGCGTACAGCGCGTTCTTCACCCAAATGCCGCAGGCATTTTTCTTCACCACCGGGCGCATTCCCGGTTTTTCACCGCGAGCGTGAGCGAGCTTCCTAAACCTCACGCATGCCACATACGCTTGCTGCTCGCTGGAGCTCACGGTGAAGAACGCCCTGCCGGGCGTGGTGAAGAATCGGCTGCGCCCGATGGCGAAAACAAGGCTGCGCCTTGGGTGAAAAACTCGGCTCTCTGAGCCGAGTGGTGTAAAATGAAGAAGCTCCTGAACCTTTCGGTTCAGGAGCTTCGTTTGAGCCCCCTGCCTCGGCATAGCCACGCAGGGGCGGAGACGGGTGGCGGCTATCTACTCCCGGAGGTTCAAAACGAACCGTAGGCCTCGGCGTAGCAGCGCAGCTGCGTAGACGGGTCGCGGGACGGGGTTGCCTTGACGCTCCGGGGGGTATGCCACGTAGGTGGATTGCGGTTTTTAAAGCTCGCTGCGCTCGCGGTGAAGAACGCCCTGCCGGGCGTGGTGAAGTATCGGCTGCGCCCGATGGCGAAAACAAGGCTGCGCCTTGGGTGAAGAACTCGGCTCTCTGAGCCAAGTGGTGTAAAACAGAAGAAGCTCCTGAACCTTTCGGTTCAGGAGCTTCGTTTGAGCCCTGGCGGCTATCTACTCTCGCGGGACCTGTCGTCCG